>OZ244919.1:0-1540000 GCA_965221845.1 Paracoccaceae bacterium
GCGTCGTCGTCGGTGACGGTGAGCGTCACGGCGGCCGGGGCGGCGACGCCGTTGCCGCCGCTGGCGGCGGCCGAGACGCTCACGCCCAGGTCGGCGGCGTCCACGTCGTTGTCGACCGCCGTCAGCGTCACCGCGCCCGCGCTCGCGGTCGCCCCGGCGGCGAAGGTCAGGACCTTGTTGTCGCTCACCGTCACCCCCGGCCCCGCCGAGACCGTCAGCGTCACCGCCTCGCTGGTCGCGCCCGACAGCGTCGCCGTCACCGTGCTCGCGTTGGTCGCCCCGCTCTCGTCGATCGTCGCGGGGTCCAGCACCAGCGTCGCGGTGGGCGTCGCGTCGTCGTCGGTGATGGTGCCGACGGCCGATGCGCGGGAGATGGCGACGCCGTCGCTCGGGCTGGCGAGCGTCACCGCGAAGGTCTCGTCGGGCTCGTCGAGCGGGTCCTCGGCCGTGGCCACGTTGAAGGTCGCGGTGGCGTCGCCGGCCTGGAAGCTGAGCGTCCGCGCCGTCGTCCGCGCCGTGTAGTCGGTGCCGGCGGTCGCCCGGGCCGCGCCCTCGCTGGCGTCGTCGCCGGTGGTCCACTGCACCGAGGCGGGCCCGGCGGTGTCGCCCGTCCGGGTCACCGTGAAGGCGACGGCGTCGCCCTCCGTGGCGCTGGCGTCGGCAACCGACAGCAGCGCCGCGGCGCCGGTGATGGTGCCCGTGGCGGTGGCGTCGGCGATGGTGGCGCCGCCCGGGTTCGAGAGCGTCACGGTGAAGGTCTCGTCGAGCTCGGCGACCGAGTCCGCGATGGTGGTCACGGTGAAGTCCTTGCTCGTGTCGCCGGCGGCGAAGGTCAGCGTCACGGTCCTGTGCGTGTAGTCCTCGGGATCGGTGGCGGTGCCCTCGGACGTGGTCGCGGTCACCGTGACGGTCGCCGCGCTCGGCGTCGACAGCGTCACCGTGAAGGTCGCCGTGCCGCCCTCCGCCGCGCTGGCGTCGGCGACGGACAGCGTCGCCGTGTCGTCGTCGGTGATGGTGCCGTTGGCGGTGCCGGCGCCCTCGGCGGTGGAGACGGTGGCGTTCGTGGGCTCGCCCAGGGTGACGGTGACCGTCTCGTTGCCCTCGTCGATCGTGTCGCCCTTGACGGGGATGGTGATGGTGCCGGTCGTGCCGCCGGCGGCGACGGTCACCGACTTGGTCGCCGGATCGGCGTAGTCCTCGTCCGCCGTCGCGGTGCCGGTGAGCGTGTAGGGCACCGTCACCGCCTTGCCGCTGGCCGCCGACAGCGTCACCGTGAAGGTCATGTCGGTGGTGGCGGCGGTGTCGTCGCCCTCGGTCACGTCGTCCGCGTCGGCCACCGAGACCGTCGGCGGGCCGTCGTCGTCGGTGACGGTGACGTCGAGGGGGTCGGCCGTGACCGTGCCGTAGTCCGTGCCCTCGCCGGCGGCCGTCACCCTGTGGGTGATGCGCACCGTGCGCTTTTCGGCCGGATTGTCGATGGCGTCGGGGACGGCGGTGACGGTGACCGTCTTCTGCACGTTCCAGTCGGTGGTGGTGAAGGTCAGGCTGGCGGGCGAGACGGTGGCGGCCTTCGTGTCGGCGCTCGCGACCGCGACCGTCACCGTGCCGGCGGCGGGCTCGGAGCCGAGGGCCACGGTGTAGGTGCCCTCGTTCTCCTTCGTGCCGGGGGTGCCGCTGTCGTCCGCCTCGGCCAGGGTGAGCGCCTTCACCGAGACCGCCACGCCGCGCGCGTCGTCGTCGGTGACGGTGAGCGTCACGGCGGCCGGGGCGGCGACGCCGTTGCCGCCGCTGGCGGCGGCCGAGACGCTCACGCCCAGGTCGGCGGCGTCCACGTCGTTGTCGACCGCCGTCAGCGTCACCGCGCCCGCGCTCGCGGTCGCCCCGGCGGCGAAGGTCAGGACCTTGTTGTCGCTCACCGTCACCCCCGGCCCCGCCGAGACCGTCAGCGTCACCGCCTCGCTGGTCGCGCCCGACAGCGTCGCCGTCACCGTGCTCGCGTTGGTCGCCCCGCTCTCGTCGATCGTCGCGGGGGCCAGCACCAGCGTCGCGGTGGGCGTCGCGTCGTCGTCGGTGATGGTGCCGACGGCCGATGCGCGGGAGATGGCGACGCCGTCGCTCGGGCTGGCGAGCGTCACCGCGAAGGTCTCGTCGGGCTCGTCGAGCGGGTCCTCGGCCGTGGCCACGTTGAAGGTCGCGGTGGCGTCGCCGGCCTGGAAGCTGAGCGTCCGCGCCGTCGTCCGCGCCGTGTAGTCGGTGCCGGCGGTCGCCCGGGCCGCGCCCTCGCTGGCGTCGTCGCCGGTGGTCCACTGCACCGAGGCGGGCCCGGCGGTGTCGCCCGTCCGGGTCACCGTGAAGGCGACGGCGTCGCCCTCCGTGGCGCTGGCGTCGGCAACCGACAGCAGCGCCGCGGCGCCGGTGATGGTGCCCGTGGCGGTGGCGTCGGCGATGGTGGCGCCGCCCGGGTTCGAGAGCGTCACGGTGAAGGTCTCGTCGAGCTCGGCGACCGAGTCCGCGATGGTGGTCACGGTGAAGTCCTTGCTCGTGTCGCCGGCGGCGAAGGTCAGCGTCACGGTCCTGTGCGTGTAGTCCTCGGGATCGGTGGCGGTGCCCTCGGACGTGGTCGCGGTCACCGTGACGGTCGCCGCGCTCGGCGTCGACAGCGTCACCGTGAAGGTCGCCGTGCCGCCCTCCGCCGCGCTGGCGTCGGCGACGGACAGCGTCGCCGTGTCGTCGTCGGTGATGGTGCCGTTGGCGGTGCCGGCGCCCTCGGCGGTGGAGACGGTGGCGTTCGTGGGCTCGCCCAGGGTGACGGTGACCGTCTCGTTGCCCTCGTCGATCGTGTCGCCCTTGACGGGGATGGTGATGGTGCCGGTCGTGCCGCCGGCGGCGACGGTCACCGACTTGGTCGCCGGATCGGCGTAGTCCTCGTCCGCCGTCGCGGTGCCGGTGAGCGTGTAGGGCACCGTCACCGCCTTGCCGCTGGCCGCCGACAGCGTCACCGTGAAGGTCATGTCGGTGGTGGCGGCGGTGTCGTCGCCCTCGGTCACGTCGTCCGCGTCGGCCACCGAGACCGTCGGCGGGCCGTCGTCGTCGGTGACGGTGACGTCGAGGGGGTCGGCCGTGACCGTGCCGTAGTCCGTGCCCTCGCCGGCGGCCGTCACCCTGTGGGTGATGCGCACCGTGCGCTTTTCGGCCGGATTGTCGATGGCGTCGGGGACGGCGGTGACGGTGACCGTCTTCTGCACGTTCCAGTCGGTGGTGGTGAAGGTCAGGCTGGCGGGCGAGACGGTGGCGGCCTTCGTGTCGGCGCTCGCGACCGCGACCGTCACCGTGCCGGCGGCGGGCTCGGAGCCGAGGGCCACGGTGTAGGTGCCCTCGTTCTCCTTCGTGCCGGGGGTGCCGCTGTCGTCCGCCTCGGCCAGGGTGAGCGCCTTCACCGAGACCGCCACGCCGCGCGCGTCGTCGTCGGTGACGGTGAGCGTCACGGCGGCCGGGGCGGCGACGCCGTTGCCGCCGCTGGCGGCGGCCGAGACGCTCACGCCCAGGTCGGCGGCGTCCACGTCGTTGTCGACCGCCGTCAGCGTCACCGCGCCCGCGCTCGCGGTCGCCCCGGCGGCGAAGGTCAGGACCTTGTTGTCGCTCACCGTCACCCCCGGCCCCGCCGAGACCGTCAGCGTCACCGCCTCGCTGGTCGCGCCCGACAGCGTCGCCGTCACCGTGCTCGCGTTGGTCGCCCCGCTCTCGTCGATCGTCGCGGGGGCCAGCACCAGCGTCGCGGTGGGCGTCGCGTCGTCGTCGGTGATGGTGCCGACGGCCGATGCGCGGGAGATGGCGACGCCGTCGCTCGGGCTGGCGAGCGTCACCGCGAAGGTCTCGTCGGGCTCGTCGAGCGGGTCCTCGGCCGTGGCCACGTTGAAGGTCGCGGTGGCGTCGCCGGCCTGGAAGCTGAGCGTCCGCGCCGTCGTCCGCGCCGTGTAGTCGGTGCCGGCGGTCGCCCGGGCCGCGCCCTCGCTGGCGTCGTCGCCGGTGGTCCACTGCACCGAGGCGGGCCCGGCGGTGTCGCCCGTCCGGGTCACCGTGAAGGCGACGGCGTCGCCCTCCGTGGCGCTGGCGTCGGCAACCGACAGCAGCGCCGCGGCGCCGGTGATGGTGCCCGTGGCGGTGGCGTCGGCGATGGTGGCGCCGCCCGGGTTCGAGAGCGTCACGGTGAAGGTCTCGTCGAGCTCGGCGACCGAGTCCGCGATGGTGGTCACGGTGAAGTCCTTGCTCGTGTCGCCGGCGGCGAAGGTCAGCGTCACGGTCCTGTGCGTGTAGTCCTCGGGATCGGTGGCGGTGCCCTCGGACGTGGTCGCGGTCACCGTGACGGTCGCCGCGCTCGGCGTCGACAGCGTCACCGTGAAGGTCGCCGTGCCGCCCTCCGCCGCGCTGGCGTCGGCGACGGACAGCGTCGCCGTGTCGTCGTCGGTGATGGTGCCGTTGGCGGTGCCGGCGCCCTCGGCGGTGGAGACGGTGGCGTTCGTGGGCTCGCCCAGGGTGACGGTGACCGTCTCGTTGCCCTCGTCGATCGTGTCGCCCTTGACGGGGATGGTGATGGTGCCGGTCGTGCCGCCGGCGGCGACGGTCACCGACTTGGTCGCCGGATCGGCGTAGTCCTCGTCCGCCGTCGCGGTGCCGGTGAGCGTGTAGGGCACCGTCACCGCCTTGCCGCTGGCCGCCGACAGCGTCACCGTGAAGGTCATGTCGGTGGTGGCGGCGGTGTCGTCGCCCTCGGTCACGTCGTCCGCGTCGGCCACCGAGACCGTCGGCGGGCCGTCGTCGTCGGTGACGGTGACGTCGAGGGGGTCGGCCGTGACCGTGCCGTAGTCCGTGCCCTCGCCGGCGGCCGTCACCCTGTGGGTGATGCGCACCGTGCGCTTTTCGGCCGGATTGTCGATGGCGTCGGGGACGGCGGTGACGGTGACCGTCTTCTGCACGTTCCAGTCGGTGGTGGTGAAGGTCAGGCTGGCGGGCGAGACGGTGGCGGCCTTCGTGTCGGCGCTCGCGACCGCGACCGTCACCGTGCCGGCGGCGGGCTCGGAGCCGAGGGCCACGGTGTAGGTGCCCTCGTTCTCCTTCGTGCCGGGGGTGCCGCTGTCGTCCGCCTCGGCCAGGGTGAGCGCCTTCACCGAGACCGCCACGCCGCGCGCGTCGTCGTCGGTGACGGTGAGCGTCACGGCGGCCGGGGCGGCGACGCCGTTGCCGCCGCTGGCGGCGGCCGAGACGCTCACGCCCAGGTCGGCGGCGTCCACGTCGTTGTCGACCGCCGTCAGCGTCACCGCGCCCGCGCTCGCGGTCGCCCCGGCGGCGAAGGTCAGGACCTTGTTGTCGCTCACCGTCACCCCCGGCCCCGCCGAGACCGTCAGCGTCACCGCCTCGCTGGTCGCGCCCGACAGCGTCGCCGTCACCGTGCTCGCGTTGGTCGCCCCGCTCTCGTCGATCGTCGCGGGGTCCAGCACCAGCGTCGCGGTGGGCGTCGCGTCGTCGTCGGTGATGGTGCCGACGGCCGATGCGCGGGAGATGGCGACGCCGTCGCTCGGGCTGGCGAGCGTCACCGCGAAGGTCTCGTCGGGCTCGTCGAGCGGGTCCTCGGCCGTGGCCACGTTGAAGGTCGCGGTGGCGTCGCCGGCCTGGAAGCTGAGCGTCCGCGCCGTCGTCCGCGCCGTGTAGTCGGTGCCGGCGGTCGCCCGGGCCGCGCCCTCGCTGGCGTCGTCGCCGGTGGTCCACTGCACCGAGGCGGGCCCGGCGGTGTCGCCCGTCCGGGTCACCGTGAAGGCGACGGCGTCGCCCTCCGTGGCGCTGGCGTCGGCAACCGACAGCAGCGCCGCGGCGCCGGTGATGGTGCCCGTGGCGGTGGCGTCGGCGATGGTGGCGCCGCCCGGGTTCGAGAGCGTCACGGTGAAGGTCTCGTCGAGCTCGGCGACCGAGTCCGCGATGGTGGTCACGGTGAAGTCCTTGCTCGTGTCGCCGGCGGCGAAGGTCAGCGTCACGGTCCTGTGCGTGTAGTCCTCGGGATCGGTGGCGGTGCCCTCGGACGTGGTCGCGGTCACCGTGACGGTCGCCGCGCTCGGCGTCGACAGCGTCACCGTGAAGGTCGCCGTGCCGCCCTCCGCCGCGCTGGCGTCGGCGACGGACAGCGTCGCCGTGTCGTCGTCGGTGATGGTGCCGTTGGCGGTGCCGGCGCCCTCGGCGGTGGAGACGGTGGCGTTCGTGGGCTCGCCCAGGGTGACGGTGACCGTCTCGTTGCCCTCGTCGATCGTGTCGCCCTTGACGGGGATGGTGATGGTGCCGGTCGTGCCGCCGGCGGCGACGGTCACCGACTTGGTCGCCGGATCGGCGTAGTCCTCGTCCGCCGTCGCGGTGCCGGTGAGCGTGTAGGGCACCGTCACCGCCTTGCCGCTGGCCGCCGACAGCGTCACCGTGAAGGTCATGTCGGTGGTGGCGGCGGTGTCGTCGCCCTCGGTCACGTCGTCCGCGTCGGCCACCGAGACCGTCGGCGGGCCGTCGTCGTCGGTGACGGTGACGTCGAGGGGGTCGGCCGTGACCGTGCCGTAGTCCGTGCCCTCGCCGGCGGCCGTCACCCTGTGGGTGATGCGCACCGTGCGCTTTTCGGCCGGATTGTCGATGGCGTCGGGGACGGCGGTGACGGTGACCGTCTTCTGCACGTTCCAGTCGGTGGTGGTGAAGGTCAGGCTGGCGGGCGAGACGGTGGCGGCCTTCGTGTCGGCGCTCGCGACCGCGACCGTCACCGTGCCGGCGGCGGGCTCGGAGCCGAGGGCCACGGTGTAGGTGCCCTCGTTCTCCTTCGTGCCGGGGGT
The DNA here is from genome assembly GCA_965221845.1 of Paracoccaceae bacterium. Lineage (GTDB taxonomy): Bacteria > Pseudomonadota > Alphaproteobacteria > Rhodobacterales > Rhodobacteraceae > JAJEFO01. Next base: position 6,855 of record OZ244919.1, read on the forward strand.
GCCGCTGTCGTCCGCCTCGGCCAGGGTGAGCGCCTTCACCGAGACCGCCACGCCGCGCGCGTCGTCGTCGGTGACGGTGAGCGTCACGGCGGCCGGGGCGGCGACGCCGTTGCCGCCGCTGGCGGCGGCCGAGACGCTCACGCCCAGGTCGGCGGCGTCCACGTCGTTGTCGACCGCCGTCAGCGTCACCGCGCCCGCGCTCGCGGTCGCCCCGGCGGCGAAGGTCAGGACCTTGTTGTCGCTCACCGTCACCCCCGGCCCCGCCGAGACCGTCAGCGTCACCGCCTCGCTGGTCGCGCCCGACAGCGTCGCCGTCACCGTGCTCGCGTTGGTCGCCCCGCTCTCGTTGATCGTCGCGGGGGCCAGCACCAGCGTCGCGGTGGGCGTCGCGTCGTCGTCGGTGATGGTGCCGACGGCCGATGCGCGGGAGATGGCGACGCCGTCGCTCGGGCTGGCGAGCGTCACCGCGAAGGTCTCGTCGGGCTCGTCGAGCGGGTCCTCGGCCGTGGCCACGTTGAAGGTCGCGGTGGCGTCGCCGGCCTGGAAGCTGAGCGTCCGCGCCGTCGTCCGCGCCGTGTAGTCGGTGCCGGCGGTCGCCCGGGCCGCGCCCTCGCTGGCGTCGTCGCCGGTGGTCCACTGCACCGAGGCGGGCCCGGCGGTGTCGCCCGTCCGGGTCACCGTGAAGGCGACGGCGTCGCCCTCCGTGGCGCTGGCGTCGGCAACCGACAGCAGCGCCGCGGCGCCGGTGATGGTGCCCGTGGCGGTGGCGTCGGCGATGGTGGCGCCGCCCGGGTTCGAGAGCGTCACGGTGAAGGTCTCGTCGAGCTCGGCGACCGAGTCCGCGATGGTGGTCACGGTGAAGTCCTTGCTCGTGTCGCCGGCGGCGAAGGTCAGCGTCACGGTCCTGTGCGTGTAGTCCTCGGGATCGGTGGCGGTGCCCTCGGACGTGGTCGCGGTCACCGTGACGGTCGCCGCGCTCGGCGTCGACAGCGTCACCGTGAAGGTCGCCGTGCCGCCCTCCGCCGCGCTGGCGTCGGCGACGGACAGCGTCGCCGTGTCGTCGTCGGTGATGGTGCCGTTGGCGGTGCCGGCGCCCTCGGCGGTGGAGACGGTGGCGTTCGTGGGCTCGCCCAGGGTGACGGTGACCGTCTCGTTGCCCTCGTCGATCGTGTCGCCCTTGACGGGGATGGTGATGGTGCCGGTCGTGCCGCCGGCGGCGACGGTCACCGACTTGGTCGCCGGATCGGCGTAGTCCTCGTCCGCCGTCGCGGTGCCGGTGAGCGTGTAGGGCACCGTCACCGCCTTGCCGCTGGCCGCCGACAGCGTCACCGTGAAGGTCATGTCGGTGGTGGCGGCGGTGTCGTCGCCCTCGGTCACGTCGTCCGCGTCGGCCACCGAGACCGTCGGCGGGCCGTCGTCGTCGGTGACGGTGACGTCGAGGGGGTCGGCCGTGACCGTGCCGTAGTCCGTGCCCTCGCCGGCGGCCGTCACCCTGTGGGTGATGCGCACCGTGCGCTTTTCGGCCGGATTGTCGATGGCGTCGGGGACGGCGGTGACGGTGACCGTCTTCTGCACGCTCCAGTCGGTGGTGGTGAAGGTCAGGCTGGCGGGCGAGACGGTGGCGGCCTTCGTGTCGGCGCTCGCGACCGCGACCGTCACCGTGCCGGCGGCGGGCTCGGAGCCGAGGGCCACGGTGTAGGTGCCCTCGTTCTCCTTCGTGCCGGGGGTGCCGCTGTCGTCCGCCTCGGCCAGGGTGAGCGCCTTCACCGAGACCGCCACGCCGCGCGCGTCGTCGTCGGTGACGGTGAGCGTCACGGCGGCCGGGGCGGCGACGCCGTTGCCGCCGCTGGCGGCGGCCGAGACGCTCACGCCCAGGTCGGCGGCGTCCACGTCGTTGTCGACCGCCGTCAGCGTCACCGCGCCCGCGCTCGCGGTCGCCCCGGCGGCGAAGGTCAGGACCTTGTTGTCGCTCACCGTCACCCCCGGCCCCGCCGAGACCGTCAGCGTCACCGCCTCGCTGGTCGCGCCCGACAGCGTCGCCGTCACCGTGCTCGCGTTGGTCGCCCCGCTCTCGTCGATCGTCGCGGGGGCCAGCACCAGCGTCGCGGTGGGCGTCGCGTCGTCGTCGGTGATGGTGCCGACGGCCGATGCGCGGGAGATGGCGACGCCGTCGCTCGGGCTGGCGAGCGTCACCGCGAAGGTCTCGTCGGGCTCGTCGAGCGGGTCCTCGGCCGTGGCCACGTTGAAGGTCGCGGTGGCGTCGCCGGCCTGGAAGCTGAGCGTCCGCGCCGTCGTCCGCGCCGTGTAGTCGGTGCCGGCGGTCGCCCGGGCCGCGCCCTCGCTGGCGTCGTCGCCGGTGGTCCACTGCACCGAGGCGGGCCCGGCGGTGTCGCCCGTCCGGGTCACCGTGAAGGCGACGGCGTCGCCCTCCGTGGCGCTGGCGTCGGCAACCGACAGCAGCGCCGCGGCGCCGGTGATGGTGCCCGTGGCGGTGGCGTCGGCGATGGTGGCGCCGCCCGGGTTCGAGAGCGTCACGGTGAAGGTCTCGTCGAGCTCGGCGACCGAGTCCGCGATGGTGGTCACGGTGAAGTCCTTGCTCGTGTCGCCGGCGGCGAAGGTCAGCGTCACGGTCCTGTGCGTGTAGTCCTCGGGATCGGTGGCGGTGCCCTCGGACGTGGTCGCGGTCACCGTGACGGTCGCCGCGCTCGGCGTCGACAGCGTCACCGTGAAGGTCGCCGTGCCGCCCTCCGCCGCGCTGGCGTCGGCGACGGACAGCGTCGCCGTGTCGTCGTCGGTGATGGTGCCGTTGGCGGTGCCGGCGCCCTCGGCGGTGGAGACGGTGGCGTTCGTGGGCTCGCCCAGGGTGACGGTGACCGTCTCGTTGCCCTCGTCGATCGTGTCGCCCTTGACGGGGATGGTGATGGTGCCGGTCGTGCCGCCGGCGGCGACGGTCACCGACTTGGTCGCCGGATCGGCGTAGTCCTCGTCCGCCGTCGCGGTGCCGGTGAGCGTGTAGGGCACCGTCACCGCCTTGCCGCTGGCCGCCGACAGCGTCACCGTGAAGGTCATGTCGGTGGTGGCGGCGGTGTCGTCGCCCTCGGTCACGTCGTCCGCGTCGGCCACCGAGACCGTCGGCGGGCCGTCGTCGTCGGTGACGGTGACGTCGAGGGGGTCGGCCGTGACCGTGCCGTAGTCCGTGCCCTCGCCGGCGGCCGTCACCCTGTGGGTGATGCGCACCGTGCGCTTTTCGGCCGGATTGTCGATGGCGTCGGGGACGGCGGTGACGGTGACCGTCTTCTGCACGTTCCAGTCGGTGGTGGTGAAGGTCAGGCTGGCGGGCGAGACGGTGGCGGCCTTCGTGTCGGCGCTCGCGACCGCGACCGTCACCGTGCCGGCGGCGGGCTCGGAGCCGAGGGCCACGGTGTAGGTGCCCTCGTTCTCCTTCGTGCCGGGGGTGCCGCTGTCGTCCGCCTCGGCCAGGGTGAGCGCCTTCACCGAGACCGCCACGCCGCGCGCGTCGTCGTCGGTGACGGTGAGCGTCACGGCGGCCGGGGCGGCGACGCCGTTGCCGCCGCTGGCGGCGGCCGAGACGCTCACGCCCAGGTCGGCGGCGTCCACGTCGTTGTCGACCGCCGTCAGCGTCACCGCGCCCGCGCTCGCGGTCGCCCCGGCGGCGAAGGTCAGGACCTTGTTGTCGCTCACCGTCACCCCCGGCCCCGCCGAGACCGTCAGCGTCACCGCCTCGCTGGTCGCGCCCGACAGCGTCGCCGTCACCGTGCTCGCGTTGGTCGCCCCGCTCTCGTTGATCGTCGCGGGGGCCAGCACCAGCGTCGCGGTGGGCGTCGCGTCGTCGTCGGTCACCGTGACCGACAGGTTCGCGCTCACCGAGGCGTAGTCCCCGCCCGAGGCGGCGTGGCCGACGGAGAGGCTGCGGGACGCGCCCTGGTCGATGTCGTCGTCGGCCGCGGTGACGGTGACGGTCTGGGCCGTGTTCCAGTCCTCGGCGGTGAACTCGAGGGTGTCCTGGTCCCCTTCGGTCCCCGCGTCCGTGTCCACCGCGAGCCCGTCGGGCGCCGTCGCCGTCACCGTCACGTCGTCCGTGGGCTGGCTCGCCAGCGCCACCGTGTAGGTGCCCGACCCGCCCTCCGCCACCGTCAGCGATGTCGGGGCGAAGACGAGCAGGGCCGAGTCGTCGTCGGTCACCGTGACGCCCAGCTCCGGCGCGGCCACGCCCCCGTAGCCGCCTCCGCCGGGCGTGTGGACGATCTTCGAGGCGCGCCCGCCGCCGGCGTTCACGGCGCTGTCATCCGTTCCCCTCACCGTCACCGTCCGGGCCGTGCTCCAGTCCGTGGCGGTGAAGGTCAGCGTGTCCTGGTCCCCGGCCTTCCCCGCGTCCGTGTCCACCGACACGACCGGCGTGTCCTGCACGGGCGCCACCGTGACGGTCACGTCGCCCGTGGGCTGCGCGCCCAGCACCACCGTGTAGGTCCCCGTGGCGCCCTCCGCCACCGTCAGCGACGTCTCCGACAGCCGCACCGCGGCGGTGTCGTCGTCCTCCAGCGTGACGTCCGCCACGTGAACGACCAGTCCCTTGTCGTTCGCGTCGGTCGCCGTCCCCTCGACCGTGACCGTCTCGTCGCCCTCCGCCGTCTCGTCGTCTCTCGGCGTCAGCGTCAGGCGCACCGTGCCCGATCCTTCCGTCTCGCCCGCCGGGATCGTGATCGTCCTCGCGGCCGGGGACCAGGACGCCGTGTAGTCCGTCCCCTCCGTCGCGGCGCCCGCGAGGTCCAGCGTCACCGTGGCATCGCCGCTCGCCATCGCGACCTCCGGGTCCAGCGTGGCGCTCACCGTGACCTCGGTCGCGGCGGCGTCCCCCTCGCCGAAGGAGTCCGGGGTGACCGAAAGGGAGACGGCGGGCCGCGTCTCGTCGTCCGTCAGGGTCACTTCCGTCGCCGTCACGGTGCGGCCCGGCACGCTGCCGCGGATCGAGATGGTCTCGTCGCCCTCGAAGAGGAGGTCGTCCGTCGGCGTGACCGTCGCCGTCACGGTTCCCGAGCGGTCGTCCGCCTTGATCGTCACGCTGTCGCCGCCGCTGCGCGCATAGTCCCCCGATCCCGCCGACCCGCCCCACGCGAGATCGATCACGAGGTCGCGCGTCAGCGCGGGGTCGCCGGCGTCGCCCCATGCGGCCGTGACCATGACCTGCTGCGCGCCGCCGTCTTCCGCGACCGTGGCGGGAGAGGCGGTCAGCGTGATGCCGGCGGCGTCCAGTATCCGGATGTCGGCGCCCTGCACGAAGGGGGTCGTCATCGCCCCCCGGCTGCCCTCGACGCGCACGCGCTCGACGGCGGCCTCCCGCACCAGGTCGTCCACGGCGGTGAACGGGACCCTCACGTCGCCGTCGGTCAGGCCGGCCGGTATCGTGACGCTGTAGGGCCCTCCCCTCACGCTCCAGTCGGCGCCGGTCGTCGTGACGTTGGCGAAGGCGAGGGGAATCACCAGGTCGCTGGCCGACGTCTCGCCGCGCAGGTTCGTCGCGGAGACGGTCAGCTCCCGCTCGCCCGCGCCCTCCTGGAGCGTCGCCGGCGACACGGAAAGGCCGATCGCATGGCTCCCGCCAGCGATCCGGTTCTCGATCGCCAAGGTCATACGGGCCTGCAGAGCCGCGGCCACGGTGCCGGTCACCGTCAGGTCCCGAAGGTCCCGCCAGCCTGTGAACTTGAGGCCGCCGGCCGGAATCACGATCTTCCTGTCGAAATCGTAATCCCCGTCCCTGACGACATATCTGCATGTCAAGAAAGTGTCCCCTGAGCATGGAACGGACACGAGGCCGCTGTCCAGCTCGACCTCGACCCGCGGGCTGCCAAGGAGTCTCGACGGCCTCGGGAATCCGCGGAAACTGCCGTTGGACCTGGTGCCGAAAAAAATGACGAAGCCCGTCTGCCCGACAATTGCGGGGTCATTTGTTCGCAGGTTGCTTATTGGACTGACCCTGACCGCGTCAATCGTGTAACCGCTGTCAGCGGCGGGCCAGAAACTTTGATTGAAACTTGCGGCACTCTCACCCCGATCGTTCGGCGAGATCGTCCCTTGATATTCTACAAATGTCCCCACGTCCGGCGCCGCCGTGAAGGTCACTTCCCGTTCGGCCGACATGGCCGTCCCGCTCTTCAGCTCGAATGCGAGCCTGTCAGGGTCGAGCTGGTCAGCCTGCCCCTGGCTTATGTCGTAGGTGACGGTGTAGTCCCTTGGGGCCCGGTCTCTGCCAGAGGTGCTCACTTGGCAGTCGGCAACGTACTCCGCTCCGGGATATTGCTTGCCGTTACTTCCTCTGCTGGCACATGTCAGTCTCACCGAAATGGGCTGATCTGAACTGCCGATGGAAAAGGAACCCGAGCCCGTGAAGGTTTCGCCGCCCGCATCGAAGCGGGCATCGAACTTCACTGTCTCAAAACCTTCACGCTCCGTGTCGTCGACAATGGTGACCGAAACGTCGCGGCGGCCGGTGGTGCTGCCGGCCTCGATGGCGATACTCCAGGGAGGAGGGTTGCTGCCGAAGTCGAGGTCGGCGTCGGAGGCCGCTCTGGCCACCATCGTGTCCCGGGTGACCGTGACGGTCGCGTCCTCCTCGAGCGTCGACCCGCCGGACAGGGCCGCCTCGAGCGTGAAGCTGAAGGCGTCTCCTTCATCGCGGTTGGTGGAGAGGGCAAGGCCTGTGCCCGGCTCTTCCAGTCGCAAGGTGAACGTGGGCGCGGTGTCGTTGTCCGCGAGCGCGATGTCCGCCGGCGTCACCGTGAGGGTGCCGGACGTGCCGCCGACGGAGACCGTCTCGGGCCCCTCGAAGAAGTTGTCGTCCGTCGGAAACAGGACGATGTCGGCGGTTCCCGTCAGGCTCCCGGCCGGGACCGTGATGTCGGGAAGGGTTCCGACAACATCGTAGTCCGAGTCCTTCGCCGTGCCGGCGAGGGACAGGTCGATGACGGTGGCGGCCGGACGCGCGGCGGAGAGCGTCGCGGTGACCGTGACCGTGGTGTTGCCCTCTCCCTCGGCGAGCCCGGTCCCTGCGGGGACCGAGAGGGCGACGGACGGGGACTGCGCCAGGGCGCACGGCGCGCCCAGCAGCGCGGCGCACGCGGCCAGCGGCCCCAGGAGGCGGGCGAGGCCCGGCCGACGGCCGGCGGGCGGGGGCGCCGCGGCCATGCCGGCGCCCTCACGGCCGGGGCCGGACGGCGCGCACGGATGCGGCGACCCGGCGACCCGGCGACCCGGCGACCTAATTGCGGAGGCGTCGCCCGCGATTGTCAAGGGCGGAGACATCCCGTGCGGGCGCCTCCTGCAGGACCCTGCGGGCGCTCCCCGCGTCCGGACGGCCCTGCGGCCGGGACGCCTCGGGCGGGATCGCGCGGCGGCGGTCATTCCCCGGGCGGCAGCGTCCGCAGCCGCAGCTCGCGCAGCCGCTCCGGTTCCGCCTCCTTCGGCGCGCCCGTCATGGGGTCCTCCGCGCGCTGGTTCATCGGGAAGAGGATGACCTCGCGGATGCTCTCCTCGCCTGCCAGGAGCATGACGATCCGGTCGATCCCCGCCGCGCAGCCGCCGTGGGGCGGCGCGCCGAAGCGCAGCGCCTCGGCGAGGCCGCCGAAGCGGGCGCGCACCTCGTCCTCCCCGTAGCCCGCGATCGCGAAGGCGCGGTACAGGACCTCGGGCCGGTGGCTGCGGATCGCGCCGGACGCGATCTCGTGGCCGTTGCAGACCAGGTCGTACTGAAAGCCGAGGACGTCCAGCGGGTCGCCCTCGAGCGCGGCCATGCCCCCCTGCGGCATCGAGAACGGGTTGTGCTCGAAGCCGATCCCGCCCGTCTCCCCGTCCTCCGCGTAGAGCGGGAAGTCGACGATCCAGGCGAAGGCGAACCGGTCCTTCTCGGCAAGCCCGAGCTCCTCGCCCACGCGCACGCGGGCCCGTGCCGCCGCGGCCTCGAAGTCCCTCGCCCGGCCGCAGAGGAAGAAGGCCGCGTCGCCCGCGGACAGGCCGAGCTGCGCCCTGACGGCCTCCGCGCGCCCGGGGCCGACGTTCCGCGCGACCGGCCCCGCCGCCTCCGTGCCGCCCTCGCCGCCGCGCCAGACGATGCAGCCCATGCCCGGAAGGCCCTCGCCCCGGGCGAACGCGTCCATGCGGTCGCAGAACCGCCGGCCGCCGCCGCCGGGCGCGGGAATCGCGCGGACCTCCGTCCCCTCCCGCTCCAGGATCCGCGCGAACGTCGCGAACCCCGACCCCCGGAAATGCGCCGAGACGTCCGCCATCCTGACGGGAACCCGCAGGTCGGGCTTGTCGGTGCCGTACCAGAGCATCGCGTCGCGATGCGCGATCCGCCGCCAGCCGGCGGCCGCGTCCACGCCGCGGCCGTCCGCGAACTCCGAGAACACCCCCTCGATCACCGGCGAGACCGTGTCGAGCACGTCCTGCTGCGTGACGAAGCTCATCTCCATGTCGAGCTGGTAGAAGTCGGCGGGCGAGCGGTCGGCCCGCGGGTCCTCGTCGCGGAAGCACGGCGCGACCTGGAAGTACCGGTCGAAGCCGGAAACCATCAGGAGCTGCTTGAACTGCTGCGGCGCCTGCGGAAGGGCGTAGAACCTGCCCGGATGAAGCCGCGACGGCACGAGGAAGTCGCGCGCCCCCTCGGGGCTGGACGCCGTGAGGATCGGCGTCTGGTGCTCGCGGAACCCCGCGCCCCACATGCGCCTGCGGATGCTGGCCACGACGTCGGAGCGGAGCTTCATGTTGCGCTGCATCGCCTCGCGCCGGAGGTCCAGGAACCGGTACCGCAGCCGCGTCTCCTCCGGGTGCGCCTGGTCGCCGGACACCGCCAGCGGAAGCTCCTCCGCGGCGCCCAGGACCTCCAGCTCCCGGATGAGGACCTCGATGCCGCCCGTGGGGATCCCCGGGTTGGCGAGGCCGGCCGCCCGCGCCCTCACCTCGCCGTCCACGCGGACGCACCACTCCGGACGGACCCTCCCCGCCTCCGCGAAGGCCGGACTGTCCCGGTCCGCGACGGCCTGGGTCACGCCGTAGTGGTCGCGGATGTCGATGAACAGGACGCCGCCATGGTCCCGGACCCGGTGCACCCAGCCGGAAAGGCGCACCGCCGCGCCCGCATGGGAGGCGTCGAGCTCCCCGCAGTCGTGGCTTCGATAGGCGTGCATGCGCGTGCGCCTCCCGGTTGCCGTGCGCCAGTGCGCCAGAAAGCCCGCAGCCGCCCGGAAGTCAAGCGGGCGCGAGACGACGGGATGGCGCATCCGCGCGGAGCGGGCGGACGCGCACGGCGCCCACGAGACGCATGCGCGCGCAGCGCACGCATGAAGAGGCGGCACGGGCGCGTTCATGCGTCCCGGAGCCCGGCGGATGTCCCTGCGCGCTGTCCGGCGCGTCTTGCGGGCCGGAGCTTCCGATCCTATTTCATGCCCATGGCAGCCATGGGACGGGTCGTGACCGTAGAGGCGATCATCTTCGACAAGGACGGAACGCTGTTTGACTTCCAGGAGTCCTGGAGCGAGGCGATGGACGGCCTCCTGAAGGGCGCCGTGCCGCCCGACAGACTCGAGGCCGCAGCGCGCGCCATCGGCTTTGCCATCGGCTTTGACACCGGGCGAAAGAGGTTCGCCCCCGGCAGCATCGTCGTCTCCGGATCGTCGATCGGCCTGGCGCGTGCCCTCGCGCCCTACATGCAGCGGAACGAGCAGGAGGCGCTTTGCCTGATAGACGCGACGGCGGAAAGGGCGCAGATGACGCCCGCAGTCGACCTCGTGTCATGTCTTGGCGACCTCAGGCGGCGCTACGTGCTCGGGCTTGTCACGAACGACTCCGAGGCTCCCTCCCGCTGCCAGCTCGAAGCTGCCGGAATCGCGGACTGCTTTGCGTTCGTTGCCGGCTGCGACACCGGGCATGGCTCCAAGCCCGCGCCGGATCCCTTGCTGGCATTCGCCAGGGCCACCTCGACCGCACCTGAGCGAACGCTGATGGTCGGAGACAGCCGGACAGACCTCCTGGCCGCGAAGGCGGCCGGAATGCGGCCCGTCGCGGTGCTGACGGGCGTGGCAGAGGCGGACGAACTGGCATGCGACGCGGAGGCGGTGCTTGCCGACATCGGGCAGCTCGCCGGATGGATCGCCGGCCAGGCCAGGGCCGGAACGGAAACGGCAAGCGGTGCCGGAAGCGGCCGTCCAGCTTGAGGCGCTTCGACCAGGATGCCCGATGGACCCGGGTCCCGCAAGACGAAGGCCCGGGGCGATGCACGTCCCGGAGGAGGTCGGCGTCGCGTTTCCGGACGATGCGGCATCGGGGATCTTTCAGGGCGCCGGGCCGCGAGGCCAGCCCCTCGATCCGGGACACGTGGCCCGCATCTCGGCAACGTCGTTGCGGACGGCGCCAATGGCGTCGCGAAGCCGGCCCTGTCCCGTGCCGTCACGGTCCGCGGGCCAGCTGCCGCCAGCACGGCGGCTGCGACGATCGGCAACGTGACGTTCAGGATGGCCGCATTCGGTTTCGTGCCGCCAGCACGGGCGCGGAGGCGCACTGCGCAGCGCTGCGCGAGGAAGCGTACGTGCAGCGGCAGCCGAGGACGGCCCGGTTTCCATCTGTCGGTTTTACGAATGGTGGGCGACCTAGGAATCGAACCTAGCATGCGTCTCCGCGAGGGAGTTACAGTCCCCTGCCACACCTTGCGGCCTGTCGCCCACTTGACGATGCCGTCATCGGCATGCCGGGGCCGCATAGCGGCATGGCCACGAACGGTCAAGCGGGAATGCGGCGCGGGTTTCCGCTTGCGGAAAGGGATGGCCGGAAAATGAAGAGGCCGCGCCGGAGCGGGGAACGCAAGGGGAGGCGACCGGAATCCGGGCGGGAAACCGTCTGGCTGTTCGGGATTCACGCGGTGCGGCACGCGCTTTCCAACCCGGCGCGCGAGAAGCTGCGTCTCGTGCTGACGCGGAACGCCTTCGGCAGGCTTTCGGACGTGGTCGCGGAATCCGGCATCGCGCCCGAGATCGCGGATGCAAGGAAGTTTCCGGCACCCCTCGATCCCGCATCGGTCCATCAGGGCGCCGCGCTCGAGGCCAGGCCTCTCGACTGGGGCGCCCTCGGCGCGCTCCTGCCGGATCGCGGCCCCCTTGTCGTGTGCTGCCTGGACCGCGTCACCGATCCCCACAATGTCGGTGCCGTCCTGAGGTCGGCCGCAGTCTTCGGGGCCAGTGCCGTGGTTGCGCCCCGGCGGCATTCCGCGCCCGAGAGCGGCGCGCTGGCCAAGTCGGCAAGCGGTGCGCTGGAACGGCTGCCGTACGTGCGGGTGGGCAGCCTGGCGTCAGCGATGGAGGACCTGCGGCAGCGCGGCTTCTTCCTGCTGGGGCTGGACGGCGGGGCCGACGCAACGCTTGAGGCAGCCCTGTCGGACGCGCCCGGGCGAATCGCGCTGCTCCTGGGCGCTGAAGGGCAGGGGCTTCGAACGAAGACGAGGGACGCCTGCGACCTGCTGGCAAGGATCGGGGAAGCCGGAGGCTTTGCCTCGCTCAACGTCTCCAGCGCGTCTGCCGTGGCCCTGCATGCGGCGGCGCAGCGGCTTGCCGGAGTCAAGCGCAACGAAATTTGAACCCGTGCGGGTTGCCTTTTCGAAAGCGGCAGCGAAGATCGCCGTGCGAGACGCCAGAGACATTGCGGGAGGCACATGGATGCAGACTCGCCGGCTTTTCCTTAACCTTGCCGCCGCGGCGGCGCTGCTGGGCGGCGCGACGGGCATCGTCCCGGCGCATGCCGGCAAGCCGCCGGTCTTCGCCACGGACGGCGTGGCGATCCACGGCTATGACCCGGTCGCGTATTTCACGATGTCGAAGCCCCTGGAGGGCGACGCTGCAATCACTTCGGTTCTGGACGGGGCGACGTTTCGCTTTGCCAGCGCCGGGCACAAGGAGCTGTTCGACGCCGATCCGGAACGGTACGCTCCGAAATACGGCGGGTACTGCGCCTATGCCGTTTCGAAAGGCGCCACGGCGACCACCGTTCCGGAAGCCTGGTCGATTCATGACGGGCGGCTTTACCTGAACTACTCCACCGGGGTGCACAGGACATGGCTCAAGGATGTCGCGGGCAACGTCCGGCGTGCAGACGCCAACTGGCCCGGCGTCCTGGGCCCATGAGGCAGGCATTGGCCGGAATGCGGGAAAGTCGCCTTTCCCCATCCACATTCGCGGTGGCCTTCCCGTGCCTCACGGCCATTCGGCGGGGGCTTGTCCTGCATGCCGCCGACGCCCTGGAAGAGGCCTTCCAGCCGGGCAATGCGCGCGCAGCCAGGGCCGGCTGACAGCCGCCTCGCCGCCAAGCTCCCGTCGGCCCTGTCATGCCGCGTCGCGATCGCCCCGGGCTCCCTGGTCCTCGCGAAGGCGTTCTCGCCCGGGCGCAGTTCCGGCCCGCAGATGATCCACCAGCCGCCGGGACCGCCGCGGCCGCGGTCGAAAGGGCCCCCGGCCTCCGTTCCGGGAACGGAGCCCGCCCGCGCATGGCGCATGGCCGGCCCTGGCTGCGTGCGGAGCGTCCCCGCGAGCGCTTCCGCCGCCATCTGGGGCGGCGCGTCGAGGACGTCCTGACAGGTCGCCGGCGGCTCCGCTCCCGCCGGCGCGGCCGTCCCGTTCATGCGTTCCTCCACAGCCGTGTTCCGCCCATGGACCTGGCCCAACCGTGCCGGATCGCAAACGTCCGTCCCGCGCGGGGCCGGAGGCTGACGCGGTTCCGTGGCCTGTCCGCCCGGAAGGGCATGACCCGTCCATTCTCCGGAAGCCCGGTCCCCGCATGCGGCGCGAAATCGCGACTCCGTCGTGCGGCCGGCGAACCAGGCCGCCGCCTTGGCGGGAGGGTGCGGCCGCACCCGCCGGGATCGCGCTGGCGCCGGCACGATCCACCTTGAGCGGCTTCTCGACGGCAGGATGTCCGCCAGATAGCACTGAATGCGACTTGCCGCGGTGGACCGCCTTCATGAGAGCCTTGCGATTCCTCAAGCTTGCCGTCGTCCTGCCGGCTCTCATGTCGCTGTGGAACTGCGGCGCGAGCACGGCGCGGCCTGATCCCCCGGGCGATGAGAGGATCGCCTCGCTTGAGGGCATGATCCTTGCGCTCGGGCCGGAGGTGAGCGCCGAGGAGGCCGGGCGCGCTGCGCGGGTCGCCTTTCGGCATGCCCGCGATCTCGCGGCCCGCTACGAGATTGCGGGCCCGCCCTTGTGGCACAACATGCAGGTGAACCTGGGGATCAAGGAGCGCGGCCTTTGCTGGCACTGGGCGGAAGACATGGAAGCGCGCCTGCAGGCCGAACGTCTGGAGACGCTGGAGATTCACAGGGCGGTCGCGAACGCCTTCAGCCCGCCGCTCATCGAGCACAGCACGGCGATCATTGCCCGGAAGGGCGACGGCCTCGAGCGCGGGATCGTGCTTGATCCCTGGCGTCTGGGCGGCGTCCTGACGTTCGTGCCGGTTCTGGAGGATCCGGACTACGACTGGGAGGACCGGAACGGCGTGTTCGAAAGGAGGCGGCGGCGCCAGGCGATCCGGGCTGCGGTTCCCGGCTGAGCCTTCGCCGGTCCCAGGGCCGCCCCATGGCCGGATCCGGGATCCCGGCCACGTCGCGGAGCCCGTGCTGCACGGCCGGAGGAATCCAGTCGGAGCGAGGCCCGGGCAGGGCGCCTGCGTCGGCGTGGCCCCGGCGCCCCGGATGGCCTCAGCCGCCGTCATTCCTCGAGGCAGCGCGCCAGCAGAAAGGCGAGCGTGGTGAGAACGAATGCCGCCGTCGCGAGAGGCAGCAGCGTTCCGTCAAAGGCCTGGCCGACCGGTGCCGCTATCAGGATCGAGACCATTGTCGCGACCGACGTGATGATCGACGCGGCAAGCCCGGCCATGTGCCCCATCGGCTCCAGCGCGATGGCGTTGATGTTTCCGAGCCCGAAGCCCGCCAGCTGGAAGACCGACGTGCACCAGAGAAACCCGACCGGAAACAGCCATGACGCCGGAAGCGTGCCGGAGGTCATTGCAAGCAGGAAGGCGCCGGTGAGGCCGCTGTGGACCAGCAGGGCGACCTGGACCACCTTCCGCATCCCGACGCGCATCACGATGGCCGCGTTCATCAGGCTCGATCCCGCGGCGAGCGCCGCCATCAGGGCGAACCAGAGCGGGAAGCCGGCGCCGCGCCCGAAGACCTCCTCGAAGACCTGCTGGCTGGAGAGCAGCGTTGAAAACAGCACGGCGAAGAGCAGCGACTGGCAGCCGGTGGCAAGGACGACCTGGCGGCTGGAGAACACCTCGAGCAGGCCGCCGGCAAGCTCGCGGACGCGAAGCCGCCGCCGGTTCTCCGGCGCCAGCGTCTCGGGCAGCCGGAGCAGCAGCCATCCGGTCGAGACGATCGAGAAGACCGCGAAGGAGACGAAGATCGCGCGCCAGCCGAACCCTTGCGCGAGCAGCCATCCGATCGATGGCGCAAACACCGGCGCGAGCGTGAACACCAGTATCACGAAACTCAGGATCCGCGCCATCTCCCGGCCCTGGAACAGGTCGCGCACGATCGCCATTCCCGCAACCCGCGGCCCGGCCGAGCCGACACCCTGGAGGAGCCTGGCAAGAAGCAGCGCCTCAAGGCTCTGGGCCAGGGCCGCAACCGTCGCGGAGACGATGATGATCACGGTTCCCGCGGCCGTGACGGCACGGCGGCCGAAGGCGTCGCTGAGCGGTCCGGCAAGGAGCGTCCCGACGCCAAGCCCGATCATGAAGGACGCCACGACGAGCTGCGCGCGGTTGGGGTCGTCCCGGCTGAGCGCCGCGCCGATGTCGGGAAAGACCGGGAGCATCGCGTCGGTCGCGAAAGCGACCGTTGCCGCCATCATGGCGATGATGGCGACGAGTTCCGCACGGGACGTCGTGATCGATGCGCGACCGGACTTCTCCCGCGCGATGCCGCTCACGACGGCGTACCGGCCGGCCCGGACGGACCTGCCGTGAGCCGGGGCCGCCGGTCCGCCGGCCGCGCGCCCCGAGCGGCACGGGGCACGGAAACGACCGGCGCGGGGCCGCCGGTCACGTCTCGGCGCCTTGCGCGCGCGTCTCTTGCGCGGATTTCCGCGAAGCCGGCGCCGCGGGCAGGCAGGCGTTCGGTCGCGATCCGAGCGCATTGCCAGGACTCCTCATGCCGGCGCAGCGCCAGGGGCGGATCTGGTCGCTGAGGATGCCGAGCTTGATCGTCATGCGCCCTCGTTGTCACCCCTGCGCGGCATGCGCAAGACATCGCCCGTCGGGGGCGCTCGCGCTGCAGCGTCGGTTCCGGGCGGGCGCCAGGCAGCCAGCCGCCGCTTTCGGCGCCTGGCGGCCCGGCATCGGCGCATCCTGTCGCGAAGGATCTCCGGAAACAGGGCTTGCGCCGGCGCAAGCCGGCCCAGCCCGCCTTCGGTCTCGACCTTTGCGGCCTTTCCGGCGCGTGAGCGCCATCCCGCGGCTCCGGGCCGGGTGGCGGGCGCAGGACGGTCCTGCGTTCGCGGCGCCCCATGCCGCCAGCCCGTCGGGCCGGCCGCCGTCCTGTTCGGGCCCGCTGCGGCATGCCGCGGCGCATCCGGTCCCATCTTTAACATCTTGTGAAAAAAAGCTTTATGTTCAATACGTTAAAAAACGTAGTGGCACTACAGACTTGGATTTACGGGATTTTTGCGCGACGGCTTGTCGGCGGTTTCAGACGATGGTCTTGCGCAGGTTCGGGGCCGGGGATGCGATCTGCATCGCCTGATAGATTGCGGCCTGGTCGGCATTCGGGAGCGCGGTGTTGCGCACATGCACCCGGCGGCCGTCGGGGCGGGCGAAGGCGGTGGTGATGCGGGGCAAGGTCCGCAGGGCGTTGCGGATCGTCGTCCAACTTGCGGTCAGTCCGGTCTGGGCCATGCGCGTCCGGAGGACCTGGATCGCCTGGTAGGCGATCACCGAGATGAAGAGATGCCCATCCGCGCGGCGTTCCTTATGGTGGTAGATGGGGCGGAGACCGAGCTCGGACTTGAGGGACCGGAAGACGGATTCGACATCCGTGAGCATCGCGTAGGCTTTCCACATCGCCTCCGCGTCCCAATCGAGACAATTCGACCGCAGGCTGTAGACGCCGGGTTTCTGCAGCATGGAGCCGTCCGACGGGTTCAGCTCCCACGTGATTGCCACCGCCCGTTTATTCTCCGGATCGGGCGTGACGGTGATGGTGTAATGCTGCGCGACCACGGCGTTCGCCTTCTGGAGCTGTCCGATCTTGCGCTGGACATAGGGCAAGGTCTTCCGTGTTCGGGGCTTTGCGAGATTTGCGTGCAGATCCTGGAGACCCTGTTCGAACCGATCCTGGAAGTGCGTGATCAGACCGGTCTCCTTCTTCTCCCGTGCTTGCGAGTGGCACCGCAGGAGAACCTCCGTGTACGGGGTCGCGTCTTCCTCCTGATCTTCCACACGATCGAGACAGACAGCGATCTCCTCCTGCCCGGCGGTTGTGACGGTCGTGGTTGCAGCGTCGGGGTCGAACACCCGAGCGGGGCTGCGGGAGACGACGAGGTAGATATACCCTTCAGACCGCATCCAGGCGAGGTTCTCCTCGGTGGCAATGCCCCGGTCCATGACGATGATGCCACCCTTGGGTACGCCGAGGGTGGTCAACATCGTCGCCAGCGTGCGCGCCTCGACGACGTTACCGGGGAAGATCTCGGTCCGGCGCAGAAAGCCGCTGCTGTCGAGAACGGCGCCCAGCGTGAGGAGGGGCGCATCCGAACGCCGCTCCTTCGAATGCCCGTGCCTCGCCTTGGGCTGGCCTGAAGCCTCACCCTCGAAACAGGTGTTTGTCAGATCATACAGCGTGACGACTGGCTGCAGGTTGAACAACGTCTCGACCGCGCCGAACATGTGGTCCTCAAGTGCCTTTTTGTGTTTGAAGAGATGATCGGACGCACGATAGAGCGCCATGTCGCTCAGGGCGCCAAAGTCGATCCCCAGCAGCTCTCCCGTGGCGCTGGCGGTGCGGAGCCACGCATTCGTGGCCCGCTCGGACCCCGGCTGTGCCATCCGGCCGATGACATTCGCCAGCGCACAGCCCTGTTGTCGTTTATTCAGACCAAGCGCACACAGTTGATTCGGAATGTCCAGCAGCTTGAGCGCCTCGAGCGCCGCATGTTCGATCCCGATCGACCGCGCATCGCTGTTCTGGAGGGACTGGACATCGACACTCTCCCAGTCCGGTGCCTCCGATCGGCGCTCCTGACGCTCCAGGAGACGCTTCACGATCCGCCGCGCCTCTGTCTCGACCGCCGTGGGTAGTGTCATGAAGTTGAGCGTCGCCTGGTACGTCATCAGCTCGTCCACGCGCTGGCACAGGAGCGGCCAGTCCTCCTGCGCGATGGGAAAGTGGCGTCCCAGGTTCAATGGCGTCTTCTGCCGGACCTTGTCGCCCTCCCGCCGGCTCGCGACCAGACGGTGGGAAAAATAGGATTCCCCGCTGGATGTGGTGCGTGTTCGGATCTTGCGAACAAACATGCGCCCAGCCTGCCGAAAGGCAAGTCGCGGCGCAAGAGACGGACATCACCTTATGTCCCTGCACTGAAGAATCACACGCCCGGAAACATCTAAGACACTGATTTTAAAACATGATAAATTCCACCCGATCAAGAAAATCCTCGAATGTGGCCTTTTGCCGCGAAATTTTGTTAAAGATGGGCGGTGTTGCCGAAGGGTCCCGCGGCCTCGGCATGCCGGTGACCGGCGTCCGCCCCGCCCGGCGCCCGAGGCACCCTATGCCTGTCCGTGGAGCCGCCTCGCCCCGGAGGGCGGGACGGTCAGGAAGGGTGCCCGCTCACGCCCCCCGGAGCCCCAGCATTTCACGGGCCTCCTTCCAGGTGGCGACCGGGCGCCCGTGTCTCGCGCAGATCTCGGCGGTGCGCCGGACCAGCGCGGCGTTCGACGGCGCGAGCGTTTCGCGGTCGAGCCGGATGTTGTCTTCCAGCCCGGTGCGGCAATGGCCGCCCGCGGCGACGCACCATTCGTTCAGGACGATCTGGTTTGGCCCTATCCCTGCGGCACACCATTCGGCGTCGGGCGCAAGGCGCGCGAGCGTTGCCCTCATGAATTCGAAAGACGCCCTGTCGGCGGGCATGGCGCCCGCCACGCCCATGACGAACTGCACGTAGAGCGGGCCCTTGACCCGTCCATCCGCCTCCATCTTCGCCGCCTGGAACACGTGGCTGAGATCGAAGGCCTCGATCTCGGGCTTCACGCCGTGTGCCAGCATCTCGGAGGCCAGCCAGGCGACGAGATCGGGCGGATTCTCGTAGACGCGGGTCGCGAAGTTGTTGGAGCCGACGGAGAGCGAGGCCATGTCCGGCCGCAGCGGAAGCATGCCCCCGCGCTCCCGCCCGGCGCCGGAGCGGCCCCCGGTCGACAGCTGGACGACCATTCCCGGACAGTGCGCTTCCAGGCTCTCTTTCAGGCGCGCGAAACGGTCAGGGTCGGAAGTCGGCGTGCCATCCTCGTTTCGCACGTGGCAATGGACGATGCTTGCGCCTTCCTCGAAGGCTTCATGGGTCGATTCGACCTGCTCCTCGACCGAGACGGGAACCGCCGGATTGTCGGATTTCTGCGGCAGGGAGCCGGTGATCGCCACGCAGATGATGCAGGGCTTCGACATCCCTCAGGCCCGTGCCGGCGCGAAGCCGTGCCCAGCTTCGCGATGGCGGCCCCGGGAGGCGGCGCGATCCCGCCGGGCATGGCGGCAAGCGAAGGCCGGCGACGCGGAAGGCGCCCGCATCAGCGCGTCCTTCATGGCGCGAGGGCCTTCCGAAACGCCGTTTGCGGCGCATTCAGCCGTGCTGCAATGCGGCAGGTCCCCCGCACGGGCGACGCAGGCGGCATGGCTCCTCGCCGCCTTCACTCCTCATGCCACCAGACATCGGGCTGGAAGCCGATCCAGTCCCCGTACATCGGCAGCCTGTCCGGGTATTTCAGCTGCCTTGCATGCGCGATCCGCGAGACCGGCGCATGCCAGACGGGAATCACGTAGCGTCCGGATGTGAGGATCCTGTCAAGGGCCCTGGTCGCGGCGACGAAGTCTTCGCGGCGCCCGGACGTCAGGAGCCGTTCGATCATCGCCTCTGCCGCCGGACTCCGGACGCCCATCCAGTTCCGGCTTCCCTCGGTGTCCGCGGCATCGCTGCTCCAGTAGAGATTCTGCTCGTTCCCGGGCGAGAGCGACAGGCCCCTGGCATACCACGTCATGTCGAAGTCGAACCTGTTCGTGCGCTCCTTGAATTCGGCCGCGTCCACGATGGTGACCGTGACTTCGGCGCCCATGCGCTCCAGCGCTGACGCGTAGATGTCCACGATCTGGTGCGTCTCGGTGGCGCCGGAGGAAAGAAGGATCTCGAAGCCGAAGGCTTCGCCGGCCCCGTTCCTCAGCTTGCCGTCCTCCAGCGACCAGCCGGCCTCGTCCATGAGGGCAAGCGCCGCCCCCAGGCTCCTCCGGTTCCGTTCGGTGCCGTCTCCGGCAGGCAGCGCGTAGCCTTCGATCGCGCCGGGCAGGAGCTCCGCGGCAAAGGGCTCGAGGAATTCCCGGACGCGGCCCTCTGCGGGCCCGTCGCTCATGCCCAGGATCGAGTTCGAGAAGTACGACGTGATGCGCGGCTGGGGCTCGCCGTTGATCGTCCGGTTGATGAACTCGAAGCTGAAGGCCGTGATCAGGGCCTCGCGAACCCGCCAGTCCCGCAGCTGCGGACGTCGCGTGTTCATCGCGAGGCCGCGGATGCCGGACGGACGCCTGTGGGGGATGAGGGACTTGACCACGTCTCCGGACCGAACGGCCGGAAAGCCGTACTGGCTGCCCCATTTCTGCACGCTGGTCTCGCGCAGGGTGGTCAGCAGTCCGGCCTTGAACGCCTCGAACATTGCCGCGCCGTCGGCAAAGAACTCCGTCCTGATCTCGTCCAGGTTCGCCGTGCCGCGGCGGTAGGGGACGACCCCGTGTCCCCAGTAGCCGGGATTCCGTGTCAGGACCACGTAGCGCCCGTGCTCGAAATCGGAAATCACGTAGGGCGCGGAGGAGACCGGAACGACCTCGGTGCCGGAGTCCGCGAAGTCCAGGCCCTCCCATTGCGCCCTCTTGAGGATCGGGCGAAGGCCGAGGATCAGCGGAAGCTCGTCGTCGCGCGCCCCGAAGGCGAACCTCACGCTTCGCGCGCCGGTGCGCTCCGCGCTGGCGACCTTTTCCCACGCGCCGCGGTAGCGCGGATGGCCGACGGTGCCGAGCGTCTCGAAGGACCACAGGACGTCATCGACCGTGACCGGCGTTCCGTCGGAGAACCGGGCTTCCGGCCTCAGCGTGAACTCGACCCAGGACCGGTCGTCGGGCACCTCGATTGATTCGGCAAGGAGGCCGTACAGGGAGAACGGTTCGTCGTAGCTCCGTCCCATGAGGCTCTCATGGGCGAGGAAGCGGAGCTGCCACGGGACCCTGCCTTTCAGGATGTGCGGGTTGAGCGAATCGAAGCTTCCGACCTCTCCCTGAACGATGCGTCCGCCCTTGGGCGCGTCCGGGTTCGCATAGGGCAGGGACACAAAATCAGGTGGTAGCGCGGGCGCGCCATACATAGCTATGCCGTGTCTTGGCGCGGCATGCCCCGACCCTGCCGCCGCGAGGAGCGCCGCGGCCAGGGCAAGTCTGCGATACGGGATCATCGTGGCTGCCACCCTTCCTGCAACGTGCCTTTGCGCACCCTAGAGCGCGTTTGCCCGGCTTTCAAACTTTTTGCTTGGCGCGCGGAGAGCCTTGGCGTATAAGGGGGCACTGCTCGATAGGTTTCTTGCCTGTATGAAACCTGCCTCAACAACTAAGCGCCCGCCTTGTGCGGGCGTTTTTTTCTGCGATGGCCTGCCTGGACGGCTGCCGGCGGCGGTCGCCCCGCGCTCGTCCCGCCGCCTTGCTGGGAATCCGCTCCGGACGTGGCCGGCAGAGCCTTCCGGCGCTGAAGCCACGGCGCCGTCTCCCGGTCCGCCGAGGCCCGCCCCGGACGGTGAGGCCGCCGGATGCGGGTCGCCCCCGGAAGGACCGTCCGCAGGCGGCGTCAGCTTGCCGCCCGGCCCGGCGTCCTGCGCGCAAGCGCCAGCCAGAGCAGGGCGCCTCCCGCAAGCGCGAGGAAAGGGGTCATCGCGAGGTTCACGAGAGTCCAGCCCTCCACGGCCGAGCCGCCCGTGCAGTTCATCAGCCCGCCGGACGAAAGCGACGCCAGCGTCACGCAGCCGAAGACGATCGTGTCGTTCAGGCCCTGCGCGCGGCCGCGCTCCCGGGGCGAATGCGCGTTCGAGAGCATCGCGGTTGCCCCGATGAAGCCGAAGTTCCAGCCCAGCCCCAGGAGAACGAGGGCGCCGAAGAAGTTGGGGAGGCCGGTTCCGGAAAGGGCGACCCCGCCGGCTGCGGCAAGGATCGCGAGCCCGATCGCCACGACCCGCTCAGCGCCGAAGCGCGCGACCAGGTGCCCGGTGAAGAACGACGGCGCGAACATGGCGAGGACGTGACTCGCGACTATGTCGGCGGCGTTGCCCTTGCTGAAGCCGCAGCCCACCACGGCGAGAGGCGTGGACGTCATCACGAGGTTCATCAGGGAGTAGGAGACCATCGCGCAGACGATCGCCACCAGCACCTTGGGCGATTTCAGCAGTTCGAGGCGGGATCTGGCATTCCGGGAGACCTCGACGGCCCTCGGCTTCGGGACGTCCAGAAACAGGAACAGGAATGCGCCGCTTGCGTTGATCGCGACGATCGCGAGGAACGTCCCGAGAAACGGGACGCCGGCGGCATCGACGGTCACCTTGACCAGCTGCGGGCCAATCACCGCGCTCGCAAGCCCCGCCGCGATGACGTAGCTGATTGCCTTCGGGCGAAACGCCTCGGAGGCCGTGTCGGCCGCCGCGAACCGGAAAAACCCCTGGGACGAAAAATACATGCCGGCGAACGCAGAGCCGATCAGGAAAAGCGCGAAGCTTCCCGTGGCAAGGCCCCAGGCCGACAGCGCCGCGCCGATGCAGCCGCCTGTCGCCCCGATCACGAAGCCGGTCGTGCGGCCGTGCCGCTCCATGACGCTCGAGAGCGGCGTGGCCGCAAGCATGGAGCCCAGCACGATGAGCGAGATCGGCAGCGTGGCGAGGCAGGCGTTCGGCGCAAGGGACTGTCCGGCGAGCGCGGACACGGTGAACATCATCGGCATCTGCGCGCCGAGATATCCCTGGGCGATCACCAGGACGGCCAGGTTTCGGCGCGCCTTGGAAGGGAGCGGTGTTTCCGGCATGGGCGCGTCGGTACTCTGTTCCGCAGGCCCCGGCAAGGTCGGGGCTTCCGTTTCGCCCCTGCCGCAACTACCGTCCGCTCACCGTTCGGGAGGGCATCTTGCCGGAGAGCATTGGCCGCGTCATCAAGACCCCTGCATGCGTTGCCGAAGGGGCCGCGCACCTCTCGAGGCGCGAGCCGCGCTTTCGCAAGGCGCTTGCCGTGACCGGGCCGCTGCCGCTTCGGCGGCGCAAGGACGGATTTGCGCCGCTCCTGGACGCCATCGTCAGCCAGCAGGTTTCCGTGGCGGCGGCCGACGCGATATGGGGGCGCATGAAGTCGGCCGGGCTGACGGGCCGGCGCAGGATACTGGCGGCCAGCGACGGCGAGCTCCGGGCGTGCGGCCTGTCCCGGCAGAAGATCCGCTACGCCCGCGCGCTTGCGGCATCGGACATCCGGTTCGGCCTGTTGCGGGAGCGGCCTACAGACGAGGTCATCGGAACATTGGTGAAGGTGCCCGGAATCGGGTCCTGGACCGCCGAGATCTACGCGATGCTCTCGCTCGGCCGCGCGGACGTCTTCGCCCCCGGCGACCTCGCGCTCCAGGAAGCGGTGCGCATTCTCTTCGAGCAGCCGCAGAGGCCCACGGAACGCGAGCTGCGGCGGATGGCGGAGGCATGGTCGCCCTGGCGCGGCGTCGCCGCGCGCCTGCTCTGGGCCTACTACCGGACCGCGAAGCGCAGGGAAGGGATCAGATGAGCGAACTGAAGCACGGTCGCCGGGGCAGCGTCTCCGGCAAGGACAGCTCCCTTGTGCTGTTCCTTCACGGATACGGCGCGGACGGCGCGGACCTGCTCGGGATCGGCGAGCACGTTGCGCCGGCGCTCCCCGACACCGTCTTCGCCGCAGTCGATGCGCCGGCCCGTTCGGCGGCCAGCCCGGCCGGCTTCCAGTGGTTTCCCCTGCCGTGGCTCGACGGGTCGACCGAAGCCGCAATGGCCGAAGGACTGGTGCGGTCGGCGAAGCTGCTTGACGCGTTCATCGACGGGATCCTGGCGGACGAAGGCCTCGACCCCGACCGCCTGGCGCTGTTCGGGTTCAGCCAGGGCACGATGATGGGCCTGCACGTCGGCCCCCGGCGAAGCGATTGCCTGGCGGGGATCGTGGGGTTCTCCGGCAGGCTGATGTTCCCGGGCTGCCTCGCCGACGAGGCCAGGTCCCGCCCGCCCGCGTTGCTGGCTCACGGCGATGCTGACGACGTGGTCCCGTTTGCCGAGCTTGGCGCGGCGACGGACGCGCTGCGGTCTGCGGGCTTCGATGTCTCGAGCCACGTGATGGAGGGAACGGGGCACGGCATTTCTCCCGAGGGGCTCTCCGTGGCGCTGGCATTCATCCGGCAGAGGTTCGGCGCCTGACGGCCCGTGCCCGCTGCGCGCCCGTGGAGGGCCTGCCGCGCCTCCGCCACATGCCCGTGCGGCATCACGCGGCGCTCACCGGGCTTGCCAAGCGCACGCCGCGATATATGGTCGCCCGGAGGCCACGCCGCCCCGCAATGGTGACGCGCGTGGCGCAGGAAGGCGGCTGCAAGGACCATGAGCGGGAGCTTCAGGGCGAGTTTCGTGCGCGAGCCGAGGGGCCTGCGGCATCATCCTGCGCTGGTGCTGAATGCGGACTGCAGGCCGCTGAGCTACTTTCCGCTGTCCCTCTGGCCCTGGCAGGAGGCGGTCAAGGCCGTCTGGCTGCGCCGGGTGGAGGTCGTCGCGCGGTACGAAAAGGCCGTCCGCAGCCCGTCCCGGGAAATCCGCATCCCGTCCGTCGTCGTCCTGAAGGACTACGTGCAGCCGCAGAAGCGGGTGGCCTTCACCCGCTTCAACCTGTTCCTTCGGGACGGTTTCCGGTGCCAGTACTGCGGCGCGCCGGGCGATCTGACCTTCGACCATGTCGTTCCGCGGTCGCGCGGCGGGACGACGACCTGGGAGAACGTGGTCGCGGCGTGCGCCGGATGCAACCTTCGCAAGGGGGCCAGCTCGCCCGCCCGGGCGGGCATGTCGCTGCGCCGGCCGCCGCAGCGGCCTGACGCGGCGACGCTCCGGAACCAGGGCAGGAAGTTCCCGCCGAACCACCTTCACGAGACCTGGTTCGACTTCCTCTACTGGGACGCCGAACTGGAGCCGTGATCGCCGGCCTGAGGGCGCGTCTCGCGCGCTTCGCCCGCTCATCGCATGCTCGATGCCGGGATTGCCGGGCACTTCCCCGGTTTCCGGCGCTATTTGCGGCGCAGGCCGTCCAGGTGAGCCGCCAGGCCGGACAGGGCCGCGAAGTCGTCCCTGACGACATGGACGGGGAACCGTTCCATGAACGCCGAGAGCCGGCCCCTGTTTCGGAAGCTTTCCACGAAGCCCGAGTCCCGCAGACGGGGTGCGACTGCGCGGGCCACGCCTCCGGCTAGGTACACGCCGCCGAATGGCAGGTGTACGAGCGCCAGGTCCGCGCATACGTGCCCCATGATGCGGGCAAATGTCCTGAGGGTTCTGCCGGCAAGCTCGTCGCCGCTCTCGATGGCCTCGATGACGTCCGGGGCCGGGCGCGTCCCGCCCCCGCCAAGCCGGGACGCGTGCCAGGCATGGATGTTCCCGATGCCCCTGCCTGAAAGGGCGTCCTCCACGGAGGCAGGCCCGGCAGGCGCGGCAACGAACTCCGCAAGCTCCAGGTCTTCGGAACTGCAGGCCGGCAGGAGGGCGTGGCCGCTCTCGGAAGGCGTCACGATGATGGTCGGGCCGTTCGGTATGGCAAGCGCGGAATTGAAGCCGGTTCCGATCCCGATCACGAGCCTGCGGGACGCGGTCTCCGCGGACTCGACAGTGACGACGGGCGCGAGATGCCGGCGCGGAATCGCCTGAAGGGCGTGAGCCTGCGCCTGCAGGTCGTTGAGCACGGACACGGTCTGCGCGCCCGTGGCATGCGAGAGGGTGTCGCGACCGACCGTCCAGTCAAGATTGGTCAGCGTGCCGCGTCCGTCATGCACGGGTCCGGCGATCGCTGCGGCAGCGGCGTCGCACGCCAGGCCGACATCCGCGTCGAATCGCGCGAGAAGGGACTCGAGGCTCTCGAACTCGGCGTTCAGGAACTTCCGGACGGAGCCGGCAACGAGCGCGCGCCCCTCTGCAAGAGCCACGCGCGTGTTCGTTCCGCCGACATCGGCGACGAGCGAGACCCCTTGCTTGCGGTTCGGCATGGCGTGGCTGTCCTGAATCCCCCGGGAGCCCAAGGGCTCGGCCTGGAATGCGCGCGGTCTCACCCAGATGCGGCGGGCTCTGCGCCGCGCATCGGCCAGGACGGGATGCCGTCATGGCCTGGAGCCGAGACCGCCCGCGCGAAGCGTTAGCGCAATGCCGGGCGACATGGAAGCGCGCTGACGGACGGGCAGTGTCCCGGCTTGAATGTTCCCTTCCCTTTCGCGCCGCCGGCCGTCGCGAGACCTGCGGCGCGAAAGGGAAGATGCGCGCGATGGAATTCCGGAAGCAGGCGGCATGACGGGCGTGCTGCCGACGCTGGCCCGCCGGACCGAGGGGCAGGCCGCCCGATCCGCAGGCAAGGAGCGCCGGAGAAACTCAATCGATCAATTGCATGAGAGCAGAAATTCAAGCCGTTTCGGCAGTTGCGTGCAGGGTGTCCGCTCCGTTCCGGTCAAGCAGGCGGCGCATCGCCGGTGCCGGGCTGGTCGACTTTCCCACGACGAGATCGGCCTCGAGGAGGACGTGCCGATGCCCGTCCAGGGCGCCGCGTATCGTGTCGAGGAGGATGTCGGCGCAGAGGCGCCCCGCTTCCCGGACCGAGGATCTCGTGGCGGTGAAGATCGGAACGTCTCCATCGTTCCGGAAGTAGGACAGGTCGTCGTCGTGGATCACGACTGAAATCCCGTCCCCCAGCCCGATGCCGAGGTCGTGAAGCGCCCTTCGCGCGCCCATCGCGGGAATGATCGAGGACATCAGGATCGCGGTCGGCGGATTGCGCGCGCCGAGCATCCGCATGGTCGCGGCGAATCCGTAGTTCTCGGTCATCTCGCCGCCGAAGACCAGATCCGGGTCGCCGGCGATGCCGCGTGCCTCAAGCGCGTCCATGTAGCCTGCCAGCCTGCGGGTCGCGAAGTCCATTCCGTCGAGGCCGTTGACCAGGCCGATCCGCCGGTGCCCGAGGTCAAGCAGGAACTCCGTGGCGCGCCGGAAGGCGCGCCGGTTGTTGACGTCGACCCAGCTGTAGTCGCGGTGCGCCATGCTCGACCGCCCGTGCACGACGAAGGGCAGGCCGAGGTCGCGGAGCAGGCGGATGCGGGTGTCGTCGACCCGGGGGCCATGGATCACGACGCCGTCCACGACGCCGCGCGTGGCGAGATCGCGGTAGGCGTCCGCCTCGTCCTCGTCCCGCACGACGGAGAGCGACAGGTCGTAGCCCGACCGCGAGTACCGCTCGTCCGCGCCGGCGATGAAGTCCGAGAAGATCGGGTTCACCGTCTCGTGCTCCTTGGAGAGGGGAAGGATGTGGCCGATCGTCATGGCACGGCCGGTCGCCAGGCGGGCGGCGCGGGAATTCGGGGTGTAGCCGAGCCTTGCCGCGGATTCCAGGACCTTGCGCCGCGTCCTCTCGCTCACCTCCGGATACCCGTTGAGCGCGCGGCTGACGGTCGTGGGGGAAAGCCCGACGCGGCGCGAGAACTCCTTGAGCTTCATCATCGTCCAAAGCGCTTTCAAAGTGCCCGGACAGAATACGGGACGTCCCAATCCTGTCAAAGGGAAGTTCAGGCAAGATTCACGTTGACACGGGAAGGGATCCCGACGATGCTTCGCCATCCAAAGCGCTTTGAGGAAATCAGCGCGGCAACC
Organism: Paracoccaceae bacterium; assembly: GCA_965221845.1. Taxonomy (GTDB): domain Bacteria; phylum Pseudomonadota; class Alphaproteobacteria; order Rhodobacterales; family Rhodobacteraceae; genus JAJEFO01. The sequence continues at coordinate 34,071 of OZ244919.1, forward strand.
AGCGGACGGACCTTCGGGTCCGGACATCAGGAGGGCTTCATGAACAGATCACTACTTGCCGGCGCGGCAGCGACGGCGCTTGCAGCGAGCGGGGCGGCCGCGGAGCCCCTGACCGTGTTCGGCCCGTGGCTTGGCCCGGACCAGGAGAGCGTCGAGGCGGTCCTGGCGGATTTCGCGGCGAAGACCGGCCACGAGGTGAGCTATGTCGGCTCCGACAGCTTCGAGCAGCAGATCCTCGTCGACGTCGAGGCCGGCTCGGCGCCCAACGTCGCCGTCTTCCCGCAGCCGGGGCTCGCCGCCGACATGGCGGGCCGCGGGTTCCTGACGCCCCTCGGCAGCGGCGTCGGCGACTGGGTGCGGGAGAACTACGCCGCGGGGCAGTCCTGGGTCGACCTCGGCACCTATGCCGACGAGAGCGGCGTCGACCGTCTCTTCGGCTTCTTCTACAAGGTCGACGTGAAGTCCCTCGTCTGGTACGTCCCGGAGAACTTCGAGGACGCGGGCTACGAGGTGCCGGCGACGATGGAGGAGCTGAAGGCGCTCACCGACGCGATCGTCGCCGACGGCGGGACGCCATGGTGCATCGGGCTCGGCTCCGGCGGCGCGACCGGCTGGCCGGCGACGGACTGGGTCGAGGACATGATGCTGCGCACGCAGCCGCCGGACGTCTACGACCAGTGGGTCGCGAACGAGATCCCCTTCGTCGACGATGCCGTCGTCGGCGCGATCGAGGAGTTCGGCGCCTTCGCGCGCAACGACGACTACGTCGCGGGAGGCGCGGCCGCGGTCGCCTCGACCGACTTCCGCGACAGCCCCAAGGGACTGTTCGAGAGCCCGCCGCAGTGCTACATGCATCGTCAGGCCTCCTTCATCCCGGCCTTCTTCCCGGACGGCGCCGTGGTCGGCGTGGATGCCGACTTCTTCTACTTCCCTGCCTATGCAGGCAGGGATCTCGGCAAGCCGGTCCTGGGCGCCGGCACGGTCTGGGCCATCACCAGCGAAAGCCAGGCCGCGCATGACCTGATCGCGTATCTGCAGGATCCTGCCGCGCACGAGATCTGGATGGCGCGCAAGGGCTTCCTCACGCCGCACAAGGGCGTGAACCCGGACGCGTTCGGCGACGCGACGCTCGGGAAGATGAACGACATCCTCCTGAACGCCACCACCTTCCGGTTCGACGGATCCGACCTCATGCCCGGCGGCGTCGGCGCCGGCTCGTTCTGGACGGGCATGGTCGACTACGCGGGCGGCAAGGGCGCCGCCGAAGTCGCCCGGGAGATCCAGGACAGCTGGGACGCGCTGAAGTAGGCGCTCAGGGACGGGGCCCGGCGGACGGCCGGGCCCTGCCGTTTCCGTTCCGCCAGGCGAGGGACGCGCTCCATGCCTCCTGCACTGCTCGGACTCGTGACGATCGTCGTCGGCGTCAGCGGCTGCGTCGGGTACTTCTACCTCTCGAACCTGTTTCTGGACAAGGTGCTCTTCCCCGGCAAGGGACCGAACGCGGGACGGAACATCAACCGCGCCAACCAGGCGCGGCCATGGCTTTTCCTGGCGCCGGCCGTGCTCGCGCTTGGCCTCTACCTCGGATATCCGGTGATCGAGACGCTGCGCCTTTCGGTCACGGACCGAAGCCAGGACGGGGCCTTCGTGGGCCTCGCCAACTACCGGCAGATGCTCACGGAGCCGAAGTTCTGGGAGGCCATGCGGAACAACCTGCTCTGGCTGATCGTCGTGCCTGCCGCCTCGACGGCGTTCGGCCTGCTGGCCGCGCAGCTCACCGACCGGATCGCCTGGGGCGGCCTGGCCAAGTCGCTCGTCTTCATGCCGATGGCCATCTCGTTCGTCGGCGCCTCCGTCATCTTCAAGCTGATCTATGACGCGCGCCCCGAGGACAAGGCCCAGATCGGCCTCCTGAACGCGATATGGGTCCGGTTCGAGGGAGGCGCCATGTCGGTGCTCCTGCTTCAGGCGCTGCCGATCATGATCGTGGCCGCCTTCGCGGCCCTGGCCGGCTATGCCGGCTACATCGTCTTGCGCCCGGCGCTCTCCGGCGGAAGCGGCAGCCTCGCGCTGGCCGCGCGCATCGCCGCCGCCGCCCTCGCGGCGTACGTGATATGGCTCTCGCTCGGGACGGTCCTGGGCATCGCGACGGCGGAGCTTCCCTTCGGAAAGCCGCAGGCGTGGCTCACGCTTCCCTTCTACAACAACTTCTTCCTGATGGTCGTGCTGATCTGGATCCAGACGGGATTCGCCATGGTGATCCTGTCGGCCGCCCTGCGCGGCATCCCCGAGGAGACCCTGGAGGCGGCGATCATCGACGGGGCGAACCCGCTGCAGGTGTTCTTCAGGATCAAGGTGCCGCAGATCATGCCCACGATCACGGTCGTCTGGACGACCATAACGCTCGTCGTCCTCAAGGTGTTCGACATCGTCTTCGCGATGACGAACGGGCAGTGGCAGACGCAGGTGCTGGCGAACTACATGTTCGACAAGCTGTTCCGGGCCAACGACTGGGGCGTGGGATCGGCCTCGGCGATCGTCATCATGCTCCTGGTCTCGCCGATCCTCGTCTGGAACGTCTGGAACGCCCGGAGGGAGATGCGCTGATGCAGTCCGTCGCCGGCAGCAGGTCGTCGCTCACCTGGGCCGTTCACGTGTCGGCCGCCCTGATGGTCGTGCTCTGGCTGGTTCCGACCGCCGGCCTCCTGGTGTCGTCCTTCCGCACGGCGGACCAGATATCGGCATCCGGCTGGTGGGCCTCCCTCTTCCCCGCCGAGCAGAACGTGGTCGTCCGGGCAGCGAACCCCGACGAGAGCCGGGTGGCGGCGGACGGCGGCGCGTTCGTCGTCTCGGGAAACCTCTTCGACGGAGAGGAGAGGACGATCAGCGTCTGGGGCACGTCCTCGCGCGCCATCGACGCCTACGCCGCCGGCGACACCGCAGACCTGGGCGACGGCGAAACGATCAGGGTCGAGGCCGACGGCAGCTACGAATGGCGCGGCGACGGCGAGCAGATCGCGGGGCGCGGGCAGCGGGTCTTCGCGACCGTCACCGCCCCGCCGGAGTTCACGGCGGCAAACTATGGCAGGATGCTCCTCGACGGGACCAACGTCGACGGCATGGCCGGGGCCTTCTTCAACACGCTGACCGTCACCATCCCCGCCACGGTCATACCCATAGTGGTCGCGGCCTTCGCGGCATACGCGCTTGCATGGATGGACTTCCCCGGACGCGCCCTGCTCGTCGCATGCGTTGTGGGGCTGCTCGTCGTGCCGCTTCAGCTCGCGCTGATCCCGCTGCTCAAGCTGCATCTGGGAATCGGGATCGGAAAGGGCTATCTCGGCGTCTGGCTTGCCCACACCGCCTTCGGCCTTCCGCTCGCGATCTATCTCCTGCGCAACTACATGGTCGGCCTGCCGCGCGACATCATCGAGAGCGCCAGGGTGGACAGCGCAACGGACTTCCAGATCTTCGTCAAGATCATCGTTCCGCTCTCGTTCCCCGCCCTGGCGTCCTTCGCGATCTTCCAGTTCCTCTGGACCTGGAACGACCTGCTGGTCGCGAAGGTGTTCCTGATCGACGCAACCGGCCAGACCACGGTGATGACCAACCAGATCACCGAGCTTCTCGGCACGCGCGGCGGCAACTGGGAGATCCTCGCCACCGCCGCGTTCATCTCGATCGCCGTGCCGCTTGCCGTGTTCTTCGCGATGCAGCGCTATCTGGTGCGCGGCATCCTGGCCGGATCGGTGAAATAGGACGTTGCCCATGAGCGTGGCCGAAGCCGCTTCCGCCGAAGCCCCGGGCGTTCTCGCCGCGAACCCCGACTGGTGGCGCGGCGCGGTGATCTACCAGATCTACCCCCGCTCCTTCCAGGACACGAACGGGGACGGGATCGGCGACCTGCCCGGAATCACCGAAAGGCTTCCCTACGTCGCGTCGATCGGCGTGGACGCGGTCTGGATCTCCCCGTTCTTCACGTCGCCGATGCTGGATCACGGCTACGATGTCTCGGACCACCGGGACGTTGATCCGACATTCGGCGCGCTGGAAGACTTCGACGCCCTGGTCGCGGCGGCGCACCGGCTCGGACTGCGCGTGATGACGGATCTCGTGCTCAGCCACACCTCCAGCCAGCATCCGTGGTTTCGGGAAAGCATGGCCGACCGCACCAATCCCAAGGCCGACTGGTATGTCTGGGCGGACCCGAAGCCGGACGGAACGCCGCCGAACAACTGGCTGTCGGTCTTCGGCGGTCCGGCATGGGAATGGGACGGCGCGCGCATGCAGTACTACCTGCACAACTTCCTGCGCGAGCAGCCGGACCTGAACTTCCACAACGCGGAGGTGCAGGACGCGGCTCTCGACGTGGCGCGTTTCTGGCTGCAGCGCGGCGTCGACGGGTTCCGCCTGGACACGGTGAACTTCTACGTCCACGACGCCGAGCTCAGGGACAACCCGCCGCTCTCGAACATGGACGTCCCCGGCATGACCGCGCCGTCCGTCAATCCCTACGGCTTCCAGAGCCATGTCCATGACAAGTCCCGGCCCGAGAACGTCGCCTTCCTGAGACGCCTGCGCGCCGTTATGGACGGGTTCCGGGACATCGCGTCCGTCGGGGAGGTGGGGGATGACCAGCGGGGGCTGGAGATACAGGCGGAGTACACGCAGGGGCGGGAACTGCTGCACATGTGCTACGGCTTCGACTTCCTCTCGGCCCGTCGCCCGACGGGCGACCGCATCGCCGAAGTGCTGGAGCGGTTCCAGCGCATCGCGAGGAACGGCTGGGCCTGCTGGGCGTTTTCGAACCACGACGTGGTGCGCCACACGACGCGGTGGTCGCTTTCGCCGGAAGCGCACCGGACATATCTCGCGGTCCTTCTCTCGCTGCGGGGGTCGGTCTGCCTCTACCAGGGCGAGGAGCTGGGCCTGAACGAGGCAGACGTCGCCTTCGAGGATCTCCACGATCCGTACGGCATTCGCTTCTGGCCGGCCTTCAAGGGGCGTGACGGGTGCCGAACCCCGATGGTCTGGCATGCGCGCCGCCGGCACGGCGGCTTCAGCGACGCCAGGCCCTGGCTGCCCGTCGCGTCCGAGCACGCCGCGCGGGCCGTCGACGCGCAGGAGCGCGACCCGGATTCGATGCTGGGATTCTACCGCCGCATGATCGCCTATCGCGCCTCTCGCCCGGAGCTTGTCAAGGGCGCGTTCGATGTCGTCGAGGCGGACGAGGGGTTTCTCTCGGCGATCCGGACCCACGGCGGCAATCGCCTGTTCACGGCGTTCAACCTTTCGGAGCGTCCGCGCGAAGTGATCCTGCCTGCCGGCGCGTGGACGGCGGATCGCGACTCGCCGTTCGACGCCGGCGACGGCGCCGTCCTGCCGCCGTGGCAGGCAACCTTCAAGAAAGCGGGCTGAGGGAGGAGAGGCATGGCCAATCTCGTGCTTAAGGGTGTCGCCAAGTCCTACGGCGTCGTCGATGTCCTCAAGGACATCAACCTGGACATCGAGACCGGCGAGCTGGTCGTCTTCGTCGGGCCGTCGGGATGCGGCAAGTCGACCCTTCTTCGCATGATCGCGGGCCTTGAAAGGATTTCGGGCGGCACACTGGAAATCGACGGCATGGTGGTGAACGACGTGCCGCCCTCCGAGCGCGGCATCGCGATGGTCTTCCAGTCCTACGCGCTCTATCCGCATATGACCGTGCGGGAAAACATGTCGTTCGCCCTGAAGATCGCGAAGATGGGCCGCGGCGAGATAGACGAACGGGTCGAGGCGGCCGCGCGGACCCTGCAGCTCCACAATCTGCTCGACCGGCTTCCCAAGGCGCTTTCCGGCGGCCAGCGCCAGAGGGTTGCGATCGGACGCTCCATCGTGCGCGACCCGAAGGTCTACCTGTTCGACGAGCCGCTTTCGAACCTTGACGCCGCGCTGCGCGTGGCGACCCGGATCGAGATCGCCCAGCTCAAGGAGTCCATGCCGGAATCGACGATGATCTACGTGACGCATGACCAGGTCGAGGCCATGACGCTCGCGTCGCGCATCGTGGTTCTGGCCGGCGGCGGGATCGCCCAGGTCGGCACGCCGCTGGAACTCTACGAGCGGCCGGAAAACGAGTTCGTCGCGCAGTTCATCGGCTCGCCCGCCATGAACCTGCTTCCCGGCAGCATTTCCGAGACAGGCGCACAGACGCGCATCGCGCTTTACGGCGGCGGCGAAGCCGTCTCGGACGTGCCGTCACTGCCGGATGACCTGGGAATGAGCGTGAACGTCGGAGTGCGCCCGGAAGACTTCGTGGCAACCGATGGACCGCATGCCTTCAGGGGAAGGGTCAGCATCTCGGAGGCGCTTGGCGAGGTGACGATCCTGTATTTCGATCCGGCGGCCGGAGACTCGGACCCCGTGGTCGCCAAGCTGGCCGGCACGCACCTGAACCAGCGCGGCAAGGACGTTGCGCTGAGTGCGGATCCGTCCAAGGTGCACGTGTTCCATGACACCCAGTCGCTCCTGTACCGGGACCGTCCGGCGCGGCGCATAACGGTCAGGGCGCACTGACGCCATCACGGCATGCGTCGCGCGGGTTCGCGCATCCGCTTCGCGCAGGCGGCTCAGGGGCCGCGCTGCCGCCGGACATCCCGGCTGCCGGCGGGAAGGGCCGGCGGCGGACGGACCGAGGCCGTCCGGGAGGCCTCGGGGATGGCGTCGCCTGCCGCGAATTGCCGCCGAAGCCGGGATTTGACCTTTGTTTCTGACAGGACGTGCAATAAGGGGTTGCCAGAGGAACCCTCCCGGGGAGATGGCGATGGAGATTCGCGAGGCGCTCACCTTCGATGACGTCCTGCTGGTGCCCGGAGCCTCCAAGGTGCTGCCGTCCGAGGTGGACACGCGCACCAGGGCCACGCGCGACGTCCATGTGAACATCCCGCTCCTGAGCTCTGCCATGGACACGGTGACGGAGGCCCGCATGGCGATCACGATGGCGCAGGCCGGCGGCATGGGCGTCATTCACCGCAACCTCGACGTCGCGGAGCAGGCCAGGCAGGTCCGGAGCGTCAAGCGGTTCGTCTCCGGCATCGTGTACAACCCCGTGACGCTGAAGCCCGGCCAGACGCTTGGCGATGCAAAGGCGCTTCAGGAAAGATACAGCGTCACAGGGTTTCCGGTCGTTGATCAGAATGGCCGGGTGCTTGGAATCGTGACAAACCGCGACATGCGCTTCGCGGAGGACGACGCCACTCCGGTGAGCGCGATGATGACGGCCGATGACCTCGCCGTCCTGACGGAGCCCGCCGACCTGGACGAGGCGCGAAGCCTCATGAAGGCGCGACGGATAGAGAAGCTGCTGGTCACCGACGGCAAGGGCAGGCTCACCGGCCTGCTGACGCTCAAGGACAGCGAGCAGGCCGTTCTCAACCCCCAGGCATGCAAGGACCGGCTTGGCCGCCTGCGGGTGGCGGCGGCCACGACGGTCGGCGACGCCGGACACGAGCGTTCGGAAGCGCTGGTGGATGCGGGGGCCGACGTGGTCGTGATCGACACGGCGCACGGACATTCCGAGGGGGTCGTCCAGGCCGTCGCGCGCGCGAAGAGGCTGTCGAACGACGTCCAGGTCGTTGCAGGCAACGTGGCGACGGGCGAGGCGGCGCAGGCGCTCGTCGATGCCGGGGCGGACGCGGTCAAGGTCGGAGTCGGGCCCGGTTCGATCTGCACGACCCGGGTCGTGGCCGGTGTCGGCGTTCCGCAGCTCACGGCAATCATGGACTGTGCGGCGCTTGCGGGAGACATACCCGTGATCGCCGATGGCGGCATCAAGTTCTCGGGCGACTTTGCAAAGGCGATCGCGGCCGGCGCATCCTGCGCCATGGTGGGCTCCCTGGTCGCCGGAACCGACGAATCGCCCGGGGACCTGGTTCTCTACCAGGGCCGGAGCTTCAAGTCCTACAGGGGCATGGGATCCCTGGGGGCCATGGCCCGGGGCTCGGCCGACCGGTATTTCCAGGCGGATGCCGCCTCGGACAGGCTCGTTCCCGAGGGAGTCGAGGGGCAGGTGCCCTACAAGGGCCCTGCGGCAAACGTCATTCACCAGCTGGTCGGAGGGCTGCGCGCCGCCATGGGATACACTGGCTGCGAGACCGTCGAGGAAATGCGAAGGGACTGCAGGTTCGTGAAGACAACCGGGGCGGGCCTGAGGGAGAGCCACGTTCACGATGTCCGGATCACCCGGGAAAGCCCGAACTATCGTACGGGCATCTGAGCCGCGCATGGCTGCCCGGGGCGGCACGGCGCCGTCAGGCCGGATGGCTTCGCCATGACACCGTCGGCGCGTGTCTCCGCTGCAGTGGAAGTCCTGGCCGCGATTCTCGAGGGAGCCGCCTCGGAACGCTGCCTGAGCCGCTGGGCGCGCAGGAACCGCTTCGCCGGCTCCGGCGACCGTGCCGTGCCGCAATACGTGACCTCGTCTTCGGCGCGCTCAGGCGTCGCCGCTCGCTCGCATGGATGGGCGGCGCAGAAGACGGCCGGGCGCTGATGATCGGCCATCTTCGCGGGTCCGGGGCCGATCCGGGCGGGGTGTTCACGGGCGCCGGACACGCGCCTGACCCTCTGACCGGGAACGAGGCACGGGCCGCCCGCGTCCTCGAAGAGGCTCCCCGTGACGTGCGGCTCGACTGCCCTGGCCGGCTCTGGCCGCAAATGCCGGAATCGCTGGGCGATGAAGCTGAGCCGATCCTTGCCCTGATGCAATCTCGCGCGCCCGTGTTCCTCCGAATCAACCTGGCCCGCACGGTTCCGGCGACCGCGCGGAGCAGGCTGGCAGCGGAAGGAATCGGGGCGCGGCCCCATGGGCTTTCCGCAACCGCGCTCGAGGTCACGCGGAACGCCCGCCGCGTTCGGCATGGCCGCGCATTCAGGACCGGCCTGGTCGAAACCAGGACGTCGCGTCCCAGGCCGTGATCGAACGCCTCCTGCCACATGCACGGGGCCTGCGCGTGCCGGACTATTGTGCGGGCGGAGGCGGCAAGGCTCTGGCGCTCGCGGCTGGCGGCGCCCGCAGCGTCACGGCACATGATTCGGAAGTCGCGCGCATGACGGACATTCCGGCCCGGGCCGAACGGGCCGGAACGCCGATCGACGTCACGTATGCGCCGCGAGGCGAATTCGATCTCGTCCTTTGCGACGTGCCCTGTTCCGGAACGGGCGCGTGGCGGCGAAAGCCGGAGGCCAAGTGGACGCTCACCGCCTGCCGGCCTGGCCGGGCTTTGCGGCCTCCAGGACCTGATTCTCGAGAAGGCCGGGCGATTCGTCGCGCCGGGCGGCGTGCTGGCCTACGCGACCTGCTCGCTCCTGAACATCGAGAACGAGGACCGGATCCGCGCCTTCCTGAAGCGCAGGGGCGACTGGCGTCGAATCGGCTCCGCGCGCTTCACCCCGCTTGACGGGGGAGACGGGTTTCCCCTTGCCCTGCTTGGCCGCAACGGCGAGCGCCCGGGCACGGAACCCGGGAGATGAAAGGCAGGGGCCGGTCACGCCCGGGAGCCTGCACGCGCGGGAGGGGTCGGCTGGCCGAAAAAAAACGCTTGCAACGTTCTTTCTTTGATCCTATGAGTCCGAAATGGAACAAAACGCAAACATTAGCGTCGTTGCCGCCAGACGGCGTAAGTGAAATAAAGGAGGCGACAGCAATGGCCACGGCAGAACTTCTCGACATGACATCAAGAAAGCAGGACGAAAGGCGGAAGGCGCTTGATTCGGCGCTGGCACAGATCGAACGCCAGTTCGGCAAGGGTTCGATCATGAAGCTGGGCGGCGGCAACGAGATGCCCGAGATCGAGGCGACCTCGACCGGATCGCTGGGCCTCGACATCGCGCTGGGCATCGGGGGGCTTCCCAAGGGACGGGTTGTCGAGATCTACGGCCCTGAATCTTCCGGCAAGACCACGCTCACGCTGCATTGCGTGGCCGAAGAGCAAAGAAAGGGCGGCGTCTGCGCCTTCGTCGATGCCGAGCACGCCCTGGATCCGCAGTACGCGAGGAAGCTTGGCGTCGATCTGGACGAGCTGCTTATCTCGCAGCCGGACACGGGCGAGCAGGCTCTCGAGATCACCGACACGCTGGTGCGCTCCGGCGCCGTCAGCATGGTCATCGTCGATTCGGTTGCGGCGCTCACGCCAAGATCGGAGCTTGAAGGCGACATGGGCGATTCCTCCGTGGGCGTTCACGCCCGCCTGATGAGCCAGGCGATGCGGAAGCTGACGAGCTCGATCGCCCGTTCGAACTGCATGGTGATCTTCATCAACCAGATCCGCATGAAGATCGGCGTCATGTTCGGATCGCCCGAAACCACCACGGGCGGCAACGCGCTGAAGTTCTATTCCAGCGTCCGCCTCGACATCCGCCGGATCGGGGCGATCAAGGACCGCGACGAGGTCGTTGGCAACACCACGCGCGTCAAGGTCGTGAAGAACAAGGTCGCGCCGCCGTTCAAGCAGGTTGAATTCGACATCATGTATGGGGAAGGCATCTCGAAGACGGGCGAGCTCATCGACCTTGGCGTCAAGGCCGGGGTGGTCGAGAAGTCGGGATCCTGGTTTTCCTATGGCGATGACCGGATCGGGCAGGGCCGCGAGAACGCCAAGGCCTTCCTGAAGGAAAATGCCGACGTCGCGCTTGAGATCGAGAGCAGGATCCGGTCTGCGCACGGGGTTGGGGACGACACGGACGAGGGCGACGGGCCTGAAGAGGTGGCTCTGGGCGCGTAGCCGGGCACGGCGGTGCGCCGCAGCCGCCTGCCGCTTGGCACGTGGTTCCCGAGGGCCCGCGCCCCGTGGCGGCGCATTCCGACGGCATCTCCGCCCTCCAGCCCCGGCGCAGCCGGGCACCGCGGGTGGGTGGGGGGGGGGGGGGGCTGCAGCTGGACAGCGCGATTGGGGCGACGCGTGAGGAGTTCGTGGACGCCATCGAGGGTGCAATCCGGGCGGGCGGCCTGTTTTCGGTCAACGTGGACATCATCCACACGCAGATCGGGCAGGCGGCCCATGTCATCCTGCCCGCCGTCAAGGCGGGCAGGATGAACCTGACGTCCATGAACGGGGAACGCCGCCTGCGGCTGACCGAGAAATACATGGACGGTCCCGGCCAGGCGATGCCCGGCTGCCTGATAGCGGCCCGGCTCGCGCAGCACATGGAACGCGTTCTGGCCGAGAAGGGACGAGCGGACCATGCTGCGCAATTCCGGGGATACGACTGGGAGACCGAGGAAGACGCCTTCATGGATGGCTACTATTCGGCCAACCCTGAAGTGACTTACGAACGTCTGCGCGCTGCAGGCACCAATGGCGTTCAGGAGCCCGTCCAAGGGTTCGAGAACGGACAGCTCTTCGGCACGCTGCGACTCTATGAGGACGGCGTGTTCACGCGACATGGGCGCGAGGACGGCAAGGCGCTGTTCTGTCACGCCACATGGCGGGGGCTGGAGGCGCCGGGCAAGGCGCAGCAGAAGGCGAACCATCGATTCCTGATCAACAACGGCCGATCGAACCTCAACTGGCAGAACTGGTTCCTGGATCAGGACAACGACTTCTGCATGGATCGCTGGTCAGTGCCCTACATCCAGATCAACCCGGAGGACGCGTCGGAACTGGGCGTTGGAAACGGTGATCTCGTGGAGGTGCACAACAGCGATGGGGCCACGCAGGCCATGGTCTACATTGAGCCGACCGCGCGCCGGAACGAGACCTTCATGCTCTTTGGCGCGCCCTCGGGAACGCAGGGCAATGTAATCAACGGCGGCACGAACACCTTGATCCTGCCGAACTACAAGCAGACCTGGGCCGACATCCGCAAGATCGCCGACGCCAGCCCTGTGACGAGGAAGCAGAGTTTCAAGTCATGGGAGGTGAAACTCTAGGCGTGACCGTAACCGCTCACCTCTTGGTGGAAGGTTTGGCGGTTCCGGCGAGCGCGGCCTGGATGGCGCCTGGAACCGGGCGTTGGCGGCGCCGCCGGCCCGGCGGACCGGGCCGGCTCCCGGGGCGCCGCGCCTCTGCCGACGGCATTTGTCCCGCTGGTGCCGTGCGCACGGCATCCGTGTCCGCGCACCATTTCTCGATTTCCCGGCCCCGTATCATGCGCATGCCGGCTTGGCAGACGACGAGGATGCTCCCCGCACCCGGGACGGCATTGATGTCGCCGATGCCTTGAAGCGTGAAGTCGTCCTGTCCACACGGCGGCCACACGGTGGACAGCCCGGACTGCGGCGGATAGTCAGGCGCAACTTGCCAAACCGGGACAGCCGCCCATGACCAGCCTGAACGACATACGCTCGGCCTTTCTCGGCTATTTCGGGCAAAACGGCCACGAGATCGTCGAAAGCTCGCCGCTTGTCCCGCGCAACGACCCGACATTGATGTTCGTCAACTCGGGAATGGTCCAGTTCAAGAACCTGTTCACGGGACTGGAGACCCGCGAATACTCCAGGGCCGCAACGGCCCAGAAATGCGTCCGTGCCGGCGGCAAGCACAATGACCTCGACAATGTCGGCTACACCGCGCGGCACCACACGTTCTTCGAGATGCTCGGGAACTTCTCTTTCGGGGACTACTTCAAGGAGGAGGCCATTCCGCTCGCGTGGAAACTGCTGACGGGCGAATTCGGCATCGACGGGAAGCGCCTCCTGGTCACCGTCTACGATACGGACGACGAAGCGGCCCGGATCTGGAAGAAGACGGGCCTGCCGGAGGAGCGGATCATCAGGATCGGGACCGAGGACAATTTCTGGCAAATGGGGCCGACCGGACCCTGCGGACCCTGCACCGAGATATTTTTCGATCACGGCGATCACGTCCGGGGCGGGCCTCCGGGCTCTCCGGAAGAGGACGGCGATCGCTTCATCGAGATCTGGAACATCGTCTTCATGCAGAACGAGCGCCTGGACGACGGAACGATGCGCGAGCTTGAGATGCAGTCGATCGATACCGGCATGGGTCTCGAGCGGATCGGAGCGCTTCTCCAAGGCAAGCACGACAACTACGATACCGACACGCTGCGTGCCCTCATCGAGGCAAGCGCCAACGCCACGAACGTCGATGCCGATGGTCGCGAGAACGTGCACCACAGGGTGGTGGCGGACCACTTGCGCTCGACGTCTTTCCTGATCGCCGATGGCGTGACGCCATCAAACGAGGGCAGGGGCTACGTGCTTCGCCGGATCATGCGGCGCGCGATGCGCCATGTACGCATCGCCGGCGCGACGGAGCCGGTGCTGCACCGCCTCGTGCCCACGCTCGTGAACGAGATGGGCCAGGCCTATCCGGCGCTTGCCCGTGCGCAGGCGCTGATCGCGGAAACGCTCATGAACGAGGAAGTCCGCTTCCTGAAGACGCTGGACCGGGGACTGCGGCTGCTGGACCAGGAGCTGGAGAAGCTGCCGGATGGCGCCGACCTTCCGGCCAGCACGGCATTCAGGCTCTACGACACGTTCGGCTTCCCTCTGGATCTCACGCAGGACGCCCTTCGCGAAAAGGGCCACGGCGTCGATGTCGAAGGTTTCGATGCCGCCATGGCGGAACAGAGGGCGCGGGCGCGGACGGCATGGGCGGGATCCGGAGAATCGAGGGACGCGTCCGCATGGTTCGACATCGCCGGAGATTCCGATGCCACGGAATTCCTTGGCCATGACACCGAAGCTGCAGAAGGCCAGATCGTCGCGATCATGCGCGACGGCGGCCCGGTCAGCTCGCTGGGCGATGGCGAGACAGGATGGGTCGTCGCGAACCAGACGCCGTTCTACGGCGAGGCCGGCGGGCAGGTCGGCGACACGGGCACGATGCGAGGCGCAGGCGATGCATGGGGCCTGGCCGATGTGACCGACGTGCAGCGCTTCGCCGGCGGACGCATTCTTGGCCACGCGGTCAGCGTCAGGAGGGGGAAACTGACGACGGGCGATCCGGTCGTGCTGAAAGTGGACCATGCGCGTCGGTCCGCCATCCGCGCCAATCATTCAGCGACGCACATGCTGCACGAAGCCCTCAGGCAGGTCCTCGGCAAGCATGTGACGCAGAAGGGGTCGTTGAACGCGCCTGACCGGCTCCGGTTTGACTTCAGCCATCAGTCGGCGCTCACGCTTGACGAACTGAGAGCGGTCGAGTCGAAGGTAAACGCGTTCATCCGCCAGAATTCGTCGGTCGAAACCCGCATAATGGCACCGGACGATGCCCGCGCCATAGGGGCGCAGGCGCTCTTTGGCGAAAAGTACGGCGACGTGGTGCGCGTGGTCTCGATGGGTGTCTCGAACACCGGCAAGGGAGCTGACGGCAGCACCTGGTCAATCGAGCTCTGCGGGGGCACGCATGTATCGCGCACCGGCGACATCGGCGTCTTCGTGACGCTTGGCGACAGCGCGTCATCGGCGGGCGTTCGCAGGGTCGAGGCGCTGACGGGCGAGGCCGCGTTCAGGCATCTTTCCAACCAGGACCATTGGCTTGCGGAAACGGCACTGGTGCTCAAGGCGCCACCGCAGGAGGTTGCCGCGCGGGCAAGGGTCTTGCAGGCCGAGCGCCGCGCCCTTCGGGACGAGGTTGCGGAACTGCGCCGGAAGCTCGCCCTGGCGGGCGAGGAAGCCGCGCCGGAGGCGGAGTCGGTTAACGGAATGACGTTGCATGCACGGACCCTGAAGGGCGTGGATGGCAAGAGCCTTCCGCCGTTGATCGACGAATGCAAGGCGCGCATCGGCTCGGGGGTCGTTGTCCTGATCGCGGACGCCGGCGGAAAGGCGGCGGTGGCGGCGGGGGTAACGGAAGACCTCACGGGTCGGCTGTCGGCCGTGGACCTGGTGCACGCCGCTGTCGCCGAACTCGGGGGCGGGCGCGGCGGAGGACGCATCGACATGGCGCAAGGCGGCGGGTCGAGACCCGAAAGGGCCGCAGACGCAATCGCTGCAGTCAGGAAGCTGATGGAAGGGGTCTGATACCAAGCCAGATGAGCAATCACGGGCAGAAAGCCCCGCAGTTCATGGCAGCGCCCAGTCCCTTCTGGCGACCCGCGTGATCCCCCCCCCCCCCTTCCAGCGGGCGAACCCGTCCCAGACCGACTCTGCATTGCCTCCCTCACATGGTCCGTGTCCTCGAACGTCCGGCTGGCGAAGTGGCGATGCTTCACTTCAGGACGGAGAACAGCGTCTTGACGGGGTGAGTTCCGGGCTGCAGGGCGGCAGCCGGAGCAGGGAGATGCTGTCCGGAACCTCGAGGTCCCCTCGACTGTCAATGGGCGTTGATTGCGCCGAGCTCAAGCATACGCACGCCGCTCGCGCTCCACACCCTCGACCGGCGACATCCCGCTCCGTCGAGGACGACGAGCGCGTGCCGGCTTCTCGGGAACCTGCGCGCCCATGTCACGGAGATGCCCGGCCCATACCTGATACAGTAGCGTCTTGACTCATTCATGCGCTTGACGCCATTTCCCGAAGCTTCCGGGGGCCTCGCTTCCACGCCGAGGCGAGGCCCTCCGGCTTCCCGCCTCAGCGGAGCGGCCGGGCGCCGCTGGCGTCGTCAGGCGAGTCGAAGGCAGCGCACTTCAGGCGCTGGCGGGAGAGCCTCGAGAAGAACCCCTCCACCGCGTCCGGTCAGGACGGCCCTTCAGCCATTCGCGGACCACGGCAGACCTGTGCGAGGACACGTTGTCGAGGATGACGTGCGCCGACGTTCCGGGATCGACGCCCTCGGCCGCATGGCCCGGGAAGGCGAGGAACTCCGCCGAGCGGCGGCGTCCGGCCCTCCGGCCGCCCGCCTTTCCGGTGGCGGTGTCACGGCCCTGGCAGGACCGCTCCGAGGATCTCGGCCAGCCAGGGCAGGATCAGGATGGCGACGATCACGCCGCCGATGGCCTTGATCCATTTCAGCTCCGTCTCGAGCCGTGCGCCGAGGCTGCCGATCTTGGTGTCGAGCCGTGCGCCGAGGCTGTCGATCTTGGTGTCGAGCCGTGCGCCGAGGCTGTCGATCTTGGTGTCGAGCCGTGCGCCGAGGCTGCCGATCTTGGTGTCGAGCCGTGCGCCGGTGCCGTCGATCTTCGCGTCGAGCGCGTCGATCCTGGTGTCCAGCCTGTCGCCGAGGCCGTCGATCTTCGCGTCGAGCGCGTCGATCCTGGTGTCCAGCCTGTCGCCGAGGCCGTCGATCTTCGCGTCGAGCGCGTCGATCCTGGTGTCGAGCCGTGCGCCGGTGCCGTCGATCTTCGCGTCGAGCGCGTCGATCCTGGTGTCCAGCCTGTCGCCGAGGCCGTCGATCTTCGCGTCGAGCGCGTGGACGTCCGCCTTCGTCGCGACGCCTCCGGTGACGCCGGCATGGATCGCCAGGGTGACGGCCTCGGCCTGCTGCTGCGGGAGTCCCGCGTCGCGCAGGCGCTGGGTCTCGGCGATCATGTTGAAGGCGGCCTCGGCCATGGGTCCGGTTCCCTCTCCGTCTCCGTCCGGCTCATCCTACACCGGCCCGCCGCGCGGTTCCAGTGTTTCGCGTCACGTGCGCGACACGAGGTCCGCTCGGGATGTCCGTCGCAAGGGATCCGACATTCGCCGCGAGGCAGTCGTTTCCTGACTGCGCCGCGGACGCCCACGCTAGGGGCAGGGTGGTGGCGTGACCGTGCAGTGAACCGGGAACTTGTCCAGCAACCGCCGCAAACCCCGTCCTTGGGGGCGGGGAATAGTGACGAATGCCACTTTGCATCGAGAAAAAGCCCTCCCTGAGAAAAACAATTGACCTCAACGCCTTGCGGTCGGCCAGGAAATCTTGCTCTGGATCGATGGGTCTGTCCGAATGCCGTTCGGCCTCTGCCGGGTGCGGGCCCAAGGGTGCAGTTCAACTTTGTTGGTGATTGCGATTCGCAGATTCCCGTGACGGCGTTGCAGCGCCATGCAGCAAAGGCTGTACGACGTCCTCGACCAAGCCGGCAAGTCAGGCCGTCGCCGCCTCACCAAAGAAGTTGAACTACACCCCGGGCCCAAAAGCCACTTGCGCTTCCTGCGGACCGCAGCTATCGTCCAGAGAATGAACCGCACCTGCATCATCTGCTGCATTATCCGCTGACATCGTTCACGCGGGCCGGTTTTCCTCACCTTGAAACGATCTTGTCGGCGCCCGCGAGGGACGGGTTTGCCAAGAGGGCTGGCTAATGACCAACATCCGGTTCCATGACACCGCGACGCGGACGAAGAGGCCGCTGGAACCGCTCGTCACCAAAGGGCATCCGAAGATGTATGTCTGTGGGCCGACCGTCTATGACAGGGCGCATATCGGGAACGCGCGGCCCGTCATAGTCTTCGACATCCTCTACCGGCTTCTCCGGCATGTGTACGGGGCTGACCGGGTAACCTATGTACGGAACTTCACGGATGTTGACGACAAGATCAACGCCCGCGCCGCTGCTGAGAACCGTTCCATTCGGGAAATCACCGAAGAGACGATTCAGTGGTACCTCGACGACATGGCCGCCGTGGGCGCCCTCATGCCGGCGGCAATGCCGCGCGCGACCGAGTGGATCAGGGAAATGATCGAAATGATCTCTGCCCTGATCGACAGGGGCCATGCCTATGAGACTCATGGACACCTCCTCTTCCGGGTGCGTTCCTGCCCCGGTTACGGAGAGCTTTCCGGGCGCTCCGCCGACGACATGATCGCGGGCGCCCGTGTCGAGGTCGCGCCCTTCAAGGAAGATCCGATGGACTTCGTGCTCTGGAAGCCCTCGGACGACGTGACGCCGGGATGGGAGAGCCCGTGGGGCCGCGGGAGGCCAGGCTGGCACATCGAATGCTCCACGATGGCGGCCGGCCTTCTGGGAGAGCGTTTCGACATTCATGGCGGCGGGAACGACCTGATTTTCCCGCACCACGAGAACGAGATCGCTCAATCGAGATGCATGGGCCATGATTTCGCGCGAATCTGGATGCACAACGAGATGCTCCAGGTCGAAGGGAGGAAAATGGCCAAGTCCCTTGGCAATTTCTTCACCCTGCGCGACCTGCTGGACGGAAACTGGAGCGGTGGCTGGAACGTGCCCGGCGAAGTGATCCGGCTCGTGTTCCTTTCGACGCACTACCGCAAGCCGATGGACTGGACAGAGGACAAGGCCCGCGACGCCGAGGCGACGCTTCGGAAATGGTACGCGATAGCGGAGACTGCGGCCGTCGGCTCATGGCGCAATGAAGATTTCTCAAATGTCGTGAAAGCATTGTCCGATGATCTTAACACCCACGAAGCCTTGGCGGCGTTACATCGCTTCGCCGCAAAGCGGGACGCCGCGAAACTGGCGGCCGGCCTGCACTTTCTCGGGCTGATGACGGACGGAGTCCCGGGCTGGACCCGGCAGGCGGCGCAGTCCCGGGAGGTGAGCGAACTGGTGAATGCGCTGCTTGACGCGCGCGCGGCCGCAAGGAAGGCGCGGAATTTCGCGCGGGCTGACAGCCTTCGCGAAGGCCTCACCGAAGCCGGCATCGTCGTCAAGGACACGCCGGGTGGCGTCGACTGGCACATCGGCCCGCGCTTCGACCCGGGCAAGCTGGAGGCCCTGAAATGAAGGCGGAAAGGCTCTTCCTGTTCGACACGACGCTCCGGGACGGCCAGCAGACCCACGGTGTTCAGCTCTCGACCGAGGACAAGCTGGAGATCGCGCATTCGCTGGATGCGCTCGGCATGGACTACATCGAGGGCGGCTGGCCCGGAACGAATCCCACAGACGACGCCTTCTTTGACAGGCGCCCGCAAATCCGCGCGACCTTTGCCGCATTCGGCATGACAAGACGGACAGGACGTTCGGCGGAAAACTGCGACATTCTGGCTGCGGTGCTCAATGCGGGCACTTCCGCGGTCTGTCTCGTCGGCAAGGCCCATGACTTCCATGTCGAGAGAGCGCTCGGAACCTCTCTGGACGAAAACCTGAGCTGCATTCGCTCGAGCGTTGCGCATCTGGTGAAAAGGGGCCGCGAAGCGATATTCGATGCCGAGCATTTCTTCGATGGCTACAGGGCGAATCCCGGATACGCGCTGGAATGCGCGAAATCCGCCCTGGAGGCAGGAGCCCGCTGGGTGGTGCTTTGCGACACGAACGGCGGCACGCTGCCGCACGAGATCTCGGAGGTGACGTCGGCCGTCATCAGTGCCGGGATTCCCGGCGACAGGCTGGGCATCCATGCCCATGACGACACCGGCAACGCCGTTGCGGGCACGCTGGCCGCAGTTGATGCGGGCGCGCGCCAGGTCCAGGGCACGCTCAACGGTCTCGGCGAGCGCTGCGGCAACGCGGACCTCACGACGCTGATTCCGACGCTCGTTCTCAAGGAGCCCTACGCGAGCCGGTACAGGACCGGCGTCGGCAGGGAGGCCCTGGCGCATCTCACGCGCGCAAGTCGCGGCCTGGACGACATCCTGAATCGCGTGCCGCGCAGGTCCGCGCCCTATGTCGGAGCGTCCGCATTCGCCCACAAGGCCGGCCTCCACGCTTCGGCGGTCGCGAAGGATCCAGCGACATACGAGCACGTTGACCCGGCGTCTGTCGGGAACGTCCGAGTGGTTCCCGTGTCCAATCAGGCGGGCCAGTCGAATCTCGTCAGGCGACTGTCCGAAATGGGCATTGGCATCGAGAAGGGAGACCCGGTCCTTGCGGCGATTCTCGGCGAGGTCAAGCGAAGGGAGGCGCTCGGCTATGCCTATGACAGCGCGCAGGCAAGCTTCGAGCTGCTGGCGCGGGCCGAACTGGGCGTCCCGGCACAGTTCTTCGAGGTCGAGCGCTACCGCGTGATATCGGAGCGGCGCCGCAATGCTCGCGGCGAGATCGTCGTCGAGTCCGACGCCGTCGTCACCGTTTCGACGCAGGAAGGGCAGCAGACAAGCTACTTCAAGAACGAACATGCCCGGGACTTGCATGACGACGGGCCTGTAAACGCGCTCTGGCAGGCGCTGCGGCAAGCGCTCAAGTCCAATCTCGGACCGCTTCAGTCCCGGATCCGGGACGTGCGCCTGACCGACTTCAAGGTCCGCATCACCCAGGGCGGCACTGAGGCCGTGACACGCGTCATCATCGACTTTTCCGACGTTTCCGGGCGATCATGGTCCACAGTGGGCGTGTCCGCGAACATCGTCGATGCCTCGTTCGAGGCGTTGCTTGACGCGGTGAACTGGAAGCTCCTGCGCGAGATGGGCGAAGCGGCCGGATGACGCGGGTCCGGCGACTTCCGCTCGCGGCGGTTCAACGCGGCGGGATCCGCGCCTTTCGCCCGGCGCGTCCCTGATGAGTCTCCAGACGGTCGCCGACATCGTTTCCAGCGGAGACCGCGATCGATTCGACGCCTGCATGGCCGCGCCAGTTGCAGCCCGTGCGGTCCTGTTCCCGATCTACGCCTTCAACGTCGAGGTCGCCCGCGCAACATGGTCGGCATCCGAAGCCATGATCGGCGAAATGCGCCTTCAGTGGCTTCGGGACGCTCTCGGCGACATCGCGGAGGGCAAGGCTCCGCAGCGACATGAAGTCATTGCGGCGCTCGCCGATGTCCTGGACAGCGAAGGCGCCCGGATCCTGGGCCGGTTGGTGCAGGCGCGGCGGCATGACCTTTGTTCGGAGACGTTCAGGGACGTCGGGCAGCTGCAGGAATACCTTGCCGCGACCGGCGGCAGCTTGATGTGGGCGGCCGCTCGCGCGCTTGGCGGAGAGGAGGAGGCCGGCTATCGCATGCTTGGCAGGGTCAGCGGCCTTGCCAACTTCCTTCTTGCCGTGCCGCGGCTAGCGTCGCGAGCGGGCGGGCTGATGCCCGACGGCGGTCCGGAAACGGTACGGATGCTTGCGAGGGGCGCACTGGCGGATCTCCGTTCCCTGCGTCTTCCCAAGGCCGGCCGCGCCGCCTCGCTTGCGTCCTGGCGCGCCGCAGCGCTCCTGCGACGCGCCGCCGACAGGCCTGAAAGAGTGACGAGCGGCACGCTGCCGGAAAGCGAGTTCCGTCGGCGTCTCTCGCTGGCCTGTGCGGGATACAGGCTGTGAAACCCATGCGGGCCGGCCGGGATCCGTCTCTCCCGCCGCTCAAGGGCCACGGAGTCATTGCCGCTTGCGAGCGGCGGGTCCGCGTCCGCGCCGGCGTCCTTCCCCGGGCCTTGCCGCTGGCGCGACGCGAGCCTAAGCACGGCTTGAGCGGGCGTGGCGGAATGGCAGACGCATGAGACTTAAAATCTCAGGGGCAATGGCCCGTGCCGGTTCGAGTCCGGCCGCCCGCACCAATTATGTCAGGCGCTTGATCTCTGATCGGCGGTGACCAGAGGCTGGCATGCGGCTCCTCGGCCACCAACGAGTCACCACGGGGACGGAACGCGCCGGCAGTCATGGGCATCCAGCGGAGCGAAAGCCTCTTGCCAGACGCCCGCCCGCCGCCTGCATCGCGATGAGCGACGCGCCGGACACGCAAGCGCTTCCGGGGCGGATCGCCCGATTGGAGGAACGCATGGAGACCAATCAGACGGAATGTCGCGGCGACCTTGCGAACCTGATGCGCGAGATCATGCGTCGCTGATGACATGGTCCTCCCAGTCCTCCACTCCGACTTCCCATTCTGGCACGGCCCAGCCTCGGACAGAGACCCCCGCCTGGTGCACGGTCTCGGGCGTGCCGGAAACCAGCGGATGCCAGTCGTGAAGCGGCCTGCCTTCCAGGATCAACCTGTACGCGCATGTGCGCGGCATCCAGTGCGCGACTTCCTCGATGTTCGCGGGCGTCAGGACGACGCAATCCGGAACCAGCCGCCTGCGAATGTCGTATTGGGAACACCTGCAGGCTTCATCGTCAAGAAGGCGGCAGGCAATGCGCGTGTAGGCGACCTCGCCGGTCTCCGCGTCCTCGAGCTTGTTCAGGCAGCACAGTCCGCAGCCGTCGCACAGCGCCTCCCATTCCTTGCGGCTCAGGCCCTCGAGAGGGATCCGTTCCCAGAAGCGGTCACGCAAGCCGTCCCGATCTATCGGGTCCGGCGCGCTCACGACGGCCTTGAAGCGGGATCAAGCATGGATCTGCTCGTTCTTCATTTCCGCCAGCAAGGAACGGGCCCTTGCACTGTCATCGTCCATTGCAGCGACCAGCGCATCAAGGCCCTTGAACCGCCTTTCGGGACGCAGGTACCGAACCAGGGCGACGCTCAGGCTGGCGCCGTAGAGATCTCCTGAAAAGTCAAAGAGGTGCACCTCGAGGTTTGGCACGTTGTCGCCGAACATCGGCCTGACGCCCAGCGAGGCGACACCCTCGTAGCCGCCCTTTGCGGAACCGTCCAGGACGTCCGCCTTGACCGCGTATACGCCGAATCTGGGAGGATGAAGCCCCTCCATCGCGACGTTTGCTGTCGGATAGCCCAGTTCGCGTCCGCGCCGGTGCCCGTGAAGCACCGCGCCTTCGATGCGGTGCAGGTGCCCCAGCATGGCGGCGGCGTCTTCGGGCCTGCCGTCACTCAGGGCCTTGCGGACCCGGCTCGAAGAGACCTCATCTCCGTTTTCGGCAACCAGTTCGGCGATCGTGACGCCGAATCCCATTTCCTCGCCATGTGCCTCCAGGGTCTTCGCGTTGCCGGCCCGGCCCTTGCCGAAGCGGAAGTCCGCGCCCACGGTGACGTGGACGAGGCCAAGGCAGTTGCGGATGATTTCGCTGGAGAATGCCTCCGGACTCAGGGACGCCAGACGGCCGTTGAACGGCATCTCGCAGAGAAGTTCCACGCCGAGGCTCTGCAGGCGGTGCGCGCGCGCGGCTGCGTTCATGAGCCGGAAAGGCGGGGCGGAAGGCGCGAAGAACTCCCTGGGGTGCGGCTCGAAGGTCAGGACGCCAAGAGGCGCGTCGGCAGCCTTCGCGGCAACGCCGAGGACGGCCTGATGACCGACATGGACACCGTCGAAGTTGCCTATCGCTGCAGTGGCTCCCCGATCATGCGGTTGCACGCGCGTGATGTCGCGAATGATGCGCATGCTTCGGGGCGTATCGTGCGAACCGGCCTCCTGCAAGGGCGGAGCGCGCGAGACCGGATGCGGGTCCGGGGCGTGCAGGAACCCTCTGGCGGACGCGCCATCCACGGAGATCCGGCGGAACCGGCGAGGCCCGGGTCAGGCCGAATACAGCCCGTCGTAGATCGGCTCCAGCATCGCGGCGCTGAACAGGCTTGACACGCTGGTTCCCTGCCAGATGTTCTGGATGGCCTGGGCAAACACCGGTGCAGTCCGAACGACCCGGATGTTCCCGGCCCGTTCCGTCTCCGCGGCGGGCTCGATCGTGTCGGTGATCACGAGGCTCTTCATGACGGATCCGGTGACGCGCTCGATCGCGGGACCCGAAAGGACGCCGTGCGTGATGTAGGCGTGAACCTCCTTCGCCCCCTCGTTGACGAGCGTTTCGGCGCCCTTGCACAATGTGCCGGCGGTGTCGACGATGTCGTCAACGACGATGCAGACCCGATCCTTCACCTCGCCGATCACGGTCATCTCCGCCACGTCGCCGGGGCTCTCGCGTCTCTTGTCGACGATCGACAGCGGCGCCCCGATGCGCTGGGCCAGCTCCCGCGCCCGCGAGACGCCGCCGACATCCGGCGACACCACGGTGATCTGGTCGAGCCTCTCCCTGAACGCATGCCTGATGTCGAGCGCGAAGATCGGCGAGGCGTATAGGTTGTCGACCGGCACGTCGAAGAACCCCTGGATCTGCGCCGCATGCAGATCCATCGTCAGGACACGCTCGATGCCGGCACTGACGATCATGTTCGCCACCAGCTTGGCCGAGATCGGGACCCGGGACTTCGTCCGCCGGTCCTGCCGCGCATAGCCGAAATACGGCACGACGGCCGTCACGCGCTGGGCGGATGAGCGGCGCAGGGCGTCAGCCATGATCAGCAGTTCCATCAGGTTGTCATTGGCCGGGTTTGACGTGGACTGCAGGATGAAGGTCTCCTCGCCGCGGACGTTCTCGAACACCTCGACGAAAATCTCGCCGTCGTTGAAGCGCTCGACCCGCGTCCTGACCAGTTCCACGCCCGTTCCGCAGTGCATCGACATGCGTCGGCAGACGGCCGAAGCCATGGAGGGGTTTGAATTTCCTGCGAGTATCTTGGGGCCTTCACCTTGGGGCATTGGCAATGGCGTCCTTGGCGGCCTGCGCAAGCGGCAGAATCAAAGTTGACACCGCTTAGCACGGGCATACGTTCACGCAAACTGACTTGTGAGAAAGAGGCCGGAAATGGCGCATGTCGACTACTATCTCGGGGTGTTCTCGCCCAACTGCTACCTGGCCGGAACGCGCCCCGGCGAGATTGCGGCGGCGCACGGAGCCACGATCGCCTACAAGCCGCTGGATCTCATGGCGCTGTTTGCGAGAACCGGCGGCGTGCCGCCCGCGCAGCGGCACGTGTCGCGCCAGGAGTACCGGCTGATCGAGATGGAGCGGAACGCGAAGGCGGCCGGGATGCCGATCAACCTGCATCCTGCCCACTGGCCGACAAACCCCGCGCCCGCCTCCTACGCGGTCATCGCGGCGCAGAAGGACGGCAGCGGCGACCTCGGAGCGCTGGTCGCGGCCTTGACCCGGGCCTGCTGGGCGGAAGAGAGGGACATCGCCGAGGATGCCGTGATCAAGGCCTGCCTCGAGGCCGCCGGATTCGACTCCGCGCTTGCCGACAGCGGTCTTCTCTCCGGTGCAGAGATCTACGAAGCGAACCTGGAGGACGCCGTGAATGCCGGCGTCTTTGGCGCCCCCTTCTTCATAACCGACGACGACAGGCGCTTCTGGGGCCAGGACCGCATGGAGCATCTGGCGGCGCATCTGGAATCGCGCGGCGCGTAGAGGCGGCGCGGGCCTCCGGCGCGCCGCCCTCGCTGCCGCCTCGCGAAAAGGGCCCAGGCGTTCGGCGAAAGGGCCCTCACGCCCGCTCCAGGGCCGCGACGATCGCCCCGAAGTCGTCCGCCTTGAGCGACGCGCCGCCGACCAAGGCGCCGTTCACGTTCGGCACGCCGAATATCTCGCGCGCGTTCGACGGATTCACCGAACCGCCGTAAAGCAGCCGGATTTCCCGCGCCAGGGCGCCGAAGCGGACGGCCAGCTCACTTCGGATGTCCGCATGCACTTCCGCGATTTCGGGCATCGCGGGCACCTTGCCGGTCCCGATCGCCCAGACCGGCTCGTAGGCCACGACGGTGTTCCGTCCGTTCGCGCCGTCAGGAACCGAGCCGCGGAGCTGGCTGCGCACGGTCTCCATGGTGCGCCACGCCTCCCGCTCCTGCAGCGTTTCCCCCACGCAGACGATTGCGGCAAGTCCGCCGGACCAGGCCGCCATCGCCTTTGCCCGGACGTCGGCGTCGCGTTCGCCGTGGCCTGAGCGCCGTTCGGAGTGACCGACGATGGTGCAGGCGCCGCCGGCGTCAGCGATCATCGCGGCCGAGATGTCGCCGGTATGCGCGCCCGATGCGGCCGCGTGGCAGTCCTGCGCGCCGACGGCGACGGCAGTTCCGGCCAAGGCCCGGGCCATCGGATGCAGCAGCGTTGCCGGCGGGCATACCAGGATGTCGCATGCCGGCGACGGAAACGCGGAAGCGAGAGTCCGGGCTTCGTCCAGGCTCGCGGACGTCCCGTTCATTTTCCAGTTGCCGGCCGCCAGCCTGCGCATCACCCAATGCCGGCTCCCGGGAAGGCCTTGCGATGAAGGCTCATCGCCGCGTCCCGGCTTCCCGTTCGGAGGACAGCTGGCCGACGTCCTTGAACTTGATGGACTCGCCACACCCGCAGGCGTCCTCGACGTTCGGGTTCCTGAACTTGAACCCCGACTCCAGCAGGGAGACCTCGTAGTCGATCTCGGTCCCGAACAGGAACATCTGCGCCATCGGCGCGATCATGACGCGGGCGCCGTCCTTCTCAACGACCTCGTCCAGCGGGTCCACTTCGTCGGCGTAGTCCATGGTGTATTCCATGCCCGCGCAGCCGCCCTTCTTGACGCCAATGCGAAGGCCGGCGCGGCCATCGCGCTTCATGAGCTTCGCGATCTGGCCGACCGCTGCAGGGGTCATGGTCACAGCGGCCTTCTCCGAAGTTCCGAACATCACATGAATCCCAGTTCGAGCCGCGCCTCGTCGGACATCATTTCCATGCCCCAGGGCGGATCCCAGGTGAGAGAGACTTCGACCTGCTTCACGCCGGGCAGGGGCTCCACGGCCTCGGCAACCCATCCGGGCATCTCTCCTGCAACCGGACATCCCGGCGCGGTCAGGCTCATGACGACCTTCACGGCCCCGTCATCGGAGATGTCGATCGTGTAGACCAGGCCAAGATCGTAGATGTTCACTGGAATTTCCGGATCGTACACCGACCGACATGCCGCCACGACCGAGTCGTAAAGAGGATGGTCGGTGGACGACGGCGCGATCAGCGGCGTGCCCTCGAGCCTTTCGGCGGGTTCTGCGGTCATGGCTGCCTCAGTCTGTCTTTGAGGGTCTGTATAAGGCCTGCGCCCCTGCCAGTAAAGACGCCTGGACGGGCCGGGTGTAGCCCAGATTAGGGCCCGTTGACACTCATGTCGCCGCGACCACGCCGGCGACGAGGTGGATCCCGGCGGCAAAGCTCGCGTCGGTCTTGTCGTACCGGGTCGCGATCGCACGGAACTCCTTGATCTTCGCGAAGAAGTTCTCCACCAGGTGCCGCCAGCCGTAGACCTCCCGGTCATGCGCCCGCGACACCGTCCGGCTCCGCTTCGACGGGACCGCCGCCTCCGCCCCGCGTTCCGCCAGGTCCTCCAGCAGCCAGTCCGCGTCGAACGCCCTGTCGCCGACGAAGGCCCCGAACGCCAGGCCGTCGAGAAGCCCCGGCACCCCCTTGAGGTCGTGCGCCTGGCCGGGAAGGATCCTGAAGCGGACCAGATAGCCGAGCGCGTCCACGACGGCCACGACCTTGCTCGTCAGGCCGCCTCTGGAACGACCGATCCCCTGGCTCGAGGTCCCCCTTTTGCGCCGGACGCCTTCCGGTGCGCCTGGACGACCGTGCCGTCGACGAACACCCACTCGAGGCCGGACTCCTCGGACAAGGCGTCGGAAACGCGTTCGAAAACTCCCGAAAGCGCCCAGCGCCGGAACCGCTTGAAGACGCTGTTCCAGTTCCCGAACCGCGCGGGGAGGTCGCGCCACGGCGACCCCGTGCGGAACCGCCAGAGCACCGCCTCCATGAAAAGGCGGTTGTCCGCCGCCGTGCCGCCGGGATCGGACTTCTTGCCCGGCAGCATGTCCTCGATCCGCGCCCACATGGCGTCGGTCAGAACCGTCCTGTCTGCATTCATGATGTCACCTGTTTCCTGCCCGTGCCGCCGTTCCGGCGGTCATCGGGGAAGGAAATGGCATGGAAGCGGGCGATTCGCAAGGCAACTGTCAACGGGCCCTAGTTGACGACCGCGATTCTCTTCTGCCACGCTTTACCTGCGGCGCATCGTGCAACGGCCGGACGAACCGGCCTGCGGCGCGCTGCATGAGATGCCGTAATGGGGCGGCGATTCGCACCAGCGCCGGTTTTGATCGGAGAGTTGGAAGGCAGCCGGTCTGGTGTCGTTGTCCCTGCCACGCACAGCATGTGCCATTGTGGGTGGCGGAAGTGTTCCCGGAGGAGCGCTTCCTGGTTCCATGATGACAGAAAGGACAACGACAATGGAAATCTTTATCGGACTGGACGTGTCGCTGGCAAGCACGTCGGTTTGCGCGCTCGGCGCCAATGGGAAGACAGTGAACGAGGCGAAGGTGCCTTCCGATCCCGGATCGCTCGTCGAGCACATTCGCGGGCTGCCCGGCAGCGTCGTTGCGGTCGGCCCGGAGGCCGGCCCCCTGTCGCAGTGGCTTCACAGGGGGTTGAGCGAGGCCGGCTTCGAGACGGTGCTCATGGAGACGAGGCGCGTGAAGGCCTCGCTGAAGGCGGCCCCGGTCAAGACGGACCGGCGGGACGCCGAGGGAATCGCCCACCTCCTGCGCATGGGCTGGTTCCAGCCCGTGCACTGCAAGTCGGTCGCGTCCCAGGAGAAGCGGGCCCTGCCGACCTCGCGCAGCGCGCTGGTGGAAGGCCTCACGCGGCTCGAGCTCTCCGTGCGCGGCCTCCTTCGCAACTTCGGGCTGAAGCTGGGCCGTGTCTCGAAGGGCCGCTGGGAGGAACGGGTCCGGGAACCGGCCGCGGACAACGCGATGCTGTCGGACGCGGTCGCGCCGATCCTGCGGCTGCGCGCGCAGATGCGCAACGAGCTGGCCATGATGACGAAGAGGGTCCGGAGCCTGGCCATGTCGGACGCCACGTGCCGTCTGCTGATGACGATGCCTGGCGTGGGCCCGGTCACGGCGCTGACCTTCGTCACGGCGGTCGACGACCCGACCCGGTTCCGAAGGACGAGGGACATCGGCGCCTGGGCGGGGCTGACGCCGAAACGGAGCCAGTCGGGGGAACGGGACGTCTCCGGCGGGATCACGAGGACCGGCGACGTCGCGCTGCGCACGGCGCTGTTCCAGGCCGCCACGGTGATGCTGCACGCCAGCAGGAAAATGAACTGGCCGAAGTCCTGGGCTCTGCGCATTGCGACGAGGCGTGGCGGGAAGCGCGCCACGACCGCGCTGGCCCGGCGCATGGCCATGGTGCTGCTCCGGATGTGGCGTGACGGGACGGAGTTCCGCTTCACCCGCGAGCCAGCGATGGCACCGGATCCGGCATGAGCACGGCCGCACCGGAACTGCAGCCCGTGACGAAGAGGGAAGGAACGGGATCCGCCTCTTGAGAGGCGGCCCGTCCACGGACGTCCCCTTGCCGGGACGCGGTCCCCGATGATGTCGTCAGCTGCCTCGTTGCCGAACCGCGCTGCCGCGTTCGAGCACGCTTTTGAGATTGACACTCGGGGACCGGATTGGACCAGGCATCATGCAGGCGGCCGGCGGGCCGACCACGGACGGAAGCAAGATGCCCGGCGGCGGACGTGAAGCGGACCTTCCCGGAAACAGGGAGGCAGGGCCCTGAACGAAACCTGAACGGCTTCGACCCCGCCGGGGATTGCCTGGTTCGCCTCGCCAGACTCCTGCGGTCGCTTCGGCGAACCAGGCAATCCCCGGCTCCGGACCAAAAGCCAACGCCGCTCCCGGCATGAACGCCGCGCGCCCTTGCCGCCGGCGCCGGGACAGAACTGTTTGGTTCGGGCTTCGTGGCCGCTCAGGCACAGGAATCTTGTGCTTGACGGTGGGGGCCCCATTACGGAAGGCAGATGCAGGAGTGCGTGTCATGACGAAGAGCGAAGGGAGCCGGGTGCACCGCCATCCGGACGCGGCGGGCTGTCCGGAGGGCCTTCCCGAGGACGAGGCGGCGGCGCATCCGCCGCCGGTCCGCAGGCACGCGGGCGGGTTCACGCGATGCTGGATCGAGGGGGGCGAGGTGCGGAGCCGCGACGTCGCGGGGGACGGCACGCCGGAGGCGCTGCCGGGGCGGTCCCGGCGGAGTTCGGTCCCCTGCCGCCGCGGCTGGCGGCGGACCCGGGCTCGGGGGTTCCGGACCCGGACGGGGGCGGGCGGGCGCTCCGGGACGCCTCGCCGGGCGGCGGCGCGGCGGCGCCGAGCTTCTGCCGGGCGGCTGGACGCGACGCTGCCGGCGCCGGAGTGCGCGGCCTGCGGCAGGCCGACGGCCCGGCATTCGGCGACGCCGAAGTCCTTGCCTCGAGCCGGCTGGGGCGGGTCGAGGCGGAGCGGTCGCGTTTCCGCTGCCGGTCCTGCGGCGCGGGATGCTTCCCGCCGGACCGGGCGCCGGGCCTTGAGGGCGGGACGGTGACGCCGGGGATGGCGAGCGTCATCGCCGGGACGGTGCCGCTCACGGGCTTCGAGGCGGCGAGCCGGCATGTCGACAGCCTCGCCGGGGCGGACGCCTCGCCGAGCTCGCTGCAGCGCCGGGCGCCGGGCTGGGCGAGGCGGCGCAGCGCTTCGAGCGCGAGGAGGTGCCGGACGGCAGGCCGCCGGAACCGCGCATGCAGATCTCCGTCGACGGCACCGGCGTCCCGATGCGCAGGGAGGAGACCGAGGGCGTCGCGGGCAGGCAGGCCGACGGCACCTCGAGGACGCGCGAGGCCAGGCTTGCGGTCATCTGCACCGCCGAGGGCCGGGACCCCGGGACCGGCGCGGCGGTCAGGGACCGGGGCGGCGAATCCGTCACCTGCCTGACCGGCGGCGCGGCGGCGCCGTCCGGAGGCCGGGAGGCCTCGGACTTCGCGGCGCGGCCCGACCGGGAGGCGCGGCGGCGGGGCCTGCACGACGCGGGCGGGCCCGTCGTCGCCTCCGACGGGGCGGACTGGATCCCCAACGCCTGCGAGGGGCTCTTCGGGGCCGGAAGGCCGCCTTCGTGCCCGGCCTCCTCCACTGCCCGGAACGCGCCTCCGACGCCGCGAGGCGGTCCTGCCGGCCGGGGGCGGAGCGGGACCGGCGGTTCGCGGAGGCGAGGCGGACGTCAGGGCGGGCCGGGCGGCGAAGGCGGCCCGGGAGCTGGCACCCTTCAGGGACCGGCACGAGAAAGTCGAGGCCTGCTGCCGGCATTTCGAGAGGAACCTCGGCCGGATGCGGCACGACGGGTTCCGGGAACGGGGCGTCCGGGCCGGGAGCGGCGTCGTCGAGGGCGGATGCCGGCGGTTCGGGCTGCGGCTCAAGCGCTCCGGAACGCGCCGGTCGAAGAGGGGCGCCAACGCCATGCTGGCGCTGGAGGGCTGCGCCATGAACCTCAGGGTGCCCGACTTCCTCGAATGGCGGACGAATCAGGCCATCGCCGCATGAGCAACTAATCTGGGCTACACCCGGACGGGCCGCCATGCGAGATGCGGAATCCTGACGCAGGCTCGCGGCAGCACCTTTGGGGAGGATCCGACGGATTTGAGCGAAGGCGCGGGAGGGCCGGGACGCGGCAGCGGCCCATTGCATCGCTCCGGCTCCAGCGCCTGCGGTCCATGCCCACGCACGCATGCTCCGCGAGCTCCTCGGGCGAACGTCGGCGCCATTCGCGGAACGGTCGGGACCCTGGCACGCCGACACGTACGGCGCACGGCAAGGCATGGAAGCGCGGCGCGGACCTATTCCCGGAGCTTGACGAGAGCGTGGCGCTTCCTGCCGGCCGAAAGCCTGACCGGCGAGCTGAGTGCATCGAGGTCGAAGATCCGGCCCGCGTCGGCCAGCGGACGGCCGTCGACCCGCGCCCCGTTCTCCGCGATGAGCCGCCTGGCCTCCTTGCCGGATCTGGCAAGTCCCGAACGAAGGATGAGCTGTGTCGCGGAAATTCCGTCGCCGACCTCTTCCCGCGTGAGCTCCAGAACGGGCAGGCCGTCGCCGATGCCGCCTTTATCGAAGACGTCGCGCGCGGTCTCCGCCGCCGCACGGGCCGCCGCGGCCCCCCGGCAAAGCGTCGTCGCCTCGTTCGCCAGCCTGATCTTCGCCTCGTTGATCTCCGAACCGCCGAGCGCCCCGAGCCGGCGGCATTCCTCCAAGGGCAGTTCCGTGAACATCTTCAGGAACCGCCCGACGTCTTCGTCGGGCACGTTCCGCCACCACTGCCAGAAGTCGTGGCCAGACATCATGTCCTCGTTCAGCCAGACGGCGCCCTCTGCGGACTTGCCCATCTTCCGGCCGTCCGCACGGGTCACGAGCGGCGTCGTGAGGCCGAAGGCGTGCGCGCCTTCCACGCGCCTGATCAGGTCGGTGCCCGAGACGATGTTGCCCCATTGGTCCGATCCGCCCATCTGAAGGCTGCATCCGAAGCGCCTGTGCAGCTCGAGAAAGTCGTAAGCCTGAAGCAGCATGTAGTTGAATTCTATGAAGGAAAGCGCCTGCTCTCTGTCGAGGCGCGACTTCACGCTCTCGAACGCAAGGAGCCGGTTGACCGTGAAGTGCTTGCCGATGTCCCTGAGGAATCCAATGTATCCAAGGTCGTCGAGCCACTCCGAATTGTCCACGAGGGGAGAATCGGTGGGGCCGTCTCCGTAGGAAATGTAGCGCAGGAAGACCTTGCGAATGCCCTCGGCGTTCTCCCGGATCCTCCCGACGGGCAGGATCCTGCGCATCTCGTCCTTGCCCGAGGGGTCGCCGACCTTTGTCGTGCCGCCGCCCATCAGCGTGATCGGCCTGTGCCCGGTCTTCTGCATCCACCGCAGCAGCATGATCTGCACGAGGTTCCCGATGTGCAGCGACGTCGCGGTGAGGTCGAAGCCTATGTAGCCGGTGACGGAGCCCTTGCGCATCCGCGCGTCGAGCGCGGAGAGGTCGGTGCAGTCGGCCAGAAAGCCGCGTGACGCCACCGCGGCGAGAAAGTCCGATTTGGGGTGATGGGTCATCGCCGTTCCGTGTAGTCTCGCGCCCGTGCGGCGAAGACTCCTATACCTGCCCGGAAGGCAACGCAAACGCCATGACTGAGCAGGGCGCGCTCTGGGTGGCCGGCACGATGTCCGGCACGTCGCTGGACGGGGTGGATGCCGCGATGGTCAGGACCGACGGCACGCGCGTCCTCGAGTTCGGCAGGACAGGATACAGGCCCTATTCCCCGGCCGAGCGGACGATCCTGCGCTCTGCCCTCGGGCAGGATTGCGGGCGCGAGGTCGCCGCGGCAGCCGACGTGGTCGAATCCGCGCATGTCGAGCTGCTGTCCGGTTTCGGCGATGCGGAACTGGTCGGCTTCCACGGACAGACGACGCTGCATCGTCCCGACGAGGGGCGAACGCTCCAGATCGGCGACGGCCGGTCGCTGGCACGTGCGCTCGGCGTGCCCGTGGTCTGGGATTTCCGCTCGGAAGACATGCGGCATGGCGGGCAGGGCGCGCCACTGGCGCCGTTCTACCACTTCGCGCTGGCACGAATGCTTGCCGTCTCCGAGCCGGTCGCCTTCCTCAACATTGGTGGCGTTGCAAACCTCACCTGGCTGGACGTCTCCAGAGAAGCCCCGGAATCTCCGGGAGCCTGCCTTGCGTTTGACACCGGGCCCGGCAACGCGCCGATCGATGACCTGTGCCGGGTCCGCCTGAACGCGCCGCTTGACCGGGACGGTCGGCTGACGCTTGCGGGCAATGTTGACGCAGACATGGTCAGGCATTTGCTGGCGCATCACGAACATTTCTCAAGATTGCCTCCGAAATCATTGGACAGAGAAGATTTTTCAGGATGGGTCGAAAAGGTCGGCGCATGCTCGCCGGCCGATGCCGCGGCAACGCTTGCAGCCGGTGCGGCAGGAGCGGTGGCCATGGGAACGGCGCACTGTCCGCAGGCTCCCGGGCGCGTCCTGGTGTCCGGCGGGGGCCGCAGGAACCGCGGCCTCATGGCATCGCTCGCCGAGGCGCTCGATTGCCCCGTGATCCCGGTGGAGGATGCCGGGATGGACGGAGACATGCTGGAGGCGCAGGCATTCGCCTATCTTGCGGCCCGGGTCCGCAGCGGGCTGCCGACATCCGCGCCGGGAACGACGGGTGCGGCGAGGCCTGTCTGCGGCGGCATCCTCAGCGAGCCGTGAAGGGCCTGCGACCCGGGCGGTCCCATGGGCCTCGCGCCGGCCGGAACCATTCTGCCACGAAGGCTTATCCCTTTGACCAAGGCATGTCCACATTTTGTGTCCGGCGGGGGTTGAAGATCCGTTCCGTTCGCCTTGTGTTCTCCCCATGGCATCGCGATGGAAACACGACCGGCCCATGTCCCGCCAGGAGTTCGAGGAGCTCTTCCCGGACGACGACGCCTGCGCCGGGCACCTGGCCAGGCTGCGCCGGGGCGTCGGCTTCCGGTGTCCGGCCTGCGGCGGCACGAAAGGCTGGCAGCCGAGGGGGAGCGCCGCCTCCACGAGTGCGCGGGGTGCGGACGCCAGGCCCCGGTGACGGCGGGCACGGTGACGCACCGCAGCCACCTGCCGCCGGGACCTGGTTCCTCGCGGCCC
Organism: Paracoccaceae bacterium; assembly: GCA_965221845.1. Lineage (GTDB taxonomy): Bacteria > Pseudomonadota > Alphaproteobacteria > Rhodobacterales > Rhodobacteraceae > JAJEFO01. Next base: position 67,986 of record OZ244919.1, read on the forward strand.
ACATCGTGGCGACGCATTCCAACGGCATCTCCGCGCTTCAGCTCCAGGCGCGGCCGGGGATCGGGAGCTGCAAGTCAGCGTGGCTGCTGCTGCACAGGCTGCGCCGGGCCATGGCCGGCCCGGACCGGAGCCCGGCTCGCAGGGGATCGCGGAGGTGGACGAGACGTCCGTGCCCTGCCGCGACGGCGGCGGCGCGGAAACGGACGGGGCGAAGGGCGTGGCCGGCAGGGGCCGCGGCGCCGACGGCTGGAGCGGCTGCGCCGGCCTGCCGGAGAGCCCGCGCGAGGAAAGGGTGGTCGGCGGCTGCAGGGCGCACGAGGTCCTGACCCGGGTCCACCGGGCGTTCTACAACCTCAAGCGCCGGGCCATGGGCGTGTGCCACGGCCTGCGCCGCAGGCATGTCCAGCGATGCCTGGACGATTTCGTCTTCCGATGGAACCGCCGCCGCCACAGGCGGACGTCCCTCGACAGCCTCCTCGGCATCGGCCCGGGGCTGCCGCCCGCAACGTATCACGACATCGTCGGCGGACGCGCCTGACGCGGCCGGATCCCGTGCCCGGATTCCGCCACGGCACCGGCGGGCGCACCCGCGCACCACCCGAATCCCCACCTTCCGGCACCGTCCGGGCCGCCGCGCGGCGCCGCCACGCGGATTCCGCCGGGGATCCGGCGACCGGCCGCAGGCACAGCATCTTGCGGTGCCGTAGTCAAAGGGATAAGCCTTTTGCCACGATACCATGGCAATGGCAGTGACGCTGAAGCAGGAGGCGGGCCATGCAGCCGCAAGGGCGCGCCCCATGAAAGGGTGCGGGCGTGGCGCTCCTGATCCATGCCGTTCCAGCGTCCGCCGTCGAGACCGCGCTTTCCGAGGAGAGCCGGCTCACCCGGCAAGAGGGAAGGGGCCGCCTCGGGCCGGCGACGGCGTCGCTTTTCCTGCGGGATCCGGCCGCTCGTCAACCAGGTCACGACAGGGATGGGCGCAGCCGGCGCCAGCCCTGAAGCGCCATGCCGCTCTTCGTGCCGGCGTCGATCATGCGTCGCCATGCCGGCATCCGCCGCGCGGCACGGCGCCTCTGTGCGCGATCATTTCAGCCCGCCGCCGAATCCGCGCGTAAGCCCTTTCTGGACGGCGCCCACCCTTGAGTTCAGACCTATTCGCTTGCAAGCATCTGGAATCATTGAGGCCGCTTTCGAGAAAGGGCACTACGTTTCGGCGCTCCCGGCGCCGCAATCCGGGCCGGTCGGCCCGTCAGATCCGCTTCTTCCTACCACATCTGACGGCGGATCCTGCCGCACCTGACGACGACCCGCGCGAAGCGCGCTGCCTTCCGTAATGGGGCCCTTGCCGTCAAGTGCGGATTCCTGCGCATTCGCGGCCGCAGGGCGCAGGCCTGCCAGCCCACGGCGGGTTCGCCGCCGCCCGGTTTCGTTCAGGACGTCACCTCGCCGGTTCCGGGAAGGTCCGCCTCTCGTCCGCCGCCGGGCGTCTTCCTTCCGTCCGCGGTCGGCTCGACGGCCGCCTGCATGATGCCTGGTCCGGTCCGGTCCGGTCCCCGAGCGTCAGTCTCATCGGCGTGCCCGGACGCGACGGCGCGGCTCGGCAACGAGGCAGATGACGACGTCATCGGGGGCCGCGCCCCGGTCGGGGACGTCCGCGGGCGGGCCGCCTCGACAGGCGGATCCCGCTCCTTCCCTCTTCGTCACGGGCTGCAGTTCCGGTGCAGCCATGCCCATGCCGGGCCGCGCGCCGCCGACGGCGCGCGGGCGAAGCGGAACTCCGTACCGTCCGGCCATGTCCGGAGAGGCGCCACGCCCATGCGCCGGGCCGGCGCGGTCGTGGCGCGCCTGACGCCGCGCCGCCCCGCGGCGCGCAGCGCCCGGGACCCGGCCAGTTCCCTTTCCCGCCGTGGCGCGGCATCACCGTGGCGGCCTGGAAGGGCGCCGTGCGCAGCGCGGCGTCGCCGGCCCTCGTGATCCCGCCAGAGGCGTCCCGCTCCCCCGACCGGCTCCGCGTCGGCGCCGGCCCCGCCCGGGCGCCGATGTCCCGCGCCCTCCGGAACCGGGACGGGCCGGCGGCCGCGGCGACGAAAGCCGTCGCCGGCCCCGCGCCGGGCATCGCCGTCAGCAGCAGCCGGCAGGCGTCGTCCGCCCGCGCGAGCGTCCGGACCCTCTTCGTCGTCGCGGCCGGCTCGTTGCGCATCTCCGCGCGCAGCCGCAGGATCGGCCCGACCGCATCCGAGAGCGTCTCGCCGTCCGAGGCCGGCTCCCGGACCCGCTCCTCCCGTTCCCCTTTCGACACCCGGCCGGGCCTGAGCCCGAAGGTGCGGAGGAGGCCGCGCACCGACAGCTCCAGACGCGTGATCCCGCCGACGGGCGCGCTGCGCGCGCCTGGCAGGGCCCGCCTCTCCTGGGACGCTTGCTGCATATGGGTGCAGGTCGGGGATCGCGTCCTTCGCATGCCTGCGGGCCCGATACCTGCATTTCGCCCGCGACGCCCTGCGCCGCCGCGCCGCCGCCGCCTGTCCGTCAGAAGACGAAGTCGTCCTGGCCGACGAGCGCGGCGTCGACGCCGGCGAGCGTGACGGAGTCCTCCGCCCCCCTGACCCGGACCACCGCGTTCCCGTTGCCGTCGTCCGACACCGACAGGTCGCGCCACCGCAGCCCGGAGCCGGAGAAGTCGAGCACGTCCTCGCCGTCCTGGAAGTCGCGCACCGTGTCCCGGCCGAACGGCCCGCGGCCGTAGACGAACGCGTCGGCGCCGGCGCCGCCGCGGAGCACGTCGTCGCCCGCGCCGCCGTGCAGCCAGTCCCCGCCGGCCCCGCCGTCCAGCACGTCGTCGCCCGCCCCGCCGTCGAGCCAGTCGCCGCCGGCCCCGCCGGACAGCCGGTCGCCGCCCGCGCCCCCGCGCAGGGCGTCGCGGCCCCCGCCGCCGTGGAGGCGGTCGTCCCCGGCCCCGCCGTCGAGCCAGTCCGCGCCGGCCCCGCCGCGGAGGACGTCGGACCCCGCGCCCCCGAAGAGGTCGTCGTCGCCCGCCCCGCCGTGGAGGCGGTCGTCCCCGCCCAGCCCCCGCAGCGTGTCGTCGCCCGCGCTCCCGCGCAGGACGTCCGCCGCGCCGCTTCCCGCCGGCGGGGCCGGCTCGTCGTCCCTGATCGTCACCGTGGCCGAGGCGTCCGTCCCGAGCGTGGCGCCCGCGGGGTCCGAGAGCGTCACCGTGAAGCTCTCGTCGCCCTCGCGGATGTCGTCCTGGACGGTCGCGACCTCGACGACCTTCTCCGTCTCGCCGGCCCTGAAGGTGACCTCCTGCGGCGCGGACGGTCCCGAACGGTCCCCGCTGCCGGCCGTGCCGTCCGCGACCGACCACCGCACCGTGACGTCCTCCGCCGAGGGCCGGTCCAGGCTGATGACGACCCGCGCCGTGCCGCCCTCCGTCACGGTCGCGTCCGCGACCGTCGCCACGGGCGCCGGGTCGTCGTCATGGATCACCACCTTCGCCGTCGGGTCAGGCCCGAGCGTCGCGCCCTCGGGGTCGGAGAGCACGATCCTGAAGCTCTCCGTGCCCTCGTGGACCTCGTCCTGGACCGCGGCGATCTCGACGGCCTTCACGGTCTCGCCCGGCCTGAAGGTGACCACCTGCGGCGCCGTCGGGGCCGAATGGTCGGCGCTGCCGGCCGTGCCGTCCTCGGCATGCCACCGGACCGTGACCTCCTCCGTCGCGGGCCGGTCCAGGACGAACACCAGCAGGCCGGTCGCCCAGCTCCCCTCCGTGACCGACGCCCAGGCGACGGAGACGACGGGGGCCGGGTCGTCGTCCGTGATCGTGACCGTGGCCGAGGCGTCCTGCCCGAGCGTGGCGCCCGCGGGGTCCGAGAGCGTCACCGTGAAGCTCTCGTCGCCCTCGCGGACCTCGTCCTGGACGGTCGCGACCTCGACGACCTTCTCCGTCTCGCCGGCCCTGAACGTGACCTCCTGCGGCGCCGAGGGGCCCCCGTGGTCGCCGCCGCCGGCCGTGCCGTCCGCGACCGACCACCGCACCGTGACGTCATTCGCCGAGGCCCGGTCCAGGGTGATGACGACCCGCGCCGTGCCGCCCTCCGTGACGGTCGCGTCCGCGACGGAGACCGCGGGCGCCGGGTCGTCGTCCTTGACCGTCACCGTGGCCGAGGCGTCCGTCCCGAGCGTGGCGCCCGCGGGGTCCGAGAGCGTCACCGTGAAGCTCTCGTCGCCCTCGCGGACCTCGTCCTGGACGGTCGCGACCTCGACGACCTTCTCCGTCTCGCCGGCCCTGAAGGTGACCTCCTGCGGCGCCGAGGGGGCCTCGTGGTCGCCGCCGCCGGCCGTGCCGTCCGCGACCGACCACCGCACCGTCACGTCCTGCGCCGAGGGCCGGTCCAGGCTGATGACGACCCGCGCCGTGCCGCCCTCCGTCACGGCGGCGTCCGCGACGGAGACCGCGGGTTCCGGGTCGTCGTCCTCGACCGTGACCGTGGCCGACGACTCCTGGCCGAGCTTCGCCCCCGACGGAGACGAGAGCGTGACGGTGAAGTCCTCGTCCCCCTCATGGACCTCGTCCTGGACGGTGGCGACCTCGACGACCTTCTCCGTCTCGCCCGGCCTGAAGGTGACCTCCTGCGGCGCGGACGGGCCCCCGTGGTCGCCGCCGCCGGCCGTGCCGTCCGCGACCGACCACCGCACCGTGACGTCCTGCGTCGAGGGGCGGTCCAGGCTGATGACGACCCGCGCCGTGCCGCCCTCCGTGACGGTGGCGTCGGCGACGGAGACCGCGGGCTCCGCGTCGTCGTCCGTGATCGTGACCGTGGCGGAGGCGTCCTGCCCGAGCGTGGCGCCCGTGGGGTCCGACAGCGTCACCGTGAACGTCTCGTCGCCCTCATGGACCTCGTCCTGGACGGTGGCGACCTCGACCGTCTTCTCGGTTTCCCCCGCCTTGAACGTGACCTCCTGCGGCGCCGACGGCCCCCCGTGGTCGCCGCTCTCCGCCGTGCCGTCCGCGACCGACCACCGCACCGTGACGTCCTGCGTCGAGGCCCGGTCCAGGCTGATGACGACCTGCGCCGTGCCGCCCTCCGTCACGGTCGTGTCCGCGACGGAGACCGCGGGCGCCGGGTCGTCGTCCTCGACCGTGACCGTGGCCGACGACTCCTGGCCGAGCTTCGCCCCCGACGGAGACGAGAGCGTGACGGTGAAGTCCTCGTCCCCCTCATGGACCTCGTCCTGGACGGTGGCGACCTCGACGACCTTCTCCGTCTCGCCCGCCCTGAAGGTGACCTCCTGCGGCGCCGAGGGGCCCCCGTGGTCGCCGCCGCCGGCCGTGCCGTCCGCGACCGACCACCGCACCGTGACGTCCTGCGTCGAGGCCCGGTCCAGGCTGATCGTCACCCGCGCCGTGCCGCCCTCCGTCACCGTCGCGTCCGCGACGGAGACCGCGGGCGCCGGGTCGTCGTCCTTGACCGTGACCGTGGCGGAGGCGTCCTGCCCGAGCGTGGCGCCCGTGGGGTCCGACAGCGTCACCGTGAACGTCTCGTCGCCCTCATGGACCTCGTCCTGGACGGTGGCGACCTCGACCGTCTTCTCGGTTTCCCCCGCCCTGAAGGTGACCACCTGCGGCGCCGAGGGGCCCGAACGGTCCCCGCCGCCCGCCGTGCCGTCCGCGACCGACCACCGCACCGTGACGTCCTGCGTCGAGGGGCGGTCCAGGCTGATGACGACCCGCGCCGTGCCGCCCTCCGTGACGGTGGCGTCGGCGACGGAGACCGCGGGCTCCGCGTCGTCGTCCGTGATCGTGACCGTGGCGGAGGCGTCCTGCCCGAGCGTGGCGCCCGTGGGGTCCGACAGCGTCACCGTGAACGTCTCGTCGCCCTCATGGACCTCGTCCTGGACGGTGGCGACCTCGACCGTCTTCTCGGTTTCCCCCGCCCTGAAGGTGACCACCTGCGGCGTGGACGGTCCCGAACGGTCCCCGCCGCCCGCCGTGCCGTCCGCGACCGACCACCGCACCGTGACGTCCTGCGTCGAGGGGCGGTCCAGGCTGATGACGACCCGCGCCGTGCCGCCCTCCGTGACGGTGGCGTCGGCGACGGAGACCGCGGGCTCCGCGTCGTCGTCCGTGATCGTGACCGTGGCGGAGGCGTCCTGCCCGAGCGTGGCGCCCGTGGGGTCCGACAGCGTCACCGTGAACGTCTCGTCGCCCTCATGGACCTCGTCCTGGACGGTGGCGACCTCGACCGTCTTCTCGGTTTCCCCCGCCCTGAAGGTGACCACCTGCGGCGTGGACGGTCCCGAACGGTCCCCGCCGCCCGCCGTGCCGTCCGCGACCGACCACCGCACCGTGACGTCCTGCGTCGAGGGGCGGTCCAGGCTGATGACGACCCGCGCCGTGCCGCCCTCCGTGACGGTGGCGTCGGCGACGGAGACCGCGGGCTCCGCGTCGTCGTCCGTGATCGTGACCGTGGCGGAGGCGTCCTGCCCGAGCGTGGCGCCCGTGGGGTCCGACAGCGTCACCGTGAACGTCTCGTCGCCCTCATGGACCTCGTCCTGGACGGTGGCGACCTCGACGACCTTCTCCGTCTCGCCGGCCCTGAAGGTGACCTCCTGCGGCGCCGACGGCCCCCCGTGGTCCCCGCCGCCCGCCGTGCCGTCCGCGACCGACCACCGCACCGTGACGTCCTGCGTCGAGGCCCGGTCCAGGCTGATCGTCACCCGCGCCGTGCCGCCCTCCGTCACGGCGGCGTCCGCGACGGAGACCGCGGGGGCAGTGCCGTCGAACAGGAAGTCCGAGGCGCCGACCGACGAGGCCGCGACGTTCTCCAGCGTGACCGACTGCCTCACGCCGCCGGCGCCCGTCCACGAGACGACCGTGTGCGCCGCCTCCGCGCCCGTGCCCTGCGCGACCGTCAGGTCCGCGAACGCGACGCCGAGCCCGGTGAAGTCGATCCTGTCCTCGCCGGCCGTGAAGTCCGTGATCCTGTCGTGCCCGGTGTCCGCCGAGGCGTAGACGAACCTGTCCGCGCCCGCGCCGCCCGTGAGCGTGTCGTCGCCGGCGTTGCCGGTGAGGACGTTGTCCTCCGCGTTGCCGGTGATGACGTCGTCGCCGCTCCCGCCGACCGCGTTCTCGATCACCGTGCCCGCCGCCAGCATCATGTTGTTCCTCAGGCCGCCGACCGAGGAGGCGGTGGCGTGGGCGTCCGAGCTCTTCGTGACGGTCAGGTCGATCACCTGGTCGGCCGCGTAGCCCGAGAAGTCGACCGTGTCCGTGCCGCCCGAGTCGACGATCGTGAACGCGTTCCTGTGGGCGTGCTTCGACAGCTCGCTGAACGCCTTGCCCTTCGAGGCGTCGATGCTGGTGTTGAAGCCCCAGACCGTGTCGCCCGTGAACGCGTTCGAGGTGCCGAACCCGTATTCCGCGTAGAGGCTGTCCAGGGCCAGCAGGTCGGCCGCCATCGGGCCGAGCGGGGTGGCACGGCTCGCGTCGACGTTCGGGTTCTCACCCTGGTCGAAATACGACATCATCGAGAGCTGCCAGCTGTCGTTGGCGAACGCCGCGGAGCCGTGGAAACGGGCGGAGCTGTTGTAGGGGCCCGCGTGTCCCAGCCCGAGCGCGTGCCCGAGCTCGTGCAGGATCACATAGAAGCCTTTGCTCCCTACGGAGGAGTCTTCGGCGAAATAGCTGGAGTTAACGTTCACTTCGGAATGCGAAATGCGGCCTTTGCCGTATTTGGATACCGCAAAGCCTCCGCCCCATTGGTCCGAGAAGCGGATGTCGGCCGTCCCCGAGGAGGTTTCCCGGAAGTCGATCCCGAGGATGGCCCCGTAGACCTTGAACGCCTCGCGGACGAGACCGGCCATTGCCGCCGTCACCCCGTCGGAGTCCCGGGCCCAGCCGTCCAGCGTGTAGGTGATCACGCCGTCCTTCGGGCTGGTCCCGTCGCTTCCAAGGTTGAACTTCCGGCTGTCCCAGTAGCCTTCCGTCAGGAAGTTCGCGATGCCGTCGAGGCTGTCTTCTGGCAGCGGCCCCTCAACAGCAAGCCGGTAGTCGCCTACGTTCGCGTTCTTGCGCAAGGTCCATTTGTACCCTTTCACGACGACGTAATAGGTTCCTGATTCCGGTGCGGTGAGGTAAATTCTGGAGTCCTGCCCCCCGACGATGTCATCGTTGTACGCCAGGCGCTTGCCTTTCGAGTCGAGGATGTACATGAGCGGGTCGAACAGCGCGCCTTGGGCCGTCCCGGGATCGTCGATGCCTTCAAGGTCGAACTTGTAGCGCTCGCCCGCCTTCAGGGTGACCTTGATCCAGTCGACGTCCCCGTCGGCCTCCAGCGTTCCGGAATAGCTGCTCCCGACGTCCACCTCAGCCGTGGTCGTGTCGTCGGCCGGGATGTCGGCGGGCGTCGCGGGAGCCGTGGAATTCCCCGGCGCACTGGTCCGGGAAAGGGCGTCGACGAACTTCTCGTGGTTGCCGTTCTCCGCGTTGACAGGATCGATCTGGCACAGGACGCACATCGCCGTGCCGAGCTCTAAGGCCCGCTGACGGTCATGCCGCCGAGGGCGTGATGGCGACGGGACGCGGATCCCGGTCGCGAGGCTTCCGGCCGCCCTGTCGCAGCGCGTCGCCACCGCATGGAACTGCCTGGCCTTCGATAAAGGGCTCTCCGCCCGATGCCGCCACCTGAAGGTCTCCTGGCCGTGCTACCGGGGAATGGTCCGGCTCCGCATTGACGGGATCGCCGCCACCGAGCGCGTCCACGACCGCCACGGCCCTTCACGACCGTGCCGCTGCCGGACGCACGCTCGAGCCCGGGCCCCGCGGACAAGGCGTCGGGAACGCGCGCGAAGACGCCCGGCGTTCGGAACCGCCGGGACACGCTGCGCCAGTTGCACGAGAGCGCTCGGGAACGCCGCGCCAAGGCGATCCAGCGCGCAATCCCGACGGACGCTGCGTCAAGGAACTGCCCGCTGTCCGTCGCGATGGCATCGGGACCGGTCGCCTTGCCCGGTGGGATTCGGCTCGGCCAGCCCCCCCCCCTGGGGGCGGCATGACCGTCGAGGCCCATGCGAAGACCGCGCACCGCGCCGGGCTGCGCTCATTAACCCCAGTCCGTTCCGGAGACACGGTGACCTGGCACCTCGCCTTCTCGTCCTCCGTCACGATCACGCTGCCGGCAAGGGCCAGCCCGGCCGCTGGGGCAAGGCCTGCCCCGACGCGAGGGCAAGCTCCCGGCCACGCAGCCAGGCTCATGGAACCACCTCGTTCATGCCACGCCATCCTCTTCCGGATCATGGCCAAAATCAACTGCTGCTCCCATCAATAACCAGCGTTCCTCATCGGAACGATGCGGCACGATGACGCGGCGCCGATAGTGGCGCCCCGCCATGCCATGCAGGCGGAGCCTCTTGCGCAATTATCGCGGTTCCCGCGGCCGTGGCCAGCCTCCGGCGTCCGCCGGCGTGCCGGTACGCCCTGGAGACCCCGGAGTCCGGTGCCGGAACCCCGGCGGACGCGCCGTCCCCGGATCGCCGGCGAAGCCCCCCCCCCATGGCCGCGGAATCCGGTGCAGGGAACGCGGGGAGCCAGGCCCGAAGGACATCATTGTTCAGTGGCTAAATGGGCAATGGGCAGGGTGCGCCGGCGCATGCATGCCGGCCGGGAGGCCAAGGCGGCGCGCGGCGAGCTGCCGGTCCTTCTCCCGCGCGGCTACGCGCGCGACGGGCAGGGACAATCCCCTGATCGACGAGGGATTCATGCGCCGCGCGGCTACGCGCGCGACGGGCAGGGCCGCACGGCGAAGGATCCGGACGCCAGCGTCAGGGCCCGTATCGAGGGCGGCTTCGCGCTGTTCCGGCGGCACGGGAGCCTGGCCGGGACCCTGCGCGCGATGGCCGCCGACGGGCAGGGCTTTCCGGTGCGGTGCGCTGGAGTGGCCGGCGCCGTCCAACGCGACCTTGAGTTCAGACCTATTCGCTTGCAAGCATATGAAATCATTGAGTCCGCTTTCGAGAAAGGGCACTACGTTTCGGCGCTCCCGGCGCCGCAATCCGGGCCGGTCGGCCCGTCAGGTCTGCTTCTTCCGCCCCCGTCGCTCGCAGACGAACGGCGCCGGGTTCCACTTCAGCCCAGCGTGCGGCAGATCATTCGCGCATCGGCCGACGCCGCGCCGGGCAGGCCGAACGTCCTCGATCCCTTCGTGTCGTGCAGGATGCTGACCTGCAGGTCGTTCAGCGCCCGCCGGATCCGGTCCGGGCTCATCCGGCGTCCCTGGACCGCCAGCCGGTGGCGCACGTGCTGGAGGCAGCAGAGGGCCATGCAGCAGATGGCGATGTGCGCCCGCACCCTGCGCTCCTTCCAGTGGAAGACCGGCCGGATCCTCAGTTCGTGCCTGTTCGCGCGGAAGCAGGCCTCGATCTCGGACAGCCTGCGATGCTGGATGACCAGGTCGCGCGGGTCATCCTGGCCGCAGCCCCAGGCGACGACCCCCCCCCCCCCCCTCGAAGCCCGTCCCAGCGGGCCGCCTCGGCCACCTTCGCCTCGTCGAGGCGCGCCTTCCCGCCGGGGAAGTCGAGGAACCGGGCGCCGCCGCGGCTGCTCAGCGAGGCCGGGGTGTCGCTGGCCTCCAGCCTGGCGCGCAGCTTCTCGATCCGGCGCTCCCGCTCGCGGGCGTCCTTGCGGGCGCGCTTCGGCGAATGGGTGACGACCAGCCTCCGCCCGCCGGCCTCGATGCACAGGAAGCTGCCGATCGACCGCGCGCATTCGTCCCGGCCCCATGGACCGTAGGCGTCCGGATCGAGGACCCTGCGTTTCTGCGCCGCCGGGCGGGCCTTCAGCCGGGCGCCGAGAATGCAGGGCGTGCCCCGCGCCTGCAGCGCCGCCTCGTTGTCCCTGCCGGTCATCCCCGCGTCGGCCGCCACCGTGAACCGCACCCCGGCATGGTCGCGCTCCAGGGCCTCGAGCGCCGTCACGAGGGTGCCGCCCTCCCAGATGTCGCCCGGGAAAACCTCGTAGCCGACCGGAAGCCCTTCCGCCGTCACCAGAAGCGCGAACACGACCTGCACCCGGTGCGGCCTGACGTCCTTGCTGCAGCCCTTGAGCCGCAGCGCGTCGTTCCGCTCGCTTTCGAAGTGCAGGCTCGTCGTGTCGTGGAACACCGCCGTCAGCGGCTCCGGCAGCAGGGTCTTCGCGACCTCCAGCGACCGGCGGCGGATCGCCTTGATCCGCCCGTCGTCGAGCATGTCCATGCCACGGCAGACGCAGTCCGGGTCCAGCGCCAGCTCGCCGTGGGCTTCGAGTTCGCTGACCGTGGCGCGCCTGGACAGCGGCCGGGTGATCCGGGCCAGCACGAGCTCCTCGACGATGCGGCTGGCGCTCGCCCGGCGCGCCCCGAACATGCGGTCCCAGCCGAGAAGGCCGTAGATGGCGCCGAAGGCCTCCCGGACCCCCACGACGACCCGGCACTCCTCGTGGCAGTCGGCCAGGTCGGTCCCGAACGGCGCGGGATCGCGGGCGGCGCGCCGGGACTGCTCGAGGAGATCGACGAATTCCTTCGGCGAGAACAGGGCGGTCCGGGAGCCGTCGGCGTCGCGCATCTCCTCGATGACGAGGCGGGCGAGGCCTTCGAGCCGCTCGAGCTGTGCCGCGCCGGTCGCCGTGCCGACATGGCGCAGGACGCGCTGCCGGACCTTGCCGCCGCTGCGCACGGACTTGACGACCTGGACCTTGACGCGGTCGCCGGGGAGCTTCTTCCTTCGCACGAACATGGAGGGATGATGGCAGCGGACGGGCACATGCCAAGAGAAAATACGGCCGAGGGCACCAGGGCCCGTTGACAGTCATGTCGCGGCGACCACGCCTGCCATCAGGTGAATCCCCGCTGCGAAGCTCGCGTCGGTCCTGGCGCAGCGCGCCGCGACCGCCCGGAACTCCCTGGCCTTCGCGAAGAGGCTCTCCGCCAGGTGCCGCCAGCCGCAGACGTCCCGGTCGTGCGCCCGCGGCACCGTCCGGCTCCGCCTCGACGGAATCACCGCCTCCGCCCCGCGTCCCGCCAGGTCCTCCAGGAGCCGGTCGGCGTCGAACGCCTTGTCACCGACGAAGGCCCCGAACGCCAGGCCGCCGGGAAGCCCCGGCACCCCCTCGGGCCGTGCGCCTGGCCGGGAAGGATCGTGAACCGCACGAGATGTCCCAGGGCGTCCACGACGGCCACGACCTTGCTCGTCAGGCCGCCTCTCGAACGTCCGGTCCCCTGGCTCGAGGTCCCCCTTTTGCGCCGGACACGAACTCGAGGCCGGACTCCTCCGACAAGGCGTCGGAAACGCGCTCGAAGACCCCCGGAAGCGCCCGGCGCCGGAACCGCCTGAAGACGCTGTTCCAGTTCCCGAACCGCTCGGGGAGGTCGCGCCACGGCGACCCCGTGCGGAACCGCCTCCATGAAGAGGCGGCTGTCCGCCGCCGTGCCGCCGGGGTCGGACTTCTTGCCCGGCAGCATGTCCCCGGTCCGCGCCCACATGGCGTCGGTCAATACCGTCCTGTCTGCATCGTCATCTCTCTGCTCGCTCATGCCGTTGTTGCCTCGTGCCGTCGTTCCGGCGGTTGTTGGGGCCGAAAATGGCATCAAGCCGGACGATCGCAAGACGACTGTCAACGGGCCCTACAACGCCAATCTCACCCGCCGGGGCCAGAAGAATCAACTATGCAAAGCTCGCCGAAGTCGAGAGTCGGACAAAAGGTCTGAACTCAAGAAAGGGTGCGGGCGTGGCGCTCCTGATCCATGCCGTTCCAGCGTCCGCCGTCGAGACCGCGCTTTCCGAGGAGAGCCGGCTCACCCGGCAAGAGGGAAGGGGCCGCCTCGGGCCGGCGACGGCGTCGCTTTTCCTGCGGGATCCGGCCGCTCGTCAACCAGGTCACGACAGGGATGGGCGCAGCCGGCGCCAGCCCTGAAGCGCCATGCCGCTCTTCGTGCCGGCGTCGATCATGCGTCGCCATGCCGGCATCCGCCGCGCGGCACGGCGCCTCTGTGCGCGATCATTTCAGCCCGCCGCCGAATCCGCGCGTAAGCCCTTTCTGGACGGCGCCCACCATGACCAGGATCGGAAGCGAGGCCAGAAGCCCTACGGCCGACAGCCTGCCCCAGAACGTCTCGTCCTCCGTGATCAGCGTCGCGATGAAGGTCGGCAGCGTGAACTTGTCGGGAGACTGGATGAACAGCAGGGCGTACGCGAATTCGTTCCAGCTGAGAATCGCCAAGAAGATCGAGGTCGCGATCAGTCCGGGCGTCATCACCGGCAGGACGATCGAGCGCAGGCGTCGCATCAGGGACGCGCCGTCGATCATGGCCGCCTCCTCGTACTCGACCGGGACGTCGCGCACGAACCCCAGCAGCATCCAGATCGCGAACGGGAGCGCATAGACCTGGTAGACGATGACCAGGCCGAGAAGCGTGTCCAGCAGCCCCAGCGAGCGCAGCACCTGGTAGAGGGGGATGGCAAGCGAGATCGGCGGCGTCAGCTTGACCAGCAGCACGAACATCAGGAACGCGAGATCCATCCCCTTTGGAAAGCGGAGACGCACCAGCGCGTAGGCGGCCGGAAAGCCGGCCGCGAGCGCCAGGACCGTCGTGCCCACCGCCACCACGAGGCTGTTCCACGCCTTGCCGAGCAGGTCGCCCCGAATCAGCTGGGCGTAATGCTCCAGCGTCACTTGCGACGGAACCAGCGAGATGGAATCCGACACGTACTCGATCGGCGGACGCACGGACGTCGTCAGCATCCATGCGATGGGCACGAGGAGCGTCGCCGTTACGGCGTAGACAGCGATCACGCGCGCGATGCCCGGTCTCCGGACGCTCATGCCTTCCCGCCCAGCAGCCTGCTCGCGTAAACCAGGGCGAGCAGCCCCGAAATCACGACCATGATCATCGCTGCGGCGGAGGCGCCGCCCACGTCGAAGAAACGGAATCCCAGACGGTAGACGTACATCGACAGCGTTTCGGTCGCCTGCCCGGGCCCGCCGCCGGTAAGCGCATACACCTTGTCGAATATCTTGAACGCGTCGACCGAACGCAGCAGCGCGCACAGGAACAGGTAGGGCGTCAGAAGCGGCAGCGTGATGTGGAAGAAAACCCTTGCCGCGCCTGCGCCGTCGACGCTGGCCGCTTCGTAGACTTCGTCGGGCACCGCCTGAAGGCCTGCCAGGATGATCAGGAAGGCCAGCGGCGCGGTCTGCCATGCGTCGACGAGGACCAGCGACAGCATCGCGATGTCGGGATCGAACAGCCACTCCACGGCCGGCAGGCCGGCCGCGCGCAGCAGGTTGTTCAGGTATCCGAAGTCATAATGGAACCACGCGCGCCATATCGCCGTGACCACCATGGTCGAAAGCACGTAGGGCGCCAGCAGGGCGGGAACCACGAACCGGCCGCCCGGGATCCGTCCGGACACGAGGAGCGCCAGAGCCAGGCCGAGTCCGACTTCGCTGAGCGTGGCGAGGATCGCGAAGATCAGCGTGTTCCAGGCGGCCGTCCGGAAGAACCTGTGCCCGACGAGGTCGGCGTAGTTGTCGGTCCCCACGTACAGCGCGTCCTCGAAGCCGTATTCGGTGGCAAAGAGCGACAGCGCGAACACGCGCGCCAGCGGATAGATCGTGAGGGCGAGGAACAGCACGAGCGAAGGGCAGAGGAGCGCCAGCGCCAGCAATGTGCCGTTCCTGTGCATGATGCTTTCCCTTGCTGCACGGCGCGGCGCCCGCACAGGGAGGATGCGGGCGCCGAAAGCCGGTTGTCCGGCGGCGTCAGCGGCGAAGCGCCCTTTCGATCTGGGCGTTGGCCTCGCTGAGCGCCGTCGCGGCGTCCAGCTCGCCGATCAGGGCGAGCTGCAGGTAGTCTCCGAGAACCGCTTCAACGCGCGACCACTGTCTGATGCGCGGGCGCGGGGTCGCGTTCTCGAGCGCCTCGAGCTGGTTCGGGTACCAGCGGTACTTCGCGACCACGTCCGCGTCCCGGTAGACCGACTCTCTCGTGGGAGGCTGCCCGATCTCGAGCGCCAGCCGCTTCTGGAATTCCGCCGAGGTCACGAAATCGATGAACGCGCGCCCGAGCTCGGGGTTCGGGGCGTCGGCCGGCACCGCGAGAAGCCATGCCCCGAGCATCGGGCTGGATCCGGCGTTCTGCCCGGGCGCGGCAACGACCTCGATCTTTCCGGGGACCCGGGACTTCTCCGGATCGTCGAGCGAAGGCGCCCAGGACGGCCAAAGCTCGATCGACATTGCCGTGGTTCCCTGCATCAGCGCATCGCGCACTTCCGACGAGTTGTAGGTCTCCACGCCCTTGGGGGCGTACTGCTTCAGCGCGAGATACAGGTTCAGCGCCTCAAGCGCCTCGGGACTGTCCAGCGCCGCGTTCCCGTTCCCGTCAACGACCCTTGCGCCATGCGCCCACAGGATCGGCAGGAATCCCGTCACGATCGGGTTCGCCTTGATGCCGCGGAAAACGACTCCGGACATGCCGCCGCCGGAATCCGAGACGGCCTTTGCGGCTGCAAGGACGTCGGTCCAGCTTTCCGGCCGTTCCATCAGGTCGGAGCGATAGGCGAACATCTCGACGTTGCCGACGAACGGCACCGCAAACAGGGCGCCGTCTCCGACGGGATGGCGCGACACGTCCACGGCCGCGCCGATGAAGTCGGCGTGAATGCCGCCTCCCAGCGCATCGAGGTCCGCGAGCCAGCCCTTCGACATGAATTCCGTTGCCCAGGTGTCGTCCAGCATGATGACGTCATAGGCGGCGGCGCCTTCGCGCATGGAGACGGTGACCTTCTCGAGAAGCCCGCCGTAGGGCAGTTCCAGCCGGTCGACGTCGACGTCGTTCATGGCCTCGAATTCGGCCACCGCCATTGACAGCGCCCTTCCGTATCCGCCGTCGCGCCCGGCAATGGTCAGGTCTGCGGCGGCGGCGGCGGCAGAAAGCGCGGCAACGCCGGTCGCACCAAGCAGCATGCGTGCGATTCTCATCCTCTTTCCTCCAGTTCAGTGGCTGTTGTTGAGCAGGCGGATCATTGATGAAAGGATTTCAGAAAATTGCAACATGCACGAAAAATAATCACGTATAATTGATAGTTGTGCCTTGAAAACGGTTTTGCATCCATGTCACGCTTGCTCAGATGAAACGGCACACGATCAAGGACGTCGCCCGGATGGCGGGCGTTTCGCCGGCAACGGTCAGCCGGTCGTTCGCGCCGGGGTCTCCGGTTTCTCCGGCGGTCGGCGCCAGGGTGCGCGCCGCAGCGGATGAGCTGGGATACCGTCCCAGCGTGATGGCGCGCAGCCTCGTGCGGTCCCGCACCGACCTGGTGGCGCTCGTGGTCGGACGCCTGGACAACCCGTTCGACGCGCAGCTGGTCGAGGAGCTGTCCGGAAAGCTCGATGCGCGCGGCAAGCGGCTTCTCGTGATCCCGGCCGACTACGGCGAGAACGACCCGGCGGCGCTCGTCGCGCTGGACTACCAGGTGGACGGGATCATCGTGGCGGCAGGCCATCTGTCGAAAGCGTCTGCCGAAAGGTTCGTCCAGCTCGGCGTCCCGGTCATCCTCTACGGGCGCGAGATGCATGCCGCAGGGGTGGATTGCGTCGTGGCGGACAACGTCTCGGGGGCGCGGCAGGTCGGCGCGCTGTTCCGGCGATCGGGCGTGCGGCGCGCGATCTATCTCAGGCACGCGCTGAGGACGTTTTCGGACGACGAGCGTGGCCGCGGTTTCCGGGAGGGGATGGGGCCCGGGGCGAAAGTGTCCGACCTGAGGAGCTCAAGGGCAGATTCACGCAACGTGGCGATGGCGGCGCTTTCCGGTCACGCCGCGGTTCAGGGCGTGTTCTGCGCCAACGACCTTCTTGCGTTCGGCGTGATCGAGGCGGCGGTCGCCCTGGGGCTGGGGATCCCCGGCCAGCTGCGGGTCGCAGGCTTCGACGACATCGACCTGGCGGCCTCGCCCTTCTACGACCTGACCAGCGTCCGGCAGCGGCCGGAGGAAATCGCGTCATGGGTCGTCGAGCGGCTCATGGAGCGGCGCGACTCCCCCGGTCTTGCCGTCATGACGCACCGGCTTGCGGCGGCCCTCGTCCCCAGGCGGACCGCGCCGGCCTCGCCGGGCCTCGGCGGGCTGTGCGCCGGCGACCAGCGGAGCGGGGAATGATCGAGCTGTCCCGAATCGGAAAGAGCTTTGGTTCGGTCAGCGTAATCGAAGGCGTCACGCTGACGGTCGGCGCGGGAGAGTTCGTCGTCCTTGTCGGGCCGTCAGGTTCGGGGAAATCGACGCTGCTGCGCATGATCGCCGGACTGGAGGACATATCCAGGGGCGCGTGCATGATCGCCGGGAGGCGGGTCAACGACCTGCCGGCCAAGGGCCGCGGAATCGCGATGGTGTTCCAGAACTACGCGCTGTACCCGCACATGACGGTCTTCGACAATCTTGCCTTCGCGCTGAGGGTGCAGGGGAAGAGCCGGCGCGAGATCCGGACAAGGGTCGAGGAGGTCGCGGCGGTCGTGCAGCTGACGGAGTACCTGAAGCGAAAGCCTGCGCAGCTTTCCGGCGGCCAGCGGCAGCGTGTCGCGATGGCGCGCGCGATGGTGCGCGACACCGGGCTGTTCCTGTTCGACGAGCCGCTGTCCAACCTTGACGCGAAGCTGCGGGGGCAGATGCGTGTCGAGATCCGGAGCCTTCACGACACCCTCGGAGCGACGTCCGTCTACGTCACGCACGACCAGACCGAAGCGATGACGCTGGCGGACCGCATCGTCGTCCTTGACAGGGGGCGCATCGAGCAGGTCGGCCCGCCTCGGGAGCTGTACGAGAATCCGCAGACCCGCTTCGTCGCCGGATTCCTTGGCGCGCCGCCGATGAACTTCATCGAGCAGGGCCTGCCGGGCCTCAAGCCCGGCGAGGCGCTCGGGGTGCGGCCGGAGAACGTTGCGCTGCACCGGCGCGACGGCACCGACCTGCGGCTCGACGTCTCGCTCGAACACGTCGAGTACCTGGGCGCATCCACCCTGTGCCACTGCCGGGGCTACGGCCGGGACATCGTCGTCCAGCTTGCTCCGGACCTTGGCCGGACTCTTGCGCAAGGGCAGGAACTGTCTCTCTATGTCGGTCGCGACAAGGCGCTGAAGTTCGTCGGAAACCGCAGGGAAGGGGACGTCCTTGCGGTCTGAATGGCAACGGCGTTTCCCGAAACGCCCCATCATGCGGATCGGCACCATGCCTTACTCGCTCTGGCTCATGTTCCAAGACGGCGCAAGTGCGGACCTGAGCGCCGACATATCCGCGCTCGCCGCGGCGCTTGGAGGCGCGGCGTTTCCGCCGCACCTGACCCTGGTCGGGGACATGGGACTGGGAATCGAGGAGGCGGAGGCGGTCGCAGGCACGTTCAGGGGCCATGTGCCCGAGCGCCTTGATTCAAGCGGCCTCAGGACTTCGCCGTCCTACTTCATGGCCGTGCACGCCGCCATCCGGCTGCCGGGCCGCCTTGAAAGGCTGAGGGCTGAAACGGCCCGGAGGATTCGGCGGAAGGGCGCTACCGTGGACACGGCCCATGTCAGCCTGGCGTACGGAACGTACCTGCCGGAGCAGCTGCAGCTGGCGTCGGCCATGCTGGGGGAGAAATATGCATCACGGCGGCTGCCCGTGAGAAGGCTGTCGATCGTGCGGTCAGCAAAGAGCATCCCGGTCGCCCAATGGAAGCCGGTCCGCCACCTGGACATATGACAGGCGCGCGCCGGATGCTGGGCGGCTCTCGAGCCCCGTCAGGGGGGGGGGGGGGCGTGTCGCTGCCCGCGCCCGGGGGATCGGGATCCGGCGCGCCGCCCGTCCCGCCGCGGTCGAGGCGCGGGAGCGAAGCCTCCCTCCGGCGGCAGCCCCCGGTCCCGTGGCGGCTGCCGGTCAGGGCGTCCGGCAACGCGGTCCTGTGGAACGGCCACGGCGCGCTGTCGTTCTGCGCGTGGACCGTCGGCCCGGGCCGCGGCCTCGGCGACCGGAGCCGGCTCGGCCGGACGTACGGTCGCGAGGCCGCTTGTGGGCGACGGGCAGGGCGTGCAAGCCTGCTTGCATTCGAAAGGATGAACGGCGGCGGCTGGCCCTCTCTCCCCGGACGGAGGCGTGATGCGATGGAGGATTGCCGATCCTGGTCCTTTTGAACATGGCCGCGGCGGCGGCGCTCCTGATTTGGGCAGTCCGCCTGGTTCGGACAGGCTTCGAGAGGGCCTTCGGCGCCCGGCTTCGCCGCTGGCTGCGTCGATCGACGTCGCACGGGATGTCCGCCGCGGCCGCGGGCGCCATGGCTGCCGTCTTCACCCAAAGCTCGACTGCCGTGGCAGTGATTCTGGCAGGCTTCATGGCATCCGGCGCCATTGGCTCCGCCACAGGGCTTGCGATCATTCTCGGCGCGGACCTGGGCTCCGCCATCGTCGCACAAATTCTCAACTCCAGGATCTCCCTTCTGACGCCGATGCTGCTGCTGGCCGGCGTGATGCTCTTTCTGCAAGGCCCGCGACGGAAGCTTCGACAAGTCGGACGAATCCTGATCGGGCTGGCGCTGATTTTCCTGTCTCTCGACCTTGTTCGGGACGCCAGCGTGCCGCTGGTCGGAAATGGCGCCGCACGGACGGCGATGATCTATTTGGCAGGGGATTTGGTTCTTTCCTTCCTGATCGCGGCGCTTCTGGCCTGGCTGGTGCATTCAAGCGTCGCGGCGGTCTTGCTCTTTGCGACGCTCGCGCAGCAAGGTCTCTTGCCTCTCGAAGCGGCTTTCGTCATGGTCCTCGGCGCCAATTTCGGCGGCGCGTTCATCGCCGTCATGCTGACGCTCAAGGCCGGGCGACCGGTGCGGCGTGTCTTCGGGGCGAATTTCGTTCTTCGGGGCGGTGGCGCCGCCCTGGCCGTGCCGCTCCTTTCCCTTGTTGCCGCGTCGGATGTCGTGCCAGGATTCTCGCCGGCGCAACAGACGCTGAATGTCCACCTGTTGTTCAATCTCCTGCTCCTGGTCCTGGGCCTGCCGTTCATCCGAGCGTTCATGCGGGCTGCCGAACGCTTGCTGCCCAACCGGGATCCTGGCGAAATTCCGGCAGCGGTCCGCACGGCACTGGATCGCGGCGTGCAGAACCAGCCGGCAATGGCCTTTGCCTGTGCACAGCGCGAGTTGATCGAGATGAGCAACCGGATCGAGGTCATGCTGCGTGAAGGCATGAACCTTTTTGAGAGTTACAGCGAGCTCACCGTCAGGGGACTGAACGCCGACATGACGGATATCGCCCGCATGTCGCTGAACCTCCGCGTCTACCTTTCCGGCATCCGAAGCGAGGATTCCGGCGGGGCAAGACAATGCAAGACGGGCATTTGATCTGTCCGGTGTCGCGGTGAATCTCGAGGCCGCCGCGGACACGATTGTCAGGAAGATGGTTCGCCTCGCGCACAGCAAGGACATCGAGAGGCTCAGCTTCTCGGCCGAAGGCCGCCGCGAGCTTGCCGCCTTTCACGACAGCGTTCTCAGGAACTTGCAGCATGGCATTGCAGTGTTGATGTCCGAGGACGTTGGCTTTGCCCGGGAACTTGTCGAGCAGAAGGAAAAGATGCGTGAGCTGGAGCAAAGGCTTCAAAGAGCGCATTTGGCGCGGCTTCGAAAGGGATTGAGCGAGTCGATCGAAACCAGCGCCATTCACCTCGAACTTCTGCGCGCCCTTAAGCGGAACTTCATTTAGGGTTCAAACGGGAATCCCCAACGATTCAAGGACCCGGAGGCGGATTCCGGGGTTTTGAACCTGTCACTTACATGGCAACATCCCTCGGGCGGGGTCGATGTCCAGAAGTTCGAAGGCCCGGCGCTGCGGCTCCGTCGGCGTGGCGAGAAGCGGGAAGGCGTGGTCCGGAGCGCCCGGCAGCGTCACCTCGTTCAGCGTCAGCGTGCCGAGGTCGGCGAGCAGCGTGCGCAGGCTGTGGACCGGAAGCCCGTCGGGCGTGCGCCTGCGCGCCGCCTTGGCCCTGGCGCTCTCCGAGACCCTCGCGGGCTCCACCGGCGAGTTCCGCCGCGCCCGCGCCGCCCCGCGGTCGTCGTCCTCGAAGAGGATCGGCGCGAGGCGGCGGCGCATGTGCCATTCCAGGTGGCAGGCGAGCATGCAGAGGAACACGTGGGCCCGGACATGGTCCTCGGAGTACACGTGCACGGGACGGATCCGCAGGTCGGTCTTCGCGTTCCGGAACGCGCGCTCCACGCCCGCGAGCGACTTGTAGGCGTCGACCGCCGCCTCCGTCCCCATGGCCTCCGCGCCGAGGCTGGTGCGGATGACGTAGATCCCGTCGAGCCTGGCCTCGGCCTCGATCCTGCCGGCGTTGCGCGCCCAGTCCATGCCCGCGTCGCGCACCTCGACGTCGAAGTGCTTCCCGACCCTGCGCCGGTTGGCCTCCCGCCCCAGGGCCCTGAGGGTCCGGTCCCGGTTCGCCGGCCCCGGTTTCCGGCGCGCGGCCGCGGCGGCGATGCCGGCGAGCGTCTCCTCGGTGGCCCTGAGCAGGTCCTCCCGCTTCCGGCGCCTCTCCCCGCGGAGCCGCGGGTTGAGGCAGACCATGAGCCGCTCGCCGGGAAAGTCCGGGCCCGTGACCTCCGCCACCGCGTCGGGGACGAGCGCCTCGGGCACGAGCGGGGCGGGCGCGCCGTCCGGGCCCTCCCTGAGCAGCCTGCGGATGTCCGCGGTCCTCAGGGCCGATATCCAGTCGAGACCCGCCGGCTCCAGGTCCGCACGGATGCGCGCCGTCGTCAGCATGCCCCTGTCGCCGACCAGCGCCACCCGTTCGACGCCGAAGCGCCCGCGGACCCTGTCCACCTGGCCTGGGACGGTGGAGGGATCGGACGCGTTGCCCGCGAACACCTCCACGGCCACCGGGCAGCCGTCCGCTGCGCACAGAAGCCCGTAGGTGACCTGCCGCTTGCCTTTCTTGCCGTCCCTGTTGTGGCCGAACGCCGCGAGCGGGCAGCAGCGCCCCTCCAGGTAGCTCGACGAGACATCGTACAGGATCAGCGTGTTCCCGCCCCTGAGGTGCCGGTTCGCGAGGCTCCGCTCGATCCAGGGCTGGCGTTTCAGCAGCCAGTCGAGCATGGAGAGCATCTCGTTGCCGGTGACGGGGCCGAGCCCCAGCAGGGTCCCGAGGCTCGTCGTCGCCGTCTCCGGATCCAGCGCCCTGGCGGTGGCGAGCTTTGAGGCGGGGTCGACGACCCGCGCCACGACCGCGGCGAGCGCGAGGTCGCGGTTCCGCTCCGCCCTCCGGCCCAGGATCCGCACCAGCCCGAGCCGCCCCATCGTCCCCGGCGCGGCGGCCACGTGCCCGTGGGGCAGCGAGCGGCGGGTGGCGACGGCCGCGTCCGGCGACGGGAACGTCACCCCGCCCGCGAGGGCGGCGCGGACGGCGTCGACGAGGGCGGGCGGCATCCTCGACAGGTTGGCGACGGTCCGCCTGCGGATGCGCTTTCCCTCGCGCCAGGCCTCGCGCAGCAGGATGGCGGGCGGGGAGGAACGGTTGGGGATGACGTCGACGCTGAGGGCCACGGGCCGGATCCTTACATGGCAACACGTTTCAGGCCATCATATGGCATGAAAAGGAGATGTCAACACAGAATGCGCGCAGTTACATGGCAACATAAATCCAATGCAAACCCCTGCACTGGCGCGGAAAAGCCCAGCCTTACCAGAGGTTTGCGCGAAGCGGACGGGAAATTGTCAGGATGAAGTTCCGCTTAAGATGGTCAACACCTCGTTCGCGATGATCGCCTATCCTCTCTTGGAGAAGCAGGGCGCGCTGCTCGAAAGCCGTCTTGCAGGCACTTGACACGACACGGACCGGCGGGCGCACCAGCGACTGGTGCCATCTGTCGAGGTATCTGTTTCAACTGTCCCAACGTTGGTGAGTCAGCTTGAATTTCAGGCGTTCCTGATGCGACCGACTGCAGCGAAACCGACATCGCAACGGCACGGTCACGCCACAACCCTGCCCCTCGCGCGGGCGCCTGTGGCGCAGTCAGGAAGCGACTGCCACCCCGCAAATGTCGGGGCCCGCTCGACGGACATCCCGAACGGACCTCGCGTCGCGCAGGCGACGCGGGGCGCAGCCCAACCTTGCTGGCGATTGCGATTCGCAGATGGGCATGATGCGTTGCGGCACCATGCAGCAAAGGCTGACCGACTTCCTCGACTGGCAGGCGAATCAGGCTCTCGCCGCATGAGCAACCAGTCTGGGCTGCACCCAATGACGCGAAACGGCTGGAACCGCGCGGCGGGCCGTTGTAGGATGAGCCGGACGGAGACGGAGAGGGGACCGGACCCATGGCCGAGGCCGCCTTCAACATGATCGCCGAGACCCAGCGCCTGCGCGACGCGGGACTCCCGCAGCAGCAGGCCGAGGCCGTCACCCTGGCGATCCACGCCGGCGTCACCGGAGGCGTCGCGACGAAGACGGACGTCGAGGCGCTCAGGGGCGACGTCAGCAAGGAAATGGAGGCGCTCAGGGGCGACGTCAGCAAGGAAATGGAGGCGCTCAGGGGCGACGTCAGCAAGGAAATGGAGGCGCTCAGGGGCGACGTCAGCAAGGAAATGGAGGCGCTCAGGGGCGACGTCAGCAAGGAAATGGAGGCGCTCAGGGGCGACGTCAGCAAGGAAATGGAGGCGCTCAGGGGCGACGTCAGCAAGGAAATGGAGGCGCTCAGGGGCGACGTCAAGAGGGACATCGAGGCGCTCAGGGGCGACGTCAAGAGGCTGGACACCAGGATCGACGCGCAGTCCGACAGGATCACCCTTCGGCTGGGGGTCGTGATCGCGGGCGCCGCCGCCGCGCTTTTCGCCGCGCTGAGATACCTGCCGCCGCCAGGCTGACGTCCCCGCACCACCGCGTTTGCACTCAGGAACAGGCCCTGGCCACCCTCGCGGTACCGGCGATCGCGCATGTGGATTGCACATTGTTGAACGGCACGACAGGCCCAAGCACCTGCCCGGCAGGGCAGTCTGAAATGAGTGCGCCCATGGCTCTGGGTTTTCGGGCTGAGCACTTGAAGAACAAGGTCCGTGCAAGCATGTCAGCGATGACGCATGGGCTTGCCAAGAATCTGTGTCAGGGTCCCGACAAAGATTGCTTCAGGCCAGCTGGTGCAGCTGCGGCGGGTGAGAGGCCCGCAGGAAGGAAAGGCCGGTCACGGTTTCATTCCAAATGCCTATGCCCGTCGGGGGGATCTCTGAACAGAAGGCCGGGACCTGCTGATGGCTGATCGGGACCGCTTCGCTCGTCTGGTCGACGGCCATGGCCCGGGATCACGATCCGCGCGGCCGCCGGGGTCCCCATTGCATTGCATTGCATGCAAGCCCGCTGACCGACGACGGGGAGGCAGTGCCGCGTCGACGCGGAGAACAGACGTCTCAGTGGGTCATCACCCCCTTGTCGGCCGACCCGTCCGCCGACTTGCGTTCTGCCAGCGCGGCATATTCTGCCTCTTCGTCCCAGTCGATGGGCTCCGGCTGCGCGACAAGCGCGTGATTCAGGACTTCAGGCACCGTGGAGACGGGGATTATGTCCAATCCGTCCTTCACGTTGTCGGGGATCTCCGGCAGGTCCTTCGCGTTCTCTTCCGGTATCAGGACCGTAGACACGCCGCCGCGAAGGGCAGCCAGCAGCTTCTCCTTGAGGCCGCCAATGGCCAGGACATTGCCGCGCAGCGTGATTTCGCCGGTCATTGCAATGTCCTTCCGGACCGGGATCTGCGTGAGCACCGAAACGATCGACGTGACCATGGCTGTGCCAGCCGACGGACCGTCCTTCGGCGTCGCGCCTTCCGGCACATGGACGTGAATGTCCAATGCATCGAAACGGGTCGGCCGCACGCCGATGGACGGCGCGATCGACCGCGCGAAGCTCGAAGCCGCGTCGATGGACTCCTTCATCACTTCGCCCAGCTTCCCGGTTGTCTTCATTCGTCCCTTTCCAGGAAGCGACAGGGCCTCGACCGACAGGAGGTCGCCTCCGGTCTGGGTCCATGCGAGACCCGTCGCGGCCCCCACCTGATCGGACTTTTCGGCGAGCCCGTAGCGGAATTTCCTGACGCCCAGGAAGTCCTCCAGCCTCTCCGGAGTGACCACGACCTTCTCGTCTTCCTTCTTCACGATCCGGGTGACGGCCTTGCGTGCAAGCTTCGCGATCTCGCGTTCGAGACTGCGGACGCCGGCCTCGCGCGTGTACGTGCGTATGATCTCGGTCAGGGCCTCTTCGGGCAGCTCGAATTCGGATGGCTTCAGCCCGTGGTCCCTTGTCTGCTTTTCGAGAAGGTGCTGCTTCGCGATCTCGCGCTTTTCGTCTTCCGTGTAGCCTGCAAGCGGAATGATCTCCATCCTGTCCAGGAGAGGGCTCGGCATGTTGTAGGTGTTTCCGGTCGTCAGGAACATGACGTTCGAGAGATCGTACTCGACCTCGACGTAGTGATCCGTGAACGTTGCGTTCTGCTCCGGATCCAGGACTTCCAGCATGGCGGACGCGGGGTCCCCCCGGAAGTCGTGGCCCATCTTGTCGATTTCGTCGAGCAGGATGAGCGGATTGACGGTCTTGGCCTTCTTCATGCCCTGAATGATCTTGCCGGGCATCGAGCCTATGTAGGTGCGCCTGTGCCCGCGGATTTCCGACTCGTCGCGCACGCCGCCCAGGCTGATTCGAATGAATTCGCGCCCCGTCGCTCTCGCCACTGACTTGCCGAGCGAGGTCTTTCCGACGCCCGGCGGCCCGACGAGACACAGGATCGGCCCTTTCAGCTTCCTGGAGCGCTGCTGGACCGCGAGATACTCTACGATTCGCTCCTTCACCTTTTCCAGCCCGTAGTGGTCCCTGTCGAGAATCTCCTGCGCGCGGCCCAGATCCTTCTTGACGCGGGACTTCACGCCCCATGGAATCGTCAGCATCCAGTCAAGGTAGTTGCGGACCACGGTCGCCTCGGCGCTCATGGGCGGCATTGACCTGAGCTTCTTCAGCTCGCTCAGGGACTTTTCGCGGGCTTCCTTGGAGAGTTTCGTGCCGGCGATCCTTTCCTCGATCTCGGTGATCTCGTTCGAGCCGTCCTCGCCGTCGCCAAGCTCCTTCTGAATGGCCTTCATCTGCTCGTTCAGGTAGTATTCCTTCTGGGTCCGCTCCATCTGGGACTTGACGCGGGTCTTGATCTTCTTCTCGACCTTCAGCACCTCCATCTCGCCCTGGATGAGGCCGTAGACCGCCTCGAGCCTTTCCGAGACGGAGAGCGTTTCCAGAAGCGCCTGCCTCTTCTCGACCTCTACGCCGAGGTGGCCTGAGACGAGATCGGCCAGCTTCGACGCGTCCTTGCTTTCCGAGACCTGGTACATCGCCTCTTCGGGGACGTTCTTCCTGACCTTCACGTAGCGCTCGAACTCCTTCGCGACCGAACCGACCAGCGCCTTGACGGCGGCCGCGTCGCCAGGCTCGTCCTCCAGCGCCTCGGCGCGCGCCTCGAAGTGGCTTTCGTTGTCCAGGTATTCGAGGATGCGCACGCGGCTTCGCCCTTCCACCAGCACCTTGACGGTGCCGTCCGGCAGCTTCAGGAGCTGCAGGACATTGGCAAGCACGCCGACTTCGTAGATGCCGTCAGTCGCCGGATCGTCGCTGGACGGATCAATCTGGCTCAGGAGCAGGATCTGCTTGTCTTCCCGCATGACCTCGTCCAGTGCGCGCACCGACTTCTCGCGGCCGACGAACAGCGGGACGATCATGTGCGGAAACACGACGATGTCCCGGAGAGGAAGCACCGGGAAGGGCGTTGGCAATGGCCTGGTCATGAAGCTGTCCCGCGTTTCAGGAAGTTACGGTCGCGACGGCGGCAGTCCGGCCCTTCCGCCGGTTTCGATTTCCATGCGCGGTTGCGGGCCGGGCGGCCTCCAGCCTCCGCCTCGGAGCGCAGCGTGCCCTTCACGGCCGCCCGAGGCGAGCGCCCTGGCCGGACATGCCGCGGCCATGAGGGGCGCATGCATCCGCCATCCCCGCGGCCGCAAGGGCATGGGCCGGCGCAGGACCGGCCCATGTCAGCACGCTCCGGCCGCGGCTATTCGCGGTTGCCCATGAACTGCAGCAGGAACATGAAGAGGTTGATGAAGTCGAGATAGAGGCTGAGCGCCCCCATGATTGCCGACTTCTCGAGCCACTCCTGATCCATGTCGTGGGCATGGGCGAGATATTCCGTCTTGATCCTCTGGGTGTCATACGCGGTGAGGCCGGCGAAGATCAGGACGCCGATCGCCGAGATGGCGAATGCCAGTGCGCTCGACGCCACGAAGAGGTTGATCACCATCGCGATGATCAAGCCGATCAGGCCCATCATGAGGAACGACCCGAGACCCGAAAGATCGCGCTTCGTCGTGTAGCCCCAGAGGCTGAGGGCGGCAAAGCCGGCCGATGTCGCGACGAAGGTCTGGGCGATCGATATGCCGGTGAAGACGGCGAATATCCACGAGATCGAGAGGCCCATGGCCGCGGCGAACACGTAGAAGAAGGTCTGCGCGGCGGCTGCCGAAATCCGGTTGATCATGCCGCCGAAGAGAAAGACCATTCCCAGCGGCAGGAACATCGCGACCCAGCCCAGGATGTTCGGGCTGCCGGTCACCGGGTCGCGGAAGATCGCCGAGAGCGCATCGCTCGTGCCGACGGCCCAGGCGACGGCCGCGGTGACAAGCATGCCTGCGGACATGATGCCGTAGACCTTGTTCATGTGCGTGCGCAGGCCCTCGTGGATCTCGGCCGTCTGCGCCTGCGCCGTTGTCGCATGGATGGTGCGGTAGCTGTCCATCAGATAGTGCTCCTTCCTGTCTCAAACTGCCGCAGTGCGGCGTTCACGGGACAATATGGCGAAATCGGCACGGATTTCAACCTTCAGGTGGCATGAGTCCGTGATTCTCTGCGCCGTGCCGCCATGTCGCCGCGGCGTCCGGCCGCCTCGTGGCCGGGCCAGGCCGGACAAGGAGGCGCGGGGCCGTCGGTCAGTTCGGGCGCAAGCCGGTCGCCGGGCCCGCCGCCGACGCCGGGATCCAGCACGCCGCGCGGCCGCATCCGGGCTTGCGCGAGGCCTCAGTCTCAATGCCGGCACGGGCGGAAGAGTCGCGCGACGCACGGGAATCCCGGCGATTCATGCCGTCGTGAGGCTCGGCATGCCGAAAGGCGGCGCCTGCCTCGGGTTCCGAGGCGAACCGCCGCTGGCTGCAGCGCCCGCGACGTCGGATGCCAGGGCGGAAACCACCGTTTCGGGCATTGCGGTGCATCGCCGCGAACGGCACCGATGCGGGCAGGCGCGGCGGTGGCGTGATGCGCGAACGCGGCGGAACCTTGCGCATTGCGCCGGACGGGAATGACCGGCCGTCCGGGGCGGACGCTCTTGCGGCGACGCGGAGCTTGACGGCACGGATGCCGCGGCATACGCCGCATCGGCGTGCGTTCAGGGAGGGTCAATGCCGGACGGCGACAGCACAAGCGCCGGACTGTGGTTTGTTGCCGAGCGCCTGGCGGATGCCGCGCGCGAGGAGACCCTGCGCCACTTCCGTGCACGCAATCTGGTTGCCGAGAGCAAGAGCGAGCCTTTCGACCCGGTCACGGTCGCCGACAGGAATGCGGAGGCCTTGATGCGCACGGCGCTCGAGGAGCTTCGGCCCGAGGACGGCATACTGGGCGAGGAGTTCGGGCCGAAGCGCGGCACAAGCGGCCTGACCTGGGTCCTTGACCCGGTTGACGGCACGCGGGGGTTCATAAGCGGAACGCCGACATGGGGCGTGCTGATCGCGCTTTCGGACGACAGCGGGCCGCTTCTCGGCCTGATTGACCAGCCGTATGTCGGCGAGCGGTTCATGGGAGGCCGGGGCAGGGCGATCCTTGAGGGGCCGCATGGAAGCCGACCGCTGGGCGCAAGCGGAACGACGTCACTCGCCGCGGCCAAGCTGTTCACGACATTTCCAGAGGTCGGCACCTCCCTGGAGGCGGCGGCGTTTCGACGCGTGGCCGATGAAGTCCGGCTTACCCGCTATGGCTGCGACTGCTACGCCTATGCGCTTCTCGCGGCCGGCCATGTCGATCTCGTGATCGAGGCCGGGCTGGAGGCCTACGACATCCATGCGCCCATCGCCGTGGTTGAAGCGGCGGGGGGCATCGTCACCGACTGGGAGGGAAGGCCGGCCCATGGCGGCGGCAGGGTCCTGGCGGCGGCCACGCGCGAATTGCACGAATCCGCGATGGAGCTGCTTGGCCCGTCACCGCAGATGTGAGCGGCGCAGTCCGAGCCTCGCGCAAAGCGTGACGCGGAGAGCGTGCCTTCCAGCCGGGCGGACCGGCCTGCGCTGCAGCCGCGGCAGACGGGACCTGTCCGTCACGATGGAACGCGCGATGGCCACGGAATGCCGGAAGGCGGCGTGATGGCGGCGCCTGCCTGCCTGCGGGCCCCTCTTCTCAGCCTTGAGGCGCGATGGCCGCCAGCGCCACGACTGCAAGCATCGCTGCCGCCATGCCAATGTTGATGCCCCGCTGCCACCCCCGGGGCAGGCTCATTCGGCGAAGCGTGACTCCTGCGAACAGCCATGCCAGATGAATTGCGATCCACAGCACGTTGAGAACGAACATCTTTGTTCCAATCTCCAGAACCGGGTGCTCGGCCATGAAGGCGAACCCCGAAAACAGTGCCGTGTTCACTGCATAGGCTTTCGGATTGACCGCCTGAAGCAGGATTCCGCCGCGGATCCCGGGAGGCTTCGGCTGTTCGATGAACGCGACCCTCGTTCCGGCAAGGGCGATCCGGAAGGCCAGCCAGATCAGGCATGCAGCGGAAGCCGCGCTCAGGACCGCCCGGATCCCGGGCTCGGCAAGCACCAGTGCGGCCAGCCCGCTGATCACGGCAAGGCAGACGAGGTTGGTGCCGACGAGCAGCCCCGCAAGATACCGGATGCCGTGCGCATATCCGAACGCCGACCCGACGCCCGCAAGGGACAGGACGCCGGGACCCGGCGTGGCGATCAGGAGAAAGACGGCCAGAACGAAACCTGCCATGGCCGCTCATTGCCTCGGTGCGTCCGCAAGGCGCAAGGCATCTGCTCGCTGCGCGCGGACACGCGCGTCTCGCGCGATGTGCGGCTAATTGACGAGCGCCTTGACATAACGTGCGATGGCGAGACGGTCACCGGGCGGAAGCCTGCCCATCGCTGCGACGACCTCGGCCATCTCGCCGCCGGCGCTGTCGAAGTCCGGCGTGAAGCCGGTTTCCAGGTAGTAGGCGATGTCCTCCAGGCTCCAGTCCGCGGCGCTTTGCAGCAGCCCCGGAATCCGTCCCTCTCCGGAAGGGTGCGGCGCGCCTTCCATCCAGGCCGACGCGATGCCTCCTCCGAGAGCGTTCCTTGGCGTGTGGCACTCCGCGCAGTGGCCCAAGGCTTCCACAAGGTACCGCCCGCGCTCAAGCTCCGGCGTGCCGGCGGGGCGCACCCATGCCGAATCGAGGAACAGGGCTTTCCAGGGACCGAGCGCTGCGCGAATTCCGAACGGAAAGCGCAGCTCGTGAGGCTGGCTCGCCACGGGCACGGCGGGCAGCGTCTGCATGAACGCCCAGAGGTCCATGACGTCCTGCTCATGCATCCGGGCATAGGACGTGTAGGGAAACGCCGGGTAGTAGTGCCGGCCCGCGGGCGACGTGCCATGGAGCATCGCGGAGGCGAATTCGGCTGCCTGCCAGCCGCCAATCCCGTGGATCGGGTCGGAGGAGATGTTTGGCGCGACGAAGGTGCCGAACCGCGTCGCGAAGCGTCGTCCCCCGGGAAGCGACACATCGTCGTCGCCCGCTCCGGCCTTGTGGCAGGAGGCGCATCCACCCGCCCAGAACACCGCCTCCCCCCGAGCCGCATCGCCATGGAGCGACGCGAACCTCGACGGATCAACAGCGGCCGGACGGGTCAGCCAAAGTGACGCCGCAAGGCAGAGCGCGCCGAGAAGGGACAGGCGCGTCAGGGCGCGCCTCATTGCCTTCCTCCCCCGGGACAGGCCGTTCCCCGGATCCCGTCGGCCTCAGCGCTCGCGATAGTTTCTGTGGCAGGCGCCGCAAGCGCCGCCGACATCGCGCATTGCGCCGGCCAGGGAGTCCCGGCCCCCTCCGGCCGCTGCCGCGAGCCGGCCTGCGGCCTCGGCCATCTGAACGCCGATTTCCGCAAAGCGCGATCCGTCCTGCCAGATCGCGGGCGGAGCCTTGGTCGCATTGCCAAGCTCCGCAGAGGACGTGCCCGGCGCCCAGTAGGCATCCTGGTCCATCGTCGCGAGCGCCAGAAGGTTGTTGGCGGCGGACTGCGCCGCACCTGCATCGTATCCGGCCTGTCCCTTCACCATTGCTCCCAACGCGTCGAGGTAGAACGCGTAGAGCTTCATGTGCGCCTGTCGGGCGCTTGCGGGACCGCTTTCATGCCCGTCTGCAAGTGCCGGCGCCATTCCCAGCGATGCCATCGCCGTTGCGGCGAGGGCGAAGCGTCTCACGGATTTCATTTTGCCTCCTTGGCCATGCAAGTGCCGATGCGCCCGGACGGTAACGGAAGACTCGCGGAATGCCAACGCTTCCGGCCCGTTCCGGTCGCCGGAAGTGGCCGGAAGGCCGTGTTCCGGGCGGATTCCGGGGGCGTCCGGCGGCCATGGGCCGACGCGGGCGCCGTTTTCCGGCGCCGGGTGATTCGTCGTGGCGATGTCCGGCGGCTTTCCGGCGGCGCCGGGACGCGGCGGGCTCCGGGCCGGGTCAGGGCCCTGATGGCCTGGCCGCGGCCCGGCTGCATGCGCCGCCGGGTTCCGGCGAGGCTCCCGGCCCCGCCGCGGCTGGCGAAGACCGCCGCGAGCGCGATGCTGTCGGGCCGGCGCGGTCCGCCGGGCCGGTGCCGGTGCGCGTCAGGCAGGCGTCCTCGCCGAAGGCGCAGTCCCTCCGGCGGCGGTTCATGCCCTCCACCGCCCGGTGCCCGCGGTTGAGCGCCGGCAGCTCCTCCGGCGACGCCTTCTCCGCGCCGGGCGAGGTGACCAGGCATTCGGTCCCGGCGTGGTCCCTCCCGCCCGTGCCGGCGTCGCGGGCGGTTTTCCCCAGCGGCTCCCGGCAGCGGGTGACGCGGGCGACCCGGCGGACGCCGGGATGGCTGGCCAGGCCCTTCGGCGGGGTCGTGACGCGGATTGAGCGCCGCTCCAGCCGGCCGTGGACCTTGTCCAGGCCCTCCGCGAAGCCGCCCGCGGCGTCCCTCTCCCGGTCGGTGGCGCCGGGGATGCCGAGGGTCTCCGGGGCGTGCCCCTGCCGGCCAGGACATGGTCCGCGCCGCAGCGTTCCGTGACCGTCCCTGCGGTCCTTCGCGTCGTGTGAAGCGCGTCGAGGGCGATCACCCTGCCGCGGACGCCGGTGCGCGTCCCGGGAGGTCGTGGTCGACGAGGGCCACGGTCTCGTGGTGGCCGTAAGCGCCACCAGCCGGTCGGCCAGAAGCTGCAGTGTCCACTGCGCCTGACCCTCGGGCGGCGCCGAACAGGCCGGCATCGTCAGCCTGGCCTCGCCCTCCCCCATCCGCGATGCGCGGCATCATTCCCCGCCAGGAGGCGCGCGGCCAGGCCTTTCGCCGAAAGATGCCTCTCGCATGAAGGCCGTGTGCGCCAGGCCTTGACCGCGCATCGCTGCTTCACTACCGAATTCGCCGTCAGGACTGACGCGCAGGGGAACCGATCGATGGTGATCGCGCCATATCCGGCAGGGCGCTTCCGGCGCACGCGGCGGCACGAGGCGCTCAGGCGGCTTGTCCGCGGGAGCGCGCTTTCCGCCGGCGACCTGATCTGGCCCGTGTTCGTGCGTGATGGCGATGACGCCGAATCGCCCGTGCCCGCAATGCCGGGCGTCTCGCGGCTGACGGTGGACAGGCTGGTCAGGTCCGCGCGCGAAGCCGCCGGCATGGGCATTCCGGCGATTTGCCTTTTCCCCTGCATAGACAGTTCCCTGAAGACGGAGCGGTGCGAGGAGGCGTGGAATCCGGACAACCTGTCGAACCGCGCCACGCGCGCCGTCAAGGAAGCGGTGCCGGAGATCGCCGTCATGACCGACGTGGCGCTGGACCCCTACAACGTCAACGGCCATGACGGCATCGTGCGTGACGGCGAGATCGTGAACGACGAAAGCGTGGAAGCCCTTGTCCGCATGGCGGTCGCTCAGGCGGAGGCCGGCGCCGACGTGCTCGGGCCGTCCGACATGATGGACGGGCGCATCGGGGCGATCCGCCAGGCGCTGGAAGACGCCGGCCACCGGAACACATGCATCCTGAGCTACTCGGCGAAGTACGCGAGCGCCTTCTACGGTCCGTTCCGGGACGCGGTCGGCGCGTCGGGACTGCTTGTCGGCGACAAGAGGACCTATCAGCTCGACCCGTGCAACTCGGACGAGGCGCTGCGCCTGATCGAACGTGACCTCTCCGAGGGCGCGGACATGGTGATGGTCAAGCCGGGGCTGCCGTATCTCGACATCTGCCGCCGATCGTCCGAGGCGTTCGGAGCGCCCGTCTTCGCCTATCAGGTTTCCGGCGAATACGCGATGATCAAGGCCGCTGCGGAGAAGGGCTGGATCGACGGCGGCGAGGTCATGATGGAGAGCCTTGCCGCCTTCAAGCGGGCGGGCTGCGCCGGCGTCCTGACCTACTTTGCCATGGATGCCGCGCGGGCGCTGGCCCGGTGACTTGCCCGCGATGCAGGCGCGGGACCCCGGGAGTCTCGGGCGCCGCGCGCCCGCGACGGGCGGAAGCCGGCAGGGCGTGCCGGCGGGCGGCACGGAATCCCCCGGGCGCACGAGGGGGCGGGCCCGTCCCGGTCGGCGCGCCTGCAGATTCATCTTGCCCCTCCAGACGGGAATGCGGATAGACCCCTCATGCTCAAGGCCCGTGTCATACCCTGCCTGGACGTGGCCGACGGCCGGGTCGTCAAGGGCGTGAACTTCGTCGATCTCGTCGACGCGGGGAACCCGGTCGAGGCGGCAACCGCCTACGATGCGGCCGGCGCCGACGAGCTCTGCTTTCTCGACATACATGCGACGCGGGAAAATCGCGGCACGATGCACGACC
The DNA here is from genome assembly GCA_965221845.1 of Paracoccaceae bacterium. GTDB lineage: Bacteria > Pseudomonadota > Alphaproteobacteria > Rhodobacterales > Rhodobacteraceae > JAJEFO01. The sequence goes on from OZ244919.1 coordinate 102,119, forward strand.
TCGCGACTCGAACCGCCGAAAACTGCTTCATGCCCTTCACGGTGGGCGGCGGCGTCCGAACGGTCGAGGACGTCCGCGCACTCCTGCTGGCTGGAGCGGACAAGGTCTCGTTCAATTCCGCGGCCGTGGCGGATCCCGACCTGGTGGCGCGGGCGGCGGAAAGGTTCGGCTCGCAGTGCATCGTCGTTGCGATCGACGCAAAGTCGACGCGACCGGGCAAGTGGGAAATCTTCACGCATGGGGGGCGGCGCCCGACCGGGACTGACGCCGTCGCGTTCGCGCAGGCCGTCGAAGCCAAAGGCGCAGGCGAGATCCTGCTCACCTCCATGGACCGGGACGGGACGCGTTCAGGCTTTGACATCCCCTTGACCCGCGCGGTTGCGGACGCCGTGTCGGTCCCTGTGATCGCATCCGGCGGCGCGGGCGAGCTGGATCACCTGGTCGAAGCCTTGACCGAAGGCAGGGCCAATGCGGTCCTGGCCGCATCGATCTTCCACTTCGGCGAGTTCTCGATCGCGGAGGCAAAGGCGCACATGTCGGCAAAGGGCGTCTCGGTGAGGCTGACATGACCGGCGTCCTGGACCGGCTTGCCAGGACGATCGCCGAAAGGAAGGCGGCCGATCCGAGGGAATCCTGGACTGCGCAGCTTCTGGCGGCCGGCCCGGAGAGGGTCGCCAGGAAATTCGGGGAGGAATCCGTCGAAGCCGTCATCGAAGCGGTGCGGGGCGACCGCGAAAGGCTTGCCGCGGAGGCGGCGGACGTCATCTATCACCTTCTTGTCATGCTGGCGTCGCGCGACGTCGCGCTTGACGAGGTCCTCAAGGTTCTGGAGGAGCGCGACGGCAATTCGGGGCTTGCCGAAAGGGCGGCGCGCGGCAAGTGACCTTCGGGGACCTGCCGCACCTCGTGCCAGGCCGTTCCCCGAAGGCGCTCGAGTCCACGGGCCGATCTCCCGTCCGGGCATCCGTCAAGGGGCTTCGCCCCCCCCCTTGCATGCTTCGGGCCGCAAGGCGGCGGCCGGCCGATCATTGCGGCGGCATTCCCGTCGTCCGGGCGCCGCACCCGTAAAGATCTTCCGCGCGGCGCTCGAACGCCTGCACAACGCGCTGCGTCACTTCATTGAAAAAGAGCCGGGCGGTGGTCTGCAGGAGCCTGTTGCGGAGCTCGAAGTCGACATGGAAGCGCACGTCGGAGCCGCCATCGCTGGCATCCGCGAACCTCCAGTCCGACTTCATGCGCCGAAACGGGCCGTCAAGATACTCGGTGTCGATCCTCCTTGCGTCCGGCCAGAGCGTCACGCGGCTGCAGAACCTCTCGCTGAACACCTTGAAGGTCACCACGAGATCGGCGAGCATCACGACGTGGTCGCCGTGCCGGCGCCTCTCGCGGACGCGGGCCGCGCCGGTCCACGGAATGAACTCCGGGTAGCGCTCCACGTCCGCCACGAGATCGTACATCTGCCCGGCGCTGTATGGAACGTGGCGGCTTTCGGAATGGGCGGGCATGTGCTCGGGTCTGGAACTGTCCTTCCCCTTACGTGTAGGGAGCGATGACGGGGGTCAAGGGGAGACTCGTTGTGGAAACACCTTATGCGATCGTCGAGCTGATCTCGGCAAGGACCATCGCGTCTCGCGTCGAGGAGCTGGCCCGCGACATCCAGGCCGCGTTTCGTGGCACCGACAAGCTTATAATGGTGGGACTGCTGCGCGGCTCGTTCGTGCTCATTGCCGATCTCGTGCGCGAGCTTGACATGAACGTCGAGGTCGACTTCCTCGAAGTCTCCTCCTACGGGAACGCGATGGTTTCCAGCCGCGAGGTGCGGATCCTCAAGGATCTGAGGGGCGAAATCGAGGGCGAAGACGTTCTTGTCGTAGAGGACATCGTGGACACGGGATACACGCTGAGCCATGTCGTGAGGTTCCTGCAGGCGCGAAATCCGCGACGGCTCGAAACGATCGCGCTTCTCGACAAGCCGTCCCGCCGCGAAGTCGACATCTGCGCCACCTGGATCGGCTTCGAGATCCCCGACGAGTTCGTTGTCGGCTACGGCATCGACTACGCGCAGAGAAACAGGAACCTTCCCTACATCGGGCGCGTCTGCCATGACGGCCCGTGCGGCGCCGGCGACGCGGCGGCGTGAAGGCCGCCGCAGGACGAACGCGCTCCCACAACGCCCCGCTTTCCAGCATGACTCCCATGGCGGGTCGCCGCAAGGCGAATTGCGGTTTTCGCCGTGCGCTGGAATCAGTCGACACTTTCCGGACCGGATCGGAAGATCGCTCCTGATCCGGCGGATTCCGCGAAAATCCGGCTCACGGACCTTTCCTCGGCCGCAGGGCTTGCCGGCGTTCCCGGCGCGGGATCCCGGGGCGTGGCAGGGCGCTCCCGAGGGCTGGTTTCAAGCCCCATCCCCCGTGCGACGCGGAAAGGAGAACTCAGATGACGGGCCTGCAGCACGGGAACCCGGTTGCCGGCATCCGCCACACGGCTTGCGGCTGGCCGGCACGGTTCCCGGCCTGGCGACATGCGGACCGGCGCCAGGGCTGTCGGGTGGTGGCCCGGTCTGAAAATCCCGTACCGTTCCAGGTGCCGGTTGAACTCGCGTTCGGCGGTGCCCATGGCATGGAAGCAGTTGCGGGTGCACCCGGATGCCGGAAAGCCCGGAACGCAAGCGACGACAACCTATGCGCAGGTGGCGCGAACCGCCTCGGCCGTGTCCGCCTGCATTTATTCCGCAACGAGCGCAACATTGTCGCCCGCCGCCCGGAAACGGCCCAGGTTGCCGTAGAGCGCGCGCAGCATGATGCCCCGTGCGCCGTTGATGTCCCGGTCGACGACGATGCAGCCGTCCGAAACCGTCTTCGCGCCGCCCAGGTTCCCGTTCACGAAGCCGTCCCATGAGCGTGTCCTGCTCGTGTAAGCTTCGTTGCAGATCACCCGGCGCTTGCCGTACCTGCGGCACATCCACTCCAGCTTCTGCCGGAAACGGTGGTGCGCAAGCCCGGGCATGGACCGAACCGTCCCCGTCCTGATCTTCCGGCCGCCGTCCCTCGCCACCATCCCTTTCGTCCTGAAGGACGGAAGGATGATCACGTCGAACGACCGCACGGGATCGTAGGCCACCCGCCGGTGCAGGTCGTCGACCAGGTTCCGGACGCGGATGAACAGTCTGTCGATGCGGTTCTGGAAGTGGCGCTTCCACTCTTCATGCTTCGCCTTCGCGCGTCGCCCGATCAGGCGGTCAAGCGTCAGGAGAAGGGGAAAGATCCTGTCGGAATGAAAGCGGTCTCCATAGCTGGCGGCGTGGTTCACCGAGTATGCGGTCACGAAGGTCCGCACGCCGGGGTCGAGGGCCACGACGGAGCGGACTTGGGTTTCGTCCTGCCCTACCGTGACGATGTGCTTCCGGGCGCAGATGAACCACTGCCCCCGCTCAAGCACGATGGTCGTGAGCTTCCCCCAGGCCTCGTCGGGCATGGGTTCCGCCAGGTCGAGGTTCCGCGCGACGAACGCGCCGGACAGCTTCTGGACGACAATGCGCTGTCGTATGTCCTTGATGCTGCGGAAGGAAAGGCGGCATTCCCCGCCCGCCTTCCGCTTCCTGATCACGGCGTCGCGTGCCCTGAACGCCGCGTTGACCGCCTCGTCGCAGTCGGCGGAACGAAACGTGCCGCCACGCTCCCTGACCTCCGGGCGCACGAAGTCGCGGACCGTGGCGCGGAGCGCGGTCTGCTTCAGGTCCGGCCCCTTCGGGTCCAAGCGGCCCGTGTCGGCTTCCCGGAAGCATGCGATGGCAAGGTTGTAGGCCCGGCGCTGCTGGCGGACCATCTCATGCAGCAGGTCTGGTCTTCGGGTAGACCCTGATCTTTCCTGTGCCTTTGACCGGAACGCTTGCCGTGGTGGGAGTTACAGAAGGAAGTGATATACGCAACGAGGCACCGCACGTCGAACGGGTCGGAGAGATCGTCCTCTTCCAGAAGCTCGATGCGTCCTCCCGAAAGTTCGATGACGTGCCTGATGAGCGGGTAACCCGATCGGGTGATGCGGTCCGATGTGGCAGCCACCACATGGACTGCCTCTCCGCGCAAAGCCCGTTCCAGTAGGGCGACAAAGCCCCGTCGCCTGAAATTGAATCCGGATCCAACGTCACGGACAACGTGGCCGTCGGGATATCGGTCGCGCAGGAGTCGCTCCTGGGTGTCAAGGGATGACCCCTGCCTGGCGCCCGACACGCGGGCGTAGAGGATGGTGGCGGGACCGACAGGAACCCAGACCCTGTAATGCCCTCCGGGTGTCCGCTCGAACCGGTGATATCGCCCTCCCCCAATCCAGCGCCGGACAGTCTGCGTGGTGACCTTCTCACGTCCCGCAAGGCCTGTCGTTGTCATCCACATGCCGCAACATAAATCAGGAAGGGCTCAAGCCCTGAATGTTGCGCCTGTTGCCTAAAAGTGAAGCAGACGCCGCGAACGCCGGTAGCGCGTTGTGAAAACGCCGCAGCCGGGACAGGTCTGCAGAGCGCCTCACGCCGTCCGACCAAGGTCATCCCAGGCTGGTTTTTCTTGACAGTGAACCGCTACATCGGCGCGGAAACCAGGAAAACGAATCGCCTTTGAAGCCGGAAGGAAGCCGTTCCGGTGTCCGGACGGCCGCCTCTGACGGGGAACCGGCCAAAACCAGCCACCCTGGATACCCGATCCGGCCCCCAAACGACACGTTCACCATTGCGATGCTGACAGCATGTGTGTACAGTGTGCCATGGCGTTTGAATGGAATGCCGGCAAGAACCGGGCCAACTGGATCAAGCATGGGATTGATTTCGAGACCGCAAGGCAGATTTTCGATGGACCGGTGCTGACGCGTTCCGACAGGCGCCGCGATTATGGAGAGGACCGGCATGTCAGCATTGGCCAGGCGGGCCAGGCGGTCTGGTGGTGGCGCACACCATGCGGGGCCAGCGCGTGCGGCTGATCTCAGCGCGCCCGGCCTCACGGCGGGAAAGGAAGGATTGGCATGAGTGGGTACGATAGACCGCTGTCCCTGCAGGACATTGCCGCTGTCGATGACAAGGATATCGATTTCAGCGACATTCCGGAACTGGACGCATCGTTCTGGCGCGAAGCCCAACGGGTTGAACCGGACACAACGGAACGGATCACCCTCAGGGTGAAGAGTTCGGTGCTGAGTCACTTCCGGCAACAGGGCCGCGGCTACCAGACACGGATCAATCGTGTTCTGGAAGCCCACGTCCGGGGCCAGCGCAAGGCCAACTGACCATTGGAGAGAGAGAGTACGGGTAGACTACGGCTGAGTGCGGAATATCTCTTCAAGGAACACGCAATGACCAACCAGGACCAAGAACCCGAAATCCTGAACCCGCGTTACGCCGGCGCGACGCCCGCGGCAGTGGCCCGCGCGCTGGTGCGCCGTGACGCGGCGAAGCTTGGCGGGGGCGACGAAACCGAGCCGCGCGCCGAAGATGGCGCGGATGGCCGGTTTCAGTCAGTATATAATCCCCTATGTTTTCGCGGATCTCAGAGGTCGGTAGCCCGAACGCCTCTCCCCGTGCAGATGCCCCAATCCCGGAGGCCAGAATATTTCTTGCCGCATTGATGTCGGCGTTCGCCGCATGCCACAGGCCGTACGGAACTCGGACTGCGACCTGCGGGAGGCGGCATCCACCGCTCCGCACGCATTACAGGTTTGTGAGGTATAGGCCGGGTTGACCTGCCTGTACCTTGCCACCTTGTAGGCAAGCATTTGCAGCAGGCTACCCCACCCAGTGTTCAATATGACTCGGTTCAGGCCGGACTTCTGCGCCACATTGCGGCCGGGACTCTCCGCTGTCCTGCGTGCGGAACGCGTCAGGCCGGCAGTGTTCAGGCTCTCGACAACAACTGTTCCGTACTGAGTCGAGCCGCGTATCCACGCGGGATATCGAATGGCCGAAACAGAGGTCGAACTCGTGGGCGATCCCGAGCGCATGGGCCTCCAGTCCGAGCCTGAGCAGCCGCCCGTCGGCATCGTAGGAGACGTCGGCGGCCGGATACCGTGAGGCCCGCGATGTCGTCAGCGGTGAGTCCGACGCTGCGAAAGCGCTCTGTTTGCGTTCCAACCAGGCCCGCGACCCAGGACCCGGCGCCGTTCGCGCGCACGGTCTCGACTCGCATCGGCTCGCTGAAGAGAGCGCCGGTCAGGATTTGCCCATGGCGGATCGGGGTCGCTTCGCTCATCCGGTCAATCGCCGTGGCCCGGCAGCAAGACCCCTGCGGTTGCGGGCGCTCCCGGTGCCCATGTCGCCAAAGCCATCATGCTTTCGAAGCGCCGCTTCCTCCCCGCGGTTCTGCGCGGAACCGCTCCAGGCCGTCCCAGGCGATCCGCTGAACCGGACGGTTGCGGGGGTCGGCCAGCCCGACCTCCTCAAGCGTCGCCTCCGACCTCCCGTAGTTGCAGGGGCCGCAGGTGAGGACAAGGTTGCCGGGATCGGTGCGGCCGCCGCGGCTGTGCGGGAGCACATGGTCGAACTGCATCCACAGGCACTGGAACGCGGCATGCTGCTCCGCGTTCGTCCCGCCCCAGGGCAGCGCCTGCGGGTAGTCGCGATGCATGGCCTCCCTGATTTCCCTGCACACGAGCGGGATGCCGCAGAACCTGCACCGGTGGCCGTCGCGCGCGACCAGCGCCCTTTTCTGGTCCCGCGTGGCATCGCGTGTTGGATCCCTTCGGGGGTCGTCTTTGCCGAGTCTCGGGGCGCCCCCCTTCACTTCCCGGACACGGTGGATTTCGGGGGACGCGCGCCCCCACACGGATTCGACCCATTCCCTGACCTCCGGCATGTCGGCGGCGGCGATCAGGCGCGCGGCCCGGGCGCGGTCGCCGGCCAGGTGCGCGTCCACGGCCCGGTCCAGGAGCCCGGCTGCGTGGAATATTTCGGGTATCGGGTCGCGAAAGCACGCCCGCGGCGCAAGGAAGTCCGTCATGTTGCAATCCTAGGGCCCGTTGACAGTTGCCTTGCGAATCGCCCGCTTCCATGCCATTTCCTTCCCCGATGACCGCCGGAACGGCGGCACGGGCAGGAAACAGGTGACATCATGAATGCAGACAGGACGGTTCTGACCGACGCCATGTGGGCGCGGATCGAGGACATGCTGCCGGGCAAGAAGTCCGATCCCGGCGGCACGGCGGCACGGCGGCGGACAGCCGCCTCTTCATGGAGGCGGTGCTGTGGCGGTTCCGGACGGGATCGCCGTGGCGCGACCTCCCCGCGCGGTCCGGGAACCGGGACGGCGCCTCCAGGCGGTTCCGGCGCCGGGCGCTTCCGGGGGTCTTCGCGCGCGTTTCCGACGCCCTGTCCGAGGAGTCCGGCCTCGAGTGGGTGTTCGTCGACGGCACGGTCGTCCGGGCGCACCGGAAGGCGTCCGGCGCAAAAGGGGGACCTCGAGCCAGGGGATCGGCCGTTCCAGAGGCGGCCTGACGAGCAAGGTCGTGGCCGTCGTGGACGCCCTGGGACATCTCGTGCGGTTCACGATCCTTCCCGGCCAGGCGCACGACCCGAGGGGGTGCCGGGGCTTCCCGGCGGCCTGGCGTTCGGGGCCTTCGTCGGTGACAAGGCGTTCGACGCCGACCGGCTCCTGGAGGACCTGGCGGAACGCGGGGCGGAGGCGGCGGTCCCGTCGAGGCGGAGCCGGACGGTGCCGCGGGCGCATGACCGGGAGGTGTACGGGTGGCGGCACCTGGTGGAGAGCCTCTTCGCGAAGGCCGGGGAGTTCCGGGCGATCGCGACCCGGCACGACAAGACCGACGCGAGCTTCGCCGCCGGGATCCGCCTCGTCGCCGGCGTGGTCGCGGCGACATGAGTGTCAACGGGCCCTAGCGCGCGCCGCCCTCGCAGGGCAAGACATGGCCGCGCCGGGCACTCGGTCACCTTGAAATCTTCCGACTGCAGGTCTTGGGGCGGTTGGGTTTCGGCACGGCCTCGTGCACCAGCCTGGCGATGTCGTCCAGGTCCCAGGGCCGGTCGGTCACGCCGGCCTCCATTGCGGGGTGTGGTTCAGATTTTTGACTCCGGCGGTTCTGTTCCGCCATCCATGAGGCGTGCCGTGCAAGTGCCGGGCAAGCCGGCCGGCAGCGCGGCGGCGCCGTCCGGAGGCCGGGAGCCCTCGGACTTCGCCGCGCGGCTCGACCGGGAGGCCCGGCGGCGGGGCCTGCACGACGCGGCCGGGCCGGTGGCCGTCTCCGACGGGGCGGAACGGCTCCCCAACGCCTGCGAGGGGCCCTTCGGGGGGGGCTTCGTGCCCGGCCTCTTCCAATGCCTGGAACGCGCCTCCGACGCGGTGAAGGCGATCCTGCCGGCCGGGGCGGAGCGGGACCGGCGGTTCGCGGAGGTGAAGGCGGACGTCAGGGCGGGCCGGGCGGCGAAGGCGGTCCGGGAGCGGCGTCGTCGGGGGCGGATGCCGGCAGTTCGGGCTGCGGCTCAAGCGCTCCGGAACGCGCTGGTCGGAGAGGGGCGCCAACGCCATGTGGACAACGCGGACGGGACGGTTGGGTTGAGGGTGGCCGGCGGTGCGAGTGCGGAAGCGTCCGGAGCGGCGCTTGCGGGAGGGACAGGCTTCACGGGGTTGTGAATGCACTGGTGCAGGCCGGAGCCGTTGGGCTCCAGGGTGTCGGCGATCCCGCGCGGCAGGACGAGCACCACGCAGATGTGCGGCACGGGCAGGAAGTCGAGGGCGCAGGCGTCCGGCCGCGTCGCGCCCCGCGTCGCCCTGGCGGATCGGGGGATGCCGGTTCCGGAACGAGCTGCAACTCATGCGCCCGGCGCCGCCGGGCGGCAGCGTCACGTTCGCGGCCTGATCGGGCGATCAGCCGGGCGTCACCTGTGCAACCGGTGCCGGATGCCACGGCAGCGGACATGCCCGGCGCTCTCACGAAGGGCGTCCCGGCCGCGAGGCCGTGCCGTCTCACGGCTTGCGCGCGGATTCGACAGGCCGTTGACACGGAAGGCCAAGCCTTTACGTCGGCGCCATGCCAGAGCCCCGCATCACGACACTTTCTGGCGCGCCGGAGGGATTTGACGCCTCGCTCGTACTGCGTGAGCTGGAGCGCGCGCCGAGAGTCTGCCATGTCGCAAGGGACGACAAGCGCATGGCGGCGATGGCGGAGGCGCTGTCGTTCTTCGCGCCGGATGTCCGGGTGCTGAGGCTCCCGGGCTGGGACTGCCTCCCCTACGACCGCGTTTCTCCGAACGTGGACATCTCGGCGGAGCGCATGGGAACGCTCGCGCGCCTGGCCCGCGACGCCTCGAGCTCCTTCGTGCTGCTGACAACCCTTAACGCGGCGACGCAGAGAATTCCGCCACGCGAACTCGTCGGGTCATCCGGCTTCACCGCCCGCGTCGGCGAGCATGTGGATGATGCGTCGCTGAAGGAATTCCTGGCTTGCATGGGGTTCGTGCAGGCGCCGACCGTGGCGGAGCCGGGCGACTACGCGATCCGCGGCGGCATCATCGACGTCTTTCCGCCGGGCAGGGACGGACCGGTGCGGCTTGACCTTTTCGGGGACGTTCTGGAGGATGCGCGACGCTTCGATGCCGTCACCCAGAGGACCGTTGCGCAGCTCAAGGCCGTCGAGCTTGCGCCGGTCAGCGAGATCGTCCTCGACGAGAGGTCCATCGCGCGCTTCCGGCAGAACTACAGGCTGGAGTTCGGGGCCGGCGGCGCCGTCGACCCGCTCTACGAGGCGGTCAGTTCGGGACGAAGGCATTCGGGCATCGAGCACTGGCTGCCGTTCTTCCACGAGCGCCTCGAGACGATTCTCGACTACCTGCCCGACGCGGCGATCATGCTCGACGACCGGACCGGGACCATGCACGCGGCCCGCTGGGAGGCCGTGAACGTTCAGTACGAGGCGCGCCGGGAGGCGCGGCATGCCGCCAGCGGGATGGACAGCGCCTACAACCCGGTGCCGCCCGGGCTGCTCTATCTTGACGATGCCGCATGGCAGGCCGCGACCAGCGGGCGAAGGATCCTCCGGCTCGCCGTCTCGCCGCAGCCGGAGGGCCCCCGGACTTCCGACGCGGGCGGACGCGTTGGCCGCGACTTCGCCCCGGAGCGCCTGCAGGAATCCGCAAGCCTCCTGGACGCCCTGGCCGAGCACGCAAGGAGCAGGGCGCGCTCGGGCCAGGTTGTCATCGCATCCTGTTCGGAGGGCGCCCGCGAACGTCTTCAGGGCCTTCTCGCGGACCACGGCATTCCAGGCGCAGCCCCGGTCTCCGGTTTCGGCGAGGTCCCCGAAGGCAGGGGAGGCGTCTTCATCGCCGTGTGGGCGCTGCAGCACGGGTTCGAGAGCGGAGAGGGCCTCACCGTCATTTCCGAACAGGACATCTTTGGCGACCGCCTGACACGCCAGCCCAGGAAGAGGCGCCGGGCGGACGGCTTCCTCACCGAAGCCAGGTCGCTCAGCCCGGGGGACCTGGTGGTTCACGTCGAGCACGGCGTCGGGCGCTACAGGGGCCTCGAGGTCGTCGAGGCCCTCGGCGCGCCGCATGAATGCATCCTCGTTGAATATGCCGGCGGCGACAAGCTGTACCTGCCAGTGGAGAACGTCGAGCTTCTCGGCCGCTACGGCCGCGACGAAGGCTCTCTGGACCGCCTCGGAAGTGCCGCCTGGCAGGCCCGCAAGGCAGGCATCAAGAAGCGGATCCGCGAAATCGCCGGCCGGCTCGTGCGAATCGCAGCCGAACGTCACCTGCGGAAGGCGCCGATCGTCGAGCCCCCGGAAGGCCTGTGGGAGGCGTTCGCGGCACGGTTTTCGCATCAGGAGACCGACGACCAGCTGGCGGCCATCGGCGAAACGCTCGACGACATGGCTTCGGGCAGGCCGATGGACAGGCTGATCTGCGGCGACGTGGGTTTCGGCAAGACCGAAGTGGCGATGCGCGCGGCATTCGCCGCCGCCATGTCGGGGGTGCAGGTCGCGGTCATCGCCCCGACGACGCTGCTCGCCCGCCAGCATGCGGCGCGGTTCGCCGAGCGGTTCCGCGGGTTCCCGGTCAGGGTCCGGCAGCTTTCCAGGTTCGTCGACGCGAAGGAGGCCGCACGCACCCGCGACGGACTTGCCGACGGAACGGTGGACATCGTCATCGGCACGCACGCCGTTCTCGCCGGGCCGGTGCGCTTCCGGAACCTCGGATTGCTGGTCGTTGACGAGGAGCAGCGGTTCGGCGTCGCCCACAAGGAGCGGATGAAGCAGATCCGGTCCGAAATCCATGTCCTCACGCTTACGGCAACGCCCATTCCGCGCACGCTTCAGATGTCGTTGACAGGCGTGCGCGACCTGTCCGCCATCGGGACGCCGCCCGTCGACCGTCTTGCAGTGCGGACCTACGTGGGCGAATTCGACAGCGTGACGCTCCGGGAGGCGCTGATTCGCGAAAGGTCCCGGGGCGGGCAGTCCTTCTTCGTGGTTCCGAAGGTCAGCGATCTCCCGGAGATCGAGACCTGGCTGTCCGAACACGTTCCCGAGCTCGCGCATCTGTCCGTCCACGGGCAGCTGGCGGCTCGCACGCTCGACGATCGGATGAACGCCTTCTACGAGGGCAGGTTCGACATTCTCCTCGCAACGACGATCGTGGAATCCGGCCTCGACATTCCCGCCGCCAACACGATGATCGTCCACCGGGCGGACATGTTCGGCCTTGCGCAGCTCTACCAGATCCGGGGCAGGGTGGGCCGGTCGAAGGTCCGCGCCTACGCATATCTCACGACCCGGCCCGGTTCCGCGCTCACGGCGCAGGCGGCGCGGCGGCTGAGGGTCCTCGGCTCGCTGGACTCGCTTGGCGCAGGGTTCACCCTGGCAGCCCACGACCTGGACATCCGCGGCGCCGGCAACCTCCTGGGCGAGGAGCAGTCGGGCAACGTTCGCGAAGTGGGCTTTGAACTCTACCGATCCATGCTGGAGGACGCGATCAGGAAGATCCGGTCCGGCGAATCCGAAGGTCCCGCCGATGCCGAGGACCGCTGGTCGCCGCAGATCAGGCTCGGCGTGCCGGTCCTGATCCCGGAGCGCTACGTTCGCGACCTCGACGTCCGTCTCGGCCTCTATCGTCGCCTCGCGGGCCTGTCGTCCAAGGTCGAGATCGAGGGCTTTGCGGCCGAGCTCACCGACCGTTTCGGGAGCCTGCCGAAGGAGGTGAACGCCCTGCTTGCCGTTGTGCGCATCAAGGGCGAGTGCGCACGGGCCGGAATCGCGCGCCTCGATGCCGGGCCCAAGGGGGCGACGATACGGTTTCACGGGGACCGGTTCGCGAACTCGGAGGGCCTGGCGGAGTTCATTCGCGCTCAGGACGGCCTGGCGAAGGTCAGGGGCAACAGGCTCGTCGTGCGCAGGGACTGGCGGAAGGCCCGCGACCGGGTGCAGGGCGCGTTCGACGTCGCGCGCGAACTGTCCTCAAGGGCGCGCGCCTGAAACCGGTTCCGGCCGGCCTCCTGGCGGCGGCGCACTGCCGCGCGAAGCGTCTTGCGCCTCGGGGGCGGAATGGACTAAACGCGCCGGGATGTGCCCGAGTGGCGGAATGGTAGACGCAGCGGATTCAAAATCCGCCGGCAGCGATGCCGTGCGAGTTCGAGTCTCGCCTCGGGCACCAGAAGGTGCCAGAATGACACCCTGCAGGCGCACCGAGACTCGTGAACGGACCGGATGCGGCCCCAAGATGGAATGAAACACGCACTTGCCTCTCTCGCCCTTGCATGCTGGTCCGGCCTCGCGACGGCTGCCGACGTGTCCGTCGCCGTGTCATCGAACTTCGCCGCGACGGCCCTTGACCTCGCCGCGGAATTCGAAGGCGAGACCGGCTTCTCCGTTGGCGTGACCGATGGCGCCACCGGACACCTCCACACGCAGATCGTGCGCGGCGGCGCCTTCGACGTGCTTCTTGCGGCCGACGAGGAGCGCCCCGCGCTCCTGCTGGCCAGCGGGCGCGCGACCGAGACGCGGGCTTATGCGACCGGACGTCTTGCGCTGGTGTCGCGGGTGCCCTTGACAGCGGAGTCCGCGGCGACGGCCCTGGAAGGCAAGGCCGTTGCCTTGGCCGACCCCATTTCCGCGCCCTACGGCAAGGCGTCCACGAGAGCGATGGAGCGGCTGGGGCTCGACACCGCCAGGTTCCGGGCGATTCTGGTGATCAACGTGGGACATGCGGCCACGCTCTTCGAGACCGGGAATGCCGATGCCGCCTTCGTGGCAGCGTCGCAGCTGCCGTTTCTCGACGCGCCGGAGGCGCTCGATCTCGGGAGCCTGATCCCAGGCATTTCACAGCATGCGGCGCTTCTTTCCAGGGCTGCCGGGAACGAGGCTGCGCGCGCGTTCTGGAAGTGGCTTGCCACCGATGGCGCGCAGGGCATGATCGCGGAAGCGGGCTACGGTCTCCCTGCTGACTGAACGCGCCGCGCCCCCGGTGCGGGACTTCGCGCGTGTCCGTCCACGCCGGGATGGCGGCCGCCATGCCTGCGGGCGTCTCCGGTCCTGAAAGCCGTCCGCTCCGCAAGTTTCGGCTTGCAACCGCCGGCGTGCCGTCATAGCCCGCGCCCACTTCACAGGCAGGGCCTGGGCCGTCGGGGCGCGCATCCTCGACCGGTCCTCCGGTTGGGAGAGATCTCTGACGTCCTGCCGAGGCGCAAACCGGGAAAGGAAACGGACATGGCGCTCCCTGAATTCACGATGCGCCAGCTGCTGGAAGCTGGCGTCCATTTCGGCCACCAGACACAGCGCTGGAATCCGCGCATGTCGGAGTTCATATACGGCGAACGCAACGGCATCCACATCATCGACCTGACCCAGACGGTGCCGATGCTGGACGCGGCGCTGAACGTCATCCGCGAAACCGTGGCGAAGAACGGCCGCGTCCTGTTCGTGGGAACGAAGCGGCAGGCGCAGAAGCCGATCGCCGATGCGGCCGAGAAGTGCGCGCAACACTACATGAACCACCGCTGGCTCGGCGGCACGCTGACCAACTGGAAGACGGTCTCGCAGTCGATCAAGCGCCTGGACGAGATCGACGAGCAGATGGCGGAAGGGGCGGACGGGCTGACAAAGAAGGAACGCCTTGGAATCGAGCGCGAGCAATCGAAGCTTCAGGCATCGCTTGGCGGGATCCGCCAAATGGGCGGCGTGCCGGACCTTCTCTTCGTGATCGACGTGAACAAGGAGGACCTCGCGATCGCCGAAGCCGGAAAGCTCGGCATTCCGGTCGTTGCCGTCGTCGACACGAACTGCACTCCGGAGGGCGTCGACTGCATCATTCCCGGCAACGACGACGCCTCGCGGGCGGTTGCGCTCTACTGCGATCTCGCAAGCCGGGCCGCGCTTGACGGCATGAAGGCCCAGCTGGGCGCTGCCGGCGTCGACCTCGGCGAGATGGAATCCGCCGCGGAGGAGCCCGCCCTGGCAGCGGGCGAAGGCGTGACCGCGTCCGCAGGTGCGCCTGCGGGCGCCGCGAAGGCCGACGACTCTTCAGGCGCCGCCCGTGCGGAGGCCCCGGAGGCGGGGACGGCCGAGGCATTTCCGGAAGGACCGGAGAGCGCGCGTGACGACGACTCCGGCGCGGCGGAGGGGGGGCCTGCCGCAGGCGCGGAAGCTCCGTCAGCGGATGCTGAAGCGGATGGAGGAGGGACCCCGTCCGAGGCCGCCGAGGCAGGGCCGCCGGAAGCGGGCGGAGACGTGCCGGCGGATGCCGCGGCCGACGGGAACGGCGGTCCGGCAGGCAGGGCGCCGAAACCTGCCGGGACCGAAGCGGCGGGCTGAGGCCGCGCGGGCGGACGGACCCCGGCCGCGGACGGCCGCGTCCCGAGAACGAAGTCAAGGAGAGCCACGATGGCAATCACCGCAGCACTTGTGAAAGAGCTTCGCGACGCGTCCGGCGCGGGCATCATGGATGCCAAGAGGGCGCTGACGGAAACGGGCGGCGACATGGAGGCGGCCGTCGACTGGCTGCGCACGAAAGGCCTGGCGAAGGCGGAACGGAAGTCGGGGCGCACGGCCGCCGAGGGACTCGTTGCGGTCAGGACCGACGGGGGCAGGGGCGTTGCCGTGGAAGTGAACTCCGAAACCGACTTCGTGGCAAAGAACGAGGAATTCCGCTCGATGGTCAGGGACCTGGCCACGGCCGCCCTTGCGGTGGACGACATCGAAGCGCTGAAGGCCGCGGACCTGTGCGGCAAGCCTGCCGCGGAAGTCGTGACGGACGCGGTGGCGAAGGTCGGCGAGAACATCCAGCTTCGCAGAATGGCCAGCCTGGAAGGCGACCGGATCGCTGCATACGTGCACAACGCGGTGGCCGAAGGCGTCGGCAAGATAGGGGTCCTGGTGAGCTATTCGGGCTCGGACCCGGAGTTTCCGCGGCAGGTTGCCATGCACGTTGCGGCCACCGGTCCCGCCGCGCTGGACGAGGCCGGCCTGGATTCCGCGGCGATCGAGAAGGAGCGCGTCATCCAGGCCGGGATCGCTCGCGAGAGCGGGAAGCCCGAGGCGGTCGTCGAGCAGATGGTCAGTGGCCGGATGAGGAAGTTCGTCGCCGGGTCCACGCTCCTGAACCAGGCATTCGTCGTGAACCCGGACCTCACGGTCGGCAAGGCGGCGGCGGAGGCCGGAATCGAGGTGACGGGCTTCGTTCGCCTCGAAGTGGGCGAAGGCATCGAGAAAGAGGAAGCGGACTTTGCGGCAGAGGTCGCGGAAGCGGCCCGGATGGTCTCGGATCCGGCTCCAGACGGCGAAGGGCCCGGCCAGTCATGACGAAAGGCGGTGGTGTCAGCCGCGGCCGGCCGCGCGCGAGGCGGCGGCACGTCCGCGGGCGCGCACCCCGGCCGGGATCCGCGCCAGCCCCGGCCACCGCAATAATTTAACATAACATGACTTATGCGCCTTTCGGGTCAGCCCAGGGCGTAGCCGGCGCTGCGCACCGTGCGGACCGGATTGGCGCCCCCGTGCTTGCACAGCGCCTTTCGCAGCCGGCCCACGTGAACGTCGACCGTGCGCGTATCCACGTAGATGTCCCGGCCCCAGACCCTGTCGAGCAGCTGCTCGCGCGACCAGACCCGGCCCGGCCTGTCCATGAACGTGGCCAGCAGGCGGAACTCCGTCGGGCCGAGCTTTATCGGCCTCTCGCCCCTCGTGACCCTGTGCGTCTCCGAATCGAGCACGATGTCCTCGAACTCCAGACGCATGCCGACGCTCGTCGGACGGGTGCGCCGAAGCTGCGTCCTGACCCGCGCCATGAGCTCGGCCACCGAATAAGGCTTGACGACGTAATCGTCCGCACCGGTCTCCAGGCCGTGGACGCGGTCCTCCTCGTCCGAGCGCGCCGTCAGCATTATGACCGGAATGCCGCGCGTTTCGGCGCGTGACTTCAGGCGGCGGCAGATCTCGACCCCGGACACTCCGGGAAGCATCCAGTCGAGAATGATCACGTCCGGCGGCGCCTCCTCGACCAGCAGGAGCGCATCGTCGCCGCTTTCGGCCCTGGCCACGTCGTAGCCTTCCGCCTGGAGATTGTACGCCAGCACCTCGCGCTGTGCGGCCTCGTCCTCGACAACCAGGACGCATGGCTTAGCGGCAGGCATGCCCTAGTATCCCGGCGCTGTTGAAATGATCGGTTCAGCCACGGCCCTGTCCTGACCCGCTGCCCCGACCGGCGGCACGCCGCCATTCTGCCCACGCAACAGAGAAACGGCAAGCCGGGCTGCCCGTTCCATCCAGTCGCCGGAAGGAAGCCCGTCGCGGACCGCCTCCGCGACCACCCGGGCGGTCACGTCTTCGGCCCTTTCTGCCGCGTCCGGCGGCGGCCGGCCCGGAGGCGTCTCTCCCGCCCGCTCGGCCAGAGCCGCGTCCTGGAGCCTGACAATCGTCAAAGCGAGCCGCGCCCAATGCTTCAACATGGCGTCCGCGGGCACGCCGGCCCGGATCGCGGCCACCATTGCCCGGGCCAGCTCCTCGTTGTCTGGCTCTTCGTCGTCTTGACCGGCGGCCGGGCATGGGTCGGCACGCCCCTGCCCCGCGCCATGCCCTTCGGCCATGTCTTGGGCGTCTGCCATCACGGTCCTTCTTTCTGTTCAGCGCCGCGCGATGCAAAGCCGGCACCGACGCTCTGGACGGCGCCGGCGGGCACGCCGACGAAGATCTCCCTCATGTGAGCGCCTGCGCGCTCGCACAGCCCTTGCTCGCGCGGCCGCGGCGCGTGCATCGCGGCTGTCGAGGGCTGCATCGCGCGCGCATCACAACGCCGACGCGCCCCGACCCTTCCGCTGGGCCGGAAGCCCGAAGGCCTCGTGGCAGCATGGAAGCGGGGCCACCGGGGGCTGCAGGAAGAACATGCATCTGCATGAGATGAACCATCAGTATCCTTCGCTGATGTAGGGAGTCCGGTCCTTCTTTGGCCTTGAATCGTCGGGAAACCTTCCTGTAGTCATGTAGACCACCTGCTCCGCGATGTTTGTCACGTGATCCCCCATCCTTTCCATGTTCTTGGCAATGAAGTGGAGATGCATGCAGGGCGTGATGTTGCGCGGATCCTCCATCATGTAGGTCAGCAGCTCGCGAAAGATCGCGTTGTAGAGCTGGTCAACGTCCTCGTCGCGCAGGATGGTCCGCTCCGCAAGCCCGGTGTCGCGCTGGATGAACGCGTCCAGGGCGTCCTTGAGCATGATCCGGACCTCGCGCGCGATCCGGCCGATCGACATGTCCGCGTCCCCGACGCGCGGAGATTCCGCCAGCACCTGCGTCCGCTTGGCGAGATTCTTCGCATGGTCGCCGCAACGCTCCAGGTTGCCGCTGATCCTTATGACCGTCAGGACGGTCCTCAGGTCGCCGGCCGTGGGCGCCCGAAGCGCGATTATGCGGGTCGCCTCGTCGCTGATGCTTTCCTCGAGGCCGTCGATCGCCGTGTCCCCGGCCCGGACCTTCCCGGACAGCTCGACGTCACGCGTCGCAAGCGACCGGGCGCTGTCATGGATCGCGCTCTCCACCAGTCCGCCCATCTTCATCAACATGCCCTGGACCGCCTCGAGATCGCGGTCGAAGGCGGAGGCGATGTGCTGCTCGTTCATTTCCAGGCCCCTGTCCAGTCCGTTCGGCGATGCGGTGCCGGCGTACCCGCTTCCCGATGCGTGTCACGCGCCCCTGCGGCGGTCGGCGACGGCGCAGGGCGCGGCGCAGCTGATGCGGTCGCCTTGGCGTTCAATGCCGGTCATTCTTCCTGCCGGGCCGGGCCGCGGCGACGCGGCCCGGGGCTCCTCGCCTATCTGCCGCCGCCTGCGCTTTTGCGACATCTCCATAAAGGATTTGTGACAAGTCGTCCGGCCCTTCCCGCCGGGGTCGCGCCTCGCCGCACGGCAGGACGACCGAAAAGCGGCTCCCCCTGCCCGTCTCGCTCTCGATGCGAAGCCGCCCGCGGTGCCGGCTGACGACGTGCTTCACGATCGCAAGCCCGAGCCCGGTGCCGCCCATTTCCCGCGACCGATGCGAATCGATCCGGTAGAACCGCTCGGTCAGCCGGGGGATGTGGAGGGCGTCGATGCCAGGGCCCGTGTCGGACACGGTCAGAAGCGCCGCGGCGCCCTGCATCATCGGATGCGCGTCCGTGAACCGCACGGACACGTCGACGGCCGCGCCCGGTCCCGAATACTTGATCGCGTTCTCGAGCAGGTTCGTCGCGACCTGCGCCAGCTGATCGGCATCGCCCGGCACGGTGAGCCCCCCCTCAGGGCCGGAGACCGTCACCTCCACGCCTTGCTCGGCCGCCAGCGGGCCAAGCGCGCTGACGGCGGACCGGACGACGGCGGAAAGCCTTACCCGCCCCGTGGGCCGAAGCCTTTCCTCCGCCTCGACGCGGCTCAGCGACAGGAGGTCGGCAACCAGCCGGTTCATCCGGCTGGCCTCCCGCTCCATGATTCCGAGAAAGCTGTCACGCGCCGCCGCATCGTCGCGCGCCGTCCCGCGCAGGGTCTCGATGAAGCCGATAAGCGCCGTCAACGGCGTCCGGAGCTCGTGGCTGACATTCGCGACGAAGTCCCGCCGCATCTGCCCCGCTTCCACCGTCGCGGTGCGGTCCTCGAAGCAGGCCAGCACGTGCCCGGTGTCGCCCACGGGCGTGCAGGTCGCCGCGAACGCGACGTCGCCGCGCTCGTCCGCCGCGAGAAAGCGCGCGGAGGTCGTTTCGCCGTTCTCCAGCGCCTGTTCCAGCGCGTCCAGAACCGACGGCTGCCGCAGCGCGGCGATGTAGTGGCGGCCGTTGATCCGGTCAGAGAAGAGGCGCCGCGCCGCGGCGTTGGATTCGCGGATGCGGCCATCCCGGCCGACCAGGATCCCGGGGATGGAAATCGCTTCGACGACGCTTTCCCGCATGTCCATGACCCGTTCCTGCCCGCCCCGCCATGTTACCGCATGCCGCGGACGGCTTGAAGCCGCCGCCCGGCTCGCGGGCGTGGCCCGGATTGCAGCAAACGGGCGCATCCGACCGGTTCGCGCCCGTCAGATCCGGCCGGAAACCGCCATTTGCCGGGCGCGCGGGAGCCAGGCGCAATGCCGCACGGGCATGCGGCGACCATCCGGGATGCCCCGGCGCGCGTCACAGGCCGCCGGCCGCCGGCCGGCCCGGCCCCCCTGCCCCGGCCGGCCGTTCGGCGTCCATCGCCCTCAGGCCGGCCCGGTACTCCTGCAGGCGCCGCTGGTAGTGGTCGGCGGCCGCCCGGATCATCTCGACGTGGCGCTTCGCGACCTGACGCACGGCCTTGCCCGGCACGCCGAGGACAAGCGAGCCGTCGGGTATCTCCCTGCCTTCGGGGACAAGCGCTCCGGCGCCGACGAGGCAGTTCGTTCCGATCACCGCCCCGTTGAGCACCGTCGCGCCCATGCCGAGCAGGGATTCGTTCCCGATCACGCAGCCATGAAGCATGGCCTTGTGCCCCACGGTGACGTTTTCGCCGATCGTGCAGGGAAAGCCCGGGTCGACATGGATCACCGCGTTCTCCTGCACGTTCGAGCCGGCGCCGACGACGATCGGCTCGCTGTCGCCCCGAAGCGTGGCCGAGAACCAGACGGAGCACTTTCGGCCGATCCGCACGTCGCCGATGACGTTGGCGTCCGGAGCGATCCAGAAGTCGTCTCCGGCCGGCAGGCGCGGCCGCCGGTCGCCGAGGGCGTAGACGGTCATCCCCGCGCCTCGAACTCGGCCTGCAGCCTGCGCACGTGATCGGCGAGCCGCGGCTGCTGCACGCGTCGCAGGCGTTCCGCGACGATGATGCTCCTGAGCCGCTCTTCCGTCGCGTCGAGGTCGTCATTGACCAGGACATAGTCGTAGCCGGACCAGTGGCTGATCTCGTCCCAGCTGTTCTTCATCCGCTCCGCGATGACGTCGGCGCTGTCCAGTCCGCGGCTTTCCAGCCTGCCGCGCAGCTCGTCAATGGACGGCGGCAGGATGAAGATCGACAGGGCGGAACGCGCGAGCCGGGAAGCCGTGACCTGTTGCGCGCCTTGCCAGTCGATGTCGAACAGGACGTCGATTCCCGACGTCATCGCCTCTTCCACTGGACCGCGCGGCGATCCGTAGCGGTTGGCGAAGACTCGCGCGTGCTCCAGCATCCGGCCTGCCTCGACCATGCCCTGGAACGCGTCCTCGCTGAGGAAACGGTAGTGCACGCCGTCGGTCTCGCCCGGTCGCGGCTTCCGCGTGGTGGCCGAGACCGAGAACCGGATTTCCGAATCCCACTCAAGCAGGCGCCGGGCCAGGGTCGACTTGCCCGCGCCCGACGGCGACGAGAGTATTATGAGCAGCCCAAGGCGACCGGGACGCTTGTGCCTGGCCCGCGGCATGTCAGGCGGACCGCCATTCCGCATCGCGCCCTGCCGGACGCCCGTCATGCGCGCGCGACGCCGCCCCGGCATCTTGCGGCGAAGCGGCCGTCATGCCGCCGGCGGCTTTCGCGGCGCATGTCCCGGGCGCCGAACCGAAAGCTTCCCGCAAGCGCGCCGCCGAAGGACTCATACAGCGGCCGCGCTGCCGGCGCCCGATCGGCGTGCAGACAGCTCCTCGGCCACGAGGAAGGCCAGCTCCAGCGACTGGCTCGCGTTCAGGCGCGGGTCGCAGGCCGTGTGATAGCGGCTGGAGAGGTCGCGTTCCGACACCGCGCGCACGCCGCCCGTGCATTCGGTCACGTCCCGCCCGGTCATTTCGACGTGAACGCCGCCGGGAATCGTTCCCTCGGCCGCATGCACCTGGAAGAACTCCCTCACCTCGCGCAGGACCGCGTCGAACGGGCGCGTCTTGTACCCGTTCGCGGACTTCATGGTGTTGCCATGCATCGGGTCTACGGACCAGACGACGTTGGCGCCTTCCTGCTGGACCGCTCTGACGAGACGCGGCAGGTGAGCCGCGACCCTTCCAGCGCCGAAGCGCGCGATGAGCGTGAGGCGCCCCGCCTCGTTGCCGGCGTTCAGCCTTGCCATCAGGCTCTTGAGATCGTCCTCCGCCATCGACGGGCCGCACTTGAGCCCGATCGGGTTCTGGACGCCGCGCGCGAATTCCACATGCGCGCCGTCGGGCTGCCGCGTGCGGTCCCCGATCCAGATCATGTGACCGGACCCGGCCAGCGGCAGGCCGGTCGTTGAATCGGTCCGGCAAAGCGCTTCCTCGTATTCAAGCAGCAGCGCCTCGTGGCTGGTGAAGAAGTCAACCGTGTCCAGTTCACGGACCTTCTCGGACGTGAGGCCGGCAGCGGCCATGAAGTCCAGCGTGTCCTGGATCCGGCTGGCGATGTCGCGGTACTTCCGGGCCTCGTCCCGGTCAGTGAAGCCGAGCGTCCACGAATGCACGCGATGGACGTCCGCGAATCCTCCGGTCGAGAAGGCGCGCAGGAGGTTCAGCGTGGCGGCGGCCTGCGTGTACGCCTGCAGCATCCTCTCGGGCGCAGGCGTGCGCGCGGCCTCGGTGAACGCGAGGTCGTTGATGATGTCGCCGCGATAGGACGGCAGCGCGACGCCGTCCACGGACTCGGTCTGCGCCGAGCGCGGCTTCGCGAACTGTCCGGCCATCCGGCCGACCTTGACCACCGGCACCTTCGCGCCGTAGGTGAGCACGATGGCCATCTGGAGAAGCACCTTGAAGGTGTCCCGGATGTTGTCCGCCGAGAACTCCGAGAAGCTTTCCGCACAGTCGCCGCCCTGCAGCAGGAACGCCTCTCCGCGCGACACCGCCGCAAGCTGGCGCGTCAGGGTTCGCGCCTCTCCGGCGAAGACGAGCGGCGGACATTTCGCAAGCTGCCGCTCGACGGCCTCGAGCCGAGCGTCGTCGGCGTAATCCGGCATCTGCACCCTTGGCTTCGACCTCCACCCGGTCTTTTGCCAGTCCTTCATCCAGGGCCCCTCGACGTTCCGATGGTCGCGGATGGCACCTATACCTTCGGCCCCCCGGGATGGAAACCGCCGCTGCGAAAAAACTCGGGCCGATTCTTGCCAATCGCGCTGATTCGTGTTCCGTCTGAAGCATGCGTTTTCCGCCCCGAAGGGACACAGATGGGCGACACTCCGGTTCAGACAGTGGACGTGACACGGTCAGCGGGCGGGCCGCGGCGCTTCGCCTTCGTCCTGCTGAACCGGTTCACGCTCCTGTGCTACGCCTGTGCGGTCGAAAGCCTTCGCATTGCCAATCGCATGAGCGGCAGGGAGCTGTATGCATGGCGAATGATCGGCGAAGGCGGCACGTCCGTCACCTGCTCCGCCGGAACGGCCTTCAGCCTCGACGGAGACCTTGACGAGGTCGCGCGCGACGAGACGGTCGTGCTCTGCGGGGGAATCGACGTGGCGTCAGCGACCACCAGGCCCCTGCTCAACTGGATCCGGCGCGAGTCCCGTCGCGGCATTTCCATCGGCGGTCTTTGCACCGCAGGCTATTCTCTGGCAAGGGCAGGCCTTCTCTCCGGCAGGCGGGCGACGATCCACTGGGAAAACCGGGACAGCTTCCTCGAGGAATTCGACGACGTGACCCTCACCAAGTCGGTCTTCGTCGTGGACGGCAGGCACTTCACGACCGCTGGCGGCACCGCCTCGATCGACCTCATGCTCAAGTTCATTGCCGACGATCACGGCGAGGATCTCGCGAGCGCCGTTGCCGACCAGCTGATCTACACGACCGTCCGCACCGACAAGGACACGCAGCGGCTTTCCGTGCCGACACGGATCGGCGTCAGGCACCCGAAGCTCTCGTCGGTCATCCAGATGATGGAGATGAACCTCGAGGAGCCGAAAAGCCCGCCCCTTCTCGCCAGGGAGGTCGGCATGTCCACCCGGCAGCTGGAAAGGCTCTTCCGCCGCTACCTGAACCGGAGCCCGAAGCGCTACTACATGGAACTGCGCCTCCAGAAGGCCAGGAACCTGCTGATGCAGACGGACATGAGCGTCATCAACGTGGCCCTTGCCTGCGGGTTCGCGTCGCCTTCGCACTTCTCGAAGTGCTACCGCGCGCAGTACGGCATCACGCCGTATCGCGAGCGCGGGGCGCAGGCCACCCGGCTGGCGGTCTGAACCCGCGCCGGCGGGGCGTTTCCGATGGACGCCGCCGCCGCCCGGCCATAGCGTCCCTGCATGAGCGCGCCGCAGCATGACAGCGCCTATTCCTGGCTCCGGCTCTCGATGAGCCTGGGCCTTTCCGTCGTCGGCAGCGCCGGCCTGTGGGCGACCGTCGTCGTGCTGCCGGACATGCAGGCAGAGTTCGGCGCCAGCCGCGCCTCGGCCTCCCTGCCCTACGCGCTGACCATGTCGGGCTTCGCGGCGGGAAACCTCTTCATGGGGCGCGCCGTTGACCGCTGGAGCATCACCCCGGTCCTGGCCGTGTCCGCGCTCGTCCTCGCGTCGGGATTCGCGCTTTCCGCCGCTGCGCACTCGATCGCGTCGCTCACGCTGCTGCACCTGCTTCTCGGCGTCGGCGCCGCGGCGAGCTTCGCGCCGCTGATCGCTGACGTGTCGCAGTGGTTCCGCCGCAGGCGCGGAATCGCGGTCGCGGCCGTCGCGAGCGGCAACTATCTCGCCGGAACCGTCTGGCCGCCGTTCATCGCGGCCGCGATGGTCGACCACGGCTGGCGCGGCGCCTATCTCGGCCTGGCCGTCCTGGTCGTGACGGTCCTGCTGCCAGGATCGCTGCTCCTGCGCAGGCGCATTGACGCGTCCTCCACGGCGCGCGCCGCCGCGGACGCGGCGTCGCGGGCCGAGTCGATCTCGCTCTCGCCGAGATCCCTGCAGGCCCTTCTGGCGCTCGCCGGGGTCGGCTGCTGCATCGCCATGTCCATGCCTCAGGCCCATGTCGTCGCGCTCTGCATCGACCGGGGCTTCGGCGCCCGTGCCGGCGCCGAAATGCTGAGCCTGATGCTTGCCGGAGGCGCCGTGTCCCGGATCGGCTTCGGCGCGTTCGCGGACCGCTTCGGCGGGTTGATGGCCCTCTTCGTCGGCGGCGCGCTGCAGATGCTCGCCCTTTGCCTGTTCCTGCTTCAAGGCGGGCTTGCGTCGCTCTACCTCGTGGCCCTTGCCTTCGGCCTGGCCCAGGGCGGCATCGTGCCGAGCTACGCGATCACGGTGAGGGAGTTCATGCCGCCGCTCGAGGCCGGAAGGCGCATAGGGACGGTGATCAGCGCCACCATCGTCGGAATGGCCCTCGGAGGCTGGATGTCCGGCTGGCTCCATGACCAGAGCGGAAGCTACGCGCTCGCAATCTGGAACGGCATCGCGTGGAACGGGCTCAATGTCGGAATCGCGCTCCTGCTGCTGAGCCGCGCCGGCCCGCGCCGGCCCGTCACGGCAGGCGCGGGCTGATGGAAGATCCTGCGCAGCGCCCCGGATGCAGGAGCCCGGCGCCCTTGACGGCGGCGCGTCTCTCCCGAAGCGTTTCGCGGCCATGATCCGCCGCGCGTATGACTGGACACTGAGCCTCGCCGGGCATCCGCACGCGCTCGGCGCGCTCGCCGTCGTCGCCTTTCTGGAAAGCTCGGTCTTCCCGGTCCCGCCCGATGTCCTGATGATACCGATGATCCTTGCATCGCCGTCGCGCGCTTTCCTGATCGCCGGGGCATGCACGGCGGCATCCGCGCTTGGCGGTCTCTTCGGCTACTTCATCGGCGCCGCCCTTTACGAAACGGTGGGGCTGGCCGTCCTCGACTTGTACGGACAGGCGTCCGCGGCCGAGAGCTTCAAGGGCAGGTTCAACGAGCATGGCGCATGGGCCGTGCTCATCGCCGGACTCACGCCTTTTCCGTACAAGGTCATCACGATCATGTCAGGATGGACGGGATTGTCCCTGCCCGTCTTCCTGGCATCCTCGGTCGTCGCGCGCGGTCTCCGCTTCTTCATCCTGGCCGCGCTGCTCTGGAGGTTCGGAGCCCCCATGCGCAGGTTCATCGAAGCGTATCTCGGCCTTCTGCTGGCCGCCCTCGTCGCGCTGCTGATCGGAGGGTTCGCGATCCTGAGGTACCTGTGACCCGACGCGCCACCATGGTCCTTGCCGCTGCAGGGTCGCTGGCGCTGCTGGCGGGCGCATTCGCGTTCGAGATGCACGGCTATGCCCCCTGCGAGCTGTGCATCTGGCAACGGTGGCCACACGGCGTGGCGGTCGCCCTGGGCGCGCTGGCCCTGGTTGCGGGGCCGGCAGCGCTTCTCGGGCTGGCCGGGGCCCTTTCGGCCCTCGTGACAGCCGGAATCGGAATCTTCCACGCCGGGATCGAACGCGGCCTGTGGCAAGGGCCGGCGTCATGCACGGGGAGCGGCGACGATCTCGCCGGCCTCTCCGGCGACGACCTTCTCTCCCTGGACGTCCCTGGCGGGGCCGTCATGTGTGACGAGGTCGCCTGGTCCTTCGCGGGACTGTCCATGGCCAGCTGGAACGCAATCCTTTCGCTGGCGCTGGCCTGCATCTGGATCAGGGCGGTCCGGACTGCCTGATCCGCCGGAGCGCACGGCGAGCGCGCGGGAGATCCGCCGCTGCGGATCCCGTCCGCGCGTCGGCCGCTGTCACGGACAGTCCTCGGTCGTCCAGCACAGCAACGATGCGTGCCGCGAGGCGTCGGTCCGGTAACGGACGGCAATCTCCAGAACACGTGGCCCGAGGCCTTTCAGCGGCTTCGCGCCCTCCGCCTTGCCGCGATCGCCGGCGCCCTGCGCCGCCACGGGCTGGCTGCGGCTTCATGGCGCAACCTCGCTGAAACACGGGCGCGTGCCTGACGCCGGTCGATTGCGCGTCCAGACATTCACGTTCTTGCGCAAAGGGACATGTCCCCATTGCGCACAATCAATGGGGTCTGATACTGTGCCCGCAACGAGATATTGACCAATGAAGAAGGCAGGCCCTTGAGCGACATTCCCGAAGCCCCGGGCGACGCGGCAGACCCCCCGCCCGCCCGCCCCCGCCATGACGGCCCGACGGTCATGATCGAGGACGAGATGCGCTCGTCGTATCTCGACTACTCGATGAGCGTGATCGTCTCCCGCGCCATTCCCGACCTGAGGGACGGCCTGAAGCCGGTGCATCGCCGCATTCTCTACGCAATGCACGAGACCGGAAACACGCATGACAAGCCCTACCGCAAGTCCGCGCGACCGGTCGGCGACACGATGGGCAAGTACCACCCGCACGGCGACGGCGCGATCTATGACGCGCTTGTGCGCATGGCGCAGCCCTTCTCCATGTCGCTCCCGCTGCTTGACGGCCAGGGCAACTTCGGGTCGATGGACGGCGACAATCCTGCCGCCATGCGTTACACCGAAGTCCGCATGGACAGGCCGGCCGCCGCGCTCCTTGCCGACATCGAGAAGGAAACCGTTGACTTTGCGGACAATTACGACGGGAAGGACCGTGAACCCACGGTCCTTCCCGTGCGCTTTCCGAACATGCTTGTCAATGGCGCGGGCGGGATCGCCGTCGGGATGGCGACAAACATTCCGCCGCACAACCTGGGGGAGGTCGTCGACGCGACGCTGGCGCTCATAGAGGAGCCCGACATCTCCTCGGAACGCCTGATCGAGATCGTTCCCGGGCCGGACTTCCCGACGGGCGGCCTGATCCTGGGCCGCTCCGGATCCCGCAAGGCGTATCTTGAAGGGCGCGGCACCGTCGTCACCCGGGCAAGGACCCGGGTCGAGGAGGTCCGCAAGGACCGCTTCGCCATAATCGTCGACGAAGTCCCGTATCAGGTCAACAAGGCGGCGATGGTCGAGAGGATCGCGGATCTCGTGCGCGAACGGAGGATCGAGGGCATTTCGGCGGTTGCCGACGAAAGCGACCGGGTCGGCGTGCGCGTTGTCATCGAGCTGAAGCGTGACGCAACCCCTGATGTCGTCATGAACCAGCTGTATCGCTTCACCCCGATGCAGACCTCGTTCGGCTGCAACATGCTGGCCCTGAACCACGGCCGCCCCGAGCAACTCACCCTCAGGGACTTTCTTTCCTTTTTCATAGAGTTCCGGGAGGAAGTTGTTGCGCGCCGCACCGCCTTCGACCTGCGAAAGGCGCGCGAGCGAAGCCATGTCCTGTGCGGACTTGCCGTGGCGGTGTCCAACGTCGACGAGGTGGTCGCCACGATCCGGGCCTCGGCAGACACGGGCGAAGCGCGCCTGAAGCTGATGGAGCGGCGGTGGCCCGCCGCGGAAATCGCCGAGTACATTCGCCTGATCGATGACCCGGGCCACATGGCCAACAGCGACGGCACCTACAACCTTTCGGAAACCCAGGCCCGCGCCATACTGGACCTGCGCCTCAACCGGCTGACGCAGATCGGGGTCAGGGAAGTCACTGACGAGCTTGAAGATCTGGCCGCAAGCATAAGGGACTACCTGGAAATCCTTTCGTCACGCGAACGCATCATGGCGATCATCTCGGAGGAGCTCCGGGACGTCCGGGAACGTTTCGCCGTGCCGCGTCGCAGCGAGATCGCCGAATGGGACGGCGACCTCGAGGACGAAGACCTGATCGAGCGCGAGGACATGGTCGTCACCGTGACCGCAGGGGGGTACATCAAGCGAACCGCGCTTGCGGAATTCCGGTCCCAGAGGCGCGGCGGCAAGGGGCTGTCGGGCGGATCGCTCAAGGACGATGACGTGGTCACGACTCTCTTCGTGGCCAGCACGCACGCCCAGCTTCTGTTCTTCACGACTGACGGCATGGTGTACAAGCTCAAGACATGGAGGCTGCCGCTGGGCGGACGCACGTCGCGCGGCAAGGCGATCGTCAACATCCTGCCCATTCCGGCGCGCGTGTCCGTCACGGCGATCATGCCGACCGACCGTGACGAAGCGGAATGGGACCAGCTGCAGGTCGTCTTCGCGACTTCGGGCGGCGACGTGAGGCGCAATGCCCTCAGCGACTTCGCGAACGTCCGTTCGAATGGCAAGATCGCAATGAAGATACCGGATGAAGTGTCACTTGTAAATGCCCGAATATGCTCGAACAAAGATGACGTCATGCTTGTGACGGCGCAGGGGCGGGCGATCCGCTTCCCGACAACCGCCGTGCGCGTATTCAAGGGCCGTGACTCGACGGGCGTCCGCGGGGTCAGGCTGGAGGACGGCGACCGGGTCGTGTCTATGGCCGTGGTCCGGCATTTCGAGGCGGAGCACGCCGAACGGGACGCCTACCTGAAGCGGCGGCGCCTGATGGCCGGCATGCCGGAAGAAGGCGCGGACGGGGACACGCCCGAAAGCGGCGACGGCGTGCTCTCGTCCGGGCGCTACGCGGAGATGTCGGCCGCCGAAGACCTCATACTCACGATAACGTCCGGCGGGACGGGCAAGCTGTCTTCAAGCCACGACTACACCGTGCGCCAGCGCGGAGGCCGGGGCGTGCTGGCGATGGACAGGGGACTGCGCGACGGACCCCTTGTGGCTTCCTTTCCCGTGGACGCATCCGACCAGATCATGCTTGCGACGTCGACCGGCCGGTCCATCCGCGTTCCGGTGACGGACATCCCTTTCCGGTCCCGCACGGCTGGCGGCGTCAAGGTCCTGGACGCATCCGAGGGCGAGGAGGTGGTCTCGATCGCCAGGATTGCCGACCGGGCCGGCGCAGATGGACTGGTGGCCTGACAGGCGGATCCAAGCCCATGCGGACCGCGGGCGCCACGGGCGCCGCCAGGCCATCCGCGCCGGGCGCGGGCGCGAGGTCCTCAAGACCGGCGGGCGCAGCCTCGAGGCGGCCTGGCGCCCGCCTCGCCGGGTTCCGAACGCGCCGGGCCGGAGGCGCTTCCCGGGCCGGTGCGCAGCCACCGGACCATGGAGAGCCGCGTGCACTGCGTGCGCGACTTCACCTGCGACGGGAGCCGCTGCAGGACGCACGTCCGCAACCTGCCGCGCAGCCTCGCCTGCCTGACTGGCGCCGCCATCGCCGTCGTGCGCCGCGACGGGCGCTCGGCCGCATGCCCGAGGCCGGCCGCCACCGGTCGGCACGCGCCCGGGAGGCGCTCGGCGCGGCCATGGTCCCGCCCGGCCCCTGACCCGACCGCACGGGCAGCATGCGGAACGCGCCGCCAGACGGCGCGGGGGGCGCAGGCGTGCCCGAAACCCCGAAAACCGCCCCGGCA
Source organism: Paracoccaceae bacterium (assembly GCA_965221845.1). Taxonomy (GTDB): domain Bacteria; phylum Pseudomonadota; class Alphaproteobacteria; order Rhodobacterales; family Rhodobacteraceae; genus JAJEFO01. The sequence goes on from OZ244919.1 coordinate 131,713, forward strand.
GACCCCGGCACCGCCAGGGCCGGCCGTCGAAACCGGTCCCCCGATGGCTCCGACCGCCCCGGCCACGCCCGCCCGCCGTCACGTCAGGCTCCCGAACCCGAAAATGAAATGGTCCTGCGGAAGCCCGTCCGTCTCCAGCCGTACGTGGAGGCCCCGCGCTTCGCGTGACAGGCTTCCAGCTGCCCCGGACGCGGCCCTCTGCCAGACCGTCTGGCGCGAGACGCCAAGGCGCCGCACCACCTCCCGGCGCGGGACCAACCCCTCCGGCGGGGAGCGGGCAGGACGCCAGCCTTGGGCCTGTCCCGGCAAGACAGACAGGCTTGACGTGCCTTTACGCCATCGGCCTTCCGCTCAGGTCAAGCTCCTCGGCCATGCGAGACGGCGCGAACGGGTATCCGGGCCGTGACGGCTCACGAAAAGTGATGGCGTCGTAGTAGTCGTCCAAGGCAATGAAGACACCGTTTTCCTCCGCCCATTCACGCATCTGCCTTTTGCAGGCATGCCGCCAGGAAAGCACCTCGACGCCCCAGCCCCGACAGTGCAGGAGCTCGAGGGTCGTGTGAAAGCCACTTCTTTCGCTGTAGCCCGCCCCGTCTCCGGTCAGCAGGACGGCGACCCCGGGCGTCTCCAAATATCTCAGGCCATTCTCCATCATGCGATGCTGCAGCCAGCTGTCGGGAACCTGCTGCTCTCCCCGTCCGAAATCGCCCCGGTCGAACAGCCTGACCTCCAGGCCCGCGTTCTCCATGCGGTTCCACAGGCTCTGCATTTCCGGGGGTATCGATCCCGCGGCGAACGCCAGCTTCAGCGTCCGGTCCGCGTGCGCAAGCCTGAGCAGGTTGTCGAAATGAACCCGCACCAGGTAGCGCGCACCGGGGGTGCCATTCCTCTCGTCCGCCATCCGCTGCGCCTCGTGAAAGATGTTCGAGTTGTCCCAATACACGAAGACTTCGCGCATGCCTTCCTCCACTCAGCCCGGCCTGCCCGTCGCGGCGCACGGGACCGGTCGGCATATAGAGACCCAGAACGCGGCGGGCAAGGACCGGCCGGCTCGGGGGGGGGGGGGGCAGGTAGGAGGGGTCGCTGCCGAGCCCCTCCCCCCACGGAGCCGGACGTGCCCGCATCAGGGCATCCGGTCCCTCGCATGCCGGGTTCGCTCAGGAAGCGTGGATCGACCGCCTGACCTTGGCTTTCGGCAGGGGGAATCGGGCCAGGATGGCATTGAACCTCTCCCGGCCGATCGATCCGTCGCGGTGGCGTCGTCCGAGCCGGCGTCGCCAGCTTCCGGGCACGGCAGTCCGGAATGCGGAAAGCCTTTTGCCGTTGCCCGTCAGGCCGTAGCAGGCGCAGTGTCCCCGGATCACGCTGGCCAGGTGCCGGCATTGATCCCCGAGCGGCATGTGCCGGTGCTCCTTGCACCAGAATACACTCGGTTGCGCAATCTGACTTGACCGGCCCGGTGGAGCGCCCATCATTTTAGGCATGGGCGACGTGCCGGACAATCACGAACTCGCCAGGCAGGGCGCCGTCCTGGAGGAGCGCATGAAGACCATGCAGGCGGAGAACGAGACGCTGAAGGGGGACCTCGCCGCGACCCTGTCCGGAATGCGGGCCGACATGGCCGCGCACCGCGAGGACGCGGCGGGGCGTGAGACCCGGATGATCGTGACCATCGTCGCAACGGTTATCGGCGGGGGTGGCCTCGCGGTCGCCTTCCTCGCGTTCCTGATCGGACTGCCCGGCTAGGCGGGCCACGCGGGCCAGCACTTCCGACCCGCCGCCGCCCGTTCCGGCGCTGAACCGGCGAAAAGCGTACGTTTTTGCCCTCTGCCGGAATCGACCCGGATTCCATCCCCTCGGGCTTGCGGACGTCTGTGGGTTTCGGTTGGGGCGCCGCCGGCGGGCCGTTGAAGCGTTCGGTTCCTGAGCTTCCGTTCCCGTGCGTGCGGCTTCCATGCGGGCCTCCATCTCGGCGAGGCGGCCGTGGCGCCGACGTGCCTCGTCAATCTCCTTCCGGTCCGCCTGGTCACGGTCGCCGGTCGAGAGGCGCTTAAGGTTCTCCTGGGCTTCCTCGAGTTCCGCCAACGTTTCTGTCAGAGCCTGACGGCGGGCTTGCAAGGGCACCGAGCTCCTCGCGAAACGCGTCGACCCGGGCGATCAGGGGTCGATTCCGGCAGAGGGCGAAAACGTACGCCAAGCCCTTGAAGCCATCGTTCTCCTCCACCGGCATTCGCCGGTGAGGAGAATGTGGGCCCGGCCGAGCGGCGAGACATGCACAAGCAGGTCCAGCGGCGTATCGAGGCCCGCGAGCTCGCGTTCCCGGACTGCGTGGCCGAGCTTCTCGGTGTTCCAGTAGATGATGATCGCCGTGAGCGGTTGAGTCCTGCGATCTGGAAGTGCTGGGCGCCGGGCGTCCGGTCCCGGATCTCTCCCTGGCGCCCGCTCCGCAGCGCGCTTTTCAGCGCATGGTGCGCCTCGCCCTTGTTCAGGCCGAGACCGGCGCGTCGCTGCATGTCGACATCGAGCAGCCATTCGATCATGAACAGCGTCCGTTCGACCCGTCCGATCTCCCGCAGCGCGACGGCGAGGTCATGCTGGCGCGGACAGGACGCGAGCTTTCGCAGGATCTCGCTCGGCCGTCAGTCGCGCGCACACGGAACTGCCGTCCGCCATGACCGGGCGTTCGCGCACCGCCCGGGACCATTTTGTTTTCGGGTTCGGGAGCCTGACGTGACGGCAGGCGGGCGTGGCCGGGGCGGTCGGAGCCATCGGGGCAACGGTTTCGACGGCCGGCCCTGGCGGTGCCGGGGTCTGCGGGGCGGTTTTCGGGGTTTCGGGCACGCCTCTGCCCCCGCGCCGTCTGGCGGCGCGTTCAGCAGGCGGCCTGTGCGGTCGGGTCAGGTGGCGGGCGGCACCATGGCGCGTCGAGGGCCTCCCGGGCGCGGGCGGGCCGGTGCCGGCCGGCCTCGGGCATGTGGCCGAAGCGGCCGTCGCATCGCACGACGGCGATGGCGGCGCCGGTCAGGCAGGCGAGGCTGCGCGGCAGGTTGCGGACGTGCGCCCGGCAGCGGTCCTCGTCACAGGTGAAGTCGCGCACGCAGTGCAGGCGGCTCTCCATGGTCCGGTGGCTGCGCACCGGCCCGGGAGGCGCCTCCGGCCCGGGGCGTCCGTGGCCCTTGTCGACGGTCTCATGCCAGGGCGCGCCGGTGAAGCCGGTCGCCCCGGGACCGTCGCGGACGGTCGCCTGGCTGTCCCTGCCGCGGCGACGACATGGCCGGCACGGCGTCCGGGGAGGCGGCGCGCGGTCGCGTGCCGGGCGTGCATCACGTCCATGGCGACGACGCGGCCCGTGACGTCGAGGCCGCCGGAGAGTTCCCGGACCGCGGGGATCCCGTTGCTCCTGTCCCCGACCCCGGCCTGGCGGAGCGCCGACCGGAGGCCCGTCAGCCAGCCCCAGTGAACCGCGACACGTCGATGAACGTCTCCGCGAGGAAGGCCGGGGCAGCCGTGCGCGGCCTCGATGTCGGCGGGCAGCCGGCGCAGGCCCGGCACCCGGGACGCCGGGCTCGCCACCCGTCCGGGAGCGGGATGACGAAGCGGGAGCTGTTGCAGACCAGGTGCAGGCGCCGGAACCGCCGGTCCGGCGTCCACCCGGTCCAGCGGTCCCGCGCCGCCGGCCTGGACGCGCCCGGCTGCCGGCCGCCCGGCGCCAGCCAGGTCCCGCCGTGCAGCGCGACCCGGGCAGCAGGCCCTTGCCGACGATGCCGTGGAACCGCAGGCAGTGACGCTCCTCGACCAGGCGGTCCCGGAGCCGGTGCCCGCCGCGGGTCGGGCGCACCGTGACCGCGCGCAGGTCGACGGACGACTCCGGCGTCGGAAGGATCACCATGACCCGACATCGCCACATCCAGCGTCAAATGGCCAGAGCCTGGATCGCCGGATCACCGTGCTGGCAGCGGGGGGGGGGGGGGGGGCAAAAAATCGCCCTGCTGCAGGCCCTTTCAAGGCGGCGCGGCGCGCGCTACATCGCGTACATGCCCGATCCGCTTCACGTAGTCGGCGGCGGCCTCGCAGGCGCCGAGGCCGCATGGCAGGCCGCCGAGCATGGCGTCCCGGTCGTCCTGCACGAGATGCGCCCGTATTCGCGAACATTCGCGCACAGGACCGGAAAGCTGGCTGAGCTGGTCTGCTCGAACTCGTTCCGGTCCGACGACGACGAACACAACGCGGTAGGTCTGCTGCACTGGGAAATGCGGCAGGCCGGCGGAATCGTCATCGAGGCCGGCGACCGCCATCGCCTTCCCGCCGGCGGTGCGCTTGCAGTCGACCGCGAGGCATTCGCGGACGCCGTGACCGCAAGGCTGCAGTCCCACCCCAACGTCAGGCTCGTGACGGAAGAGATCACCCGCCTGCCTGCAGAGGGACAATGGATCCTCGCGACCGGCCCGCTCACTTCACGGGCTCTTGGCGAAGCGCTCCAGGCGGAAAGCGGCGAAGAGGCCCTGGCCTTCTTTGACGCCATGGCGCCGATCGTCCATGCGGACAGCGTGGACATGTCGGTTGCCTGGAAGCAGTCGCGCTACGACAAGGGCGAGACGGAGGACGAGCGCAAGGCCTATGTCAACTGCCCGATGACGCGAGACGAGTACGAGGCCTTCGTGGACGCCCTGCTTCGGGCCGAGAAGACGGAGTTCCGCAACGGAGAGACGGCAGAATACTTCGACGGCTGCCTGCCGGTCGAGGTGATGGCCGAGCGCGGTCGGGAAACCCTTCGCCATGGACCGATGAAGCCGGTCGGGCTGACCAACGCGCATGCGCCGAATGACAGGCCCTGCGCGGTCGTCCAGCTCAGGCGCGACAACAGGCTTGGCACGCTGCTCAACATCGTCGGGTTTCAGACGAAGATGAAGCACGGCTCCCAGCTCGATGTTTTCAGGATGATTCCAGGATTGAGGAACGCCAGGTTTGCCCGCCTTGGCGGCATTCACAGGAACACCTTCATCAACTCTCCCCGGCTGCTCGACGTACAGCTGCGACTTCGCTCGAAACCCCATATCCGTTTCGCGGGACAGGTCACGGGCGTCGAGGGCTACGTGGAGTCAGCCGCAACGGGCCTGCTTGCAGGCCGCATGGCGGCAGCGGCGATGAAGGGGCGGTCGCTTCCGCCGGTCCCGCCGACCACGGCCGCAGGAGCGTTGCTCCACCATGTCACCGGCGGCGCCGAAGCGCGGACCTTCCAGCCCATGAACGTGAACTTCGGCCTGTTTCCGCCGGTTGACGCCAGGGGCGGCCGGCGCGCGCGCCGCGACCGCTACAAGGCATACACCGACCGCGCCAAGCGGGACTGGGCGTGCTGGCTGCTTTCCTCAGCGAATCCCGAGGCCGCGGGATAGGCTCCTGCCGGCCACGTCGCATGATCCGTTCGCCGCACTGTCCCGAAGGCGATTGTCCGGACATCGTGAATTTCGGCATCAACAAGATCGATGACGGCTGAAATTGCGGGAGAAGCGCGCTGAGCCTCTCGACGGTTGCGTTGATGGCGGAGCTGCCAACATCACCTGGAACCGGACAGAGCACCCCAACAAGAGGTTCAAAGTGCGGCACAGGATTGGCGATTGAATGCAATCTTAAGGTTAGTGACGCTCTGGGAGTGTCACTAACGCTGATTGAACGAGGCTGCGTGGGCCATTTGGGTCCTATGGGGAAAGTGGCGCGGCGCGTGGTCCTGCGGAGGTCACGAGGCCTGGATTCTGGGCCGGTGACGAAGCGCTGACGGCGGCTGCGACGGTCGAACGGCGGGCTGGACCGGGATCTTCGGGGTCGGAGTCTCTGGAATGCGGAACCGGAGGCGTGCCGAGGCGCGAGCGGGCGCCTCGGCCGGCGGGACCGGTCGTCTTGCGAACGCCTGGGTCATGGACCGGGCGCCATCGGCGAGGCCTTCGGGGGCGGATCCCGACCGGGCCCCGGTCCAGGCCGCCCGGCCGGGATTTCGCGGAGATGCCGCAAGGGGGCGCCGCAATGCGGGCACGCGAGCGGTTCTGCGGCGTTCTCCTCGTCGCGGGCTTCGTCCGGCGCGCCGCTGTCGGCCGGGTCGTGCGGTTCCGGCTCGGGTTCGGTGACGCCGAGCGCCGCGCGGGCGGCGTCGAGGGTCTCCCTGCGGCAACCGTTGGCCAGGATTCCGAAGTGGCGGATCCTGTGGAAGCCGTCGGGCAGGACATGTGTCATGAACCGGGTGACGAACGTGTCGGCCGTGACGGTCTCGACGCCGTGCCGGGGCTTCCGCTGCCCGGGCGGCTTCGGGCGCCGGCAGCGGAACCGCACGGTCTCGCCGTCGAAGCCGAGGATGCGGCTGTCGCCGGTCGCGATCCGATGCGTGCATCTCGACAGGCACGCGAAGATCTGCCGGGGTCCGCGGAACGGCCGCCTGGCGAAGACGACCCGGTCCCTGGCGCGCGCCCGTGCCAGGACCCTGCCGAAGGCGTCGGGATCGCCGCCGTCGCTCCGGAACACGATCTCGCCCCGGCCATGGGCGCTGGCGAGCGCCTCCGGGAAGCGGCGCCGGAACAGGCTGGCCAGGACCTTGACGGGGGCGAGGAACCGGCCGCTGCCGGTCTTCCAGTCCCCGGTCCCGGCGTCGAAGCCGCCGCTGGGGACCACGCAGTGGAGGCGGGGATGCCAGAGGAGCCTCTGGTTCCAGGTGTGCAGGACGGCGGTGCCGCCGATGCGGACGCCGCCCCGGCGGGGATCGGCGGCGATGGCGAGGAGCGTCTCGGCCGCGGTCCGGAACAGGATGCCGAGCACGGTCCTGCGGTTCGCGAAGGCGATGTCGGCGATCTCGTTCGGGAGGGTGAAGACGACATGGAATGCGGGGACCGGCAGGATGTCCCGGGCCCGGGCCTCCATCCACCGGCGGGCGGCGGCGCCCTGGCGCGCGGGACAGTGCCGGTTCCGGCAGGAGTTGTACCGGGGATGCTCGCGGCCGCACGCCTCGCACTGGTGGAGACGGCCGCCGAGGACGGCGGTGCGGCAGGCCTCGATGGCGCCCATGACCTTCAGGCGGGCGGCGTCGAGCAGCCCGGACCGGGCCTGCCGCCATGCGGGGCCGGCGCGGCGGAAGATCTCCGCCACGCCGGCATGGTCCTGCGCCACGGTTCAGGCGTTCAGGAGGCGGAAGCCGGTGACCGGATGGTCGAGGGCCTCGAACGTCTTTCCCGTGGCGCGGGCGCAGGCGCGTGTCGTGTCCGCGTTCCGATGGCCGGGAGCGTCCTGGATGACGTCGATGCTGCCGCCGCGCTCATGCCAGTGCGTGGCCGCGCTGTGCCCCAGCGCATGGAAGCTGGCGCTCCGGTCGGTTCCGGCCCGGTCCCGGGCGGCCTTGAAGGCCACGCGCAGGGTTCCGGCCTTGACCGGCACCTCCGGCGACCTGCCGTGGAACAGCCATGTTGCCGGTCGTGGCCAGAGTGTCTGCCAACAGCTGCGCAGGTGTCCGGTCACCGGCGCGGGGAGCGGCGCCATGCGTTCGACGTCCCCCTTGCCGGAACGGACGTGCAGGAGCTTCCTGTCCGCCTTGATGTCGGCGACCTGCACGGCGACGGTCTCCGGGATCCGGAGGCCGGCAGCGTATGTGATACCAATCCAACAAAACAATGACTCATGAACAAAACAGGCACGTCATGCACGATGCCCATGAACGAAACAGGCACGTTTTGCGGTTCGCCCCGGGATCTTGCGTGTGACCGGCGCAGCCGTCCTGCATTCCGTGTTTGCGAAAATGCAGAAGGAGGACGGCATGCCCGCAAGGATCCTGGTTCCGCGCACCGACCACACACCGGCAGACCTGCGTGAACCGGCGTCGAAGAACAGGTTCCGGGACTGCCGCCACCGTCTGCGGGCCATCGCCCTGGCGATCGAGGGCGAGCTGTCCCGGGCCGAGATCGCCGGCCGCGCCGGCGTCGACGCCCAGACCCTGTGCGACCGGGTGAAGCGGCACGACGGCGGAGGCGTCGACGGCCTCCGTGACGAAGCGCGACCGGGGCGGCCGCCGGAGCTGGACGGGGCGCGGACGGCGGCGGTCGCGTCGTGGCTGGAGGCCGGGCCCGACCCGGAGGCGGGCGAGCCTTCGCGCTGGACGGTGGCAGACATCCGGGAGCGGATCATGGACAGCTTCGGCGTGCGCTGCACGCTTGAAGGCGCGCGCCGGCTGATGCTGCGCCCCGGCTTCCGGCACGTGTCCCCGCGCCCGGTCCATCCCAAGGCGGATCCGGAGGTCCGGAAGGCATTCCGCAACGGTTTCGCGCAGCTGGCGGAGGCGGCCGTTCCCGACGGCGTGGCCGCGCAGGACGTGCTCGTGCTCTTCCGGGACGAGGCCCGCACAGGCCGGAAGGGCATGCTCTCAAGGGTCTGGGCACGGAACGGAACGCGCCCGCGCATCGTGCGGGACCACCGCTGCGGATGCGCCTGCCTGTTCTCCGCCGCCGGCCCGGAGACCGGGACCGCGGTCGGGCATGTCCGCGCGAAGGCCGGCACCGTTGAGACGAGCCGACATCTCCGGGAGATCGGGGAGCGGGTTCCCGCGGGCAGGCATGCTCTCGTCGTCCTCGACGGGGCGGGCTGGCACCGGTCCGGGGAACCGGAGGTCCCCGACGACGTCTCCCTGCTCCGGCTGCCGCCCTGCAGTCCGGAGCCGGACCCCGTCGAGACGCTGTTCCCGGTCCTGAAGCACCGCCACTTCGCCAGCCGCGCGTTCGAAAGCGCCGAGCATGTCAGGGTGACCGTCGAAGAGGTGTGGAACGGGTTCACCCGCAAGACAGGAGAGATCATGCAGACAACCGCAAGAGAGTGGGCCGTGCTGTGATGTGCGGACCCGCTTCTGTCCGTGATTACTTATTTGGTTTGGTATGACAGGTGACCCATGCCCCGGATCGGCTATGCGCGGGTCAGCACCGCGACCCAGGATCTCGACATCCAGACCACCCGGCTGGCGGCCGCGGGGTGCGATCTCATTCGCACCGAAACCGGATCCGGGTCCTCCCGCACCGGCCGCGCGGAATTGCAGACGATCCTGGATTTTTTGCAGGACGGGGATGAGCTGGTGGTCCATCGTCTGGACCGACTCGGCCGCTCGACGCGGGATGTGCTCAACCTGGTCCATGACCTGGACAGCAAGGGCGCGTCGCTGCGGGTGCTCGAACCCGACGTGACAACGGGGGGAGATCTCGGTCGCCTGGTGGTCACGGTCCTGGGAATGGTCGCCGATCTGGAACTCAAATTCATCCGCGATCGCCAACGCGCGGGCATTGACGCGGCCAAGGCGAAGGGGGTCTATCAGGGGCGGAAACAACAGATCGACACGGACCGCATCCGGGAGCTGGTCGCGCAAAACATGCCCAAGGCACAGATTGCCCGCACGCTCAAGATCTCACGCATGTCGGTCTACCGCACCCTCAAAGCGGGACAGAATCCGCCCCCATGAGCGGTGGACACAACCCTCACTGAAGTCTTTTGTGACAAATGACACGAGTCCCACCATGCCCTGAAAAATGCCCTGCGGATTGGTCGCCAGGGAGAGATCCGCGATCGCACCGACGAAGGTCAGCACTTTCGAATCGCCGCCCTCAACCTTCTGGCCGCCATCATCATTTACTGGAACACAGAGCGCCTCCACCACGCCTTACGAGATTGTCGTCGCCGCGGCGTGGCAGCCCCTGAATCTCTGCTGAAACATGTCTCGCCACTGGGATGGAACCACATCCTGCTCACCGGTGAATACCGCTGGCAGAGGAAAATACCCCGACACTCATCCGACACCACCAAACATCATCAAACACACCCCCATTATGGCAATGAACGGGTCAATCATCACGAAAACATCTCAGAAACAGCCCTCAAGCCTGAAAAAGGCACAGAAAATCCCTTAACGTAGAATCCTGCCCCTTTCCTGAACCAACCCCTCCGTTTGTTGTTGCCCGTGACAGATCAGATCTCGATCACATATATGATTGATGACATCCCCACCAGAGCCAACGGTGGTTTTGGGGGGCACGGGTGGAAACTGTGGGGTTGGTGGGGGTTGGACCTATTTTCTTTTTCAATGGCCTCATGATCCGGCCCCTTCGCCAGAAGGGACGGGCTGTCTTCTGAGGTTGGTCCTCTCCATCGGTCCGGATCCCGGTCCGGGGGCGGATGGGACCGCCAGGACCCGACGCCCCCTCATGGCCCCGCGTCTCCGGCCCCGCCCGCGGTGACAACCGGCGGGCGGGGCCAGGATTTCGCGATGGTGTGTCAGGCGGCCGGCGGGGCGGGCAGCTGGTCCGGATCCAGGCCCCCCCGGGTGATGATATAACGCTGAAAACTGGGGATCGGACAGGTCAGGTGGCCCGTGTCGGGATCATCCTGCAACGCGCCGCAATGGATGAGATGCGTGACAAAGCTTTGCGGGGAGACCCCTTCAGGAAGGTCATAATCCCCCGTCGCGTTGTGGTCACTGAGTGTCTTGATGGTCTGGTGAATCTCATCGATTCGCAGGCCTTTTCCTTCCGCTTGAGCGGTCCCCACCGCGAACATCACGCGCCCCACCAGCTTGCGCGCGGCGGCCATGTCCTGGCTGAACTGGGTGGCATAATAGCCGTGCCGGAGGGTATCGCTGCGGGCCTGCACCCGGTCCCAGTCGGTGATCCTGTCGAGATCCCCGTTGATGTCCGGTTCCAGCACCGCCTCGGCAAGGGCCTGCTGCGCCCAGTGCACATGCCGGGGCCAGCCATCGGTGGTGTCCATCACCGCCCGCGCCCGGCCGCGGCACCTCTCCATCGTCATCCCGAAATGGGCGCAAAACCGGTCCAGGAGTGTTGTCGATTCCGCCGGGGTCAGGCACCCGAGAGAATGGGCGCGGATCCCATGGGTCAATCCCAGATCGCGCAGACGCGACTGGGTGTCGCCAAGGCCTGCACAGACCAGCGTGAGGGGGAGCGACGTGGCCGCATCATGCACCGCCTGCAGAAACAGGGCCGCCGCCGTGTCGGTTCCGGGTGGCAATCTCTGGGCTTCATCCACCGCCACGATCACCGGTCTCTGCCACATGTCCGCCGGCACCTGTGTTTTCAGGGACATCAGGTCCTGGGGCGCCGTCGGGGGTGGCGTGTCCGTCAAACGGACACCCAGCCCGAAGGCGCTGATCTGATCAATGCGTTGGACCCAACTGTCGCCGTATCGGGACAGGGTGCGCCGCCAGGTCTCCGGGGTTGTGGATCCGGCAAACGCCAGGGCCTGCACGACATCGGGCAACGACTGTTGCAATTCAATATTCGAGATCACGACGGTGCGCGACGTGTCCATTTGATTTGTCCGCGTGACCAACTCCCGCAGGATCGAACTCTTGCCCGCCCCCGGTGCGCCCTGGATGATGCGGGTATTTCCGGGCGGGGCGCGCCCGTCCCGTCCTGTCAACTCGGTCAGCGACAGAATCGTCTTGAGAATCTCATCCCGACCGACAAAGACCGGGGGTGGTGACTTGTCACCCCGCAGGACAAAATCCTGCAACGCGTCCCGTTGAAACGCGGTCATCCGGTCACCGCGTCACCCGCGCCCCTCCGGGTGGCGGGATGTCATGCGGGTGAGGCCAGCCACCGGGCATCGTTGATGCAGGCCGTGACGGTCAGCCATGTTCGGTTCCCTCATCCCCATCGGTGTCGGTCAGGGTCTGGATCATGATGGTGGTTGTCGGTGTGCGCGCGGTGGTGGGCGCGGGCGGGGGCACCGTGAACTGCACCGTGCCGGAGCGGGCCCCATCATCGGCCCCCAGCGTGCGGATCTGTCTCATCATGTGTCGTGTCCCGTGAGGCCCTCGTGAGGCCCCGGCTTATAGACTGCGCCACCCGCTGTGACAACCGGCGGGCGGGGTGAGGACGGTGCGGGCGCGGCAAAGACCCCCGCGCCGGCGCGGGGGAACGCCGGGATTCGTGTGGTCCAGCAGGGGGAGCGGTGTGCGCAGCGCGGGATCCAGGTGTGATCACCAGCGGTGGCGGCGAGGCGGATGATGTCGGAGCCGAAGCGGGTGCGCAGCGCATCGAGGGTGGGCATCAGCGCCGCGGTGTCGGGGTGCGGGGGGCCGAGCGCCAGCGGGGCGGGGGCGGCGGTGGCCGGGACCAGCCGGCGCAGGATCACGCCGCTGCGCGCAAAACGAAACCGTCCCTCCCCGGGCCAGCGGGTCCTGAGGCCCTCCAGGGCGGCGCGGGTGAGCGCGATCTCGCAATCCGTGGGCGGACACAGGGGCACCGTGTGCGATCGGGCGCCGGGCGGTCCGGCGCGAAAGGGCGACGTCGCGAAGAACACGGTCACTGTCCCCGCCCGCAATCCCTGGCGGCGCAGCCGCTGCCCCGCCTGGGCGGCCTGGGCGGCGAGGGCGGCGGTGAGCGCGGTGCGGGTGGTCAGGGGCTGGCCGGCGGTGCGCGTCACCGCGATCTGGCGGCGGGGCGGGGGCGTCGTGATGAGGGGGTGGCAGACCGTGCCGCGGAGTTCCTGTGCCGTGCGCGCCAGCGTGACCGTCCCGATGCGCCGGGCTTCGGCGGGATCGAGGGCCGCGAGATCCGCAGCGGTGGACAGGCCGTGGGCGATCAGGCGGTCCCGCAGGCGTGGACCCACGCCCCAGACATCCCCCACGGCGACGGAGGCGAGGCGGGCGGGATCGGGGGTGGGCAGACAACAGGTGCCGGACGGGTCCTGCCGGGCGAGATGGTTGGCCAGTTTGGCCAGGGTCTGGGTCGGGCCGATCCCGACGCGGACCGGGATGCCGAGCTGGCGGTGCACCGCGGCGCGCAGGGCGGTGGCGTGGCGGGGGTGATCGGGGACCTTTGTGACATCAAGGAAACATTCATCGATCGAATAGGGTTCCACGCGCGCCGCAAACGCCTGGCAGATCGTGCGGAAGCGGCGGTTCATGTCGCCATACAGTTCCATCTGGCCCTAGCGCACCCGCACCGCGCGCCGCTGCGCCGGGGTCAGCTGGAACACGGGCACCCCCATGCGGATGCCGAGGGCCTTGGCCTCCGGGCTGCGGGAGATGGCACAGCCGTCATTGCTGGAGAGGACGATGACCGGGCGGTTCTGGAGCGCGGGATCGAACACCCGCTCGCAGCTCACATAGAAATTCTCGGCATCGACGAGAGCGAACATCCGGGGGATCAGACCGGATAGCGGCGGACCAGGGCGGCGGCGGCCGCAATGAGCCGGGTCTCCGCGCCGAGGGGGCCGCCGGGACCGTCGCCCCCGCCCAGGATCCACTGATCGCCGCGGCGGATCAGGAGACCGGCGGCAAACCCCGCGGGGGATTCGGCCAGGACCCACCGGCCCGGACGGATGGCGGCGCCGCGATCAAAGGCGATCAGATCGCCGTCCCGAATGCCCGCCGCCGCGAGATCGTCCCCCGTGATCCGGGACCAGAAGGTCGCCGCCGGGCGGCGGATCAGGAGATCCAGAGGATCGTCAGGCGGCCGGGCGTCCGCCGCCGGGCCGGGAAACCCGGTCATCACCGGATTCGCCAGATTCGTGGGAGTGCGCGTGCCGGGTGCGGTGGGGGATGAGAACGGGCGTGATCGGGGGTGTGACAGGGGGTCTGACATGGGCGACTCTCCGGGGTCCGACAGGAGGGCGAACATCAACAGAACAGATGGCGAAGGCAACACCGAATCCGGCGGGCGGGTGATTCTCTGTGGAAAACCACCGGGGGTGCCGGGCTGGGGAATTGTCCGCGATCATCCGCAGGGCGGGACCGGCGGCCGCGGCGCGCACCGAGGCCATGTTCACCCCGTCACCATCGATCGGCCGATCCCGGACTCTGCGGGCCTGATGACGGGTTTCCGTCCCTGCATCCCGGGCGCGAGCGGGGCGCAGCGCCCGGCGCCCTATGGGCAGGTTGAATTGTACCGCAACCCGGACGGGGCCCGGCATGTTCAGGATGTGATCCCGCGCCTGGACGCGCAGCTCTGACGCATCAGCTTTCAGGCGTCCTGTCCAGCCGTGCGCCGGGGTGATGGCGCGCCGCATCCTGCACCAGTTCGTGGGCGCGGCAGTCCGCTCTGGTAACGGGAGGCCAACAAGTTCCCGGGCTTCGTCAATCGTCGTAACGTGCCCGGTATTGACCAGAGTTTGGGCCGCCGCTTCCAGCTCTCCCACATCATTGCCCCGATTCACCCAACTGAAATAATCGCAGGTCTCCCCACCCCCCGCCTGGTGGGATCCATCGATTATCGCCGCGGTTGAAGCGCCCCACCCGGTGTGCCCCCGAATCCGCCGTGAGCGAAACGGTCCGCCGGAGCGTCCAGGTGCCGCCATGGGCCTGCGTCTTGACGGTTCCTGTCAGATTGGCTCCGCTGCTGGTGATCTGGACGCAGACGCGGTTCACCCCGGCGCGCAGGGTCTTGTGCAGATAGTAGGCGGGCATCCGCGCGGCGTAGTTGCCGTCGATCATCCCGTTGGACGGATTGGCGTCCGCCCCGCCGGTCAGTCCCAGCATCAGGGTGAGGGCCGCACTCAGCAGGGTGGCCACCCCCGCGGCGCGGCGTGTCATCGGTCTCAGTGTTCGCATGGTGTCTCTCCCGGTCTGTTGTCCGGGATCGTTGATACCCCCTGTACCTTTTGGGCGGGCCTTTTGGCTCTCTTTTTGGGGGTGCCCGGCTGAGGTTTGCGCGGGCACGGCCCTCCACCCCTCCGCGGAGGGGTGGAGGGCCGAAAAAAGTTCGTGATGGGCATTGGGCTCGCCAGGCTTCCCTTTTCGGCATAATCGTCGGGAAGGGTGGCGGGATCGGGAGCAACCCTTTACCCCCTGTGCTCCGAGCACCCGGGGGGACCTGTGCCCCGGTCCTTTGTCACGATGGAGACCCAGTGGGGAGTTTGCGCCCAAGAGCGCCTGTACAGGGATTGGACAGCATCGTGACGGCCCGTGGAAACAACCGAAGACAAGGAGTCCAGAATGGAGACTGAAACACGACCCGCCGGAGAGCGCCATCACCCCCCGAAACACGCACGGGACGCGGTTCTGGCTCCCTGAACCCCTCCGGAGGCGGGGTCTGCGCTCTGCGGGGCGTTCCCGTCCCAGTCAGCCGAACTTCAGGATCGCGACCGCAAGGCCGATCATGCCGGCCATCGCCAGGATCAGCCGGGTCTCGCGCTGGGCCATATCCGCCCGCAAACGATCCAGGGCGCTCTCATTCTTCGCCGTCATCGTCTTCATACGTTCCTCCTGCGCTTCCAGTTGGCCTTCCAGGCGGGCGATCCGCGCGGACAGCTGGTGCGGTGTCGGCTCATCTGTCATCACCGCATGTTAACCTCTGCGCCGCACCCGGTCAACCGGTTGACCGGGTGTGGGGCCGGGTAGGAGGGGTCGTTGCCGAGCCCCTCCCCCCACAGAGCCGGACGTGCCCGCATCAGGGCATCCGGTTCCTCGCATGTCGGGTTCGCTCAGGGAGCGTAGATCGACCGCTTGACCCTGGCTTGCGACAGGGGGAATCGGGCCAGGATGGCATTGAACCTCTCCCAGTTGATCGATCCGTTGCGGTGGCGTCGTCCGGGCCAGCGCCGCCGGCTTCCGGGCACGGCTGTCCGGAAGGCGGAGAGCCGTTTGCCGTTGCCCGTCAGGCCGTAGCAGGCGCAGTGTCCCCGGATCACGCCGGCGAGATGCCGGCATTGATCCCCGAGCGGCATGTGCCGATGCTCCCTGCACCGGTTCCACACCGTCTTGACGGCCCGCGCGAGACGCGCCTTGGCGGTGAACCGCCTCACGACCCGGCGTCCCCTCCGTGACTTCCCCCAGAGGTGGGTGAAGCCGGGAAAGCCGGACCGGTTCCGCGTGTCATGTCCACCGGCCGTTGGCCGGAAGTCCACGTACCGCGTCCTGGTCGGGTGGAGCGAAAGCCCGGACCTCGCAAGACGCGCACCCGGCACGGCGAGCACGCGCTCGCCGTCCCTGCGGCTTCGAAAGGCGATGACAAAGTCATCCGCATGGCGCACGAGCCGGAAGGCCCCCACTCTGGGTCGCACCGTCTCCATCATCCATCCGTCCAGCACATGGTGCAGGAAAACGTTCGGCAGAATCGGTGACACTGCCCCGCCCCGGGGCGTTCCGGTGTCCGGGCGCTGAAGGACGCCCGAATCCGGAACCCCCGCCTTCAGCCACCTGTCGATCATGCGGCGTGTCACGCCGTCCCTGATCCGCAGGTCGGGAAGGTCCCGGAGGCGTCGGCGGTCGATCCTGTCAGGGCAGGACCCGACGTCGGCGCCGGTCACCCGTCGCAGACCCTCCACGGCCAGCCCCTCCCGCAGGTCGCCGGGTGCGTCGCGGGCCGGTCGGCCGGGCCGGAAGCCGTACGGGCAAGGCAGGAAGTCCGCCTCGTGGACCGGCTCCGGAACCGTCACGATGGCCCGCTGCGCCACCTTGTCTTCCAGTGTGGGAATGCCAAGCGGCCGCTGCCTCCCGTCCCCCTTGGGGATGAAACGGCGGCGAACCGGGGGCGCGCTGCAGCTGCCGGACCTGATCCGGTCGGGAGGTCCGAAGGCCTGGCCTCAAGGTCCGTCCCGTATTCGGCTGCCGTCACGCCGTCCACGCCCGCCGCCCCGTCCCTGCGGGTGAGGTGCCAGGCCATGAGCATCCACTCAAGGTCGATGTGGTGATGCAGTGCGGTGAACACCAGTTCCGGGCAGGCTCTCGCCCGTTCGGCTGTCCGCTCGTGTTTCGCTGGCACGTTGGCAAGGCTCTGCGTCTTCACGCGTTTCCCTCCTTCGGTTCCGTCCGTGCGACGCCCCGCTTCCCTCCGCCGGGTCCCGACGGACACGGTTCCCCGGCCTCGACGGCACTGTCAGGGCGCTGCGACTCCCGGCTCCGCCTCCCTTGGGCCTGTTGCTTCGCCGTCCGGTACCGTGCGTTCCCGCATCGTTCGTGCCGTCGCTCGCGCGCTCCCGGAGCGGGTACGGGTCCGCGCCGGGCCAGGGTCCTGATTGTTCACGCTGGCCAATCCCGCTCCAGCGATGCCCCGCACGGACGGGGCCGGGCCTCCCGGGTTCCCCGGTGATCCGTCCCGTGGCCTTGCGACGTTCTCCGGCCCCGGTCGGCCCGGTCCGCCTCGCCGGTGGCGGCGTTCCCGGTGCCGCCCCCGCTGTCACGGTCACGAAGGCGCCGGCATCGGGAGTTTCGGGACCCGTCAGGTCGCTTCGCCACCCGCCGCCTGCGCTTCACGACGCACGTTGCCATGCGCCATGCAGGGCTCGCTTCCGGCTGGCGGGCTGCGCCTTTGCCGGACGGGAGCCGGACCCGCTGGATCACGATGAAAGGTTTCAGGTCATCCTGTCCTCCTTTCCAGGGCTTGGCCTGGCGCAATGTGGTTCTCGTATGGTTCACCATTTGAACCACTGATGCTCTGCCCGCGAATCACGCGGCGCGCGCGACCTGCGCCACCGGGCGGTTGTCGTTGGCGCATTCCGGGGGCTTCCAGCCGCCGTGGCGGCCCGTGCCCGGTACCGGCGCGGCCCAGGCCCGGTCGAGGCGTCCGGACCCGGGGACGACCGGAAGGCCGGGCGCCCTGACCGCCGTCGCGTCCCCGGCCCTGTCCCGGGCGCTTCATCCTCGCCGTCACCAGGACCTTGCTGGCGGACTCCGCTGAACCCGAACCGGTCGGGTGGCCCGCTTCGGCGGCGTCCGCGCATTCCATGCGGCGGCGGTTGCTGCGCAGGAAGGCCGGCTCCCGCCGGACGTCGCCGGTTCCCTTCCCCTTCGGCGGCAGATGCCGCAGCGCGTCGACCGCCCTGCCGACGCCCCCGGGATCGTGGGGCGGGACGTGCCGCCACCTCCCGGACCAGGCCGTTCCCTCTGCCGTGTCCGGGCCGAAGGCGGCGTCGGCCGCGGCGCCCGGATGCCGGGCCGCGTGCCGGAAGTCCGTCAGGGTCACGTCGGGGACCGGCGATTCCAGGAAGGCCCGGTTGTCCTTCGCGCCGTCCGCGACCGCCGCAGGCTTCAGAGCTTGAATCATAATTCAATAATATCAATATGTTAAGAGATTCCAGCCGCCTGGCCCCGCGCCACCCGCCGCATCAGGAACCGGCACGCCGCGAGCTGCGCCCAGGCCAGCGAACTCTCCAGCGTCCGCTCGAAGTCCTTCGCCAGACGCCGGCACCGCGACATCCACGCGAAGGTCCGCTCCACCACCCAGCGGCGGTACAGGACCGTGAAGCCCCTTGTTTCCCTGGGCCGCTGGACGATCTCGACGATCGACCCCAGGCCGTGCTCCGCCAGCGCGGCCTCGAGCTTCGGACCCGCGTAGCCGCCGTCCGCCCACAGCTTCGTCACCTGCGGCGCCTTCTCCAGCATCGCCAGGATGACGGCCGGCGCCCCGTCCCGGTCCTGCACGTCCGCCTCGTGCACCCGGAGCGCGATCGGGAACCCCTCGACGTCCACCGTCAGGTGCCGCTTGCGCCCCTTGACCTTCTTGCCCGCGTCGCAACCCGCCGGCCCGCCCGCCTCCGTCGTCTTCACCGACTGGCTGTCGATCGCGGCCGCCGTCGGCTGCGCCTCGCGCCCCGCCTGCGCGCGGCCCAGCGTGCGCAGCGCGGCCGGCATCCGTTCCAGGACGCCGTTGTCGCGCCACGCGCAGGAGTGGTTCTGGACGGTCGCAGAGGGCGGAAAGCACTTGGGAATCGCCCGCCACTGGCATCCCGTGGCCAGCATGTACTGGATCGCATTGAACGTCTCGCGCAGGTCGGTCGTCCGGCGGCGGCCAAGCTTCGCCGGGGCCGGAAGCAGCGGCTCGACCAGAAGCCGTTCCTCGTCGGTCAGGTCGGTTTCATGTCGCTCCGACTTGCGGTCATGCTCTTCGCGGGTGGTCTCGTCCCAGGCCATTGTGTCCTCCTTGTCTGGGTGGAAACTGACAGGGATTTGCCACATCTGGGGGAGGCCATCCACATTTTAGGTCAAGCTCTCAGGCCGGGGTTGCGTTCCAGCCAGCGGAGCGCCCCGGCCCCGGCCGCGGCTTCAGGCTCGTCCTTCCCCGCTCCGGGAGGCGCCCGAAGCATCGGCTCCCGGCATGCTGCCATCGGCGCCGGCCAGGGCCACGACGCCGCACGACGCCCCGCGCCAGCCGGCGTCAGTCGGCTTTCCGTCCGCCGTCCCGGCGTTCATGCGCATCATCACCCCGCCGGGCGGGACCGGCAGCGAGACCGCCCCCTCGGGCATGTCCTCCCGCTCACGGAGATCCGGCATGATCTCGCCGGAGCGTTCCTCCATGCGGCTCCCGGCCTCCCCGGACAGCCGGACCAGGGACGCCGTCGAGGGGCCGCTCCCGCACAGCCGCCGCCACGCGTCCCCGCTCCCGCGGGCCGTCAGGCCGCCCGTCAGATGCATCGAGAGGCCCGCCGCCGCCGGCGCCGTCCCGCACGGCGTCAGGCCGAGGACGGCCTCGGCCGGAACCAGCGACGCGCCGGTCCCCGAGGGGCGATGCCCGGCCCTCCGGCATGTCCGGCCGCCGGCCTCGACCGAGTCGCCGCGGTCGCCAGGCGTCTCGAACGCGTCCGCCAGGACCGAACGGGCCATGCCGAAGACCATGTCGCGGAACGCGGCCTCGGCCCGCAGCGGGTCGTCCCGGTACAGGGCCGCGACGTCCGCCGCCAGGCCGGCCTCGGCGGCCCGCCCGGCGAGGGCGGCACCCGCCTTCGCCAGGCGCTCCGCCGCCGTCGCGACGGATTCCCCGCCTCCGTCATCGATGTTGGCAACCGGTGTTTCAGGATGCAGGCTTTCCATCGGAGTGCTCCTTTCCGCCCCCGTCCAGGGGCGTTTGAGGTTTTGCCAGGAGCACCCTGCCACACCCCGGATACAGGGCCAGGAACGGCGGCCGACAGGGGCAGACGTGGTTGTAAAAACGGTAGTCCGCCATACGAGAACCACACCCACCCGCGGGACAGCAATTCCCGACAGCCTGACCGTCGGTGCGCGAAGGCGCGGTCATGGCGGACGGCAGTTCCGTGTGCGCACGACCGGCGGCCGGGCGGCGGCCCGGGATCGTGGCGGTGCCGGCGAAGGGCGGGATCGGGGCCGTCCGGGCGTGGCCGGGGCGGTCACGGCCCGGCACGGACGGGCCGACATGGTCCTCCTTGCCAGGCTCCCCCGTGAGCGCGCGGCAGAGGGTCTTCCAGTCCTGGAAGACGAAAGCCCGGCCAGTTCCCGCATCCGGTCCCGGAGGCAGGGGATGCGTTCCTGATGTTCCCGCGCCCGTCCGAACGGCGGGCAGCAGTGCCGCCGCACCGGTCGATCAGGAAGGCGAGCATGGCGAGCGTCATGAAGACGTCCGACAGGTGGTTCTTGCCATGGCCGGAGCCGTGCCCGAAGCTGCAGCCCTCCCGCGTCTCGGTGTCCGGAACGTCTCGTTCCCGGTCGCCCGTCTGCGGCGGCCGCACCGCATGACGGACACGCCGCGTCCCGGACGGGCGGGAGGTCGGTGACCCACGAGAACCTCCGGACCCTCCCTTTCGTGCCGGTCTCCTCGTATCCGGGCATGTCGGTCTTCAGGCCGAAGTTCGCGTCGTCGGCCGGCAGGCCGCGGTCCCGTTCGAAGCGGTGCACGATGCCGGTCTTCCCGTCGCGCCTCTCCCATGTCTCCTTCGTCCCGCTGGCATCGAACCAGCCGGAGCTCGTGGTCGCCCGGCTTCGCGCCCGGGACGGGCGGAAGCCCTTCTCCGCTCACGCAGCATGACGTGCGGGCCGTTGGACGCCGGTCCGTCCTCGACGACGACCGCCCTCCCGTGTGCGGACGCTCCCGGCGGAGGTCCCCGGCGAGCCGCCTCAAGGCGTTCCGCTCGCAGTCGTTCCTCCTCCTGCCGTCCTCGTTCCGGATCGGCTCCGGCGCCGGCGGGAACGCCCCGGCGTGGTCGGCATGGACGATCGCCGCGCCCGGAGCCTGACGGCAGGAGGTCTTCGACCCGTCGCGGCGGGTCCTGGCGCGGGCGGCGCCTGCAGACGGCCTTGCGCGAGGAACGGCGCCCGGTCCCGTCCGCCGCGACCGGGAGACGCCCGCCGGACGCCGTCCGGCCCTCGAGCGCCTTGCCGCGCTGCAGGGCGGCGTGGACGCTCCCGGACCGCAGCGGCGGAGGCCGCGGGGGCCGGCCCCGTCGAGCCGCTCGCGCATCCGCGTGTCCGACGGCGCCTTCCCCACGCCGAAGAGCGAGCGCAGGTTCCGCGCCCGGACCGGATCCTCGCCGCCCCGCACCTGCCGGCCGGACTGCAGAAGCGACGGGATCCTGGGCGAGAAGACCGCGAGCCCCGACGTCAGGCCTACCGGAAGGCTGAAGTCGCGCGTGTCGATCGGGTCGGGGATGCGGTCGAAGCATGCACGCACGGCGCGAAGCACGGCCCTGGCATCGACGGATGCCTGCGAAAGGAATCTCCGGACATCTGCTGCCCGGCCTTTGCCTGTCTGGCCGCGGCGAGGCCGATTCGGCGGGAAAGGTCTGTGACAGGAAAATTCGTGGCTGCCGCGCAACCGACTGACAACAAACAAAAAGAAATCCTGTCGGGAATCGCTGAACATGGATCCCGTTCAGCCTGCCGGACGGACCCGGAAACCCGTTTCAGGATCAAGGGCTTGCGCGCGTTCGGTCCCGTTTTGTTCTCCCTGAAGGTCCGGCTAAATGTTGTGGCTGTCGGGATGCAAATCCGTCGCCGGCAACCGTCAGGTCCATCAGTCTTGAATGCCCCCCCGTACATGATGCCAGATGTCCGCAAAGACCGGGTATCAGGACAACATCTTGTACCAGAACAGTTACCGGCAGGTATTTTTGGCTTCGCTGATGCCGCGCCGGATCAAGGCCCGACAGTCCCCTTGGCCGCATCCGGCTCGAACGAGACCTTCAGGTCAAGAGCCTTGGCAACCTTCAGGACGGTGGCGAGCGTCGGGTTTCCTTCTGCCGACAGCGCCTTGTTCAGGCCGACGCGGCTCATCCCGACTTCCCGTGCGAGTGCCGTCATGTTCCGTGCCCGTGCGACGGTTCCAAGGGCGTGGGCGACATGGGCGGGGTCATCGCCGCCCTCTTCCATCACCGCCTCAAGATAGGCCGCGATGTCCTCTTCGCTCTTCAGGTAGTCGGCAGTGTCATAGGGAGCATACGTCACTTTCTCCATCCCTCAATCCTTCCACTCCTTGGCGAGCTTCCTCGCCTGCGCGATGTCCCGGGCCTGGGACGGCTTGTCGCCGCCACAAAGCAGAACGACAAGTTTCTCGCCCCGGCGCAGGCAGTACACCCGATAGCCCGGCCCGTAGTCGATCCGAAGTTCCGTGACGCCGTCTCCGACGGACCCGGAATCGCCGAAGTGCCCCAAGGCGAGGCGATCAAGGCGCGCGCCAATCCGAGCCATTGCGCGACGATCCCGCAGGCCGGACAGCCATTTGTCGAACACGCTGCTTCGGATCACTTCCATCAAGTGACAACTGTAGTTGTCATCCAACGGAATGTCAATTCGAAACCGGCCGCTCTTATGCGGGGTGGATGTCTTCGGCCCAATGCAAACGCGGGGAGACCGTCATGACATGCATTGAGGACGAATTGTGGTGCTGAACAGCTACATCTGATTTCTTGGGACACCAGTGATCGCACTTTGTTCTTCTGTTGGGATAGACTCGGACATGCACGCAACAGCTGCGATCGCCTGTGATCCCGATCTCCTTGAGGATGCGAATCTCGCCCTCATCGCGATCATAATTTCAATGTTTTACGTGATTCCAGCCGCCTGGCCCCGCGCCACCCGGCGCATCAGGAACCGGCACGCCGCGAGCCGCGCCCAGGCCAGCGAGCTCTCCAGCGTCCGCCCGGAGTCCTTCGGCCCGAGCGCCGGCACCACGACATCCGCGCAAACGTCCGCTCCACCACCCGGCGGCGGCACGGGACCGTGAATCCCCTTGCTTCCCTGGGCCGCTGCACGATCTCGACGAGGGATCCGAGGCCGCGCTCCGCCAGCGCGGCCCCGGGCTTCGGACCCGCGCAGCCGCCGTCCGCCCAGGGCTTCGTCACCTCGGGCGCCTTCCCGGCATCGCCAGGACCGCCTCCGGCGCCCCGTCCCGGTCCTGCACGTCCGCCCCCGCAGCACCCGCACCGCGACCGGGACCCCCGCGACGTCCACCGCCAGGTGCCGCTTCCGCCCCCTGGCCTTCCTGCCCGCGTCGCAACCCGACGGCCCGCCCGTCTCGGTCGTCCTCGCCGACCGGCTGCCGGTCGCGGCCGCCGTCGGCTGCGCGTCGCGCCACGCCTGCGCGCGGCCCGGCGTGCGCGGCGCGGCCGGAAGCCGTTCCAGGACGCCGCTGTCGCGGCCCGGGCGCAGGAGTGGTTCTGCACGGTCGCAGAGGGCGGAAGGCGCCTGGGAATCGCGCGCCACCGGCATCCCGTCCCCGGCATGTACTGGATCGCGTCGGACGTCTCGCGCAGGTCGGCCGTCCGGCGGCGGCCCGGCTTCGAGGGGGCCGGAAGCAGCGGCGCGGCCGGAAGCCGTTCCTCGTCGGCCGGCCGGTTTCATGTCGCTCCGGCTTGCGGTCATGCTCCTCGCGGGCGGTCTCGTCCCAGGCCATCGTGTCCTCCCTCGCATGTTCAGCGAACCGGCAATGACCAGGGGAGGTGGCCGTGGACAGGCTGGAGGCGATTTCCTGTGGAAAGGCCGTCCCTTGCCTCCCGGCGCCTTCCCGGTCGATGCCGGGTCCGGGACCCCGCCGCCCGGCCTGGCGGCGGCGGTGCGGGCCCTGGCCCCGCAGGGCTGGCCGGACCGATGACTCCCTGGATCGCGCAAGCGGATCCGTCGGACAGCGTGGTCGGCCCGTCCTCCCGCCGTCCTCCCGCGTCCCGATGGATGCCGGGTTCGAGAACCGGATCATCGCGAGGACAGGAGCGGGAGACCATGGCCACCGCAGCCGCAGGAATCGACGTGAGCAGGAAGACGCCGGACATCCACATCAACGGGCGGGACGAAACCGCGACCAACGACACGGACGGGTTCCGCAAGGTCGCCCGCCTCCCGGGGAGGGGAAGGCGGCGCGGGTCGTCCCGGAGGCCACGGGGCGGATGCACCGGGCCCTCCTGCAGTCGCTGCACGACCGGGGCCTCAAGGTCGTCGTGGCGAACCCGCGCCAGTCCCGGGACCTCCCCAGGGCCGGCGGCGAGATGGCGAAGACCGACAGGGTCGACGCGCGCGTGCCGGCCGCCCTGCGCGCCGCGTTCCCGGACATGGCGGCCACGGCGCCGGCGGACGGGACCGTCGACAGGCTCCGCGACATGCCGGTCCTGCGCGAGGCGCCCGTCGACAGGCGCGCCGGGCCGAGGCGGTCCCGGGCGAGGCCGGCGGTCCGGACGCGGACGGGCCCGTCCCGAAGGTCCTCGCCGGGACCGGCGCCGGCGTCGCCGCGTCCGGCCGGCGGACCGCGGCGCTCGTCGAGGGGTCGGAGGGCCTGGCGGAGAGCTGCGGCATCCGGCCCCGGTGCCGGGCATCGGCCCGGTCACGGCCGCGTCCCCGGTCGCCCGGGCGGGCCGGGCGCCGTCGGCAGCCGCCGGGCCGCCGCCCTCCCTGGTCGGCGTCGCCCCCTTCGCCCGCGACAGCGGCACGCTCAAGGGCGGGCGCCACGTCGCCGGCGGGCGGCGGCGTCCGAGGGACGTCCTGTACATGGCGGCGATGGCGGCCTGCATGTCCGATCCCGACATGAAGGAGATGTACGGCCGGCCCGGGCCAAGGGGGCAGGGCCCGCAAGGTCGCCGTGACCGCGGTCATGCGGAAGCTCGTCGTGACCGCGAACGTCCTTCTCCGCGACCGGCGCAGACGGGAGGACAGGTCGGCCGCCGCCTGACGCCCGGACGGGCCGCGCCCCCCGGCGGCCCGCCGGGGCCCGAAGGGAACCAGCCGTCCGGCCGCGCCCTTGCGGCCGGGCCGCCTGCCCCTGCCCGGACGGCCGCCGGGATGTGGACAGGCTGTGGAAAACCCCGGTCCCGGCCCCCGGAAAAGGCCGGATCCGGGCTTGACCCAAGACATGGATGCTGTCCGGGTTGTGCCTGACAGGGAAATGCCACATCTGGGGGAGGCCATCCGCATTTCAGGTCAAGATCTCAGGGGGAATCGGCGAGGGCGGCGCATGGATCCACCGCATCCTGTGGGAGAATGGGCGAGATCCGGGCGTGATGCCTCGTTCGAGAGGCTCGTCAGCAAGATGTCGGGCGAGCCCTGGCAAAGACGCCCGAGGCGAGAGCGAGACTGGGGGTAGAGTGATGAGCGACGCCATCGCGCTCCGGACGCGGAACCGGACTGTCGGCACAAGCGCTTCCGGAGGAAGGCTTCGGCCTGATCGACGGCACCGACATCCCGCACGAAACGCTCGCCAGGGCCGGCAGGCAGAGGGCGCCTGTCGATCCACCTCGCCGCGGGCCGTCCCGGAATGTGCGACGGGGCCCGCCCGGGCGACTGCGCCGGAAACGCGGCCGCGGGCGTGGTCAGCATGGGCGCCGCGCCGCCGCGGACGCCTGTCCCTCCGTGTCCCTGCCCGCTCCGGGGAATCCCCTCGCCTCCCGCGCAATGAACCGGCTCTCGCGGACAGCGGCCGGATGGACGTCGCGGAACCTGCCTGCAGGACCGACGGCGCGACCGTTCCGTTCGGGAAGCACGGGCCGCACCCGCCCGGGCGGAAAGTCGCGGCCACGGCCTGCGTCCCCGAACGGACGTGAGGACGCGTTTCGCACCCTCCCCGACCGGGCCCCTGCACCTCGGCCATGCGTACTCCGCCCTGCGGGCCCACGACTTGGCCAGGGATGCCGGGGGAGAATTCCTCCTGCGCATCGAGGACATCGACCAGGGACGCTCCCGCACTGAATGGGCGGAGCTGATCGACGAAGATCTCCGCTGGCTCGGCCTGTCTTGGAAGACCCCGGCGCTCCGCCAGTCCCGGCGGCAGGACGCGTACCGCGCGGCGCTCGGCACCCTCTGGCGGATGGGCTTGCTGTACGTCTGCTCATGCAGCCGGCGCGACGTTCTGTCCGCCGCCTCGGCCCCGAACGAGGGCGAGCCGCCCTGCGGGCCCGACGGCGTCGTGTATCCGGGCACCTGCCGTTCGAAGCCGAGGACGAATGACGCCCTGCCCGAAGGCGTCGCCCTGCGTCTCGACATGTCGGCGGCGCTGAAACGGCTGGGGGCGGAGCCGCCCGGATCCTGCGCGACGCCGGAAAGCGGCGGGTTCAGCGCGTTCCGCGAAACCGGACGGGGACCGAACGGCGAGACCGGGATCATTCATGCGACATGCCGGCATATGCTGGACCGCGTCGGGGACGTGGTCCTGGCCAGACGGGACATCGGCACCTCATACCACCTGTCCGTGGTGGTCGACGACGCATTCCAGGGCATAACCCACGTCGTGCGCGGCCAGGATCTCTTCGCGGCAACGCCGATCCACGTCCTGCTCCAGCTTCTTCTCGGCCTCGAAGCGCCGGTCTACATGCATCACCGGCTGTTGCGCGACGGCTCCGGCAGGCGGCTGGCGAAGCGGCACGATTCGATGGCCATCCGTTCCTATCGGGAAGCGGGAGCCATGCCGGCCGACATCCGCCGCCTCGCGGGCCTCTGAGAGGCTTGAATCATAATTCATTAATGTCAATATGTTGCGTTATTCCGGCCGCCTGGCCCCGCGCCACCCGGCGCATCAGGAACCGGCACGCCGCGAGCCGCGCCCAGGCCAGCGAGCTCTCCAGCGTCCGCCCGGAGTCCTTCGGCCCGGGCGCCGGCACCACGACATCCGCGCAAACGTCCGCTCCACCACCCGGCGGCGGCACGGGACCGTGAAGCCCCTTGCTTCCCTGGGCCGCTGCACGATCTCGACGAGGGATCCGAGGCCGCGCTCCGCCAGCGCGGCCCCGGGCTTCGGACCCGCGCAGCCGCCGTCCGCCCAGGGCTTCGTCACCTCGGGCGCCTTCCCGGCATCGCCAGGACCGCCTCCGGCGCCCCGTCCCTGTCCCGCACGTCCGCCCCCGCAGCACCCGCACCGCGACCGGGACCCCCGCGACGTCCACCGCCAGGTGCCGCTTCCGCCCCCTGGCCTTCCTGCCCGCGTCGCAACCCGACGGCCCGCCCGTCTCGGTCGTCCTCGCCGACCGGCTGCCGGTCGCGGCCGCCGTCGGCTGCGCGTCGCGCCACGCCTGCGCGCGGCCCGGCGTGCGCGGCGCGGCCGGAAGCCGTTCCAGGACGCCGCTGTCGCGGCCCGGGCGCAGGAGTGGTTCTGCACGGTCGCAGAGGGCGGAAGGCGCCTGGGAATCGCGCGCCACCGGCATCCCGTGGCCAGCATGTACTGGATCGCGTCGGACGTCTCGCGCAGGTCGGCCGTCCGGCGGCGGCCCGGCTTCGAGGGGGCCGGAAGCAGCGGCGCGGCCGGAAGCCGTTCCTCGTCGGCCGGCCGGTTTCATGTCGCTCCGGCTTGCGGTCATGCTCCTCGCGGGCGGTCTCGTCCCAGGCCATCGTGTCCTCCCCGTCCGGGTTGTGCCTGACAGGGAAATGCCACGTCTGGGGGAGGCCATCCGCATTTCAGGTCAAGCTCTGAAGGCGGCGGAGCCTGTCGCAGGTCCTTGACGCGCCGGCGGATCAGCCCGCCGCCTCGGGCGCCATGAGTTCCACCTCCCCTTCCTCGCGGACAGCCGTGTAGAAGCAGCTCTTGCGCCCCGTGTGGCAGGCCGGCCCCTCCTGCCGCACCAGCAGAAGCAGGCAGTCGCGGTCGCAGTCGACCCGGAAATCGACCAGCGCCTGCCTGTTGCCGGAGGTCTCCCCCTTGACCCAGATCTCCCGCCGAGACCGTGACCAGTAGGTCACGCGCCCCGTCTCGAGGGTCCTGGCGACGGCGTCCGCGTTCATCCAGGCCATCATGAGAACCTCCCCCGTGCGGTCGTCCTGCGCGACCGCCGGGACCAGGCCCCTGTCGTCGTATTCAAGGCTTGCGGGATCGAAGGCCATGCGCCATTCCTTCTGACAAAAAGCTCAGTCGCTCATACGGTGCGAAGCGGCCGAAGGGAAGCAATGGCGGACAGCGACCTCTTGAGGCTCTATTCGGGCCGGATCCTCGAACTTGCCGCGGACATCCCGCTGACGGAGCGTCTGGAGGCTCCTGACGCAACCGTGCGGAAACGCTCGCCACTTTGCGGCTCGACCGTGACGGTCGACGTGGCGCTTGCGGACGGCCGGATCTCGTCTTTCGGCCAGGACGTCAAGGCATGCGCGCTGGGACAGGCTTCCGCCTCCATACTCGCGCGCAATGTCATCGGCCTCGCGCACGCCGAAGTGGCGCGCGCGCGCGACCAGCTTCGCGCCATGCTCGAGGACGGAGGCGCCGTTCCCGAGGACCCGTTCCGGGAATTCGAGGTGCTTGCGCCCGCAGCGGATTTCCGGAACCGGCATACATCGATCCTGCTTTCGCTCGATGCCGCCGTGGACGCCGTCGCGGAGGCGGAAGCGGCGGCCCGCGCCTGACGTGCCGCGACGGCGGACGCCGCTGATGGCACCGGGCTTCTCCGCATGGCCCGCAACGCTGGCGCCGGCGTGCGTCCGGCCACGTCTCCGCTGCCTGCCCGTGATCCGGCGGGGCGGCGCCGTCCGGACTCCGGCATCTGGAGCGGCCGCATCCGGCCCGTTGTCACAAAACCATCACCTAAGCGTCACAATAGCAACGCGAAGCCTCTTCAACGTCCGCGCACGGCCGCATGGGGCGGCTCGAAACGGTACTCTCAGGAGAAACGCATGACCACCTTCAGACTTACAGCTTCCGTTCTGGCCATCACGGCAGTTGCCGCGACGGCTGCATACGCGCGCGACGCGATCCGCATCGTCGGCTCGTCGACCGTCTTCCCCTACACGCAGGCGGTTGCCGAGCAGTTCGCCAAGATCACCGGAGCGCCCTCGCCCATCGTGGAGTCGACCGGCACGGGCGGCGGCATGAAGATCTTCTGCGAAGGCATCGGCGAGAGCACCGCCGACATCACGGGCGCGTCCAGGGCAATGAAGGCATCCGAATACGAACTTTGCCAGTCGAACGGCGTGACCGACATAACCGAAGCCCTGATCGGCTTCGACGGCCTCTCCATCGCCATCTCGCGCGCGAACGGCTTCGGCTGGGACCTGAAGCTCAGCGAAGTCTACCAGGCGCTTGCCGCCCAGGTGCCCGTCGACGGCGAATGGGTCGACAACCCCTACACGACCTGGAGCCAGATCAACCCCGGCCTGCCGGAGGTGGAGATACTGGCATACGGCCCGCCGCCGACCTCCGGCACGCGTGACGCCTTCGTCGAGCTTGCGATGCACGCGGGCTGCGAGGAGCTGGCTTACGTCATGAACGGCGGCTTCGGCGGTGACTGGGTCAAGGAGAACTGTTCGCGCATGCGCACCGACGGGCCTTTCGTGGAAGCCGGTGAGAACGACAACCTGATCGTCCAGCGCCTTGAAGCCGATCCGAACGCGATCGGCATCTTCGGCTACTCGTTCCTCTTCGAGAACCTCGACAGGCTGAAGGCCGTGTCGATCGCAGGCGTCGAGCCGAGCGCCGGCACGATCGCCGACAAGTCCTATCCGGTGTCGCGCCCGCTGTTCTTCTACGTGAAGAACGCGCATCGCGGCGTCATCCCGAATCTGAACGAGTTCCTCCAAGAGTACATGTCGGACGACGCGCTCGAGCCGGGTGGCTATCTCTCGGAACGCGGGCTTGTGTCCCTGGCCGACGATCTCCTGATGCAGCTGCAGGACGCGGTGCTTGGCGGGACGAACATGGAGCCCAAGTCGTAAGGCTCAGGCTCGCTGAACAATCGGGCCGTCCGGCGCCGGTGCCGGTGCCGGACGGCCTGTCCTTTCGGGCCTGAGGGGCTGATGACCAGTTTCGCATTCGCGTCGCTTCTTTGCGTCAGCATTCTTGGCTATGCGCTGAACAGGCAGGCCGCGACGAGGCTGCGGGCGAGCGGGACAAGGCTGCAATCCGTTCCTGGCTACCACGGGCTCTACTCGCTTCTGTCCACGCTGGTGCCCGTCGCCGTTCTCATCGTCACATGGCTGGCGCTGCAGGGGCCGCTGACAGACCGCTTAACGGTGTCAGGCCTTCCTCCGGGCAGTCTCGACGGGCTCGACACCGGAGGACGCCAGCTCGTTCTAGCAGAGATCAAGTCGATCTCGCGCGGCCGGATCTTCGGCACGCCGGAGGCCTGGAAGCGCGACGCGGCGGACCGGCATCTCTGGATGCAAGCGGTTTCGGGATGGGCGCTGCTCGGGACCGTGATCGTCGCCGCGCTGGGGATGGCCGGACTGGCCCGCTCCCGCGTCGCGGCCGGGTTCCGGGCGCGGCAGGGCGTCGAGCGCATCACGTCCGGCCTCATGCTCTTCTGCTCGACCATGGCGATCTTCACGACGCTCGGCATCATCGCCGCCCTTCTCTTCGAGTCGATCCGGTTCTTCGAGCGGGTGCCCCTCACCGAGTTCTTCTTCGGCCTGAACTGGGAGCCGCAGATCCCGCTGCGCGAGGACCAGATCGCGGCCGAGGGGGCCTTCGGCTGGATTCCCGTCTTCCTCGGCACCCTGGTCATCACCGCCGTTGCGCTGCTTCTTGCCGTTCCCGTCGGCCTCCTGTCGGCGATCTATCTCAACGAGTTCGCGCCCCCCCGCCTTCGCGCGGTCGCGAAGCCCGTGCTGGAAGTGCTCGCCGGCGTGCCGACGGTCGTCTACGGCTTCTTCGCCATACTCGTGGTCGCTCCGGCGATGCGCGGTTTCGGCGCCTCGCTGGGACTCCCCGTGTCGCCGAACACGGCGCTTGCGGCCGGAAGCGTGATGGGAATCATGCTCATCCCGTTCATCTCGTCGTTCACCGACGACGCGCTCTCCGCGGTGCCGAAGACCCTGCGCGACGGAGCGCTTGCGCTTGGCGCGACCCGCGCAGAGACAGTCCTGAACGTGCTCTTCCCCGCAGCGATTCCGGGAATCGTCGGCGGCATCCTGCTCGCCGTCAGCCGCGCGATCGGGGAGACCATGATCGTCGTCATGGCGGCAGGCCTGATCGCCTCGCTCACGATAAACCCGCTGGACAGCGTGACGACGGTCACAGTCCAGATCGTGACGCTGCTGATCGGCGACACGTCGTTCGACAGCCCCAAGACGCTTGCCGCTTTCGCCCTTGGCATGATGCTCTTCGTCGTGACACTGATCATCAACGTCTTCGCCCTGCGCATCGTGCGCAGGTACCGCGAAGCCTACGACTGAGGCGCCCGCATGGCTGGCATGAGCGCAGGAACGGATCCGGCCCCGAAGGCGGGCTCTACGGCCGGTCTCGTGCAGGCAAGCCTCGCGCGCCGGAACAGGAAGCAGACGGTCCTGCAGGCTTTCGGCCTTGCAGCGATCAGCTTCGCGTTCCTGATGCTCTTCGTTCTCGTCGCGTCGCTGGTCTCTTCCGGCCACCAGGCGTTCACGCAGACCCACGTCACCTTCGAGGTGTTCGTCGATCCGGAGGAGGTCGCGCCGGAACGGCTGCCGCGGGGCGGCTTCGACGACGTGCTCGAAGCGTCCCTGGCGTCGATGCTCGAGGATGTCGATCCCGCGGACCGCGCGGCCATGCGCGCGCTCGGCGGCCTGCCGAGCAACGGGGCGCAGTTCACGCTGCGGGACCGGGTTGTCGCGGACCCCGCTCTCATCGGGCAGACGATTGTCATGACCGTGCCCGTCTCCGATCCCTACGACCAGCTCAACAAGGGCCTGATCGATCGCCAGACCCCCGAAGAGCACCGCAGGCTGAAAGACTTCCAGATCGCCTGGTTCGACCAGCTCGCGGCGGCGGGCGCGGTCAGCAAGCCGCTGAACACGGGACTCCTGACCAATGCAGACAGCCGGTTTCCCGAGCTCGCCGGCCTGAAGGGCGCGCTGGTCGGATCGTTCTGGGCGCTCCTCGTCTGCTTCCTGATCTCCTTCCCGCTCGGCATCGGGGCCGCCATCTACCTTGAGGAGTTCGCGCCCAGGAACAGGTTCAGCGACTTTGTCGAGGTGAACATCAACAACCTGGCCGCCGTGCCGTCCGTGGTCTTCGGGCTCCTGGCGCTCGCGGTCTTCATCGGGTGGTTCGGCCTGCCCCGGTCTGCGCCCTTTGTCGGCGGCATGACCCTTGCGCTCATGACGATGCCGACAATCATCATTGCGACGCGCGCGGCGCTCAAGGCCGTGCCGCCGTCCATCCGGGAAGCGGCGCTGGGAGTCGGCGCGTCCAGGCACCAGGTGGTCTTTGGCCACGTCCTTCCGCTCGCCATGCCGGGGATCCTGACGGGCACGATCATCGGCCTCGCGCAGGCACTGGGCGAAACTGCGCCGCTCCTGCTCATCGGGATGAACGCGTTCATCACCTCTGCGCCTGCCGGCCCCTTCGACAGCGCGACCGCGCTGCCGACGCAGATCTTCATCTGGGCCGACAGCCCGGAACGCGGCTTCGTGAGCCGGACCTCGGCAGCGATTCTCGTCCTGCTCGGATTCCTGATCACCATGAACGCGATATCCGTCTACCTGCGCAACAGGTTCGAGCGAAGCTGGTAGGGCACGGGAGGACCGTCACGATGAACGAAACGCGAGAGACGGAGAGGGCCGCCGCGGTCAGCGGCATCAAGATCCGGGCGCGAGACGTCCAGGTGTTCTACGGCGACACGCAGGCGATCAAGGACGTGTCCGTCGACATTCTCGACAAGACGGTGACGGCCTTCATCGGGCCTTCGGGATGCGGGAAGTCGACGTTCCTGCGCTGCCTGAACCGGATGAACGACACGATCGACATCGCGCGCGTGGAGGGCGACATACGGATCGACGGCAACGACATCTACGATCCCCGCATCGACCCCGTCCAGCTCAGGGCGCAGGTCGGGATGGTCTTCCAGAAGCCCAACCCGTTCCCCAAGTCCATCTACGACAACATCGCGTACGGTCCGCGCATCCACGGCCTCGCGCGGACCAAGGCCGAGCTTGACGAGATCGTCGAGAGGTCCCTGCGGCGAGGCGCGATCTGGGACGAGGTGAAGGACCGGCTGCACGAGCCCGGCACCGGGCTTTCGGGCGGCCAGCAGCAGAGGCTTTGCATCGCGCGCGCCGTGGCGACCGAACCCGAAGTGCTCCTGATGGACGAGCCGTGCTCGGCGCTGGACCCGATCGCGACGGCGCAGGTCGAGGACCTGATCGACGAGCTGAAACGAAACTACTCGGTGGTCATTGTCACGCACTCGATGCAGCAGGCGGCCCGGGTCAGCCAGAAGACGGCATTCTTCCATCTCGGCAGCCTTGTCGAATACCGGGAGACCGGACAGATCTTCACGAACCCGAAGGATCCCCGCACGGAATCATACATCACCGGAAGAATCGGATGACCGGCAAGGCCCCGGGGCCGCCCTGGCCTATTGCTGGCCTGCACCGCACGACCCGGATCTCCAGACGCTTCGCACGTCGGACTCCATGCCTTTGCCGAAAGGGACCTGCGGATCTGTCGGACTGTCCTGTCAAACATGGCGAAGCGGCTTCCGGACGACGAGGCCGGTCGAATCCGCAAGGATTTCGAAATGGAATTGTGCGGCTTGGCCCGGACGTGTGATCGCGGGCGGTTCCGGTTCACGTCAGCGCCTTTCCTGAGCACTGGTCTGTCCCGGCAAAGGTTGGCCTGCATCGTGCCCATGCGTTCCTCCAGGACGGCGACCTGCCGGGCGAGCGCGTTGATGTCCTGGTCACGGGCCCAAGGGCAGAAGCCCCGGCGAACATGTCGCCACGCATCGGGTCCGGGACAGGATGCACGGACCGGCATTCCGGACCGCAGGCAGGCACGGTTCAGAACGGTCCGGAGAAGGACAGGCAGGCGAACGTGAACAGCATCAGCGCCGCGCCCCCGGCAACGTCTCCGGGCAGGGTTTCGGCGTTGCGGAGAAACGCGTCCCTCAGCTCTTTCATTCCGGCGATCTCCTGCAATTCGCACGCGACCGGCGGGCCGTGCATTTTGTTGCCATATTGTTCTGAATGCGGCGCATGGCAAGGGCTTTTTGGAACATTTGCGAACAAGACGTCCTGGATCACGTCAACCAACTGAAATCATTGAAATCGCCTTGTCCTGCTCCAGCAGCCAGAGCAGCGTCCGGACGGCCTTCCCGCGCCGTGTCTCGAGCGCCGGGTCGTCCGCGACGAGAGTCCTGGCGTCACGATTCGCGGCGGCAAGCAGCGCTCCGTGGCGTTCCAGGTCGGCCGTCCGGAACCGCGGCAGCCCGGACTGGGCGGTGCCGAGCACGTCCCCGGCGCCGCGCATCGCGAGATCCTCCTCCGCAATCCGGAACCCGTCCTCGGTCTCGCGCAGGATCCCGAGGCGCCGACGGGCGGAAACCGAAGGTGGCGAGCGGTAGAGCAGCAGGCATGTCGAACGCTTCGCGCCCCGACCCACCCTGCCCCGCAGCTGGTGCAGCTGCGCAAGGCCGAAGGACTCCGAGCCCTCGATCACCATGATCGAGGCGTCCGGCACGTCGACCCCGACCTCGATGACCGTCGTCGCCACCAGGACGCGCGTTTCCCCGGCGACGAAGGCCGCCATGGCCGCATCCCTCGCGCCGGGTGGCAGCTGGCCGTGGACGAGCCCGACCGCTCGCTCGCCGAGAGCGGCTCGAAGCTGCAGGACCCGTTCCTCGGCGGCCGCGTGAAGCCGCGTCCCGCTCTCGTCGACGAACGGGCAGACCCAGTACGCCTGCCGGCCTTCCGCCACCGCAGCCCTGAGCCGGGCGACGACCTGGGCCGTGCGGCTGTCCGGCACGGTGGCGGTCGTCACCGGCCTCCGGCCCGGCGGCTTCTCGTCCAGCACGGAGATGTCCATGTCGCCAAAATGCGTCAGGCTCAGGGAGCGGGGTATGGGCGTGGCCGTCATCACCAGCACGTCGGCCCTGTCGCCCTTCCTTCCAAGCTCCATGCGCTGCGTCACGCCGAACCGGTGCTGCTCGTCGATCACCGCCAGGCGGAGATCCCTGAACTCGACGTCCTTCTGGAACGCGGCATGGGTTCCCAGGAGAACCTGGATCTCCCCGTTCCTGAGCGCGGCCAGCTTGGCCGCGCGCTCCTTGCCAGCATCCCGCCCGGTGAGGATCTCGAGAACCGCGTGCGCAGCTTCGGCCAGGGGCCTGAGCGTTTCCAGATGCTGGCGGGCCAGCAGTTCGGTCGGGACCATCAGCACGCCCTGCCCGCCCGCCTCGACGGCCACCAGCAACGACATGAACGCGACGAGCGTCTTGCCCGATCCGACGTCGCCCTGGAGCAGGCGGTTCATCCGCTCGGACGCGGCCATGTCGTCGGAAATCTCGCGCAAGGCACGTTCTTGGGCGCCTGTCAGCCGGTATGGAAGGGCCTCGAGAACCCCGGCCTGGAGACGGCCCGTTGCGGCTGACGGCCTTCCCTTGCGCCTGCGCCTGCGCGACCGGGCGAGCGCGAGGGTCACCTGGTGCGCGAAAAGCTCGTCATATGCGAGCCGCTGCCGTGCAGGCGCGCTGGCATCGATGTCCCTCTCGGAGCCGGGCGCATGCACGCCCGCGATCGCGGAATGCCAGGGCGGCCAGCCCATGCGCTCCAGGAAAGCGGGCTCCAGCCAGTCGACGAGCTCGGGAACCCGTCCGAGCGCTGCCGCCATGGCCTTCGCGACGACCTTCTGCGAAAGCCCTTCGGTCAGGGGGTACACGGGTTCGAACTTCGGCAGTCCGCGGGCCTCCTCCGGCGTGAGGATGTGCTCCGGATGGACCATCTGCGCATTGCCGTCGAACAGTTCCGCCTTGCCGGAGATCACGCGACGCCCGCCTTCCGGAAGCCGCTCCCGCAGCCACTCGGGATTCGCGCGGAAGAAGACAAGCGGAAACTCGGCTTCGGAGTCCGCAACGCGCACGCGATAGGGGCTTCCCCTGCCCTGGCCCGGCAGGTGACGCAGCACGGTCACTTCGGCCGTGACCGTCGCGGGCAGGGTCACCCCCTTGAGGGTGGCCCGGATCCGGCGGTCAACGCCGGCGTTCGGCAGCGCGAACAGCAGGTCCCGAGGCGTGCGGATGTCCATCTGCCCGAATGCGCGCGCCAGCTTCGGGCCGATGCCCGGCAGCGACTCAAGCGCGGCAAAAAGCGGAAAGAGAATCTCCGGGCGGCCACTCATGCGACGCCGATGAGGGCAAGCCAGTCGTCCTCGCCTATCGTTTCGACGCCGAGCTCGGCCGCCTTCCTGGCCTTCGACCCCGCGCCCGGCCCGGCCACGACCAGGTCGGTCCTGGCGGAGACGGAGCCTGACACCCTTGCCCCATGCGCCTCCGCACGGGCCTTGGCCTCGCTGCGGGTCATCCTGCGCAGAGTTCCGGTAAAGACGATGGCCTTTCCGGCAACCGGGCCGCCGGACGCCCGCGCATCGGGCGGAACGATCTCCAGATGGCTCGCGAGGCGCTCGATCGAGGCCCGCTGCGCGTCCTGGCCCAGTGCCATGACGAGTGATCTGACCAAGCCCCGGCCCACTCCGTCGATGGACAGGAGCTCCTTCCAGGCCGGGCTCCCTTCGAGGGCCGCCCGTGACGCGTCGTCCGCCGCGGGTTCCGCGGCCGCGCG
The DNA here is from genome assembly GCA_965221845.1 of Paracoccaceae bacterium. Taxonomy (GTDB): domain Bacteria; phylum Pseudomonadota; class Alphaproteobacteria; order Rhodobacterales; family Rhodobacteraceae; genus JAJEFO01. The sequence goes on from OZ244919.1 coordinate 168,329, forward strand.
AGTCGCCGCGGCAGACAGGGAGGGCCAGTCGTTGAAATGGCGTGCGAGGTCCCTGGCCGCGGCCTCGCCGAGATGCCGGATGCCCAGGCCGAACAGGAACCGGTGGAAGTCGATCCTCCTGCGCTGCCTGACAGCCGCGAAGAGCTTGTCCGCAGACCTTCGCCCCCACCCGTCAACGTCCTCCAGGCGCGTCTCTCGCGTGCGGTCGCGTTCCTCGAGCAGGAAGATGTCGGCGAATTCGCCGATCCAGCCGCGACCATGGAAGTCCTCGACCTGCTTCGGCCCGAGACCCTCTATGTCCAGGGCTCCGCGCGAGACGAAGTGCTTGAGCTTCTCGACGGCCTGCGCGCGGCAGGCAAGGCCTCCGGAGCAGCGGCGCACCGCGTCCCCCTCCTCGCGGAGGGCGGGAGATCCGCACACGGGACATGCCTTCGGGAATTCGTACGGCGGCGCTCCCTCCGGCCTCCCGGAAAGGTCGACGTCGGCGACCTTCGGGATCACGTCGCCCGCACGGTAGAGCCGGACCCGGTCGCCAACCCGGATGTCCTTGCCGTCCCTGATCTCGTTGCCGCCCGCGTCGCGCCCCGCGATGTAGTCCTCGTTGTGAAGCGTGGCGTTCGACACGACCACGCCGCCCACCGTGACGGGCTGCAGCCGCGCCACGGGCGAGAGCGCTCCGGTGCGGCCGACCTGGATGTCGATAGCCTCCAGCCGCGTCCAGGCGAGCTCGGCGGGGAACTTGTGCGCGATCGCCCAGCGCGGCGTCGTAGAGCGCACCCCCAGCCTGGCCTGGAGGCCAAGGTCGTTCACCTTGTAGACAACGCCGTCAATGTCGTGGTCCAGCTCGGCGCGGATCTCCTCGATGCGGCGATAGTGGGCGATCAGCTCCGCAGTGTCGTTGCAGAGCCTCATGAGCGGGCTGGTCGCGAAGCCGGCGTCCCTCAGCCGGTCGACCGCCCCCTGGTGCGTGTCCGCCAGCGCCTCGCTGACGCTGCCCCAGGCATAGGCGAGGAACCTCAGCGGCCGCGCGGCCGTGATCCGGGGATCCAGCTGCCTCAGCGACCCGGCCGCCGCGTTGCGCGGGTTTGCGAACGTCCTTTCGCCCCGCTCCTGCTGACTCGCGTTCAGCGCGGCGAAGTCCGCATGGCTCATGTAGGCTTCGCCCCGGACCTCCAGCAGCGCGGGAGCCTGCCTGACGCGCCCCGGAACGTCCCTGATCGCCCGCGCGTTGGACGTCACGTCCTCACCGGTCGCGCCGTCGCCGCGCGTGGCCGCGCGGACGAGCCGGCCGTCCTCGTATCTCAGCGACAGCGACAGGCCGTCCACCTTCGGCTCCGCCGTGTAGGCCAGCATGTCGGCTTCGGACATGCCCAGGAACTTCCGGACGGAACGGTCGAACTCCGCCACGTCCGATTCGTCGAACGCGTTCGCCAGCGACAGCATCGGGACCGAATGCCGGGCCTTGCGGAAGCCTTCGGACGGCGCGGCGCCCACGCGCTCCGACGGAGAGTCGTCCCTCTTCAGGTCCGGGAAGAGACGCTCGATTTCGGAATTCCGGCGCTTGAGCGCATCGTATTCCGCATCCGTGCGTTCGGGCGCGTCTTCCTGGAAGTACGCCTTTTCGTCCGCACGCAGCGCCCTGGCCAGTCGCGCCAGCTCGTCCCTGGCCTCCTCAACGCTGAGCGACGCCACTTCCTTCATCTCCGGCACTCCGTTGCATCCGATCGACTCGCAGGGCCGCCTTACTTCATCGTCGGGTCCTCGCGCAAAGACAACCTGGGTCGGCCACGTCCATGGCGTCCGCGGGCGCACCGCGCGCAAGGTCCGGCCGTCCGCCCGGCGCTGGCGGCGCCTTGCGGGACCCTTCGGGCCGCCGGGCGCGCTTGAGGCTCAGGCCCGGCACCACTCCGCCGACTGCATTTCGCGAAGCCTGCTCGCGGTGCGCTCGAACTCGAATGCGCCGGCGCCTTCCGCCTGCAGCAGCTCCGGCACGTTCGCCGCGGTGGCGATGATCCGGACGCGCGCCTCGTACAGCGCGTCGACCAGGGTCACGAAACGGCGGGTCTCGTTGGCGTTCCCGGAACCGAAATAGGGGATTTCCTCGAGGATCAGGACGCGGACCGCGTCCGCGATCGCGAGAAAGTCGGCAGGGCCGAGCGGGCGGCCGCACAGGTCGGGGAACCTCGCCCTGGCCACGCCGTTGGCAAATTCGGGAATCTCGATCCGGCGACCCTTCACCGAGAGCACGAGAGGCTCCGCGCCGCATGGGGCGAAGCCGTTCCAAAGCCCTCTCACCGCCGCCCGCGCGGACGCGTCCGCCGGATGGAAGTAGACCTGCTCGCCCATGAGCCTGTCCTGGCGATGGTCGCGGGGCGACGTCAGCTCGACGACAGACAGCCTTGACTTGACGAGCTCGATGAAGGGCAGGAACAGGTCGCGGTTGAGACCGTCCTCGTAAAGGTCGTCCGGGTGCCGGTTGGACGTGGTCACGACAACGACGCCGGCGTCCAGCAGCTGCCCGAAGAGCCGCCCGACGATCATGGCATCCGCGATGTCGGTTATCTGCATCTCGTCGAGACAAAGGAGCCTGATCCCGTCGCCCATTGCCCTCGCGACCGGAAGCAGCGCGTCGTCGACCCGGCTCTTGCGCGCTTCGTGCAGGCGACCCTGGACTTCCTGCATGAAGGCGTGAAAGTGGATCCGGCGCGAGCGGCCGCCGCCCGCCACCTCGTGAAGAAGATCCATCAGCATGGACTTCCCGCGCCCGACGCCGCCCCAGAGGTAGATGCCCGCGCTGGATTCCGCCGTCCGCTTGAGAACCCGGCCGAAGACGCTCCGCGAAGGCGGGGATTCCAGCGCCCGGGCGACACGGTCCAGCCCGGGCAGGACCGACGCCTGCGCCGGATCGGCATCGAACGCGCCACTTGCGACGCGCGCCTCGTAAGCTTCGGTCACCCGTCCCATGGGCGCCGTCAACCATACACGGCTCGCGTGATCAAGTCAGACGTCCAGCGAGGTGACGTCATGGCGATAGATCCAGTCCAGCCGCCCCAGAAGCGCTGCCGGGGCGACCACGCTTGCCGCCCGGAGCGCTGCATGGGCGGCAAGGCGGAGGGGCGGAAAGCGAAGGTGGTAGTTGCGCGCGTTTCTGGTGGCGGCGTTCACGATCCGTGTCGCCCTGGGCAGCCGGAGCGCCTGGTACCTCGCGAGCGCCTCGGGGAGGTCGTGACGGCGAACCGCGGCGGCGAGGACCCATGCGTCCTCGAGCGCCAGGCTCGCGCCCTGCGCAAGGAACGGAAGCGTCGGATGCGCGGCGTCGCCAAGAAGGACCTTGCGGCCGCCGAACCAGCGGCGCGCCACGCGATGGCGGAAGAGGCCCCAGAGATGCACGCGTTCGACGGAGTCCAGCATGCGCCTGACTTCCGGCGCGAAGCCGGCAAATGCCGCGCGCAGGCTCTCGGGGTCGTCCTCGCGGGTCCAGCTTTCCTCGACCCAGTCCCCGCGTTCCTCGAACGCCGCGATGTTGCGCCGGCCGTCCTCGATCGGATAGGTCACAAGATGGCAGCCCGGGCCCATGTGGACCTCGGCCACCGGCGCGCCCGGCGCGTCCGGAATCACGGCGCGCCAGGCGACCTGGCGCGTGAAGATCGGCGTTGACGCGCCATCCACCTGCGCGCGCATGCGGGACTTGATTCCGTCTGCGCCGATCAGCAGGTCGTCGCCCTCAAGCGCCTGCCCGGCCGGCGGCGGCAGGCAGCCGGATCCCGGCTCGACGGCCGCGCCGGCATTCCGCGCGGCGGAGGCCAGCTGCGAAACGAGAGCCGACCTGCGCGAGAGCTGCCAGTGGAGGTCGCCGGCATGGCGCCGGAAGTCCAGGGTCGCCACCTCTCTCCCGGTCGGCCCGTCCAGCAGGCGGACGGCCTCGAGCCGAATTGTCTCGGCGCGAAACCTTTCCGCCAGTCCGAGCGCGTTCAGGACCGCCATGCCGTTCGGGCCTGTCTGGATTCCGGCGCCCGCCCGGCCGAGCTCGCGCGCCTGCTCGAGCACGCGAACAGAATGCCCGTCCCGCGCCAGCGCGACGGCAGCGGCCAGCCCGCCGATTCCGGCCCCGGCAATCGTGATCTTCAAAGGCGTCATCGGCGGCAGCCCTCTGGACGGGACAGCGAGCGGCGCCGCGATCGCCTCAGCTGTCGCGATGCACCCTCTCGGCCCGTTCGTGGCGCTCCTGGGCCTCGAGACTCAGCGTCGCGATCGGACGCGCGTCCAGCCGCCTGAGCGAGATCGGCTCTCCCGTTGCCTCACAATAGCCGTAGTCCCCCGCGTCGATGCGGCGCAACGCCGCGTCTATCTTTGCGACCAGCTTGCGCTGCCGGTCCCGGGTGCGGAGCTCCAGCGCCCTGTCCGCCTCCTCCCTGGCCCTGTCCGTGATGTCCGGAATGTTTCGGGTGGTGTCCTGAAGGCCTTCGATCGTGTTCTTGCTGTCGCCGATCAGCTCCGACTTCCAGGCGAGGAGCTTCCTGCGAAAGTAGTCGAGCTGGCGTTCGCTCATGAAGGGCTCGTCATCCGACGGGCGATAGCCGTCACCGGCAGCGGCGGAATTCCTTGATCGGGCGGGCATTCTTGAAGCACTCGAGATTTCGGACGGCGGGCACTTAGCCGATCGGCACAGGCTTGTCACTACATGATCGTCGGAAAATGCGCCGCGGAACCGCGCATCCGGCCGCGCTGCGGCTCCGCCGAGACTTCCCGGGCGGGACGCCCGACTGCGGGCCGGAGCGGCATCGCGTGCCGGCCAGCGGCCCTCGACGTCGTCCCGGGCAGGCCGTCGCCAGGCCGACCGGAGGGGTTCCGCGCGGCGGTCGAAGGCCGCATCGCGCCGCCAGGGCTCCAGCGACGCCGGCCCGTTTCGCTGGCGCAGGACGCCAGGGGAGCCCGCAGGAGCTTGGCAGGCGGGGTGCAAGAAGCCTCGGGAGGGGGAGCCGGCAGCAAATGGATGAACCGGGGTGCCGGGGTGCCGGGGCGCCCTGCCCCGCGACACTGGCCAGAAGACCGCGCCAGCGCCCGCATTCCGCTCCGGACGGGCGCGCGGGCGCCCTCTGCCACCCTCGCCTGGAAGATGGCCCGGCAGGCCGTGGCCTGCGGTGCGGCCGGCTCGACGGCCGGCATCCGCGACCCATCGTCAGGGAGGCGCTCCGGCGCCCCTGCCCGGGAGATCCCGGCGCGCGCCGAGGTGACGCTGGGCCCGGGCTGCCGGCGCGGGGGGCGTCGTGGCGCCTCACCCGCGCCTGACGGCATGAATGCCGCAGGCCGTCGTCTTCGGCCGCCCCGCTCGCATGCGGCGGATCATTCCGGAGCGGCGCTTGCCCAAGGAATCGCCGCCGCATCCGCCATGCCGCCTCCGGGCAAGGCGCGCCTGCCGGAAGCCCGGAAGGCCGCCGGCGGGCCCTCCGGCCGGGCCAGGCACGCCTTCAGTGTCGCCGCAGCCAAGTACCGAGACGCTTCCGCGCCGAGCCCGGAAGGGCCGGAAATGCCGCGTTCATGCACCCGGCACCGCAGGAACCGAGAGCGGGCAGGCCGGAAACCGCGTCCGGCGCCGTCATGCCCCTTGCCGGACCGCGCGCCCGGCGGCGCTCTCGGCCTCGATCGCGCGGCCAAGCATCAGGCGGAACTGCCTGGCGCCCGCATCGAGGCCGAGATCAATGCTTGGAGTCCTCCTGTGCTTCATCCCGAGGTGAACCTTCTCGAGGATCGCGCGGTCCTCCTCGAAGGCCGTCCGGGCGCCGCTGTTCATGAACTCCGACACTTCCCGATTGCCCGGATCGGAATTCCGGTGCTGGAACCAGAAATAGCGCGTCCGGTCCTCGTCCAGGGGCGTCATGAAATTGTAGGAAATGTTGACAAACGTCTCCGCAACCGGCTCGCATCCGTACCCGCCCGTGCCGGCGGGCGTGTAGATCGACTTGTTGAGGCCTATCGCCGGCATGCACATCTCGTAGTGCTGAAGCCGGTCGCAGCTGCCCTCGAACGCGACAAGCCCTGCGTAGTAAGGGGACGGCGGCCTGTCCGGGATCCATCGTGACACGACGACTCCGCGATCCGTCCTCTCGACATTCAGCGGCTCCTCGTCCGTCCCTGCCCCGGCGAAGGAGCCGGCGTGCACCCAGGCCACGTGGCTTGGGTCGAGCAGGTTGTCGCAGACCCACAGGTAGTTGCAGTCGATGTCCAGGACCCCGCCGTCCGTCAGTCCCCATGCAGGGTTGTCGAAGTTCTCGATCGGAAATATCCTGCCAGGGTCGGCCAGCGCCGGGTCGCCCATCCAGATCCAAAGGAAACGGTACCGGTCGATGGCCGGGTAGGACTTCACGGCGGCCCGGCGCGGAACGTTGCTCCGCTGCGTCGGCGCGGCGACGCATGCCCCGCTGCAATCGAACGTCAGGCCATGATAGCCGCATTCGACGTGATCGCCCTTGAGCGTCCCGTCCGACAGCGGCAGCTTTCGGTGGGGGCACGCGTCCTCAAGCGCGACCGGCCCGCCGTCCTCTCGCCTGTAGAGCGCGATCCGCTCACCCAGCAGCGTCTCTGCCTTCAGCGTCCGGCCGACGTCCCTGCTCCATGCTGCAACGTACCAGCAGTTCCTCAGAAACATGCGCCTGCGCCCCTCGTGCCGCTGACATCGCATGAGACAGTGCAGATGCATCGGCTTGCAGCCTTGCGGCAGTCAAGGTCATTAGCAAGACTAATCATTCGCCGTCGCGGCCCCCGGAACGGAAGGCTGGCTGGCGGCCTCGGACTTGATCCATGCCAGGAACACCTGCACCTTGGCGCTTTCCATCATCTCGCTTCGGCACACAAGCCAGTACGACAGCCGCGACGAGACGATCCCGGTGAACGGCCGCACGAGCCTGCCGTCGTCGAGCGCGTCCACCACAAGCGGCTCTCGGCCCAGCGCGACGCCCAGGCCCGCGATCGCCGCCTGGATGACGAGGTTCGACTGGCCCAGCCGCCTGGCCCGCAGCGGCTCGGGCAGCCTGACGCCGGCCTCCTGCGCCCAGTATTCCCATGTCGGGCTTGAAGCGCCGAAGTCAAGGGTCTCGTCCTGGAGCATCGTGTGATGCACGAGGTCCTTCACGGCGTTCAGGCCGGGCGCGCCGTCCCGGAGCGCGGGGGCGCACACGGGAAAGAGACGCTCATGCATGAGCCTCTCGACGCGGTAGCCGGGGTTGTCGCCAAGACCGTACCGGATCCCGACGTCGGCATGGACGCCGGAGAAAGGAACGTGTCCGGTATCGGTCGTGATCGAAATGGCCAGGTCCGGATGCGCAAGATCGAAGCGCAGCAGCCTCGGAAAGAGCCAGATGAAGGCAAAGCCCGGCAGGCAGCTGATGACGAGCCGCCTGTCGCTCCGCTTCCTGTCCCGCAGGTCGACGCAAGCGTCCGATACCCGCCCCAGGCCTTCCGAGATCGCGCGGCCGAGCCTTTCGCCTTCCGGCGTCGGCTCCGACCTTCGGGCGCCGCGACGCAGCAGGTCCTGCCCCAGCCACTCCTCCAGGAGCTTGACGTGCTGGCTGACCGCGCTCTGGCTGACGCCCAGGTCCGCGGCGGCCGCCGAGAAGCTGGACAGCCGGAACACGGCCTCGAAGGCGCGAAGGGAGGCGAACGGCATGTTGATAATCATATTAGCCAGTCTAATGGCTGGCATAACAAGTTTCAAATGGCGAAGGCTTCCGGATGTCCGGATGATCGTGCCGGACCGCAGATGACAGGGCCGGAACGACGGAAATGACCCCCTCTCTTGGCGCCAGGAACCTCCTGCTGAACTGCGCCGGGGCGAGGCCGGGGGACCGGCTGCTGATCGCCTACGAGCCTTCGGAGCATGGCTTCTTCGACGACGACGCCCGCGAATGCATGGTCCGGGAAGCGGAGCGCATCGGCCTTGACGTCAATGCCGTGGATGTCGGCTTCCATCCCGGGAATCCCCGCCTTCCGGAAAGCCTGAACCGGTCGATGCAGGACTTCGACATCATCCTGTTCCTCGCCCGCCTTGGCGACCAGCTCCGCTTCTCCGAAATGCCGGCGGGAAGGAAGGTCGTCGTCAGCTTCGCGCTGAACGCCCGCCTGCTCGGAACGGGGTTCGGGAACGTCAACCACGCGGCGCTCCTGGAACTGAGGGACGAGGTGAACGCCGTGATTTCGCGTGCCGGGGAAGTCCGGATCACGTGCCCGGCCGGTTCCGACGTGGCGGGCAGATCCGGCATTGTCCTCGGCCCGGAGTGCGACACGACGGTCATGCGCTTCCCGCTGTCCGTCTTCACGCCGGTGCCTGCGGCCGGATTCTCCGGCCGGGTTGCGCTGCCCGGCTTTCTGACCGGGACGGGCTCGCGCTATTACGACGGCTACACCTTGGAGCTTGACGGGCCTCTCCATGCGCTGCTCAGCGACGGACGTCTCGCCGGGTTCGAGGGCGGTCGCCGGGATGTGGAGCGCGCCAATGCCCACTACGACCGGGTCTCGACCCTCCTCGGCATCGACAGGGACTTCGTCCATTCCTGGCATGCCGGCATGCACCCCGGCTGCGGCTTTCCCTGGGACGCCAGGTCAAGCTACGAGCGCTGGGGCGGCGTGGCGTTCGGCAATCCCCGCCTGCTGCACTTTCACACATGCGGCGCGTATGCGCCGGGCGAGATATCCTGGAACGTGATTGACCCAACGATTGAGGTTGATGGCGTAAAATACTGGGATAATGGCGTTTTCAGGGCGGAGCTTTTGCCCGGGGGCGCTGACGTGCTGTCGCGCTATCCCTGTGCCGCGGGCCTCTTCGGGCATCCGGACCGAGACATCGGCATCCCGTCGGCGTCCTGACGCCTCAGGTTCGGTCGCCTAAATTCCCGGGAAGCTCTCTTTGCGTGAGGTCGATGCGCTTCCAGATCCGGTCCTCGAGGGCGTCGATGCCCCGGACCCCGAGTTCGGCCGAAGGTCCGTCATCGCCGGCCTGCGCCCGTGCCGGCATCCTGCTGCGGGGACTCGGGAGGGCCGCTGCACAGGCGCCTGGCCCGGACGCCGGGCGCAAGCCGGATTCATGCCGGACGGACGGCTTCGGCGCGGTCAGGCGGGAACTTGCGGCGATGAACGGTCACGGGCGGCAGGCGGGGCGCCCCGCCTTGAGGCCGGCGGTCGGGCAATGGCCTTCGGTTGACGGCTTCCCATGCCGCGAAGGCAGATGCGTGACAGGGTTGCGGACAATGTACAATGCATTTTCCAAGGCTGGATACGATATGGAGGATCATTGGAACGCCAGCCCGGGCTCGACAGGCGGAGAGCCTCCCCGACCGAATGCCATTGGGCGGACGAGCGCTTCGGACTTGCTTGACCCGTGAAGTGTCTGGTCATAGAGACTGGTCACATGATCAAGATCAACGCATCCGACTTCAAGGCGCGATGCCTCGCCATACTTGATGACGTCCATGAGACTGGCGAGCGGGTCGTGATCCTGAAGCGAGGGCGTCCCGTCGCCGAGCTGTCGCGCGTGGCCGGTGACGGAGAGATGTATCCCCAGTCAGAGCTTGAGGGAACAGTCGTCATCGTCGGCGACATTGTCGAGCCGGTGCTTCCGGAGGGGCATTGGGACACCCTCAGGCGATGAAGGCGCTGCTCGACACGCATATTCTGCTTTGGTGGCACGGTGACCGCGATCGTTTGTCTCGGGGTCAGAGAAGCGTCATGGCGGCCGCCGGCCCAGAGGCGCCCCTGCAGGTCTCGGACATCTCTCTCTCTGGGAGGTGGCGACCCTGCACGGCCTGGGTCGCATTCACCTGGCGATTCCCCTTCGGGAATGGCTGGAGAAAGCGGCCGCGCCGCCACTGGTGCGGCGCCATGGCATCTCCCCTGCTGTGGCGGCCGAACTGGCGGCCCTGCCGGGTTCCTTTCATCGCGATCCGGCCGACCGCATACTGGTGGCGACCGCCCGGATAACCGGAGCGACGCTTCTGACGCAGGATCGCAGGATCCTGGACGCGGGCCTTGTCGACACGCTTGGCTGACGCCGAAGACCCGTGGATGATGGCTGGCCGGGATGTTGCATGCGACATCTCGCTGCTGAACCAAGCCGCTTCGCGGCGGTTGCGGACGGCCGTCCGGGCGCCGGCCGTGCCGGATTCGGCATGGCCGGCACGCGGCCCGGCACATGAAGGCCGCGGTCGACGCCGCCTTCGGCGCGGACGGGATGGCCGCGCGACGGCTCGCCGCCTTCATGGCGGACGCTCTGGGTGCCTCGCCTTCCCGGCCGCGGGCAGTCCCGGCCGTTCCGCCGGGGAACGGGCGGCATGAGCGCCCAACGCCCGCCCGCGAGGCCGCGGAAGGCATGGCGCGGGGCTCTTGGCCGCGCACTTCAGGATCGCCGCCGTGTTGCGGGCGCAAGGGCCCTGCTGCCCGTGGACCGCGCCGCGCGCCGTCACGCGACCGGGATGACCCGCGCGTGCGGCGGAGCAGCGAGGCCGCCGACTGTCTCCGTCAAGACGGCCCGCCATGATGCCTGGCGATGCCTTGCCGTTACCTTCAAGTCCCGCCCCGACCCACCGTGTGGACATGAATTTATTAATTTTTTTTATTTTATGTCAATTATTTAAATATATATTCTCTATTATTGCATGAACATGGGGATTGGCCGAAAGGCGGCCTCAAGCGTCTCTTTCCGTTGACATGCCGGTCCCGCTTGGTCAGTCTGCGATCCAAATCGGGGAGACGAATCGCATGGAGCGCGGCGCACACCCGGAAAGGCATTTTGCAAGGGGTCAATGTCCTTGGCTGAACTCGCCCGCAGGTTCCCCGACGACGCGGCCGCCGGGGCATGCTTCATCAACGTCCGCCGGCAGGATGGCGCCGCCTGCCCGTCCTGCGGTCCTGGGAACGTGCGGGAGCGGCTGACGCGCACGGCCCAGCCTTTCCGTTGCTGCGGCTGCCGCGAGGACTTCCCGACCGGGTCCGGCGCCCAGGGGAAAGATCCCAGGCTGGACCTTCAGGTGCGGATCATGCAGGACTGCCTGCATTCGAGCAGCAGCATCAAGGGCGCTTCCAGCACGAGGCTGCACAGGCTGGGCCGGGAACCGAATGTCGCGCAAAGGTCGGCATGGCATCTCGCGCAGCGCGTCCGCGAGGCATGCAAGGACAGCGCAGGACCGCCTGCCGGACCAGCGGAATGCGACGAGACCTGCATCGGCGGCAGGCGCGGGAAGGTGTCGAACCCCAAGCGCCGCCAGTCGAGGAAAGGGGAAGCCGGACACTGGCCGTTCGACAGGACCACCGCCGCGGGCACCCGCGATCGCAGGGCCGGCAAGGCGACCGCCAAGGCTGTCGCCCGCAATGACAGGGAAACCCTGCAGGGCATCGCCCGCGAAGGCGCCGGGCCGGGCTCCAAGGCCTGCACGGATGGAGCCAAGGCCCGCACGGGCGCGGACGGGCGCGCCCGCCAGGCCGTCAACCGCCCGGTCTTGCAACATGTCAGCGACATGGCGCACGCGAACGAGGCCGGGTCTCTGCAGCCCATGTTCAGGCGCGGCTGGCACGGCACGTTTCGCCGTCTTTCCCCGCAGCGCCCTCATGGGCAGGCCAACGGGCTTGCGGGACGGCACGACGGCCGCCGCCCTGGCGCCATCGGCATCATGTCCTCGCACATGGCGAAGGGCCTCCAAGGCCGGAAGCTGCCCTGCACGAGTCTGGTGGCATCATGAGTGCCGCCGAGCACCTGGCCGCGACGCTGAAAGGGCAGAAGTTCGGCACGATCCTGGCCGACCCGCCTTGGCGTTTCGCAAACCGAACCGGGAAAGTCGCGCCGGAACACCGGCGACTCGGCCGCTACGGGACCTTGAGCCCCGACGAGATCGCTGCACTGCCGGTTGCCGACATATCGGACGACCCCGCTCATTGCTACCTGTGGGTTCCGAACGCCTTGCTGCCTTTGGGCCTGAACACCCTGGAGGCATGGGGCTTCGAGTACAAGACCAACCTTGTGTGGCACAAGGTCAGGAAAGACGGCGGGCCGGATGGGCGCGGCGTAGGCTTCTACTTCCGCAACGTTACGGAACTGGTCCTCTTCGGCGTGCGCGGCAAGAGGGCCAGGACGCTTGCGCCCGGACGAAGCCAGGTCAATTTCATGGCAACCCGAAAGCGCGAGCACTCGCGCAAGCCGGATGAGCAGTATGAGATCATAGAGGCTTGCAGCTGGGGGCCGTATCTGGAGCTTTTCGGACGCGGACAGCGCAAGGACTGGACTGTGTGGGGCGATCAAGCCATGCCTGGCTATCGACCGGACTGGCCAACCTACGCGCACAATTCAGCCGCGATGACCGCGTGACGCCGTCTGCCCTCGCCGGCTCCGGCTTTGACGTCCAGGCACAGAACCATGCCGCAGCCGTACTGGCCGGAGACTTCCCAGAACCTCTGCGCGAGCTGTACGAAGTGCTGGCGGATTTCAGGATTGCAGACGTTGAGTTCATCCGCGGGGGCGGCGGTGAATCGCACCCGACACAGCGCTTGCGCAGGGCATTCGACGAGCGCGGGTGGCGCAAGCGGAATATCGAGATCAGCAAGATCGTTGACGGCGAGCGTCGCGCTGGAACGACGCACGAGATCGATCACGTCAGGCTGGCCGAAAAGGGATCGGTGGCGCTCGAAATCGAATGGAACAACAAGGACCCGTTCTTTGACCGCGACCTGGAGAGCTTCCAGCGCTTGCACGCGGAAGGCGCGATCAGCGTTGGCATTGTCGTTACGCGCGGCCAGTCACTGCAAGATCAGATGGTGCCGATCGTTCACGAATGCGCGTTGAACAACGACGTCTTCGGTTATGCCGACCTGGTGAGGTTCGGCGTCAATCCGACCGCACGGCAAAGGAAGATGGTTGCATGCGTGGGTGGCGATTTCGCTGAGACATGGGCCAGGAAGTTTGTCGCGGACAAGTTCGGAGCCGCTACCACGCATTGGGAGAAGCTGAGGAGCCGGATCGAGCGCGGCGTCGGCAATCCATGCCCGTTGCTTCTGATCGGCATTCCTGCGACTGCGGTGACAAGGGGAGATATGAAATGACGGAATCGCGCCGCCCGGACACCGAGCCGATGCCCGGCATGACGGGAAGCACTGCCTGCGCGATCATGCAGGGATCGCCCAAAAAGGAGTGGCGTTTCGAGAAAGCGCTGCGGAAACCGGGCCCGGGCGACCAGTCGGGTGGCGAAGGATCGGGCGCGGAATGCTGATCGAGCGACGGGCAATCACTTGCATGAACCCCTGTTGCCCGGACCGGGACGGCCCTCTCGCGTCGTGCTGGCGTCGCGCGAGCGGACCCGGTCCGGGCAGGCAAGGCGAGGACATGCAATTGCGCAATCAGGCAGGATGCAGTAGCAGTCTGGCGATGCGGCCGGATGTCCAGGCCGAATGGTGCGGAGCACGCCCGTCTCCGGGGCCGTCCAGCAAGCTGAGGGACGCCGCTGTCGGCAAGTCACGGAGGTTCCCATGACAAGTCCCATTGTCACACCCCTGACCCAGGCGCTGGCTGAGGGGAAGCTCTCGCGCGAAGAGCTCAAGCAGTTCATGCGCAGGTCGGACGGGCCGGCCTTGCGCCGCCTGGTCCTTTGGGTCGGGCTCCTTGCCGCCACTGCAGCGTCAACAGCGCTTGCATGGAACAGCTGGCTGATATGGCCCGCAATGCTCCTGCATGGCACCGTTCTGGCGCACCACTTCGCCCTTCAGCACGAATGCGTGCATTACACGGCATTCCGCACCCGCTGGGTCAACGATCTTGTCGGACAGCTCTGCGGGATCGTCATCATGCTTCCGCACAGGTTCTTCCGCTACGAGCACTGCGACCATCACACCCATACGCAGCACCACGACAAGGATCCCGAAATGATCGCAATGCCGGGGACATTCGGGGAATACATCTGGTACCTGAGCGCGGTCCCTTACTGGCGGAGCAAGTTCGCCGAGATCTTCCGGCATGCGACGGGCAGGCTGAGCGAAGCGGAGAGGAAATTCGTTCCCCGGGCGGAGCGCAAGGCCGTGTTCAGTGACGCGCGTCGGATGCTGGCGATCTATGCCGCCATGTTCCTTGGCATGGCCATGACGGGCTGGTGGAACCTGCTGTGGTTCTGGATCGTCCCGCTGTTCCTGGGCGAGCCGGTGATGCGCTTCGTTCGAATGGCGGAGCATGTCGGACGGCCGGCCGTGGCGCAGATGTCCGAGAACACGCGGACGAACCTCGTCTCCGCCCCGTGGCGCTTCCTTTGCTGGAACATGAACTATCACGCCGAGCATCACTACGTGGCATCCGTGCCGTTCCACGCCCTTCCAAGGCTGCACGAGAAGCTGAAGGAGCATGTCCATGTCGAAAGGAACGGCTATCTCGGCGCGCACCGCGACATACTGCGACAGATCATTCGGCGCGCACCGGCCGCGGCAGCGGACCAGGCATGAACGGGGCGAGCCGTTCCTGGACCGACCTGATAGCGGTGAGCGCGCTGGAGCCGAACTGGGTCACCCGGGCGTCGCTGGGCCAGCGGTCGTTTGCCGTATACGACACGCCGACCGGGATCTTTGCGTCGCTTGCGCATTGCAGCCATGGAGGCGCCGACCTCTGCGACGGATATTTCGACGGCCACGTCATCGAATGCCCGTTACACCAGGGCGCATTCGATGTCCGGGACGGACGGCCGATCTGCGCGCCGGCAACGCGCCCGATGAATGTGTTCGAGGCCCGCGTGGAGAGCGGGATGGTTCAGGTCAGGATATGATGCCATCGGGTTCGCCGGCGCAAAGCTTCACGAGGCGGCATGGCCAGCGGATCATCCACTCCTGACAAGGGTCTGGCCCGCTCAGCCGCTCCCCGAAACCGAGGCGGCCCGAGGCCGCCGTTTTCAGGGGGAGGATTCCGAAGGCGTTGCGAAGCTTCCCGTAGGAGAAGTCGTTTTCGCCGAGCATGCCGAAAGGGCCGGGCAGGAGCGATCCCGATCGGTTTCAACCCGAGATCGCGGCGCTGCCCGCGAACGGTTCGGCCCAGAAGTCCATCGCGAAGCGGTGCAGGACGACGCCCGGCAACCTCGCACGGTGGATGAAGAAGAAACGGGCAAGGAAACCAAGGGAATGAGAATCCCATTGCAGAATCGGCGCATGATTTTCGCAATCTTTCATCTTGACCAGGATTTGCCTGCACCGATGCTCAATCGCGGAGTCAACATTTGGGAGACAGATCATGAAGTTCCTGACGACCGTGGCCGTTGCCGCGACCCTTGGCCTGAGCGCGACCGCCGGTTTCGCGACCTGCGACAGCGGCGAGACCGTGGTCAAGTTCAGCCACGTCACCAACACCGACAAGCACCCGAAAGGCATCGCGGCGACTCTTCTGGCCGAGCGCGTGAATGCCGAGATGAACGGCACGATGTGCATGGAGGTTTTCCCGAACTCGACGCTTTACACTGACGAGAAGGCGCTTGAGGCGCTGCTGCAGGGCGACATTCAGCTGGCCGCTCCGTCGCTCTCGCTCTTCGAGCGGTTCACCAAGCAGTACCGCATCTTCGACCTGCCGTTCATGTTCAAGAACATCGAGGCGGTGGATGCATTCCAGGCATCCGAGAGCGGCGCCGCGCTGAAAGGCGCCATGCAGCGCCGCGGCCTCCAGGGGCTGGAGTTCTGGCACAATGGCATGAAGCAGATGTCGGCCAACGTGCCGCTCATCAACCCGAGCG
The DNA here is from genome assembly GCA_965221845.1 of Paracoccaceae bacterium. Classification (GTDB taxonomy): domain Bacteria; phylum Pseudomonadota; class Alphaproteobacteria; order Rhodobacterales; family Rhodobacteraceae; genus JAJEFO01. The sequence goes on from OZ244919.1 coordinate 184,057, forward strand.
ATGCCGAAGGCCTGAAGTTCCGCGTGCAGCCGTCGGACGTGCTGGTGGCCCAGATGGAAGCCATCGGTGGCTCGCCCCAGAAGATGGCCTTCGCCGAGGTCTATGGCGCGCTGCAGCAAGGTGTTGTCGACGGGCAGGAAAACACCTGGTCGAACATCTTCGGGCGCAAGTTCTTCGAAGTGCAGGATGGCGTCACCGAGACCAACCACGGCATCATCGACTATCTCGTGGTGACAGCGGTCGACTGGCTCGACAGCCTGGAGAGCGGCACGCGTGATCAGTTCCTGAGCATCCTTCGCGAGGTCACCGAGACCCGGAACTCGGAGTCGACCAAGGTCAACGAAGAAGCCAGGCAGGCCATCATCACGGCGGGTGGCGAAGTGCGCACGCTGACCGCTGAGCAGCGCGCGGCCTGGATCGAGGCCATGAGGCCGGTCTGGGATCAGTTCGCAGAAGACGTTGGACAGGAAAACATCGACGCCGCGCAAGCGATCAACGCGTCCATGTAATCTGGCGTGAGGGACCGGTTCGCTGGCCCCTCCAATTTGGGGAGGGCAGGCCAATGCGGCGGAGCTGGGCGGACAAGCTGGAAGAGACGATAATCGCGGTCCTTCTGGGCCTGATGACGGTCATCACCTTTGCGAATGTCGTGGCGCGGCTCCTCGATTCAAACATTCTCTGGGCGCTGCAGCTCACCGTCTTTCTCTTTGCCTGGCTGGTGCTTTTGGGCGCGTCCTATTGCGTCAAGATCAATGCGCATCTTGGCGTCGACCTGGTCGTCAATTCCGTCTCCCCGCCGGCACGGCGTATCATCGGGCTTCTTTCGGCGGGTGTGTGCTTCGCCTTCTCGCTTCTGATGCTGAAGGGCGCATGGGACTACTGGGCCAATTTCGCCAACCTGCCCGGGACGGCAGGACGCTGGTTCCCGCTGGGGTTCGAGGAAAACTACCGCGGCAAGGGCTGGTACGAGGTCGATTCCGTGCCATTGCCCGAGTTTCTTCGCTGGATGGAGGACGCTTTCAACGAAGGCGAAGAATACGAGAAAGTTCCGCGGTTCATCCCGTATGCCGTGCTGCCCCTGTCGATGGCGCTTATGGCCTATCGCTTCGCGCAGGCCGCCTGGGCCATCTGGACCGGCAAGTCGGACCGGATCGTCGCCAGCCATGAGCCCGAAGCCGGGCGGGAAGAGATCCGGGCCGGCCGGAGGGGCAAGAAAGCCTGATGGATGTCGTTCTTCTCTTTGGCCTGGTCATCGGCCTTCTGATGATCGGCGTGCCGATCGCCGTGTCACTCGGCATGAGTTCGGTGCTGTTCCTGATGTGGTTCTCGGACAGTTCCATGGCTTCGGTCGCCCAGACGCTGTTTTCGGCATTTGAGGGCCATTTCACGCTGCTCGCGATCCCGTTCTTCATCCTTGCGTCATCCTTCATGACAACCGGTGGTGTGGCGCGCCGCATTATCCGCTTTTCCATCGCGTGCGTCGGGCATTTCCCGGGCGGCCTGGCGATTGCGGGCGTCTTCGCCTGCATGCTTTTCGCTGCGCTCTCCGGATCGTCGCCCGCGACGGTGGTCGCCATCGGCTCGATCGCAATCGCGGGCATGCGCCAGATGGGGTATTCCAAGGACTTCGCGGCAGGCGTGATCTGCACGGCCGGAACGCTGGGCATCCTGATCCCGCCTTCGATCGTGATGGTTGTATACGCAGCCGCCGTGGAGGTTTCTGTCGGGCGCATGTTCCTTGCCGGCGTCATTCCCGGACTTCTGGCCGGGCTGATGCTAATGGTTGGGATCTATGTCGCCGCCAAGATCAAGAACCTTCCCAAGGGCGAATGGGAGGGCTGGCACGAGATCTTCGCCTCAGGCATGGAGGCGGGCTGGGGCCTGTTCCTGATCGTCATCATCCTGGGCGGCATCTATGGCGGCATATTCACGCCAACCGAAGCCGCGGCCGTGGCAGCGGTTTACTCCTTCGTCATTGCGACCTTTGTCTACCGTGACATGGGGCCTTTGTCACATGCGGCGGCGCAGCGCCTGTCGGCGGCGGCGGACACGTCGACGGGCGCGGCACGGCCGAGCCTGCTCGAGAAGCCCTGGGCCATCGTGACGGCCTTTTTCCACCCCGACACCAGGCAGACGCTCTTCGACGCGGGCAAGCTGACGATCACGCTTCTCTTCGTGATTGCCAACGCGCTGATCCTCAAGCATGTGCTGACGGACGAGCAGGTGCCGCAAGAGATCGCCACGGCGATGCTGGACGCGGGCTTGGGGCCGGTCGCGTTCCTGATTGTCGTCAACGCCATCCTGCTGATCGGCGGGCAGTTCATGGAACCCTCGGGGCTTCTCGTCATCGTCGCGCCACTGGTCTTCCCGATTGCGATCGAACTGGGCATCGACCCCATCCACCTCGGCATCATCATGGTGGTGAACATGGAAATCGGGATGATCACGCCGCCGGTGGGCTTGAACCTCTTCGTGACGTCCGGGGTGGCGGGGATGCCGATGATGAGCGTGGCATGGGCTGCGCTGCCGTTCCTCGCCGTGCTCTTCGTGTTCCTGGTCATGGTGACCTATGTCCCGTGGATCTCGACCTTTCTGCCGACCCATTTCATGGGGCCGGAGCTGATCACGAATTAGGTCCCGTTGACAGTTGTCTTGCGAATCGTCCGGACCCATGCCATGTCCTTCCCCGATGACCGCCGGAACGGCGGCACGAGGCAACAACGGCATGAGCGAGCAGAACGACGATCCAGACAGAACGGTGACGGCCGACGCCATGCGGGCGCGGACCGGGGACATGCTGCCGGGCAAGGCGTCCGACCCCGGCGGCACGGTGGTCCAGGCGCACCGGAAGGCGTCCGGCGCAAGAGGGGGACCTCGGGCCAGGGGACCGGACGTTCCAGGGGCGGCCTGACGAGCAGGGCCGTGGCCGTCGTGGACGCCCTGGGATACCTTGTCCGCTTCACGATCCTTCCCGGCCAGGCGCACGGCCCGAGGGGGTGCCGGGGCTTCTCGACGGCCTGACGTTCGGGGCGCTGGTCGGGGACAAGGCGTTCGACGCCGACCGGCTGCTCGAGGACCTGGCGGAACGCGGGGCGGAGGCGGTGATCCCGTCGAGGCGGAGCCGGACGGTGCCGCGGGCGCATGACCGGGAGGTGTACGGCTGGCGGCACCTGGTGGAGAGCCTCTTCGCGAAGATCAGGGAGTTCCGGGCGATCGCGACGCGGCACGACAAGACGGACGCGAGCTTCGCCGCCGGGATCCGCCTCGTCGCCGGCGCGGTGGCGGCGACATGACTGTCAACGGGCCCTAGGCTGTGTACTTAAATATTGACAGGTCTGTCTGGAGCTGCGAGAGGAGCCCAAAAACCATCAGGCAGGAGCAGACCCATGAGCGGACACCGCCACGACATGACCGATGCGGAGTGGGCGATCCTCCGCTCGGTGCTTCCCCAGACACATCAGGGCCCGCGTCGGTTGCAGGACCGAAGGGTCATGGATGGTATCTTCTTCGTGTTGCGCACCGGCATCCCCTGGCGGGATCTCCCAGAGCGCTACGGTCCCTACTCGACCTGCTTCAATCGCTGCAACCGCTGGAGCCGGAACGGCACCTGGGCCCGAATCATGCAGGCGCTGGCCGAGCGAGCGGACGATGATGACGATGCAAACGGTGGTGCGGTCGGACCCGTGCGCCTGCGTATGCTGGACTCCTCCGTCGTGCGGGCCCACAAGCACGCCGCCGGGGCCCGTCGCGACGGGCCGCCGCCGCAGATCGGCCTGAGCCGTGGCGGCCGGACGACCAAGGTCCATCTCGCCCTGAGCGGGACGGACACGGTGCAGGCCCTGGTCCTGACCCCGGGTCAGGCCTCGGACTGTGCCCAGGCCAAGGCACTGCTTGCCGATCTCGTCCCCGGTGAGATGGTCCTCGGCGACAAGGCCCATGATGCCAATGCTGTCGTCCGGTGCATCGAACAGGCGGGGGCCCAGGCGAACATCCCCTCTCGGTCCTGCCGCAAGATCCCCCGGCCCTTTGACCGCACCCTGTACAAGGGTCGCAATCGGATCGAGCGGTTCTTCGGCAGGATCAAGGAATTCCGTCGCGTCGCCTCGCGCTACGACAAGACCGCCCGCAACTTTCTGTCGGCCGTGCAGCTCGCTGCCAGTCGCTTCCTGCTGCGGGATCTGGCGAAGCAATTAAATGGGTACACAGCCTAGGAGATTCGCAGCTTGCGCGGCGATCCGGTTGGGGAGGTCGGGCTCGTCCCAGCAAAAGGGATGGACCCAAGACGGCAAGGAACGCGGTGGAATTCATGCGGCCGACCTGCTGATGCAGCGTCGGGAAGCTGCACATGCAGGCGGCTCGGATGCCCACGGGCCATGCGCGCGGAGGTCGCCGGCAGAAGAGGCCCGATCGCGGAGGTGCACCACGGCCACGGCATGGTTCGCCTCGAGATCTCCGGCTCAGGCGCCCGCGCGACCGGCTTCGAGAGCCGCGGACTTCCTGATGGCGTCGATCCGGCGCGGGATCCCGGCGGTCTCGGGCGCCTGTACGGCTTCAAGAACGCACATGCCGCCGCCCCAGACCGTCAGGTGGACTTGCCCGAACGCCTGCAGAAGACGGAACGCGTTCGGGCCAGCATCAGCGAATGTCGCGAGATCGTCCATGGAAGCCTGATCCTCAGCTTCTCCTTGAGGATGCAGGACAGGCGCGCGATCTCGCCGACACCTTCTCGGCGCCACGCCCGACCGCCTATCGGACGCTGGGCCGGCGAGAAGCACTTGGCGTACGTTTCCGTCCCCTGACGGAAGCGACCCCACGTGCAGCTTCGGTCCGTTCAGGCCTCATTCCGCCAGAAGCGTCTCGATCCGGCCAAGCGCGGATTCGATCTTGTCCATCCGCTCGCCATGCGCCGCCTGCACGGACTCGATCCGAGCCGGTCGGTCGCCATGAGCGGCAAGCGTGGAGTCCATGTCTCGGCATCATGGACCAGGGCCGCAACGATCGCCGCGCCAAGAGCGATGACCCATCGAACGTCGCGCTTGGCCAACGCAACATCCGTGGCGATGCCGCCAGAAGCCCGCGCAGCGTTCAGGCGCCTTTCAAGCCAGGCGTCTTGTTCCGGCGCAAAGACCTGTTTTGCAGGCTGAGCCATGCCCTGAGCATGGCGGCGCCACTCAAGTCAACATTCGCGCTTGCGCGCCTGACAGGGTCGGGAGTGAGCGAGACGGCCATCTCGCTCACTTCCTGAACCTGCCATCCCGGCAAGATTTTCAAAGGCACACACTGCCGGCGTTCGTCCGCGACGCCGCATCGCTTTCCTTCGGCGTCCTGGCCGGTCCGCCGCCGAAAGACCGCCTCCGCGCGGCTCTGGAGGAGCACGCAAGGCGCGTCGACCCGCGTTGGCCGGATCCAACGCGCCGCTCATCGAGCCCCTCGAAAGACGGCACGACCGGGAGGCCGCTCTCGGAGGCCACGATGCCTGACCTCGCACCATGATTCGGCGGCGCGAACCGGCCGGTCCCGGCCTGGAGCCTGTCCACCTCGACGAGGCGCTTCCGGACCTTCGCTCCTTGACGGACCGCCTCCATGACAGGTCAGCGCAACGATCGTGTCAGGCAGTCCTCCGTCATGTCGCCGAAGCTCCGCTCCACGGAAACCTCGAACCCGCCCGCGCATCGGCGCACCAGGGCCTTCTGACCGAAGAATTCGGTAAAGCTCACCGCGTCCTCCGGGAATGCGGTCGCATGCAGGTCGAGCGGACAGCCGATCGCGAGCACATGCGCCGCGGCGACTCCAGTGACGCGAAAGTTCGTCATGGTGTCGGAGACCCTCACGATGCTCACTTCGGCCGGCGCCTCATGCGGACGCAGCGCGGCGCCCAGTTCGCCCTCCCGGTCAATGTGAGCATGCAGCAGCCAATGGCGCGGGCCCACATGATCGAGCGAAAGGCCATTCGCCCTGCGACAGCGGTTCGCCCCTGCAGGAAAGGCCGGAAGGAACCCTGCGCCAATCCACTCGACCAAAGCGCCTTCCGACCCTTTCAGGTCGAAGCACGCCGTGATCGGAAGCCTTTCGAACGAGGCGTCGCAACCCATCTCAGGACCTCATCCTCAGGCCGTCAGGGTCATGGAACACCGGCTCCGTGACCTCGGCCGCGATCGCCGCGTCCCTCAGGCGGGCGTGGACAGTCTCCCCGTGCCGCGACCTTCCGTTTTCCAGAAGCGCCAGCGCGACCGAACGGTTGCGGACGACGCTCCAGACACAGGCCGTCACAAGCCCCTCGGTGGGGCGCTTCCCGCCGCCGGGAGTCAGCGGCGCGCCCTCCGGGATGCGTTCATTCGGACCGGCAGGAAGCAGGCCCACGAGCTCGCGGCGAACCGCACCGCCCCGGCGCCGCAGCGCGACCGAGCGCTTGCCGACGAAATCCGCCTTCCTGCCCGACATGATCCAGCCCATGCCGAGGTCGTAGGCATCCACCGTGCCATCCACTTCATGCCCAAGGGAGAGAAACCCCTTCTCGACCCGCAGCACATGGCTGGCTTCCGACCCCACCGGCTCGATCCCCAGGGACGCGCCGGCTTCCATGATCCGCTCCCAAAGGTCGCGCATGTGCCGGGGCGCGACGTTGATCTCGAACGACATCTCACCCGTGAAGCTGACCCGGACGATACGCGCGGGCAGGCCGGCAACATGTCCCTCCGCGAAACGCATGAAAGGCAGTTCGTCGCGCGAGAGGCCGATGTCGGTGCCGAGGGCTGTCATGACCTCGCGTGCCATGGGGCCGCATACGGTCGCGTTGCTCCACTGGCCGGTCACGGCAGTCACGTGGACGTTCCAGTCCGGAAACCGGGCCTGAAGCAGTTCCTCCATGTGCCCGTTCACGGCCTCGGCCTGCGCCGTCGAGGTGGAGACGAGCCAGCGGTGCTCTCCCAGTCGCATGGCGACGCCGTCGTCAAGGATCAGGCCGTCGTCGGTCAGCATGAGGCCGTAGCGGCATTGGCCCCGCTCCAGCGTGGCCATCCGGCTGGTGTAGACGTGGTCCAGGAAACGGCCGGCATCGCGTCCCTTCAGCTCGAATTTCCCGAGGGGGGACCCGTCATAGACGCCGACGCGCTCCCGGACCGCGCGGCATTCGCGGTTCACGGTCTCCTGGAACGTCTCGTCTCCGCGGGGGAAGCATCCCGGACGCCGCCAGCGGGCGCCGGCCTCGTGCATGAGCGCGCCGCGTTCGAGGTTCCACCGGGTGACGGGCGTGTGCCGGTAGGGCAGGACGACACTCTCTTCGCGGACGCCTCCGATCGCCCCGAATGACACCGGCGTGCAGGGCGGGCGGAATGTCGTCGTGCCGACGGCCTGAAGCGGCACGCCCTTCCGCAGCGCGATCGTGCCGACGATGTTGACGTTGCCCGTCCTTCCCTGATCGAACCCCATGCCGCCTGTCGTGTACCGCTTGACATGCTCGACATTGCCGTAGCCCTCGCGAAGCGCGAGATGCACGTCGTCCACCGTGACATCGTTCTGGATGTCCAGGAACGCCTTGCCCCTGGCGCCTCGCGCATCGACGTGCCAGAGCGGCGTGATCGCGTAACTTTCCGCGGACGCCGCAGGAAGACCGGGAATGTCCGTTCCCGCCGCCCCGGCCCCTGCCGCCGCCCCCGTCCGCAACGCCGCGGCAAGCGGCAGCTCTCCGGCCGCGCCGCCAGCCGGCACGCAGGCCTGCGCCGCCCGGTCGGGCACGAATGCCGCGATAGACTCGTCGTAGCGGAGACTTCCGCGTGACTGGGAGAACAGGTGCACGGCCGGGTTCCATCCGCCAGAGTGGAGAAGCAGGTCGCAATCGACCGTCGCGGCCCCCTGCCCGTCCCGGCCGGAAACGGTCGCGCCCCTGACCGCCCGCCTTCCCCGGACGCCGGCGACGACGCAACCCGCCTTGATCGGGATGCCGCCGGCCAGGTCACGCGCATCTCTGGGAACCGCGTCGCGGCTGTCGACGATGACGGCAACGTCGATGCCCGAGGCCCGAAGGTCGGCCGCGACGGCATACGCGCTGTCGTTGTTGGCGAAGATCACCGCCCTTTCGCCGGGCTTCACCGCAAAGCGGTTGACGTAGGCCTGCGCGGCCGAGGCGAGCATCACGCCCGGACGGTCGTTGTCGGGAAAGACGAGGCCCCGTTCGCTCGCTCCCGTCGCGAGGATCACCTGCCCCGCCCGCACGCGCCAGTTCCGCTCCAGGACGCCGGGACTGGACGGCGACCGTTCGTTCACCATCAGTAGGTTGTGCTCCCGGTAGGCCCAGACGCTTGCGTCCTGCAGGTGCGTGACGTTCGGCATCGAACCCAGCTCGGCCACGGACTCGGCAGCCCAGTCCAGTGCCGGCCTTCCGCCAATCTCCAGGCGCCGGTCGAGAAGGCTTCCGCCCGCCTCGCTTCTCTCGTCAGCGAGAAAGACCCGGCGGCCGGCGCGGCCGGCGACAAGGGCCGCCATAAGCCCGGCCGGCCCGGCCCCGACGACCAGGACGTCCGCATGGGCGTGCAGCGCCTCGAAACGGCCGTCCGAAGGCGGCGCCTCGGGCGCGCCTGCGAGGCCGGCGGCCCTGCGGATCGCCGGCTCATAGAGACGCCAGCCCGGCCACTTGAAGGTCTTGTAGTAGAAGCCCGCCGGGATGAGGCCCGCAAGCAGCTGGCTGGCCGCGCCGACGTCAAGTTCCGGCGACGGCCAGCAATTCACCGACCGCGCTGCCATCCCGTCTTCCAGCCGGACCGTCGTCGCCGCCTGGTTGCCGGACGCGTGGCGACCCTTCAGCTCCACCAACGTCGCCGGTTCCTCGGGCCCGGACCCCACGATCCCGCGAGGCCGGTGGTACTTGAAGCTCCGCGCGGTCAGTCGCACCTTGTTGGCAAGCAGCGCCGACGCCAGGGTGTCGCCCGAAAGCCCCCGGTACTCCCTGCCGTTGAACCGAAAGGCCAGCGGCCGGCTCCGGTCGATCGTTCCGCCGGAGGGAAGGCGCCTATCCTGCATCGCCTGGCCCCTCGACGATGTCATGCGTCCGCGTGTCCCGCCAGATGCTCAGCCACGCGCCGCATCCCCTCACGTGCCACCAGCGCTCCTGAACGGGCCCGAGCGGGTTCGGGACGACCGTCACCCAGTCCGCCCAGTCTTCGTCGCTCGCCGCCTGCGGATCGGGCCGGTCCCGCTTCACGGGACCGCGGTAGGCGAACTCGGTCTCGTTCCGGGGGCCGCAGAACGGACAGGGGATGAGCATCATCGGTCCGTCTCCCTATCCTGCCGTGGTCGTTCCGGATTCCGTCACGTAGTCCAGGTGCCTGAACCGGTTCAGGGTGAACGGCGCCATCAGGGGATGCGGCGCGCCCTTCGCGATCAGGTGCGCGAATGTCAGCCCTCCGGCCGGAATCGCCTTGTACCCTCCCCACCAGCCTGCGGTCACGAAGAGCCCCGGGACGTCCGTCTCGTCCATGACGGGCGAGGCGTCCGGCGCGATGTCGAGATGCCCGCCCCACTGGCGCAGGAGCTTCAGCCTCTTGAACGACGGGAACAGCGAGAGCATGGCCGTCACGGTGTCCTCGAAGACGTGCTGCTTGATGTCCCGGCGAAAGCTCTGGCCCATGTCCGGCGCGCCGCCTATCACCATCTCGCCCTTGTCGGACTGGCTGAAGTAGAATCCGCTGTCCGGGCAGTTCACGACCACGTCGACAAGCGGCTTGACCGGTTCGGAAACGAAGGCCGTCAGGTTCATCGTTCGCAACGGCAGCCTGAGCCCGGCGGTTTCGGCCAGCGTCGTCGTATGCCCCGAAACGGCGACCGCGACCTTGCGCGCCCGCACCACGCCGCGCGCCGTCTCGACGCCCGCCATGGCGCCGTCACCGCCCCGCAGCAGCCTGATGACCGGAGTCTGCTGGTGCAGCTCGACCCCGCGCGCATCAGCGCCGCGCGCATATCCCCAGGCGACCGCGTCATGACGGTTCACGCCGGCGTCGGCGTGCACCATCCCGCCGATCACGGGCAGCCGCGCGCCGGGCCCGCCGCCGGTGAGCGCCGGAATGCGCCGGCGCACCTCCGCGGCGGAGATCCGCTCGTAGGTCGACCCGTAGATGTCCATTGCCAGCTGCCTGCGCCGCAGCTCGCGCATCCTCGGAAACGTCTGGACCACGTCGATCATGGTGCGTTTCGAGTGCATCAGGTTGAAGTTCAGCTCGTCGGTCAGGCCTTCGTACAAGGCGACCGACTTCACGTAGAAGGGGATCGACTCGTCGCGCATGTAGTTCGACCGGACGGTCACGGTGTTTCGCGCGACGTTGCCGCCGCCGAGCCAGCCACCCTCCAGAACCGCGACGTCGGTGATTCCGAACTCGCGCGCGAGGTAGTAGGCAGTCGCCAGCCCGTGTCCGCCGGCGCCGACGATGACGACGTCATAGCCTCCCTTCAGCGGCGGGCTGCGCCAGGCGGGGGTCCATGCGGCATGACGGCCAGGCGCGTGGCGCAGCAGGGAGAAGATCGAATAGCCTTGCATGTTGGTAATGCTCTTTATCTCTGGTAATGCAAAGTCAAGGGACGGGAAGCTAGCGGGCGCCATGCCTCAAAGGGCGGAAATCGACGTCGCGGTCGGCAGGGCCGTCAGCAGGTTGCGCCGGGAGCGCGGGATGACGGCCGCGGATCTCGCCAGGCGCGCGGGCATGTCGGCCGGCATGGTCAGCCGCATCGAGAGCGGGCAGGTCTCTCCGTCCCTCAGGACGCTCGGCGCGGTTGCCGAGGCTCTGTCGGTTCCCGCCATGGCGCTATTCGCCCAAGGGGACGGCAAGGCGGATGTCCATCACCTGAAGGCCGGCGGCGGGATCCCGTCGCGACGGATCACGCCGAACCACGCCCACGAGTACCTGCTGCTCGGCAAGCACGGCGGGCCGGGAGGAAGCTTCGAGGCGGCCCGCGTCCGGATCGTCAGGGACGAGGCCGGCGAACTGCCGCGATACCGGCACGACGGCCATGTCTTCCTGGCGGTGGTGTCCGGCGAGGCGCTGTACGCGTGCGGCGACGCCGAGTTCGAGCTCGCGCCCGGCGACACCATGTGCTTCGACGCGAAGCTCGAGCACGGTGTCGTCGAGATCCGGAGCCGCGACATCGAGTTCGTCACGGTGTCGTCCCGCCCTGACTGAGGGCGTCCGCCTACGCCTGCCCCTCTCGCCTGCGCTCCAGTCGGGAGAACAGCCGGCTCAGCCCGAAGCAGATCGCGAAATAGAACGCCGCGGTCGTGATCCATGCCTCGAATATCATCCGGGACGAGGCCACCAGCTCAACCGTCTTGTACGTCAGTTCCTGGACCGAGATGAGGGATATGATCGAGCTGTCCTTGATGAGCGATATGAACTGGTTGGCGAGCGGCGGGACGACCTTCTTCATCGCCTGCGGCAGCACGACGTACCGCAGCTCCTGAAGCCGGCTCATGCCGATCGACCGGGCCGCTTCCCGCTGTCCCGCCGGTATGGACTGGATGCCCGCGCGGACGATCTCCCCGACGAACGCGCTCTCGAAGAGCGCGAGGACGATCACGCCCGAGACGATCGAGGGAAAGCGGCGCATGTCGCCGAAGAGCAGCTCCCAGAGCCAGACGTCCTCCTGCCGCGCGACGCTGCGCGACCAGCGGGCGATGTCGAGCGCATCGATCAGCTGCTGCGACAGGAAGAAGAAGAAGATGAAGACCACGACGACCGGCGGGATGTTCCGCAGCAGTTCGAGGTAGGTCCGCGCCAGCATCCGCACGGCCAGGCTCCCCGAGCACCTTGCGACCCCCAGGATCGTGCCGAGCGCAAGCGCCAGCACGCTCGCGTAGACGCTGATCCGGATCGTGGCGGCGAGGCCCTGGAGCAGGATGTTGGCGAAATACGCCTCCCGGCCCGTATGGTAGCCGATGATGTATCCCGGTATGAGCTCCCAGCGCCACTTGTAGTTGAGCGTGCCCTCGATGGTGAGCCAGACATACCCGAAGAACGCGGCGAGCGCCGCCACGATCAGGTAGTCCGGCCACCGCATCCTGCCGATGAACGCGCGCATCCCGCCGGGCGCCTCGCTGCCCGAGGCCCGGCGGCCGGGCCTCGGACGTGGCCTACTGTGCCACCTGGTCGGCCCATTCCTCGGTCGCGAACCAGTAGTCGTGGCGCTCCTCGAGCCAGCCGCTGCGCCACTGCTGCGCGATCCAGTTGTTGAAGTAGTTGAGCGCGTCCGGATCCCCCTTGCGCAGCGCAAAGCTCTCGCCCCGCGGATCGAACAGTTCGCCCTCCATGACGACGAGCGTCTCCGGATGCCTGCCCGCTTCACGGTTCGGCGTCGGCTGGGAGGCCATTGTCGCGTGGGCGCTGCCGTTCAGCACTTCCTGCGAGGACGCGCCGTCCTCGTCGAAGAGGAGAAGCTGCGCCTCGGGAAACCTGTCGGCGATCACGACGGCCGGGGTCGCGCCCCGGCGTGCCGTGAAGATCACGTCGGGCGAGTTCAGGTCCTCCCGCGACATGCCGGCCGTCATCTCCCTGTTCGCGAGGATCGCGAGGCCGGAATAGGCGTACGGGTCGGTGAAGTTGACCGTCAGGTTTCTCTGCGCCGTGACCGACATGCCCGAAATGATGACGTCGAAATTGCCCGCCACGAGGGCCGGGATGATCCCGTCCCAGGACGTCGGCACGAACTCCGCCTCGACGCCCATGTCCTCGGCGAGCTTGCGGCCGACATCGAGCTCGTATCCGATCAGCTCGCCGTTCCTGTCGCGCATCGACCATGGCACGAACAGGGACAGGCCGATCCGGATGACGCCGTCCTGCTTGATCCGTTCGATCACGCTCTCCGAGGACAGCGCCTGCGTGGCCTGCTGACCCGCTGCGGGCAGCGCGAGGCCCAGGGCCGTGGTCGCCGCCAGGGCGCATCCGAGCATTCTGCGATTGAGCTTCATTGTTCATCCTCCTTGATTGCGACGGTCTTCTCACCTGTCCGCTTGCGGGTCAAGCCCTGACCTTCCCGGCCGCAGGGCTAATCGGTTCTGCAGCCCGCTGACGCTGGGGTCCGCCCGGGCGCGGGTGCCGGTCATCCCGCTCCTCCCGTTTCGATGACGGATTCCCGGCATTCAGGACTCCTGGAGAGCCGCCCGGCCGTCGGCGACCATGATTCTGCGTCCCGACGACAACGGCGGCGGCCGCGCACCCTTCTCGCTCCTGCTGCCGTACGCCGGCCGCGACATCGCCGGCCGGCTCGAGCGAAGCTCTTCGTGCCGCGCCTCGAGCGCAGCGACCCTGTCCTGCAGCGCCTGCACCTCGGCCGTCCGCGCGGCGCTCTCCATGCGCAGGGACATGGCCGTGGAACGCTTCCGCGCCTCGACGCCGGCCTCCGCGAGAAGCCTGCCCGGCCGCGCGGCCTCCCTCTCCGGCGCAAGGGCGCGCCTCGCCGTCCGGCGCCTCTCCGGGAACGCCGCCAGGCCGCTTGCGCGGCGCCGCGCCTTCACCTCCCGCCAGCGCAGATCCTCGGCCCGCGCCTCCGCCGCCCTGGACCGCTCGAGGAGCGGCTGCCGGCCGGCCGGACCGGACGCCGGCGTCAGCCTGCCGTCACCCTCGGCGCCCGGCGCCGCCCGCGTCCCCGAACCCTCGAAGCGAATTTCCATGCGAGGGACGCACGGCACGTCAGAAAACATGTTGCCAGCGCCAGTCTCGAAATGGCCGGAATGACGCCCGGACCGACCGCCATCACCGCTCGACCGAACGCTTACATGAACCCAGTTAAATTGGTAACGCTCTAGGGCCCGTTGACAGTTGCCTTGCGAATCGCCCGCTTCCATGCCATTTCCTTCCCCGATGACCGCCGGAACGGCGGCACGGGCAGGAAACAGGTGACATCATGAATGCAGACAGGACGGTTCTGACCGACGCCATGTGGGCGCGGATCGAGGACATGCTGCCGGGCAAGAAGTCCGATCCCGGCGGCACGGCGGCGGACAGCCGCCTTTTCATGGAGGCGGTGCTCTGGCGGTTCCGCACGGGGTCGCCGTGGCGCGACCTCCCCGCGCGGTTCGGGAACCGGGACGGCGTCTTCAGGCGGTTCCGGCGCTGGGCGCTTTCGGGAGTTTTCGAACGCGTTTTCAACGCCTTGTCCGAGGAGTCCGGCCTCGAGCGCGTGTCCGGCGGCGGCACGGCGGTCCGGGCGACCCGGAAGGCGGCGGGCGCAAGAGGGGGACCTCGAGCCAGGGGATCGGCCGCTCCCGGGGCGGCCTGACGAGCAGGGCCGCGGCCGTCGCGGACGCGCCGGGATGCCCTGTCCGCTTCACGGTCCTTCCCGGCCAGGCGCACGGCCCGAGAGGGTGCCGGGGCTTCCCGGCGGCCTGGCGTTCGGGGCCTTCGTCGGCGACAGGGCGTCCGGCGCGGACCGGCTGCTCGAGGACCTTGCGGAACGCGGGGCGGAAGCGGCGGTCCCGTCGAGGCGGAGCCGGACGGCGCCGCGGGCGCACGGCCGGGAGGTCTGCGGGTGGCGGCGCCTGGCGGAGAGCCTCTTCGCGAAGGCCGGGGAGCTCCGGGCGGTCGCGACGCGCTGCGCCAGGACCGGCGAGAGCTTCGCGGCGGGGATCGCCTCGTCGCCGGCGTGGTCGCGGCGACATGAGTGTCAACGTGCCCTAGGCTGTGTACCCATTTAATTGCTTCGCCAGATCCCGCAGCAGGAAGCGACTGGCAGCGAGCTGCACGGCCGACAGAAAGTTGCGGGCGGTCTTGTCGTAGCGCGAGGCGACGCGACGGAATTCCTTGATCCTGCCGAAGAACCGCTCGATCCGATTGCGACCCTTGTACAGGGTGCGGTCAAAGGGCCGGGGGATCTTGCGGCAGGACCGAGAGGGGATGTTCGCCTGGGCCCCCGCCTGTTCGATGCACCGGACGACAGCATTGGCATCATGGGCCTTGTCGCCGAGGACCATCTCACCGGGGACGAGATCGGCAAGCAGTGCCTTGGCCTGGGCACAGTCCGAGGCCTGACCCGGGGTCAGGACCAGGGCCTGCACCGTGTCCGTCCCGCTCAGGGCGAGATGGACCTTGGTCGTCCGGCCGCCACGGCTCAGGCCGATCTGCGGCGGCGGCCCGTCGCGACGGGCCCCGGCGGCGTGCTTGTGGGCCCGCACGACGGAGGAGTCCAGCATACGCAGGCGCACGGGTCCGACCGCACCACCGTTTGCATCGTCATCATCGTCCGCTCGCTCGGCCAGCGCCTGCATGATTCGGGCCCAGGTGCCGTTCCGGCTCCAGCGGTTGCAGCGATTGAAGCAGGTCGAGTAGGGACCGTAGCGCTCTGGGAGATCCCGCCAGGGGATGCCGGTGCGCAACACGAAGAAGATACCATCCATGACCCTTCGGTCCTGCAACCGACGCGGGCCCTGATGTGTCTGGGGAAGCACCGAGCGGAGGATCGCCCACTCCGCATCGGTCATGTCGTGGCGGTGTCCGCTCATGGGTCTGCTCCTGCCTGATGGTTTTTGGGCTCCTCTCGCAGCTCCAGACAGACCTGTCAATATTTAAGTACACAGCCTAGTGTACATTGCAAAACATATCTTGACATCCTTGCCCCTGTCTGCCACTGCGCACCTCGCCCCCGCCATGGGGGCCAACCCATCAGAAAACACCATCCAAGGCAGAGCCATCATGCAGGGACACACGCCCACCCGACCCCATGTCACCCTCACCGAGGCGGACACCGCCCGCCTGACCGCCATCACCACGGCCCCCGCCAGCCCCCAGAAGCATGTCTGGCGGGCCCGCATCATCCTCGCCCTCGGGGCCGGCGCCACCCTCGTGGCGGCGGCCCGCCAGGCCGGGGTCGCCCGGCCCACCGCCCGGCTCTGGCGGGACCGCTTCCTGGCGGCGGGCGTGGACGGCCTGCTGCGGGATGCCACCCGGCCGCCGGGCAAGGCACCCGTCCCGGCCGCCACGGTCCGGGCCCTCATTGACCTGGCCATGTCGCCACCCCCGCCCAACCGCAGTCACTGGACCCTCAAGGCCCTGGCCGCCGCGACCGGGGGCGTGGCCTTTTCCACCGTCCGTGCCATCCTGCGCCGCCATGGCCTCAAGCCCCACCAGGTCAAGACCTTCAAGGTCTCGAACGACCCCCGTTTCGGCATCAAGGTCCATGATGTGGTGGGACTCTACACCAACCCGCCCGACCATGCCGTTGTCCTCTCGGTGGACGAGAAGACCCGGATCCAGGCCCTCGGCCGGACCCAGACGCCCCTGCCACCAGTGCCGGGCCATGCGACCACCCGGACGCATGACTGCAAGCGCAACGGCACCACCACCCTGCTGGCCGCCCTTGACGTGGCGACCGGCAAGGTGGTGGGCAGGATGACCCAGCGCCACCGGTCCGAGGACTTCTGTGACTTCCTCGATCATGTGGCGGCCGGCCTGGATCCTGATGCTGAGGTCCATGTCATCCTCGACAGCCTCTCGGCCCACAAGTCGGCCCGTGTCCATGCCTGGCTGGCCGACCACCCCAACTGGAGCTTCCACTTCACCCCGACCTCGGCGTCGTGGATGAACGCCGTCGAGGGCTTCTTCTCGAAACTGGCCCGCCAGCGGCTCAAGCACGCCATCTTCAACTCGCTTGACGCGTGCACCGCGGCAGTGGAGGCCTGTATCGCGCACCACAACGCCCACGAGGCCCGGCCCTTCCGCTGGCGCCGGGATCCGGACGACCTCGTGGCATCGTGGAAGCGAGGCCACCGGCGGCTGGAAGAGATGGAAACATCTGTATCGCAATAACCACTAGGGCCCGTTGACAGTTGTCTTGCGAATCGTCCGGTTCCATGCCATTTCCTGCCCCGATGACCGCCGGAACGACGGCACGAGGCAACAACGGCATGAGAGAGCAGTACGACGATCCAGACAGGACGGTTCTGACCGACGCCATGTGGGCGCGGATCGAGGACATGCTGCCGGGCAAGAAGTCCGACCCCGGCGGCACGGCGGCGGACAGCCGCCTCTTCATGGAGGCGGTGCCGTGGCGGTTCCGGACGGGATCGCCGTGGCGCGACCTCCCCGAGCGGTTCGGGAACTGGAACAGCGTCTTCAAGCGGTTCCGGCGCTGGGCGCTTTCCGGGGTTTTCGAGCGCGTTTCCGACGCCCTGTCCGA
Organism: Paracoccaceae bacterium; assembly: GCA_965221845.1. GTDB lineage: Bacteria > Pseudomonadota > Alphaproteobacteria > Rhodobacterales > Rhodobacteraceae > JAJEFO01. Next base: position 201,205 of record OZ244919.1, read on the forward strand.
GGAGTCCGGCCTCGAGTGGGTGTCCGGCGGCGGCACGGTGGTCCAGGCGCACCGGAAGGCGTCCGGCGCAAAAGGGGGACCTCGAGCCAGGGGACCGGCCGTTCCAGGGGCGGCCTGACGAGCAGGGCCGTGGCCGTCGTGGACGCCCTGGGACATCTCGTGCGGTTCACGATCCTTCCCGGCCAGGCGCACGACCCGAGGGGGTGCCGGGGCTTCCCGGCGGCCTGACGTTCGGGGCGCTGGTCGGGGACAAGGCGTTCGACGCCGACCGGCTGCTCGAGGACCTGGCGGAACGCGGGGCGGAGGCGGTGATCCCGTCGAAGCGGAGCCGGACGGTGCCGCGGGCGCACGACCGGGACGTCTGCGGCTGGCGGCACCTGGTGGAGAGCCTCTTCGCGAAGGCCAGGGAGTTCCGGGCGATCGCGACCCGGTACGACAAGACGGACGCGAGCTTCGCCGCCGGGATCGCCTCGTCGCCGGCGTGGTCGCCGCGACATGACTGTCAACGGGCCCTAGGGCCCGGCCACCAGCCGCCGCAGGTCGGGCGCGAAGGTGATCAGGGCCGCGATGGCGGCGATCAGGATGGCGGTCTGCCACCAGCGCGCGGTCGCGTCACGCTCCGCCCGCGCCGCGTCACGCTCCGACCGCGCCGCGTCACGCTCCGCGCTGGCCGCGTCGCGCCTGGCCATGTCCTCGCGGTGCGCGGCCATGTCGGCCCGCAGGCGGTCAAGCGCACTTTCGTATTCGGCCTGCCTGGTCTCCATGCGCCCCTCCAGCACGGCGATGCGCTCCGAGAGCGGCTGGTTGTCCGGCGCGTCGCCCGTGCCCACAACCTAAGGCTCCCGTCCGCGTCCCGTCAAGCCCCGTCTTGCGCGCGGGTGTAGTTCAGATTCCTTGTCAGGCTGCCACGGCCTGATTCGCCCGCCATTCGAGGAAGTCGGGCAGCCGGGGGTTCATGACCAGGGCCTTCAGCGCCAGCATGGCGTTGGCGCCCCTCTTCGCCCGGCGCGTTCCCGATCGCTCCGTCCGCAGCCCGAACCGCCGGCATCCGCCCACGACGCCGCTCCCGACCTGGATGCCCCGCTCCCGGAACGCGTCATGCCGCATCCGGTCGAGCCCGCTCTCGAAATGCCTGCAGCAGGCCTCCACGTCCTCGTGCCGGTCCCCGGACGGCGCGAGCTCCCGGACCGCCTTCGCCGCCCGGCCCGCATTGCCGTCGTCCTTCAACGCAATGTACGAACCACCTTCGAACGTGCCAACCACCATGCCGTCAGACTCCTTCGTGAAGAGACCGTTCTCGACCACGCCGGGGATCATGTTGAGCGCCGCCTCAAGCCCTTCGGGGTCGTCGATCTTGCCGCATCTGCAGTCCAGGATGAAATTGCCGCTGTCGGTGATGACAGGCTCATCACCGCCCCGCAGGCCGACGGCGCCGCCCGAGACCCCGTGTCGATTGAGCGCATCTCCAATGGACCGCCGGGTCTGGCGCCAGCCGAACCGGACCACTTCCACGGGCAGCGGAAACCGTCCGAGCACGTCCACGATCTTGCTTTCGTCGCAGATGGTGATCATCCTGCGCGAGGCGTTGGCGACGATTTTCTCCCAGAGCAGGCAAGCGCCGCCACCCTTGATCATCCTGAACTCGCGGTCGATTTCGTCGGGGCCGTCGATCGTCAGGTCGATTTCGCCGATTTCATCAATGTCAGTGATCGCTATGCCAACCTCGGTGGCGACGTCGATCGTGCTTCGGGACGTCGCCGTTGCCGCGATGGAGAGGCCGGCCGCGACATGACGGCCGAGTTCCCGGACAAAGAAATGCGAGGTCGTTCCGGATCCAAGCCCGAGCTTCATGCCATCGCGAACGAATTCGTCGATCGCCCGCCTGCCCGCCTGCCTCTTGGCTTCATCCTGCGACAGCATCATGTCATCGACAGCCTCGAACGCCGGGAAGCGATGCGATGGGCCTGCATGCTCAGACGGCCGCAGATTGAGCGCGCAGTCGGCGAAAGGCCGGCCTCAGCACGGGATACAGTTCCTGGTAGATGGACAGCATCTCCTTGTAGACCGCGGCGTTCTTGGCGTCCGGCTCCCATTGCCCCTCGATCTTGCAGAGCGCCGCCACGTCCCCAGGGCCGTCCCAGACGCCGGTGCCCAAGCCGGCCACCAGCGCGGCGCCGTATGCCGCGCCTTCCGCCGCTCCGCGCGCGGTTGCGACTTGCGTGCCGAACACGTCAGCCTGGATCTGGTTCCAGAGCGAGGCGGAGCTGCCCCCGCCGGAAGCGTGTATCCGGGCGACCTCACCGAGCCCCATTTCGGCCATCAGGGAGGCCATGTCAGCGAGGGCGAACACGACGCCCTCCAGGAGGGCGCGGATCACGTGACTGTCGCCATGCCGGGCCGTCAAGCCGACGAAAGCCGCGCGTGCCGAAGGATCCGGCCACGGGCACCGCTCACCCCAGAGGTAGGGAAGGAAGAGCAGGCCGTCGCTGCCGGGGGCCGCGGCCTCGGCCCGTTCGACCAATGCGCCGAAGCCGGCGCCATCAGGCTCCCCCGCCCCGGCAAGCAACGATTGCAGCCAGGAAAACGCGCCGCCTGCATTCAGCGACACGCCCATGCAGTGCCAGAGGTCCTCCGAAACGTTGCAGAAGAGCTGCAGCCGCCCGTCCGGATTGGGCGGCATCCTGTCGAGGGCGGTTGCGACAATGCCCGCGGTCCCGATCGTTGTCTGCAGCATGTCGGCCGACACGACGCCCGAGCCGATCGTCTGGACCACCGCATCGCCACCGCCGCCGACGACCGGCGTCTGTGCGGCGATGCCGAACAATTCGGCGCCCAGGATGCTGACAGTCCCTGAAATTGCCTGGGATTCGGTGCATGCCGGCAGCAGGGCAGCGTCGATCCCGGCCCTTTCCAGAAGCGGCCTGGACCAGCAGCGGCCTGCCACATCGAACAGACCGGTTCCGGAGGCATCCGAAACTTCCGTCGCGATCTCGCCGGTCAGCTTCAGGCGCAGATAGTCCTTGGGATTGAGGGCGTGAGCCATTCGCTCAAAGTGCCGCGGTTCGTGATTGCGCATCCAGACGATCTTTCCGCCGGTATATCCGGGCAGCATCCGATTGCTCGTCATCGCCAGCAGCCCCTTCGGACCGCCCGCGGCCTCGATGATCTGCTGGCACTCGGCTTCCGCGCGCTGATCGTTCCAGAGGATCGCCGGGCGGACAACACGCAGGTCCCTGTCCAGGGGAGTCAGGCCGTGCATCTGTCCGGTCAGGCCAATGGCGGTGAAGTCCGGCGAGCCGATTGCGCCCACAACCTCGGCAACGGCCATCCTGGCGCCATTGATCCAGTCGTCCGGATTCTGTTCGCTCCAGCCCTCGCGCGGGGTGGAAAGCGGATAGCCGCAGGTGGCGCTGGCGAGCGGCGTGCCGTCCCGGCCAACTGCCACGGCCTTGCAGCTCGACGTCCCGATATCGATCCCGAGCGTCGCAGCGTCCGTCATGTCGTCCCGCCCCGAACATCCTCGAAACGAAGCCGGATGTGCTTGATGTTGAGGTATTCCAGCAAGCCCTCGCGACCGTGCTCGTATCCGACGCCGCTCTGTTTCCGCCCGCCATATGGCGCGTTGATTGTCCCGGCATCGACGCTGTTGACCGCGACATTGCCATAATCCAGATGCCTCGTCAGGTACCTCATCTCATCCATGTGCTTGGTGAACGCGTAGGCGGCGAGGCCGAAAGGCGTGTCGTTCGCCAAGCCAACCGCATGGGCAAGCGACCGGAAAGGCGCAACCCCCACAAGCGGCCCAAAGGTCTCCTCGGTCATCACCTTCATCTCATGGGTGCAGTCAGCCAGCACAGTCGGCCGGAAAAAGTGGCCCTTCCGGAACCGGGCCCCTTCCGGCGGGCTTCCGCCGGCGACAAGCCGCGCGCCCAGGCCGAGGGCGTCAGCAAGATGATCCTTGGTTTTCCGCAAGGGCTCTGCGGATGCCATCGCTCCGAGATCCGCCGCAGGATTGTCAAGGCCATTGTCGATGACCAGGGCATCGGCCTTGGCGGCGAGACTCTCAACGAAGCGCTCATACACCGGTTCCGCGACATAGATGCGGTTGATGGCGATGCAGATCTGGCCCATGTTGCGGAACGACCTGCGGGCGGCGCCGGTGGCGGCGCTCTCCAGATCCGCGGTCTCGGTGACGATCATCGGGCAGTTGCCGCCAAGCTCCAGGGACAGCATCTTGATGCCATTGCATGATTTCTGAATCCTCAGCCCGACCTCGGCCGAACCCGTGAAAGCGATTTTGTCAACCAATGGACTTTCGACGAGGGCCTGACCCACTGCGGAACCTTCGCCGGTAACCATGTTGAGCACCCCGGCCGGCGCGCCGGCGTCGTGCACGCAGCGGGCGATCTCGAGCGGGCTGAGCGGTGTCAGCGCCGGAGGCTTGACCACCATGGCGCAGCCGGCGGCCAGTCCGGCTCCGACCTTCCATCCGATCAGCTCGGCCGGGTAGTTCCACGGTGAAATCGCCGCGACCACGCCGACCGGTTCCCGGACGACCAGGCTTTGATAGTCCATGCTGTCGTTTGGAATGATCTCCCCATGCACCCTGGTCGCCTCTTCGCCATAAAACTCGAACGTCTTCGCGAGCTTGCGGATTTCCCCGAGGGCTTCGTTCAGCGGCTTGCCCTGTTCGGCCGTCATGAGCCGCGCAATCCCGTCCGCCCGCTCATGGACCAGCCGGCCCGCCTCTTTCAGAACACATGCCCGTTCGACCGGCGGCGCTGCGGACCAAGCCGGAAATGCGTTTCTGGCCGCCTCCAGCGCCAGCTCGATCTCGTCAGCGGTCGCGTTGGCAATGGCCCCCACGACCTCAAGCGAGGCCGGGTTGACCACATCGATCACCGGTCCCCGGCCTGCGATCCAGCTGCCGCCGATATACTGCCTGGCTACCGTCATCCCCGGCCTTTCGGTTCGGTGAGCGTCCTGAAAGCCCCCGCATCCGGCAGCTGCCCGGACTCCGGCCTGAAGCCATTCTCCGCGACATGCCGGAAGCGCCGGGCCACCACATGTCGAGAAGGCGGGACATGTCCTTGCGATCGAGCCTATCCAATGGCTGGAACAGGTTTCAAGGGGAACCTTTCCGGCGGTCCCGCGCCGCGTCCACCGCGCAAGCGGCGGCAGTCACCGGCGCGGACGGCGCGCGCCGTCCGCGCCGGTGCACCACGGACACCGTCATGCTGCCGAGCCCGTCGGCCTCCGCGACCATGGTGTCGCCCCTTTCCACGGGGCCGACGCCGGCCGGCGTTCCCGAGAGGATGACGTCGCCCGGCGCCAGCTCGAAATGCCCCGACAGGCAGGCGATCACCTCCGGCACCTTCCAGATCATCTGGTCCATGTCGCCCTCCTGCCGGATCTCGCCGTTCACCGCCAGCGCGATGCGGCCCTTGACGGGATGGCCGACCTCGGACACGGGATGGACCGGGCCAGTCGGCGCCGAGCGCTCGAGCGCCTTGCCGACATCCCACGGCCGTCGCCGCCGGACTTCAGCATCACGGCGACCTCGTGATGGACGTCCTCGCTCCGAGGCGGGTACGGGAAGGTTCCGGAAGACGTGAGATTGCCGGGATTCTTCTGGAAGAAGAACGGCGGCTCGCGGTCAGGGTCGTGCCCCATCTCGATGGCGTGATCGGCGCAGTTGCGGCCTATGCAGCAGACCCGGCGGACCGGGAAGAGCGGCCCCCAATGCGCCCTGTTTCCGGCCGTCGGCGGCATCGGGCCGCACGGCGCGGGCCTGCACGCCGAACGCGGCCCGGACGGCCTTCGCCCGCCTCACCGTTCGACCGCGTACCTTCTTTCCAGGAACGACACGCCCACGGACAGGGCCAGCGTCAGCACGAGGTATGCGGCGGCGATGGTGAACCATATCTCGAAACTCATGTACGTGTCGGAAATGATGTTGCGCCCGATGGTCGTGAGCTCGGCCACGGCAATGACGCTGACGATCGCGGAGGACTTCACGAGATGCACCGCTTCGCCCGTCATCGGCGGCAGCATGAAGCGGACGGACTGCGGCAGGATGATGTACCGGTACGCCTGCGTCGCGGACATCCCGATCGACTTCGCGGCCTCCCACTGCCCGACGGCGATCGCGTTGATGCCTGCGCGGAAGATCTCGGATATGAGCGCGGAATGGAAGACGGCAAGCGTCAGGACGCTTGCGACGTAGCGGTCAAGGCCGAAGATAGGCCCCAGCACGTAGTAGAAGAGGTAGAGCAGCACGAGAAGCGGAATGTTGCGGACCAGCTCGAGGAACCCGACGGCGACGGCAAAGCCCACGACAAGGCCTGACAGCCGCAGCAGCGCCACAACGAATCCGAGAGCCGTGGCAAGGGCGAAGGACAGGATGGAGAGCCTGACGGTCGCCGCGAGGCCGACCGCTATCTCGCCCCACTGAAACCCCTCGTCCGTGAAGCTGTACAGGTACTGCGGCACGCGGTACCACTGCCAGTTGTAGCCCATGTTCCGGGCGCCGGCGAACGAGCCGTAGACGATCAGCCCGATGACGGCGGCATAGATGACGACGGCCGCCGGAACCGAGTTCAGCACCCGCTGGTGCGCCGGCGGCTTCGCGACCGGCAGGCCGCGCGGGACGGCCCTCTCGCGCGACGCCATCTCAGTGCTCCAGGATCTGCGCCAGGAACGTCCGGCAGCGCTCGCTCGAAGGCGCGGTGAAGAACCGCTCGGGCGGCGCGACCTCGACTATGCGCCCCTCCTCCATGAACACCATGGTGTCGGCGACCTTGCGCGCGAAGCCCATCTCGTGCGTGACCACGACCATGGTCATGCCGGTCTCGGCAAGCTCGACCATGACGTCGAGCACCTCGTTGATCATCTCGGGATCCAGCGCCGACGTCGGCTCGTCGAACAGCATGATCCGGGTTTCCATGCAGAGCGACCGGGCGATCGCGACGCGCTGCTGCTGGCCGCCGGAAAGCTGGGCCGGGTACTTTTCCGCCTGTTCGGGAATGTGCACCCGGTCGAGATACTTGCGCGCCGTCGCCTCCGCCTGCTCCCGCGAGACCTTCCGGACCTTCGTCGGCCCGATCATCAGGTTCTCGAGCACCGTGAGATGCGGAAAGAGGTTGAACTGCTGGAAGACCATGCCGACCTCCTGCCGCAGCCTCCGGACGTCCTTCGATCCCTCGAAGACCTCGATGCCGTCGACCACGAGCGTGCCTGAACTGTGGCTCTCCAGCGCGTTGAGGCAGCGAATCAGCGTCGACTTGCCGGAGCCTGACGGGCCGCACACGACCACGCGCTCGCCCTGCCGGACGGAGATGCTGATGTCCTTGAGCGCGTGGAACCTCCCGTAGAACTTGTCGAGGTTGCGGACTTCGATGATCGGCTGGCTGTCCAAGCATTCCACCTTTCACGACGGCCGTCGTGCGTCCCGCAGAGGACGATGGCGGCAGGAAAGGAGCCCGGAAACGTCCCGCCCCCATGGCCGCCCTGCGCGGCGTCGCCCATGCCGCCCGTCCTTGTGTTTCGCTCAGTAGCGTTGCATGACGGTTTCGGCAAGGAGCGGTCCGGACGGCGTCCCGGCCGCGGCCCGGGAGAGGCGCGGTGACGGCATGGATCAGGATGGTCCCGGACGCGGACGCGGACGCGGCGCTCTCGGAGGCCCTGGCGCGGGCACGGACCCCGCACGGAACCGTGGACAACGTCATGCGCGTCCATTCGCTTCGGCCGGGCACCATGCATGGTCACGTCACGCTCTATCGCGCCTGCCTCCACGATGACGGCAACAGCGTTCCGCCGTGGTTCCAGGAGGTGCTGGGATCGTACGTGTCGGCGCTGAACGACTGCGCCTATTCCTATGCAAACCACTGGGCCAACGCGAAGCATCTCATCGGTGACGACGCGCGCGCCGGCCGGATCGAGAGGGCGCTCGAGGCCCGGCGGCCCGAGTCCCATTTCGCGGGCCGCGAACTCGCCGCGCTCCGGTATGCCGAAGCCCTGACCCTTCGGCCCGGCGCGATGTCGGAGGACAGCGTCCGCGCACTCAGGGAAACGGGCTGGGATGACGGCGAGATCCTGGAGATGAACCAGATAGTCTGCTACTTCAACTACGCCAACCGGGTGCTCAACGGGCTTGGCGTGACGTCGGCTGGCGACGTGATCGGCTACTATGCCCGGTGATCCCGGTCCGGCGTCCCGGCCCGCTCGGGCGTTCGGCGCCCGGCGGCGCCGGAGCGCGGCATGACGGTGGTGCCGATCACGTCGGCGGACCTCGATTCGGTGGAGGTGAGCTGGTTCTCCGCCCTCTGCTCGGACGACTTCCGGTTCCTCGGGGTGCCTGACGGCGCCCTGCGCTCGAGCTGGGAGCACTGCCGCGACATCGTTCTGGAAGCCGAGAGGCAGGGGTTCCGGAACGTCCTCTGCCCGTCCTCCTACCAGGTCGGCCAGGACACGCTCTCCTTCGTCGCCGCCGCCGCGCCGCTGACCGACAGGATCAACATGCTGGCCGCCGTCCGCTGCGGGGAGATGCAGCCCCTCATGCTGGCCCGGACCGTCGCCACGCTCGACCACATCCTCAAGGGCCGGCTCACGCTCAACGTCATCTCCTCGGACTTCCCCGGCGAGCGGGAGGAGAGCGCCCGCCGCTACCAGCGGTCGCGCGAGGTCGTCGAGATCCTCAGGCAGGCCTGGACCCGGGACGAGATCAGCCACAAGGGCGAGATCTACGACTTCGACCGCGTGACGGCCGACCCCGCACGCCCCTACCAGCAGAACGGGGGGCCGCTCCTCTACTTCGGGGGCTACTCGCCGCACGCGCTCGACCTCTGCGGGCGGCACTGCGACGTCTACCTCATGTGGCCCGAGCCCAAGGGGCGGATCGCCCAGCGGATGCGCGACGCGCACGCGGCCGCCGCCCGCCACGGCCGGACGCTCGACTACGGCCTGCGCGTCCACGTGGTCGTTCGCGGCACCGAGCGGGAGGCGCGGGACTACGCCGAATCCCTCGTCTCGAGGCTCGACGACAGTCAGGGGCGGGCGATCCGCGAGCGGGCGCTCGACGCCGGGTCGCTCGGCGTCAGCCACCAGGCCCGCGCCCGCGAGGACGCCGACCGGCACGGCTACGTCGAGCGGCATCTCTGGACCGGCGTCGGGCGCGCCAGGTCCGGATGCGGCGCCGCCCTCGTCGGCTCCCCGGACCAGATCCTGTCGGAGATCGAGGCCTACAGGCGGATGGGGATCCGGTCGTTCATATTCTCCGGCTACCCGCACCTCGACGAGTGCCGGGAGTTCGGCGCCCGCGCAATGGCCGGCCTCAGGACATGCTCCCTCCCCCACGAATACGGCCGCGTTCCCGGCACCGTCCCCCCGACGCCCCTCGGAACCGGAGAGAGAGCATGACCGGCGCATGCCGAACGCGGCATCGGCCCTTGCCTCCGCCGGAGCGTCATGAGACAGGGCGCCCTGCGCCAGCGCATGCGGACCTCCGCGGGCCGCCGGCAACGTTCCTGACGCCCGGCCGGGCCTCCGCAAGCGCAGGGACCCAGGGTGCAAATGCCGTGGCTCGCCGCGCCGCCGCGGAAACGGCCTGACGTGACCGAAACCCGGATTCGCGGAAATGACGACGCTGGACTTCCCGTTTTCGACACCCCGGGCCGGCCGGCCCGGGGCGGCCGTTCATGGCGCGTGATCTCGCCGGCGACCTGACGGGCGGGCCGGTCAGCGGTCACTTCCGGACGCTTGCCGTCCCCGCCGCGATCGGGATGCTGTTCAACACGCTCTACAACGTCGTGGACATGTTCTTCGCCGGCCTTCTGTCGACCAGCGCGCAGGCCGGCATCTCGCTGGGGTCCCAGGCCTTCTACATCGCGCTGTCCATCGGCTTCGGCCTTGGCTCCGCAATGGGTGCCCTCGTCGGCAACGCGCTCGGCTCGGGGGACCGGCGCGCCGCCCGGCGGCTGTCGGCACAGGGCGTCACCTTCGGCGCCATTGCCGCGCTGGCCCTTGCAGCGGCCGGATCATGGTACGGCCCGGCGCTCGTGGCGCTTGTGTCCGATCCCGGACCCTATCGGGATGCCGGGACGCGGTACTACCTGGCTCTTTCCCTGGCGCTGCCCGGCTTCCTGGTCGCCTATGCCTGCAACGGGGCCCTGCAGGCCCACGGCGACGGGCGCTCCATGCAGCATGCCCTGGTTGCCGCGTTCCTTGCCAACATCGCCCTCAACCCGCTGCTGATCTTCGGCGTGCCCGGCCTCTGGGGCGGGATGGGCTTCGACGGCCTCGCGGCATCGACCGTCATGAGCCAGGCCGGCGTGATGGCCTGGCTGCTGCGGAAGCTGCTGCGGCTTCGAACGCTGTCGCGCGTGCGGCCCCGGCACTTCGCGCCACGGGGCTCCGGGCTTCGGGAGATCTTCGCCCAGGCGTTCCCGACCGCGTTCGCGCTGATGATCATGATGCTGTCCGGCTTCGTGGTGCAGTTCGCCCTCAAGGGTTTCGGCGAGCACGCGATAGCCGGATTCGGCATAGCCATCCGGCTCGAGCAGATCCTGCTGCTTCCCGTCATCGGCGTGACGGGGGCGCTGCTCCCGATCGCGGCCCAGGCGTTCGGCGCACGCGACCATGATCGCGTGCGCGCGGCCCTGTTCCACTGCTGGAAGGTCGGATTCGCCATGACCGCCGCGGCGGCGCCCGTCATCTGGATCCTCGGCCGGCCGGTGCTCGAGCGGCTCACCCAGGATCCGGAGGTGATCAGGGTCGGCCTTGCCTATCTACGGGTCGAAAGCCTGATCCTGCCGGCCTACATGATGCTCTTCGCGATCAACTCCTTCCTGCAGGCCCTGAAGCGCCCGGCCTGGAGCGTCTGGATCAGCCTCTATCGCCAGGCCTTCGGCATCGCGTTCTTCGTCTGGCTCTTTGTCGGCGTGTTCCGGCTCGGCGAGATCGGCGTCTGGTTCGGAGTCGCTGCCGCCGTCACGACCGGGCTGATGATCGCGATGGTCATCGCGTCGCGCGTGGCCTCAGAGAGCATCGGCGGCCTCTGGCGGGCGCGGGCGTGACCTGCGCCCGTCCGTTCCGTTCAGCGCATCCTCGAACGTCTTCCGCGCCTCGGCGCCATGGATGTAGCCGTAGTTTCTCGGGTGCGGCTCGCCGGGCACGGTCTCTAGGCTGACCATCTGCGGACCGGCCCGCGCAAGGATGCCGGGAACCGCGCCGGCGAACGCGTCAAGCTCGTCAAACGACTGCGACGCGGCGTATCCCGCAGCCGCGGCGAATCCCGCGAAGTCGACGTTCGCGGCGTTCGGGATCGGCTGTTTGCCGTTGACTTCGTAGACCCGGTTCGCAAACACGAAATGATGGAAGTTGGCGACGCCGGCGCCGGCAACGGTGACGAGCGCCCCGAGATTCATCAGCAGCGAGCCGTCGCCGTCAAGCACGAACACCCGGCGCTCCGGGTTGGCGAGCGCAAGGCCGAGCCCGTGCGACGCCGCCTGCCCCATCGCGCCCACGGCCACGTAGTTCAGCGGCCTTGGATTGATCGCGATCCAGTCGAAGCCCGTCTGGTACACGGCGACGACAATGTCGTCGTCGCGCACGAGCGGCACGAGCGCGCGAAGCGCCTCGTCACGCCTGATGGTCATGTCGCCACCGGCGACCGGCCGATCAGGAACGCGTGCGGACGCGAGTTCGCGTACGCTTCGTCGATCAGGCGAGCGATGTCGTCGACGTCTTCCGGCTGCTCGATCGGGGAATGCGAAACACCCATCGCGCCGAGGACCGGTTCGACAATCCTCACCCCGTAGGCCGCGGACCTGCTCGCGGGCAGATGGGGCTCCTTCCCCAGAAGGCCGACAAGCATCACGACCGGCCTCCGGTACTCGACCCCGATCGCGCGGACAGCGTTGAGGGAGTCCATGAGACCCGTCTGCTGCATCAGCAGAACCGACCGCGTGCCGTTGCACGACATCGCGGCACAGATCGACACCCCCTCGTCTTCCTTGCACACACGTGTCAGGCGAATCGCGGGGTCACGCGACATCGGCCAAAGAAGGCCGTCGCTCGTGACGATGTCGGGGAGCGCGACGACCTCTCTGACCCCGCCTTGCTTCAGGGCCTCGATGATGCGGGCGCCGGAGGGGTGCGCCACGCGCGCCCGGACGCCCGCTGGCGGGGCCGCCGCCATCATCCTGCCTCCCCGAGGTGGGCCTCGAGCGCATCGGACGCTGCCTCCAGTTCGCGCGCGAGGCCGATCGAGACCCTGAAGAAGTCCGCATATGCGGGCGAGGCCATGCGCCGGACGCGCACTCCCTTCTCGCCCAGCGCCAGGGCCGCGGCCTCCGACCGGCCCGCCCCGGGCATCCTGCCGAGGACGAAGTTGGCCTGCGACGGCACGTAGCCCACGCCAAGACGGTCCAGCCGGCCGCAGAACCCCTCCAGCAGCGCACGGTTCTCCCGGCGGACGAACGCGACATGCGCCTGGTCCTCCAGCGCCGCCATCGCGGCAGCGGCCGAGGGCGCCGCGACCGGGAAGGTCAGGCCGATCCGCCGCACCACGTCGATGACGCCCCGCGGACCATGGGCCCAGCCCACGCGCGCGCCGGCAAGTCCGTAGATCTTCGAGAACGTCCGGCAGACGACCACGTTGGCCGATCGCGTGACAAGGTCATGGCCGGGACAGTAGTCGTCCGCCCAGGCGTATTCAGCATATGCGCTGTCCAGGATCAGGAGAACGTCACCGGGAAGGGCCGCGTGCAGGCGCTCGACCTCCGCGTTCGGAAGATAGGTGCCGGCCGGGTTTTCCGGATTGGCGAGGTAGACCACACGCGTCCGCCCGGTGACGGCGGCGATCATGCCGTCGACCGACGGCGTCAGCTCGTCATCCGCGACCGAGACGACCTCGCCGCCGTTTGCATGTGCGTAATTCGGAACCTTCAGGTATCCGTTTGCCGACCGGAGCAGTCGATCCCCCTGCCCGAGATATGCACGGAACAGCCGCGCCAGAAGATCGTCCGCGCCCTGGCCGACGGCGATCCCGTCCGGATCGAGCCCGTGGAATCGGGCAATCGCACGGGCCAGCAGGGCATCGGCTCCCGCCGGGTATCGCCCGATTCCGGACAGGGATGCGCAAGCGGCGTCCCTGGCATGCCGGCTGGGGCCGAAGACGCTCTCATTGGAGTCCAGCAAGGCCCAGGCGGGCGGCAGCCCGTCGGCCGCCATCGCAAGCATGTGGGGCTTGATCCGATCGATTCCCGGCCTTGCCCTCGGTCCCGCCACCGTTGCCTCCCAACCCGATGCCACAAGCCGCACGTGGTGCGGTCAATACCTTCCATCACAAAGCAGGGTTGGCCGCAAAGCGACTTCTCGGCGAAGGGATCCGCCTTCGCCGGTCCGGCAATTCCAACCCGCTTGGGCACCATCCGATCACGGTCATGTCGCCGAAGGGCGGCGCCGGTCCCGTGGCCCTGTTCATTGGCGGCACGCACGGCGACGGGTTCGAGGGGCCGGCCGCCGTCATGCGCCACGCAGAGCGCCTCGATCCGGCGGCGCTCGCGGGACAGGGTCATTCTCGTTCCCGCCTTGAACGCGCCAGACTTCGCCGAGGCCTGCCGCGTCAGCCCGCTTGACGGCGCGAACCTCAGCAGGGCCTTTTCCGGCGATCCGGACGGCGGCCGACGGCCATGATCGCCGACCTCGTGGAAACCGAACTGCTGCCCCGCGCCGATGCCTTCGCCGGCCTGCACTCTGGCGGCAAGGCATCGTTCTTCCACCCCTGCACGCTGGTTGCGCACTGCGCGGACAGGCCGCTGTACGAGGCGAATCTTGCCCTGGCCCGTGCGTTCGGCCTTCCCGTGATCTGGCGGCTGGGCGCCCAGAACGACGACCGGTCCGTCGATGCCGCCGCGGCGGCGGCACGGACCCCAGAATCACGGCCCTTGCAGAGACCGGCCTGATTCGCCTGCTGCGGAACATGGGGGTCGTCGCCGGAGAGGCGGAGCCGCGAAACGCCAGGATCGTTGAAACCGCGTCGCCCTGCTCTTCGCTCTGCGCATCAGGCGACGGAGTGTTCGGCAGGGCTGCTGCTGCAGGTCAGAAAGCGAGGTCCGGCGCCCTGGCTGGAAGGCTTCACCACGCGTTCGAGCCGGAGCGGCCTTCAAGAGACGTGAATTTCCGGTCTGACGGCCTCATTCCGGCACCGCCCGCCGGCGCACCTGGGAGTACCGCATGGCGGCGGCGACGGCCGCCTGACGCCCGGACGGGCCAGCAGGGAACCGGCAAGCCGGCCGCTGCCCTTGCGGCCGGACCGCCGCCGCCTGCCCGGACGGCCACCGTGATGTGGACTGGCCGCGGGAAACCCCGGCCCCGCCCCCGGAAACCCCTCGGAAAAGGCCGGATCCGGGCTTGACCCAGGACATGGATGCTCCCGGCTCACCGCCCGGCCGTCCTCGCCCTGGTTCGCGGTTCTCATGCCATCTGACCAGATTCAGCAGCACCTGCACCGGCGATGGTACAGGGGCGTCGCCCCCTGTCATGATTTCATGCATTGATCTGTTGCCTCGTGCTTCCCATGGTGTCGCCTGAAAGCCGCTCGGCGGCTCGGGAACCGTTTTCGCAGCTGCGCGCGGCGGGCACTGCCGCCCAAGCGCCCCTCGGGCTGAATGCCGGTCGCAGAACGGCTTTCATCGCCCGACGGTTTGAGCGGCCAGGAAGCGCGACAGGGACGCCTTTCGGCACGTGGTTCTCACACCCTCGCCGCTTTCTCTGGCGCCAGCCGAAGGCCCGGGTAGGCGAAGGCGCCGCTGATGGCTTCGCAGTCAGCATCGGTGACGCCTGCAAGGCGGGCGATTCCATGCCAGCTGGCTTTGACCTGGCGTTCCATGGCATTGATGATCACTGCGGCTTCCTCCGTCTTGAGATGGAAGCGTACACATTGCGAGAGCATGTTCCGCGCGTTGGCGTAGCGGCCCATGTCACCACAGGCCATGGCGAGGTCGCGGCGATCGATGCTCACCGGCGTCGACGGCGTCAGGTCGTAGGCCGGGGAGAGCCGCCAGTCGGCATCTCTCGCAATGGCGGCATGGTTGCGCGGGTGATCGTCGATGTTCGAGATCAGCGCGTTGAAAACCATGCGGCGAAAGAGCTCGATCGCATCGTCCCTGGGTTGCGCCGAGATGCGGCGCAGCTCCTCAGCCAGCAGCATGTAGGACCAGCGTTCTCGATGCTGGTGGGTGTCCTCGGCACGCAGCATCGTGAGCCCGCTCATCATCCGGGCGCGCAGATAGCCGTGACTTGCGCGTTCGCGGTCAAACCGCTTGACGAGCAGCACATCGCGGCCAGCGACATTCTCGATGCGGCTCTGCGCGCCGTTTATGCCGCAGGCGCTGGCAAGCTGAAGCATCGCATGCTCGACCCGCGCGTGGTTCCACCTGTCATCGCCGCGATTGAACTTCGCGAGCCAGAGCCCGTCAGAATCCTCGATGACGGCCTTCGGGCGTGCGCCACCCATCGAGGTGCCGATCATCATGAGGTCTTCAACCTGTCCGGCATCCGGGTCGTCGGGCACGTCTTCGCCGGAGGCGATGGCATTGGCAAGCGCGATCAGCCTTTCAAGATCGAGCGTCTTGTTGAACTTTCTCTGCGGCGCAGGCGGCCTGGGGCCGGGGCCGAACCCGAGCGCGCCGGCGCTGTCATCTGGCGCGTTGAGCAGATAGTCAATCTCGCCGAGCTGTGGCACTCCGGCATGTCTTTCGATGACGCGGCGTCCCCAATGGTCAGGACCGGCATCGCGCAGCGCGCCGAACACGCCTTTGAGCGCCGTCGTGCGGCATGTCGTGCCCGCCAGCTTGAGGTCGATCGGGTCGATCGGCACGGCATCTGGATTGGAGAGGTAGCTCCGGCCGTAGACGAAGCGACCGACCGGAACGCTGCTGCGGTCGGGTTCAAGCACGAATCGGCCCGCGGTCACGAAGGCGCTCTTGCCGGGCAGCGTGACATAGACGTAGCATTCCGTGGCGCCGGGCTCAGAAGTCATTGTCAAGACCCTTGTCGCTGCGCGCGCGCTTCCGTCCAGAAAGCTGATCGTGGGCAAGACCCACGCTGTCAGTCAGCGGATCGGCAAGCGTGTCGAGCGGATGCAGCAGATCGTAGGCCCAAAGCAGCGCGATATAGACAGCGACGCCGGTGCTCAGCTTGCCCCTTTCCGCATCCATGACAGCGCGTGAACCAGTACCGATCCTGTCGGCGACCTCATTGATCGTCAGGTTGCGGCGCAGGCGCGCGATGCGCAGGTTCCTGCCCAGACGCGTGATCGCCTGCCCGACCTCGTAGGGTGGTGCAGCCGTGAGCAGGTTTCTTGCCGTCATTTGCTCTTAAGAACTGTTTATGACCTTCACTGCGCTCTCAAGAGCATAATTGAATTTCTTTCCGTGTCAAGCATGACGCAATCATGAAACCGATGTCGACAGGCGGCAACTGGAAAGCTCCTCGCAAGGCGATCCGGAGCGCTGGACTGCTCGCCGGGCATGATCCATGGTTGGAGAATGCCTGTCGTCCTGCGCATCGATGGCCTGCGATTCCCGTCCTGCTGAACGAGGGCGGCCCGCGAGAGCCGCCCCGCGTTCACGTTCCGCAGGGCCGAGACGAAGCCCGGTTGCGGCGATCCCGCATGCCATGCCGATACCGGCACGCCGCCGGCCGCGGCGGCGCGGCCGGCGAGAGGGAGGCGGATGATCGTCGCCGCATGCCTGGTCCTCGGGGTGGTCCTGGGCCTGCGCGCGGCGCGCAGACGGCGCGCAGGCCCGGCCGACCTGGCCCGGTACGCCGCCGCCTACGGCATCGCCTTCGCGCTGCTCGGCGTGTTCCTGTCCCTCGGCGCCGCCTGGCGCTGAGGGCTCCGGAGGCCCCGGGCGGGTTTCCGCTTCGGCCGGAAACGCCGTCCTTGGAAACCGCGCCCCGCAGCACCATGTTTCCTTCATGCTCAATCTCGCGCCCATCCTTCTCGCGATTCTGTACGCGCTGGTCATGTACAGGTTCTCGGCCTGGAGGACATCGTCCGAACTGAGCAGGAATTCGTCGGAGCTGGCCGACCCGAAGCTCGGGAAGCTCACGGACCGCATGGCGGAGGCGCTCGACCTCCCGCGCATCCGGGTGCATCTCTATGAAGTCGAGCCCGTCAACGGGCTGGCGGCTCCCGACGGGCGCATCTTCCTGACCCGGGGCTTCTACCGGAAGTACAGCCAAGGGGAGATCGCCGCCGAGGAAATGGCATCGGTCATTGCCCACGAGCTCGGCCATGTGGCGCTCGGGCACGCGCGGAGAAGGATGATCGACTTCTCGGGCCAGAACGCGCTTCGAACGGCGCTCATGATGGTCCTGGGGCGCTTCCTGCCCGGATTCGGCGTCATGATCGCCAACACCCTCGCCGCGATGCTCGCGGCGCGGCTCTCGCGCTCCGACGAGTACGAGGCGGACGCCTACGCGTCCGCCCTGCTGATCAAGTCAGGGATCGGGACCGAACCGCAGAAGTCGCTGTTCAGGAAGCTGGAAAGGCTGACCGGCGCGCGGGGCGCGGCGCTGCCGGCATGGCTCCTCAGCCACCCGAAGGCCGGGGCGCGGATCGCCGCCATCGAGAGGCTCGAGGCCGGCTGGGCGGACGCCGCGCGCCGCTGAGCCGGCGTGCAGGCGTGAATTGCCGAAACGGCCGCGCAGGACGGCGAGCCCCGATGCCGAAGCGATGACTTCCGGCGGACAGTCCCGGATCTGGCGCCTGACGCGCCACGGCACCGCGCGCCTCCCGCCTCCCGCAGTCCGCAGGAGCCTTGCAGACGGGCAATCCTCATGCCAGTCGTGCAGAAACCGAATTTCCCGCGCCGGAGGGCTCGTGCATTGACGGCACCTTCATCGAGTCTGGCTCGCCATGCCGTTCCGTCCAGGCGCGCCTGCGGCCCGGAGGGCCGGTTCGGCAGGCCCCGTCCCTTGCGGCGGGGGCCGCCCGGAAGCCCCGCGTCGCGGACGCCCGGGGTCCCAGGCCAGGAAACGAGCCGCGATGCGGTCGGGAACGGGCGCCGCGGCCCCTGGCCTGCGCGATGAACCCTCGGGAAGGCTGCCGCGAGACGTCCAGGATCTGTCAGCTGGCCCCTGTCATTCCGGTCCTTACCGTCAGCGACGCGGGCAAGGCCGGCCGGCTGGCCAAGGCGCTGGTCGACGGCGGACTGCCCGTGCTGGAGGTCACGCTCAGAACGCCGGCGGCCCTTGAGGCAATTCGTGCGATGACCGCAGTCACCGGGAGCGTCGTCGGAGCCGGAACGCTGCTTGCGCCTGAGGACGTTCGCGCGGCCAGGCGCGCCGGAGCCGCATTCGGCGTCTCGCCGGGAGCGACCGAACGGCTGCTCAGCGCCGCCGAAATCGAGGGCCTTCCGATCATTCCGGGTTCCGCCACCGCAAGCGAGGCGATGCGCCTGCTGGAAAGGGGCTACGACGTCCAGAAGTTCTTTCCGGCCGAGGCGTCCGGCGGCGTGGCGGCCCTGGAGTCGCTGGCCGCTCCCCTGCCCCGGGTCAGGTTCTGTCCGACCGGCGGCGTCGGCCCTGGCAACGCCCGACGCTATCTCGCTCTCAAGAACACGGTCTGCGTCGGCGGATCCTGGGTGGCGCCTGACGGCCTGGTGTCCCGGGGCGGTTGGGGCGAAATCGAGGCCCTGGCCAAGGAGGCGGCAGGTCTGGGCAACTGAACGGAGCCGCGCCCGGTTCCGGGACGCAGGCGAGAAGGACATGACGGGGAAAGGACGAAATGCCCGCCACGCGACAGAAAGCGACGCGCAGGCCCGCTCCTGCAAAGGGCCCCGCTGACAGGGCTGTCTTCTCAGGGGAAAGGACCGTCCGCGCCCCGCGGCTCGCGCTGCCGGCATCCCTGAGGCCAGACGCTCGCCTGAAGATGGACGGCCTTGAGTTCCTGTCCCTGCTTCCGGAGGGCGCCATTCCCGTGGCATTCCTCGATCCCCAGTACCGCGGCGTCCTTGACAAGCTCGCGTACGGAAACGAGGGCGGTTCGCGGGGTGCGCGGCGAAGCGGCCTGGCCCAGATGCCCGAAGAGGTGATCGCGGAATTCGTGCGCGGCATCGACCGCGCGTTGATCCCGTCCGGTCACCTGTTCCTCTGGCTGGACAAGTTCCACCTGTGCCAGGGAGTGCGCCCGTGGCTGGAGGGAACGGACCTGGAGATCGTCGACCTGGTGACCTGGGACAAGGGCACGTTCGGCATGGGGTATCGCACCAGACGTCGCGGGGAGCACTGCATCGTCCTGCAGAGACGGCCCGTCAGGGCGAAGGGCGTGTGGAAAGCGCACAACATCACGGACGTCGTCCTGGAGAAGGCGTCGAGACGCATGCATCCGCACGCCAAGCCGGTCGAGCTGCAAGGACGCCTGATTTCCGCCGTGAGCAACGAGGGGGACTTCGTGATCGACCCGGCGGCCGGGTCGTTTTCCGTGCTTGACGCGGCGCTGCAGACCGGCCGCAGGTTCCTCGGCTGCGACCTGAGGGGCTGACGCGACGACCGGCCTGCCAGCCAGGTTCTGGAAAGCCGGCGGACGCCCGGGCGCGACCGCCAACGCGTCGGCAGGCCGGCGGCCGACGTCATTCCGCATGCCGTCAGGCCGCGGCCGCCCGCGGTCGGCTCTGAAAATCGAGCCGATGCGCTGCCCGGCAGGCGCATCGGGCCGTGCGCCGGTCAATCGGCGCCGGTCAGTGCACACCGTCCTCGAGAACGCCGTCGGCTGACATCTGGGCGTAAAGGAGGCCTTCGCGCAGGCCGCGGTCCGCGACGGTAAGGCGGTCGGTCGGCCAGATCCTGAGCAGGGCCTGCAGGATGGCGGCGCCGGACATGATCAGCGTGTGCCGGTCGTTCCCGATGCGCGGGTCCGCACGACGGCCTTCCGGCCCGAGGTCAAGGTAGCTGCTGACGACCCTGTCGATCTGGCCGGAGGTCATCCTGAGGCCGTCAACCCTTGTTCGGTCGTACCTGGGCAGTCCAAGGTGGCTCGCGGCCACCGTTGTCACCGTTCCGGACGTGCCGATGACCTGGAAGCCCTCGCGCGCCTGCTCCGCCGCGCACGGCGGGAATTCCGCGAGGCATTCCTCGAAGTGGCAGCTCATCAAGGCAAATCGCGCGGCATCGCCTTCGACATCGGCGAACTGGTCCCGAAGCGTAGAGACGCCAAGCGGCACGGATATCCAGTCGACCACGCGCGCCGCGGGGAACGGCGACGAGGCCCGGAGCGAGAATCCGGTCCCGAGGCGCATGATGGCCCTGGAGCGCTCGGCTCCCTGCACGCGGCTCAGGTCGATCCAGACGAGTTCGGTGGAGCCGCCGCCGATGTCGAAAACAAGCAGCTGCTCGGTCCCGGGCGAAACGAGAGGCGCACAGGAAATCACTGCCAGACGCGCCTCCTCCTCGGGGGCGATCAGTTCCAGTTCGAGACCGACCTCGCGAGCAACCGTCTCGAGAAACGCCTTTCCGTTCCTCGCCCGGCGGCAGGCTTCGGTCGCGACCAGGCGCATGCGCCTGACGCCATGCCTGTCCACCTTCGTGCTGCAGACCCTCAGCGCGTTGAGCGTCCTGCGCATTGCCGGGCGCGACAGGAAGCCGCTCGCTTCGAGGCCCTGCCCCAGCTGGACGCTCCTGGAGAAGCTGTCGACGACATGAAACTGGCTGCCCCTTGGCTGGGCGATCAGCATGCGACACGAATTGGTGCCGAGATCCAGCGCCATGTACAGATCTGCCGGATCCGGCAATCCTGAAGCGGCGCCATGACCCTCGGCCGGCAACGGCGCCGCGCCGGCACGACTCATGGGCGGCATCTCGCCCTCCAAGCTCCTGTTCGGGCAACCCTACGGGAATTGGTGCAGGCAGCACAAGCGCGCCAGGCCGCGGGCATCGCGCCGCTTCCGGTCCCGCGCCCTGCCCTTCCGGCGGCCGGGACGGCGGCCCGGTGTCGACAATCGGCGTGCCGGCGCGTAGGGCTCTGCAGCCTGAAGCGCAGGAGACGACCGATGCACGACATTCGCGCGATTCGCGAAGACCCGGCCGGGTTCGATGCCGCCATGGCGCGCCGGGGACTGCCGGCGCCATCGCCGGAGGTCCTCGCGATCGACAAGGTCCGGCGCGCCGGAATCGCGGCGGCGGAAGCCGCCAAGGCTGAGCGAAACGCCGCAACGAGGGAGATCGGCGAGGCACTGGCCGGCGGGGACAATGCCAGGTTCGAGCGCCTGCGCGCCCGCGTCGCTGAAAGTAAGGACGAGATAGCGCGCCTCGAAGCCGACGCCGCGGCGCAAGACGCACGGCTGCGGGAGTGCCTGCTGGCCCTGCCGAACCTGCCGCATGAAGACGTGCCGCACGGGGCCGACGAAGACTGCAACCCTGAGCTGCATCGCTGGGGCGAGCCGCCGGTGTTCGACTTCGATCCGGTCGAGCATTTCGACATCGCGGGGATCCGGCGAGGCATGGACTTCGAGACCGCAGCCAGGCTTTCCGGCAGCAGGTTCGTCGTGCTCCGCGGAGCCGTGGCCCGGGTGCACCGGGCGCTGGCACAGATGATGCTCGACGTGCACACGTCGGAAAACGGCCTCACCGAGACCATGACGCCGGTGCTCGTGCGCGACGCGCCCATGGTCGGGACAGGCCAGCTGCCCAAGTTTGCCGAGGACAGCTACGCCACCCGAGACGGGCTGTGGCTGATCCCGACATCCGAAGTGACGCTCACCAACATGGTCCGGGAGAGCCTTCTTGACGCCGATGCGCTCCCCATGCGGCTGACGGCGCACACCCAATGCTTCCGCTCCGAAGCCGGTGCCGCGGGCAAGGACACCGCGGGCATGCTGCGTCAGCACCAGTTCGAGAAGGTCGAGATGGTGTCCGTCGTGCATCCTGACGAGTCGGAAGCGGAGCAGCAGCGGATGCTCCGCTGCGCAGAGGGAATCCTGGAACGCCTCGGGCTGCCCTACCGCACGGTCTCGCTGTGTGCAGGCGATCTCGGGTTCGGCGCCCGGCGAACCTATGACATCGAGGCCTGGCTGCCCGGACAGGGGTCCTACCGCGAGATCTCGTCGGTCTCGACCTGCGGCGACTTCCAGGCGCGCAGGATGAACGCGCGATTCCGCGCCGGAGGCGGCAAGCCCGGATTCGTGCACACCCTCAACGGATCGGGCCTCGCCGTCGGACGCGCGCTGATTGCGGTCCTGGAGAACGGCCAGACGGCCGGCGGCGGCGTTGACCTGCCCGAAGGGCTGCTTCCGTGGCTGGGCGGCGCCAGGGCCATCACGCCGGAAGGATCGCTTGAATGACGGCGCGGACGGACGGCCTCTCCGCCGCCCGCGGCGCTTGGCCCGGATCAGGTCAGCCTTGCCCGCCCCCTCCCGGCGCGCCCCGGCCGAGATGCTTGCGCAGCCGCGACGGCCCCGGCCGTTTCCTGCCGCGATAGGGGTTCTTGTGGCCCTGGTCCCGGAATGCCAGCCGGACAGGCGTCCCGGGCATGTCGAAATCCTCGCGCAACGCGTTGACCAGATAGCGTCGGTAGCTCTCGTTCAGCTTCTGCGGGCCGGAGCACATGACAACGAATCCCGGCGGCCGGACCCTGGCCTGGGTGATGTATCGCAGCTTCACGCGCCGGCCTCCCGGTGCGGGCGGCGGATGCGCCGCGACCGCCTCCGCAAGCCATCGGTTCAGTTCGGCCGTGCCGACCCGGCGGTTCCAGACGCCATGCGCGCCAATCACCGCGTCGCGAAGCCGGTCCGTTCCGCGCCCCGTCCGGGCGGAGAGCGGCACGAGCGGCGCCCCGCGAAGCTGCGGCAACAGCCGTTCGAGCCTTTCGGAAAGATCGCCGAACCTCGCCCGCCTTTCCGTGACCCGGTCCCACTTGTTGACCGCCAGCAC
This sequence comes from Paracoccaceae bacterium, assembly GCA_965221845.1. Taxonomy (GTDB): domain Bacteria; phylum Pseudomonadota; class Alphaproteobacteria; order Rhodobacterales; family Rhodobacteraceae; genus JAJEFO01. The sequence goes on from OZ244919.1 coordinate 224,140, forward strand.
GACCGCGCGGCCCTCGCGCTCGGCCAGGTCCGCAATGCGGAGATCCTGCTGCTCGAACGGGACCGCCGCGTCGAGGAGAACGATCACGACCTCGGCGAACCTCACCGCACGGATCCCGTCCCCGACCGACAGCCTTTCCAGCCTGTCCTGCACGCGCGCCTTCCTCCGCATTCCGGCCGTGTCGAAGACGCGGACAGGCAGGCCGTCCCAGTCAAGCAGGACGGAGATCGCGTCACGCGTGATGCCCGCCTCGGGCCCGGCCAGAAGGCGGTCCTCGCCGAGCAAGCGGTTCACGAGCGTCGACTTTCCCGCATTCGGCCGGCCAACGACCGCGACCCTCATGGGAGACGCCGGCGCGGGGGCGCCCCCGCCGCCGCCATCGTCCGCGTCCGCCCCGGGCAGGCCGGCGGCCCGTTCGGCCTTGAGAATCAATGGTTCCAGCCGCTCGTGAAGCTCGCGCATTCCCGCGCCGTGCTCGGCCGACAGCGCCAGCGGGTCGCCGAAGCCGAGGGAATGCGCTTCAAGAAGCCCCGCCTCTGCTGCGCGCCCTTCGGCCTTGTTCGCCGCGAGGATCACATCAGCGGACTTGCGTCGCAGAACGCCCGCAACAACCGTGTCGTCCGGAAGGACGCCCGCCCGCGCGTCAATCATGAAGAGGCATGCATCAGCCGTTTCGATCGCGCGTTCCGTCAGCCGCCGCATGCGGCCCTGCAGGCTCTCGTCGCTCGCCGTTTCCAGCCCGGCCGTGTCCATGGCGACGCAACGCGCTCCCGCGATCCGCGACTCGCCCTCCCGCAGGTCGCGCGTCACCCCGGGCTGGTCGTCGACCAGCGCCAGGCGCTTCCCGACAAGGCGGTTGAACAGCGTGGACTTGCCTACGTTGGGACGTCCGACAATGGCCAGCCTGAAGGTCATGTGCCCAGGCGCGTCAACGGAAGGCGTGCAGCCAGCCGTCTTCGGTCACGATGTACAGGGTTTCGTCGGCGATTGCGGGATTGCGGGCCGCTCCGGCGGGCAGCGCCAGTTCGCCGGCCGGTTCGCCCGAGACGGGATCGAACCAGCGCAGGAGGCCGTCGTTCGACACGACGAGCAGCTGCCCGCCGGCGAGCAGCGGACCGTAGTGCGCATGGATCGCCTTGCGGCGCGCGATGCGCTCGCGCGTGTAATGCGGCAGTTCCCGCGCCCAGATGGCCTCGCCGGTGGCCGCATCGAGCCGCATCAGGAGATTTTCCTCGGACACGAGGAAGACGGAGCCCCGGGTCGTCCAGAAGGGGTTGAGTCCGCCCGCGTGAACGTACCAGAGCGACTCGCCGGTGGCCGCGTCGAACGCCGAGGCGCGGCCGGAGTGATTGCCGGCGTAGACGACGTCGCCGGCCACGACCGGCGCGGCGGTCAGCTCGGAAAAGCGGGTGAACGCCCGCCTGAGCCGCTCGCCCGTCACGCTCGCCACCCATGTCTGCGCGCCGGAACCGATGTCGGCGGCCACCAGCTGGCCGGACGGCAGAGGGAAGACGACCTGCGACCCCGCGATGGCGGGCGCCGCGCCGCCTGAAACCCCGCTTTCGCTGGTGGCGCCGATGACCTGCCAGAGGATCCGCCCGTTCTCGGCGTCAATGGCCCAGCCCACGGCGTTTCGCGTGACCTGGTAGACGACGCCCTCGTGCACGGCGGGAGCCCCGGAGGCGGCGGATTCGAGATCCTGCACCCAGCGGATTTCGCCCGTCGCGGCTTCCAGCGCCGTCAGGGTGCCGAAGCCGGAGCTTGCGAAGACGGCGCCCGGGGCGGCGGCCAGGCCGCCGCCCGACCCCCCGTCCGGGCTCTCCGAGACCGGCGTCAGGTCCACGGCCCAGAGGCGTTCTCCCGAAGTGGTGTGCGCCGAGACCTGCGCCCCGCTGTCAAGCGTGTAGACCCGCCCGTCCGCAACGACCGGTGCAGCCGTGATCCTGTGCCTGCGGCCGTTGCCCTGCCCGATCGGCGCGCTCCAGGCAAGAGACGGCTCGCGGGAGAGCGCGAGATGCGTCAGCTGGCGGCGCGCGTCGCCGTTGACATGCGTCCATTCCGCGTTCGCCGACGGCGGGGGGAGGTCCAGCGGCGCCGCGCGGCCCAGGACGACGCTCATGGGCGTGCCGGCTATGTCCAGCCGCTCGCCCTGCAGCAGCTCCTCCCTTTCGCCGCACGCAGCGAGCGCCATCGCCACGAGCGCCGGAACGCAGGGTTTCCTGACCATCTGCACCTCTCGCTGGCCTGCCGCTTCGGCCTATCCGTCCCCGGGCGTTCCGCCGAGGGCGACGATCAGCCACGCAGCGCGCCTGCCCAGATCCTCCGTTCGCTCGGCATCCGCAAGAATGCCGTTCAGGGTCTCGATCGCGGCCTCGGTCCTGCCAAGCGCGATCTCGGCAAGGGCGCGCTGCTCGACGGCCAGGAGACGGAACGGGTTGCCGGCCGCAGAGAGCGGTGCGAGACGGGCCACCCGCTCCTCCGGCGCGGCGTCGGAAAGCGTCACCGACTTCAGGACGGCGAGGTCGCGATACACCGAAGGCGCCTCCGCATCGGCCGCGACCGCCGCCAGCGCCGCCAGCGCACGGTCCCTCTCGCCTGCCTCGATCTCCGCTGCGGCCCGAAGGAGCAGGACGACGGCGCCCCGTCCCGACGAGTCGCCGTCAATGGCGGCGAGCGCCGCGGCGCGGGCCTCCGGCGCGTCCTCGGACAGGGCGTCCAGCAGAGCGTCGCCGGCCGCCTGGGCCTCCGACCGGGCCTGCGCCCTTTGCCACTCGAAGACCGCTGCGCCGCAGACGGCCAGCACGACGGAGGCGGCCGCAATCCAGCCATAGCGGCGCATGAGCCGGAAGAGCCTGTCCCGACGGACTTCCTCGGTCACCTCGTTGATGAAGGAATCCTGGCTCGACACCGCGAATTTCCACCGATTGCCGCAATCGGGGCCGTCTTACAGCCTGCATGCGGGAATGCAAAGAACGCATTCCGGCCGCACGCATCAAATCTTGCCGACGGCCGCGGATTCATGTAGGCAGGGACGACGAGAACGCGTTGTTGCACACAGTGGCACGCGCATGCCTGCAGGCATGCGCTGCCGCAAGGACATGAAAAGCCATGCGCCTTCTTCCCGTTCTGACAGCCTGCCTCGTGGTAACGGCATTGTACCTTCTCGTGCTCGAGCGTGATGCCGTCCTGAGCCTCGCGACCGGCGGCAACGCGCAGGCGGTGGCGGCGGACGAAACCGTCGATGCGGACGACCGGGGCGGCCGGCCTACGGATGCCGGCAAGGCCGTTTCCGTCGTGGCGCTGCGCTCGGTCGCGCAGACCGTTGACAGCGCCGTGATCCTGCGGGGGCGCACCGAGGCGTCGCGGCAGGTCGACGTGCGCGCCGAGACATCCGGAAGGGTCGTCAGCGAGCCGGCGCGGCGCGGCGCGGCGGTGACCGAAGGCGACCTGCTGTGCGTCCTGGACTCCGGCACCCGGCAGGTCGCCCTTGACGAGGCCCTGGCCAGGCTCCGGGAGGCGGAGCTTCGCCTGCCGGAAGCGGAGGCGCGGCTTGTGGAGGCGGAGATCAACGGGCGCGCCGCGGCGCGCCTCAACCGGGACGGCTTCGCCTCCGAGACGCGCGTTGCCCAGACGGCGGCGGCGCTGGAGGCCGCGCGCGCCGGCGTCGAGAGCGCCAGGTCGGGCATCCAGTCGGCGGAATCGGCCGTGGCCGCGGCGAGGAACGAGATCGGCAAGCTCGAGATCCGCGCGCCGTTCTCCGGTCTCCTCGAAAGCGATGCGGCGGAGCTCGGCTCCCTTCTCCAGCCGGGCTCGCTCTGCGCCACGGTGATCCAGCTCGACACGATCAAGCTTGTCGGCTTCGTGCCCGAAATCCGGCTGGAAAGCGTTGCCGTGGGCGCCCGCGCCCGGGCGCGGCTGGCATCGGGGCAGACCGTTGCGGGCCGCGTCACGTTCCTCTCGCGGTCGGCCGACCCGTCCACGCGCACGTTCCGGGTGGACGTCGAGGTCGCGAACGACGATCTCGCGATCAGTGACGGCCAGACCGCGGAGATAGCCATCGAGTCCGCCGGCCGCGAAGCGCATCTCCTGCCGCAGTCGTCCCTGACGCTCAATGACGACGGCCAGCTCGGCGTCCGGGTCATAAGGGACACGAAGGCCGCATTCGTCGGCGTCAGCGTCGTCCGGGACTCGACGGAAGGCATCTGGGTCACCGGCCTGGAGCGGGAGGCCGACGTGATCGTGGTCGGGCAGCACTACGTCACCGACGGCACGCCGGTCGCCGCCCGGTTCCGGGAGCCGGGCGTGTGACCGGCATCGTCGACTGGGCGGCGTCACGCGCGCGAATGGTGCTTTCGTTCATCGCGCTCTCGCTGCTTTCCGGCGCATTTGCCTACGCGCAGCTGCCCAAGGAAGGCGCGCCTGACATCGAGATCCCGGCCGTCTTCGTGAGCGTGCCGTTTGCCGGAATAGGCACCGAGGACAGCGAAGCGCTCCTGGTCAAGCCGATGGAAACCGAGCTTGCGGACATCGACGGCCTCAGGACGATGCATGCGATAGCGGCCGAAGGCTATGCCATCGTCGTCATGGAGTTCGAGTACGGATGGGACAAGACCCGGGTCCTCGCCGACGTGCGCGCGGCCATGAACAAGGCGGAGGCGCAGTTTCCGGCAGGGGCCGACAAGTACACCATAGACGAGCTGAGCCTGGCGGAGTTTCCCATCCTGGTCGTCAACCTTACGGGCGCCGTGCCTGAACGGACATTGCTGCGCGTCGCGAAATCGCTCAAGGACCGGCTCGAGGACCTGGATCCCGTGCTCGAGGTGGCGCTTGCCGGCCACCGCGACGAAATGGTCGAGGTCGTGGTCGACCCCCTGCTCTTCGAGGCGGTCGACGTCACGATGGGCGAGCTCGTCAGCAAGCTCACCAGCAACAACCAGCTGATCGCCGCCGGCGACCTCGAAACCGAGACCGGCTCCTTCGCCATCAAGATACCGTCCTCCTTCGACGAGCAGCAGGACATCTTCAGGCTGCCGCTGATCGCCGCCGGCGACCGGATCATCTCGGTGGGCGACATCGCCGACATCCGCCTGGCCTTCGAGGACCGCACGGGCACGGCACGGTTCAACGGCGTGCGCTCGGTCGCCCTGCAGGTCGTGAAGCGCAAGGGGTTCCACACAATCGACACGAGCGAACTCATCAGGGACGAGATCGAGGCGGCGCGCGCGGCCTGGCCGCCCGACCTGCAGGCGGCGATCTCGGTGGGCGCCTCCAACGACCAGTCTTCGCAGGTGCAGGCGATGGTGAGCCAGCTCGAAGGATCGGTGCTGACGGCCATCGCTCTCGTCATGATCGTCGTCCTGGCGTCGCTGGGCACCCGCTCGGCGCTGCTCGTCGGCTTCGCCATCCCGACCTCGTTCCTGCTCTGCTTCGCCTTCCTGGCGGTGATGGAGATCGCGATCTCCAACATGGTCATGTTCGGCCTGATCCTGTCAGTCGGCATGCTGGTCGACGGCGCCGTCGTCGTCGTGGAATACGCCGACAAGCGCATCAAGGCCGGCGCAGGCCCGATGCGCGCCTTCGTCGAGGCGGCGAAGCGCATGTTCTGGCCCGTGGTGTCGTCAACGGCGACGACCCTCTGCGCATTCCTGCCCATGCTTTTCTGGCCGGGACAGTCGGGCGAGTTCATGGGAACGTTGCCTGTCACGCTCATCTTCGTACTTTCGGCATCTCTGATCGTCGCCCTCGTCTACCTGCCGGTCGTGGGCGGAATGTCCGGCCGGCTGAGCTGGAACCTGCAGCGGCTTTCGGCGGCGCTTGCGCGCTCCCTGCCCTGGCCGGCCAGGGCGGCCCTCGTCGCCATCGCGTTCCTGGCGATGTTCCTCGGCGCGCTGCAGGTCCTCAACCCGGCCCTTCTTGCCGGACCCGGCGCCGGGACGCTCGGGTCCGCGGCCGGCGCGGTCATCTTCGCGGGCGCGGCGGCGCTTTCCTCCGTCGCGCTCGGCGCGGTCAGGAGCCGTCGCAGGCGGCGCCGCGTCGACGCCGGAAGCGGGCACACGCCGTTCGGGAGCTTCATCGCCCTGATCGCGGGCAATCCCGTGATGCCGGTCGTCACCGTCGGGGCGATCCTCCTTTTCGTCGTGTCGGTCTTCGGCTACTTCGCCGCGAACAACAACGGCGTCGAGTTCTTCGTGGAAACGGAGGCGGAGCAGGCCATCATCCACGTGCGCGCGCGCGGCAACCTCAGCCTTGCCGAAAAGGACGCGCTTGTCCGGCAGGCCGAAGAGGTCACGCTGTCCACTCCCGGCGTCAAGAACGCGTTCGCGTTCGCGGGCGAAGGCGGCCTGAACATGGGTGCCGGGCTCTCGGCGGGCCCGAACGACTCGATCGGCCAGATCCAGATCGAGATCGTGGCCTGGGAGGACCGTGCGGCGCACGCCGAGGCGTTCGGCGTTGCGGCCGACGACCTCAAGGGGGATGTCGTCCTGGAAAGGCTCGAGGCACGGCTCGGCGAGATCTCCGGCATCAAGGTCGAGATCACGGAGCAGGTGAACGGACCGCCGTCGGGAAAGCCCCTGCAGCTGCGCCTCAAGGCGAATGACTGGGACAGGCTCGGCGAAGCGGCGCGGACCGCGCGCGCCCGGTTCGACGCGACCCCGGGACTCGTGGGCGTCGAGGACGACCTGCCGCTGCCCGGCATAGACTGGGAGATGGAGGTGGATGTCGGGAAGGCGTCGCAATACGGCACGAATGTCGCGACGATCGGCGGGATCGTCCAGCTCGTCACGCACGGGGTGCTGCTGGACACGATGCGCGTGGATTCCTCGGACGAGGAGATCGACATCCGTGCCCGGCTGCCCAGGGAGGACCGGTTTCTTTCATCGCTCGACACGCTCAAGGTGCGGACCAACGAAGGTCTCGTGCCGCTTTCGAACCTGATTGTCCGAAAGCCCGTTTCCCGGCTCACGCGGATCAACAGGTCCGACCAGGTCCGCTACTTCGACGTCAAGGCGGACGTGGAGGACGGGCTCGTGAAACTGGTCGGCTCCGACGGCATGACCGTGGAAGTCGTCAGGACCGAGGACGCGGGGCGCGGGGCCCTGGCAAGGCGCATCGCCGAGGAAGGCCTCGATTCCGTTCCCGTCAACGCGAACGAACGGATCGAGGCCCTGACCGAATGGATCGAGTCGGAAAGGCCGTTCCCCGACGGAGTCGGCTGGGAATGGACCGGCGATGCGGAGGACCAGGCCGAATCCCAGGCCTTCCTGCAGGTCGGCTTCTCGGCGGCGCTCGGCCTCATGTTCGTCATCCTGCTGGCGCAGTTCAATTCCTTCTACAACGCGGTCCTGGTCCTGCTTGCGGTGGTGCTGTCCACAACGGGGGTCCTGATCGGCATGATCGTGATGGAGCAGCCGTTCTCGATCATCATGACGGGAACCGGCATTGTCGCGCTTGCGGGAATCGTCGTGAACAACAACATCGTGCTGATCGACACCTATCAGGAATACGCGCGGTACATGCCGCGGATCGAGGCCATCATCCGCACCGCCGAGGCCCGCCTGCGCCCGGTGCTGCTGACATCCATAACGACCATGGCGGGCCTGACGCCGATGATGCTGGGCCTTTCGCTCGACTTTTTCGGCGGGGGATACTCTCTTGACGCTCCCGCGTCGCTCTGGTGGAAGCCCCTCGCGACCGCCGTGGTCTTCGGCCTCGGCACCGCCACGCTTCTGACGCTGGTCCTGACGCCGTCACTGCTTGCGCTGCGCGTGTGGTCCTGGGTCATCCTTGCCAACGCGCTGAGCGCGCTGAGCGCGCTTAGCCGCGGCGCGGGAAGCCGCAGCGCGAGAGACCGGGCGCTGAAGCGCGCCGCCAGGCGGGCGACGGGAACGGACGTGGTCTGGGACACGGGCGCCGGCCCGGCACGGACCGCCCTCCCGCTGCCGAACTGACGGCGGCGCAACGGGACGGACGGTCGCAGCGCGGGCCTGGATCCGGGTACCCGCCCGTCAATGGCATTCGTATAGGCCTACCGTTCCGGGCGCGTCAATTTTACTGCGATTGCCAAGAAAAATACCGCGCCGGTGCCAAGTTCATCAACTGGGAGTGGCGCACGCCGGAAGTGAACAGCAATGCATGGCAGAATGTGGTTGACTTGAGAGATGCTCTCACCTTCGCCGGCGGCGAGTTGGGTGATAACCTCGTCGAGGTGCGCCCCAAGGCCGGTGCCCACATCTGGAGCAATCGCACTGCCGGCAATCCCCAGCAAGGCCCCGGCGAGCTGGTAGTTCAGGTCATCACGCCTGGCTCTGGACGTGGGTATGCAACGGGAGGCAGCGCCTACTTCCTGTTCATGGGCGGCAAGGGCTGCGCACGGGTCGGACTGGGAGGTGATACCAATCCAAATAAGCAAAGACTCACGAACGAAAAGGGACCATCTTTCGTCTTGCCTGCGAACAAATCGTGCACATCGTGTTGCGGCCTGCCCCATGATCATGCGCCTGACCGGCGCAGCCGTCCTGAATTCCGTGTTTGCGAAAATGCAGAAGGAGGACGGCATGCCCGAAAGGATCATGATCTTGCGCACCGACCGCGCGCCCGAAGGCCTGCGCGAACTGGCGTCGAAGAACAGGTTCCGCGACTGCCGCCACCGGCTGCGGGCCATCGCCCTGGCGGTCGAGGGCGAGATGTCGCGCGCCGAGGTCGCCGGCCGCGCCGGCGCCGGCGCCCAGACCCTGTGCGACCGGGCGAAGCGGCACGACGGCGGCGGCGTCGACGGCCTCCGCGACGATGCGCGGCCGGGACGCCCGCCGAAGCCGGGCGGGGAGAGGACGGCGGCGGTCGCGTCCTGGCTGGAGGCCGGGCCCGATCCGGAGGCGGGCGCGCCGTGCCGCTGGACGGCCGCCGGCATCCGGGACCGGATCATGGACGGCTTCGGCGTGCGGCACACGGTCGAGGGCGCGCGCCGGCTGATGCTGCGCCTCGGCTTCCGGCACGTCTCCCCGCGCCCGGTCCATCCCAAGGCGGATCCGCAGGCCCGGGAGGAGTTCCGCAAAGGCTTCGCGCAGCTGGCGGAGGCGGCCGTTCCCGACGGCGCGTCCGCGCAGGACGTGCTCGTGCTCTTCCGGGACGAGGCCCGCACAGGCCGGAAGGGCATGCTCTCGAGGGTACGGGCGCGGAAGGGAACGCGCCCGCGCGTCGTGCGGGGCCACCGCTGCGGATGCGCCTGCCCGGAGACCGGGGCGGCGGTCGGGCATGTCTGCGCGAAGGCCGGCACCGGGGAGACGGACCGGCATCTCCGGGAGATCGGGGAGCGGGTGCCTGCAGGCAGACATGCGCCCGTCGTCCTCGACGGGGCGGGCTGGCACCGGCCCAGGGACCTGGAGATCCCCGACAACGTCTCCCTGCTCCGGCTGCCGCCCTGCAGCCCGGAGCCGGACCCCGTCGAGACGGTGTTCCCGGTCCTGAAGCGCCGCCACTTCGCCAGCCGCGCGTTCGAAAGCGCCGAACATGTCAGGGAGACCGTCGAGGAGGTCCGGAGCGGCTTCGCACGGCGGACGGAGGAGATCATGCGGATCACCGCAAGGGAGTGGGCGGTCCCGTGACGCTCGGGGCCGCTTCCATCCGTGATTGCTTGTTTGGTTTGGTATGAGTTACTCGGAGGCAACCAGTGACGCGGCCGGGCCGCGCATCCTCAGTTTCTCGGCAACCGCTCTTCCAGAATGGCTTCAATGCGCGTCAGGCTGTTCGCGAGGTCCGTGATGCGCGCGCGATTTTCTTTCACCTCTTCGCGGACAGAGCCAATCTCCTCGCGCAACTCCTCACGCAGAGACCCGATTTCGTTCCAGATAATGCCAAAGGCCGTTATCCCGATCGCGGTGAGCCCGCCAAAGAGCCACATCAAGGTGGGACGGTCAAAACCGGTCACGGTCCGAGGTGCGAAGGTCTTGCGCAACCATGCCACCTGTTGGGGTGTGAATTCATTCTCGCTGACATCGACCATAATGTGGTGCACTATAGGATTCCCGTGAGGTGGGGTCAAGAGCCCGATGGAACCGGGGGTGCATCCCAATTTTTTGACATCATGCGGCGACGGCCTGATTCGCCTGCCATTCCAGGAAGTCGGGCAGCCGGAGGTTCATGACGCAGCCCTTCAGCGCCAGCATGGCGTTGGCGCCCCTCTCCGCCCGGCGCGTTCCGGAGCGCTCCGTCCGCAGCCGAACCGCCGGCATCCGCCCTCCACGACGCCGCTTCCGGCCCGGACGCCCCGCTCGCGGAACGCGTCGTGCCGCATCCGGCCGAGCCCGCTCTCGAAATGCCGGCAGCAGGCCTCCGCTTCCCTGTGCCGGTCCCTGAAGGGTGCCAGCTCCCGGCCCGCCTTCGCCGCCCGGCCCGCCCTGACGTCCGCCTCGCCTCCGCGAACCGCCGGTCCCGCTCCGCCCCCGGCCGGCAGGACCGCCTCGCGGCGTCGGAGGCGCGTTCCGGGCAGTGGAGGAGGCCGGGCACGAAGGCGGCCTTCCGGCCCCCGAAGGGCCCCTCGCAGGCGTTCGGGATCCAGTCCGCCCCGTCGGAGACGACGACAGGCCCGCCCGCGTCGTGCAGCCCCCGCCGCCGGGCCTCGCGGTCGGGCCGCGCCGCGAAGTCCGAGGCCTCCCGGCCTCCGGACGGCGCCGCCGCGCCGCCGGTCAGGCAGGTGACGGATTCGCCGCCCCGGTCCTCGCCGCCGCGCCGGTCCCGGGGTCCCGGCCCTCGGCGGTGCACGCCACCGCGAGCTTCGCTTCCCTGGTCCTCGAGGTGCCGTCGGCCTGCCTGCCCGCGAACGCCCGCGACCTCCTCCCTGCGCATCGGGACGCCGGCGCCGTCGACGGAGAGCTGCATGCGCGGTTCCGGCGGCCTGCCGTCCAGCACCTCCTCGCGCTCGAAGCGCTGCGCCGCCTCGAAGCCCATGAGCGGCACCGTCCCGGCGATGACGCTCGCCGTCCCCGGCGTGACGGTGTCCCCCTCAAGGCCAAGCGCCCGGTCCGGCGGGAAGCATCCCCCGCCGCAGGACCGGCAGCGGAAACGCGACCGCTCCGCCTCGACCCGGCCGAGCCGCGTGAGCCAGGCCTTCCTCCTGCCCGTGCCGGGCCGTCGGCGTCCCGCAGGCCGCGCACTCCGGCGCCGGCAGGGTCGCGCGTCCAGCCGCTCGAGCAGAAGCCTCGGCGCCGCCGCGCCGCCGCCCGGCGAGGCGTCCCGGAGCGCCCGCCCGCCCCCGCCCGGGTCCGGAACCCCCGGGCCCGGGTCCGCCGCCAGCCGCGGCGGCAGCGGACCGAACTCCGCCGGGACCGCCCCAGGCAGCGCCTCCGGCGTGCCGTCCGCCGCGACGTCGCGGCTGCGCACCTCGCCCCCCTCGATCCAGCATCGCGTGTGGCCGCCCGCGTGCCTGCGGACCGGCGGCGGATGCGCCGCCGCCTCGTCCTCGGGAAGGCCCTCCGGACAGTCCGCCGCGTCCGCATGGCGGTGCACCCGGCTCCCTTCGCTCTCGTCAGTCATGACACGCACTCCTGCGTCTGCCTCATGCAGCGCGCCGCCGGCCGGTGCGCCCGGTCCTGGTCCGACGCGCCCGCTCCTGAAAGCGCAGGCGAAAAACGCGGATGTCAAAAAATTGGGGCTTATATCCAATAGTTGACAGAATACAACGTGATGACTTTTCTTCAGATAACAGACACAACATGGTGTGGTATATCAACTTATGTGTATAAGCCCTAAAAAAATTGGGATACACCTCTGGAATCGGAGGTGCATCCCATTTTTTTGACCGCCATGATTCGCTGGCGCTGCCGCACCATCACTTTGTCAAGAAAATAAGGCTGCCCGACTCTCTTGAACTGCAGGCAAGTTGGACCACTGGGGGCCCGAGTCAAAAAATTGGGTTCCACCCATGGAACCGGTTGGGCCGTGTCTCCGTTTGAACATTTATCGGCTCGTAAAAGTTTGATCTAGGGCCCGTTGACAGTTGTCTTGCGAATCGTCCGGTTCCATGCCATGTCCTGCCCCGATGAACGGCGGCACGAGGCGACAACGGCATGAGCGAGCAGAACGACGATCCAGACAGGACGGTGACGGCCGACGCCATGTGGGCGCGGACCGGGGACATGCTGCCGGGCAGGGCGTCCGACCCCGGCGGCACGGCGGCGGACAGCCGCCTCTTCATGGAGGCGGTGCCGTGGCGGTTCCGCACGGGGTCGCCGTGGCGCGACCTCCCCGCGCGGTTCGGGAACCGGGACGGCGTCTCCAGGCGGTTCCGGCGCCGGGCGCTTTCCGGGGTTTTCGAGCGCGTTTCCGACGCCTTGTCCGAGGAGTCCGGCCTCGAGTGCGTGTCCGGCGGCGGCACGGTGGTTCAGGCGCACCGGAAGGCGTCCGGCGCAAGAGGGGGACCTCGAGCCAGGGGATCGGCCGTTCCAGAGGCGGCCTGACGAGCAAGGTCGTGGCCGTCGTGGACGCCATGGGACATCTCGTGCGGTTCACGATCCCTCCCGGCCAGGCGCACGACCCGAGGGGGTGCCGGGGCTTCCCGGCGGCCTGGCGTTCGGGGCCTTCGTCGGTGACAGGGCGTCCGGCGCCGACTGGCTGCCCGGGGACCTGGCGGAACGCGGGGCGGAGGCGGCGGTCCCGTCGAGGCGGAGCCGGACGGTGTCGCGGGCGCACGACCGGGACGTCTGCGGCTGGCGGCACCTGGTGGAGAGCCTCTTCGCGAAGACCGGGGAGTTCCGGGCGATCGCGACGCGGCACGACAAGACGGACGCGAGCTTCGCCGCCGGGATCCGCCTCGTCGCCGGCGTGGTCGCCGCGACATGACTGTCAACGGGCCCTAGCCATGTATATCGAAATCCGTCCCCAACCGCTCCTCGCCGCCCGCCGTCCTGCTCCGCGAGTCCTGGCCCGAGGGCGGCAGGGTCAGGAAGCGCACCCTCGCCAACCTCTCCAAGTGCCCCCCCGCCCTCGTCGAGGGATTCCGCGTCCTGCTCAGGGGCGGCACCGCGGTGACGGGCCTCGAGGAGGCCTTCGACATCGTCCGCTCCCTGCCCCACGGCCACGTCGCCGCGGTGCTGGGAACGCTCAGGAAGCTGGGTCTCGACAGGCTGATCGACCCGAAGCCCTCGTCGAGACGGGATCAGGCGCTGGCCATGATCGCGGCGCGGATCCTGGGGGCCCGCCTCGAAGCTGGCCACGGCCAGGGGTCTCAACGAGGCCACGGCGGCCACCACCCTGGGCGAGGTCCTTGACGTCGGGATGGACGAGGATTCCCTCTACGGCGCCATGGACTGGCTGCTCGAGCGCCAGGACAGGATCGAGCGGGGCCTGCCTGGCGAGGCGGCACCTGGAGGAGGGCTGCCTGATCTTCTACGACCTGACCTCGGTGTGGATGGAAGGCAGGTCGTGTCCCCTGGCCAGGCGCGGCCACTCCCGGGACGGAAAGAAGGGCAAGCCGCAGATCGAGTTCGGCCTGCTGTGCAACCGGGACGGGTGTCCGGTGTCGGTGGAGGTGTTCCCCGGCAACACCGCGGACCCGGCGACGGCGGGCCCGCAGGTCGCCGCGGTGCGGGAACGCTTCCCTCTTGCGAAGGTGGTCCTGGCTGGGGACCGCGGGATGCTGACCGAGGCGCGGATCCGGGAGGAGGTGAGGCCCGCGGGACTGGACTGGACCGGCGCCCTGCGGGGACCGGCCATCCGCGCCCTCGTGGAGGCCGGCGACATTGAGATGTCGCTGTTCGACGAGAGGGACCTGGTGGCGATCACCGGCGACGCCTACCCCGGCGAGCGTCTCATGGTGTGCCGCAACCCGCTGCTGGCCGGGGACCGGGCCCGCAAGCGCCAGGAGCTGCTCGAGGCCACCGAGGCCCTGTCGAGCCCATCGCCGCGGCGACACGGCGCAAGAAGCGCCGGCTCAAGGGAAAGGAGAGGATCGGCGAGCGGGTCGGCAAGGTCATCGGCAGGTACAGGATGGCAAAGCACTTCACCTGGTCCATCGACGGCGGGGGCGTCCTCACCTGGCGGCGTGATGACGCCTCCATCGCCGCCGAGGCGAGGCTCGACGGCCTCTACGTGATCCGCACCAGCCTGCCGCAGACCGAACTCGACGGCCCCGGCACGGTGCGCGCCTGCAAGCGGCTCAGCTCGGTGGAGCGGGCCTTCCGCAGCCTGAAGACCGTGGACCTGAAGGTCCGCCCCGTCTTCCACCGCACCGAACCACGGGTCCGCGCCCACGTCCTGCTCTGCATGCTCGCCTACTACGTGGAATGGCACATGCGCGGGAAACTCAAGCCGCTTCTGTTCGACGACGAGGAGGTCGACCCCCGGCCGTCCGTGGCGGCCCCGGCGAGGAGGTCGACGGGCGCCCTGGCCAAGGCGGCGGCGAAGACCACCCCGGACGGCGATCCGGTCCACAGCCTGCGCACCCTCCTCGACGATCTCGCCACCATCACCCGCAACACCGTGACGCCCCGGCTTCCCGGCGCCGAGCCCTTCCAGGTCACCACACGGCCCACGCCGCTCCAGAAGAGGATCCTGGACCTCCTCGGCGTGACGCCATGAGACGTGCCCTGTAGCGCCTTACCGAAATCCATCGAATGCCATTCATATCAGACAGTTGCGCTTGTTCGGCTCTCGAACTTCGGCTCCAGCGCGCCGCCGAGGGCGAGGTCATCGTCCACGACCGCGGCTGCGGTCCTTCGCCATGGCCATCGCCCGCCTGGAGCGCGGGATCGCTTCGTGCTCCGCATCCAGGAGAACGCCAGCCCCGAGTCCGACGCCTTCATCGCCTCCGGCGGGACGGAGCGGACCGTCACCCTCGACGCGCCCCGCGACGCGCCTTCGCTGCGGGGCCGGACGCTCCGGGGCCGCCTGGTCAGGTACGTCGCCGGCGACACGGAGTTCCGCCTGGCGACGTCGCTGCCGGACAGCCGGCGCCACCGAATCCAGCCGCTCGGCGACCTCTGCCACGGCCGCCGGGGCATCGAGGAGATGCACAAGAGCGGAAAATCCGTGACCGGGGATCTCCACGCACGGTCGGAGCGCGGCGTCCGCCAGGAGATCTGCGCCGCCTTCGTCCCGCTCACGCTCGCGCGCCGGTTCTCCAGCCGCTGCGACGCCGACCCCGACGCCGGCGGCGGGGAGGACGGCCTGCCCGAAATGCGCAGCAGCTTCAGGAACGGCCCGCGCCTGGTCGGAAAGGAGATGGAGGCCCTGTTCATGCGGCAGGCCGGCGCGGTCAGGGACTCCGTCGCCCGGATCATGACGGGGCTGTCACGCTGCCTCCAGCGCGAGCGGCCCGGGCGTAGCTGCCCGAGGGAACCGGAACGGCCAGGGAGCAGGTGGATCCGGCGCGCCGCCGCCTGACGCGCCGAAACGCCCCCGAAACCAGGCCCCGGCTTCCGGCTCACGCCCGAAGCGCGGCGCCTTTCCTGTCCGAAGCGCCGGGAATCGCTATTCGAATGCCATTGGCAGGCCCGTTGCGGGCGCGCAGGGGGTCTCTCAGGCCGCGCCTTCCTCAGCAGCCTGCCGGTGCCAGAGCGAGGCGTACCGGCCGCCCCGGCGAAGGAGCGCGTCATGGTCGCCCTCTTCGACAATCTTGCCGTCTTCGAGCACCACGATCCGGTCGGCATCGGCGATCGTGGACAGCCGGTGCGCGATGGTGATGACCGTGCGGCCCTCGCCCATCGCCTTGAGCTGGTGCTGGATCTCCGATTCGGTCTCGGTGTCGAGGGCGCTCGTCGCCTCGTCCAGAAGCAGGATCGGCGGATCCTTCAGGACCGTCCGCGCGATCCCCACGCGCTGCTTCTCGCCGCCCGAGAGCTTGAGGCCCCGCTCGCCGACGGCCGTGTCATAGCCGTCCGGCAAGCCGGCGATGAAGTCGTGGATCCTTGCGGTCCGCGCAGCCGCGACGATCTCCTCGCGTGACGCGCCGGGCCGGCCGTACGCGATGTTGTAGTAGATGTTGTCATTGAAAAGGACCGTGTCCTGCGGCACGACTCCGATCGCCGCGTGCAGGCTCTTCTGGGTCACGTCCCGGATGTCCTGCCCGTCGATGAGAAGCGTTCCCTCGCTCGTGTCGTAGAAGCGGAAGAGAAGCCTCCCGATCGTGGACTTTCCGGAACCGGACGGGCCCACGATCGCGACCGTGCTGCCGGCAGGCACGTCAAGCGTCACGCCCTTGAGGATCGGGTGGCCGTCCTGATAGCGGAAATGGACGTTGCGGAGCGTGATCCGGCCGCCGGTGACCGAGAGGCCGGGCGCGCCGGGCCGGTCCTGGATCTCGGCGGGCTGCGCAAGCAGGTCGAACATCTCCCCCATGTCGACGAGGCTTTGCCGTATTTCGCGGTAGACGGTGCCAAGGAAGTTCAGGGGCATGGTGATCTGGATCATGTAGGCGTTCACCAGGACGAAATCGCCGACCGTCAGGGCGCCGCCGGCGACCCCGGCCGCCGCCATCGCCATGACGGCGACAAGGCCCCCGGAAATCAGGAACGCCTGTCCGAAGTTCAGGAACGCCAGCGAATGGGACGTCTTAAGGGCCGCAAGGACATATCGCTCCATCGCGCCGTCGTAGCGGCTCGCCTCGCGCTCCTCGGCGCCGAAATACTTCACCGTCTCGAAATTCAGGAGGCTGTCGATCGCCTTCTGGTTCGCGTCGGTGTCCTGATCGTTCATCTCCCGGCGGATCTTCACCCGCCATTCGGTCACCTTGATCGTGAACCAGACGTACATAAATATGGTCACGATCACGGCGGCCAGGTACCAGACGTCAAACACGGTCGCCAGGACGGCGGCGATCATCAGCAGTTCCAGGACAAGCGGAGCGATGGAGAGCAGCAGGAACCGCAGAAGGAACTCGACGCCCTTCACGCCGCGCTCGATGATCCGGCTGAGACCGCCGGTCTTCCGCGTGACGTGATATCGCAGCGACAGCGCGTGAACGTGGTTGAAGGTCTCGAGCGCGATCTGGCGCAGGGCGCGCTGGCCAACGGCGGCGAACAGGACATCCCGCAACTGCTGGAACCCGATCGTCATAAGCCGCGCCATGCCGTACGCAAACGTGATTCCGACGGCGCCGATGCCGAGAGCCCAGGCCGGGTCCACCCTCTCGCCGGCCAGCAAGTCGACAGCGGCCTTGTAGAGAAAGGGCGTGCCGACCGCGACGATCTTGGAGAGAAGCAAGGCCAGCATCGCCAGCGCGACGCGCCGCCGGACCCATTGCATGCCCGGCGGCCAGAGGAAGGGCGCGAGCTTCCTGATGACTCCCAGTCCGCCATCGTGCTCCCCGGCCGGAGAACGGGCATCGGCCGTCATGCGACGCACCGTCCGCTCCGCGGCCGCGACCGGCGCGTTGCGCCGGCCGCTGCGTCCCTGCGGAAGTCCGCCCCTGGCTCCAGCGGACCGACCTCCCCGCCGAAATCGCGCGCCGGGGAGTCATTGCCCGCAAGGGACGCGCGCGCGTCCGGGCCCGCGCCGAAGGCTGGATGCCGCAGGCTTCGAGACAGGGCGGGACGGACAGTGACGGCCGTGCGCTTCACGGCCGGTCGGGCACCGCGAAGATCTGGCCGGGAAAGATCAGGTCAGGATCCTGGATCCGGTCCCTGTTGGCTTCGTAGACGCGCACGTAAAGGATGCCCCTGCCGAACTTGCTTCGCGCAAGGCCCCAGAGCGTGTTGCCGGGCTGGATCGTGACAAGCGACACCGGCGCGAGCATGGTCGCCGAACCCTTGTCCAAGGCCTGAATGTCTTCAGCCGCTTCGCGGAAGAAAGGGGTCTCCGCACGCGAAATCACCCTGCCTTCCGCACTGAGTTCGTCGACCCGCAGCGTGTAGGCGCCAGTGCCGACGTCAGGCAGCGGCGTGCGCCAATGGCCGCTTTCATCCACGTCTGAATCCGTCAGGCGCTCGTCGTCGAGGTAGATTCGAACCGTTTCCGTGCCTGTCGCGCGACCGCCGAGCGTGACTTCGCCTTTCTCGTCGTAGGCGATCGTGTCCACGGTGACGCTTTCAGTGGCTTCCGCGCCTTCGCCCGACTCCTGAACGACCCGGACGCCGCCCTGGTCGGACATGAGAACCGTCGGCCTGCCCTGCCTGCCATCCTCCCGGACCGGCTGGCCGGCCGGGGACGCGGCCGACGGGGACGCCTCCGGACCGGGCCGTTCCGCCTGTCCGGCCGAAACGGCGGCCGGCGATGCAGCGACTTCATCATCGGGCAGCACGGCCCGGGCGGTCGCCCCGGCCTCCGGCGCGCCGTCGCCGTTTTCATCAGCCCCTGCCGCTGCGACGGGACCCAGGATCAGGGAGGATGCGCCTTCGAGGGCCGCGCCGTCCAGGCGCGTCTCGGTCAGGACCAGCTCACGTGGCCGGTCTGACACGCCCAGCTCCGAGAAGATGACGAAGTTGCCGGTTCCGTCCGCCGTGGCCTCTCCCGCCGGCTCGCCATCCAGCCGCAAGGAGACCGTCGCGCCCCCGTCGATCCCGCGCCCTGCGATCACCGCGCTCCCGCCGGCGTCGACGCGGACGATGTCGAACGTTGCGCCGCTATCGGCGGCCTGGGCGGGCTTGGCCGAGGCGGTCGGTCCGGGTTCCGCGCCATCGTCGGCCGCAGCGGCGCTCCCGGCAGCCGGACCATCGCCGGATGCCTGCATCCCGGGCTCCGCGGCCTGTCCGGCCGAAACGCCTTGCTGCGCTGACCCCGTGGAGGCGCCCGCCGGCTCGGTCGTCATTTCGCGCGACGCTGCCGGCCGGCGACCCGCCTCCCGCGGGGCAGGACCGCGGAGATCCCCTGCCGCAGCGCCTTCAGGCAACGGCGGATCCGGCGAAGGTGTGTCCGACGCTGCCCGACCGGACTCCGCGCCCTCGTCCGCCGCCGCAGTGGCGCTCTCAGCGGCCGTGCCACCGCGCGCCGCCTGCGCGCCGGGCTCCGCAGCGTCCTCGGCCGAAACGCCCTCTTGCGCCGTCTCTTCGGAAGCTTCCGGCGAAGCCTCGCCCACGTCGGTCTCCGTCGCCATGCCGGAACCGGTCTCGCCTGCATCGATCGGAGCCTCGGGCAGAAGCGATACCCAGAGAACGGCCAGCAGCAGGGCAATCGTGACGACGCCGACGGCGCCTTTCCATATTGGCTTCACGGCTTGGTATCTCCCCAGAGAGCCGGTCTCCGCCGGCATCATGCGCAGAATTGTCGCCGAGCGCTTGAGATACGATACCAAGGCCGTTAACAGGGGTCAAAACACGTTTTGCAGCCCTGAACGGAAGCCCGCATGAACCGAACGGCACGTTTCTCGCTCTGCGTCTATTGCGGCGCGCGCGAAGGCCGAAACCCGGAATACATGCGGTCAGCTCGGGTTCTCGGAAGAGCCATAGGCGAAAACGGATGGCGGCTTGTCTACGGCGCGGGCGACGTGGGCATCATGGGCGCCGTGGCCGATGCGGCGACCGCCGCCGGCGCTGCCGCGCTCGGCGTGATTCCGACACACCTCCTGGCAACCGAGGCTTCGGGCAGTTGCACAGGCGAGCGGATCGTCACCGAAACCATGCACGAGCGCAAGAAGATCATGTTCATGAACGCGGACGCGGTGGCTGTCCTGCCGGGCGGTGCGGGCTCTCTGGAAGAGTTCTTCGAGGTTCTCACCTGGGCGCAGCTCGGGCTGCATGAAAAGCCGGTCTACCTGGTCGACGTCGAAGGATACTGGCAGCCGCTCCTTGCGCTCATCGGGCACGTGATTGCCGAGGAATTCGCGGACCCGAGCCTGGGCGGCCTGCTGAGGGCCGTGCCCGACGCGGACGAGCTGGTCGCCGACCTGAGACGGACCGTGCGCGAAGCCGGGTGAAGCATGCCCGGACGTCCTGACATCGGGATCGTGACCTGACGGCCCGGGCTGCGTTTTCCCGGCAGATCAACGGTTTTCCTTTTTGCGCCGCTTCCACTCCGAAGTGCAACATCAGCCAGCGAGGGGCGAAGCCCGAGCGGCGGCGGTCCCTTCACCGGGAGGCGTAGCCAGTCTTCCGGGGCGGTGCAAGCCCTGCCGGGCGCTGTCCGCGGCCCGCCGGACGCAGGGAGGGCGGAGCCCGACCGGAGGACGGCGGGCCGCGGACAGCGCGCATCTCCCCTCGGAGCCGCCCCCGGCGGCCCCGGAAGGCCCCCTCAGGGCGGCTGCGCCCGGGCAGGAAGGCCTCGGACGGGGTGAGGTAGCCCAGCGCCTTCCTCGGACGTGCGTCCGTCCGGTCCTGGACGGCCTTCACGGCCTCGTCCGTCACCTTGCGGAAGTCCGTGCCCTTCGGGAACCACTCCCGCACCAGCCCGTTCACGTGCTCGTTCAGGCCGCGCTCCCAGGAGTGGCAATGCCGCGCGAAGAAGAACCCCGCGCCGAGCGCCTCCGACACGCGGGCGTGGCCCGCGAACTCCTTGCCGTTGTCCGCGGTGACCGTGTGCACGGGGAGAGGGCCCAGCATGCCGGTCATGGCCGAGCCGACCGCGTCCGCCGTCTTCCTCTCGACCCTTTCGAGCAGGGTGTGCCTGGACGCCCTGTCCACCAGGGAGACAAGCGCGCCGCCGGTGCCCTTGCCGTTGATTCGTGTCCGCCTCCCGGTCGCCGACCCGTTCCTTCGCCTCCACGACGTCCGGGCGCTCGGAGATGTCCACCCGGCCCGGGATGTGGCCGCGGCCCGCATGGGCGCCGCCCTTCCGGTTCGGCTTCCTGCCGCGGCGGCGGAGATGCCGCCAGAGACCGCCGCCGGCCTTCCGGTCGGCGTGGATGCGCTCGTAGATCCACTGACGCCCCGCCATCGGCTCGCCCTCCTTGCGGAGGCGCCCGCTGACCTGCTCGGGGCTCCAGCCCTCGGCCAGCCGCTCCTCCGCCATGCGCCACAGCTCCGGCGTCATCTTGCGCGCCACCGACGAGGCCGCGCTGCGGCGCCTGTCCGACTTGCGCTGGGCCTGCTTGTGGCGGTAGCCGCGCCTGCCGGAGTTGCGCCGCACCTCCCGCCAGACCGTCGTGCGGTCCCGGCCGAGCTGGCGGGCGATCGCCGGGCCGGAAAGCCCGCTTTTCCTCAGGGCGTGGATCTGGCAGCGTTCCGCATGAGGCCGGTGGCGATGGCCCTCGGGCATGACAGTCTCCTTGCTTCATCACAGGGACTGTCGTCGCCGCCTGGCCGATTCGCAACATCATGTGTCGCCGAACGACCAGGAACACTGCATCAGGTGTTGCACTTCAGAGTGGAACGGGGGCTGTCATACCAATCCAAATAAGTAAAGACTCACGAACGAAAAGGGACCGCTTTCATCCTGCCTGCGAACAAATCGTGCACATCATGTTGCGGCCTGCCCCATGATCATGCGTGTGACCGGCGCAGCCGTCCTGCATTCTGTGTTTGCGAAAATGCAGAAGGAGGACGGCATGCCCGAAAGGATCATAATCTTGCGCACCGACCAGGCGCGTGCATCCGGGGCAGTGCCGCCGGGCGACGGACCCGTTCCGGAGCCGGCCCTCCCGGGTGCCGCCCCCCACGATCCGGAACTCCGGCGGGCGGGCCTCGTCGAGGGCCTTCGGGGCGGGGAGCGGCGGCGGCGGCGCGACGGTCCCGTCGCGGTGCATCCTCAGCATGACGGCCTTCGCCATCATGCTCTTGGGCCCGCCGTTCGGGCTTGCGCCAGCCGGTGCGGCGGCAGAAGGCGCGGGCGACCGCCGCCCGGGCCGGCTCCGTGGCGGCCGGCTCGCGCAGCAGCCCGTCCCGGCGACGGTGAGGTCGCGCCCGTCGCAGCGGCACTCGACCTCGTCGCTCGCGGCGGCGCCGCGAAGGCCCGCCTTCTCTCCGGGACCGTCGGCCATGGCAGCCACGGGTCCAGGTCGCCGGCCGTCACGCCGCCGTTCCCGGCGCAGGCGTCGAGCCACGCCCCCGGCCAGCGCGGGACGTCGAGGCCGTTCCGCGCGACCGTGCCGGGGACCGGATGCATGACCGCCGCTCATCCGGGCGCCCGCCTCGCTGTCGGAGCCGAAGCCGGCCTGCGCCCGATGGCCGGGCCCGCGTCTCCGGCGATCGTGACAATGGCCGTGATAAGGCACGGTTCCCTGACCGGGCGACGGAAGCATTCAGGTTCGGTCTTTCCGCCTTCGGTGACGATCGTGGCGCACTCCCGCTCATCGCGGCGTGCGGAACGCCGCCGCGCGTCCCCCTCCTCCCCGCAGGATGAAATCCCGGGCCGGCGTCCGGAAGCGCCTTGTCACGCGGGATGCCAGACCCGGGCACCGGTTTCAAACGACCTCCAGCCGGGTGATCACGTTTTCGATCATGCGGATACCGGCATCCTGGCCCAGCGACATGATGGATTCTGGATGAAACTGCACCGCGGCAATCGGCAGGTCACGATGTTCGAAGGCCATGACAGCGCCGTCCTCGCTGCGGGCCGTGATCACCAGCGACTCGGGCAGGCTGTCGGCGCGCGCATGCAGCGAGTGGTACCGGCCGACGGCAACCACCTCGGGCAGTCCGGCAAACACGATGCCTGGCCGCTCCACCGTGATGCGGGAGATCTTGCCATGCATCGGCTCGTCCAGGGTGGCCAGCTCGGCACCGTAATACTCCGCGATCGCCTGCAGGCCCAGGCACACGCCGAACAGCGGCAGACGGCGCCGCAACACCTCGTCTATCGTGGCGAGGCAGTCGAAATCGGACGGCTTCCCGGGCCCCGGGGAGAGCACCACCAGGTCGGGCGCAAACCGGTCGAGAACCGAGGGATCGACCGGGCTGCGCGTGGTCGTCACCTTCGCCCCGGTCTGCCGGACATAGTTGGCCAGCGTATGCACGAAGCTGTCTTCGTGATCGACCAGCAGCACCCGACGACCCCGCCCCACCGGCAGGCGCGAGTTGCGGTCGCCGGCCTCGCTGCCGCGCGTCTCGCCGCGCACGGCGGCCAGCATTGCCGAAGCCTTGAGTTCGGTTTCCGCCTCCTCCTCATCTGGATCACTGTCGTTCAGAAGCGTCGCCCCGGCCCGCACTTCGGCAATCCCGTCCTTGATGCGGATCGTGCGCAGAGTCATGCCGGTGTTCATGTCGCCGTTGAAGAGCACCGCGCCGATTGCTCCGCCATACCAGAAGCGCGTCGATTTCTCGTGCGCCTCGATGAATCGCATTGCCCAAAGCTTGGGCGCACCGGTCACCGTGACCGCCCAAGCATGGCTCAGGAACGCGTCGTAAGCGTCCATTCCGTCGCGCAGCCGCCCCTCTATATGGTCAACGGTGTGGATGAGGCGCGAATACATCTCGATCTGCCTTCGCCCGATGACCCGGACCGAGCCAGGCTCGCACACCCGGCTCTTGTCGTTGCGGTCGACGTCCGAGCACATCGTCAGCTCGCTTTCGTCCTTCTTCGACTGCAGCAGCTTCATGATCTGCTCACTGTCCTCGATGGCGTCCGCGCCGCGCCTGATCGTGCCGGAGATCGGGCAGGTCTCGACCCGTCGGCCAGTGACGCGCATGAAGATCTCCGGCGAAGCGCCGACAAGGTACTCGGCCTCCCCGAGATTCATGACAAAGCCGAACGGTGCCGGGTTGGCCCGTTTCAGGCGACGGAAGATCTGCGAGGGCGCGTCGCGGCAGGGCTCGTAAAACACCTGGCCCGGCACCACTTCGAACAGGTCGCCGCAACGAAACCGTTCCTTGGCGTCGCGCACCAGCCTGGCATATTCGCCGGGAACGTGATCGCCGCGCGGCACGTCTTCGGGACCGCGACGGAACGGTGCGCCGGCACCGCCGCCGGCGAGGCCACGCGTGGTTTCGCCGTCCTTCTCGAATTCATAGGACAGCCGATGCGCGCGCGTGGCATAAAGGTCGCTGATCAGGAGCTCATCGACCAGGAACAGCACCAGGTCGCGCTGATTCACGGGCCGCGGCAGCTTCATCTCGACAGGCTCGAACTGAAATGCCAGATCATAGCCAAAGGCACCGTAAAGCCCCAAATGGCCGTCCTGGCCGGACCGGAAAAGTTCCGACACGGCCCGCAGCACCGAAAAGACCGATGGCGCACGCGAGCGCTCCTCCTCGTCATAGACGCGACCGTGCTCCCGGACGCGCAGAGCCAGATCATCCCCGGCCTCTTCCAGCGCGGCAATCGCCTCGACCCCCTCCAGCACCGGACGGATCATGCGCACCAGAGCCGCCCCCCGCGCATTGAGCGCCCGAAACCGCATCTCGCGGCCACGCGCCTCGATCACCAGGGGCGGCTCGGCAAAGCCGAACTCCCAGCGGTTGTAGCGCCCGGGATATTCGTAGTTCGACTGGAAGAGAGCCCCGCAGCGGCTGTCGAGCCGGTCAATCAGCTCATCGCTTGCAACGCCGAACCTGGCCGGCGTTACGCGGCACGACACGGTGACGCCGCCATGGGTCGCAAAGGTGATCTCGGACATCGGATTCCAGGCCTTCCATCAGGGGGGGGGGGGGGGGGGGGGGGGACGGCCCTGCGGACGAAGTAAGGCGCCCTCGCCCGAGAGGTCAGGCTGTCAAGTCTCGCCACCGTTGCAGGGCCACGTGTCCGGTCGCGGTCAGAATCTTCACCCTCTTCGGAGAGACAGCGAAACCCAAGCGGCACGCGCTCATCTTGTTCAGCAATGCGTCCGCTGTCGCGAAGGGAGCCGGGGGGCGAGCGTCAGCCCGTCGGCGACGCAAGGCGCCGACGGGCCCGGGAATCGGACCTGGCGGATCACAGGCGGCTTGCCACGTTTTCCCAGTTCACAAGGTTGTTCAGGAAATTGTCCAGATACGCCGGGCGCCTGTTCCGGAAGTCGATGTAGTACGAGTGCTCCCATACGTCGCAGCCGAGCAGCGCGACCTGCCCGAAGCAAAGCGGGTTCACGCCGTTCTCGGTCTTGGTGACCGCAAGGGATCCATCCGAATTCTTGACGAGCCATACCCAGCCCGAGCCGAACTGGCCGACGCCGGCGGCCGCAAACCGGGACTTGAACTTGTCGACCGATCCGAAGCTCTCGGCGAGGGCCCTTTCGACTTCGCCAGGCATGCCGCTGTCGCCCGGGCCCATCATTTCCCAGAACTGGTTGTGGTTCCATAGCTGGCTGACGTTGTTGAAGATGCCGTTCTGCGCCACGGCATCCGCGTTGTACGTCCCCCTGACCGTCTCTTCCAGCGTCCGGCCTTCCCATTCGGTGCCGGCAACCAGCTTGTTGCCGTTGTCGACGTAGGCCTTGTGATGGAGGTCATGGTGAAACTCGAGCGTCTCGGCGCTCATCCCGCGCGAAGCCAGCGCATCATGCGCATAAGGAAGGTCGGGAAGATCGAATGCCATTGTTGGGTCCCCTCTGTTGACTTGATGTGCCACGCTACCTGAGCGGGGTTGCCCGCCGGGTCAAGGCAAAGCCGGGAAATTTCCCGAACAAACCGCCAAGACGCAACTCTTTCCGAATGCCATTTGCCGGCCGGGGCGGCGCGGGAGCGTCGGTTCGCGGAGGTCAGTGCCGACGTCAAGGCGGGCCGGGAGCTGGCCGCGTTCGACGCCCGATGCGAGGTCGCCCAATTGCATTCGATCAAGGAGGTTCTCCGCCCATTGAGCGTGAACTGGCATTCCCATTGATTCTATATATAGCATAATAATTCATAAAATTAACTATATATAGTCTGCAATTCTGTCATGCATCTGCCTTGGCGGCATGGGAAACCGTTAACCGAATGCCATTGGGAGGTCGCCGCGTGCTGCCGGTACTTCCGCGGGAACATGGAGCGGATGCGGTACGGCATGTGCAGCGACCAGGGCGTCCGGGCCGGGAGCGGCGCCGAAGGCGGATGCCGGCAGTTCGGGCTGCGGACGGAAGGCTCGGGCCCGCGCTGTCTGGCGAGGGGCGCCGACGCCATGCTGGCGCTGCAAGGACTGCGCCATGAACCTCCGGCTGCCGGTCTTCCTCGAATGGCCCGCGAATCAGGCCGCAGCAGCCTGACAAGAAATCAGGATACACCCACCGATCAACCGATCAGCCCTGTCTTGACATGCGTGCTGCCTTGTCGTCTGATCCTGGCAGCGGAGCGTCGCTTCCATGAGGGGCACGGGCCATTGATCGGGGCGGCTGCGGACTTTGGCCATGGTTCTGGAAGACAGTGAGGATGACATGCATGAGCGAGGCGGTTTCTTGAAAGGAGCCGGCAGCTGGGGACCTTCTCTCGCGGCCGGCCTTGTCCTGGCGGCCGGACCGGCCCATGCCGGCAGCGTGACGGATGACGAGACGGCGAGGTTCGGCCACACGTTCTGGAGAACCTCTCCGATTTCCAGCTGGAAGTTCGGCGGCGCGCGATCCGCCACGATCGAGGATGCGCCGCCGCGGGAGCATGCTTCCTGCGAAGAGAAATACGGCAGCGACTGCATCGGAACGGTCTGGGGTGAACGAGCGAGGCCGCGTGCTGCACGCAACCTCCGGACAGGCCGCGACAGTCATGTCGCGTTCGTCCGGCTCGTTGCAATGCCTTGGTCCAGCCTGCGCAGGAACAGCGGCATAGCCAGGACAGGCGGGTGATTGGCCCGGTTCCGCCGCAACGGGACTGCCGCCTCCGCTCCGCGTCCCGCCAGGTCCTCCACATGATGGATTCAGGCTGGACGGTGACGGATGACGAGAAGCGGGCGCAAGTCGAAAACGGCGCTTCCGGTCCCGGCGCCAACCCCGGCAGTTCCATGCGGTGGCGACGCGCTGCGGCAGGGCGGCCGGAAGCCTCGCGACCGGGATCCGCGTCCCGTCGCCATCACGCCCTCGGCGGCATGACCGTCAGCGGGCCTTAGGGGCGTCACGGCGATGTGCGTCCTGTGCCAGATCGATCCTGTCAACGCGAAGAACGGCAACCACGAGGAGCTTGCCAGGCTGCATGACGGCGCCGACCGTCAGGCCCCTTCGCCAGGTGGCTCCCAGGATTCCGCCGACATCCCGGCCGACGACACGACCACGGCCGAGGTGGAGGTCGGGAGCAGCTTTTACGGAACGCTCGAGGACGCCGGTGACGTCGACCGGATCAAGGTCACGCTGGAGGCCGGGCGTCGGTACGAATTACTGCTCGAGGGCGCCGACGATCCCGGGACGGGCCAAGGCGCCATGCGAGACCCGTATATGTCCATCTTCGATGCGGACGGCAAGCGCCTGATTTCCAACGATGACGGCGGCAGGGGATGGGACTCCAAGATCTGGTTCGTCGCCCCGGAGTCGGGCACCTACTACGTCGAGGCGAGCGCCGCCCCGTTGGGGAACGGCGGCAAATCGAACGACAAAGGCGACTACCGGCTGACCGTCAAGGCCATGGACCCGCGGACGGACGGCACCCTCGACGAGCTCGCGCACTTCCTGACGGAGCGGTACTTCGCCCCGCGCAAGTTCAACCTTGGCGAAGGCGGCATCAACCCGAAGGACGGCGTGATCACCTACACGCTGGACGGCTGGAGCCGGGACACCGACGGAATGACGACGGCGGCAAACGCCGAGCTGGTCCGCGAGGCGTTCAAGGTCTACGGGGCCATCCTCGGGATCGACTTCCGGGAAACCTCCTCGGGGACGGCCGACATCCGCTTCTCGGACAACCGGTCCGGGGCGAGTGCGTTTTCCCTATCCTCTGTTGACGCAGCCGGCCAAGGCTACACTTCGTACGCGGCAGTCAACGTCGCCAAATTTCCCAGCTGGCACAAATACATGGGATCGTACGCCTTCAAGGTGATCCTGCACGAGATCGGGCACGCGCTCGGGCTGGGGCACCAGGGCCCCTACAACGGCAGCGCCCGGTTCGGTCGCGACGCGGCGTTCGCCAACGACAGCTGGCAGCTCTCGATGATGTCGTATTTCGACCAGGGTGAGAACCCGAACGTCGACGCGCCCTTCGCCATTCCGCTCGGCCCGATGGCGGCCGACCTGCTGGCCCTGGACAGCCTCTACGCGGAATACGGGTTCGGCACCTCGAACGCGTTCACGGGCGACACGGTCTGGGGCTTCAACACCAGCATCGACGCCTCGAAGGGCAAGGCGTTCAGCGAGCTGTCGAAGCACGCCCACAGGAACGCGTTCACGATCGTCGACTCGGGCGGCACGGACACGGTCGACTTCTCGGGCTACGCGGCCGACCAGGTGATCGACCTGACCGTCACGAAGAGCTCGGACGCCCACGCCACCGCCTCCTCGGTCGGCGGCCTGAGGAACAACATGATGCTGGCGGCGGGCACGGTGATCGAGAACGCGGTCGGCGGGAGCGGCGACGACGTCATCACCGGCAACGCGGAGGACAACGTCCTCACCGGCAACGCCGGCGACGACACGCTCACGGGCGGCGCGGGCGCGGACAGGTTCGTCTACGCCTCAGCGGACACCGGGCACGACAGGATCACGGACTTCACGGCCGGCGAGGACAGGATCGACTTCACCGGGCTCGTCATCGCGTTCGCGGACCTGACGGTCGCGCAGGGCACGGGCGCGGAGGCGGCGCACACGGTCGTCTCGTGGACGGGCGCCGGCGGCGTGAGGCAGTCGGTCACGCTGGAGAACGTCGCGGCCTCGGCGGTCGGCGCCTCGGACTTCCTGTTCGACGACACTGCCCCCGTGATCACCGTCGCGGACGCCGCCGTGACGGAGGGCGGCACGGCGCGGGTCGTCATCAGCCTGGACCGCCCCTCGGCGCAGGACGTCACGGTGCGGTGGTCGGTCGCGGACGGCACGGCCGGCAGCGGGGACCACGGGGCCCCGTCCGCGCCGCAGGAGGTCACCTTCAGGGCCGGCGAGACGGAGAAGGTCGTCGAGGTCGCGACCGTGCAGGACAGGACCCACGAGGGCGACGAGACGTTCACGGTGACGCTGTCGGACCCCAAGGGCGCCACGCTCGGCCAGGACGCCTCCGCCACGGTGACGATCGAGGACGACGACCCGGTGCCCGCGGTCTCCGTCGCGGACGCGACCGTCACGGAGGGCGGCACGGCGCGGGTCGTCATCAGCCTGGACCGGCCCTTGGCGGAGGACGTCACGGTGTCCTGGTCGGTCGCGGACGGCACGGCGGGGAGCGATGACCATTCGGGCCCGTCCGCGCCTCAGGAGGTCACCTTCAGGGCGGGGGAGACGGAGAAGGTCGTCGAGGTCGCGACCGTCCAGGACGGGCTCCACGAGGGGGACGAGACGTTCACGGTGACGCTGTCGGACCCCAAGGGCGCCATGCTCGGCCAGGACGCCTCCGCGACGGTGACCATCAGGGACGACGAGCCGCCCGCGGTCTCCGTCGCGGACGCGACGGTGACGGAGGGCGGCACGGCGCGGGTGACGCTGAGCCTGAACCGGCCCGCCCAGGAATACGTCATCGCCTGGTGGTCGGTCTCGGACGGCACGGCGGGGCGCGGCGACCATTCGGGGCCGTCGAGGCCGCGGATGGTCTGGTTCGACCCCGGAGAGACCGAGAAGACGATCTGGATAGGCACGAAGGACGACGCGCTCGCGGAGGCGAGCGAGACCTTCACCGTCACGCTCCACGGTCCTGACGACGCGTACAGCCTGCACGGCGCGGTTCTCGGAGAGGCCTCCAGCGCGACGGTGACGATCCTGGACGACGACTCGGTGCCCGCGGTCTCCGTCGCGGACGCCACCGTGACGGAGGGCGGCACGGCGCGGGTCGTCATCAGCCTGGACCGCCCCTCGACGCAGGACGTCACGGTGCGGTGGTCGGTCGCGGACGGCACGGCCGGCGGCGGGGACCGTTCGGGACCGTCCACGCCGCAGGAGGTCACCTTCAGGGCGGGCGAGACGGAGAAGGTCGTCGAGGTCGCCACCGTCCAGGACGAGGTCCATGAGGGCGACGAGACGTTCACGGTGACGCTGTCGGACCCCGCGGGCGCCACGCTCGGGGCGGCCGCCTCGGCCACGGTGACGATCACGGACGACGACGCGGCGCCCGCGGTCTCCGTCGCGGACGCCACCGTGACGGAGGGCGGCACGGCGCGGGTGACGATCAGCCTGGACCGCCCCTCGACGCAGGACGTCACGGTGCGGTGGTCCGTCGCGGACGGCACGGCCGGCGGCGGCGACCACGGGGGCCCCTCGGCGCCGCAGGAGGTCACCTTCAGGGCCGGCGAGACGGAGAAGGTCGTCGAGGTCGCCACCGTCCAGGACGAGGTCCGCGAGGGCGACGAGACGTTCACGGTGACGCTCTCGGACCCGTCGGGGGCGACGCTCGGGCAGGACGCCTCGGCCACGGTCACGGTCAAGGACGACGACCCGGCGCCCGCGGTCTCCGTCGCGGACGCGACCGTGACGGAGGGCGGCACGGCGCAGGTCGTCATCAGCCTGGACCGGGCCTCGACGCAGGACGTCACGGTGCGGTGGTCGGTCGCGGACGGCACGGCGGGCGGCGGGGACCACGGGGGGCCGTCGGCGCCGCAGGAGGTCACGTTCAAGGCGGGGGAAACCGAGAAGACGGTCGAGGTCGCCACCGTCCAGGACGAGGTCCATGAGGGCGACGAGACGTTCACGGTGACGCTGTCGGACCCCACGGGCGCCACGCTCGGGCAGGACGCCTCCGCCACGGTCACGATCACGGACGACGACGCGGAGCCCGCGGTCTCCGTCGCCGACGCCACCGTCACGGAGGGCGGCACGGCGCGGGTCGTCATCAGCCTGGACCGCCCCTCGACGCAGGACGTCACGGTGCGGTGGTCGGTCGCGGACGGCACGGCGGGCGGCGGGGACCGTTCGGGACCGTCCACGCCGCAGGTGGTCACCTTCAGGGCGGGGGAAACCGAGAAGACGGTCGAGGTCGCCACCGTCCAGGACGAGGTCCATGAGGGCGACGAGACGTTCACGGTGACGCTGTCGGACCCCACGGGCGCCACGCTCGGGCAGGACGCCTCCGCCACGGTCACGATCACGGACGACGACGCGGAGCCCGCGGTCTCCGTCGCCGACGCCACCGTCACGGAGGGCGGCACGGCGCGGGTGACGATCAGCCTGGACCGGGCCTCGACGCAGGACGTCACGGTGCGGTGGTCGGTCGCGGACGGCACGGCCGGCGGCGGCGACCACGGGGGCCCCTCGGCGCCGCAGGAGGTCACCTTCAGGGCCGGCGAGACGGAGAAGGTCGTCGAGGTCGCCACCGTCCAGGACGAGGTCCATGAGGGGGACGAGGACTTCACCGTCACGCTCTCGTCTCCGTCGGGGGCGAAGCTCGGCCAGGAGTCGTCGGCCACGGTCACGGTCGAGGACGACGACCCGGCGCCCGCGGTCTCCGTCGCGGACGCGACCGTGACGGAGGGCGGCACGGCGCAGGTCGTCATCAGCCTGGACCGGGCCTCGACGCAGGACGTCACGGTGCGGTGGTCGGTCGCGGACGGCACGGCGGGCGGCGGGGACCACGGGGGGCCGTCGGCGCCGCAGGAGGTCACGTTCAAGGCGGGGGAAACCGAGAAGACGGTCGAGGTCGCCACCGTCCAGGACGAGGTCCATGAGGGCGACGAGACGTTCACGGTGACGCTCTCGGACCCCAAGGGCGCCACGCTCGGGCAGGACGCCTCGGCCACGGTGACGATCACGGACGACGACCCGGAACCCGCGGTCTCCGTCGCGGACGCGACCGTGACGGAGGGAGACAAGGCGCAGGTGACGATCAGCCTGGACCGGGCCTCGACGCAGGACGTCACGGTGCGGTGGTCGGTCGCGGACGGCACGGCCGGCAGCGGGGACCGTTCGGGACCGTCCACGCCGCAGGAGGTCACCTTCAGGGCGGGCGAGACGGAGAAGGTCGTCGAGGTCGCCACCGTCCAGGACGAGGTCCATGAGGGCGACGAGACGTTCACGGTGACGCTGTCGGACCCCGCGGGCGCCACGCTCGGGGCGGCCGCCTCGGCCACGGTGACGATCCTGGACGACGACTCGGCGCCCGCGGTCTCCGTCGCGGACGCCACCGTGACGGAGGGCGGCACGGCGCGGGTCGTCATCAGCCTGGACCGCCCCTCGACGCAGGACGTCACGGTGCGGTGGTCCGTCGCGGACGGCACGGCCGGCGGCGGCGACCACGGGGGCCCCTCGGCGCCGCAGGAGGTCACCTTCAGGGCCGGCGAGACGGAGAAGGTCGTCGAGGTCGCCACCGTCCAGGACGAGGTCCGCGAGGGCGACGAGACGTTCACGGTGACGCTGTCGGACCCGTCGGGGGCGACGCTCGGGACGGACGCCTCCGCCACGGTGACGATCGAGGACGACGACCCGGAACCCGCGGTCTCCGTCGCCGACGCGACCGTCACGGAGGGCGGCACGGCGCGGGTGACGATCAGCCTGGACCGGCCCTCGGCGAATGACGTCACGGTGCGGTGGTCGGTCGCGGACGGCACGGCCGGCGGCGGCGACCACGGGGGCCCGTCCGCGCCGCAGGAGGTCACCTTCAGGCCGGGCGAGACGGAGAAGGTCGTCGAGGTCGCCACCGTCCAGGACGAGGTCCATGAGGGGGACGAGGACTTCACCGTCACGCTCTCGTCTCCGTCGGGGGCGAAGCTCGGCCAGGAGTCGTCGGCCACGGTCACGGTCGAGGACGACGACCCGGAACCCGCGGTCTCCGTCGCGGACGCCGCCGTGACGGAGGGCGGCACGGCGCGGGTCGTCATCAGCCTGGACCGGCCCTCGGCGCAGGACGTGACGGTGCGGTGGTCGGTCGCGGACGGCACGGCCGGCAGCGGGGACCGTTCGGGACCGTCCACGCCGCAGGTGGTCACCTTCAGGGCGGGGGAAACCGAGAAGACGGTCGAGGTCGCCACCGTCCAGGACGAGGTCCATGAGGGCGACGAGACGTTCACGGTGACGCTGTCGGACCCGTCGGGGGCGACGCTCGGGACGGACGCCTCCGCCACGGTGACGATCGAGGACGACGACCCGGAACCCGCGGTCTCCGTCGCGGACGCGACCGTCACGGAGGGCGGCACGGCGCGGGTGACGATCAGCCTGGACCGGCCCTCGGCGAATGACGTCACGGTGCGGTGGTCCGTCGCGGACGGCACGGCCGGCGGCGGCGACCACGGGGGCCCCTCGGCGCCGCAGGTGGTCACCTTCAGGGCCGGCGAGACTTCGAGGACGGTCGAGGTCGCCACCGTGCAGGACGAGGTCCGCGAGGGCGACGAGACGTTCACGGTGACGCTGTCGGAGCCGTCCGGCGCCACGATCGGGCAGGACGCCTCCGCCACGGTCACGATCACGGACGACGACGCGGAGCCCGCGGTCTCCGTCGCCGACGCGACCGTGACGGAGGGCGGCACGGCGCGGGTCGTCATCAGCCTGGACCGCCCCTCGGCGGAGGACGTGACGGTGCGGTGGTCGGTCGCGGACGGCACGGCCGGCAGCGGCGACCACGGGGGGGCCTCCGCGCCGCAGGAGGTCATCTTCAGGGCCGGCGAGACGGAGAAGGTCGTCGAGGTCGCCACCGTCCAGGACGACATCCGCGAGGGCGACGAGAGCTTCACGGTGACGCTCTCGGACCCCGCGGGCGCCACGCTCGGGACGGACGCCTCGGCCACGGTGACGATCAGGGACGACGAGCCGGCCCCGCCGGCGGGAAGCGGCGCGGCGGACGTCCTGCGCGGGAGCGCGGGCGACGACACGCTGCGGGGGCTGGGCGGGGACGACCGCCTCCACGGCGGGGCGGGCGACGACGACCTCTTCGGGGGCGCGGGGTCCGACGTCCTCCGCGGCGGGGCCGGCGCGGACTGGCTCGACGGCGGGGCCGGGGACGACCGCCTCCACGGCGGCGGGGGCCGCGACGCCCTGCGCGGGGGCGCGGGCGGCGACCGGCTGTCCGGCGGGGCCGGCGGCGACTGGCTCGACGGCGGGGCGGGCGACGACGTGCTGGACGGCGGGGCCGGCGGGGACTGGCTGCACGGCGGCGCGGGCGACGACGTGCTCCGCGGCGGCGCCGGCGCCGACGCGTTCGTCTACGGCCGCGGGCCGTTCGGCCGGGACACGGTGCGCGACTTCCAGGACGGCGAGGACGTGCTCGACTTCTCCGGCTCCGGGCTGCGGTGGCGCGACCTGTCGGTGTCGGACGACGGCAACGGGAACGCGGTGGTCCGGGTCAGGGGGGCGGAGGACTCCGTCACGCTCGCCGGCGTCGACGCCGCGCTCGTCGGCCAGGACGACTTCGTCTTCTGACGGACAGGCGGCGCCCGGTCCGGCGGCGCAGGGGCGTCGGTCGGACGGCCCCGCGCGAGGTGACCCCCCCCCCCCCGTCCGCGTGACGGCAGTCGGCGTCGCCGCCAGGATGATCTCCGCGCGGGCGCAGATGGCCCTGGACACCGCCGCCGCAATGTCGCCGAGAAACCGCGCGAGCGCGCCGAGGCAGAGGTGCGCCTGCATCAGGGCGCGAGCGCGCGCCTCCGCGACGATGCCGGCCGGTGCCGCCGAAAGATCCACGCC
The DNA here is from genome assembly GCA_965221845.1 of Paracoccaceae bacterium. Lineage (GTDB taxonomy): Bacteria > Pseudomonadota > Alphaproteobacteria > Rhodobacterales > Rhodobacteraceae > JAJEFO01. Next base: position 258,542 of record OZ244919.1, read on the forward strand.
CCTGCAGCCGGTTCGCAGGAACCATGCAGGCGCGCGTCGGAGACGTACGGATCCAGGGCCAGCTTCATGTCAGGCCCGGAAAGAGTGTCGTGAAAAACAGTTCGGCATGTCCTGCAGACTTCCTGACTGCCCGTCCTTGCTCCCTTTCCGCACGACTGCGGCATCACGCCTTCGCATATGCCGGTCTGCTTGCCTGACGGCCGGCTTTCAGGACGGCATTTCCCATTTCATCTTCTCGGCGCCCAGAACGCTCCAGTCATGATCGGAAAGACCGCTTTCAACGGCATTCTCCAGATGATCCCTGACCATCCTCGCCAACGGCAGGTCATGGCCAAGCCCGGCTGAGGCATCCAGGGCCAGGCGCATGTCCTTGATGCCGATGGCGGGAGGGCATGCCGGGGGGAGGTATTGGTGTTCGGCCATCATGCGACCGTAGATCCTGTAGATCGGCGCGTCGAACAGCGTCGTGGTCACGACATCGAGAAATTCAGCGCGGGGCAGGCCATGTGCGTCGCAGATCGTGTATGCTTGGGCCAGCGATTCGATGGCGCAGCCCAGAAGAAAGTTGTTGGCGATCTTGGCGACGACCGCGGACAGCGGGTCGGAGCCTAGGAAGAACCAGCGCTGGGAAACGGCTTCAAAGACCGGAACGCAGCGGTCCACCTGCTCGCGGCTCCCGGCAGCAAGAATGAACAGCATGGCTTCCGCCGCCCGGTCCGGGCGGCCAAGGACCGGCGCCGCGACGAAAGGCCGGTCCAGCGCGGCATGAGCATCGCGCAACCGCTTACCGCATGCCGCCCCGATCGTGCTCATCGTCACGTGCAGCGTTGTCTTCGGCATCGCGTCGATCAGTCCGTCTTCGAAGAAGACCTGATCGATCGCCTCGTCGTCGGTCACCATCGTGAAGAGCAGGTCCGCCTGGGCGGCCGCGAGCGGCGTCGCGGCCGGTTCCGCACCGGCATCGACGATGCCCCTGGCCTTCGCAGGGGTGCGGTTGTAGACCGTCAGCGGAAATCCCGCGGCGAGGATGTTCTCGGCTATGGGGCGTCCCATCTGCCCAAGCCCGATGAATCCGACATGCAAGGCTGCGTCCTCCTTGTCAGAGCGGGATCCGGCGGCCGTCGTCCGCCGCCGAGCTCACGATTCCCTCGAAGAGCCTGATGTTTTCCACGGCCTGCTCAGGGGTGAAGCGGTAAGTCCCTTCCCCGGCGATGGCGGCGGCCCAGGCATCGACGACCTGGCGCAACGTGTCGGTGGGTTGATAGCTCTCCTTGATGCGCGGTTCGTCGGTGCCGGTGCAGAGCGTGAGGGCCGCGGGCTTGCCCTTGTCGACGTTTCCCTCCGTCACGACCTCGACCCAGCCCTTGTCGCCGAAAATCGTGACGCGGCCGTTGTAGGGCGTGCAGGAGATCAGGTTGATCGCGCCACGGGCGCCGGAACGAAACCTGAAGCTTGCCGCAACGAAGTCACGCACCGGAGGCGCCATCACGATCGACGCCTGCTGTGCCCGGACCTCGGCGACGGGTCCGAAGAAGCACACCGCGAGGTCGGTCAGGTGAATTCCGGTCGAGGTCATGAGCCCGGCCGGCGCCTGATCCGGATCGAGTCGCCAGCCGGCCCGGTCGGCGCCGACGAAAACGTCGTGGCTCATGTTCGCCTCGAACAGCAGGAGCCTTCCCAGCGTCCCGTCGTCCAGGATCTGCTGCACCCGTTCGTAGGCGCTCTCGAACCGGCGCACGTGTCCGAGGCCCAGGACCCGGCCCTGCCTGCGGCAGGTCTCCACCACCCTCCCGGCATCTTCGGCCTTCAGCGTGAGCGGCTTCTCGCAATAGAGCTCCTTGCCCGAGGCCAGGACGTCCATGCATTGCCCTGCATGCAGGAGATGCGGCGTGGCGAGCATCACCGCGTCGATCCCGGAATCGTTCAGCACCGCCTCAAGTTGCGTTTCATGCCGCATTCCGCGCGCCGCCAGCATGGCCAGCTTGGCGTCGTTGGGTGCGGGATCGACCCCGGCCAACGCGTGAAAGCGGGGGCTGGCGCCTATCCTGGCAATCAGCTCGCCGCCCCACCAGCCGAGCCCGACGACGGCGGTTCTCATGGGACGTTCCTCGGTTCCGTACGGCTTGGGTCTGTACACTGGACTGGCTCCCCGTCACGCCTCGAAGGAATATCGGCGTTCCAGCTCTGTCAGGAGGCCGAGGTTCTCCGGTCGCGGACTGAGCGACCCGGCCTCGATGCGGCGAGAAAGCTCTGCCACGGCGCGGCAGGCGGGCGCGGCCAGCCCGTGCTCCTCGGCACGCCTGGCGACAAGGCCGTTCATGTCGCCGGCTTCGCTCCTGCGCCCCTTTTCCCAGTCCTGCAGGACGCCCGCCTTGGTTTCGCGCAGGATGAAGCCGTCAAGCAGCCGGTCGAGCATGGTTTCGACGAAGCGGTTCGATTCGGCGATGTCCCTGGCCGTGAGACCCAGGATCGGCAGCCGGCTGTAGCCGCACGCCTCTCCGACGTCGGACGCTTCCTGGCCGGCGCGCAGCATGAAGTCGCGCATCCCGGGCTGCTCCTCTCCCTCCTTGAGGTTCATGCCGAGAAGGCTCGTGGTGGCGATCGTCGTCGAATTGCTCACGAGCTTCATCCACTTGGCCGAGAGAATGTCGTCGACGATCTCGCAGGTCCCGGAGTGACGAAGCAGGTCCAGGACCTCGCGCTCGCGGCCCCTGGTGCTGTCGTCGAGGCTGCCGACGGCGAACCAGGACCTGTCCGGCGGCGAATCCCGGATCACCGTGCCGGGATCGTAGAGCCCGGCGGAGATCTCCAGGACGCAGCCGAGGCTGCGGCCGGGTCCGGCGATCACGGCCACCTCCTCGGCCGTCATGCCGTTCTGGACGGCGACAATCAGGCCGTCGCGGGCCAGGTGCGGAAGGATCAGCTCCGCGCCCCAGCGCGCGTCGTAGGCCTTGAGCACCACGAACGCGTAGTCGAAGGGTCGGGTGAAGGTGCAGACGTCGCAGACATGGCGGGCGTTGACCGGCTGCACGACGGTCTCGTGCGGCATGACGATCCGTGCGCCGTTCGCCCGCATTGCCTCCACGTGCGCGGGCCACGGATCGACGAACGTCACGTCATGGCCGGCGCGCACCATGTCGACGCCGATGTTGGTGCCGTTCGCGCCGGAGCCGACGATCACTATTCTTGCGGACATGCGTTTCCTCGATTCCTGCCCGATGTCAGAGCGCTTCGAGCTGGTTCTGGCCAACGAAGTCGCTCGCTTCGGATTCGGCCAGCTGGTCGGGCGAGATTCCCAGCCTGTCCCCCGAAAGCGACTCGACCGCCGCGATCAGCGATTCGGCTCCCATCCCGTAGTTCTTCATCAGGTAAGGCGCGCTCGCGCCTTGCAGGTACCGGTCCCTGACGCCGATCCTGGCGAGCCGCCGGCCCAGCCCTTCGCTGGACATCATGTCCGCCACGCAGGAGCCCAGCCCGCCGACGGTCGTGTGGTTTTCCATCGTGATGACGCCAAGACGGCATTCCGAGATCGCCTCGAGAACCGTCGGGTCGTCAAACGGCTTGAGCGTGGTGACATGCAGATGCGCGATGCTTACGCCCGCCTTGCGGACGAGCTCCGTCGCCCGCAGGGCCTCTTCCGTGCAGACGCCCGATGTCAGGAGCGCCATGTCCGCGCCCTTGGAAAGAACGCGCGCGCGGTTCAGGACGGGGGGACCCTCGAAGATCCGCGACACTTCGCCCCTCAGCATGCGGACGTAGAGCGGCCCGGAAACGGACCGGGCGATGTCGTGAAGGCCTTCGATGTCGGCCGCGTCGCCGACCTCGAAGATCGACATGTTCGGCAGCGACCGCAGGACCGCCACGTCGTTCGTCGCCTGATGGCTTGGTCCGCCGGGCGTCGTCACGCCCGGGAGAAACCCGAACATCCGGACCGGAAGACCGGCGCAGGCGACCGACATCTCGACCTGGTCGAGCGCGCGCCGGTACATGAAGACCCCGAACGTGTGGACGAGCGGAACCAGGCCCTCGCGGGCAAGCCCGGCGGCGAAGCCGATCATGTTCTGCTCCATCAGCCCCAGGTTGACGAACCGGTCTGGGTAGGCCTCGGCAAACCCGTCCGCCTCGCAGGCGGACGTGAGATCGCCCGAGATCACGACGGATTCAGGCTGCCGCCGGCCCCATTCCACGAGGCACCTCCGATGGACCTGGCGTTCCCTCCTCATGCCGCCGGCGCCGGGAGCGCCATGTCGGCGAGCGCCTCCCTGTAGCGGTCGCGCTCGGCCTCGGACCTGAAGCGGACGTAGTGCAGGAAGGGGTGCCGCTCCCTCAGGAGCGGGATGCCACGAAAGGGCTCCGTGTAGCCCAGCACGACGAGCGGCCTGCCGGGATGGGGCGTCGCGCAGGCGTCGCGAAGCGCGTCAAGGTCATGGCCGTCGACCTTCGCGACGGCGCACCCGAAGGCCTCGAACTTCTGCGCAAGCGGCTCCAGTCCCATGATCTCTTCGACGCGCCCGTCAACCTGCTGGCCGTTGACGTCGACAAGCACCTTCATGTTCCCCAGCCTGAGAGACGCCATTGAGAGAATGGCCTCCCAGGTCTGGCCCTCCTGCAGTTCCCCGTCCCCGAGAAAGACCCACACCGTGCCGGCATCGCCCGCCCTGCGCCTTGCCCAGGCGACCCCGGCTGCCTGGCTGATCGCCTGGCCGAAGGATCCGCCGTTCACCTCGTGCCCGGGCGAACGCTCGCCCCCGATCATCTCGACCGTGCTCCCGTCGGTGTTGAACTGGTCGAGAGCCTCGGGGGCAAGCCGCCCGGCTTCGATCAATGCGGAATACACCACCAGCGCGTAATGGGTCGGGGACACGAAGAAGCGATCGGTGGCCGGGGCGCGGCCGCCGTTGTAGATCATGCCGCTGGCGGCTTCGCCCGCCTCGTCCTTCCAGCCTTCGTGCCTTCGGGGCAGGAGCGGGCCGCTGGACGGGCCAAGCCTCATCTGGTGCCCGTACAGCAGCGCGAAGATCTCGGCCGAGGAGCAGGCCTGGCTCAGGTAGCCGCCATGTACGATCGTGTGCGCAAGGGCGCGGGCACGGATGCCGTCGGCGACCAGCTGGCAGTCGCGCTGCCAGTTCCGGTTGCTCAGGCAGCCGGGGTCAGGCGCCGTGGCCATCGCCTCCGTCCTCCCCGGGCTCGGGACGCTTGTCGAAGTTGTTCCTTCGGCCCTTTCGGACGTAGTCGACCGTGTCGGCGATGAAGGACTTGCCGTGAACCGACGCGCCCTTCTGCATGTGCGCCATCATCTGCATGCCGAACCCGCCGTCCAGGTCGTCGACGAGTCGCCTTTTCCACGGCCGGCGGACGATCTGCGAGGTGACGCGGCGGGTGACGCGGTGCTGCTTCATGATGTGGTCAGCGATCGCGAAGGCGCGGTCTTCCAGCTCGTCCCGTGGCACGACCTCGTTGACCATGCCATATTCCAGGGCCTTCTCCGCCGTGATCGCTTCGCCGGTGTACAGCGCGTACGCAGCGCGCTTGACGCCGAGGAGCTCCTGGAAGCAGCTGTGGATCCCGTCGCCCGGGACCGAGCCGATGTCGTAGTGCAGGTCGAAGATCGTCGCGCCCTCGGCGGCGAGCGTGATGTCGCAGAACAGGCAGAGCTCCGTGTGGAACCCCGGGCCGTTCAGGACGCCGATCGTCGGGATCTCGAGATCGAAGACAAGCGCGTAGGAGTTTATGCGGCCGTCCTTCCAGGCATGCTCGTACGACCAGTAGGCCATGTCCTCCTCTTCCAGGCTGAAGCCCTCGGGATCCGAATCCATCATGAATTCCTCCCCCGATCCGCCGAAAATCATGACCTCGTTCTTCGTGTCCGCGCCAACGGTGCGAAACATCTGGCCGACGGAGCGATGGTTCTCGACGCTCAGCTGGATCGGGCCGCCGCGGGTGTGCGCCTTGATCAGGATCACCCCGTCGTCACGGCGCGACATGGCGTAGTGCTCCTTGAACCGCTCGCTGTACTCGTCGAAGTCCGGTGTCTGGACGAATCGTGTCAGGGACATGCTCTGCACCTTTTCCTCTTGTTCCCTCATGTGCGGGCGGACGAACCGGACGGGTCTTCCGGATCCGCCCCCGGCAGGCCGGCCTGCCGCGCCGCAAGCCGACCGAGTGCCGCCCAGTCCTCTTCGCCGTAGCCTTGGGAGATTGCCAGATCCAGACGCTCGACGATCAGGTCCGCAATCGGCATCGGCGCGCCAAGCGAGCGTGCCTCTCCCCTTGCCAGCTCGACGTCTTTCCGTCCGAGAGTCGTCCTGAACCCTGGTGACGGGCTGGTCTCGTGCGCGACCAGCGGTGCATAGGCCCTGTAGACCGCCGCGTCAAAGATCGTCTCGGTGATCAGCGACATGAAGCGTTCCGGATCGATCTCCGCGCGCCTCATCAGCGCGAAGCACTCCGAAAGCGATTCCAGGGCCGCGGCGACCAGGAAGTTCACGCCGAGCTTCGCGGTCGCCGCCTGGCGCGGAAGCTCTCCGATCCAGAACCGGGAGGCCGAGAACGCCTCCAGGAGCGGGAGGGAAGCCCGGTAGTCCTCTCGCGCGCCGGCCGCCACCGCAACCAGCTGGCCGGAAGCCGCCTTGTCCGGGCGGCCCAGGACCGGCGCGCACACGAAGCCCGACCCGGCCTTGCGATGCGCCGCCTCCAGCCGATCGACCAGGTCGGGGCTGATGGTGCTGTGCGACACGTGAACCGTTCCCTGCCGGAACGGCACCCTGAGGTCCTGGCCTTGCAGGAACACGGCTTCGACGGCCTCGTCGTCGGACAGCATCGAGCCCACGAGACGGCATCGGGCGACCTCGTCAATGTTCTCGGCGACCCGGGCGCCGGCCTTCGCGAGGCCTGCGGCCCTGACCGGGGACCTGTTGAACACCGTGAGTTCGTGGCAGGCATTGACGCGGCCGGCCATTCCCAGCCCCATTGCGCCCAGCCCGATGAATCCGACTCTCAAGCGTCGCCTCCCTACTCTTGTCAGAGAATAGGACAAGCTTTTCGAGGCATGTCAAGGACCGTCTGATCACTGGCACCGCCCGATCCCCCTGGCTGGAGACGGCCCCGGCCGCTGCAGATGGACCCACGGCCGCGAGATTCCTGGATTGCTCCCTGAATTTGTTCATTTACCATAAGAGGTTGAAAATTTCCTGCCTGCCGAGGCGTCCATGCTCGACCTCGCCAGAGGCTTCCGCGGCCTTCTCCTTCCCAAGAACTTAAGGAGTCCGTCTGCTTGATTGCATTTGTCAGACAATCACATTAAAGTGTCTTGACAGGTCGAGAGGCGTCTCGAGAATCCGGAGAATGCCTGCAGGTTTCGGCGAGGGAGACGTGACAGACGTGATGAACCCGGTTCCAGATGGCGCGATCCAGAAGACCAACACGTACCAGCTGATCGCCGAGCGCCTGGTCCGCCACATCGTCGAGAGCGACCTGTCGGCCGGCGCACATGTCCCGACGGAGCGGGAGATCGCCGAACGCTACGGCGTCGGCCGGTCCTCGGTTCGCGAAAGCCTGCGGCTCCTCGAGGCGCACCAGGTGATCCGGCCGGCACCGAAGGGGAGCTACGTCGTCGGAAGCGCCGCAAGCGTGCTGGAGCCGGCGCTGCAGATGCTGGTCGTCCTGGGCGGGGCGTCCTTGACGGAACTGCAGCAGCTGCGGCGCGTGCTTGAGATCGAGGCCGTCGGCAAGGCGGTCCGGAACGCGGGCCCCGAGGACATCCGGCAGCTGCAGAGCGCCGTGAGACGCATGATCGGGAACCGGCTCGATCTCGCGGCCGCCCTTCGCGCGGACCTGCAGTTCCACGTCTCCATTGCCGAAGCGTCGGGGAACAGGGCGCTCCTTGCAACCGTGCAGGGCCTGCACGGCGTGCTGAAGCCCAAGATTCTCGGCGCCAACGTCGACATAGACGAGGCGATCGCGCACCACCAGCTGATCCTCGCCGCGATCATCGCGCGGGATCCGGAGGAGGCGCGGACGGCGATCGAGGTCCACATGGACTTCGTCCGGGCGGGCATCGAGCGGACAGAATGACATGAAACGCAAATCCCGGAATTCAGGAGGAAGGAAGATGAAGCACTTCAAGGCACTCAAGCTTGGCGCCCTGGCCGCGGCATCCATGTCGCTCGGCCAGGCGGCCCATGCGACGGACGTCGAGGTCCTGCACTGGTGGACCACGGCGGGGCAGGCGAAGGCCGTCGCCGAACTCAAGGTCGCCCTCGAGAGGCAGGGCTACGGCTGGAAGGACTTCGCCGTCACCGGCGGCGGCGGACAGAACGCCATGACCGTCCTGAAGTCGCGCGTCGTCGCGGGCGACCCCCCGACGGCCGCCATGATGAAGGCTCCGCTGATCCACGAGTGGGCCGAGGAGGAACTCGTGACCGACATCCAGCAGGTCGCCATCGACGAAAGGTGGAACGAACTGCTGCCCCCGATGGTGCAGGAGATCATGACGCGTGACGGCAAGTACGTCGGAGCGCCGGTGAACATCCACCGGATCAACTGGATGTGGGTCAACCCCAAGGTCATGCAGGACGCCGGCGTCGAGGTTCCCGCGACCTGGGAGGAGTTCTTCGAAGTGGCGGAAGCGCTCCAGGCGAACGGCGTCATTCCGCTCGCCCATGGCGGACAGAACTGGCAGGAGCTCACCCTGTTCGAGCCGGTGATGCTCGGCGTCGGCGGGGCGGACTTCTACCGCAGGGTCTTCGTCGACTTTGACGTCGACGCGATCAACTCGGACACCATGCTGGAGGTGCTCGACACCTTCAAGCGCATCAAGGCGTACACCGACAAGAACTCGCCGGGCCGCACCTGGAACCTGACCACGGCCATGGTCATGCGCGGCGAGGCTGCAATGCAGATCATGGGCGACTGGGTCAAGGGCGAGTTCTCCGCGGCCGAGATGACGGCTCCCGAGGACTATCTTTGCGTCCCCGCGCCCGGCACCGGTGACGGCTTCGTCTTCACCGTGGATTCGTTCGGCATGTTCAAGCAGGACGACGAGGACGAGCTCAAGGGGCAGCAGGCGCTTGCCGCCGCGATCATGTCGCGCGACTTCCAGCGGCTCTTCAACCTGGCCAAGGGGTCGATTCCCGTGCGCCTGGACGTCGACATGAGCGTGTTCGACTCCTGCGCACAGGCCAGCGCGGCGGATCTCGCGTCGTCCGGAGAGAACGGCACGATCGTCCCCTCGCTGGCGCACCGCAGCGCCGCCGGGCCGACCGCGCGCGGCGCGATGATAGACCTGATCTCGCAGTTCTGGAACGACGACGGCCTGTCATCGGCGGACGCCCGGAAGAAGATGGCCGACGCCGCGGCGCGCCTTTCCGGCTAGCGCGCAAGCCGCCGACCGCCGGCAGGCAAGGGTCCTGCCGGCGGGATGCATGTTCCAGGCCACGAGCCCCAACGGTCATGAGATTCACTTTCCAGGAATGGTTGCCGCGCATCGTCGTGGCCCCGATCTTCCTGCTGTCGCTCTCGTTCATCTACGGCCTGATGATCTGGAACGGCTACCTTTCGCTCTCGGCGTCCAGGATGCTGCCGAACTACGAGTTCGTCGGGCTCAGGAACTACTTCGACCTCTTTGCAAGCGACCGCTTCCGGGTGGCGATGACGAACATCGTGGTGTTCGGCCTGCTCTACGTCAGCGGCACGATCGCGCTCGGCGTGTGCCTCGCGATCATGCTCGACCAGAAGATCAGGGCGGAGGGGGTCCTGCGCAGCATCTACCTGTTCCCCATGGCGATCTCGTTCATCGTGACAGGGACGGCGTGGCGCTGGATCTTCAATCCCGGCGTCGGCATCGAGAGCGTCGTGCGAGGCTGGGGCTTCGAGAGCTTCACCTTCGACTGGATCACGCGATCCGAGACCGCGCTCTACTGCATTGTCATCGCGGGCATCTGGCAAGGCGCCGGGTTCGTCATGGCCCTGTTTCTCGCGGGCCTTCGCGGCGTCGACGACTCGATCCTGAAGGCCGCCGTGATCGACGGTGCGACCCGGTTCAGGACCTATACCCGCATCGTGCTGCCGATGCTTCGCCCGGTCTTCTTCAGCGCCGCCATAATCGTCACGCACCTGGCGATCAAGGCCTTCGACCTGGTCGTCGCGCTGACCGACAGCGGTCCCGGCTACTCCACCGACCTGCCCGCCACGTTTTTCTTCACGACCGCCTTCGACCGCAACCAGATCGGCGTGGCCGCGTCGAGCGCCGTGGTCATGCTGTGCATGGTCGCCTCGATCGCCGTGCCATTCATGTATTCCGAACTCAGGGCGCGACCGAGATGACCGCGGCGGCGGACTTCAACAGGCTGCTGCTGTGGACGCTGCTCATCCTCTGCGCCCTGTGGTTCCTGCTGCCGCTCTTCGTCATGGTCTCGACCTCGCTGAAGGATCTCGACGAGATCCGCCAGGGCGGACTGATGTCGGTTCCGGACTCGCCCACGCTCGCGGCATGGGTGAAGGCCTGGGGACACGCCTGCACGGGCATGCGCTGCGACGGCATGGCGCCGTACTTCCTGAACTCCGTGCTGAAGGTCGTCCCGGCGGTGATCATCTCGACCGCGCTTGGCGCGGTCACCGGCTACGTGCTCACGAAGTGGCGGTTTCCCGGCAGCGAGCTGATCTTCGCGTTCATGCTGTTCGGCATCTTCATGCCGATGCAGGTGGTGCTCCTGCCGATGAGCCAGGTTCTCGGCTGGCTGGGCCTTGCGGGATCCATTCCCGGCATGACGCTGGTGCACATCCTTGCCGGCATGCCTGCAGCGACGCTCTTCTTCCGCAACTACTACGTCTCGATCCCGGACGAGCTGGTTCGGGCGGCGAAGATCGACGGCGCGTCCTTCTGGCAGATATTCGTCCGGATCATCCTGCCGGTCTCCAGCCCGATCATCGTCGTCGTGGTCATCTGGCAGTTCACCCACATCTGGAACGACTTCCTCGTGGGAGTCGCCTTCTCCAACACCGACACGAAGCCGATCACGGTCGCGCTCAACAACATGGTGAACTCCTCGGACACGGTGAAGGAGTACAATGTCGACATGGCGGCCGCGCTGATCGCCGCCCTGCCCACGCTCGTAGTCTACGTCGTCGCGGGAAAGTACTTCCTGCGCGGCCTGACCGAGGGTGCCGTGAAAGGATAGAGCATGAAGTCCCTGAGATTGCGTGACATCGGCAAGTCGTTCGGTTCGGTCTCCGTGCTGCGCGACATCAGCATGGACGTCAACGACGGGGAGTTCATAATCCTGGTCGGACCGAGCGGCTGCGGGAAGTCCACGCTGCTCAGCATCATTGCAGGTCTCGAGATCTCGACGAAGGGATGGGTCGAGATCGGGGGGCGCGACGTCACGCACGTGGCGAGCAAGGACCGCGACATCGCGATGGTGTTCCAGAACTACGCACTGTACCCGAACATGACGGTCAGGCAGAACATCGTCTTCGGGCTCGAGATGCGGAAGGTCCCGAAGCGGGAGCGTGACGAGACCGCGCGCAGGGTCTCGGCGATGCTTGCGATCGAGCCCCTGCTGGACCGGAAGCCGGCCCAGCTGTCGGGAGGCCAGCGCCAGCGGGTCGCGATGGGCCGCGCACTTGCGCGGGATCCGAGCCTGTTCCTGTTCGACGAGCCCCTCTCGAACCTTGACGCGAAGCTGCGGGTCGAGATGCGGGGAGAGATCAGGCGGCTGCACCAGCGCACGCGGACGACGACGCTCTACGTGACCCACGACCAGGTCGAGGCCATGACGATGGGCGACCGCATCGCCGTGATGAAGGACGGCAACGTGCTGCAGTTCGACACGCCCGAGACCGTGTATTCCAGTCCGGCGAACCGGTTCGTCGCCGAGTTCATCGGCACGCCGGCAATCAACGTCGTTGACGCCGCCCGATCCGGCACCGACTTGGTTTCAAGCAGCGGGTACGCCTTGCCGCTCAGCGACGAGCAGCGAGACAGGCTGGGCCGTTCAGGCAGCCGTTCCGTGTCGTACGCCGTGCGCCCCGAGGCGATCCGGCTGGCCGACAGGGGCGTGCCGGGCAGCGTTTCCGCGCTCGAGCCGACCGGACCCGAAACCTATTGTCAGGTCGCATCCGAATTCGGCGAGTTCGTTGTGCGCGTTCCCGGATTGTACAGGAGTGCGCTTGGCGAAGCCGTGCATCTGGACTGGGACGCCTCCAGCGCACACGTCTTCGCGGGCGAGGACGGCGAGCGTGTGTAGCGGGCGCGGAACTTGCCGCCGTCAAGCTGTACCTGCTTCGCTGCCTCGCGCTGCAGAACCGGTTCAGCGGGCCGCGAGCGGAGTGACCGGAGAAGGGAACGCGGGAGGAGGTCGCCCGTGCGTCACCGAAGAGATCGTGCTCCGTCTGCCCTCGACCGCCACCTTCCACGACATCCTGGCCGACCTGCCGCCCGACACGCTGGACGAGGCCATCGGCTGGCGGACCGCCCGAAGGGCCGGACCCGGCACGCCGCTCGCAACGGGCGCCGCCAGGCCATCCGCGTCGAGCGCGGGATCCTCAAGACCGGGGAGCGCAGCCGCGGGTAGTGTCTCAGTTTGAAATTGTCCTTGCAGGTTCTTGTCGATGGGGTTTGGCGGATCCAAGAATGCACCCGTTTGGCCCTTCAGTCATTGTCGATGATGTCCAGATAATCCAACTGACCGGCATCCATCCGGTTTCGGGGATTATCCTTCTTGTTGTGCTCAGCAGCATGCATGAACACGACGTTTGCTCGTAGGTTATCAAAACAAGGCTGTCAGAAATTCTCCAACAGCGGGCAAGCTGGGCCATTGGGGCTCGATCAACTAGGGCCCGTTGACAGTCATGTCGCGGCGACCACGCCGGCGACGAGGCGGATCCCGGCGGCGAAGCTCGCGTCCGTCTTGTCGTGCCGCGTCGCGATCGCCCGGAACTCCTTGATCTTCGCGAAGAGGCTCTCCACCAGGTGCCGCCAGCCGTACACCTCCCGGTCATGCGCCCGCGGCACCGTCCGGCTCCGCTTCGACGGGACCGCCGCCTCCGCCCCGCGTTCCGCCAGGTCCTCGAGCAGCCGGTCGGCGTCGAACGCCTTGTCCCCGACCAGCGCCCCGAACGTCAGGCCGCCGGGAAGCCCCGGCACCCCCTCGGGTCGTGCGCCTGGCCGGGAAGGATCGTGAAGCGGACAGGGCATCCCGGCGCGTCCGCGACGGCCACGGCCCTGCCCGTCAGGCCGCCCCTGGAACGTCCGGTCCCCTGGCCCGAGGTCCCCCTCTTGCGCCGGACGCCTTCCGGGTCGCCCGGACCGCCGTGCCGCCGCCGGACACGCGCTCGAGGCCGGACTCCTCGGACAAGGCGTCGGAAACGCGCGCGAAGACCCCCGGAAGCGGCCGGCGCCGGAACCGCCTGGAGGAGCCGTCCCGGTTCCCGAACCGCGCGGGGAGGTCGCGCCACGGCGATCCCGTCCGGAACCGCCACGGCACCGCCTCCATGAAGAGGCGGCTGTCCGCCGCCGTGCCGCCGGGGTCGGACGCCCTGCCCGGCAGCATGTCCCCGGTCCGCGCCCGCATGGCGTCGGCCGTCACCGTCCTGTCTGGATCGTCGTTCTGCTCGCTCATGCCATTGTCGCCTCGTGCCGCCTTTCCGGCGGTCGTCGGGGAAGGACATGGCATGGAACCGGACGATTCGCAAGACAACTGTCAACGTGCCCTAATCTGGGCTACGCCCAGAGCCGCGTGCACTGCGTGCGCGACTTCACCTGCGACTGGGACCGCTGCCAGGCGCACGTCCGCAACCTGCCGCGCAGCCTCTCCTGCCTGACAAACGCCACCATCGCGCGCCGCGACGGGGGGCGCTCGGCCGCATGCCCGAGGCCAGCCGGCACCGGTCGGTACGGGCCCGGGAGGCGCTCGACGCGACCATGGTCCGGCCCGGCCCCTGACCCGACCGCACGGGCAGCATGCGGAACGCACCGCCAGGACGGCGCGGGGCACAGGTGTGCCCGAAAACCGCCCCGACAAACCCCGGCTCGGCCAGGGCTGGCCGTCGAAACCGATCCCCCGATGGCTCCGACCGCCCCAGCCACGCCCGCCTGCCGTCACATCAGGCTCCCGAACCCGAAAATAAAATGGTCGTGCAACCCATGCCGACCATCCCCGTCCCGCGGCAACGTCTAACGAACCCGCCGCAAGGCCGCCGAAGTGAAGTCGCCCTCGTCAAGGTCGGTTCCGAACTCGTAGTCCGACCAATGCAGCTCGGTGCTCTTTCCGGTGAGATGGTTTTGCATCGTGAGCTTGCCGGCACGCCAGAAACTGCCAAGATACTGCTTGTAGCCTTCCGGGACCATGGTCTTGATATGCGCGTTCCTGCGATCGTAATATTCAAGCTTCCGGATTCGATGCCTGCTGTCCAGCCAGATCAGCTGGCGCGAGTAGCCCGAATCCTTGCTGACCGGAACGCGTTCGCTGACGGTGCACTCGCTGTCGCCGCATCGCTCCGTGCGCAGGTAGCGGTGGGAGAATTTCTCGACTTCGGTCGTTCCCATGTCCTCATAGGAGAACTCGCTTCCCATGAAGGAGCCGGACTGGTTCGAGGAGCTGATCCGCTTGACCCGCTTCAGCGAGGGAAGATACAGCCATTGCTCGTCGGGCTTTGTCTTGAAGGCATGGACGAGGAACCCCGTGCCCCTGACGTCGCGCGGGCGGTCGAAGACCAGCAGCGTGCGGTCTCCTGAGCCGGGCACTTCCAGGACCTTGGTGCGGAGCTCGCGACGGCTCTCCTGCCCGCGCTTGTTACGAAGAACCATCTCAAGGCTGGCGGTGAAGTTCCCGAAACCCCTCTGGCTCTCCCGGGCCTCGGTGGCAATCCTGAGGCCGACCTCCTCGGGGCTTTCCGCAGCCTGTCCGAGAGAGCGCTCCAGAAGGACGGCCATGAAGGCGAGCAGGATCAGCAGAAAGAGCCGGCTGGCACGTAAACGAGACGCTTGCATGGTCACTTCCTCCTTTGGCGGCGGCCAGACCCGCAGACTCGGGCGCACAGTCGCACCGTCAGCGGCCAGAGGATCGCATCGTCCCGTGACTTCCGCCAGCTTCCGACCCTTGCCCTTCTTGCTATCATGGGCCCTGAGGCGCATCAAGAGGGATGCATGCCGACATGATGGACGCGGACAGGACGGTGACGGCCGACGCCATGTGGGCGCGTCCCGGAGGATCCGGAGGCTCTCGCGGGCCGCCGGCCTCCCGCCCGTCCGGGACGCGGCGTGTCCGTCATGCGGCGCGGCCGCCGCAGGCGGCCGCCGCGGACGGGCGGCCGGGAACGGGACGTTCCGGACGCCGGGGCGCAGGACGGCTGCAGCTTCGGGCACGGCTCCGGCCATGGCGGGAACCGCCCTCGGGGCGTCTTCATGACGCTCGCCATGCCCGCCTTCCGGTCGATGCGGGTCGCGGCGGCACTGCCGCCCGCCGTCCGGACGGGTGCGGGAACACCAGGAACGCATCCCCTGCCTCCGGGACCGGATGCGCAGCCCGTTCCAGACCCATCTTTAACAAAATTTCGCGGCAAAAGGCCACATTCGAGGATTTTCTTGATCGGGTGGAATTTATCATGTTTTAAAATCAGTGTCTTAGATGTTTCCGGGCGTGTGATTCTTCAGTGCAGGGACATAAGGTGATGTCCGCCTCTTGCGCCGCGACTTGCCTTTCGGCAGGCTGGGCGCATGTTTGTTCGCAAGATCCGAACACGCACCACATCCAGCGGGGAATCCTATTTTTCCCACCGTCTGGTCGCGAGCCGGCGGGAGGGCGACAAGGTCCGGCAGAAGACGCCATTGAACCTGGGACGCCACTTTCCCATCGCGCAGGAGGACTGGCCGCTCCTGTGCCAGCGCGTAGACGAGCTGATGACGTACCAGGCGACGCTCAACTTCATGACACTACCCACGGCGGTCGAGACAGAGGCGCGGCGGATCGTGAAGCGTCTCCTGGAGCGTCAGGAGCGCCGATCGGAGGCACCGGACTGGGAGAGTGTCGATGTCCAGTCCCTCCAGAACAGCGATGCGCGGTCGATCGGGATCGAACATGCGGCGCTCGAGGCGCTCAAGCTGCTGGACATTCCGAATCAACTGTGTGCGCTTGGTCTGCGCTTGGTCTGAATAAACGACAACAGGGCTGTGCGCTGGCGAATGTCATCGGCCGGATGGCACAGCCGGGGTCCGAGCGGGCCACGAATGCGTGGCTCCGCACCGCCAGCGCCACGGGAGAGCTGCTGGGGATCGACTTTGGCGCCCTGAGCGACATGGCGCTCTATCGTGCGTCCGATCATCTCTTCAAACCCCCCGTTCCACTCTGAAGTGCAACACCTGATGCAGTGTTCCTGGTCGTTCGGCGACACATGATGTTGCGAATCGGCCAGGCGGCGGCGACAGTTCCTTCGTTGCGAGAAGGAGACCGTCATGCCCGAGGGCCATCGCCACCTGACCTATGCGGAACGCTGCCAGATCCACGCCCTGAGGAAAAGCGGGCTTTCCGGCCCGGCGATCGCCCGCCAGCTCGGCCGCGACCGCACGACGGTCTGGCGCGAGGTGCGGCGCAACTCCGGCAGGCGCGGCTACCGCCACAAGCAGGCCCAGCGCAAGGCAGACAGGCGCCGCAGCGCGGCCTCGTCGGTAGCGCGCAAGATGACGCCGGAGCTGTGGCGCATGGCGGAGGATCGGCTGGCCGAGGGCTGGAGCCCCGAGCAGGTCAGCGGGCGCCTCCGCAAGGAGGGCGAGCCGATGGCGGGGCGTCAGTGGACCTGCGAGCGCATCCACGCCGACCGGAAGGCCGGCGGCGGTCTCTGGCGGCATCTCCGCCGCCGCGGGAAGAAGCCGAACTGGAAGGGCGGGGCCCACGCGGGCCGCGGCCGCATCCCGGGCCGGGTGGACATCTCCGAGCGCCCGGACGTCGTGGAGGCGAAGGAACGGGTCGGCGACTGGGAGGCCGACACCATCGTTGGCAAGGGCCACAGCGGCGCGCTTGTCTCCCTGGTGGACAGGGCGTCCAAGTACACGCTGCTCGAAAGGGTCGGGAGGAAGACGGCGGACGCGGTCGGCTCGGCCATGACCGGCATGCTGGGCCCTCTCCCCGTGCACACGGTCACCGCGGACAACGGCAAGGAGTTCGCGGGCCATGCCAGGGTGGCCGAGGCGCTGGGCGCGGGGTTCTTCTTCGCGCGCCCGTACCACTCCTGGGAGCGCGGCCTGAACGAGCACGTGAACGGGCTGGTGCGGGAGTGGTTCCCGAAGGGCACGGACTTCCGCAAGGTGACGGACGCAGAGGTGCAGGCCGTCCAGGACCGCCTCAACGCGCGGCCGCGCAAGGCGCTGGGCTACCTCACCCCGTCCGAGGCCTTCCACCAGGCGCAGCCGCCCTGAGGGGGCCTTCCGGGGCCGCCGGGGGCGGCTCCGAGGGGAGATGCGCGCTGTCCGCGGCCCGCCGTCCTCCGGTCGGGCTCCGCCCTCCCTGCGTCCGGCGGGCCGCGGACAGCGCCCGGCAGGGCTTGCACCGCCCCGGAAGACTGGCTACGCCTCCCGGTGAAGGGACCGCCGCCGCTCGGGCTTCGCCCCTCGCTGGCTGATGTTGCACTTCGGAGTGGAAGCGGCGAACACAAAAAGGCACTTGAGGACCACATGTTCGGCGCGGTCGAGACGTTGTTCAACCTGCAGCCAGTCGTCACGCTGTATGATCTGACAAACACCTGTTTCGAGGGTGAGGCTTCAGGCCAGCCCAAGGCGAGGCACGGGCATTCGAAGGAGCGGCGTTCGGATGCGCCCCTCCTCACGCTGGGCGCCGTTCTCGACAGCAGCGGCTTTCTGCGCCGGACCGAGATCTTCCCCGGTAACGTCGTCGAGGCGCGCACGCTGGCGACGATGTTGACCACCCTCGGCGTACCCAAGGGTGGCATCATCGTCATGGACCGGGGCATTGCCACCGAGGAGAACCTCGCCTGGATGCGGTCTGAAGGGTATATCTACCTCGTCGTCTCCCGCAGCCCCGCTCGGGTGTTCGACCCCGACGCTGCAACCACGACCGTCACAACCGCCGGGCAGGAGGAGATCGCTGTCTGTCTCGATCGTGTGGAAGATCAGGAGGAAGACGCGACCCCGTACACGGAGGTTCTCCTGCGGTGCCACTCGCAAGCACGGGAGAAGAAGGAGACCGGTCTGATCACGCACTTCCAGGATCGGTTCGAACAGGGTCTCCAGGATCTGCACGCAAATCTCGCAAAGCCCCGAACACGGAAGACCTTGCCCTATGTCCAGCGCAAGATCGGACAGCTCCAGAAGGCGAACGCCGTGGTCGCGCAGCATTACACCATCACCGTCACGCCCGATCCGGAGAATAAACGGGCGGTGGCAATCACGTGGGAGCTGAACCCGTCGGACGGCTCCATGCTGCAGAAACCCGGCGTCTACAGCCTGCGGTCGAATTGTCTCGATTGGGACGCGGAGGCGATGTGGAAAGCCTACGCGATGCTCACGGATGTCGAATCCGTCTTCCGGTCCCTCAAGTCCGAGCTCGGTCTCCGCCCCATCTACCACCATAAGGAACGCCGCGCGGATGGGCATCTCTTCATCTCGGTGATCGCCTACCAGGCGATCCAGGTCCTCCGGACGCGCATGGCCCAGACCGGACTGACCGCAAGTTGGACGACGATCCGCAACGCCCTGCGGACCTTGCCCCGCATCACCACCGCCTTCGCCCGCCCCGACGGCCGCCGGGTGCATGTGCGCAACACCGCGCTCCCGAATGCCGACCAGGCCGCAATCTATCAGGCGATGCAGATCGCATCCCCGGCCCCGAACCTGCGCAAGACCATCGTCTGAAACCGCCGACAAGCCGTCGCGCAAAAATCCCGTAAATCCAAGTCTGTAGTGCCACTACGTTTTTTAACGTATTGAACATAAAGCTTTTTTTCACAAGATGTTAAAGATGGGCAGACGTCGGCATCCCGGACCGGCGGACCTTCCGTCCCGCCATGCCGGGAACGTGAAGGAGGCCCGAACCTGCCGGGACGCTCCCAGACGGCCCGCAGTCGTCCCGGCCACGCCCGGACGGCCCCGATCCCGCCCTTCGCCGGCAACGCCACGATCCCGGGCCGCCGCCCGGCCGCCGGCCGTGCGCACACGGAACCGCCGTCCGCCATGACCGGGCGTTCGCGCACCGACGGTCAGGCTGGCGGGAATTGCTGCGAAAACGGAACGGGGGCTTGATGTCCTGCCGCATTTTGCGCATCTTGCACGCAAGGACGGAGGAGAGAGATGGCCATCCCGGAAGTCAAGGCGACCCGTTTCGCGCGCAATTTCCCCCAGATGAAGGAGGACGTGCGCAAACATGGCATGATTGCCGTGTCCAGTGACAGGCGAACGGTGGGGGCGTTCATCTCTCCAGCCGTGATGGAGGAGCTTGAGCTCCTGCGTCGCCGCAGGCGTGAGCTGGTCCGCCTCGAGGATGCGGATGACGCGTTCTTTGAAGGGCTGGACAGGTCGGTCGCCACATACGACGCTCTCGAGTGATGCATGGTGCTTCCCGAACCGAGGCCCGGCCTCGTCATCGGCTATGACTTCCTGTTTCGGGAGCAGGCTGACGCGGGAATGGAAAACGCAAGCAAGCCCCATCCCGCAGTGATCGTCATCGTGGACCGGAGGGACGCGCGCGACAGGGTCAGCGTCGTCGCAGTCAGCCACTCCCCGCCCAGCCCGGGACAGGCCCGTCACCATCTAAAGCTTGCGCCGGCGGAGTGCGCTCAAATGGGGCTTGATGCAGATGATCACTGGATCAACCTGAGGGACATCAACGCGTTTGACTGGCCGGGGTTCGACCTTGCAAGGACCACAGCATCGGGAAACGGCTACGTGCATGGCGCAATGTCGAAGAGAACGTTCATCCGGCTGGTCGAGGCCCTGAAGGCTTGCGCCGGACGGCAGGTGATTCTGCGTGACTGAGGCATGCGTCGCGGCGGCTGTGCAGCCTGCAACGGACTGAACCTCGGCGGCATGGACCCAGGGTTCCGGGCCCTGCCCCGATTTCGCGGACCGCGTGCCGAACAGGCTGGATTCCGGCGGCAGGCTGTGCGACCAGCTTGTCGGCGGCAATCGGCGGACCCCCGGCGGGAGCGGCCTTTGCGTCAGGCCTGACGGCCTCTTCGGCGCCGAAGGCAACCGGGCCATGCGATGGAGGCTTGAAATGGCGCAATTCGTCAACGCCAGGGAAGATCTCGTCAAGGAGGCCATCGACGGGCTGGTGGCCTGCTCGGGCGGCCGGCTCGCGAGGCTCGACGGCTATCCGCACGTCAAGGTCGTGCACCGCGCGGACTGGGATCGCTCCAAGGTCGCACTGGTCTCGGGCGGCGGTTCGGGGCACGAACCTGCACATGCGGGCTTCGTCGGCCCCGGCATGCTCACCGCCGCAGTCTGCGGAGAGGTCTTCGCCTCCCCGCCTGTGGAAGCCGTCCTGGCCGGCATCCTCGCGATGACCGGTGATGCAGGATGCCTTCTGATCGTCAAGAACTACACGGGCGACCGCCTGAACTTCGGCCTTGCCGCCGAACTCGCGCGTGCGGGGGGCCGCAAGGTGAAGATGGTGGTGGTGGACGACGACATCGCGCTTCCGGACCTGTCGCAGCCGCGCGGCGTCGCCGGCACGCTCTTCGTCCACAAGATCGCGGGCGCGATGGCGGAAGCCGGCGCATCCCTCGACGACGTGGCGCGGGCGGCGAAGCGGATCATCGGCAAAGTCGCCTCCATCGGAGCAAGCCTGGACACATGCACCGTCCCCGGCTCGCCGAAGGAGGACCGCATCCCGCCGGGCAAGGCGGAGCTTGGCCTCGGCATACACGGCGAGCCCGGCGTCGAGCAGGTCGACTTCACGGACGCGGCCGCAATTGTGGAAGTCGCGCTCGGAAAGCTCCGGCCCCGCATCGGGGACGGCCCCTGCGTCGCGCTGATGAACAACCTCGGCTCGACCACGCCGCTGGAAATGTCCGTCCTCTGCCACACGCTGGCGGGCTCGCGCGCGG
Organism: Paracoccaceae bacterium; assembly: GCA_965221845.1. GTDB lineage: Bacteria > Pseudomonadota > Alphaproteobacteria > Rhodobacterales > Rhodobacteraceae > JAJEFO01. The sequence goes on from OZ244919.1 coordinate 279,596, forward strand.
TCACCCACATGATCGGCCCGGCGCCGATGATGACGTCGCTCGACATGAGAGGCTTCTCGGTTTCCGTCCTGCCCGTCACCGACAGCGATCTCGCCGCGCTGTCATCGCCCGTGCCGATGCGGGCCTGGCCTGGCCTGGAAAAGGTGACCTCCGTGGAGACCACGCCGCTCCCGGACGGGCTGTCGCCGAACACCCCGGTCCCGTCGCCGGACCCGAAGACCCGCCGGGCCATCGAGCGCGTGGCCGACGTCCTGATCGGCGCCGAGGTCCGGCTCAACGAGCTGGACGCCAAGTCCGGCGACGGTGACACCGGAAGCACGCTTGCCGCCGCCGCCCGGTCACTGAGGTCGCGGCTCGACCGTATGCCGCTTGCCGACCTCACCCAGCTCTTCCCCGTTCTCGGCAACGAGCTGGGCCAGACGATGGGAGGCTCTTTCGGCGTCATCCTCGCGATCTACTTCAACGCGGCAGGCGACGCCTGCGCCGGCGGCGCGCCCCTCGCGAAGGCCCTGAAGGAGGGCCTGAAACGCGTCTCCGAAGCCGGCGGCGCCCAGGCGGGCGACCGGACGATGATAGATGCGCTCGCTCCCGCGCTCGACGCACTGGACGGCGGCCTTGCCGCGGCGGCGAAGGCGGCCCGCAAGGGCGCAGACAGGACCGCATCGATTCGCAAGGCGCGAGCGGGACGCGCCGAATACGTGCCGCCCGGGAGCCTGACGGGCCACAACGATCCTGGCGCAGAGGCGGTCGCACTGCTCTTCGAGAGCCTCGCCGGGGCGACAGGGGGCTGATCCAGAGCGGACGCGGCATCCGTCACGCGCAGAAGGCCACCGTCAATGGCATTGCCCGGCTCGGCTGGTTTCGCGCGCAAATTCGGACAGGCTGCTGGAAGGCCGTCATCGCCTGCGTGGCGTCACGAGCATGTCAGCAGCATGGCCCTCTCGGAAACGGGGCATGTCCCCGACACGGCTGCCGCAGGCCTGCACGGCAGCGGCACTGCCGGCTCCTGCGCGTCGTTCCGGGAACCGCGAACAAGATCACGGCTGTGGCCGGCACGGAAATGGCGGCTCGGAGCGCGAAACCCGCCAACCGGCGCGTGACGGCACCTGCCGCCAGACATTCTTTTCGTTCGCTTCGCGATGCCGGTGGAGACAAAGGGGCCGAAGCTTGCCGGGATGCTTCCCGACTTGCCGACGGGCCGCAGCCGCCTCGGGCGTGCCCGGATCCCGCCGAACTCCGGAACCCCGGGCATCGGCCCGGTCGCCGGGGCCTTGCGTCAGGCCAAAATCGCCGTCGAGCCGGCCAGTTGCCAAGCGTCGGGATTTGCTGCACGAACGAACGCCGATACTTGACAGTACTGGTCGATTCGGATCAGTTTGACGCATTGATCGTCTTGAATCCAGGTTCCATAGGCGAAAGGATCCTCCTTGAATTTGCAGCATGAATTGGTGCTGCTGCTCCTCAACGAGGAGAGCGGCTACTTCCATCAGGTTCCCGGCTGGAACCTGAACTGTGCTGTCGCGGGCGCCGGACTCGCCGAACTGGCGCTCTCAGGCCGTATAGACATGGACCTGGACCACCTCTTCATCTCCGACCCGTCCACGACTGAAGATCCCCATCTGGACTCCATGCTGAAGGCGATCGGCGACGAGCCGCAGAAGCGAAATACCCAGTACTGGATCGAACACCTCTCGCCGCGCTCCGAAGCGATCATGGCAGACACCTTGGACAGCCTTGAGGACAAGGGGATCCTGATCCATCACTCCGGCGGATTCTGGTCCCTTGCCCAAGGCACCTGGCAAGTGGACGCCTACTCGATGCCCGACGACATTCCGAGCGATTTCGTCAAGGCACGGATCGCGAAGGTTCTGTTTGGGGGCGAAATCCCCCATCCGAAGGACGCAATCCTGGTCGCGCTCGCCAATTCGTGCCAGGTCCTTCACCTCATCTTCCCTCTGGACGAAGAGGTCACCAAGCGCGTCGACCTCATCTGCAAGCTCGATGTCATCGGTCGCTCCATCGCCGACGCAACCGCCAAGAGCATCGCCCAGCCGCGGTTTCACCGCGCCCTGAGCACGAAGCCGATTCCCTCGGCTCCGCTGCGCGACCTGCTCTTCAGCCCGGAGTTCCGGACTGGCAACATTCCCGCTCTCTTTGCCGACGTCGCCCGCAAGCACGGACCCGTCTTCAGGCTCAAAGTGCCCTTCCAGAAGGAGGGAATGCTCTTTCTCGCGGGCCCCGGTGCCAACCGCTGGCTGCAGCAGGTCGGCCGCAGCTACGTGCGTTCGAAAGACTACCTCTCGGGATTCGAGCAGGTGTACGGGGCATCGCGCATACTGCCCTCGATGGACGGCGCCGATCACTTCCGCATGCGCAAGGCCATTCATGCAACCTACTCGCGTGCCGCGCTGGCCAGTCGTCTCGACGAGCTGTACCAACACGCCCGGGAACATCTTGCGACATGGAAGGCCGGCGACGTTCTGCCTGCGGTTCAGGCGCTTAACGGCTTCGTCAATGCACAATTTTCGCAGCTATCCATTGGGATCGACACCCAGAAGGAATTTAAGGAACTGCTCAAGTTCAAGGAGCGTTCGCTGATCACGCATGTTCAGCGGGCGCTCCCGAAGTTCATGCTGAGGACTCCGGGCATGAACCGGCGAAAGAAGCAGATCGGCGACCTGGTGAACCGCATCCAGGCCGCACATACGCCAGCCCAGCGCGTCGGGTGCCCTCGCGACATCGTTGACGACATGCTGACCCTGCATGCTGCCGATCCGCAGTTCCTGCCCGAGACGGATCTTCCCTTCTCCCTGATTTCTCCCCTGATCGTCAGCGTCTACATGGGCAAGGCACTGAGCTTTGCGTTCTACAACCTGGTGCGTCAGCCGGATCTGTACAGGCAGGTCCAGGAGGAGGCCGACAGGGTCTTTGCAGAGGGCGACCCCGAGGCGGATGCCCTGAGCAAGTCGGGGATCGATCTCACCTACCGCTTCTTCATGGAGTCCCAGCGTCTCTACCCGATCATCCCGATGCAGATCAGAACGGTGATGAACGCCTGCGTGGTCGAGGGCTACGAGATCCCGGTGAGCTCGAAGATCTACCTTGTCCAGGCGGCCGCGCACTACATGGAGGACGTCTTTCCCGATCCCCTCTCCTTCGACATCGAACGTCACCGGACGAAGCGCGACAGGGCCGACCGGAGTTCGAGCTATGCCCCCTTCGGCCTGGGCACCCACAAGTGCCTGGGATTCCAGTGGGTGGAGCTCCATCTGGCGATCAACCTGCTGATGCTCGTCCACCATTTCCGCTTCGAGCTGGCACCCGCCGACTACCAGCTTCGGATCAATCCCTTCCCGACGATGGCACCTACCCGCAAGATGAAGCTCCGGATTGCCGAAAAGAGGCATGAGATGAATCCACCGCGCGCCCGCCCGCCCCGCGCGCGCGCCGAACCCGCCCCTTCCGGGGCTGCCGCCTGTCCCGTGACCGGAGCGGAGGCCACATGACCTCTCCCCCGGCGGTTCCGGTCCGATTGCATGCATGGCAGGCAGCAATGCTGCCGCCAGCCTGCTCGGGCCCGGCATCTTGGCGACGGGACTCGTTTTCGGCTGCCGACCCGGAGCAGGAGGCGTGGCCTGCGCCTCCCTTCATCGAGCCGCACGGCAACGTGCGTCCGCCCGAAGAGGAACGCAGCACGATCGCCGATGTCGGGAAGTGCGTGATTCGCGCCCATTGCGGGGCCAGCGTGCCGCTCAGGCCGATTGCCTCGGTCGGGACGGGAACCCTCGACAAGCCCGATTTGGCACCGCGATGGCAGCATGGCCGCAACTTTGAGCGCCCATGCCAGCCTGGCCGTGACCTCATGCCCCGGGGGGAACGGCCATCCGGAAGACGCTGTGCTGGCCGAAATCGCCGAGGAGTGCCCGGTTCCGGGGGCCACCCTCGGCGGCCAGGCCCCGCGGCAGCCAGAGTCTTTCGGTGCGCCGCGACGGGACTTGATCGCGGCGCTGATGGCGATCCTCCCGGCGATCGCCATTCCACTGAGGTCTTGCACGAGGCCGCTGATCATAATGGCGGCCATTCCCTTCGGACTGATCGGCGCCATCTTCGGCCATCCGCTCCCGGGACGACGCCCTTCGCTGCCGTCCCAGCCATGGGGCCTCTCGACGTGAGCAGCTTGCTGGCGAACGACTCGCTGGCCATGATCGCCTTCGCCAGCCAGACGCCCGGCAAGGGAACACGATGCGATGGTTCGGGGCGCCAAGGAGCGCTTCCGGCCGAGCATGCTGACCGCGGTCACCACCTTCATCGGCTTCTTCGGCCAAGGGGCGTCAACGAGGAAAGGGAAGAGGAGATCGATCGCACATGAAGCCAGTCAAGATCAGCCGGCCTGTCTCCGCAACGGCGCAAGCCGTGTTCGATGTCGTCGCCAATGGCCGCAACTACGGCAGGGCGATTCCGGAGATCGACACGGTGGAGTTCCTCACCGACAACGAGACCGGGGTCGGGGCGCGATTTCGCGAGACGCGCCGCTTCAGCGGCGTGCAAGCCTTCTTTGCGAAGGTCTTTGGCCTGTCGGCGACCGAGAGCGAAGTGACCGGCTTCGAGGACGGCAGGATGGTTCGCCTGATGACCGAAGAAGCAGGGGCCCTCTGGCACACGACCTTCACCGTCACGCCCAACGCAAGCGACGACGAAGCCCGCCTCGACATGCTGGTCCGGATAGAGCCGGTCAGCTTCATGGGCAAGCTGGTCACTCCCTTTCTGCGGCCGGCGGCCGTGAAGGGCATTACCGCGGATGTGGAAGCCGTGAAGGCATATGTGGAGGCGGGCTCGCCGTTGGATTGGGGAGGGTGACGAACGGGACTGCCCGGTCATGCTGCCGGATGGTGACCGGGCGGCATGGGCCGTCTTCCCCGGCATGGGGTCTGGGCCGGCATGCTGTCAGTCACCCGGAACGGACGGCAGCCTTGGGGAAGTCCTTGACGGCATCGTCGCCTCGACCAGTGAGGTGCTTGCGGAATCCGGCGGCAAGGTTCCCGGACAGCCCGGATGAAACTCGTCCGGGCGAGGCCGGCGGCGCAGGCCGTGCCCGTCGCGTGATTTTCCCGAGCGAAACGCCAGGAAGTCGGAAAGTGAACTGCGCGGGATCGTGCTCTCTTCGCGAATGAGCCTTGACGAATGCCGGTCAGGCCACTTAAGCTGGAACCCGTTGCAGCGCATCAAGTCAGGCGCGCAGCTGCGGTTCGGCGGTCTCGGCGTGAGTGCCTGTCGCCCGCCGCGAAGCTGCAGTGTCAAGCCATGGTGGCATTTTTGACCGATAAGTTCATATCCCGGTTCTTCGAACTGATCGTGCACAGATGCATGCCTGCAATCCTTGCGGCGCTGCTGTGCCTCGCCGTTCTCGCGGCCGGGCTCCAGCATTTCGCCACTGCGGGCGTGGGCATCCGAACCCAGTTCCAGAAAGACGATCCCCATCTGGTCAGGCTGGAAGAGTTCGAAGCGACCTACGCCGTGTCCGACAGCGCGCTCGTCGTTGTCGAGCCGCCGGGCGACAGCGTTTTCACGCGCGACGCGCTGGTTGCGGTCGAGCGGCTTACCGACGCGCTGTGGCAGACGCCTTACGTCGTCCGTGTGGACTCGTTGACGAATCACCTGCATATCGAGGGAACCGAGGACAGCCTGATCGTCGAACCGCTTGTCGACGATGCCATCTCTCTCGACAACGCCATGATCGACGAGGTTCGGTCGATCGCGCTCACCAGCTGGAACACGGCCGGCCGCCTGGTTTCGCGCGACGGCCGTCTGGCTGGCCTGATCGTCAGCCTCGCCCTCCCCGAGGAAGACCGGGAACGGGCAGAGGCCGAGGTCGTCGAGACCCTCTACGGCCTTGTCGGCGAACAAGGCGAGGCAAACCCGGAATTCGCTTACTACGCGTACGGCGAAATGCTTCTTGGGCAGGACATTCGCAGCGCGCTGGACGACGACATGTCCATTCTCGCGCCAGTTGCCTTCGCGACGATGATGCTGGTTGCCGTCCTCGTCCTGCGTTCGTTCTGGGGCGTCGTGGGAATCCTGTCCATGATTGTTGCCGTGATGGCGTCAAGCTTCGGGTTCGCCGGCTGGTCAGGGCTGAAGTTCTATGCCACGAGCGGCGCCGCCATATTCGTCCTCATGGCGATTGCCATCGCGCACTCGGTCCACCTGATCCATGGCGTGATCAACGGAATGCGTGACGGAATGGACCGCAAGTCCGCAACGCTTCATTCACTGAGAACGAATGCCCGTCCGATTTTCCTTACATCGCTCACGACGGCGATAGGCTTCCTTAGCCTGAACTTTTCTGAAATGCCGCCATTCCGCGTGATGGGCAACATAGTCGCGTTCGGATCCATGATCGCATTTGCCTATTCGGTAACGCTCCTGCCCGCCTTGATGTCGATGGTGCCCATGAAGGCAGCTGCGAGGACGCCAGCGAAGATGGAAGGAAAAGCCCTTCTTTCCGAACGTCTGGGGAGTTTCGTGATTTCCCACAACGTCAAGCTGCTTTGGGTTTTTGCGGCCCTGACGGTTGCAAGCGCATTCGGAATCGCCCGAATTGAGCTGGACGACAACAATGCCGAGATACTTAACGAGAGCTACCAGCTGCGCCAATCCGCAGACTTCATCGACGAAAACTTCTCAGGACTGGATTCACTGGAGTACTCCATGAGTTCGGGGCAGGAAAACGGGATCATTGATGTCGAATACATAAATCAGGTAGAGTCGTTCGCGAACTGGCTCCGCCAACAACCTGAAGTCAACCATGTTTCCTCGATCGCCGATGTTCTGAAACGCTTGAACGCGACCTTGAGCGGCGAGACGGACGGTTCTGAACGCCTGCCCGAGGACCCTGATCGCATAGCCCAGTACCTGCTTCTTTACGAGCTGTCACTTCCCGTCGGGCTTGACCTGAACAATCTCATAAGCTTCGATCGCTCGGCCAGCCGCTTGACGGTGGCAATACAAGGTCTCTCGGCGAGGCAGCAGATCGAGTTCGATGAGCGCGCTTCGGCCTGGCTTCGGGAAAACGCCCCCAAGATCCGGACTGCCGCAACAGGCGTCATCATTGTCGGCGCCTATGCAGTGATCAGGAACATAACGAACATGCTGATCGGAACGATGGTGGCCATGTCGATCGTCTCCCTGCTGCTGGTTTTCGTGTTCAGGAGCGTGCGCCTGGGCGTGCTGAGCCTCGTTCCGAATTTCCTGCCGGCAATCATGTCGATGGCTATCTGGGGCTATGCAGTCGGGACCGTCAGCGTCGCAGCTTCCATCGTGACGGCAATCGCGTTCGGCATCGTCGTCGATGACACCATTCACCTGATGTCGAAATACCTGAGAGCCCGTGCGGAGGGCAATTCACCCTCTGAGGCAATCCTGCCGACATTCAGGCTCGTCGGGAGGCCGTTGCTTACGACAACCTTGATTTTTGCGTTGGGTTTCCTCGTCTTTGGCGCATCGGGACTTGTGGCCAACCAGACGCTCGGCCTGCTGGTTGGCATGACGGTCGTCATCGCGCTCGTGGCGGACTTCCTGCTCTTTCCGCCCCTCCTGCTCGCACTTGACAGGAAAAGAGGGGTTGCCGGACCCAGGGGTTAGGGACTTCCGCCACAAGGCTTGCCCGTCGCATCCGATGCCGCATCGAGCCACCAAGGGCCTTTCAAGTTCCTGCACCTGCAAAGGCTGATCCTATTCTCGCCTTCTCCCGTCAGGCGGCTTCGCTCGCCCAGCAGGGTGGCCCTGTCAGGCCTTCCGGGTCCCTGCCAGGCCTCTTTCCTTCTCCGGAGCGGCGCCGACGCTGGCGGCAGGGGCTTGGCGAGGCGTCCGGTGACGGTTGCGAAGGTCGGCAGTCCGGTGCCGGACGGCATTGCCGGCAGCCGTCGCGAGGGCTCTTCACGGCGGCCCCGGCAGCAGGCAGGGTGGGAAGGAGCCGTGGCCCTCTTCGAGGCAGACCCTTCGGCCCGGCGTCTCCGGCCGCTCGCGCGCGGGCATGTTCAGGCCGGGGGGGGGGGGGGCAGGCGGCGGCGACTCATTTCTCGGTTCGGAGACATTTCCTCAGGCCGCCGTCGGTGCCGAGCCAGCGGTCCGTGCATGCGGGCGCCGCACTTCCAGTGGCATTCCCCTTCATGCCGCCGCGACCTACGCTTTCCTGAATCGCCAGCCGTACATCAGGCGCCCGTAGAAATTGAACCACTTCCTGGCCTCGTCATCGCGAAACGGATAGCTGGCTCCCATCTGGCGCGCTGTCACCAGGCCAGTGACGAAACAGGTCTCCTGGCTGTTGATCAGGGTATGGGCACCACAATGCCAGGACCGCCGGCGTCCCTGGATGAAGCGGAAGAGGTGGACCAGAAGGGCGATATGGCGAACATCGTGCACGACGTGCTGGAACCACCATCTCTTGACAACCTTGGTCTCGTCGATGTCGCTGATCGGATTGTAGGTCACGAGGCAGGGCTTGTCAGACCTGTTCGCCCATGGCTGCTGGTTGTGCATGATGTAGGTGATTTCATAATTGTCAGGCCTCGCGCCATACTGCTCGATATGATTGCTCCGGGTGGCAAGCGGCTTCGCCTCGTTGTCCGGAAGGAGCGAAGCGTCGGAATGCACGACCGTATGGTTGTGAAGCTCGCTCTCGTATCGGATGGAAGACAGTAGAAATCTCTCCATGAAAGTCGGCTTGTCCAGCATCATCAGGGTCTGGTTCGCGTTGCACGCGAAAATGACTTCATCGAACTCATGCCTGCCGCCGTTGGCATCCTCGACGACGACACCCGACGGTCCCCGGCGCACCTTGCGAACCGGGCAGTCAAGATGGATCCTTTCCTTGAAGGCGGCCGACATCTCTTCATAGATGCGCCGCGAGCCCTGGTTCCAGGTCTGCATCGGCGTCGCCGTTTCTATGTCGAAGAATTCCAGGTAGCGCGCGAACAGGGACGCGGGCATGTCGAACACATTGGTCGCCATGAGAAAGTTGACGAACATGGGCTTGAGTATCTTGTAGCGGAAATCTCCGGAAAACCCTCCCAGATCGAGGAGCATGCCCATCGACATGTAGTTGAAAGGATTGAGAGCGCTGAGAAACTTCGACCTTGTCCGGTTGACCCAGCCAACCCTTCTCAGGAATCGAAGGAGCTTCTGAAACCTCGCGATCTCCGTCTGCAGCTGTTCCCGGATGCTGGAGTCAAAGTCGTGCGCATAGATCTCGCCATGATACTTCACGCTGTAGCTGAACTTGGTGTCGACCACGTCGATTCCATGCTGCCTCATGAAAAGAAGAATATGATGGTAGACGGTAGGAATGCATGCAGTGACGGAGATATCGAAGGGAATGGAGGTGCCGTCTTCCTGCGGCATGTCAGCCGTGACGGCATTGCCACCAAGCCGGGAGTTGGCTTCGAACAGCCGGAAATCAAATTCATGCGGGTGCTGATGCAGCGCCCACGCCGCCGCCAGCCCCGAAACGCCGCCGCCGACGATCGCGATTCTTCGGTTTCCCGGCGCTGCGCCCTGCGCCGCACCGTGGAGCCCTTGCTGTGATGGATCTTCGCTCACCGGGATGTTCTCACCTGATTCAAGACATTCCGCAAGGTGCAGGAAAGAGAGCGGGTGTGCAACCGCTCGGGGAAAGCCGTTCATGGGACCATTCATGCCACCGTCCGAGATGCCTGCGCAAGGGATGGCCGCGGCCGGCGCTCCATGCGGGTGCGGCCCAACTTTGCTGGCGAGGCGGCGACGGCCTGGCTCGCCAGCCAGTCGAGAACGTCGGGCAGTCCTTGCTGCATGGCGCTGCAAGGCCATCGTGCGCGCCTGCGAATCGCGGTCGCCAGAAAAGTTGGGCGGCACCCCTCCCGAGCGCCTGCAAGGGCTGCCTGCCGGCATGGCGTTGCGGAAACAGACTTCAGGATGGCCAAGACCGGCCGGCAGGCGAACGGCTGCTTGCGGAGCTTTCGCGGACTCCTGGTTCCGGGCATCGAGGGGCATCGGGCCCAACTCCGGACCATGGAGCACCCGGATGCAATCCGCTCCCCAGCAGTCACGGCCGCCCTGAAGAGAAAGGCCGTTGACTGTCTCGATCAAGGCGACTGAAAGTGGAGCGAGAAGCTGCAGCATGGCGCAGAAGCGGACAGGAGAGCAGAGCGGATGCCCGAAGACGAAACTTATCCAATCCGGCCCAGGTCCGGTTCAGGGCGGCCCCGGCCAGCGATTCCGGCAGCACTGCTTTCCATGCTGGCAATTGCCGCGATGACTCTTGCAGGCATTGGCGCACGCTTCGCGTGCTGCGGAGACTTCAACCTCTTGCATGCCGCTCTTACCTTGTTCTTCGCGGTCAACCTGATGATCTGCTATTGGGAGTGGTGCCTGTTCGTCAAGCGCGACTACATCGAGCAGCGCGCCAGGTTCTGGCACGAGCGATGGAAGGAAACAGGCCGGGCGCCACCCGTCGAATTTCTTTCAGCAAAGGTGCCGTTGTCAAGACTGCTGTCGACTTCGACATGGGCGGACGTCTGGGCGGCTTACTGCCATATCGACAGCTCCTATTCCGATCGACGGACATATGGCTACAACGTGGACGTCGGCAATGGCTTGACTACGCCCCTGCCCTCTCTGGTGCTGTTTGTCGCCTACACGTTTGCGCTGCTGCCGGCACAGATTGCCGGAATCATCGGAGCAATGCTGTTCTGGCAACTGGCGTATGCGACCTCGGTCTACTGGATCAGCTTTTTCATGGCAAAAAGGCACGTCAGGATCAGTCGGCGGGATCTGCATGTCTACATCTTCGCATTGAATTCACCTTGGATCCTGTGCCCGTTGCTCGGGCTATTCGTTTCGGTCCGCCTGATCATCGACGGCAACTACGGCGTGCTGGGCCACTGAAGCGCTCCCCGGGGAACATGGCCGGGCGCGAAAGCCTGCGCGCAGCCGGCAGGCAAGGAACCGCCGCGGACAAAGGAGCCGCCACGCAAACAGCCGCATCCGGCGCGGCAGGAAGGCCTCGGTCTGCCGCGTGCCGCGACCTCCAGCGAAGCATGGAGAGCAGACCCAGCCCATCTTTAACAAAATTTCGCGGCAAAAGGCCACATTCGAGGATTTTCTTGATCGGGTGGAATTTATCATGTTTTAAAATCAGTGTCTTAGATGTTTCCGGGCGTGTGATTCTTCAGTGCAGGGACATAAGGTGATGTCCGTCTCTTGCGCCGCGACTTGCCTTTCGGCAGGCTGGGCGCATGTTTGTTCGCAAGATCCGAACACGCACCACACGCACCACATCCAGCGGGGAATCCTATTTTTCCCACCGTCTGGTCGCGAGCCGGCGGGAGGGCGACAAGGTCCGGCAGAAGACGCCATTGAACCTGGGACGCCACTTTCCCATCGCGCAGGAGGACTGGCCGCTCCTGTGCCAGCGCGTGGACGAGCTGATGACGTACCAGGCGACGCTCAACTTCATGACACTACCCACGGCGGTCGAGACAGAGGCGCGGCGGATCGTGAAGCGTCTCCTGGAGCGTCAGGAGCGCCGATCGGAGGCACCGGACTGGGAGAGTGTCGATGTCCCGTCCCTCCAGAACAGCGATGCGCGGTCGATCGGGATCGAACATGCGGCGCTCGAGGCGCTCAAGCTGCTGGACATTCCGAATCAACTGTGTGCGCTTGGTCTGAATAAACGACAACAGGGCTGTGCGCTGGCGAATGTCATCGGCCGGATGGCACAGCCGGGGTCCGAGCGGGCCACGAATGCGTGGCTCCGCACCGCCAGCGCCACGGGAGAGCTGCTGGGGATCGACTTTGGCGCCCTGAGCGACATGGCGCTCTATCGTGCGTCCGATCATCTCTTCAAACACAAAAAGGCACTTGAGGACCACATGTTCGGCGCGGTCGAGACGTTGTTCAACCTGCAGCCAGTCGTCACGCTGTATGATCTGACAAACACCTGTTTCGAGGGTGAGGCTTCAGGCCAGCCCAAGGCGAGGCACGGGCATTCGAAGGAGCGGCGTTCGGATGCGCCCCTCCTCACGCTGGGCGCCGTTCTCGACAGCAGCGGCTTTCTGCGCCGGACCGAGATCTTCCCCGGTAACGTCGTCGAGGCGCGCACGCTGGCGACGATGTTGACCACCCTCGGCGTACCCAAGGGTGGCATCATCGTCATGGACCGGGGCATTGCCACCGAGGAGAACCTCGCCTGGATGCGGTCTGAAGGGTATATCTACCTCGTCGTCTCCCGCAGCCCCGCTCGGGTGTTCGACCCCGACGCTGCAACCACGACCGTCACAACCGCCGGGCAGGAGGAGATCGCTGTCTGTCTCGATCGTGTGGAAGATCAGGAGGAAGACGCGACCCCGTACACGGAGGTTCTCCTGCGGTGCCACTCGCAAGCACGGGAGAAGAAGGAGACCGGTCTGATCACGCACTTCCAGGATCGGTTCGAACAGGGTCTCCAGGATCTGCACGCAAATCTCGCAAAGCCCCGAACACGGAAGACCTTGCCCTATGTCCAGCGCAAGATCGGACAGCTCCAGAAGGCGAACGCCGTGGTCGCGCAGCATTACACCATCACCGTCACGCCCGATCCGGAGAATAAACGGGCGGTGGCAATCACGTGGGAGCTGAACCCGTCGGACGGCTCCATGCTGCAGAAACCCGGCGTCTACAGCCTGCGGTCGAATTGTCTCGATTGGGACGCGGAGGCGATGTGGAAAGCCTACGCGATGCTCACGGATGTCGAATCCGTCTTCCGGTCCCTCAAGTCCGAGCTCGGTCTCCGCCCCATCTACCACCATAAGGAACGCCGCGCGGATGGGCATCTCTTCATCTCGGTGATCGCCTACCAGGCGATCCAGGTCCTCCGGACGCGCATGGCCCAGACCGGACTGACCGCAAGTTGGACGACGATCCGCAACGCCCTGCGGACCTTGCCCCGCATCACCACCGCCTTCGCCCGCCCCGACGGCCGCCGGGTGCATGTGCGCAACACCGCGCTCCCGAATGCCGACCAGGCCGCAATCTATCAGGCGATGCAGATCGCATCCCCGGCCCCGAACCTGCGCAAGACCATCGTCTGAAACCGCCGACAAGCCGTCGCGCAAAAATCCCGTAAATCCAAGTCTGTAGTGCCACTACGTTTTTTAACGTATTGAACATAAAGCTTTTTTTCACAAGATGTTAAACGGAACTTCATTTAGGTTTCAAACGGGAATCCCCAACGATTCAAGGACCCGGAGGCGGATTCCGGGGTTTTGAACCTGTCACTTACATGGCAACATCCCTCGGGCGGGGTCGATGTCCAGAAGTTCGAAGGCCCGGCGCTGCGGCTCCGTCGGCGTGGCGAGAAGCGGGAAGGCGTGGTCCGGAGCGCCCGGCAGCGTCACCTCGTTCAGCGTCAGCGTGCCGAGGTCGGCGAGCAGCGTGCGCAGGCTGTGGACCGGAAGCCCGTCGGGCGTGCGCCTGCGCGCCGCCTTGGCCCTGGCGCTCTCCGAGACCCTCGCGGGCTCCACCGGCGAGTTCCGCCGCGCCCGCGCCGCCCCGCGGTCGTCGTCCTCGAAGAGGATCGGCGCGAGGCGGCGGCGCATGTGCCATTCCAGGTGGCAGGCGAGCATGCAGAGGAACACGTGGGCCCGGACATGGTCCTCGGAGTACACGTGCACGGGACGGATCCGCAGGTCGGTCTTCGCGTTCCGGAACGCGCGCTCCACGCCCGCGAGCGACTTGTAGGCGTCGACCGCCGCCTCCGTCCCCATGGCCTCCGCGCCGAGGCTGGTGCGGATGACGTAGATCCCGTCGAGCCTGGCCTCGGCCTCGATCCTGCCGGCGTTGCGCGCCCAGTCCATGCCCGCGTCGCGCACCTCGACGTCGAAGTGCTTCCCGACCCTGCGCCGGTTGGCCTCCCGCCCCAGGGCCCTGAGGGTCCGGTCCCGGTTCGCCGGCCCCGGTTTCCGGCGCGCGGCCGCGGCGGCGATGCCGGCGAGCGTCTCCTCGGTGGCCCTGAGCAGGTCCTCCCGCTTCCGGCGCCTCTCCCCGCGGAGCCGCGGGTTGAGGCAGACCATGAGCCGCTCGCCGGGAAAGTCCGGGCCCGTGACCTCCGCCACCGCGTCGGGGACGAGCGCCTCGGGCACGAGCGGGGCGGGCGCGCCGTCCGGGCCCTCCCTGAGCAGCCTGCGGATGTCCGCGGTCCTCAGGGCCGATATCCAGTCGAGACCCGCCGGCTCCAGGTCCGCACGGATGCGCGCCGTCGTCAGCATGCCCCTGTCGCCGACCAGCGCCACCCGTTCGACGCCGAAGCGCCCGCGGACCCTGTCCACCTGGCCTGGGACGGTGGAGGGATCGGACGCGTTGCCCGCGAACACCTCCACGGCCACCGGGCAGCCGTCCGCTGCGCACAGAAGCCCGTAGGTGACCTGCCGCTTGCCTTTCTTGCCGTCCCTGTTGTGGCCGAACGCCGCGAGCGGGCAGCAGCGCCCCTCCAGGCAGCTCGACGAGACATCGTACAGGATCAGCGTGTTCCCGCCCCTGAGGTGCCGGTTCGCGAGGCTCCGCTCGATCCAGGGCTGGCGTTTCAGCAGCCAGTCGAGCATGGAGAGCATCTCGTTGCCGGTGACGGGGCCGAGCCCCAGCAGGGTCCCGAGGCTCGTCGTCGCCGTCTCCGGATCCAGCGCCCTGGCGGTGGCGAGCTTTGAGGCGGGGTCGACGACCCGCGCCACGACCGCGGCGAGCGCGAGGTCGCGGTTCCGCTCCGCCCTCCGGCCCAGGATCCGCACCAGCCCGAGCCGCCCCATCGTCCCCGGCGCGGCGGCCACGTGCCCGTGGGGCAGCGAGCGGCGGATGGCGACGGCCGCGTCCGGCGACGGGAACGTCACCCCGCCCGCGAGGGCGGCGCGGACGGCGTCGACGAGGGCGGGCGGCATCCTCGACAGGTTGGCGACGGTCCGCCTGCGGATGCGCTTTCCCTCGCGCCAGGCCTCGCGCAGCAGGATGGCGGGCGGGGAGGAACGGTTGGGGATGACGTCGACGCTGAGGGCCACGGGCCGGATCCTTACATGGCAACACGTTTCAGGCCATCATATGGCATGAAAAGGAGATGTCAACACAGAATGCGCGCAGTTACATGGCAACATAAATCCAATGCAAACCCCTGCACTGGCGCGGAAAAGCCCAGCCTTACCAGAGGTTTGCGCGAAGCGGACGGGAAATTGTCAGGATGAAGTTCCGGTTAAAGATGGGCCAGGCCGAACCGGCAATGCGGCTCTGCCTGAAATGCGTCCCGACGTCGCAGGCATATCGCGATCAGGCCCAGCCAGCGCGATGCCGGTGTTCGGACGCCTCGGCCATTCCGGTCCCGCGAATGCACGGCGACGCGCACCTCACCCGCCGGCAGGCCGTCGGGCGGAGCGCCACCGTTCTCCGGCCTCGGGATCGGGCATGGGGCCGGTCATCGACCAGGGTCCGTGCCTGGCTTCGGGCGTCCCGTTGCGGAGGAGCCCGGCCGCACTAATGCGACGGCTTGCGGGCCAGCACGAAATACATCGGGGTGAATATTCCTGACTTGCCGCCCTCGACCAGAGCGTCGCCCGCCCTGTTCAGCAGCGTGCTGACCGCGCGGGAGCCTTTGGGAAACAGCCTGCACGCCTCTCCTGCCCGCAAGGTCAGATTCACCAGTTCACGGCCCCAAGGCGAGCGTGGAATGCCTGAAAGGCTGAAGCCGCTGCCCTGCAGCGGGCGATACCAAGGGGTTTTCGGATCAGACTCGGACGCCCTGTCATGGGCGTCCAGAAGCTCGAATCCTGCCGACCGCAAGGCGGCTTCGACTTCTGAGGTGCGCGGGATGTCCGGAAGTCCGTCCCCGATCATGATGTCGTTCTTGATTCGCTGGTGACGGACATCATCTGCATCGAATTCGTCGGTCAGGCACCACTCGTAGCTGGCGAAGCACGCCCCCGGGCGCAGCAAGCGAAAGACCTCCCGATAGAGTCCTGCCGCATCGGGCGCGTGGACGGCGGCCTCGATGCAGAATGCGGCGTCGAAGCGACCATCCTCTTCAGGAACCTGCATGAAGTCGGCCTTGACGTAGCGGCACCGGGAAGCGACCGCCTTGTTGAGCGCCTTGGCGCGCTCGATCTGATAGGCGTTGTTGTTGACCCCGACCAGGTCGGCTCCGGAATGGCGCGCGATGCTGCCCATCGGCCCGCCAACGCCGCAGCCGAGGTCAAGCACCTCCATCCCCGGCCCAAGCGCCAGCCGTTCGGAAAGAAAATGCTGGTGCCTGATCAGGGAGTCCTTGAGGCGCTCGCCCTTGCGGCGGGGAGCGAAGTGGAAATGCCGCCCCCACCCGAACTCGTAGAAGTCGGTCGCCAGGTCGTAATAGTGGTTCACGAGCAGGCTGTACTGCTCTTTCCTGCCTTCCTCGCCCGCATCGTAGATCGCCCTGTATCCATCGACCGCGGGCTTCACTTCGGACGGGGAGAGCTTCCCGAGCGAGCGGGTGCCGTCCCTGCTGGAGGAGGATCGAAACATCCCGCCATTGTGCTGGAACCGGACGACGCCATCAAGGGCAAAATTCCCGCCGAGCGCGATTTCTGCACGCGCAAGCCGCGCATTGGCGCAACGGCCAAGCGGTCATGGCCCTGGATTGCATTCAGGGGCCGCCGACGCAGGCGTCAGGTCATCCGCTGGCTTTCCGCTCCCGGAGCGGAACGACGCCGGACGGCAGGCGCGCGCTATCCGGACGGGAAGGCGGCGCGAGGCCGGAGGGCGGACCAGCCTCGGGGCACCTTGGGCCGCCTGCGCAAGGGGTCGGGGCCAGCGCCGGCACGCCCGCCTCGGCCGAGGCGGGCGCGCCGGCGCGCCCCGCGTTCGGAGCGGGCGGCCCCTGACGTGCGCGGCGGCGGCGTTCGTAGAGGCCGAGCGCGTGCAGGGGAAAGTACTGGCGGTACAGCACGTAGTCCAGCAGCGCCGTCCGAAAGAACACGCCAGCCATGTCCTGCTTGGGCCAGGTGCCGTCCGCGCACTGCGACCCGACAAGGAAGCCTGCGCCCCGCGAAATCGCGGCCCAGTCCGGCTCCTGCGCCTCCAGGAGCGCAATCAGCGCCCACGCGGTCTGCACGACCTGGCTCTCGTGATGCGCGACATAGCGGCCGGAGAGGCACCCGCTGTGGTGCTCGCCCCATCCCCCGTCCTCCCGCTGGCGTTCAAGCAGCCAGCGACAGGCGGTGCGCAGCGCCGGGTCATTCCGGCGGGCGCCGGAAGCGACGAGGCCCCTGATGCCGAAAAGGGTGCCGTAGATGTACTGGACGCCCCATACGCCGCGCCAGGCACCGTCGGCTTCCTGACTCCGGCGCAGCCATGCGACGCCCCGGGAGACGGCGTCGGCTGCCCCGGCCCGCTCCGCAACCTCGGGAAACAGATCCTGGCAGGCGGCAAGCGCCGCGATGCATGACGCGCCGCATTCCACGAACGAGCTTTCGGTCATGGATTCGCCGAACATCTCCGCGGGGTTCAGCCATTCAAGGCCGAGGACGGAACGCCTCGCCTCGTAGCTGCCGAAACCGCCGTCGCGGTTCTGGGAGCGCAGGATGAACGCGACGGCATCGGCAACGACCGCCGGATCGGTGGCGTCGCCCCGGACGGCGAGGATCCCGAGAAGCGCTTCCGCCGTGCAGTCGCTCACCGGCCAGCCGTGCCAGCCGCCGGCAAAGCACCAGCCCCCCTTCGGGTCGGCCCGGTAGGCATCGCGAAACCCCTCGAAGCTGCCCTTGACCTGCTCTCCGAGCAGGAAACCGGCACCGCGATCAAGTGCCTTTCCGCATCCCCCGGCGTCGGGCAGGGCCGCCAGCGCCTGAAGCGCGAACCCGGTGTCCCAGGACGCGCTTCGCGCGCCGGTGACGCGCAGGCCCTCCTCCTCGTCCTCCCAGATCCAGCCGTCCAGCTTCGCGAGCGCCTGACGGCAGTCGGCATCCTCCGGGTCATGAAGCCAGAGCGAAAGGATGTTGAGAAGTCCGCTGACGGGAGAGATGCTCGTGTGGCTGGTGGTCTGCAGCTCCCACTTGATTCGCCGGACGAACTCGTCCGTGCACCGGGCGCGAAGGGACCTGCCATGCAAGCGCTCGTACAGCCGTGCAAGCCTGTAGCCCGCCTTCAGCCATGCGGTCGGCTTCGCGAAGGTGTCTGCGTCACGCAGGCGGGTCGCGGCCTCGGGGAATCTCGCGCTGGCAAAGCCCTGCGGATAGAGATCCTCCCTGAGCGACTCGACGACGGGAGTCACGGGCACCTGGAAGCGACGGGCGTAGATCGACGCCATCGCCATGTAGATCAGGCGCGTGTGGCAGTACCAGTTCGACGGGTGCAGGGGCACCCAGCGCGGCAGGCGCCACAGTTCGGGCAGGATGGCGTTCACGCCGCGCCAGTCATAGAGGTTCAGGATCGCCAGCCAGAACTTGCCCCAGCTCGGAACGTTCAGGACGTCCTCCTCGCGAATGAACTCCCGGGCCTGGGCGATCAGGGGATCGTCCCTCTCAACGCCCAGCGTCCTCGCGGCGACATACACGAGAACGGTGACGAACAGGTGGGGCGACGAATGCTCGTGGAGACCCCATGAGCCTCCCGGAAGCCTCGTTCGCGCGAACGACCGCAGCACGCGACGGCGCCTGCCCGGATCAAGCGGCCTCCCGATGACATGGTGCAGCAGCGCGTACTGTGCCGTCAGCATGGGGCACCAGACCATCTCGCCTTCCCATTCGCCGTCCTCGCCCTGCGACCGGACGAGCCGCCGGGCGGCCTTGTCCAGCGCGGCCGCGGCATCGGGCGGTCCGGCGTCTCCCGCCTTCGCGGGGCGCCTGGGCCCGCCCTCCCCCGGCATGGAATGGACGAAGGCGCGCGCCAGGTTCCGCCGCGCTTCCGCGCTTTCCTCCCGTCCCTCCCTGATTGCGATCCGCAACTGGCGGAAACCCAGCTGGAACGCAAAGAGGCGGGTCGCAACGGCACGAAAGACCGGCCATATGCGCGGCCTTGCCAGCTTGCTGAAGGCGCCCAGGCTCTCCCGGGCCAAGGCGTACGCGACGGTTCCCCCGAAAGTGAAGGCCATTCCGGACACCGATCGCTCCTCGCAGGCGAGTATGCGCATGGTCCGTTCCCGGTACAGCGAGCTCCTCCGCCAGCCCCGGTAGACCGCGTTCCTCAGCACGACCGATTCATTGCGGTGATCGGCCAGCACCTCGTAGAGGCCCATCGCGAGAAGCTCGGGCACGCGGACCGCCCTGAACCGCTCCTTCGTGAACTGCCGAAAGTCATCGCTCTCGGCAAGGTCCACCGCATCGCCAAAGCCCAGGGTCATGCCTACCGCCGTCATGGGGTGATAATGCCCGGCCGCATCGCCGATCAGGATCCGGCCCGGCGATCCGTAGGAGAGGCGCGGGCTCAGCTGGTTCGCGGCGGCGTGGACGCGGCCGGCATGCAGCGCCTTGATGAAGGACGGCCCGAGATCTCCGGGAAGCGCCCCTGCGCAGGCCTCAGACACGAAACCTGTACGATCCTCGCGATTCCAGCGGTCGCGCGGAACGTCCACGTGGATCCGGACGCAGCCGTTGGCCAGCCCGTACACCATCATGGGTCCCGGCCCCCCCATGACCACGTGGCCATAGCCTTCGAAAGGAAGGTTGGCGTCCTGCAACGTGACCCCCAGCATCCATGAACAGAGCGTCGAGTTCGTGGAGAGCTCGAGGGACTTGCGCACGACCGAGGCGCGGCCGTCGGCCCCGACGATTCGGGCGGCGCCTATGGAGCGCTCCGACCCGTCCTGCGAGAAGAACAGCCGCTGTCCCTCGATGGAGCTGGCCCGCGCGGGCAGGATCAGGTCGATGCCGGCCTCGCCGTCTATGGCCTCGCGCAGGCTCGAAACGAGCAGCGCGTGATCACAGACCAGCGCCGTCGAGCCGTCTGGATACGGAAGCATGATCGGCTCGGATCCGTCGCCGGGGAAGACCGCGAAGCCGGCGCCCGGAACGCCCCGGGACATCCTTTCGACATCGATGCCGATGTCGCGCAGGATCCTGGCGGCCGGCGGATGCAGCCACTCGCCCGCGATGCGCGAGGCGACCTTGGGATTCGCCTCCAGCAGGGCGACGCGGGCGCCTCTGCGCGCATGGGCCAGCGCGCAGACGCTTCCCACGGGACCCGCGCCGACGATGGCGACATCGTAGTCAGTGCCTTCGGCGCCGGTCATCCGAAGATGCCAGGCTCCGGGCGGCGCCGGTAGCGAAGGCGGCAGGGCGGCCTGGGACCGGTGACCCAGCTTCCGTAGTTCGGCAGCGGGAACCGCGCGGGAGGCGCGAAGTCGAAACGGTCAAGCAGCACCGTCCAGATCGCCTTGAGCTGCATGATGGCGAAATTCTTGCCCATGCACGCATGCTTGCCGCCGCCGAAGCCGATCAGGGCGTAATGGTGCTGCTTCATCTCGGATGCGGGCGGCGCGAAACGGTCAGGGTTGAAGCGCTCCGGTTCGGCGAACACGTCGGGCAGGAGATGCGAGACCGCCGGGGAGACCATGGCCATGGTGCCTGCGGGCACCACGCGGCCCTTGTAGCAGAGCGGCTCCAGCGCCTTGCGGATCAGGACGATGAGGGGCGGATGCAGCCGCTCGCATTCGCGGACGGTGTTCTCCATCGCCGCCTGCCGCTGGAGGCTGTCGAAGCCCGTGGCGCCGCCTTCGCAGGCCTCGCAGGCCTCCTGCCTCAGCCGTGCGACATGCTCTGGCGCCCGCGCGATCTCCATGCCCATCCAGGACGCCAGCACGGCACTCGTGTGCTGGCCGGCAAAGAGGACGGTGATCAGGATCCCGATGGTCTCCTCGTCGCAAAGCGGACGGCCGCTCTTGTAGCGGGCGTTCATGAGCGCGGTCATGAAGTCCTCGGGCGCGGCGCCGGACTCCCTGCGAGCGGCGATGATCTCGGCAAAGAGCGCCGCAATCTTGCGACGCGCCCGGTCACGGCTCACGTGAGACGGGATCGGAAGCCTTGGAAAGAAGAACCCCAGGGGATTGATCCCGTTCTGGAGCTCATGGTAGCTCTCGGCGAATCCGCTTTCGACGCGGTCCCGGACCTCCTGTCCGATCAGGCACCTGCTTGCGATCTTGATCGTGAGCTCGTTCATCCTGACCGGCAGGTCGATCTCCCCCTCTTCGCCCATCTCCCCGGCGAACAGGGTGGCCTCGTCGAACATGATGTCCGCGAATCTCCGCATCCCCGCCTCCTTGAGCGCGGGGAACAGGAACTTCAGCTGCTCGGCGAATGTCGCCGGAGCGGTGTCGTAGGCGACGCCGCGGCCGAATATGGGCACCGTGAACTGGTAGGCGGTCTTCGCGTCCAGCTGCGACTCCGGGGCCCGGAAGTAGAAGTCGTGCGCCTCCGGACCGGAAAAGAGCGCGAAGCCGATGGGACCGAGACGGAACCTGAACAGGTCGCCGTGCTCGCGGCATCCGCGAGCAAGCATCGCGACCGGATCCCGCCGGAACGCGCCCAGATGGCCGGCCAGCGGCCAGGCGCCCGCAAGCTTCGGCGCGAGCGCCTCCGGTTGCGGCTTCTCAACGACCTGCAGCATGTCGTCCACTCCCAGTGCTAGTGAATGAAGGGCACCATCGAGAACCTCGCCTTGCGCGAATAGCGCTCCCACAGCTCGCCGTACTTCGCGCGGCAGCGCCGTTCGTCGCGCCGGGACCTGTGCCAGAGCAGGGAAGCCAGCCATGCGGGCAGGAGATAGGGCACCCAGGACGCGAATCCGGTCGTCAGGGCGAACGCAAGGTAGATGCAGATCTCGCCGGTGTAGTTCAGATGCCGCCCGATGCCCCAGAGGCCGGACACCAGGAGCCGCCCGTCCAGGGCTTCGGCGGGCTTGCCCCAGATCCTGACGTTCGGGTCCCGCTTGAAGCTGTGCTTCTGCTGGTTTGCGGTCCTGAAGAGCCAGAAGCCGAACAGGAACAGCGCTGCCGCGGCAACGGCCACGGCCGGCGGAACGGGCTCCGGCGCATGGACCAGCCACCACGCGGGAAGGCAGTAGAGGAAGGGCACCAGCACGTAGTCGCCCCAGACGAGCATCCAGCCGAAGCGCTCGCTGATGATGTCCCAGGTGTGGACCATTCCGTGCTCGAACTGGAAGTAGTTCAGCACGTAGAGGAAGGTGAATGCCTGATAGAGCGCCATCGCCAGGGAGATCTCGCCGTAGGTCTCGTACTGGACCACGGCGAAGGAGGCGTTCAGCAGCGCCAGGCCGATCAGCGAAGGACGGTAGCTGAAGAACTTCAGGTCAAGGCCGAACCAGCTCGGGGCGGCGTCGACGCCGTAGAAGTAGCCGCGCCAGATCCCCGGCGACTTCCGGCCCGCACGCACGGCCCGCACGTACAGCACGCCCGAGAGAGCGAAGGCGGAGGCGTTCGCGACAACGAACAGCGCGGCAAAGTGCGCGTTCAGGGCAGAGAGCGAAAACCAGCCCAGCCCCTGCGCCACTGCGGCAGCGATGCAGGTCAGCAGGAAAAGCGCAAGGCCGTTGAGCGTGTAGACGCGCTCCCTGCCATCGGCGTCCGGCCCCGTGACGCGACGGCCGCGAACGGCCATCGAGCCGATGAAGAGGGCCGCGACGAACGCCGCGAACGCCGCCGCTGCGCCGAGAAGGGCCGTCCCGGAGAGCGCGTCGGCGAGACCGGGATGCTCAGGCGGCAGCATTCCCGCCTTCCGTCTGTCGCTTGAGATGCTCGCCCCACTTGCGCACCGTCACCTCCTGGAAGGCCTTGACCACCGGATTGGTCTCGACGGGAAAGGCGTCCCAGTGCCTCTCGTAGCCTTCCTGCTCGGCTTCGAGCGCGAAGCAGTCCTCGGAAAGCAGGGGGCCGATGAGAACGCGGTTGGAGATCCGCATGACGAGGTCCATGGCCAGGCGCGGGATGCGCACCGGCAGGAAGGGTATCTTCAGTGACTTGAAGTAGAAGAGGAAGAACACCCGCGACGTGCGCTCGTCCATCGGCAGCACGAAGAGGTAGTGCTTTATCGCGTCGTCGGTGTTGGACCACTGGTAGGGGTATTCGTAGCAGAGCTTCATGTGATTGGTGTTCAGCTTCCTGTGGTCCACGAACAGGCCCGATATGCGTCCGCGGCCGACCCGCGTGTCGTACGCGAGGTGCACGTCGTCGCCCACCGTCTCGCAGTGCGTCAGCGTGGCGTCCTCGAACGGGCGGAAACGGCGGTGCAGGTGCGCGTGCGTGAAGTCGCTCACGTTGTCGATGACCATCGAGTGGTGCGCCGACCACTCGAAGCGCAGCGGGATGCAGGTCCAGCGGTCCGGTCCCTCGAGTTCGGGAATCTCCGGGATCGCGCGCTGCTCCGCCATCTCCGGATCGCCTGGAAACAGCCAGACCAGGCCGTAGCGCACCTTGACCGGGTAGGTCCGGAGCGCCAGTCGCGGAAAGCTGCGTTCGCCGTCGTAGGGAACCCCGGCCGGGCGGTCCTTCCCGCCGTACTCCCACCCATGGTACTCGCAGATCAGCCTGCATCCCTCCACGTGGCCGAGAGACAGCTTCAGCTGGCGATGCGCGCAGCGGTTCTCCATCGCCTCGAACTCGCCGGCCTCGTTCCGGAACAGCGCGATCGACTGCTTCCAGAAAACGATCTCCACCACCTTGCCCGGCTTTATCCGGTGCACTTCCTCGACGGCGTACCAGTAGTTCGGGTCCATGCCGGCGGCGCGCGCCTGCTGGCGCAACGTGCTGGCTTCGCCGAACCCGGGTGGCGTCCTTGCATCTGGCGCTGACTGCATCTCAAGCCCTTTCCGGCGTCATGTGAGGTCTATTCCGCGGCCAGGCTGGCTGGCTGCGCCGCGGGCCCGTCGTCCGGAGACGCCGTGCGCGGGCGGTTCGCGAGCGGGTTCCTGATCGCGCCCCGGGCGTGATGGAACGCGTACGCTTCATGGACGGCCTCCAGAATGGTGGTCGGCTTGTAGCCGAGCTCCCGCCTCGCCTTGCCAAGGTCGGCGTGGCGGCGCTTCTTCAGGAGGCGTATGGCGCCTGGAGTGAAGCGCTGGGGAAAGCCGGGGTGGCAGCGGCTCAGGTAGAGGCTCGCCACCTCCGAGAACGCGAGCATGAGAGGGGCCGGAATCCTGCGGCGCGGCCTCGGGATTCCCGAGACCTCCTCGTACATGGCGACGATTTCAGATATCGTCTTGTACTCGCTGCTGAATATGTACTTCTCCCCCGAGCGTCCGTGGCGCATGCACAGGACATGGCCTTCGACGATGTCACGCGCGGCGACGAACTCGAAACCGCCGTCGACATAGGCGCGAAGCTTGCCGTTGGTGTAGTCGCACAGCGTCCTTCCCAGCCGCGAGGGAAAGAAGTCGGCGCCTCCCACCACGGCGCAGCAGGTCGCGACGACGACCTCCTGTCCCATCGCCGCGGCGCGCCAGCACTCCTGCTCGACGAGCGACTTGCTGCGCTCGTAGGGCATCGTGCGCTCCATCGGGAAGAACGGCATGGTCTCGTCGCTCGGCGCGGAGGGGTCGTCCAGGTGGTGCCCGACCGCGCTGAAGGATCCCGTGACGACCACCCGTCCGGCCTCGGCTTCCCGCGCCGCCTGAAGCACGTTGCGGGTGCCGACGACATTGCACTCGAACACTTCGCGACGATGGGCGCGGTTGCCCTCTATCGTCGAGATCTTGGCCGCGACGTGATAGACCCCCCGGCAGCCTTCCAGGGTCCGCCTGAACGAGTCCAGGTCGCGAATGTCGCCGAACACCCGCTCGACGTCCAGCCCTTCCAGTCCCTCGTTGTTGTCTTCGTGACGCAGCAGGACCCGAACCCGCACGCCGTCGTCAAGCAGCCGGCGCACGAGATTGGCACCGACATGCCCGGCTGATCCGGTCACGAACACGGGCTCCACGGACAAGTCTTGCGTCATGCTCATCTCAAAAACCGCCAGCTCCCTGCTGCTCCGGCCCAATTTGTTTCATTCGGGAACGCGAATGTCAAGACCCGTGATCGATGAAGCGGGCTCCGCTTCCGCTTCGGCAGCGCAAGGATCGCGGACGGGAGCGAGGCCCGAAGCGGCGGAAGTTCCCTCCGCACCTGCCTAGCAGGACTTTCCGGGCGGCGCAAGGCCCGGACGGGCGGCGTCTCCGGCCCGCCTCCCTGGCGGCCCGGACGCGCCGCCCCCGGGAGGGCCGTCCCTCCCGCGGATTCCGCGCGCAGCGCCGGGAGCCGCCCTTGCAGATGATTCGGGTCCTCGTGACGTCCGGACTTCAGCATGTGGTGGCAAGGGGCCGATCAACGGCAACCCCTTGCCCGGCGACAGGAGGCCGGCGACCGTCAGGGCTGGACGGCATGGCCCCTTCCACGGGCAAGGCTGGCGCGCCGGGAGTGAGCGGGAAGGCCATCGCGGCCGGGGACGGAGGCCGTTCCCGCGCAAGGCGGCGCATCATCCCGACCGCACCCGGATCCCGCCGGCATTCACCCGCCTCAGAAATGACCGACCCCGCTGCCGGGCCTCGCAGCGTTCGAGAGCAGGTCGAGAACGTAGCCCGCGACCGACCGGAAGCAGACGAGCACCGCCTCGCCGTCGTCCGCGAACCAGAAGGCCGCGGGCACCTGGGCCAGCCGCGTGCGCCTGACGCGCCCCGGCGGCAGGACGTTCCGCCGGAGGTCGGCGGGCGAAAGCTTGGCCAGCACCTCCCGAATCGCCGCGTCCTCGCCGCCGAGCCGGAACACGGCGCGCGCATCGGAAACGTCCACGACAAGCGCATGCAGTCCGTCCAGCGCTTCCGCAAGTGCCGTCACGGTCGCTTCGGCCTCTTCGTGTGCGCACAGGATCATCAGCTCGTCCGGCGACATCCAGAGAGCGCCGTCTCCCAGAGCGCCGGCAATCTCCCCGACACCGGGAAGGCGCAGTCCGGCGCCCTTCAGCGCCGGGACCGCGCCGTCGTCGCCCAGGTCCGCCCTGAGCAGGACCATCCCGGCCGGCCCGGCGTCCCGGACCGTGATCAGCCCGGAATGGAGCGCGCCGCCGGCTGCGCTGACGGGGTCAGGCATCCTGCCGCTCCCCGTCCGGGTCATGAAACACGGGCTTCACGATCCTCGCCCTGACCGGCGCGCCGCCGATGACGGGAAACTCCAGGACCTCGCCCAGCCGGTCCGGCCCCCTTTCGACGAGGCCCATGGCGATGCCGCGGCCGAGCGTCGGCGAATGGTACGTCGAGGTGACGCGGCCCTGGACCCTCTGCTGGCCATTCCCGTTCACCCCTTCGCCTGCGGCGTAGGCCCCGTCGGGAAGCACCGAACCGTCAAGCGTTTCAAGCCCGACCAGCCGCCAGCGCAGCGGGTGGACCATGTGCGCGCGTTCCTGCGCCCGCTTTCCGAGAAAGTCCTCCTTCTTCCTGGAAACGGCCCAGTGAAGCCCGAGATCCTGAGGGGTCACCGTGCCGTCCGTCTCGTCCCCGATCATGATGAAGCCCTTCTCGGCGCGCATGACGTGCAGGGCCTCCGTGCCGTAAGGCGTGATGCCGAACGGCCTGCCGGCCTCCAGGATCCTGTCCCAGAGCGCCTGTCCCTGCCCGGCCGGAACGGCAACCTCGAAGGACAGCTCGCCCGAGAAGGAGACGCGAAAGACGCGAACGGGAATCTCGCAGAGCGCGCCTTCCGTCCACGCCATGAACGGCAGCGCATCCCGACCGAGGTCCATTGACGGCCCGAGCTGCCCGAGCACGTCGCGCGCCCTGGGGCCTGCAACCCCGATCTGCGCGAACTGTTCGGTGACGTTGGCGACATGCACCTTCCAGTCCCACCATTCCGTCTGGAGCCACTCCTCCATCGACGCGTGAATGCGGTCCGCTCCGCCCGAAGTCGTGTGGCACAGCCAGGTGTCGTCATCGAGCCTCGCGACGACGCCGTCGTCGATCAGGAACCCGTTCTCCGAACACATGAGCCCGTAGCGGCACCGGCCGGGCCGCAGGGCGGACATCACGTTGGTGTACAGCATGTCGAGGAACCGGGCGGCGTCCGGGCCCTTCACGACGATCTTGCCCAAGGTGGAGGCGTCAAGAAGCCCGACCCCCGAACGCGTTGCCAGCACCTCCCGCCTCACCGCCTCTTGCACGCTTTCGCCATGCATCGGATAGGCGTAGGGGCGTCGCCAGTGCCCGACCGGCTCCCAGTGGGCGCCGTTCGCGTCATGCCACGCGTGAATCGGCGTCCTGCGCACGGGCTGGAAGAGCCTGCCCCGCGCCTCGCCCGCGATGGCGCCCATCGTCACGGGCGCGTAAGGCGGGCGGAAGGTCGTGGTCCCCACCGCCTCCACGGGCGCCCCCAGCTGCCGGGCGAGGACCGCCAGCCCGTTGACGTTGCCCAGCTTGCCCTGGTCCGTCGCCATGCCGAGCGTCGTGTACCTCTTGGCATGCTCGACGCTCTCGTATCCCTCGCGGGCGGCCAGCTCGATGTCGGACACCTTGACGTCGTTCTGGAAGTCCAGCCACGACGACGCCCGCTTGGCGTACGGCGCCTTCGCAGGCACGAGCCAGACGGGCTCCATCGGCTGGTGCGCCTCCTCCTCGCCCTCCGGAACGGGACCGTGCCGCCCGCTGCCGCCTTCCCCGAACGCCCGGCCGGCCAGCGCGCCTGCCGCGTGCGCGCTTTCAAGGACCGCGCGGGCGCGCATGGCGCCCCCCGCGCTGCCGGCCGCGCGCATCACGGCCTCGCCGGCGGCGCCGGTCGGAGGGCGTGCCGGGTCCGGCGCGAAGTGGGCTTTCTCCTCGTTCCAGCAAAGCCTGCCGCCGGCATGGCACCAGAGGTGGGCTGCCGGCGACCAGCCGCCCGACATGGCGACGCAGTCCGCCGGAATTTCGTCGATGACCGCGCCGTCACCGTCCTGGCTGCAGACCCGGACCCCCCTGACACGGTCCCGGCCGGCAATCCCGGCGATGCCGCAGCCAGGCCTCACGGCCAGGCCTGCGTCGCGCGCGGCCTCCGCGAGAGGGCCCGTCGCCTTCGGCCGGGCGTCCAGGATCGCGGGGACGCCAAGGCCCGCCTCGCGCAGGATCAGCGCCGTCCGGTACGCATCGTCGTTGTTGGTGAGGATCACGGTCCTTTCACCGGGAGCCACGCCGAAGTTCACGACGTAGTCCCGAACGGCGCTGGCGAGCATGCAGCCCGGACGGTCGTTTCCGGAAAAGCTCAGGGGACGCTCGATGGCCCCGGTCGCCGCCACGACCTGGCCCGCCCTGACTTTCCAGAGCCGGTGACGGGGCCCCGCGCGATCGGGCGCGTGGTCGGTCAGGCGCTCATGGAGAAGGACGTATCCGTGGTCGTGGACGGCTGCCCCGGTCGTGCGGACGCGCATGCGCACGTTCGACATGGACCGCAGCGACTTCAGCATGCGCTCCGTCCACTCCCCGGCGGCCCGGCCGTCAATCCTGGCGCCATCGACCGGCGCCCGGCCGCCCCATGCGGGCGCCTGCTCCACGAGAAGCACGTCCGCCCCGGTCTCCGCGGCGGCCGCCGCAGCGGCAAGCCCGGCGATTCCGCCCCCGATCACGAGCACGTCCGTCGCCACGTTGAAGTGCTCGTAACGGTCAGCGTCACGGTGCATCGGGGGCCTGCCGAGGCCGGCGGAAAACCGGAGGGCCGGCTCGTACAAGTGCTTCCAGAGCGCGCGCGGCCAGAGAAACGTCTTGTAGTAGAAGCCTGCCGGAAGGAACCGCGACAGCACCGAGCCGGCCGCCCCGAAATCGGCCCCGAGGCTCGGCCAGTGGTTCTGGCTCCGCGCCTCCAGGCCGTGGAACAGCTCCGTCGTCGTCGCGCGGGCATTCGGCTCGAACGTTCCCTCGCGGCCGAGGCCCATCAGCGCGTTGGGCTCTTCGGGGCCGCTCGCCACAACCCCCCGGGGGCGGTGGTACTTGAACGACCGCCCCATGAGCGCCTGGCCCTCGCCCAGGAGCGCGGATGCCAGCGTGTCGCCGGCGAAGCCCCGCATGTCCCTGCCGTTGAAGGAGAACGCGAGGGGTCTCGAACGGTCGATCAGGCGGCCGCCGGCCGGAAGGCGCCGGCTCACGGGACGCCCTCCCGGGACCACCCGGGCAGCCGCGCCGATATGGCGTCCCTGATCTCCCGCGGAGGCTCGCGGACCTGTGCCGGATAGGTTCCGTAGACCTCCATCGTCACCGTGTTCCGCGCCACGTGAAACCACTTGCCGCAGCCGTAGGCGTGGCGCCAGCGCTCGAAATGCACGCCTGCGGGGTTCGCGCGCATGAAGAGATAGCTCTCGAACTCCTCGTCGGACGAGCCGGGCCCGGAACGCTCGAGATGCGCCGCGCCGCCGGGCTCAAGCTCGGTCTCGTCGCAGCGGATCCCGCAGCAGGGACAGGTCAGGACCAGCATGCAGCGCCCCCGCACCCCGTCCGTCGCAACGCGCACCGTCCCGGGCGTCCGGCGCGGCGGCGCGCGGAGGCCGGCGCACGGGACGCGCGCGATTCGCCGGGACGCCTCGCTGGAGTCATTCGGACGGCCCCCTTCAATGCGCCACGCCGGCCGCGACGCTTTCGTCGACGAAGCGGCCCTCGCGAAAGCGGTCCAGGCCGAATTCGGCGCAAAGCGGGCTTTCGCCTCTTGCCATGAGCTCCGCAAAGCCCCACCCGGATCCCGGGATCGCCTTGAAGCCGCCGGTCCCCCAGCCGCAGTTCATGAAGACGTTGCCGACAGGCGTCCGGGACAGGATCGGCGAGCGGTCGCCGGTCATGTCGACGGTTCCGCCCCATTGGCGAAGCATCTTGAGGCGCGAGATCATCGGGAAGGTCTCGACGAGGGCGCGCACGGTCTCCTCGATGCGGTGGAAGGACCCCCGCTGCGTGTAGTTGTTGAACCCGTCCGCACCGCCGCCGATCACCATTTCGCCCTTGTCCGACTGGCTCATGTAGCCATGGACGGTGTTCGCCATGACGACCACGTCCATGCATGGCTTGACGGGCTCGCTGACAAGCGCCTGCAGCGCGACGCTCTCGATCGGCAGCCTGAATCCGGCCATTTCCGCCAGGCGGCCGGAATGGCCGGCGACCACGATGCCGAGCTTGCCGCAGTCGATGTCGCCGCGCGTCGTCACGACCCCGGAGACCTCGCCGCCGCTCGTGCGGATGCCCGTGACCTCGCACCTCTCGATGATGTCCATGCCCATCTCCGAGCACTTCCGGGCATATCCCCATGCCACCGCGTCATGGCGCGCGGTGCCGCCTCTCGGCTGCCAGAGCGCGCCGAGGACCGGGTAGCGCGGGCCCCGCACCTCGATGATCGGGCAGAGCTCCTTGACGCGCCGCGGCCCTATGAATTCCGTTTCCACGCCCTGCAGGGCGTTGGCATGCGCTGTGCGCCGGTAGCCGCGGACCTCATGCTCGGTCTGGGCCAGCATCATGACGCCGCGCGGGCTGAACATGACGTTGTAGTTGAGATCCTGGCTCAGCGTCTCGTAGAGCGCGCGCGCCCTTTCGTAGATCGCGGCCGAGGCGTCCTGGAGGTAGTTGGACCGGATGATGGTCGTGTTCCGGCCCGTGTTGCCGCCTCCAAGCCATCCCTTCTCCAGAACGGCGACGTTCGAGATGCCGTGGTTCTGGCCGAGGTAGCAGGCCGTCGCCAGCCCGTGCCCGCCGGCCCCGACAATGATCACGTCGTAGCGACGCCTCGGCTCGGGACTCCGCCAGGCGCGCCTCCAGCCCCGGTGCTCCCGGAACGCTTCCCGTGCCAAGGCAAAGGCGGAATAGTGACCCATGTGCCGCAACTCGCATCCAGGCGGCGCCGACTCGCCGTCTCCCTCCCAGAATCGCCCATCAAGCGTCTGGCGGCAAGCGGCAGAAAGTCGCGATCCAGCGACATCGGAACGCCTTGCAGGCC
This sequence comes from Paracoccaceae bacterium, assembly GCA_965221845.1. Lineage (GTDB taxonomy): Bacteria > Pseudomonadota > Alphaproteobacteria > Rhodobacterales > Rhodobacteraceae > JAJEFO01. The sequence continues at coordinate 310,527 of OZ244919.1, forward strand.
GTTCCGCTGGGCTGGCGGCGCGCTGCTGCGGACGCGCGCAGGCCCCTGCCCCGGCCAGGCCCCCGCCGGACGCCATCGAGGCGGCCCCGGATCCGCAGTGCCATGCGTGGCGTCCGGCGCCCTGGCGCGGCGAAGCGCGTCCGGACGGCCGTCGCGAAGCCCGGGCGTCGAGGTTTCCGCAAGCCGTTCCTCCCGACGCCTTCCAGGACCCCGGGGATCCGCCCCTGCAGCGCGGCGTGCCCGACGGAGCGCTCCGACGTGCCGGCGCCCTCGCCGCCCGCGGCCAGGCGCTCGTCGAGCGCGACGCCGGCATCTGCGGGGCTGGCGGCCCCGGGATCCCGGACCGGCCGCCGGCATGCCCCCTTTCGGAGACCGGCGCGGGTCGGCAATCCCGCTTTCCTTCGGCGCGTCGATCTGGCAGCGTCCGTCCGGGCGCGAAAGCCCCGAAGCATGGCGGTTCCCCCTGTTCGCCGAAGGGCCTCGCCGCGCCCGGCCGCAAGGCGGCGTCTCGGGCACGCCGGGGAGATGCGCAGGCCGGGGCGCTGTCCGGCGGGACGGCATGGAGGAGCCGATGATCTTCTGGTTGCTTGCATGCCTCGCCATCGCCGTGACCGCAGGGGCGATGGTCCGGGCGCTGATGCGCGTCCGCAGCAGCGAGACGGGCGCCGCCGCCTCAGACGTGCAGGTCTACCGCGACCAGTTGAACGAGGTCGCGAGGGACGAGGCGCGCGGCACGCTTGCGGGGCCGGAGGCGGACGCGGTGCGCCTGGAGGTTTCGCGGAGGCTGCTGGCCGCAGACCGGCGTGCCCGGGAGCGTGACGGGCACGCTTCCGGAAACCGGAGGCTTGCCGCAGGGATCGTGGTTGCGACGCTGCTTGCGGGCGGAATCGGCACGTACCTGGCCCAGGGCGCGCCCGGAAGGCCCGACCAGCCCATGAGCGCGAGGCTGGCGGCACTGGAGGAGGCCGCCCGGAACCGCCCGCGCCAGGCGGAGGCCGAGGCGGTCGCGGCACCGGACCTTCCCCGCCCCGAGGCCGTGCCCGAGGACTTCCGGGACCTGATGGAACGGCTCAGGGCGGCCGTCGGCAGGCGCCCGTCGGACATCGAGGGCCTGGCCCTCCTTGCCGCGAACGAGGCCCGTCTGGGCGACTTCGCCGCCGCGCGCCAGGCGCAGGAGCGGATCCTCCTCGCGAAGGGGGACGGCGCCACGGCGGCGGATCTCGCCGCCGCGATCGAGATGATGGTCTTTTCGGCGGGAGGCTACGTCTCCCCCGAGGCGGAGGAGCACGTCATGCGCCTTCTTGCCAGCGATCCCGGGAACCGCGCGGGACGCTACTTCCTCGGGCTGCTGAGGGTGCAGGCCGGCAGGCCGGATCTCGCGTTCCCGTTATGGCGGGGCCTGCTCGAGACCGGGACCGCGGACGAGCCATGGACGCCCGTGCTGCGCGCCGGCATCGCCGGCGTCGCCGCCGCCGCCGGCGTGCGATACGAACCGCCCGCCGTCCGGGGCCCGACCGCTGCCGGCATCGAGGCTGCCAAGGGCATGGAGGCCGAAGGCCGGGAGGCCATGATCCGCGGGATGGTCGAGGGCCTTGCCGCCCGTCTCGCGCAGGAAGGCGGGGAGCCGGGAGAATGGGCGCGACTCGTTCATTCCCTCATGGTCCTGGGCGAGGAGATCCGGGCGCGGGGAATCTATGAGGAAGCGCAGGCCGTCTTCGGGGGCGACGAGGCGGCAATGTCAGTCATTCGCGATGCGGGCGCGAGGGCCGGGCTTGCAGAATGATACTTGAGGACATCGACTCCCTCGCGGCGGAGCTGCCGGACTCCGGCGCCCTGGCCGGCATCGATCTCGGAACCAGGACGATCGGCTTCGCGGCGAGTGACACGCGCCGCCGCGTGGCAAGCCCGGTCGGGACCATCCGCAGGGCGAGGACGGGACGGGACATCTCGGCGCTCATGGCGCTCAGCGCATCCCGGGAGGTCGTCGGGCTGGTGCTCGGGCTGCCGCTCAACATGGACGGCTCTGAGGGCGCCCGCTGCCAGGCGACACGCGCCTTCGCGAGAAGCCTTGCGGGGTCCACCGCGCTCCCCATCGCCTTCTGGGACGAGCGACTCTCGACAGTGGCGGCGGAACGCGCGCTTCTGGAGGCGGGCATGTCGCGCAGGCGTCGCGGCGAGGTCATCGATCACGTTGCCGCCTCCTACATCCTGCAGGGGGCGCTGGACCGGATTGGCCGCATGGGTGAAACATGAGCGACGATCCCCGAAGACGCGACGACATCAGGAGTCCCTGCGTCCAGGTATGCCTCGTGCATCCCGATGCGGGAATCTGCCTCGGCTGTCACCGCACGCGCGAGGAGATCGCGTCATGGGCCCGGATGGCCCCCGAGGAGCGCGACCGCGTCATGGCCGAACTGCCCGGCCGGAAGTCGCTGCTCCCCGGGCGCCGCGGCGGCCGAAAGGCCCGGCTGCGCAGGTAGGCGACGCCCGGGTGACGGCCTCCGCGAAAGGGCCGGACGACCGGCCCCGCCAGCGTCTACCGGCGGCCGAACAGCCTTTCCACATCGCGCATCTTCAGTTCCACATATGTCGGCCGTCCGTGATTGCACTGGCCCGCGTTCGGCGTCGCCTCCATCTCGCGCAGCAGGGCGTTCATCTCCTCGGCGCGCATCGACCGGCCGGACCGGACCGACCCGTGACAGGCGATGAGGGACAGGACCGCGTCGACCCGCGCCCTCAGGACGCCGACCGCCCCGCTCGCCCCGAGCTCGTCGGCAATGTCCTTCAGGAGACGTGCGGCATCGACCTGCCCAAGAACCGCCGGCGTCTCCTGCACGGCGACCGCGCCCGGGCCGAAGGGCTCGATCGAAAGCCCGAGCGCCTGCAGATCCTCCGCGTGGTCCAGGACTTCCGCCGCCGCCTCGCCCAGCTCCACGATCTCCGGAACGAGAAGCGCCTGCCGGTCGATTCCCGTCTCGGCCATCTGTGCCTTCAGCCTTTCGTAGACAATGCGCTCATGAGCGGCATGCGCGTCCACCAGAACGATGCCGTCCCGGGTCTGGGCAATGATGAAGTTCTCGTGGAGTTGCGCGCGGGCCGCGCCAAGCGGGCAATCCAGCTCCTCGCTCCCGGCATCCACGGCGTCGACGCGGCCGGCGACGACGCCTTCCGCGTCCATCGGCAAGCCTTCGCCCCGACGGGTCCCGTGTCCCGGGGCCGGCGTTCCACCCCGCCCGGACCCCGGTCCCGCCTGGCAGGCACGCACCTCTTCCGGCGGTGCGCGAAACGCGCCGAGGACACCGGCTCCAACCGTGCTCGACGACCTGTGGCCAGCCTCCGCAAGCGCATGCCGGAGGCCTGACACGACAAGCCCGCGCGCCTCTCCGGGATCGCGAAAGCGGACCTCGGACTTTGACGGGTGGACGTTCACGTCCACCAAGGCCGGCCGGCAGTCGATGAAGATTGCCGCGGCGGGGTGCCGGTCCCGGCCGAGCACGTCCGCATAGGCGAAACGGAGAGCGCCGGTCAGGAGCCTGTCACGCACGGGACGTCCGTTGACGAACATGTGCTGGTGCACGGTCGAGCCGCGCGAGTAGGTCGGCAGCGCCGCGAACCCGGTCATGTGGAGGTCGCCGCGCCGGGCGTCGACCGCGATGGCATTCTCGATGAACTCCTTGCCGAGAATGGCCTGGATGCGGCTTGACAGCGCCTGCACGGAATCGTCGGCCTCCGCGCGGACGGCAAGGACCCTGCGCGGCGCGCCGGTGCAATCGAACAGCTCGAAGCCGACATGCGGCTCCGACATCGCCAGCCGCTTCACCGCATCCGTCACCGCCCGCATCTCGGACCGTTCGCTGCGCAGGAACTTGAGGCGGGCCGGCGTGGCGAAGAACAGGTCCCGAAGCTCGATCGCCGTGCCCGGCTTGCCCGCCGCAGGACGCGCCGGCTCGACGGTCCCGGCGGACGCCTGCACGACGGCGGCGCCGCATCCCTCGGGCCTGGACGTCAGGCTCAGCCGTCCGACGGCGGCGAGCGACGCAAGCGCTTCCCCGCGAAAGCCCAGGGTGTGGATGTTGAGCAGGTCCGATCCGTCGATCTTCGATGTCGCATGGCGCGAAAGAGCGAGGGGAAGCTGATCCGCGGCAATGCCGCAGCCGTCGTCTTCGACCCGTATCAGCCGCTTTCCGCCCTCCGCCACCGCCACCGAAATGCGGCGCGCGCCGGCATCGATCGCGTTCTCGACGAGCTCCTTCACCGCCGATGCGGGCCGTTCGACGACCTCCCCCGCCGCGATGCGATTGATCGCCGCGTCTTGCAGGCGTCGAATGACCGGCTGCGAACCTCTTGTCTGGGGGCCCGTTGCGTTCATCGCGCAATCCGTAGCAGCAGATTCCGCTCCGGTCCATGGGCACGCGACCCGCAAGGCGGATCCCCGCCCGGGAGCCGTCCACCCCTTGCACATGCGTCGCCGCCTGCCCTATACACTCGGCCAGTCCAGCGGCGAACAGGATCGAGACGCGATGGCCGGCCACTCCAAATGGGCGAACATCCAGCACCGCAAGGGACGCCAGGACGCGGTCCGGTCCAGGCTGTTCTCGAAGCTTTCCAAGGAGATCACCGTCGCGGCGAGGCTTGGCGATCCCGATCCGGAGAAGAACCCGCGGCTGCGGCTTGCCGTGAAGGAGGCGAGATCGAACTCGGTCCCGAAGGATGTCATCGCGCGCGCGATTTCCCGGTCCCAGGCCGGAGAGGGCGATGAATTCGAGGAAATCCGCTACGAGGGGTACGGGCCGGGCGGCGTCGCGGTCATCGTCGAGGCGCTGACCGACAACCGGAACCGGACCGCATCGACGGTGCGCGCCTGCTTCGACAAGCATGGCGGGAGCCTCGGCGAAACCGGCTCTGTGAGCTTCATGTTCGAGCGCAAGGGCGAGATCGTCTACCCTGCATCCGCCGGCGACGCGGACGCGATGATGATGGCTGCCGTGGAAGCCGGGGCGGAGGACATCGAATCCGACGCTGGCGGCCATGTCATACTGACGCCCGGCGCAGCGCTCAACGACGTCTCGCGGGCGCTCGAGGCGGGTGTCGGCGAGGCGGAATCAACCAAGCTTGTCTGGAAACCGACGACGGTTGTCCAGCTCGGCATCGAGGACCTCCGGAAGCTCCTGCGCATGATCGACGCGCTGGAGGGCGATGACGACATCCAGCGCGTCACGGCGAATCTCGACGTCCCGGAGGAATTCCCGGAGCAGCTGTCGGCCTGAGCCGGGCCGGAACCATGACAGGCCGCCCTTCCTTCAAGCTGGACGCCACGGACGGAGCGGCACGCGCAGGCGTGATCAGCACCGCGCGGGGCGAGGTGCGGACGCCCGCGTTCATGCCGGTCGGCACGGCCGGCGCCGTGAAGGCCATGTTCCCGGAATGCGTGGCGGCGACGGGCGCGGACATCCTACTCGGCAACACGTATCACCTGATGCTGCGGCCGGGAGCCGAGCGGATCGCGGGCCTTGGAGGGCTTCACGGGTTCATGAACTGGTACAAGCCGATCCTCACGGATTCCGGCGGGTTCCAGGTGATGAGCCTCGACGGGCAGAGAGAGGTGACCGAGGACGGCGTCCTCTTCGCCTCGCACATCGACGGTTCCCGGCACATGCTTTCGCCGGAACGGTCCGTGGAGATCCAGCGCCTGCTGGGAAGCGACATCGTCATGTGCTTCGACGAATGCCCCGCACTGCCCGCACCGGAAGAGGCGATCGCGAAGAGCATGCGGCTTTCGATGCGATGGGCGGCGCGTTCGAAGGCCGCGTTCGAAAGACGGCCGGGCCAGGCGCTTTTCGGGATCCAGCAGGGCGGCCTCAGCCGGGAGCTGAGGCAGGAAAGCGCCGAAGCCCTCGTGAACATTGGATTCGACGGATACGCGATCGGCGGACTGGCCGTCGGCGAAGGCCAGGAGGCGATGTTCGAAACGCTCGACCACGCTCCGGCAATGCTCCCCCGAGACAGGCCGCGCTATCTCATGGGCGTGGGAAAGCCCGATGACATCGTCGGTGCCGTGAAGCGCGGGGTCGACATGATGGACTGCGTCCTGCCGTCGCGGTCGGGCCGCACCGGCCAGGCATTCACGCGCCGGGGCACCGTGAACCTGAAGAACGCAAGGCATGCGGACGACCCGCGCCCGCTGGACGATTCGTGCACCTGCCCCGCCTGCCGCAAGTACAGCCGCGCCTACCTTCACCACGTGTTCCGCGCCGGGGAGATGATTTCGGGGATGCTGCTGACCTGGCACAACCTGCACTACTATCAGGAGCTCATGTCCGGCATCCGGGATGCCATCACGAAGGCGAGGCTTCCCGCCTTCGAGGCCGAATTCCACGCGCTCCGTGCCGAAGGCGACATCGCGCCAGTCTGATTGCGGCGCCCACGCCACGCCCGCGCCGGCGCGGCCGGTCCATTGCCCTTCGGAATGCGGACAGGGACCGGATCGATCGGGTCGCATGGCAGCGATGCCAGGCATGCGTCCGCCCTGCAGCCCCGAGCAGCGGCCCGTCAGAAAAGCGGTCCTTCCGCTCCTCGTCCTGATCCTGGCACGGGAAGTGCGGGCCGCCTGCCCGCATGCCCACCGCCCCCGCGCAGCCCGAAGACCTCCAGCACCCTCGCGTCCGGGTCGACGAACCAGAGATGCGACACGCCCTCGCGGGCGTAGATGGCGCGCTTCTCGTTACGGTCGATGCGCCGGGTCGAGGGCGAGAGCACCTCGCACGCCCAGTCCGGCGCGGTCTCGAAAGGGGATTATATACTTAACTAAACAACAAATGTATTAAAAACAACAAGTTAACAATCCCCCCGTTCCACTCTGAAGTGCAACACCTGATGCAGGGCCCCGGGCGGTTCGACGACACAAGATGTTGCGAATCGGCCAGGCGGCGGCGACAGTTCCTTCGTTGCGAGAAGGAGACCGTCATGCCCGAGGGCCATCGCCACCGGCCTCATGCGGAACGCTGCCAGATCCACGCCCTGAGGAAAAGCGGGCTTTCCGGCCCGGCGATCGCCCGCCAGCTCGGCCGGGACCGCACGACGGTCTGGCGCGAGGTGCGGCGCAACGCCGGCAGGCGCGGCTACCGCCACAAGCAGGCCCAGCGCAAGGCGGACAGGCGCCGCAGCGCGGCCTCGTCGGTGGCGCGCAAGATGACGCCGGAGCTGTGGCGCATGGCGGAGGAGCGGCTGGCCGAGGGCTGGAGCCCCGAGCAGGTCAGCGGGCGCCTCCGCAAGGAGGGCGCGCCGATGGCGGGGCGTCAGTGGATCTACGAGCGCATCCACGCCGACCGGAAGGCCGGCGGCGGTCTCTGGCGGCATCTCCGCCGCCGCGGCAGGAAGCCGAACCGGAAGGGCGGGGCCCACGCGGGCCGCGGCCGCATCCCGGGCCGGGTGGACATCTCCGAGCGCCCGGACGTCGTGGAGGCGAAGGAACGGGTCGGCGACCGGGAGGCCGACACGAATCAACGGCAAGGGCACCGGCGGCGCGCTTGTCTCCCTGGTGGACAGGGCGTCCAAGTACACGCTGCTCGAAAGGGTCGAGAGGAAGACGGCGGACGCGGTCGGCTCGGCCATGACCGGCATGCTGGGCCCTCTCCCCGTGCACACGGTCACCGCGGACAACGGCAAGGAGTTCGCGGGCCATGCCAGGGTGGCCGAGGCGCTGGGCGCGGGGTTCTTCTTCGCGCGGCATTGCCACTCCTGGGAGCGCGGCACGGACGAGCACGTGAACGGGCTGGTGCGGGAGTGGTTCCCGAAGGGCACGGACTTCCGCAAGGTGACGGACGAGGCCGTGAAGGCCGTCCAGGACCGGACGGACGCACGTCCGAGGAAGGCGCTGGGCTACCTCACCCCGTCCGAGGCCTTCCACCAGGCGCAGCCGCCCTGAGGGGGCCTTCCGGGGCCGCCGGGGGCGGCTCCGAGGGGAGATGCGCGCTGTCCGCGGCCCGCCGTCCTCCGGTCGGGCTCCGCCCTCCCTGCGTCCGGCGGGCCGCGGACAGCGCCCGGCAGGGCTTGCACCGCCCCGGAAGACTGGCTACGCCTCCCGGTGAAGGGACCGCCGCCGCTCGGGCTTCGCCCCTCGCTGGCTGATGTTGCACTTCGGAGTGGAAGCGGCGATTCGGCAAACGGGCCGGAACCGGATGAAATGGTGAAAAATGCAAAAAAGATTGATCAATGGAGACGGTGGATAATAGAAAAGTATTGGATTCAACGACTTAGTTGTTTAATTAGGTATATAATCTCCTCTCGAAACACGCCGCGTCCGGATAGGCGGGCATCGTCGCGCGCCGCCAGCCCGCCAGGTCCGGCGCCACGATGTCGGCGCCCAGATGCAGCTCCGGCTCATCGATGGTCCACCAGCCGCCGGGGCCGCCGTCACCGCAGTCGAACGGCGGGCCGATCCTGGCCCCGGTACCGGAGCTTGCCCGCCCATGGCGCATGGCCGGCCTTGGCCGGGTGCGGAGCGTGCCCGCGAGCACTTCCGCCACCATGCGGGGCGGCGCGTCGAGCACGTTCTGGCAGGTCGCCTGCGGCTCCGCGCCCGCCGCCGCGGTCATCCTGTTCATGCGTTCCTCCAAAGCCGGCGTTCGCCTGCCGACTTGCACAAAGATACCGCATTGCGCCAACCGGAGACGTACAGGTCAATTTTGATCTCGATGGACCCGGTTGCTGAAGCTGCGATTGCAGCGCATGACAAGGGGCGGCTTCGGTCGCCCATTTTGCCCGGTTTCCAAACTGACCCACCGTCAGGGAGGTTCAGGCGGGAAACGGCATGATTCGCGGTTCCGCGCGCGTCCTGCGACGAAAGGCGGCAATGCGCGGGGGCCGGCGCTTCGCCGTCATGACCAGTCCATCGCCCCCTTCTTCCATTCGTAGGCGAATCCGACCGCAAGCACTGCCAGGAAGACCATCATCGACCAGAATGCCGCGTCGCTCAGGCCGCCGAAGGCGACCGCCCACGGAAACAGGAAGGCAATCTCGAGATCGAAGATGATGAACAGGATCGCGACCAGGTAGAACCTGACATCGAACTTCATCCGGGCGTCATCGAACGCGTTGAACCCGCATTCGTAAGCACTGACCTTTTCCGGGTCGGCGTCGCCCGGCGCAAGAACGACGGCCGCGAGGATCAGTGCCGTTCCAAGCCCTGTCGCGACCGCGAAAAAGACCAGTATCGGCATGTACTCCCTCAACAGATACTCCATGTCGACCTCCGCACGATCCTGCCACCGATGCGCGTGTCCTACAGCCCGGTCCGGCAAGGGTCAACTTTGCGGCGCGGGCCGCAGGCGCGCGACGACACGGCCCGGCGCCAAGGCAAGGCGTGCCGCGGGGCTCATCGACGCTTCAGGCGCCTGCCTGCGCGGTAACGTCCGCCCGGCCCTCGATGATGCCCGCGTTCACCTCAAGCCAGCGCGCGCGGAAGGCGAATCTCGCCGCGGACGCGACGTCGTGCTGGAAGGCCGCATTCACTCCTGCGCCGACCACTGCACCGACAACCGGCACGACCTGCGCCGCCTTCCGCGCCGAGAGGTTGATCCCGAGCGTCGTCGCCACCCTCCGCATCGCCATGGCGGAACCTGTCGCCCGTCCGGCCATGGCCGCGATCTCCTGCCAGTCGTCGCGACCGGGCCCTGCGTGGAACCCGGCAAGGCGCTGCAGTGCGGCGTCGCGCTCTTCCGACGAGTTTGCGCCGGCGAGCCGCAACACGTCGAGAACGTGGACACGCTCCCGTTCACCGGCGCCGTCAAACCCGTAGCAAAGCCCGACGCGCCTTGCCGTCCTGAGAGCCAGGGTCACGGTGGCCGGGACGTCGAGCACCAGCCCCGCCGCTCCAAGGGCGCCGGCCGCGCCGCCGCTTGTGGCGGCATAGCCCATGGCCCAGCGCCGCACGCCGGCCGCCGCTGCGTCGCAGGCCTCGAGATCGGCGACCTCGCCGTGGACCGCCGCCGCCCGGATCGAGGACGAGGCGACCCGGTCGGCCCCCCGGATCGCCGCCTCGACGACACTGGCCGGGATCAGCCTGTCGGCCAGACCCCCAAACGGCGCCGCGAACGACCTGGCGACCTTGGGCAGCACTGACGGACCTGCATTCCGATACGCGTCCTGTTCGGCCAGAACCGCCAGGACATATGGCGTCGTTTCCTCTTGTCCGGTCATTCAGGCCCGTTCCTGCCTTCCAATGTTCATTGCGCCGTCCGGCATCCGCTGCACGATCTCCAGGCGCCCCAGGCAAGGATCGGGATGCCGGAAGCCTGCAGGCAGGCAGGCAGGCTGATGCCTGCGCCGACGAGATTGTGCCATGCCCGCCGCACCCTGCGCAATGCATCCGGACGGGCCGCACAGGGGCCTTCCATGCGCGTTCGCAGTTGACCGTTGTCGGCATGAGACCTCCCCGCCTTGCATGCCCGCGCGGGCGCCCGGGCCGGCGCTCACGCGCGGCATGCGCAATGCCGGCGCCATGACGCTTTCCGAGACCCGTGGTAATTGTTCAGCTTCTCTCCAGGCCGGCACCCGCCCGGCGGCGCATCCATCGTGATCTTGCCTGGCAATCGGGGCTGCATGTCCCAAAGGCCTGCCGACCAGGACGGCTGAAGCCGCGGCGAGAGCGGAATACGGGACAGTCATGCTTGCAGACCCGGGAACCTGCGACGGTTCCGGGCGTCCGGAGAACGGGACGTCCGACCTGACGGCGGCGCTCGCGTGGCGTGACTCCCTGATCGCCGAGCTCCGCGCGACGGGCGCGGCCCAGGCCGAGCGCATCGCAAACCAGGCCGCGCGCATCTCCGAACTGGAGCGCCGGCTCGGGCTCGACAGCTCCAGCAGCGGCAGGCCGCCGTCGCGCGACGGGCTGGCGACGCCGACGGCGGAGGCGCCGGAGGAACGCCAGCGGTCCCGCCGGCAGGAGAGCGGCCGGCAGCCGGGCGGGCAGAGGGGCCACGCGGGCGGCACACTTGCGCGCCGCGAGGGTCCCCGGCCGCGTCGAGGACCACCGTCCCGCGGCCTGCGCCGCATGCGGCGGCGCGCCGGATGCCGGGATGTCCGTCGGGTTCGCGGCGCGGGCCGGGTCCGCGACCTTCCGCCACCGCCCCCGCTCGAGGCGGCCGGGCACCGGGGGCACCGGTGCGTCCGCCCCGCCTCGCATGGGCGGAGACCCGCGCGGCCTTTCCCGAGGGCGTGACGGCCCCGGCCGTCCACGGCCCGCGGCTGGCCGCCCTGGTCGTCTGTATGAGCGTTGCCCGGCTGGTCCCGCTGCGGCGGCTGAGGCAGACGCTGGCCGACCCGTTCGGCGTGCATCTGTCGCAAGGCACCGTCGCGGGACTGGTCTCCCGCGCGGCCGAGGGCGTCGAAGGCCTCGCCCTGCACGTCCGGGACGCGGCGGCAGCGGCGCCCGGCAGGCACATGGACGAGACCGGCGTGCGCGACCGCTGGCGGCCGTGTTCCGACATCCCCGGGACCGTGCCCTCGCCCTGCGCCGCGCACGTCCCTCGCGCGCGCTCCGGGACCGGGCGGACTTCGACGGAGAGGCCTGGGCGGAGAGGATGGCCCGCCTGCTGCGGCGCGCCGTCCGCGCCGGCAGCCTGTCGGACGGGACGCCCCTTCCGGAACGCCTGGCCGACCTGATCGGGCGCCGCCATGAGAGGCATCGTGGCCGAGGGCCTCGCCATGCACGAGGCCCTGCCCCCATCTTTAACAAAATTTCGCAGAAAATGCCCACATTCGAGGATTTTCTCGAAAACTCTATTATCTGGGCGGGGAAGTTTTACGCGGATCAGTCAGGATCTATCCCGAAACAGGTGTTTGCCCGCCGCTGCTTCATGACGGGCGGCGCCTGCACCATGAATGTCGCCCCCAACACTCAGGGCCGGAGGCAGCGGGGGCTTCTCGATCAGCCCCTTCACCTTCAGGACGTCCGCAACTGCTGGTGCGGTCGCAAGACCACCCTGCCCCTGTTCAGCTCCACACAGGACAACACCGCTTTCCTGAACAGGTGGGGATGCCGGTAGCGGCCCTTGCCGGACACGGGTGCGGCGGCATCCGGGGCAAGCTCTCAGGCTGCCGCGGCCTGATTCGCCCGCCATTCCAGAAAGTCGGGCAGCCGGAGGTTCATGACCAGGGCCTTGAGCGCCAGCATGGCGCTGGCCCCCCCCCCCCTTCGACCAGCGCGTTCCGGGGCGCCTGGGCCGCAGTCCGAACTGCCGGCATCCGCCCTCGACGACGCCGCTCCCGGAACTCCCCGTACCGCATCTGGCCGAGGTTCCCCTCGAAATGGCGGCAGCACGCCTCCACGTCCTCGTGCCGGTCCCCGGACGGCGCGTGCGGAGCGGGACGCTGGAGTGACGCCCGTGCAATAGCGTGCGGCAATACGCCCCGCCCGGCGCCTCACCGGCAGGCGGGGCCGCGGCAGGATCACCGGAAATTCCTGTTCACCTGGGCCCCGCCTGCCCGCCCGCGAGCGCTGGGGAAAGCGGTGGCCATGGTCGTGTCACGTCACCGATCCCAGAGCGTGCCGTTCCGGTTGAGCACCTGTGCGCAGCCCTCGCCGCCCGTGAGGAGGAAATAGGTGGCCGGCACGCCGACAACATTCCCCCTCGCGCTGTCCGCCGACTGCAGGGTGAATCGCCGCACCACGGGCTGTCCGGCCCCGCTCCAGATCCGGACATTCGCTTTCGGTCGCACCGAGATGAAGGTCTCGCCGACCTGCGGGTGATGCGCGCTCACAATGCCGAAGCCCTTCTGGTGATTCTTCCATATTTCTCCTTCAACCTTCCACTCGTGGCCATTGAAATGACCGCCGGCGCCATTTGCCGGAAATCGGAACGCCGTCGGCGGCGGACGCCACTGGACGTCCCGCGGGTCCGGCACGGTCACGCCACCACCCTGCCCCGCGCGTTGACGTCTGCGGCGTAGTCAAGAAGCGACCGCCCCGCCGCGAATGTCGGGTCCCGGCCGGCGGGCATCCCGGGCGGGCCGCGCACCGCGCGCGGAGCGGGAAATGGCTGGAACAACGCTGCGGAAGGGTGTAGGACGCTCCCGACGGAGACGGAAAGGGGACCGGACCCATGGCGAGGCCGCCTTCAACATGATCGCCGAGACCCAGCGGCTCCGCGACGCGGGACTCCCGCAGCAGCAGGCCGAGGCCGTCACCCTGGCGATCCACGCCGGCGTCACCGGAGGCGTCGCCACGAAGGCGGACCTCGAGGCGCTCAGGGGAGACTTCAGGGCCCTCAGGGGCGACGTCAGCAGGGACATCGAGGCCCTCAGGGGAGACGTCAGATGGATCAAGGCCATCGGCGGCGTGATCGTCGCCATCCTGGTCCTGCCGTGGCTGGCCGGGCGCTTCGGTGCGGTCCTGCCGGGACCGTGACGCCCGACCGGGCGCGGCCCGACGGAATCACCCCTCGTCGTCTGGGGGTGGAGATGGCGGCCACCGCCGCCACGCTCAGGTACCTGCCGCCACCGGGCTGACGTCCCCGCCCCCGGGACGGACCCCGCCATCAGGGGCCGTAAATCGCCCGTGCGCCCGCGAGTTGGCACTCATAGCTTGACCTAAAAATTCATGCCAAAACACTATATGTTGTGCCATGATCCCCCTAAAACTCCAATAAAGTTCAATATATGGTATTTTAGGTCAGGCTCTCAGGACCCAGGGTCGTGGATGTCGGCACCTGCAAGAGCCGCCAGATCATCGCGATTAGCCCTGCCCGAGGAATTGACATTCCCTTGCCGATGTGAGCGAGTGACAGCGTGACCCGGCCCGGGCGTCGTTGCGGCAGGTGTCTGGAGGAAACGGCATGGACACGGACGAGGAAGGCAAGCAAATTCGCTACGAGGCGGACGAAGCGCCCCCAGCACCGCTGGCGTTCGGCCTTGGCCTGCAGCTGGCGCTCCTCGCGATTGCCGGGATCGTGCTCGTGCCTTCCATAGTGGTCCGCGCCGCCGGAGAGGGCGATCTCTACCTGACCTGGGCGGCATTCGCCGTGGTCGTCGCCAGCGGAGTCAGCACGATCGTCCAGGCGATTCGCGTCGGACGCTTCGGCGCAGGCTATGTCCTCGTCATGGGAACCTCCGGCGCGTTCATTGCGGTCAGCATCGCGGCGATCACCGCGGGAGGCCCGGCGCTGCTCGCCACGCTTGTCGTGATTTCGTCCCTGATCCAGCTGGCTCTCGCCAGGAAGCTTGCCTGGGTGCGCCGGATATTCACGCCGACGCTGGCCGGCACCATCATCATGCTCATCACCGTGACGGTGATGCCGGTCGTGTTCGACATGCTGCAGCAGGTTCCGGATGGCGCGCACCTGCTGGCATCGCCGCTTTCGGCGGCCGCGACGATCGCCGCGATCGCCTGCATCGCGCTTGCCGCACCCCGGCTCTGGCGCCTGTGGGCCCCGGTAATCGGGGTGGCATTGGGTTCGGCCATAGGCTGGATGTTCGGCATCTACGAAACGGGACGCGTGGCCGAGGCGGCCTGGATCGGGCTTCCGCAAGGGGGATGGCCGGGCTTCGACATGGATTTCGGCCCGGCGTTCTGGACCCTGCTGCCCGGCTTCGTGATCGTGACCCTTGTCGGCGCAATCGGGACGGTGGGCGATTCGATGGCGATCCAGAACGTTTCGTGGCGCCAACGCAAGGCCGTTGACTACCGGGCGGTTGAACGGGCGGCAACCGCCGACGGCCTTGGGAACGTCTTTTCCGGCCTGCTGGGCACGGTTCCGAACACGACCTATTCCACCAGCGTTGCAGCGACCGAGCTCACAGGGGTGGCGGCGCGGCGCGTCGGCGTTGCCGCTGGCCTCATCTTCCTCGCCATCGCCTTCCTGCCCAAGGCGATCGCGGCGATCCTCGCGATTCCAGGGCCGGTCCTGGCCGCCTACCTGACCTTGCTCCTGTCGATGCTGTTCGTTGTCGGCATGAGGATGGTCGCACAGGACGGCCTGGACTATCGAAAGGGGGTTCTGGTCGGCATGTCGTTCTGGATCGGAGTCGGCCTCCAGAACGGAGCCGTCTATCCCGAATTCTTCGCCGGCTTCGCGGGGGGCATGTTTCAGAACGGCATGACCGCCGGCGGCGCCGTAGCCATCCTGCTGACCCTCTTCCTGAACGCGGCACGGCCACGGCGCCGGCACATGCAAGCCCCGTTCAACGACTCCGCGCTTGGCCAGATTAGCGCGTTTCTCCGGCAATTCGCCTTGAGCAACGGATGGGGCGCTGCCATGGCGCAGCGGCTCGACGCCGTGGGCGAGGAGGTCTTCCTGGCGATTCGCGGGAACCAGGCAGGCAAGCGGTCTCGCCAGCTTCGCGTCTCCGTGCGGCGCGAGGAGGGCGGCGCGATTCTGGAGTTCGTTGTCGCCTCCGGCGAGGAGATAAACCTCGAGGACCGCATTTCCCGGCTCGGCGAGCACACCACGGGGACGCCGCTCGACGACCATGAGGCCTCTCTTCGGCTGCTGCGGCATCTCGCATCGTCGGTCCACCATCAGCAGTATCACGACACCGAGGTGGTGACGGTGAAGGTCAGGGCGCCGAATCCCGGTTGAAAGGAAGCCATCCCGGCGACAGCGTGCCGGAGCGCCGTTTCCCCGCCGACACCTTGGCGGCGAAGGCATGCGACCCGCTCTCCATAGTCACGCGCGAGGCGCTCGGCGCGCCCTGAGAGCTTGAATCATAGTAACTGTTCAGGTTCTCTCCAGGCTGGCAGCGCATCCATCGTGATCTTGCCTGGCAATCGGGGCTGCATGTCCCAAAGGCCTGCCGGACAAGACGGCTAAACGGAACTTCATTTCCAAAAACTCGCGAAGTCCCTTGCAGTCAGCGCGATGGCTGATTCCGGGCGGGACTCGACATGCATCGGCCCCGGCGCGTCAGGGCAGGGTCTTTGCGGGGTCGATCTCCAGCAGCCCGAAGGCCCGGGCCTGCAGCTCCGTCGGCTGCGCGCGCACGGGAAAGCCGTGGCCGGGCCGGGCCGGAACCGTCGCCTCGTTCAGCGTCAGCGTGCCGAGGTCGGCGAGCAGCGTGCGCAGGCTGTGGACCGGAAGCCCGTCGGGGGTTCGCTTCGTGGCCGCCTTCGCCTCCGCGCGCTCCGAGACCCTCGCGGGCTCCACCGGCGAGTTCCGCTGCGCCCGGGCGCCCTCGCGGTCGTCGTCCTCGAAGAGGATCGGGGCCAGGCGGCGGCGCATGTGCCATTCCACGTGGCACGCGAGCATGCAGAGGAACACGCGGGCCCGGACGTGATCCTCCGAGCAGACGCGCACCGGCCGGATCCGCAGCCGCGACGGCTTCATCGTGTGGAAGGCCCGCTCCACCCGCGCGAGGCTCTTGCAATCCTCCACGGTCTCCTCGGTTCCGATCGCTTCCGCGTCCGGGCCTGTGCGGATCACGTGGACGCCGTCGAGCCTGGCCTCCGCCTCGATCCTGCCGGCGTTGCGCGCCCAGTCCATGCCTCCGTCGCGCACGTCGACGTCGAAGTGCTTCCCGACCCTGCGGCGGCTGGCCTCCCGCCCGAGGGCCCTGAGGGTCCGGTCGCGGTTCGCCGGACCCGGCCTGCGGCGCGCGGCCGCGGCCGCGATGCCTGAGAGCGCCTCCTCCGTGGCCTTCAGGAGATCCTCCCGCTTCCGCCGCCTCTCCTCGCGAAGCCGCGGGTTCAGGCAGACCATGAGCCGCTCGCCGGGGAAGTCCGGGCCCGTGACCTCCGCCACCGCGTCGGGAACGAGCGCCTCGGGGACCAGGGGGGCCGGGGCGCCGTCCGGGCCCGCCCTCAGGAGCCTGCGGATGTCGCCCGTCTTCAGCGCCGGGATCCAGTCGAGCCCGGCCGGCGCGATGTCCTCGCGGATGCGCGCCGTGGCGAGCATCCCCCTGTCGCCCACGAGCGCGACACGCTCGATGCCGAAGCGCTTCCGCATCCTCTCCACCTGGCCCGGGACGGTGGACGGGTCCGAGGCGTTGCCGGCGAACACCTCCACGGCCACCGGGCAGCCGTCCGCGGCGCAGAGCAGGCCATAGACGATCTGCCGCTTTCCCGCCTTGCCGTCGCGGCTGTGGCCGAAGGCCGCCAGGGGGCGGCAGCGCCCCTCGAGGTGCGAACTGCTGACGTCGCAGAGGATCAGCGTGTTCCCGCCCTTCAGGTGGCGGTTCGCGAGGCCTTTCTCGATCCAGGGCTGGCGCCTGAGCAGCCAGTCCAGCATGCCGAGCATCTCGTTGCCGGTGACGGGCCCGGGCCCGAGCACGGTCCCGAGGCTCGTCGACGCGGTCTCCGGGTCCAGCGCCCTCGCGGTCGCCGGCCTGGACGCCGGGTCGACGACCCGCGCGACGACCGCGGCCACGGCGAGGTCCCGCATGCGGTGCGCCCCGCGGCCCAGGATCCGCACCAGGCCGAGCCGCCTCATCGTCCCCGGCACCGCGGCCACGTGGCCGTGCGGCAGCGCGCGGCGGATGGCGAAGGCGTCCCCGGGACGGGCGACGGCGACGCCGCCCCGGAACAGCGCCCTGACGCCGTCGACGACGTGGGGCGGGAGCCGGGTGAGGTTGGCGACGGTCCTCTTCCTGAGGCGCCCGTCCTCGCGCCAGGCCTCGCGGACGAGGACCGTAGGCCTGCTCCCGCGGTTCGGGATGGTCTCGACATGGAACGGCATGGAACGCCCGGATGTTGCCTGATGCTCCATATATGGACCGTTTCAGCAGTTCCTGTCAATTGACATGTAACATGGATCCCGGCCATCCTGCCGGACGGACCCGGAAACCCGTTTCAGGATCAAGGGCTTGCGGGCGTTCGGTCCCGTTTTGTTCTCCCTGAAGGTCCGGCTCAAGCCGCGTTTCCGAGCAGAGTTCAGTACAGGCTACGCATGACTTCTCAGCCGCCTGTACGGCGGCGAACGGCGACTTGCCCGACGCGATTGTCGCGCACCTCTTCTCAGCCACCTGTACGGCGGCGAACCCATGGAGACGCGCCTGGCTGCCCTAACTACGCTTCTCAGCCGCCTGTACGGCGGCGAACGACCCAAACTCCTGACCGTCCGTTTCGGCACGCTTCTCAGCCGCCTGTACGGCGGCGAACAGGAGGCGCTGCACCAGAAAGTCCCCCGGCGGCTTCTCAGCCGCCTGTACGGCGGCGAACGTCACGTGCGATGTCGAGCAGATTGTCGGCATCTTCTCAGCCGCCTGTACGGCGGCGAACACATGTCGTCGAGCACGCCGCGAAGATCGGCCCTTCTCAGCCGCCTGTACGGCGGCGAACGGTCGCGTCGACGACGTGCCCCTGCTCGATCACTTCTCAGCCGCCTGTACGGCGGCGAACAGGCGGCTATACCTGAGCAGCGACTAGGGCCCGTTGACAGTTGCCTTGCGAATCGCCCGCTTCCATGCCATTTCCTTCCCCGATGACCGCCGGAACGGCGGCACGGGCAGGAAACAGGTGACATCATGAATGCAGACAGGACGGTTCTGACCGACGCCATGTGGGCGCGGATCGAGGACATGCTGCCGGGCAAGAAGTCCGATCCCGGCGGCACGGCGGCGGACAACCGCCTTTTCATGGAGGCGGTGCTCTGGCGGTTCCGCACGGGGTCGCCGTGGCGCGACCTCCCCGCGCGGTTCGGGAACTGGAACAGCGTCTTCAAGCGGTTCCGGCGCTGGGCGCTTTCGGGGGTATTCGAGCGTGTTTCCGACGCCTTGTCGGAGGAGTTCGACCTCGAGTGGGTGTTCGTCGACGGCACGGTCGTCCAGGCGCACCGGAAGGCGTCCGGCGCAAAAGGGGGACCTCGAGCCAGGGGATCGGTCGTTCCAGAGGCGGCCTGACGAGCAAGGTCGTGGCCGTCGTGGACGCGCTCGGCTATCTGGTCCGCTTCAGGATCCTTCCCGGCCAGGCGCACGACCTCAAGGGGGTGCCGGGGCTTCCCGGCGGCCTGGCGTTCGGGGCCTTCGTCGGCGACAGGGCGTTCGACGCGGACTGGCTGCTGGAGGACCTGGCGGAACGCGGGGCGGAGGCGGCGGTCCCGTCGAAGCGGAGCCGGACGGTGCCGCGGGCGCATGACCGGGAGGTCTACGGCTGGCGGCACCTGGTGGAGAGCCTCTTCGCGAAGACCAGGGAGTTCCGTGCGATCGCGACCCGGTACGACAAGACCGACGCGAGCTTTGCCGCCGGGATCCACCTCGTCGCCGGCGTGGTCGCGGCGACATGAGTGTCAACGGGCCCTAGTAGCTCTTCTCAGCCGCCTGTACGGCGGCGAACCGGATCTGGGAGGAGGATTGCTCGTTCTTCTGCTTCTCAGCCGCCTGTACGGCGGCGAACAGTCCGTGTCCTCGCAGGCGGCCAGGCTCATGCTTCTCAGCCGCCTGTACGGCGGCGAACAAGGTCCTGGTGGCCTGCGAGTTTTCCGGCGTCTTCTCAGCCGCCTGTACGGCGGCGAACGTGGTACCACGGGATGGAGCAGTAGCAGACTTCTTCTCAGCCGCCTGTACGGCGGCGAACCCTGCCGTCGCGCAGGTCCTTCCCGCACAGAGCTTCTCAGCCGCCTGTACGGCGGCGAACTAATCTGCAACCGCTACGCAGGTGCAGCCTGACTTCTCAGCCGCCTGTACGGCGGCGAACCATCGCGCTGACTCGGAACGTAGTATCCAGTCCTTCTCAGCCGCCTGTACGGCGGCGAACGCATTCCGCTGGCCGAGATGCGTGACCTGCTTCTTCTCAGCCGCCTGTACGGCGGCGAACATGTCGAAACCTACACGACCAAAAACCGGTTTCTTCTCAGCCGCCTGTACGGCGGCGAACGTTGAACTGCCCTTCGCGGTTCACCCGGTAGACTTCTCAGCCGCCTGTACGGCGGCGAACGAACTGGACGATGGCGTGACCGTGATCACGGACTTCTCAGCCGCCTGTACGGCGGCGAACGGTGGAAAGACACAGATCCTTGGCGCGCTCATCTTCTCAGCCGCCTGTACGGCGGCGAACCACACGGGAGAGCCTGACGGCGGCTCCGGTGTCTTCTCAGCCGCCTGTACGGCGGCGAACTAGACAAGGTCGGCCCTGAAGCGCGTGGTCATCTTCTCAGCCGCCTGTACGGCGGCGAACCATTTCCGCGCCCAGTTTCCCACGGACTTTCCCTTCTCAGCCGCCTGTACGGCGGCGAACTCAACCCCACCATGACTTTTCACGCACCTTCACTTCTCAGCCGCCTGTACGGCGGCGAACGGATCGGTGCGTACGCTGACAGTCGTTGACATCTTCTCAGCCGCCTGTACGGCGGCGAACGCCTCGCCCCAGTTTTGCACGCCCTCGTCCATCTTCTCAGCCGCCTGTACGGCGGCGAACGCAAAGCTCCCTTTCCGTCTCCCAGCGCTCCACTTCTCAGCCGCCTGTACGGCGGCGAACTGGCCCATGGCCTGGCGCGTCCACTCGTGCGGCTTCTCAGCCGCCTGTACGGCGGCGAACCATCCGGATACGGGCGGCCTCCCACATCGACGCTTCTCAGCCGCCTGTACGGCGGCGAACCGGCGACCGCGGCATGCCCGGCAATGCAGGCACTTCTCAGCCGCCTGTACGGCGGCGAACTTGACAGGACGATAATGATTCGCGTATTAGGGCTTCTCAGCCGCCTGTACGGCGGCGAACCGCCTCCATCATCCCGGCCTCGGGCGCCTCCACTTCTCAGCCGCCTGTACGGCGGCGAACCGGTTCCGGCATCAACATGATCCGGTGGATGACTTCTCAGCCGCCTGTACGGCGGCGAACGTCAGCGCCTCGTGGATGCGCCGGGCGTCCTCCTTCTCAGCCGCCTGTACGGCGGCGAACGCACGCCCAGGCCAGCGAGCGCGATCTCGACCCTTCTCAGCCGCCTGTACGGCGGCGAACGTGATGATGCTGGAAGCGAGACGGTCTGTCAGCTTCTCAGCCGCCTGTACGGCGGCGAACCTGAACCCGGACTGCGTGCGCCGGACCAGCCTCTTCTCAGCCGCCTGTACGGCGGCGAACGCCCTGGAGCCCCTCTCCGTCATCACGGAATGCTTCTCAGCCGCCTGTACGGCGGCGAACGATGCCACAGCGGCCAACACGGACATCCTGCACTTCTCAGCCGCCTGTACGGCGGCGAACATCGCTGTTCACGACCTTCCTCATGTCGTTCTCTTCTCAGCCGCCTGTACGGCGGCGAACCTACCCCGACGCCGGCGACGGCTCCGTGTCGTCTTCTCAGCCGCCTGTACGGCGGCGAACGCGCTTACCCAGGCAGCCGCGTCCATGCGCCACTTCTCAGCCGCCTGTACGGCGGCGAACAAGATGCGCGGATTCGAGAATCCGCAGGGCGACTTCTCAGCCGCCTGTACGGCGGCGAACGCGCCTCCTGCTCTCGGAGAACTGCCGGTCGTCTTCTCAGCCGCCTGTACGGCGGCGAACACGCCGACCGGAAGGCCGGCGGCGGTCTCTGGCTTCTCAGCCGCCTGTACGGCGGCGAACATGGGGAAACAGGTCATCTCGAACGACTACATCTTCTCAGCCGCCTGTACGGCGGCGAACAGCTTCTGTCCGTTGTTCTCGATCATCGCCCGCTTCTCAGCCGCCTGTACGGCGGCGAACAGGTCAACCGGCGCACACTCGGCAGTGAACGGGCTTCTCAGCCGCCTGTACGGCGGCGAACGTGAACACGCCTCGGGCGCGCTTTTTCAGGCACTTCTCAGCCGCCTGTACGGCGGCGAACGTCAGTCGCGAGCTCGGTCCGGTGACGATCAACTTCTCAGCCGCCTGTACGGCGGCGAACCCGATCAGGCACCAGCACGTCGCGTCGTCGCTCTTCTCAGCCGCCTGTACGGCGGCGAACTTTTGGCCTTGGAATGGAACGCCTTACATACACTTCTCAGCCGCCTGTACGGCGGCGAACGTTTCCGGCGTCGCGCGGGAGCCTTTCCAGACCTTCTCAGCCGCCTGTACGGCGGCGAACGTCGTCCGCACCGCCTCGACGCCGCCGCAGGTCTTCTCAGCCGCCTGTACGGCGGCGAACACGTCTGCCCGCAACGCCTGACGCCTGTGGCTCTTCTCAGCCGCCTGTACGGCGGCGAACGCAGGCGCGCAAAGCCCTCCGGCGACATCGCGCTTCTCAGCCGCCTGTACGGCGGCGAACGACCGCCGCGGCGGCGGCCCCGGCATTGGCGACTTCTCAGCCGCCTGTACGGCGGCGAACTTCTGCGCGCGCCGCCTCGCGCTGTCCGTGCGCTTCTCAGCCGCCTGTACGGCGGCGAACGATTGTTATCGCGAAGCCGGTTCCAAGGCATCCTTCTCAGCCGCCTGTACGGCGGCGAACTCAGTAATCGCGGCATGAGGCTCGCGCCACTTCTTCTCAGCCGCCTGTACGGCGGCGAACCTGGTGAGCAGGCCGTGTGCTGGTGCGCGATACTTCTCAGCCGCCTGTACGGCGGCGAACTGAGGCACCAGCAAACCGCTTTTGAGGAAGCGCTTCTCAGCCGCCTGTACGGCGGCGAACACGACGCCCGCATCGGCCCCGGACGGCCATGGCTTCTCAGCCGCCTGTACGGCGGCGAACGGACGCACGCACGGGGAGGTCCTGGCTCTGCTCTTCTCAGCCGCCTGTACGGCGGCGAACCGTTCGACGTAGAAGTTTTCACTAAGCGTGATCTTCTCAGCCGCCTGTACGGCGGCGAACGCTGGCCCGAAATTCGTTATGTCTGTCTATTCAACGTCTTATCGGAACGCAGTCCCAGATGCTTCATTTGACGGAGGGAGTGTAAGTTTTTGAAAACACACGGCATTGGCATCAGCTCCGGTTTCGAAGATTCCTGGCCTCCGTCTCGGTCATGACGCCCAAGGCGCCGTCGACGACCAGATTTTCCGTCGTGTCAGCCTGTGCGAAGGGAAGTTGCACGACATTGTCCGCGCCATCATCGGCGATCATCTCCTCGAGGTCGTCCTGCGTGAGATTCAATATCAGGCGCGGAAATGCGGACAAGACGAATCTAGCGGGAAAGGTGTGCGGGTGCCGTGAACGTCCGTCAGGGTACCCCAGAAACTGCAGAGATCGGTTCTTGCGCTCAAGAAAGACCTCAAGATCCGGAAGATCGGATCGACGGAACTGTCTGCGGACGCCGAAGTAGGCGGACAGGCGGTAGGCCGAGCTGTCTGAAAAGTCTTGCGTTCCGAGCGCGCAGCCAGATCGAAACCGCGCGCGCATGTTCGCTTCGGCCAGCGTGATCTCTCCCTGCAGGTCATGGGCCAAGGTCCAACTTGCGTCGACTCGTGAAGGATCTCCAGAGCGTACAAAGGAACCCGGAAACGTCGCCTCAGCCGCGAGAGTGCATTCGGGAACGCCCGTCTTCCTGGACGGCACGGTCTCTATCCCGGGATTTTCAAGACGATTTCGCGACGAGGCAAGCCGCGGAAGCGGCGACGAGAGCACCGCCACGTTGGGGGCTGCCACCGGGGTACAGCGATGCCTATTCACTCGTCCGGCGGTCTGAACGACTGAGCGCGCGCTTAGGGGATCAATGATTGCGTAGTCGAAATCGATGTCGTTTCCGGTTTCCACGACCGGAGAGGCAACCACGACGACCCGGACGTCCGCGATCCGGTCGTCGCCGAACAGGTTCTGAGCCCGATCTCGCAGGAATGCTTGCAGACCTTCGTTCGGGACATGGCCCTTGCGGGTCAACGCCGACTTCAACGCCCTCTCTATGGACGTTCGGTGCCCGCGCAGCATACGGGAATGCAGGCAGACGAACATCGTCTGGACGGCGGGCTTGTCAGCTCTGGAGATCAGGCTGCAAATGACGGGGCGCAGGTCTTTGATGCGGGTGATGCGGACCAGGCCGACCGAAACGCGTCTTGCATCGATCACGACCGCATGACGCGCGTGCATGCTCTCTAACGCATTCCAGATTGCTTCAGGCGCCTCGTCTGCCGAATCCACGGACAGGGTTTCGCAAAGTCGAAGGGCCGGCGTTTCGCCGAGCCGTGCGCAGGTGTGGGATACGGCCGATTCAAAGAGCAAGGCGAAGGCCTCGCCGCCAGCGTTCGTTCGAACGCTTTCGGGACAGTCGCCGCAAACCAAGGAATGAACGTGGCATGGGATGTTGGCGGTGGCGGCGTGGCGCGCCCATCCGGCGGAATAGGAGGCATGAATGTCCTGCGCCACGTCCGTCGGGACCGTGGCCGACATCACGAGCAAGCGTCCGCCGCCGGCGCCGACCCAGTAACCAAAGCGGCTCAGGGCCGCGAGATCCTCTTCCTTGTACTGATCGATCTCGTCCAGAACGACATCCCCGCTCAAGACTCTCAGGGCAGCGGCAAGATGACTTGACCTGCGTCCGTCGGCGACCGGCATTACGTGGTCCACGGTCGTCACGACGATGGGGCTGGCCAGAAAGGTGCGCATCGTTCCGGAACGGCCGTCGCTTTCCTGCAAGAGCTGCAATGCCAAGGGCGGAAGCTGCGCCTCGCGGTCCGACGGAAAGACGTCGCGATCAGGAAACAGGTCCTGGCCGGTTTTGGCCTGGAGGCCGTGCATTTCGGCAAGGTGGTCGAGACTCCCAGTTTTCTCCGAAGGTTCTTCATCCTCGAACCCGTCATTGACGTCGCGGACCGTGTTGCCGCCGATGATCACCGCGATGTCTCGTTCCGAAAATCCGACGTCATCCACGTAATCCCGCCCGGACTGCATGGCCAATGTGCGCAGACCCAAGCCCAGAACGAAACGCAGGCGCCGCCGGGCGGGGTCGGCGTCGGCAAACGCCGCCGCCGCGAGGACCGTAGGCGCGGCACGCGTTTTCCCGGTGCCGGTGCCGGCCATCAAGCACGCGAAAAAGCCGCCCTTGGACGATGAAGCCAGCGCCCTCGCAGCAGACGCCGCCGCGGCTTGCCACGCGAACCGCCCTTCCGTTGACGTTGATTGCCTCAGGCTGTCGGGCATCTCTTCGGCGGACAACGCGGGCATCGCATGACGGTCGCGGCTGAGCAGCTTTGTGGCGCCGAAGGTCGCGCGACGCACCCGCTCGGTGTGTATCGCTAGGGTGTCGGCCGGATGGGGCTGTGCATCTTCCCTTTTTGTGTTCGCCAGGAGGTCCTTGTCGTCGAGCGGTCGCCCCAAGAGGACGCTGTCTTTCGATCCGACGTGATCCGCGACCATGAACGCGCTACGCAATATCGTCGCCGTATCCGGAAGAGCGGCGTCCGGACGCAGCGCTTTCATGCGATCCGCCGACTCGGCAAGCTTGCGTTTCCATTTTCGGTCGCTCCAAAGGGGAGCGCCGGGCCACCGCTCGACCAGACGCTTCTCCAGGAGTTTGGATGCATCGCCCTTGTTGACGTGCGAGACGATGAACCGGCGCTTTCCATCAAAATAGGGAAGCCGGTGATGAACGAGGACGAGGTCCGCTACTGCGGACAACAGGGGTTCGTCGAGCGCTTCAATGGCGCGGAGTTCGAGCAAGGGTCCGGGACTGGTATCCTGAAACGGACAGCCGGGAGGGGCTTCTCCGTAGAGCTTGGCGATGTCCGATGCGGCAACCATGGCGGCCTCGTCGAAGTCAAGGGACGCGGCCCGACAACGGTCCAGAAAGGCCCGGAGACCGGAGGACTGGGCAACGCACGCATCAAGAAACAGTGCGCTCCAGACCTCGTGGCGGACGGGATCGGGTTGCCCGCTCTCTCCTTCGAGCGCCCGTCGAAGCTTTTCCTGAAACGCGACGGTGCACTTGCCGACGTCGTGAAACGACGCGGCCATCGCAAGGACCGCCCGCATGGCCTCTTCCGACTGCGTCGATGCAGCAATCGCGGCCGTGCGCGTCATGATGGGGGACAGCCCGTCCGAAGAGAAGCGGGTCCGACTTCCGACAACAAGAACGGGCCGGCGACTTTCGACGCGTGCGGATTGCTCGTAGATGGCCACTGCAGCGTTCCGGGAGGCGCCGCGACGAAGGTCGGCGACGATGCGCTCCAGGCATTCGGTCGAGGCGTAGCCGACCCAAGTGCGGTCACCGACCCGCCAGAGGTAGCGATCAAGTGCGGCGGCAACCTTCGGTCGCATCTTTTTCGAGGATCGGCAGACGGCCATGATTCTGCGTTTCATGTCGCCGCGCTCCCCCGGTCCAGCGCGAGGACGGACGCCAGAAGCCCGAAGGTGCGCTTGAGGATCTCACGATTGTGAATGGCGTCCACGAGATGCTGGCGAAAGTCCTGGTCGCGCGGCCATCGCGAAAACGCGTGCGGCAGGACCAGGGCGTCCTTGAACCCGTCAGCAAGATCCAGAACCAACCCGCCGGCCCGCGTCTTTCCGTGCAGTACGGACAGCCCCCGATGGATTCCGGTGGCCCAGAGAGCCGCCGAAGCCGTGCCGTAGACAAGGTAGTTGCCGTGATCGATACGGGAATTGGCCAGATCCTCGAACGTGCTCCGCTCGTTCTTGCCGTGCTGCCGGATGAAGCCGGAGATCCCCGCACCATGCGCAAAGCTCTTGAAGCAAGACTTTGCAAACACGCCCTCCATACCCCGTAAGCTTTCGGCGCTCTTCGCCCGGGTCAGGGCGTCCCTGAAACGCCGGCAGTGGCCACGAAGCTCCGCTGCATCGACGCCGCAATCAAGCGTCTCCGAGATCTGGATCGCGTCTGTCTCCATGATCCTGGATCGATGCGTCAGCAGGATCCTTGCGGCGCGAAGCGACAGCTCAGAATCCTGAGAGATGCGGAACATGGAAAGCGCGCGCTCGTTGGGTTCGAAGGCGTCCATGGATCCGAAGTGCACGGGCGTGCCGCCGGTGCCCGTGAGCGCAACGTAAACCTTTTCTTCGGCCAGAAGGCGCGCGGCGTGAGTGCTGATCGATGCACCTTGACCAAGAAAAAGGACGGCCAAGTTGGCAAAGGGGACGTTGAAGCTCTTTACGACGCCGTCTTCCGCCAGATCGTAGACGACGCGCCCGCCTTCAGTCCGGACGCGGGCGTGCTCCAGAAGCACCGCAGCTTCCCTGTGCGTAAGGAGAAGTCGCGGCGCACGGCGTCCCTTAGGCATCGCTGAATTGTGCGTACGGGTCGTCGCCGACATCAGCCGGCTGTGAAACCAGGGAAAACGGCACCACGTGATCCGGTCCTGCATCGCCGCCCTTGGCTGAAAGGCCGAAAGTGGTCGCCGCGAGCGTCTCCGGCACGTCCGAGACTGGGACTATGTGGACACGCAAATCATGCCGAACCATGTCCACGTGAAGGACACGCTCCTGAGGAGGCGGGGACGTGCGGAGGAGGCGCTCGTAGCGCTCCCGCAGCGCCTCGGCAGGCCTGCCGTATCGTTCGGTGCGTCGGATGAGCCGCTTGACGCGTCCCACGCTTTGCCTTTCGCGCCCTCGATCTCGGAAGGCGGCGTAGGCGGCGCCCGTGACGGCGGCATATGGAACCACGACCGGCGATTGGCCGGACAGCAGGTCGAGAACGCGGTCGTCGCCAAGCACGGATCCCAGCGACGCCTCGGAGCCTACGAGGCGCAGCTTGTTGCCCCACGACTTCAGGCCTTCCCCCTCGATTCGGTACTCGGGAAAGGCAACCGCAGCATAACCGTGCGCAGGAGCCGCGCGCCGATTGACGGCATGCACGCCCCTGAACACCGCGTCGAAGAACGCGGCCGCCGCCCCGATCGTGACCAAGTTTCGTGGAATGCACAGATCTACCTGGGTCTCGGCCATGACTGCGCCCACGCCGGAATTCAGGTCGGTCGACACCATGCGCTCAACCCTTGTCCCCGAAAACGCCGCCGCGAACCAGGTTGGCCATCACGAAGAAGAACTCCGGGCCGATCGTGCCCGACTGCATGTCGGTCTCGAGCGCGGCCGGCTTCGCCAGGATGTCGTAAAGAGACTTGGCCGGGGTCGTGATGGGGTTGTTCCTTCCCTTGGCGCGCAACGCGACGCCCATCTCCTGCACGCCCGCATACGGGTTCGCCGGAACGGGCTCCGTGCCGAATTCCTCTACGCCGTGCCAGTCGTCGATCCAGCGAATGGCCGAGCCGATCTTCTGCTGGTGCAGTATTGCGGCATCAACGACCCTGGAAGCGACCCGACGACGAATCTTGGCGAGGGTCTTCCCCTTCCCGTCGGCCCCGACGTCCGTGCCTGGGTACACCTGCGAAGGGTACACCTGCGCAAGTTCGTTGACTCGCCCCCGCCAGGTGACGTTCAGGTTCATTGGGGCGGCCGGGTTCGAAAGAGACTTGGAGAAGGCATCCAGAAGGCCGGCCAGGTTCTCGGCGCCGTCCGCCACGGCGGCTTCCAGATCGGAGAGCGTCGGGACGCGGGTCAGGTCAAGTATGGTCGGATCGAACCGGACTGTCGTGCCGGCCCACGAGACGCCGACGTGGGCCTCGTCCGCAAGAGAGGCGTTTCGCCACGCGAACCGTCCGTTGGCGATGTTCGACAGATAACGGCGCGCAAGTTCGGCGTATCCGCCAGCCGCTTCGAATGCCTCGGCCAGACGGCCGTACGACTTCGCCACTTCGAAGCAATCGGTGGCGAAGGGCCGACGGCTGTTCGCCAGGACGCGCAGGGTAAAGGAGATCAGGAGCATGTCTCTTTCAGGCGGCATGGTGGCGACGTCCACGCGCTGAGGGTTTGACGCGCCCCAGTTCTCCTTGTCGGTCTTCGAGCTGGCATTGGACGTCTGGCCGCGGACGCCGATGCGCCGCACTTCCACCGGGACAGGCGCTTCCTGCGCGCAATCCCAGTTTCCCGCCTGCATCAGGCCGTCGCTGAGTTCGAGGCTGCGGGAGAAGGCGAGCATGTTCGTCTTTAGGGTGAGGGTCATTGCGAGATATCCTGTGTCGAGATGCGAAGATGGGTCGGGGAAAACATGAGGAGACGCCGATCGAAGTCGCTGGACCAGCTCCACATGCGATGATCGAGTTCGGAGACGGACGACGGAAGCGAAAGGCTCCGGATCGACACGAATTCACCAAGTCCGACGGCCGGTTCGCCGAAGACATGAGGATTCCCTCCGCGGCTTCCGGGCCTCGGCGCGGCCGTGTGCGGATCCTCGAGAAGGCGGTAGCCGCAGGCGACCGGAACGCACAGCCCGTGCCCCGTTCGGCGCGCGTACGCTCGGTTCCGCAGCTTGCAGAGCGTGGCGAAATCGCCGAAGGAGACGATGTCGGTGTCGTCACGTGCATACGGCGGCATCAGTGCGTAACCCCGCGGCAGCCCCAGGTCCGCCAGTGCGGCGTTGGGATCGACGGACGCGATTCGCTGCCCGAGGGGAAGGGCATCGTCGCTCCCGGGATACTGCGCCGGCAAGAGAACTCCGCCGGCAAACCGCAGGAGGGTCAGCGCCCGTGACAGCGATCCGGCCGGAACGAAGTGCGGCGTGTCGACGACGAGAGAAAAGACGACATTGCCCGTGAGCCCCTCCATGATCTCCTCGTTCTTCAGAATTCCGTAATCCACCTTGGGATGCGCGCGGGGCCGCCCCTTTCTGCACTCGACCGAGTGCAGGACCAGGAACACCTTGTGCGACCAGTCCTGGACGCCGACATGGCGCAGAAGCGCGCCGGCGAAACCGAGTGCAGCGCCTGGAGAGGGCAGTCCCGCGACGAAGTCATTTGCGTGAAGGTTTGCGGACTCGGCGCGCAGAGGACCTATCTGGAGCTTCATGCCTCAGCCTCGAATCTGCCTGCCCTGTCCTGGAAATGCGCGCTTCGCAGAGCGTTGCGGCACGCGTCGCGCTTCTCGCGGACGACGAGAAGGCGGGCGAGAACGACCGCGGGCCTCGGGCGGTCGGGGGCGTCGGCTCCGGCCTCGGCGACGATGTCGTCGGTGTGGCGTCGCGCGTGTGAAACAAGCCAGTCCGCGAGCGCGTCTAACTTCGACATTTCCGAAGGACGCGGGGTCTGCGCCTGGACGACCTGCAGGAGCTCTGCATAGCACTCGAGGCGGAGCGCGGCGTCCGGATCTCGCATTCGCGGCACCTTGCCGCCCCGCGTCCATGCGTGGATTTCGGCATCACGCTGCTCGAGGACGTCCGGCATCTTCGCAAAGAATCGAAGGCGGCTCTTCGGAATTCCGATGGCCGTGTTTTGAGGCTTGTCGGAAATTGAGGTCCGACAATAG
This sequence comes from Paracoccaceae bacterium, assembly GCA_965221845.1. GTDB lineage: Bacteria > Pseudomonadota > Alphaproteobacteria > Rhodobacterales > Rhodobacteraceae > JAJEFO01. The sequence goes on from OZ244919.1 coordinate 340,637, forward strand.
GCGCCGCGCGCAACGGGGGAACCCGGTTCGACCGCTCCGCCGGACGCCGCATCGACAGAACCGGCGCCCCGCGCCATCTGCATCGCCTCGTGGCCGTCCTTCTTGACACGCTCCATTGTCGAAAGCGTCGAGAACGCGGAGAGGGGCGTGAGGACAAGATCCCGGTCTGGGCCGGGCACGAATATCATCGGGTAGTTCTCGTGGTGTGCTGTTGCCGCGCCAATGTTCTCCTTTTGCCGTTGCAGCCCTGACTTGACGGCGTCCAGCGCTTTCGGTCCGAAGACCCGCGCAAATGCGTTCTCGAGGAGTGCCGCCGAATTGCTCCGGGCCTCGAGCCGTTCTGCGAAATTCGCGTTGCCTGCCTGGCCGATGATGTCGATGGGCCTCAGAAGGGCCTTGGCAAATCTGCCGTACTTTCCGTCACCGGAATAGTGCTTCCGAAATTCCGGCTCCGTGTTCTCGGGGGTGAACGGTCTGTCGGGGCTCCTGGGGTTTGCAAGCTTGGGCCCGTGCGTTCCAAGCGATCTCGCGGCTGCCTCAAAGCCCGCCGCGATTTCGTCCGGCGACTTTTCGGCCCTTTCTTCGATCGCTCTGCGCATGTCCCGAAAGATGGCATCGGCATCGTCCAGTTCGTAGGACTTATAGGTGCTATCGAGAGACAGCACCTCCGCGCTGTTGTCATGCGCACCCATTTCAGAGTTGGCCATCTTTGCGGAACTCGATCTGAATGAAGATCCACCAAGGAAGCCCATTCTCAATCCGCGAGGAGCCTGCGAAGTGATGGGAAGTCCCGGAATTTGCGAGTCGCTGTCCTGCATCTTCAAGCCGTTCGGCAACACTCAGCGTTTCGAAAAATGCGATCATTTGTAACTGTTCAGGTTCCCTCCAGGCCAGCATTCGGCCGGCAGCGCATCCATCGTCAGGGCGATTTTTTAGTCCGAACTTCCAGAGGCGCCAAGCGGATTCTTCCCTGAAAGCGTAGCGTTTTCATGCCCCCCGTTCCACAGTGAAAGTGCAACACCTGATGTAGCGTTCCTGGCCGTTCGAAGACGCACGATGTTGCGAATCGGCCAGGCGGCGGCGACAGTCCCTTTCGTTGGAAGAAGAAGACCGTCATGCCCGAGGGCTGGAGCCCCGAGCAGGTCAGCGGACGCATGCGCCTGGAGGGCCGCCCGATGGCGGTTCAATGGCATTCGGATAAGGAAAGCCCCGCGCTTCGGGCGTGAGCTGGAAGCCGGGGCCTGTTTTCGGGGCGGTTCGGCGTGTCAGGCGGCCTGACGGTTTTGCCACTTGCTCCTTGGCCGCATTGACCGGCGCGGATGGCTGCGTCCGGGCCTCTCCCGCTGGATGCATCGCGACAGCCCGGTCATGATCCGGGCGACGGACCGCGCGACCATCGCGCTCTGCGCGAGGAACATGGCCTCGATCTCCCTGCCGACGAGACGCAGGCCGTTCCGGAAGCTGGCGCGCATGGCGGGCAGGTCCCCGTCCCCGCCGCCGCCGTTGAGGTCGGCGTCGCACCGGCTGGAGAACCGGCGCGCGAGGGTGAGCAGGACGAAGGCGGCGTAGAGTTCCTGCCGCACGCCGCGCTCCGACCTGGCGTGGAACCGTTCGATCACGGCCTTGCCGCTTTTGTACACGGAGTCAAGTGTGGTAGTATTGATAGGGTCCGGATGGCGACCGACCAGGCCCCGGAATCGGGTGCAGTTCAACTTCTTTGGCGAGGCGGCGACGGCCTGACTTGCCGGCTTGGTCGAGGACGTGGAACAGCCTTTGCTGCATGGCGCTGCAACGCCATCACGGGAATCTGCGAATCGCAATCACCAACAAAGTTGAACTGCCCCCACTCCACCCCGGAATCGCCTCCTGCCGCGTGAAGCCGCACGCGGGGCGACGCGCCATCCCGGCTAACCGATCAGCCCTTCCACGATCATGCCAAGCGCCTCGAAATCCGGCAGGAGCGCATCCGGCCCGAGTCGGGCGACGCCGTCGCCCTCGGGCCCGAAGGACACGAGCGCAACCGGGACGCCGGCCGCCCGGGCGGTCCTGACATCCGTTTCCGTGTCCCCCACCAGCACGGACTGCGCGACACTGCCGGACGCCCGGGTCACGGCTTCGACGAGAGGCCTTGGGTCGGGCTTGCGCACGGGCAGCGTGTCGGCGCCGACAAGCGACGCGAACCGGTCCCGGACGCCCAGCCGGCTGAGCAGAAGTTCCGCCAGCGCCTCGGGCTTGTTCGTGCAGATGCCGACCCGGCACCCCGCCCCGCGCAATTCGTCTATCGCGGCCACCGCGCTCGGGAAGAGGACGGTCCTGGCATCGATGCATTCTCGGTACCGGTCCAGGAACTCCGGAAAGGCGCGCTCCACCGCCTCCCCGCCATTCTGCCCGGACCGGGCGAATCCCAGCCGCAGCATCGCCCGCCCGCCGTGAAAGGCGATCGCCCGGTCTTCCGTCTCGTCAAGCGGGCCGCCTAGGCCGCGCGCCCGGAAGCAGGCGTTCGCGGCATGTATCAGGTCGGCGCTCGTGTCTGCCAGGGTCCCGTCCAGATCGAAGATCACGCACTTCATGCTTCCGTCCTCAGCGAGTCCGCGCCGGCGCTGTAACCTGCGGCAACACAAGTTGATGGCGGCAGCCTTTCGGGCCTCGCCCCTCGCGGCTAGAAGGTCGCAGCGGAAAAGGGAAGAGCGAATGCCAGTCCACCTGATCGTGCTCGCCGCGGGAGTGGGGGCGCGGATGCTGTCCGACGGCCCCAAGGCGCTGCATGAAATCGGAGGCGCCCCGATCCTTGCCCACGTGCTGGAGTCCGCGAAGGCGCTTGACGGTGAGCGCGTCCTCGTGGTTGGCCGGGATGGCGGCTCCGTCAGCGAGCGGGCGCTGAAGGCCGACGGCAGGATCAGGATCGCCGTGCAGGCCGAGCGGCGCGGGACGGCGCATGCCGTCGCGGTCGCCGGATCCGCGCTCCGGGGCAAGGGCGGCGACACGCTGGTGCTTCTCGGCGACACGCCGTTCGTTCGCCCCGAAACGGTCACGGCCCTGGCGAAGGCGAGGTCGGACGGCGCCGACATCGCGTTCCTGGGCTTCGAGGCGTCGGATCCCGGACGCTACGGGCGCATCGTGGCGGACGGCGCGTCATTGCTGAGGATCGTCGAATGGAAGGACGCGGATGACGCGACGCGCGCGACGACGCTTTGCAATGCGGGCCTTGTTCTGGCCGAGACCTGCACCCTCCTCCGTCTCGCCGCCACCGCGGGGCGGCACAACGCGGCGGGAGAGCACTACCTGACGGAAATCGCCGCACTGGGCCGCGCCGAGGGCCTTGACGTCCGGGTCGTGACCTGCGCCGAGGACGAAGCGCTCGGCATCAACACGCGTGCGGACCTGGCGCGCGCGGAAGCGGCGTTCCAGGCGCGCGCGCGCAGCGCCGCCCTCGCAGGCGGCGTCACGCTCCGGTCGCCGGAAACGGTCCACTTCGCCTTCGACACCCGCATTGACCGCGACGTCGTGGTGGAGCCGAATGTCGTGTTCGGCCCCGGAGTCACGATCGAATCCGGAGCCCTCATCCGGGCGTTCAGCCATCTGGAAGGCTGCCGGGTCGGCCGCAACGCCGTCGTCGGGCCGCATGCACGTCTACGGCCCGGCACCGAGATCGGCGACGGCGCCAGGATCGGCAACTTCGTCGAAGCCAAGAACGCCTCCATCGGGGCGGGAACGCAGGTCAGTCACCTGTCCTACATCGGCGACGCGACGGTAGGCCGGGCCACGAATGTCGGCGCGGGAACCGTCACGTGCAACTACGACGGCGTCTCCAAGCACAGGACCGAAATCGGCGAGAAGGCCTTCATCGGTTCAGGCAGCATGCTGATCGCGCCGGTCAGGGTCGGCGACGAGGCGATGACGGCGGCGGGCTCGGTCATAGCCTGCGACGTTCCCGACGGCGACCTCGCGATCGCGAGGGGCCGGCAGGGCAACAGGCCCGGGCTCGCCCGCAAGCTGCTGGCCAGACGGCGCGTGGCCGGCGGCGCCCAAAGGCCGGAATGAGGCGATGTGCGGCATCGTGGGAATCCTGGGCAGCCACGAGGCCGCGCCGACCCTGGTCGAGGCGCTGAGGCGCCTCGAGTACCGGGGATACGACAGCGCCGGAATCGCGACCGTGAACGAGGGCGCGCTGGACCGCCGCCGCGCGGTCGGCAAGCTCGCGAACCTCTCGGACCTGCTGATTCACGACCCTCTCCCGGGCAAGGCCGGAATCGGGCACACCCGATGGGCAACGCACGGCGCGCCGTCGGTGGCGAACGCCCACCCCCACCGCTCCGGGCGCGTTGCGGTTGTCCACAACGGGATCATCGAGAATTTCCGGGAACTGCGCGACGAGCTCGCGGGCTGCGGATACGCCGCCGAGACCGACACCGACACCGAAACAGTGTCGCTCATGGCGCAGCAGCATCTTGACCGGGGCCTTGCGCCAGCCGAGGCGGCCCTCAGGACGGTCGCGCGTCTCGAAGGCGCATTTGCGCTGGCGTTCCTGTTCGACGGGGAGGACGACCTTATCGTCGCGGCGCGCAGGGGATCACCGCTTGCGCTCGGCTTCGGCGAAGGCGAGGCGTATCTGGGTTCCGACGCCATTGCGCTCGGCCCGCTCACCGACCGGATCTGCTACCTCGAGGAAGGCGACTGCGCGATCCTGAGGCGTGCATCCCTGGAGATCCGGGACTCCGAGGGGCGGCGCGCAAGCCGCGAGATCCGCAAGGTCCGGATCGAGCCGCGCCAGATCGCGAAGGACGGCTACCAGCACTTCATGGCCAAGGAGATCGCCGAGCAGCCGGCCGTCCTGGCGGACGCGGCCCGGCACTACGTCAGGGACGGCGCGCTGGTCATGCCAGACGGGTGCCCGGACTTCGCCGAGGCCGACCGGATCGTGATGGTCGCCTGCGGCACCGCGTTCTATGCCTGCCTGACCGCCAAGTACTGGCTTGAATCGCTCGCAGGAATCCCGGTCGAGACGGACGTGGCCTCGGAGTTTCGCTACCGGGACACGCCCGTCGGCCCCGGCACCATCGCGGTCTTCGTCAGCCAGTCGGGAGAGACGGCCGACACGCTGGCCGCGCTCCGGCACGTCGCGGGACGCGCAAGGACGCTGTCCGTCGTCAACGTCCAGGAAAGCTCGATCGCGCGCGAGTCCGACGTCGCCCTGCCGATCAACGCCGGGCCGGAGATCGGCGTGGCCTCCACCAAGGCGTTCACCTGCCAGCTGCTTGCGCTCCTGCTCCTGGCCCTGCGGGCGGGGGTCGACCGCGGGCGGCTGGATGCCGCCGCCCTCGCGGACCGCCTGCGCGCGGTCCGGGCCGTGCCCGGCCTCGTCGCGAAGGCCCTGGAAAACGCGGGCCAGATCGAGGAGACGGCCCGCGCCCTGGCGGCGTTCCGCGACGTGCTTTTCCTGGGCCGCGGCGCGATGTACCCGCTCGCCATGGAAGGCGCCCTGAAACTGAAGGAGATCAGCTACATCCATGCCGAGGGGCACTCCTCCGGCGAACTGAAGCATGGTCCCATCGCCCTCGTCGACCAGACCGTTCCCGTGATCGTCATGGCACCGCGAACGGCGCTTTTCGACAAGGCCGTCTCGAACATGCAGGAAGTGCTGGCGCGGGGCGGAAAGGTCGTCCTTGTCACCGACAGGAAGGGCCGGCAGACGGCAGGCGACGCCCTGTGGCGCGTTATCGAAATGCCGGAATCGCCGGAACTGACTGCGCCCATCGTCTATGCCGTTCCGGCGCAGCTCCTGGCGTATCACGCCGCGGTCGCGAAGGGGACGGACGTGGACCAGCCCCGCAACCTGGCGAAGTCCGTGACCGTCGAATAGCGGAGACCGCGGCCGCTCTCACGGCAGCATGTAGACCTCAAGCGTCGGCAGCCCCGCGAGCGGGGCATCGAGCACCCGCATCGCCGCGAGCGAAACCCGGCTTGAGCCGCCTTCCGACGGCATGAGCGTGACCGCGACGTCCTTGCCGCTGGCCTGGTACGCCAGCCGTCCAGGCCCCTGAGCGCTTGCCAGCGGCGTCCGGATCCAGAAGCCTGGCACCGTGGCGTCGCCAAGCGACGCGACGGTCTGGCCGAGAAGCCGCCCGACGGCGCCGGGCGCGGCCGCCGCGTCGCGGTCGGCGGCGGTCGTGACGTCCAGCTCCTCGACGGTCTTTGCAGCCGACGGTGCAAGCGGCGAAACCGCGCGCGGCGGCTTTCGCGCCTCAACATGCCCGAACTGCGCGCAGCCTGAAAGCGACAGGAAGGCCGTCACGCCCAGGATCAATGACCGAATGCGCAAGTCCATGCGGCAGCCGCACTCAATCGCCGCCGCGCCGAAACCGGCCGGACGGGCGGCCGCCGGCGACGCAGGTTCCGGGGCGTTCGGCGACGGTTCCGCCGTCTACGGAGTTCCCGGCCGTGACGATCATGTCCTGGCACCCGTTGCAGTTCCGGCTCCGCAGCGAAAGCGGCGCTCGGCGTGACCGTATCGCGACGCGGGAAACGGCGCAACCGCGAGCGGCGGGGCGCCCGGACTTGCCCGCGACCCGGCTGCCGGGCGCTCTTCGCGATGCGGATCCCTGCCGCGGCCGAATCACGCGGCCCGGGATCCGAGCCGGTCCCCGCGGGCGGCGTCAGGCCCCTGACGGGGGCCAGCATGGCCCGCCGCTGCCGCCAGGTCCGCCGCGGCAGCACCCCCGGGCCCCGGCCGGAAAGGGACGGCCGGGCAGGCCGTCCGCCGGGCAGGCGCAGCCCTGGGCGCAAGGCCCCGAGACAGGGATCCCGAAGCCGGCGGCCTGACGGCCGCCGGAACGGAGTTTCCGGTTGTCAAGGCGCGACGGCTGCGCAATCGTCGTCCTGCACGACAGGCATTCCCGCCGAAGGAGGAGACAGACATGGAAAACCATTCGCCAAGGCTCCGGCCTGACCGTCGCGGTCTCATGGGCGGTGCAGCGGCGCTGGCAGGCATGAGCCTCCTGCCGCGGGGCACGGCGGCAGCCGAGGAAAGGAAGCTCAACCTCTACAACTGGGATACCTACATCGGCGAGACCACGCTGGAGGACTTCAACGCGGCGACCGGCATCGAGGTCAAGATGGATTTCTTCGCCGACAACGACGAGCTGTTCGCCAAGCTGCGGGAGGGCAACCCCGGCTACGACCTCATCGTCCCCACGAACGACTACGTCGAGCGCATGCTGGCGGCCGGCATGCTGCTGCCCCTGGAACACGACAGGATCCCGAACATGTCGAATCTCGGCGCCAACTTCCGCGACGCCAGCTACGACCCCGGCCTGAAGCACTCGATCCCCTACATGTGGGGCACGATCGGGGTCGGCTACGACCCGAAGCGAACCGGCGACATCACGCGGTCCTGGAAGCATCTCTACGATTCAGACCGGTTCGCAGGCAGGATATCGCTGCTCGGCGACGGCCAGAACGTGCTCGGCCATGCCATGAAGTACCTCGGCAACTCGCTGAATTCGACAGACCCCGCGCACATCAAGGCCGCGGAGGAGCTGCTGATCGCGCAGAAGGAGAACGTCAAGGTCTTTGCCGACGACAACGGCCAGGACCTCCTGGTTTCCGGCGAAGTGGTGATTGCGCAGGAATGGAACGGCGACATCCTGCAGGTGATGGCGGAAGACGACGGCCTTTCGTTCTACGTGCCCGACGAGGGCGGCCTGATCTGGCAGGACTGCCTGTGCATGCCGAAGGGTGCGCCGCACCCGGAAAACGCGCACGCATTCATCAACTTCATCCTCGACGCCGACGCCGGCGCCGCCATCGCGGACTACATCCAGTACGCGACGCCGAACGACGCCGCGCGCGCGCGGCTCGGGCCGGAATACAACGAGAACCCCGCGATCTTTCCGCCCGACGAGACCGTCGCAAGATGCGAGTTCCAGCACTACCTCGGCGAGGAGCACGTGAAGAGGGTCAACGACGCCTGGACCCGGGTCCGGGCCGCCTGACCTCCGGCCGGGCGGGCCGACGCCCGCCCTCCTCGGCATGGAAAGCTTCCGCAAGAACCAGAAGGTCTTCTGGATCCTCGCAGGACCGGGCTCGCTCTGGCTCCTGCTCTTCTTCCTGACGCCCCTCGGCATCGTGTGGGTCCTCTCGTTCGGCGAGAAGGCGGTCATCGACGGCAAGGTCTCGATCACCGAAACCGAAATCACGTGGACCCTGGCCAACTACGTGCGGGCCCTGGCGGACCCGGTCTACCTGGCCATCATCTGGAAATCGGTCTGGATCTCCGCGCTGGCGACGCTCCTGTGCCTGGCCGTCGCCTATCCGGTCGCCTTCGCGATCTCCTTCGCCGCCCCGCGCTGGCGGCCGTGGCTGCTGCTGGCCGTGATCCTGCCGTTCTGGATCAACCTCCTCGTTCGCACCTACGCGCTGATCGCGGTGTTCCGGACCCGGGGCTACGTCAACTTCGTGCTTGAACGGGCTTACGACGCGCTGTGGCTCGACAGGCTGTTCGGGCCCTTCGAGCCGCTGGATCTCCTGTACAACGATTTCGCGGTTGTCGCCGGCCTGCTCTACGTGTTCATGCCCTTCATGGTGCTGCCGCTGTACGCTTCCATCGAACGGCTGGACCGGTCGATGCTTGAGGCGTCGCTCGATCTCGGCGCCTCTCAGGCGGCCACGTTCCTTCTCGTGACGGCGCCCCTGACCATGCCCGGGATCGTCTCGGGCCTGATCCTGGTGTTCTTCCCCTGCCTCGGCTCCTTCCTGACCGCAGACCTGCTGGGAGGGACAAGCACCACCATGATCGGCAACGTCATAGAGCGGCAGTTCAAGGCGGCCAACGACTGGCCGTTCGGCGCGGCTCTCAGCTTCCTGCTGATGTACGTGACGTTCGGCGCGCTGGCGCTGCGCGCCCTGCTCAGCCGTGACAGGGGGATGGCCGCATGAGGCTGCCGCGGCGCCGGGTCGACCCGCTGGACTATGCCGGGCGGATCTGGATGCGGGCCTTCCTCGGCATGGTGCTCGTCCTGCTCCATGCGCCCTTGGTCCTGATGATGGCGTTCAGCTTCAATGATTCGAGGCGCAACATCGTCTGGAGGGGATTCACCACCAAGTACTACGAGAAGGCGTGGAACAACGACGGGCTGATCGAGGCCTTCGTCAACTCGCTGACCATCGCGGCCGCCAACACCGTCGTCGCCACGGTTCTCGGGGCAATGGCGGCGCTGCTGCTGTGGAGGTACCGATTTCCGTTCAAGAGCGCGTACGAGGGCTTCATGGCCCTGCCGATCGTGATTCCCGAGATCTGCATGGGGGTGGCCATGCTCGCCTTCTTCTCGCGCATCGGCTGGCCGTCGGGAATGCCGTGGCCGCTCAGCCTCTCGGCGGTCGCCGCCGCCCATGTCGCCTTCAGCTTCCCCTTCGTGGCCATCGTCGTGCGCGCGCGCATGGCGGGCTTCAACCGCGAGCTCGAGGAGGCGTCGCGCGACCTCGGCGCCACGGAATGGCAGACGTTCCGGCACGTCATCCTCCCCCACATGCGGCCCGGCCTGGTCGCGGGCGCCCTGCTGGCCTTCACGCTTTCGCTTGACGACTTCGTGATCACCTTCTTCACGTCCGGCCCGGAAACCGTGACCTTTCCGGTGAAGATCTACTCCATGGTGCGCTTCAGCGTGACGCCGGAGGTCAACGCCGCCTCCACCGTGCTGGTGGTGATGACCCTCGTCGTCGCGGCCCTGATGCTGCGCGTGCAGCGCCCGGACCGGGCGGGCGCGACGTGAGCATCATATCCGTTCGCAACGTGACCAAGCGGTTCGGCGGGACAACCGCCGTCGAGAGCGCGAATGTCGACATAGAGGCGAACGAGTTCTTCGCCGTGCTCGGGCCGTCCGGCTGCGGCAAGACCACGCTCCTGCGCATGATTGCGGGATTCGAGACGCCGACGTCGGGAGAGATACTGATCGACGGCGTGGATGTCAGCGCCATGACGCCCGACAAGCGACCGGTGAACATGGTCTTCCAGTCCTACGCCCTGTTCCCGCACATGACGGTGCTGGCAAACGTGGGGTACGGGCTCAAGGTGACCGGAGTTCCCGCCGCCGAGACCCGGCAGAGGGCGGGGGAGGCCCTGGAAATGGTCCAGCTGGCCCACCTGGGCGCGCGCAGGCCGGATCGGCTCTCGGGCGGCCAGCGCCAGCGCGTTGCGCTTGCCCGGGCGCTGGTGAAGCGCCCCAAGGTGCTGCTTCTCGACGAGCCGATGTCGGCGCTCGACGCAAAGCTGCGCGAGCAGATGCAGCTTGAGCTGGCGCGCCTCCGGGAAGAGGTCGGGATCACGTTCGTCATCGTCACGCACGACCAGGACGAGGCCCTGTCAATGGCCGACCGCATCGCCGTCATGCGGTCGGGGCGCGTGGAGCAGACCGCGGCTCCCGAACGTCTCTATGAATCGCCGGGCTCGCGCTTCGTCGCCGGCTTCATCGGCAGGATCAACCTCCTCGACGGGCGGGTCGCGGGAGCCTCCGGCCATGGCGTCACGGTCGACGTCGCGCACATCGGCAGGGTGACCGTGCCGCACTCGGGCCATGCAAGGGGCCCGGTCTCGCTGGCGGTCCGGCCAGAGAAGATCCGCATGACCGCGGGCAGGCCCGGTTCCGGCCTCGCCGTCCAAGGCCGGATCGTCGGCCGGGCCTACTACGGCGATGCGTCGCGCATACGCGTCCAGCCGGCAGCCGGTCCGCCCATGTCGGTGACCGTGCAGAACGACACCCGGTCATCCATGGAAGGCGGAGACGTGGGCGACCAGGTGTGGCTCAGCTGGCGGGCGGAGGACACCCTGGTCCTCGACCGCTGACCGGTGGCTGGCGCGCGGGGTCAGGCCGGCGTCCATCCTTCCCGGACAAGGTCGCTGCAGACCCGTTCGATCGCCTGGCCCAGGCGGTCCACCGCGAAGTCGATTTCCGCTTCGGTGACGACCAGCGGCGGCGACATCACGTTCAGCCGGCCGATGGGGCGCACCAGCACGCCGAGGGATTCCGCCGCGTCGGAAACACGCTTGCCGATGTCGACCTGGTCCGGAAAGGTCTCCCGCGTCGTCCGGTCAAGAACGTTTTCCACGCAGCGCATCAAGCCGATCCCGCGCACGTCGCCGACCAGCTTCATTCCCTCCAGGTCGCGGAGTCGCTCGCCGAAGTGTTCCCCGACCGCCCTGGCGTGCCGGAGGACGCCCTCGCGCTCGATGATCTCGATGTTCTTCAGCGCCGCCGCGCAGCAGACCGGGTGCCCGGCATAGGTGAAGCCGCTGGTGTAGACGCGCGAAGGGTCGCCGGACGAGATCGTCTCGTGGACGCGGTCCGAGTAGATCGTCGCGCCGATCGGCAGGTAGCCCGACGAGAGCCCCTTTGCCGAGCAGATGATGTCGGGAACGATGCCGAACACGTCCTCGGACGCGAACCAGTGCCCGAGGCGCCCGAACGCGGTGACCACTTCGTCCGAGACGAAGAGGATGTCGTGACGCTTGCACACCTCGTGCATCCGCTTGAGAGAATCGCCCGGCGGCACCAGGACGCCGCCGGCCCCCATGACCGGCTCGGCAAAGAAGGCAGCCACCCTTTCCGGGCCGATCCGGGCAATCTTGTCCTCGAATTCCCGGACCAGATGCGTGCAGAACTCGGCCTCGGCCATGCCGTTCGGCGCCCTGTAGAGGTCCGGCGCCGAGACATGATGGATGATGTCGTCGATGTACCGGAAACCGTGGCGCCGGTCCGCCTCCTTGTAGCCGATCGACATCGTGGCGTAGGTCGACCCGTGATACGCCTGCCGGCGCGCCACGACATGGACCTTTTCCGGCCTGCCCGCGCATTGCTGGTAGAAGTGCGCCAGGCGCAGCGCGCTGTCGACCGCCGTCGAGCCGCCGGTGGAGAAATGCACGCGGTTGAGGTCGCCGGGCGCCAGTTCGGCGAGCTTGGCGGCAAGCCGGGCCGCCGGCTCGTTGGACATGTCGGTGAATGTCGAGCTGTAGGACAGCTTCGCGGCCTGTTCGGCGATCGCGTCGGCCATCTCCTGCCGGCCAAGGCCGATGTTGTTGCACCACAGGCCGCCGATCATGTCGAGATATGCCCTGCCGTTGCAGTCGGTCATCCCGGAGCCCGATCCTGCGGACATGATCAGCGATCCCGAGTCCTCATGGCTTTCGAAGTGGGTGAACGGATGCAGGAGATGCCTGCGGTCCAGCTCCCACAGCTGACGCGCCGCGTCGTTTCCCCGTTCCAGAGAGGTCATGCCGTCCCGCCTCGCGCCGGGTCGCGCCGGCCGCCCGTCGATAGCGCTTCAGTCACGGGGATGCAAACGAAACCGGCAGGCCGGGAGCGGATCACGCATGGCGGCTTTTCGGCGCATGGAGGCGAACCGGTTCGCGCGCGCTTCCGGACAGGACACGGACGGCTCCGCGAAAGCGCATCGTTCCGGATTCCCGGGTTCGCGGAAGCGGTGGAATCGCCGCTCCAGACGAAGGGAAGGAAGTTCGAGACTCCTTGCCGTCAAGGCCCGATAGAGATCCCGCGCCCGCCCTGCGGGAGCCGCGCCCGGCAGGCCTTGCCGCAAGGGCCGGTCCGGCCGGAACTGCCGGTCCCGAAGGATCGATGCGGCACGTACGGGCGCCGGCGCGAACGCGGCCGTACCGGCCCTGATGCGGACGGTTCCGCCGGCGATGTCCCGGCGCCGCCGCAGGCGGCAGGGGGCCTGCGGCGGTCGCGGCCGACGCGACGGGCCTCCCGGGAAAGCTCAGTCCGGCGCCTTCGTCGTGCATGGGAGGCCTCGCGCATGAAGGCGCCGGCAGGCCAGGGCGGCGCCGTCCTCGCTGAGGCCCAGGAAATTCGATTCCCACCCCGCGGGCCCGCGGTCGACGGATCGCCTGGCGGCATCCAGGGTCGCGATCTCGACGAGGGCGGTCTTCAGGAGCACGCGCTCCGCCTCCGCGCGGGTCTTGAACAGGCCCACGTTGATTCCCCACGGCAGGCCGCTGCCGGGAGCGGCCGGCAGGACGCCCCGCGCCTCCTCGCGCCCGGACTCCAGCTCGTCCTGCGCCGAGCCTTCGGCGACCACGGGCCTGAGCACCGGCCTCTGGCCGATGCCTGCCCTTCCCGCGCCCGTGTCCGCAGGCCTGTCGAAAGCGGCGAGCGCGGGAACCGTCGTGCCGTCCAGCGCCACTTCGGCCAGCACGTCGGAAATCTCCTCGGCGATCGCGATGAAGGTTCCGTCCGCCGGGGCGGCGGCCGGCCTCGGGGGAGGCCGGGACGACCCCGCGGCGCGGGCCGTCCGGGCCAAGGCGCTCCCGGACGGCACGAGCGCCGGGCGCGGGGGCCTGTTGACCGCCACGCGAGCCGGCGACCTGGAGAAGCCCATGTCCAGAAGCTCCGCGACCCGCTGGTTGCGCGTGGTCACGGACCGCCCCCCGAAGACGGTCGCGATCACGCGCTTTCCGCCCCGCTCCGCCGAAGCGACGAGGTTGAAGCCCGCCGCCCGCGTGTAGCCGGTCTTGATTCCGTCCGCTCCCCTGTAGGCGTTCAGGAGGCGGCGGTTCGTGTTCTTCACCGTCTTCTGCCCGGCGTCGGCCGACCGGCGGGAGAACAGGTTGTAGTAATCGGGGAAATCGTAGAACAGGTGGCGCCCGAGGACCGTCATGTCGCGCGCGGTCGAGAGATGCCCCTCCTCCGTGAGCCCGTGCGCGTTCCTGAACGTCGTCTTTCTCAGCCCCATGGCCTTCGCCGTGGCGTTCATGCGCCGCGCGAACCCGGCCTCGCTGCCCGAAACGGCCTCGCCCAGCGCCGTCGCCGCGTCGTTGGCCGACCTCACGGCCGCCGCCCGGATGAGGTAGCGGAGCCTGACCCGCTGCCCCTCCCTGAGGCCCAGCTTCGAAGGCGGCTCCCCCGCCGCCTTGCGGGAGATCCTCACCTTCTGGTCGAGGCCTATCTCCCCGCGCTCGACCGCGTCGAAGACGACATAGAGCGTCATCATCTTGGTCAGGGAGGCCGGATGAAGCCTCGTGTCGGCGTTCCTGGAGTGCAGGACCTTGCCCGTTCGCGCGTCCATCACCATCGCGGCATACGGCGCGGCGCTCGCGCCGGCCGGATGCAGGAGAAGACAGGCGACGAGCGCAGCACGGAATGCGGCTCGGCTGATCATGACGAAAACTGCCCCTTCGACTTGCCTCAGTCCATTCATGTTCCGGACCTTGCGCGCCCGGAGCTTGCCTGTCCGGACCTTGTTGTCGGCGGCAGGCTAGCATATCCGGACACGTCAAGAAAGCACGAATCTCGGCCAGGCCGGGCAAGCGTCCTCAGGCGGCCTGTACGCGCTGCATGTGGTTGCGGAATCCGGGCGCATCGCTACATCTTGCCGCAGATTTCCCGAATGACGGCGGGAAGATCGGGCAGCGCGGCGATTTCTCGGAAGCGTTCGTGCCGCATCGGGGCGTCTGCGGCCTCGAGGTCCCAGGCCGGGCTGTAGGGCACGTGGACGCCCCAGCCCCCGGCCGAGATCGCCGGAATCACGTCCGACTTGAGCGAGTTGCCGGCCATGAGCGCGCGGCGCGGCGCGATCCCGCGCCCGGCGAAGATGCCGGCGTACACGTCGCTTGTCTTTTCCGAGACGATTTCAACGCCGTCGAAGAGCTCCCCGAGCCCGGACTGCGCGAGCTTGCGCTCCTGGTCCAGAAGGTCCCCCTTCGTGACCAGCAGCAGCGTGAAGTCCGCCGAGAGGGCGCGCACCGTCTCCTCGACCCCGTCCAGAATCTCGATGGGGTCGCGCAGCATTGCCTGGCCGCAGGCGACAAGCTCCGCGATGACCTCGCCCGGCACCCTGTTCGCCGTCACCTGGAGAGCGGCCTCGATCATCGAGAGCGTGAAGCCCTTGACGCCGTAGCCGTAGCGCTCGATGTTCCGGCGCTCGGCGTCGCGAAGGCGTTCCGCGAGACGGCCGCTCTCCGCGTGGCCCGACAGGAGCTCGACGAATCTCTCCTGCGTGAACCGGAACATCGGCTCGTTGTGCCAGAGGGTGTCGTCGGCATCCAGGCAGATCGTCGTCAGCATGGCGCGCGCCCCCCTTTGACACGTGCAGGATCGCCTCTATTGTGCGCCCGATCAGTTCATGACGCCAGATTCGCCATGCCCTCATCCGACTTGCAAGCGTCGTCCGACCGCGAAGACACGCCGGAAGGCGGCGTTGACGTCCTTGTCAGGACCAGTCCCAGGACGGCACGCCCCCCGCTCTACAAGGTCATGCTGCTGAATGACGACTACACGCCCATGGAGTTCGTCGTTCACGTGCTCGAACGCTTCTTCGGCATGAGCCACGCGCAGGCCTTCGAGCTGATGCTGGCGGTCCACAAGAAGGGACTCGCCGTGGTCGGCGTGTTTTCGCTCGAAGTGGCGGAAACCAAGGTCGCGCAGGTCATGGAGCTCGCCAGGCGCCACCAGCACCCGCTCCAATGCACGCTGGAAAAGGAGTAGGGCGGCGCGCGCGCCGCCCGCAATGCACGCTCGCCCGGCGGCTTTCGCTCGCCCTCGAGGGCGGGATCCTGAGCCTGCCGGAGAGCGGGACGATCGCGGTGCACTCGCCGGACGCGGCCGCCGACCTCTCGGCCCTGCCGCGCGACCGGACCGAGGTGGTCTCGCGAAGCCGCCGCGTCCATGCCGCGTTCGCGGAATCGGGCTTCCGCGTCGCGGCGGCGCCGCAGGGGCCGTACGCGCTGGCGATCCTCTCGCTGCCCCGGGCGAGGGCCGCGGCACGCGCCGCGCTCGCGGAAATCGTCCCGCTCACGCGCGGGCCCGCCGTGATCGACGGGCAGAAGACGGACGGCGTGGAGGGCTTCCAGAAGGAGCTCGGCAAGCGCGCGGTCATCGGCGAGGTCCTGGTCAAGGCGCATGGCAGGATCTTTGCGGCGACCGAGGTGGACTGCGCAGGATGGGGCGCCGGCCCCGGACGCGCGCAGCGTCCGGAGGGCCGCCCGCACGAGGCGCCGCCGGGCGCCTTCTCCCCGGACCGGATCGATCCCGGGTCCCGCGCGCTCGCGGACGCCCTGCCCGAAAGGATGGACGGCCACGTCGTCGACCTGGGCTCCGGCTGGGGCTACCTTGCGGCCGCGGTCCTGGCACGGGCCGGCGTGGCGTCCGTGGATCTGGTCGAGGACGATCTTGCCGCCCTGGAATCCTCCAGGGCGAACGTGGACGACGTCCGCGCCCGGTTTCACTGGGCCGATGCGCTGTCGTTCCGTCCCGACCGGCTCGCCGGCCATGTCGTGACGAACCCGCCTTTCCACGCGGGCCGGCGCGCAGACGCCTCCGTCGGAGAGGGCTTCATTCGGGCGGGCGCGGGAATGCTGGCCCGGCACGGCGTCCTGTGGCTTGTCGCAAACAGGCATTTGCCATACGAAAGGACCCTCGCGGAGCTCTTCCGTGACGTCCGCGCCCTCGGGCAACGCGCCGGATACAAGATCTTCAAGGCCACGCAGCCCCGACCAGTCCGCAAGAGACAGCCACATGTCGTTTTCGATCGCTGACAGGACCGCAGTCGTCACGGGGGCCGCAAACGGGGTCGGTCTTTTCATCGCACGCCATTTCCTGGAAAGGGGCGCCAGGGTGATGCTTGCCGACATGGACGAGACGCGGCTCGCCGTAGAGATGAACGGCGGCGGAAAGGGCATTGAGAACGCCGCCTGCTTTGCGGGCGACCTGCGCGAGAAACTGACGGTCGCGAACCTGCTGTCCGCCACCATCGACCACTTCGACCGGGTGGACATCCTCGTGAACGCGTCCCGGCAGGTGGTGACCGGGGATCCGCTCAACGCCGATGACGACGGCGTGCAGACGCTCATCGAGCAGAACCTCATGACCTCCCTCAGGGTCTCGCAGGTATTCGCGAAGCGCATGATCAGGCAGGCGGAGGACGGTGGCGAATCACCTGCCGGCTCCATCATCAACCTGTCCTCGATAGCGGCGCTTCGCTGCCAGCCCAGGCTCCTGGCCTATTCGGTGAGCTCCGCCGCGCTCGACCAGATGACGCGCGCCCTGGCCGTAGCCCTTGCGCCGCACCGGATCCGCGTGAACGCCATCGCGTTCGGCTCGGTCATGAGCGCCTCCCTGAAGGACGCCCTGGACGCTGACACGGGCATGAGGGACGCGATCGTCTCCTCGACCCCGCTCGGGCGCATCGCGAGTCCGGCCGAGCTTGCGGAGGTCGCGCAGTTCCTGGCCTCGGACGGATCGGACTTCGTCACCGGCCAGGTCATCACGGCGGACGGGGGGCGAACCCTGGTGGACGCGGCCGACGCCCCGGCGCACTGACGCCTTTCCGGCAAGTCCCGTTCCGCGCGCCAGGAGGGCATGGAGTCCGCCCTCCCCTCTCCCGAAAGCCGGGCTCCCCTCCCGCGAGCATCCATGTCTTGGATCAAGCCCGGATCCGGCCTTTTCCGGGGGGCCGGGAGCGGGGTTTTCCACAGCCTGTCCACATCCCGGCGGCCGTCCGGGCGTCAGGCGGCGGGCGCCGACCTGTCCTCCCGTCTGCGCCGGTCGCGGAGAAGGACGTTCGCGGTCACGACGAGCTTCCGCATGACCGCGGTCACGGCGACCTTGCGGGCCCTGCCCCCTCGGCCCGGGCCGGCCGTGCATCTCCTTCGTGTCGGGACCGGACATGCAGGCCGCCATCGCCGCCATGTACAGGACGTCCCCCGGACGCCGCCGCCCGCCGGCGACGTGGCGCCCGCCCCTGAGGGTGCCGCCGTCGCGGGCGAAGGGGGCGACGCCGGCCAGGGCGGCGGCCCGGCGGCTGCCGACGGCGCCCGGCCCGCCCGCCCGGGCGACCGGGGACGCGGCCGTGACCGGGCCGATGCCCGGCACCGGGGCCGGATGCCGCAGCTCTCCGCCAGGCCCTCCGACCCCTCGACGAGCGCCGCGGTCCGCCGGCCGGACGCGGCGACGCCGGCGCCGGTCCCGGCGAGGACCCCCTGGACGGGCCCGTCCGCGTCCGGACCGCCGGCCTCGCCCGGGACCGCCTCGGCCCGGCGCGCCTGTCGACGGGCGCCTCGCGCAGGACCGGCATGTCGCGGAGCCTGTCGACGGTCCCGTCCGCCGGCGCCGTGGCCGCCATGTCCGGGAACGCGGCGCGCAGGGCGGCCGGCACGCGCGCGCCGGCCCTGTCGGCCTTCGCCGGCTCGCCGCCGGCCCTGGGGAGGTCCCGGGACTGGCGCGGGGTCGCCACGACGACCTTGAGGCCCCGGTCGTGCAGGGACTGCAGGAGGGCCCGGTGCATCCGCCCCGTGGCCTCCGGGACGGCCCGCGCCGCCTTCCCCTCCCCGGGAGGCGGGCGACCTTGCGGAAGCCGTCCGTGTCGCTGGTCGCGGTCCCGTCCCGCCCGCCCGGGCGGATGTCCGGCGTCTTCCTGCTCACGTCGATTCCCGCGGCTGCGGCGGCCATGGTCTCCCGCTCCTGTCCTCGCGACGGTCCGGTTCCCGGACCCGGCGTCCATCGGGACGCGGGAGGACGGCGGGAGGACGGGCCGACCACGCTGTCCGACGGATCCGCTTGCGCGACCAGGGAGCTGTCGGTCCGGCCCGCTCCAGGGGCGCCCCCCCTGCCCTCGCACATCTCGCGGATCTCCGCGCCCGTGAAGTTCAGAGGTCCTGACATCGGATCTGATTTCCTACAATGAAAGTGATGCCTCTTTCCTGGTGGTCCGTGCGACTTCGGGCAGTTCGCAGACCATGCGCAGTCCGGTTCCGGGGAAGACCGTGCCGGTCCGGTTGATCTCGTCGAGCAGTCCGGCGACCGCGGCGTCGCCGGCGTTGCCGGCGGTCCCGAGGATACGCACCCGCAGCACGCCGCTCTCCGGTTCGGGAACGATGTCGGCCTCCGACCGGAACAGTTCCGCGAGGGGACGGCGCGGGCGCCGCCTGCTGCCCTGGGCCGCCGCGACGGCGGGCATCATCCTGGTCTCGGCCCGGCAGGCGATCATGCGGATCACGTCGAGGAGCAGCCTCTCGCCGGAGGGCAGCGCGTCGAGCGTCTCGCCCTCGCCGAGTTCCGCGGCCCTGACATGCGTGGGCACCTCCCTGCGCTGCAGCTTGAGCGCCTCGCGCGCGGCGTCGAGCGTCCCGATCTCGGCCGCAACCCTTTCGGCTGACTTGGCGGCCGCGTCGGAGGGTGCGCCCCGGAGCAGGTCGGCGACGCGGTTGCGCAGCGTGCCGAGCCTGCTCCGCATCCGGTTGATCCGGCGGTCCAGCTCGCGCCGGGCCGGGTTGACGACGCGCGCGTCGGGATCCAGTTCGGCAAGGCCATGGACCGGAAGCCCGTCGAGATTGAACTCGTCGCGCATGTACTTGAAGAAGCTTTCCCGGGCCCGCCGCGAGAACAGCGCGCCCGCCGCCCGCTCCATCGGCGTGACGGGATCCGTGGTCACGAGCGGGACCTGCCGGCCCGTGTCCGGCAGGCGGCGGATCTGGCGCACCTCGGGCCCGTCCCTCGGCAGGATCCGCCTCTCGGCGAGGAGCACCTCGGCGGAAGCGGTTCCGCCGGGGCCGTGGATCGGCGCCTCGACGGCGCGGAACTCCGCCTCCGGCCAGTCCTCGCCCCTGAAGCCCTTGTGCCAGGTGATCGCCGCGATGCCGCGTCGGGCGAGGCGCCAGAACAGGGCCGGGCTCCATCCCTCCCGTTCGAAGGCCAGCGTCAGCGCGGGCGTGGCGTCCTCCGATGCCGTGAGGTCCGGCGCGTCCGGCCCCGGCAGGCCGATCCGTTCCAGCGCCGGAAGCACGTCCTGCTCCAGCGCCCCGGCCATGCCGGGGTCGAGATCCTTGTGCAGGCACAGGAGCGGCCCGCCGCCGAGCGCGTTGACCCAGCAGCTCGTCGAGGCGGGAAGGCAGAGCCTCTGGCGCGACACGAAGTGCTTCCGGAGCCGTCCCTTCCGGCCGGCGCAGACCTTCACGTGCCCGTCCACCGAGAGCGTGGCGACCGTGTCGCCGCCGTCCGCCATCCAGCCCCGCGCGAGCGCGTCCTGCCAGCCCTTCACCCGCCTCCCGTCCGCCGCGAGCGCCCTGACCTTCCAACGCAGCGTCTTCGCCTCCGGGCAGCGGTCCAGGCCGAGGACCGCGCCCCGCTCCCCCGGCGCCTCGTGGCGGAGCGCCTCGGGGCTGCGGACCCGGGCCATGAACAGGAACGCGAGCAGGAGAAGCGTGCTCGTCAGCCCGCAGCATCCCTTCGGCAGGGACGGGAACCTGTCCGCATGCTGCAGGAGGCCCTCATCCAGCAGCGCCGGCAGCGCGGCCAGGACGCCGCCGCAGGCGACCGCCGCCAGCGGCTCGCCGAAGCGCGGCCGCGCCTCCGCCATCGCCCCCGCCGAGGCCGCGACGCGGCCCGCGCTGTCGCGCGCGGCCCGGCCCGTCGGCGCGGCGCGGTCGCGTCGGACCCGCGCGCTGCGGCCGAGCGGGGCTTCGCGGGCGTCGGGCCCCGCATCGGATTCCGTCTCCGCCGGCTTGCCCGCGCCCGGCGCTCCGGTTCCGACGAAGCCCCTCTGGATGTCATGATGCACCGTCGATTGCGGAACGCCGGGTTCCCTGGCCACGGCCGTGCCGCTCACGCCCTCCGCCAGGAGACGGTTCGCCGCGTCCGCCGTCTCTCCGGCGATCACGCTGGTGCCGCGCCCCTTGCGCGGCTCGTGGAACGCCGCCTCGCCCCCTTCCCGGAGCTTCCTGACCGCTCGCCGGACCGTCGCGCGCCCGACGCCGAATGCGGCCTGCAGGACACTCTGGGGGACGCCGTGCCTGGCGAACCTCGCGATCCGCAGCAGCATCGCCGGGCGGTCGTTCTCGTCGTGGCAGTCGAAAGGCTCCAGGCTGGAGAAGCAGACGGTCCGTCCGCCATCGGACGCGAAGGAGAAGCACGAGGCGCCGATCTGGACGGCGTCTGCAGGGTGCATGGCAAGCGTGTTCATGAGTGCGAAACCCCCGAATATGGGCATCATGTTAAATTGTAATTCACTCACCCATGCTGTCAGGCGGAAATGACGGAAAACCCGTTGATTTCCCGCTGGAAAACGCGAAGCCCGGGCCGTCAGATCACAATCCCGAGGTCAGGACCTCTGAAACTGCACGCTGCCTCCGTCACGCGGGCTGCACCGCGCCCTTCGGCAATGCCGCCCAGTCATTCTCCAGTCAGCAAATCCTGCACGATCGAGCAGGCTCGCGGCACCAGACCCTTGAACTCTTGCCGGATCATGAGCTGCGAAATGACTGTCTCCACACTGCCGCACGGCAATCGGGAAAGACACGCAGACGCTTCCGTGACATCATCCGAAAGCTCGTCCAGCACGACCCTGATCTCATCGCCATGCCCTGCCTCGACGGCAGCCGCGATGTCAAACACGTCGCGGGGCTGGATGCGGGACCCCCGGTACCTGATCTTCTTGGCGAACTTAAGTCTGGGCCAGATCCTGCGAGAATCGCCCCCTTGCGAACGTCAGGCCTGTCATGGCATGCGCTGACCTTGCGCGGCGGTCCGCCCGGTCGTGCCGCCGCTCCCGGCGGGATTCGGATGCAAACCCAACTGTGGATGCAAGACGTTGTCATGCTGCTCCTGACAGACAACTGCGACAGCTTCACCTTCGGCCTCGTCCGCTTTCTCGACGAGCCGGGCGCTGAATGCCGCGTCCGCCGGAACGACTCCCTGCCCGTCGAGGAGGCATTGGCGCAGCAGCCATCAGGCATCATCCTGGCCCGGGGCCATGCGACACCGACAAGGCGGGCGTCTGCCCGGGCCTCGTGCAGGCCGCGGCCAAGGCCGGCGTTCCCCTGCTTGGGACCTGCCTTGGCCGTCAGGCGATCGGGCAGGCGTTCGGCGGAAGGATCGTGCGTGCCGGCGACATCGTTCACGGCAGGTCCGACACCGTTCACCACGAGGGCCCGGGCGCCTTCCGCGGCCTGCCTTCGCCCTTTCGGGCAGCGCGCTGCCATTCGCCGGTCGTCGGCCGGGCCAGCCTTCCCCGCTGCCTCGATCCGACCGCAGCCCAGGCGGACGGCACCGTCGCGGGCCTTCGCCACCGGAGTCTCCCGATCGAGGGCATGCAGTTCCATCCCGAGTCCGTCCGTTCCGGGCACGGGCGCGCGATGATGCGGAACTTCCTCGATTCCGTCCCGGAGCCGGCATGAGCGATTCGATGAAGGCGCTGATACATGCGGCCTCGGAAGGGCCGCTCAGCCGCACGCAGGCGGACGAGGCGTTCAACATCCTGTTCGACGGAACGGCCACGCCCGCCCAGACGGGTGGATTCCTGATGGCGCTTCGCGCGCGCGGCGAGGCCGTCGCCGAGTACACGGCCGCCGCGGCCGCGATGCGCGCCAGATGCGCTGCCGTGAACGCCCCCGCCGGCGCCATGGACATCGTGGGCACGGGCGGCGACGGAATGGGCACGCTCAACATCTCGACCGCCGCGGCCTTTGTCGTGGCCGGCGCCGGCGTTGCCGTCGCAAAGCACGGGAACCGCAACCTCTCGTCAAGGTCCGGCGCCGCCGACCTGCACGTCGCCATGGGAATCGAGGTCATGGTCGGCCCGGACGTCGTCGAGAGGGCGCTCTCGGAGGTCGGCATCGGGTTCATGATGGCTCCCATGCACCATCCGGCGATGAAGCACGTGGCTCCGGTCCGGACCGAGCTCGGCACCAAGACGATATTCAACATTCTCGGCCCGCTGACGAACCCCGCCGGCGTCAAGCGCCAGCTGACGGGCGCCTTCGCGATAGACCTGATCTTTCCCATGGCGGAAGCCCTGAAGGAGCTAGGCAGCGAGGCCGTGTGGCTGGTTCACGGAGCCGACGGCACCGACGAGATATCGATCTGCGGCCCGACGTCCGCCGCGGTCCTCAAGGACGGCAGGATCGCGTCCGCCGAGATCCATCCCGAAGACGCCGGGCTGCCCGTCCATCCCCTCAAGGAGGTGCTCGGCGGCTCGGCGGCGGAGAACGCCGCCGCCTTCAGCGCCCTTCTTGACGGCGCGCCCGGCGCCTATCGCGACGCGGTGCTCCTCAACTCCGCGGCCGCTCTCGTGATTGCGGGCAAGGCGCGCGATCTCAAGGACGGCGTCGAAGCCGCGGCGGAGAGCATCGCTTCCGGCGCCGCACGCGCCAAGGTCGAAGGGCTCGCCCGTGTCACGTCGGGAAACTGACCGCCGCCCCGCCTCGGGCGGCAAGGTGACCGCACGGCTCGGCGCATGGGCGGAGCTGCCCTTCTTCGCGTACGACTGGCCCAGGATCGCCGCCGCCCTTTCGGCAGACAGGCGCCGGATCCTGCCGCCCGCGGGGATGCGGTTCGCCGCCCTTGAGCGGTGCCAGCCGGCGGACGCACGCGTGATCATACTCGGACAGGATCCCTATCCGACGTCCGGCCATGCCAACGGGCTCGCGTTCTCGGTGACCGCGGGCACGGCGCTGCCGAAGTCGCTCAGGAACATCTTCCGCGAGCTTGACGACGACATCGGACGCTCGCCCGCAAGCGGCGATCTCGCCGGCTGGGCGGATGCCGGCGTGCTGCTGCTGAACACCTCCCTCACGGTTCCCGAAGGGGATGCAGGAGGCCATCTGCACCTGGGATGGGATGCGCTCGCCGCCCAGGTGCTTCGGCGGCTTTCCGACTCGCCGCGGGCGTTCGTCTTCTGGGGACGGCGCGCGGGAGGCTATGCAGGGCATGTCAGGGGGAGCGGCCACCTCGTCCTCAGGTCGGCCCATCCCTCTCCTCTCTCGGCCCATCGCGGGTTCTTCGGGTCGCGCCCTTTCAGCCGCATCAATGCATGGCTCAAGGAGCGCGGACATGCACCGGTCCCATGGGCCTGAAGCCGACACGTCAGCGAATGCCGCGAAACCCCGGCGCGCATGAACGGGAGGTCAGCGGCTTTCCACGAGGCTTTCGAAAGGGTATCCGGGCCGCATGACGGACGCGCTCGAAAGGATCAAGGCGTACAAGCTCGAGGAGGTGGCCGCCGCAAGGGCGCGCCTTCCCCTGCGCGACCTCGAGGCGGCGGCACGCGACGCCCCGCCGCCGCGTGGCTTTGCCGCCGCCCTCCTGGAGAGATCAGGGACCGGCTACGGCCTGATCGCCGAGATCAAGAAGGCAAGCCCTTCGCGAGGCGTGATCCGGGCCGACTTCGATCCGGCGAGGCTTGCGCGCGCCTACGAGGCGGGCGGGGCCGCCTGCCTTTCGGTGCTGACGGACGCGCCGTCCTTCCAGGGCGCGCCGGAATTCCTGGGCTCGGCGCGCGCGGCCAGCGGACTGCCCTGCCTGCGCAAGGACTTCCTCTACGACACGTACCAGGTGGCGGAGGCCAGGGCCTGGGGCGCCGACTGCATCCTGATCATCATGGCCGGCGTTTCGGACTCCCAGGCACGGGAGATCGAGGACTGCGCGGCGAAGGAGTGGGGCCTCGACGTGCTGATCGAGGTCCATGACGAGGACGACCTCGATCGCGCGGCCGCCCTCGGATCCCCTCTCATCGGCATCAACAACCGCGACCTGAAGACCTTCGAGACGGATCTTGCGACGACCGAACGACTCGCGCGGCACGTCCCGTCCGACAGGCACGTCGTCTCCGAGAGCGGGATCTTCACCACGGACGACCTTGCACGACTCGCGCGATCGGGCGCACGCAGCTTCCTGGTCGGCGAGAGCCTGATGCGCGCGGACGACGTGGCTGCCGCGACCCGGTCCCTTCTCGCCGGGCCGGCTCCGGCGGAGGGAGCCGCCTGATGCCCGGCCTGACGCATTTCGACGGCAAGGGCGACGCGCACATGGTCGATGTCTCCGGGAAGCCCGCGACCGACAGGATTGCGGTGGCGGAGGGGTTCGTCCGCATGACGAAGGAGACGCTCGCGGCGATCGCCGACGGCCGCGCGGGCAAGGGAGACGTGCTGTCCGTCGCACGAATCGCGGGCATAACCGGCGCGAAGAAGACGCCGGACCTGATTCCCCTGTGCCATCCGCTGCATCTCGCGAAGGTCTCGGTCGACCTCGCCGCCGAGCCCGACCTTCCAGGCATACGGGTTGCGGCGACTGTCAGGTCCTCCGGCCGGACCGGCGTCGAGATGGAGGCCCTGACGGCGGTGGCGACTGCCTGCCTCACCGTGTACGACATGGCGAAGGCCCTGGAGAAGTCGATGGTGATCGCGGGCATTCGCCTCGTTCTCAAGGACGGCGGAAAGTCGGGCCGGTACGAGGCGCCCCCGTGATCCCGGTCGGCGAGGCGCTGGGCCACGTCCTCTCGCTCGCAGCGCGGCTGGAAACGGAAACGGTTCCGCTGCGCCTTGCATCCGGGCGGGTCCTTGCCGAACCCCTTCTCGCGGCCCGCAGCCAGCCGCCCTTTCGCGCTTCCGTCATGGACGGCTACGCGGTCGCGGGAGATGCGGAGAGCTACGTCGTGGTCGGCGAGTCGGCGGCGGGGCGAGGCTTTGAAGGCGCGATCCGCCCGGGAGACGCCGTGCGCGTCTTCACGGGCGCTCCCGTCCCAGAGAGCGCCGCGCGCGTGATCATCCAGGAAGACGTGACCCGCGAGGGCGACCGGATCCGCGTTGCGGCACGGGCGGGCGGTGAGCCGTACATTCGCGAGGTCGGCTCGGACTTCGCGGCAGGGTTCCGGCTCGACGCGCCGCGCCGGATGTCGCCTGCCGACATCGCCCTTGCGGCATCGATGAACGTGCCCGGGATCGTTGTCGCCCGCCGGCCGGAGGTTGCGTTGATAACGACGGGCGACGAACTGGTCATGCCGGGCGAATCCCCGCGTCCGGACCAGATCATCGCTTCGAACGCGTTCGGGCTTTCCGCCATGGTCGAGTCGGAGGGCGGGGTCGCCCGCATGCTGCCGATCTGCGCCGACACCGCTTCCTCGCTTGAAGCCGCGTTCGGCATGGCAGGAGATGCGGACCTGATCGTCTCGATCGGAGGCGCGTCCGTCGGAGACCGTGACCTCGTTGCAGGCACCGTGCAGCGGATGGGCTTCGAGCGCGCCTTCCACAAGGTCGCGATTCGCCCCGGCAAGCCGATGATGGCAGGCCGGCTGAACGGCACCCCGATGGCGGGGCTGCCAGGAAATCCGGTCTCCTCGATGGTCTGCGGCCATGTCTTCCTCAGGCCGATGCTGCGGGCGATGCAGGGGCTTGAGGCACGGCCTCTCGCGCGACGCACGGCACGGCTGTCGGCACCGGTCGGCGCCAACGGCCCGCGCGAACACTACATGCGGGCGCGCGTCAACGACGGCCTGATCGCGCCGGAAGAGCGCCAGGACAGCTCGCTGCTGGCGGTGCTTTCCGGCGCCAGCGCCTTGATCGTCCGTCCGCCGGGAGCGCCGGCCCTGGATGCCGGCGACGAGGTTTCGTTCGTGGAATTCTGACGGCCGGAGCCGACGGCAGCGACGTCGACGCTTCGAGCTTCCGCGACAAGCGGCAATGACGGCAGGGACGGAAAATCCCGGGGCTTGACACAAAAGGCGAACAGGGGCAGAACATAGGCGAACGCGGCCTCCCGGGCCGCCAGGTCGAGCGGAGGAGAAGGGCAATGCTCACCCACAAGCAGATGGAACTGCTCAGGTTCATACGTGACTGCATAAGGCTCGAAGGGGTTCCGCCATCCTTCGAGGAAATGAAGGACGAGCTCGATCTCAAGTCGAAATCCGGAGTCCACAGGCTGATCACGGCCCTTGAGGAGCGCGGCTTCATCCGCCGCCTGCCCCATCGGGCGCGCGCGCTAGAGGTCATGAGGCTTCCCGAGGCCCTGGAAGGGGAAGACGGGTTCGCGCCGCAAGTGGTCGAAGGCGGCAGGAGTGGCGCTTCCGCCGCTCCCGCGGCGGGCGCCTGCACGGAAACGCACGCGATCGACCTGCCCGTGATGGGCCGGATCGCGGCTGGCGTGCCGATCGAAGCGATCAGCGAGTTCAGCCACAACGTGTCCGTTCCCGGCCTTATGGCGGGCAGGGGCCGTCATTACGCGCTTGAGGTGCAGGGCGACTCCATGATCGACGTCGGCATCAACGAGGGCGACATCGTCGTCATCCGCGAAACCAGCACCGCGGACAACGGTGACATCGTGGTGGCGCTGGTCGACGGCCATGAAGCCACGCTCAAGCGCTTCCGCAAGTCCGGCGACACGGTCGCCCTGGAAGCCGCGAACCCGTCCTGCGAGACCAGGCTGCTGCGCGGCGACAGGGTCAAGGTGCAAGGGCGCCTCGTCGGCCTGATGCGCAGCTACTGAGTCTCCCGGATCTCAATTCCGCGTCGCGCGGCCCGTTCGCTTCGGGTCCGCCCGTCTCGAGGCAGGACCTCCCGATGACCTGGCGACCTTGGCCACCCGGGCCCGGCCAAGGAGGCAGCCGCCGGTCGGATCTTCCGCGAGCGGCGATTCCCGCGGGCTCCTTCGCTCATGTCGAGGCGCGGCCCTGCTGCACAAGCACGTGCGCCGGCCCGGGCCGTTCTTGCCACCTGGGAGCGCATTGACTACATCGCGCGCGAGCCCGCTTACACTCTTTGGATCCCGCCATGGCAGGTCAACCGATGACCGATCCGCCCGTCGTCACCCGCTTCGCGCCGTCGCCCACCGGAAACCTGCATGTGGGCGGGGCGCGGACCGCGCTGTTCAACTGGCTCTACGCGCGCCGCACGGGCGGATCCTTCCGCCTTCGCATCGAGGACACCGACCGCGCAAGATCGACGCCGGAAGCGACGAACGCCATATTCAGGGGGCTCGACTGGCTTGGCGTCGACTGGGACGGCGACGCGGTCAGCCAGTTCGAGCGCGCTGGCCGGCATGCGGAAGTGGCGCGCGAGATGCTCGCGAGAGGCTCCGCCTACAGGTGCTTCCTGACCCGGGAAGATGCCGCAAGGCTCCGTGACGAGGCCAGATCGCGAGGCGAATCCTCCGCCTTCCGGTCGCCCTGGCGAGACGCGCCGGAAAGCGACGCCCCGGACGCGCCCTACGCTGTCCGCGTAAAGGCCCCCAACCATGGCGAAACGCGGATCCGGGACAGGGTCCAGGGCGAAGTCATCGTGCGGAACGACCAGCTCGACGACATGATCGTGCTCCGGTCCGACGGGACGCCAGTCTACATGCTGGCCGCCGTCGTCGATGATCACGACATGGGCGTCACCCATGTCATCCGCGGCGACGACCACCTCAGCAACGCGGCGCGGCAGATGCTGGTCTACGGCGCCATGGGATGGGATGCGCCGGTCTGGGCCCACGTGCCGCTGATCCACGGGGAGGACGGCAGGAAGCTGTCCAAGCGTCATGGCGCGTCCGGCATCCAGGATTGGGCGGCCATGGGATATCCCGCAGCGGGCATGCGGAACTACCTCCTGCGCCTTGGATGGAGCCATGGGGACGACGAGATCTTCACGATGAAGGAGGCCAGTGCCTGGTTTGACCTGGCCGGACTGAATAGGTCTCCGGCGCGCCTCGACACGAAGAAGCTCGAACACATTTCCGGACGGCACATCGCCTCGATGCCGGATGCCGAGCTGGTGAAGGGGGCCCAGGGCTACCTCGCGCTGTCGGGACAGGGCTCCCTGACCGCGTCGCAGGCGTCGGATCTTGAACGCGCCATGCACTGCCTGAAAAAAGGCGCGAAGACGTTTCCCGAACTCCTTGAAAGGGCGCGCTTTGTCCTGACCTCCCGACCGATCGTCCCGGATGCCGCGCTCGCGGACGGGGGGGATGCGACATGCAATCGCATCCTGTCCGAATTGACGCCGCAACTGCAAGGTGCTAGCTGGGAACGGGACACGCTGGAAAGCGTCGTTCGGCGACTTGCCGAGGAAAGCGGCGTGAAGCCGGGGCGGCTTGCCGGCGCGATCCGAATCGCGCTGGCCGGACGCAACGTCTCTCCCAGCATATTCGACATGATGCTGGTGCTCGGACGCCGCGAAACCATGCTCAGGCTGGAAGACGCGGCGACCTGACGGCGTGCCGCGGACGGACGCGGAACGCCTGGTCGCACGGAAACAAGGGATGGCGAGGAAATGAAGAAATCTCCCAGATCAGCCAGGCTGGACATCGACGGCAGGGAGGTCGAGCTCCCGATGCTCTCGCCGACCTGCGGCCCGGACGTGATCGACATCCGCCGGCTGTACAGTGACGCCGATGTCTTCACCTACGATCCGGGGTTCACCTCGACGGCGGCATGCAACTCCAGGATTACGTTCATCGACGGCAATGACGGCGTGCTGCTGCACCGCGGCTACCCGATCGACCAGCTTGCGGAGAAGTCGCACTTCCTGGAGGTCTGCTACCTGCTCCTGTACGGCGACCTGCCGCTGGCGGACCAGCTGGAGGATTTCGAGGCCCGCGTGACCACGCACACCATGCTCCACGAGCAGATGGTCAATTTCTTCCGCGGGTTTCGTCGCGACGCCCATCCGATGGCGATCATGGTCGGCGTGGTCGGCGCGATGTCGGCCTTCTACCACGACTCGACTGACGTCAGCGACCCCTGGCAGCGCGAGGTCGCCTCCATCCGGCTTGTGGCGAAGATGCCGACGATCGCGGCCTGGGCGTTCAAGTACCACGTCGGGCAGCCTTTCGTCTATCCCAGGAACGACCTCGACTACGCCTCGAACTTCCTGCGCATGTGCTTCAGCGTTCCCGCCGAGGAATACGAGGTGAACCCGATCTTCAGCCGGGCAATGGACCGGATCCTGACGCTTCACGCGGATCACGAGCAGAACGCCTCGACTTCGACCGTGCGGCTGGCATCCTCTTCCGGCGCCAACCCGTTCGCCTGCATCGCAGCGGGCATCGCCTGCCTCTGGGGTCCGGCTCACGGCGGCGCCAACCAGGCCTGCCTCGAGATGCTGCGCGAAATCGGGTCGGCGGACCGCATACCGGAGTTCATCGATCGCGCGAAGGACAAGGACGACCCCTTCCGCCTGATGGGCTTCGGTCACCGGGTCTACAAGAGCTTCGACCCGCGCGCGCGCGTCATGAAGCAGTCCGCCGACGAGGTTCTGGACCTTCTCGGAGTCGACGACAATCCGACCCTACAGGTGGCCGTGGAGCTCGAGAGGCTCGCCCTTGAAGATCCTTATTTCAGGGAAAGGCGGCTCTATCCCAATGTCGACTTCTATTCCGGCATCATCCTGGACGCCCTGGGCTTCCCGACGTCGATGTTCACGCCGGTCTTCGCGCTTGCGCGCACGGTCGGCTGGATCAGCCAGTGGAAGGAGATGATCGCCGACCCGCAGATGAAGATCGGCCGGCCGAGACAGCTCTATGTCGGCCCCGACATGCGCGACTACGTGGAGATCGAGAGGCGGGGGGCAAGCGCGCCAGGGTAGCCCGCCAGTCCCGTGCCGGCCCCGCGCTGCCATCGATCGCGCGGCGGAGCCCTTGCGACACGGGTCCGGGACGATCCGCCCGGCGACGGGAGGGGCCGCCGTCTCCGGGGTGACGTCGAGGCCGCCGCCATCGGGCCGCCCTGCCCGGCGGCATGTGCCCGGTCCGCGCCCGCAAGGCGCCGGGCAGGGCCGGCCCGTCCGCGTCGTCGTTCCGCCCGCCAATGTCCTTGCCTGCGTTCCGGCGGCCATTGGCGCAGGACACGGCGCCGAGAGCCGCGCGAACCCCAGCCTGTCCGTCAGCCGGCCCGGGCCCGCTGCGCGTCAGCGGCCTTCGAAGCTTGCGGGACGCCCTTCGAGGAGCGCCATCACCCCCTCGCGGAAATCGCGCGTCTTGCCGCAGCGCCCCTGCAGCCTGGCCTCGAGATCCAGCTGCTCCAGATGCGAGTTCCCGTACGTCGCCCGGATTGCCTCCTTGGCGCGCCGGTACGCCTCGGTGGGCCCCTTCGCCAGCTGCATCGCCCTGCTCCGCCAGCGCGCCTCGAATTCGCCGTCCGGCACGGCCTCCCAGATCATGCCCCATTCGGCCGCCTGACGCGCGGGCACAGGCTCGGCAAAGAGGGCCGCGCCCATGGCACGGGCAAACCCGACCTGTCGGGGCAGCCAGTAGGTTCCGCCTGCATCGGGAATGAGGCCGATCCGGACAAGCGCCTGCAGGAACACCGCCCTCTCCGAAGCGATGACGACGTCGGCGGCCAGCGCGAGATTCGCCCCTGCGCCCGCGGCGGCGCCGTTCACCGCCGATATCGTCGGCACCTTGCAGTCGAAAATGGCGCGCAGCAGAGGCATGTACTCGTCCCTGAGCGTCCGTTCGAGATTGGCGTTGGAGATCGAGTGACTTGCATCCGTCAGGTCCTGCCCCGAGCAAAACGCGTCTCCGGCGCCCGACAGGACGATCACGCGCGCCGTGTCGGACGCCTCCTTGACGGCGTGAAGCAGCTCGGCGCGCATCTGGCCGTTCAGGGCGTTCTGGACGTCGGGCCTGTCGAGAGTGATTTCCGCGCAGCCGCCGGCGCATGAAAGGCGGATGGTCTGATACTCCATCGAGGAACGCCTCCTGTGTGGGTGCGTCCGGGCATAGGTCAACGCACTCGTCAGCGAAAGGGCCGGCTGGGGACGCCGCCATCGGCTTTGCCGACCGCCTGCCCGTCCATCAGCTCCGCGAGACGCGCCCTTTCCGCCGCCGTGAGCGCATCGGGCTTCGCGGATCGTCGGCGACGGGCGAGGAAGGTCCCGGCTGCGGCGAGCCCGGCCAGCAGCAGGGCGGGAGCCGCGGCCCACAGCACGAGATTGATCCCGTCCGTCCGCGGGCTGAGGAGCACGTATTCGCCGTAGCGCTCGACGACGAAGTCGACGGCCTCTTCGTCGCTGTCGCCTTCCACGATTCGCTCCCGGACAAGAAGGCGCAGGTCACGGGCAAGGGCTGCATCGGACTCGTCGATCGACTCGTTCCTGCAGATCAGGCAGCGGAGCCCTTGCGAGATGTCCCGCGCACGGGCCTCGAGCGCAGGATCATCAAGGATCTCGCCGGGATCGACCGCCCGGGCAGGCCCGGCCAGCAGGGCCAGCAAGAGCGCTCGAAGGATCATTGCGCAGCCACTTGCGCCGCGTTCCGCCGCGCTCCCGCCGCGACCCTGAACCTCCGGTCGCTCAGGGACAGCGCGCCGCCGAGGGCCGCGATGACCGCGCCTGCCCATATCCAGTTCGCGAAGGGCTTGACGTAGGTTCGCACGACCCAGCCGCCACCGTCCTGCGGCTCCCCGATCACCAGATAGATGTCGCGGAAAACGCCGTTGTCGATCGCGGCCTCCGTGGTCGGAACTCCCGCGACGGGATACATTCGCCGTTCCGGACGGAGCGTCGCCACGTCACGCCCGTTCCGGGCCACCCTGATTTCTGCCGCCGTTGCGAGATAGTTTGGTCCCCGGACCTCTGCCACGCCGGCCAGCGTGAATTCATGACCGCCCGCGGAAAAGGTCTCCCCGGCCCTGGCCACGCGTATGTCCTCGACCTCCCATGCCAGCATCAGCGAAATGCCGATCATCGAGACTCCGACACCCGCATGCGCCGCGACCCGGCCCCAGTCTGAGCGCGGCAGCCCGATCGCGCGGCGCAGCCTCCCGGAACGCCTGCGCCCTGTCCGGGCCCGGAGATCCGCAACCGCGCCCAGGATTGCCCAGCTGCCGAGAAACGCCCCCACGGGAGCCAGCATGGTTCGCCCTGTCCCGACCGTCCAGACGAGTGCCGCGACAGCGAGAGCCGCAAGTGCCGCGGGCCACAAGGACCGCGCCGCCCGCCCGAGTCCGGCACGCTTCCAGGGCATCGCGGTTCCGACGGGAAGCAGCATGGCGAGCGCCATGAAGAAAGGCGTGAACGATGCATCGAAGAAAGGAGGGCCGACCGAAACCTTCCGCGAGAACGCGAGCTCCGCCGCGAGAGGCCAGACAGTGCCGATGAACACCACGAGCGCCGCAGCCGCCAGCAGGACGTTGTTCAGCACCAGCGCGCCTTCCCGGCTGACGGGGCCGAAAACCCCGACGCTCCGGATCGCGTCGGCCCGCGCTGCATAGAGAATCAGGGCGCCTCCCGTGAAGAAGACGGCTATTGCCAGCAGGTAGACCCCGCGCTCGGGATCGTTGGCGAAGGCGTGCACGCTCGTCAGGACGCCCGAGCGCACGATGAATGCGCCGATCAGGGAAAAGCCGAATGCGAGAATCGCAAGAAGCACCGTCCAGCTCTTCAGCGCTTCGCGCTTCTCGACGACGATGGCGGAATGCAGCAGAGCCACCGAAACAAGCCACGGCATGAACGACGCGTTCTCGACCGGATCCCAGAACCAGAACCCGCCCCAGCCGAGCTCGTAGTAGGCCCACCAGGAACCGAGCGCGATGCCGATGGTCAGCATCAGCCAGGCCAGCAGGGTCCACGGCCTGACCCACCTGCCCCATGCCGCGTCCACGCGACCCTCGATCAGGGCGGCGACGGCGAAGGAGAACGAAGTCGATAGGCCGACATAGCCCAGGTAGAGAAAGGGCGGATGGAACGCGAGGCCCGGATCCTGCAGCAGGGGATTCAGGTCGCGGCCGTTCATCGGAGGCGCGTCAAGACGGATGAACGGGTTCGACGTGAAGACCAGGAAGCTCAGGAAGGCCACGCCGATGGACGCCTGGACCCCCAGCACGCGCGCCCTCAGCCCGTCAGGAAGGCTGGCGCCAAACAGGGCGACGAGGGCTCCGAAGATGGCGAGAATGAGGCACCAGAGCAGCATGGAGCCCTCGTGGTTCCCCCATACGCCGGAGACCTTGTAGATCATCGGCTTCAGCGTGTGCGAATTCGCCGTCACCAGCCGCACCGAGAAGTCCGAGGTCACGAATGCGTGGGTCAGGGCGGCGAACGCGATCACGAGCAGGGCTGCCTGTGCCAGTGCCGCGGGCTCTGCCACGGCCATCCATGCGCTCCAGCGCCTCTGGGCGCCGACGAGGGGCAGCACCGTCTGCAGGCAGGCAACGACCAGCGCCAGCGTCAGGGCAAAGTGTCCGATCTCGACGATCATGGACCGGCGCCTAGTATCCCGGCATCGTTGAAATGATTGGTTCAGCCATGACCCTGTCCTGACGCGTTGCCGGCCGGCGGCACGTCGCCGTTCTGCCCCAGCAACAGAGAAACGGCAAGCCGGCGTTCCTCGCGGGCATGGCGCCTTCCGCGCAAGGTGTCGGCGCCAGGCCCGACGCGGCCGCGACGGGCCTTGAGAGAGGCAGGGCAATGGCCCGACCGGGCAGGAAGATCCATCATGTGGAGCCGGAGGACGGCGAGCGCCGCCCGCCTCGCAGGAGCCGGGCGGCGGCGGCAAGGGGTCGAAGGGGCGCCGCAGGCGCGCCCATGCCCTCCTGCTGGCCGACCGGGGGCGCGAGGGCGGCGGGCGCACCGACGCCGACATCGCGGACGTTCCCGGGATCGGGACGGCGACGATCGAGCGGGTGCGCAGGCGGTGCGTCATGGAGGGGTGGTGATTCCGGCGAGGCGGAACCGGACGAAACCCAGGAAGCATGACCGGGACATGTACGGGTGGCGGCACCTGGTGGAGAGCCTTTTCGCGAAGAGCAGGGGGTTCCGGGCGATCGCGACGCGCTGTGCCAGGACCGAAGAGGGCCTCGCGGCGGGGATCCACCTCGTCGCCAGCGTGGCCGCCGCGACATGGCTGTCAACGGGCCATGGTGCGTCCGGGGCGGGTCGCCAAGTGCGCGGCGAAGGGCGGGGTGCAGCCCGACTTCGTTGACGATTGCGGTTCTCAGCCTTTTCCTCCGGGTGGCCATTTGCGTCATCCGCGAGTAGCGTCCCGGCCATGCGCATCGCTCTCGTGCCCCTGATCCTGCTGGCTGGCTGCGTTGAGCTGCCGGACACGGGCATCGCGCCCGAACCCAGCGGCAACGGGCCCTGGCCGACGCTCAAGCCGATTGACGAGATCGCCGCACTGCAACCCGAGGCGGGACCTGAGGCTTACGGCCAGCTGGGCGCCCGCGGCACGGAACTGGACGCGCAAGGCGGCACGATCAGGCGCGAGTCCGCCGATCAAGAAGGCATCCGGGCGCTTCGCGGCACGACGGCGCGATAGCCGCATTGCGCCTTCTCCGCGAAGCGGCTAACGCGCTCGGGGTTGCCACGGAGCCATTCGATGACCAGCCCGCTAAGACTCGGAATTGCAGGCCTCGGCACGGTCGGTGCCGGAACGGTTCGCATCGTGCAGAACAAGGCCGCGCTCCTGAAGGCCCGCGCCGGACGGGACATCGCGATCTCGGCGGTCGCCGCCAGGAGCAGGGATCTGGACCGGGGGATCCGGATTTCCGACTACGACTGGACGGACGATCCGGTTTCCTTGGCGACCCGTGACGACGTGGACGTGCTCGTCGAACTCGTGGGCGGAGCCGACGGGGTCGCGAGAAAGGCGGTCGAGGCGGCGATCGGGGCGGGCAAGGACGTTGTCACCGCCAACAAGGCGCTTCTGGCCGTCCACGGTCAGGCTCTCTGCGAAGCGGCGGAAAGGGCTGGAGTCTCGATCCGCTACGAGGCTGCGGTTGCGGGAGGCATTCCCTGCGTAAAGGCGCTGGCGGAGAGTCTCGCAGGCAACGAAATCACCCGGATCATGGGCGTCATGAACGGCACATGCAACTACATCCTGACCCGGATGCAGTCGGCCGGCCTCGACTATCAGGCGGTCTTCGCGGAATGCGAACGGCTTGGCTACCTGGAGGCGGACCCGAATCTCGATGTCGGGGGAATCGATGCGGGTCACAAGCTCGCGATTCTCGTCGCACTGGCATTCGGCGTCCGGATGGATCTCGACGCGGTGCACATCGAGGGCATTGAGCGAATCTCCATCGAGGACGTCGAGCAGGCAGCCGACATGGGATTCAGGATCAAGCTCCTCGGCGTCGCCCAGCGGACGGAACACGGGATCGACGCAAGGATGTCACCCTGCCTCGTTCCGGCGGATTCGCCGCTCGGCCAGCTTGAGGGCGCGTCGAACATGATCGTGCTTGAAGGCGACAGCGTCGGGCAGGTCGCGCTGCAGGGCGCCGGTGCGGGAGCCGGACCGACGGCGAGCGCGGTCATCGGCGACGTCTGCGATCTGGCCAATGGTTCCACGCGGCCGGCCTTCGGCGTTCCGGCGGGCGCGCTCAAGGCGGAAAGGC
Source organism: Paracoccaceae bacterium (assembly GCA_965221845.1). Lineage (GTDB taxonomy): Bacteria > Pseudomonadota > Alphaproteobacteria > Rhodobacterales > Rhodobacteraceae > JAJEFO01. The sequence continues at coordinate 376,715 of OZ244919.1, forward strand.
GCGCATGCGGCGCCATTCCTGCCGCCTACTACCTTCGCATGCAACTAGTCGACAGGCCCGGCGCGCTTGCCAAGATTGCCGCCGTTCTTGGAGATGCCGGGATCTCGATCAACCGCATGCGCCAGTACAGGCATACGGAAGCCACGGCGCCGGTCCTGATCGTCACGCACGAGGCACAGCGGAAAGCGCTGGACGAGGCGATCGCGAGAATGGACGGTACCGGGGCGCTCGCGTCCGAACCGGTGGCGATGCGGATCGAAAAAGTCTGACGCTACATGTCACAGGAAAGTCTTATCCCTCTGGCCAAGGTGGCACAAGATGCTGCGGCGCCGACCGCGCGGCCCGATCCCTGGATCCGTTGCGGAGATTGCGCCAGCGCCGCGGCAAGGCGACCCTGACGGGGAATTTCCGGGATGCGGGGCGTTCCGCGGGCACGCAGGCGGATTGCGGGCGCGGGGATCCCGGCGGCGGCGCCGCCGGATCCAGCGGAAGACGGACCCGTCCAGGCATCTCTGGACGTGCCTGTGCCCCAGGCCGTGACGCACGCCCGTGGCCCGACGTCTGGGGCTGGAGAGGACCCGGTCGACCCGCGCCAGGACGTCGTGGCCGGACAGCCGCCGCGCCATCTTCCGCCAGCGGGAGACGGGCCGGTCGGCCCCGGACCATGGGCCAGCGTCGCTCCTGGCAGGAACGCCGCGCCCCTCGCCGCAGGCGCCGGGACGCTGTTGCCAGGTCCGCACCTTGTGGCCACGAATGCGCAGGAATCCGCACTTGACGGCGGGAACTCCGATTGCGGAAGGCCTTCCGGACTGCCCGCCGCGTCAGGATGCCGATGCCCGTGACACCATTCGCCGGCAGTGTCTCAGTGTAACCGTTCAGGCTCTGTCTTGGTGGCTTCCCGGCCGACAGGGGGCTCAGCCCGCCTGGGCCGGCTGTCGCGCGGCGATCAGTGAGTCACGCCGCGCGAGCTCCGCCGTCAGGCCGGACGTCCCGTTCTCCGGACGCCCGGAACCGTCGCAGGTTCCCGAGTCTGCATGCATGCCTGTCCCGTCTTCTGGTCTCGCCGCGGCTTCAGCCGTCCTGGTCGGCAAGCCTGTGGGACATGCAGCCCCGATTGCCAGGCAAGATCACGATGGATGCGCTGCCGGCCGCATGCCGGCCTGGAGAGAACCTGAACAGTTACGAGTGAATTTCAAACTGAGACACTACCCATTCGCCCTGCGTCATGAGTCGCGCTCCTGCCCTTCGCCCGCGAAAACGCGCCGCCGACCGGTTCATCCGGCCGTTGCCGGCCACGCGGCCAGGTTTCGACACGCCCCTGCGAAGCTTCCCGAATTCCGGGGGAGTCGTCATGTCCGATGCGCAGCCGCCTCGGGCAGACGGAGAAGCTGCTGTTGAAACGGCCGGGGCGCATCCCGGCAGGATCCCGGAGCGCCCGCCCGCTGTCGGAGGCCCCTGCGTCCGCGCCAAGCGGACGCAGGGCATCGCCCGCTACTTCCGGCCGACAGCGCGCAGCACGCGGTCAAGCCTCTCGCCCTGCGGACTGACATGATGGCCGGGCGCGCCCTTCACAGCGTCATAATAGGCTTCCGGGTCGTAGACCGGAACCTCCAGTCCCAGCGACTCGGCCGTCAGGACGCCGATGGCATCCAGGATCTCGTAGGCGGCGATATGACGGTCTATTTCGGCCGAAACGCGGCTTGTCTGCGCGTCCAGGAGATCCTGCTCCCGGTCCAGCACCTCAAGAGACGCGCGCGCGCCCAGCCGGAACTCCTCGCGCACGCCCTGCAATGCCAGTTGCGCCGCGCTGACCTGCTGCGCGGACGCCTCGATGCCGGCCTCCGCCACGGCAAGGCTTGAATAGGCATTGCTCACCTGCTGATCCACGACGAGTCTTGCCGTATGAAGCTGCGCACGGACCTGGTCGCGCTGCGCCTGCGCCTGCCGCAGCGCCGAGGGGATCGCGCCTCCCCGATAGACCGGCCCGCTCAGCTCGACCCCGACGCTGGCCACTTCGTTTCCATCGTCTTCGAATCGCACGCCTGCCGTTCCGGTAAGGGTTGGAAGCCTGCCGCGCGCAGCACGCGCGACACCGATTTCCGCGACCTTCGCCTCATGCTGGACCTGCTTCAGCTGGGGGCTGTGCGTCCGCGCCATCGCAAGGGCTTCCTCAACGGATCCCGGAACTTCCGGCGGATCGGGCGGGGACGACAAGCCCGTCGGAAAGCTTCCGACCGCCGCCCTGTACTGCTCCCTGGCTCTCGCGCGGCCGCCCTCCTCCGCGGCAAGGCCGCTTCTTGCCGCGGCCAGCCGCGCCTCGGCCAGGGACACGTCCGTGCGACTCAGCTCTCCCACCTCGAACCGGTCGCGGGTTGCGCGGAGATGCTCGGTCAGCAGCCGCACATTGTTCTTCCGGAGATCGACAAAGGCTTCAGAACGGCGTACGCCGAGATAGGCGTTGGCCGCGTTCAGCAGGACCGCGTTCTCGACGTCCGCCAGCGCCGCCCTGGTGGCGAGAACAGCCTCCCTCGCCGCGTCGACGCCAAGCCTGCCTCGGTTGGGGTCGAAAATGCTCAGGCCGAACGACAGGGATCCCCCGAGCGTCGTGCGGTCGCTCCCCGGAGACTGCGCCCGGCTCCGGCGGTTCGCGTCAAGCGCGTAGTTTACGACCGGGCGAAGCGCCGCCACGGCCTGCGCGACTCCCTCGTCGGCGGCACGCAGGACGGCCCTGTTCTGCTCGATCAGGCCGCTCGTCCGATAGGCCATGGCCAAGGCGTCGGAGAGGGTTTCCGCCATGAGAGGCTGGACCGACAGCATTGCCCAAGCGGCCGCCAGCCTCGCCGCGATTGTCACCCTGACCAACATTGCTCTTCCCCAGTCCCTAGAGCGCGAATTCGCGCCGCTTCCCGAATCCCGGCATGACCGGCGCCGCCGCATTGAAGGCAAACCGCCAGCTCACGCCGAAGCCGTACTTGTACCCCACACGCGCCGTGCCAAGCACCCCTTCCAGGAAGATCGCGACGATTCGTCCGCCCTCCTTCAGCTGTTCAGCGAGGGAGTCCGGGATGTCCCGCACTGCGCCCTCGACCAGCACCACGTCATAAGGCCCGTGCTTCGGCGCGCCGTCCGCAAGAGCGCCATTGATGACGGCCACATTGTCGGCGGACGCCTCGCTCAAGGCCCGTTCCGCCTCACGGGCAAGTCCGGGGTCCTGCTCCAGGGCGATGACGGCCTCGGCCATGCGGGCCGCCAGCGCCGAGGAATATCCAAGCCCTGCCCCGACATCGAGCACGAGCTCGTCAGGCTGGATGTCTGCAGCCTGAAGCAGCTTCGCCATCGTGCGCGGCGCGAGCACCACGCGCCCGTGGCCCAGGTCGAGGTCCATGTCCGCATAGGCCGCGTCCTTCTGCCCAGGCGGCACGAAAAGTTCGCGCGGGACCGAAAGCATCGCGTCCAGAAGCTGAAAGCTCGTGACATCCGAGGGACGTACCTGGGTGTCAACCATGGTCATGCGACGCTGGGCGAAATCAGCCATTCAACGAGCCCGTTCGACTTGTGGCACAGCCTTGCTTGAAACACAGAGGCGCGGGGGTTGGCAAGTTCTCACTCGAAGCTGTCAGCCTGCGCCTCCGGCATGCCTTCGGCCTGCGTCGCGGATGAACGCATGGCCGGCGTGCGACTTGCGCTTGCCGGGAACACCGCTTACCTGTCGCCAGGCAGCGCGGCGAGTTGGCGGAGTGGTCACGCAGCGGATTGCAAATCCGTGTACACCGGTTCGATTCCGGTACTCGCCTCCATGCCCCCAATTCACCGGGGCGTGACGGGAAAGACCGCAGCCCACGCCGTCAATCGAAGCCGCTCTCAGGCGTCTTCGGACATGCAAGGGCGCAGGCGCGCGGAGCCGGGCGACATGGACCGATGCCGGATCCGCATCGTGCCGCCCGCGCGCCTTGCCCGTGCCCTCGTCTCGGCGCATGCTTCGTCCGTCGCCACCGAACACGCGTCCATCGCCGACGGGCCTTCCAGCGAGGCAGGCCGGGACGTGAGCGTTGACAAGCAGCCGTTTCCGGAAAGCCTTCGCGCGTTGCGTCCACCGCAGCCCTCCGGTCCTGAACGACTGCCCGCCCGGCGGCATCCGGTCCGGCGTTCGGTCTCAGCAGTCGGCGAACGCCCCGAGCCAACCCGGGACGGGCGGAACAGCAGGGCCCGGATCCTCCGGCAGGCCTGCGCGCCTGTCTCATTGCGATCGCATCTTCGCGTGGAGAGGCCCCTCGTTCGACGGATTGACGCATCGGTCAGCGCCAATGCCGCGATTCCGAAAGGGCTGGGACGGACAGCGGATGGAAGGCCGTGAAGCCCTTCCGCGAACACCGGGCGCGGGAAGCGCAGAACCCGCCGATGGCGAAGGAGGTGACATCCGGGAAGGAGACGCAAATGCACAGGGTGCCGAGCCCGGTCAGCCACCGGATCAGCGGAGACGGATGGCTTACTGGCACACTGCCGATCCTCCTTTCGGCCACGGAAACGTCATCCGGCTCTGCAACCTGCCGTTTCGGGACGCCCGCCAAGAGCCCCGGGAGCTGCGTTGACCCGGGCGACCGTCTCCGGATTGTCGGCGACTTCGCTTTCGGCAGGCGATCGAAAGACAGGGTCTGGCTGCAGGAGATCTTCGCCCGGCATCCGGAAGCGCGCAAGCACCTGCTCATCGGCAGCCATGAAGGTTTCCCATGCCCGAGCGCTGCCTTGGGACAGCCCGCCGCATCCGGTCGAGCTCAGGGACGGCCCCGGGAACGGCAGTGCCAACACGCTGTGCCACCCGCCGATGGTGACGCGAAACCATTCACGGCATGGCGCGTTGCGGCTCCCCGACCATGTCCGCCGGAACCGGGCTGACGCGCGGAGCTCAGTCAAAGTTGGCGGCGACCTCCGGGACTTCATGCGCCACAAAGGACGTTCGGGAACGCGCGAAGGCGCTTCCGGCGAACCTGCGCCGGAGCGGGGCCGAACCCGGAGCGGATCCAGGACAGGCGCCGTTGGCGGCAGCCGGGCTGCCCCTCCGCCGCAAGCCGCCGACGGCGCGCGCCGCCCTCCCGAACCGCAGGCCCTGGCAGTCGGCACCGCCCGGGCGTGTCGCCAGCCGCACCCGCAAGTCCGGACGCCCGTCGCACAGGCCGGACGTGTTCAGTGCATGTCCCGTTTCAAGTCTTTGGAATGCGTTCGCCATGGATCGCAAGCGTCTTCGGCAACGACCGCACCGCACAGGCCGACATGGCGCGGCGCCGAGCCGGCCGGCGAATGGCGCTGCTTCGCGCAGGAGTGCAAGGCCCGCAACGCTGATCTCGACCCAACGCGGCGTTGGTAGTGAGTCAGTTTGAAATATGATTTGCCTTCGAGCCGCCCATCCGCTACGCTCCGTCACATCCACTCGGGAGGCCCCGCCAATGAGACACTTGTTACCCCCCCCCCCCCCCTTGACCGCCTGACGGCCCTCGCCGCCGCCTTGGTGGCCTTGACGCTACTGCCCACACTGGCCACGGCCGACGTCGTTCCCGCCCACAACAACTACAAGCCGACCATCGTGATGGACCGCACCGGCCCCAACGTTCTGACCGGCTGCGGCGAGCATGGGAGGGTGGCGACCCTGCGAATTCGGGTTCCTCCACCGCAGAAGGACGGGAACGCATGGAACGGGACGAATGCCCTGCAAATCCAGGCGACGACGGACGCGCCCGGATCCTTTGAGCGCCGGACCAGTATAGTTGGTGAGCGTTGGTTACCTTGGGAGGCCGAATGGGATATAGTCAATTTAGCCGAAGGCGAGCACACCGTAGAGGTACGGACACGAACCGGCCAGAACATCGGGTATGGCGGCGGGGGTGAGATGTCTCTCAAGTTGGTGAAACACCCCAACTCCCTAAATAACCCCCAGGTCAGGAAGCACAGGGTCTTCAGCCCGGCGATCCGCATCCTGGCCGCCGGCGGCAAGGGGTGCCAGACACGGGCGGATAACCCGACCTGCAGGGGCTTCTGGGACTGGACCGGGGGCATGCCCACCTGCCTGCTGGAGTGATCATGGCCCGCCGGCCCCGCTGACACTGCCGCCCCGCGCATCCTGTCCCCTGCGGCCAACGCGGGCCCGGGCCGGCGGCATCATCGTGGCCGGCTGCGGCCCGCACGCCACGCCCGGTCGCACGCAACGCATCCTCTCGGGCCCCGGCAGCGGCGTGACGCGGGCCGACCGTCCGCCTGATGCCCGGAAGCCGGGCGTTCCGGACGGCGGCATGCACCGAACGGGAAGGGCGCGCCCGGCGCCAGGTGGCCGCCGCGGCCCGCGACCGGTGTCATCACCCGGTCCGGCGGCACGGGCCGCGCGGCCGTCATCGCGGTGCGCCCGAGGGCCGGCGCCCGCATCTGGAGCCATCGGAAGGCGGACGACCGCAGCCCTGGCCCCGGTCCGCTCGTGCGGCACGGGCCGCGCGCGGGTCAACGGGTCGGGCCAGGCCGCCGCCGACTGGCGCGATGGAGCGGGCGCGCCGCGACCGGCCAGGCCGCGCGGCTTTCTGGATCTCACCGGAAAATCCCGAACATTTCAAACTGACCCAATGCCGCGGCGTTCAACCAGTTGACCGGTTGCGTGAGCGTTGCAGGCGGCTCGCCCGCCATGTAAGGTGATGGCGCCTGATGGCCCGCCTGCCTGCCCTGAGCGCCCTTGGGGCCAAGCTTCATGGATGCCGCCTTAACATGACCGCTGACAATGGGAAGGGGACCACGGCCGGACTGCAACTCGGCACGACAGTTCACGTGAATGCCGCTTGGGCACGGAATGACATCCTCTTCGTCAAGAGCCTGAAGCCCGCAGATGGCGATGAATCGCCTCCTGTCACGGACGTGAAGCATCCTCTCCGGGCCGGGCCGCCCTTCATCCGGCCGGCACGACGGAAGGTTGAGCGGCCCGGCCCCGCGCAGGATCCGCGCAGTCTGCCAGCGCCATTGGACGACGAGCGCCCGCGCTGGTTTGCGGAACGGCGCGCCAGCGCACCTCCTGTGCGGGGGAAAGGCTCCCTCGGACAGCCCGGCCCACTTGGGAACGCCGGCGCATGTCTCGCCGGAGCGGAAGGCGGCGGAGCCACGCGCCGCAGTCCGGAGACCGCCCGCGGCAGGGAAAAGGTCCGGCAGGCGGTTCCCGGAGGCCCGGGCTGGAACACGCGCCGGACCTGGCCGAAGGGCCGGTTCGGGAACCAGGGCGAAGCCATCGAGAGGCTTCACGGACAACCTGGTGAGATCCCCGTTGCTGGCCGAGCGGATCCGGCCAGGGAAGAGCCGCATGACGCGGAATCTGGGAACATGCCCCGCGCACCGGCATCGCCTGCCCGGCCTGAACCCGCAACCGGGACCGGCGCGCGTCGCCGTGGACCATGACCGGCATGGACAAGGAAAGCGTCCCTTTCGACGAGATGTTCATGGCCGACGGCAACGTCCGTCCGCCCTACGCCGGCTACAACAGGTGGCTGGAAGGCCAGCACGCGAGGAGCCTGAAGCAGAAGTCCTCGGAAGCCGGCGCGCTGTTCCGGAGCGTCGGCGTCACGTTCAACGTCTACGGCGACAAGGACGCGGACGAACGGCTGATTCCCTTCGACATCGTTCCCCGGATAATCTCGGCGACCGAATGGTCGAAGCTGGTCCGCGGCATCGAGCAGCGGATCAGGGCGATCAATTCATTCCTGCACGACATCTACCATCGGCAGGAAATCATCCGGGCCGGCACGCTGCCTGCCGGGCTCGTCACCGGGAATTCGGCCTTCCTGCCGCAGATGATCGGCGTCACGCCGCCCGGGAACGTGTACACGCACGTCGTCGGGACTGACATCATCCGAACGGGCGAAAGCGAATTCCTCGTTCTCGAGGACAACGCCCGGACGCCCTCAGGCGTTTCCTACATGCTGCAGAACAGGGAAACGATGCTGCAGATGTTCCCTGACCTCTTTTCGGCCGTGCGCGTACGGCCGGTCAGCGACTACCCGAGATACCTTCGCAGGTGCCTGTCCGATTGCGCGCCCGCACGGTGCGAGGGCAGGCCTGTCATTGGCGTGCTGACGCCGGGCATTCACAACTCGGCCTATTTCGAGCACGCCTTCCTGGCCGACCAGATGGGAACGGAGCTCGTCGAAGGCCAGGATCTCCGTGTCGTGGACGGCCGGGTCGCCATGCGGACGACCCGTGGCTACGTTCCCGTCGACGTCCTGTACCGGCGCGTCGACGACGACTTTCTCGATCCCCTGAACTTCCGGCACGACTCCCTTCTCGGCGTTGCGGGAATCCTGGACGTCTACCGCGCCGGCGGGGTGACCCTGGTGAATGCGCCGGGCACCGGAATGGCCGATGACAAGGCCATCTACTCCTACATGCCTGACATCATCCGTTTCTACACCGGCGAGGCTCCGATCCTGGGCAACGTGCCGACCTGGCGCTGCTCGGAGCCGGACCATCTGGCTTATGCGCTCGAGAATCTCTCCGAACTGGTCGTGAAGGAAATACACGGATCGGGCGGCTACGGAATGCTGGTCGGCCCTGCCGCCAGCAGGCAGGAGCTTGCGGACTTCAGGAAGCTCCTGTCTTCCCGGCCCGAGAAATACATCGCGCAGCCGACCATGTGCCTCTCGACGGTTCCGATCTTCGCCAGAAGCGGCCTTGCGCCGCGGCATGTCGATCTTCGACCCTTCGTCCTCGTGTCTCCCGACAGCATCCACATCGCGCCGGGCGGGCTCACGCGCGTTGCGCTCCGGAAGGGCTCGCTTGTCGTCAATTCGAGCCAGGGCGGCGGGACAAAGGACACCTGGGTGCTGGAGGACTGACATGGTCCTGGGTCGAACCGCTGACGGGCTGTTCTGGATGTTTCGCTACCTTGAGCGCAGCGAGAACACGGCCAGGCTGGTCGGCGCGGGCCTGCGGATCGCCCTCACCCGGTCGCGGTTCGGCGCCGAGGAATGGTCCTCGATCATCAGCACGGCCGGCGCGACGGAGGCGTTTCTCGCCCGTCACGAGAGATGCGAGTTCGACAGCGTCGTCGACTTCATGCTTCGCGACCGCAGCAACCCGTCAAGCGTGATGTCGCTGATCGAGGCCGCGCGGAACAATGCCAGGTCCGTTCGAACCGCGCTGACGAGCGAGGTGTGGGAGGCCACGAACGAGACATGGATGTCGCTCCGCGACGCGCTGAGGGCGCCTGTGACGCACCGCAGGCTGCCCGAAGTCCTGAGCCTGATACGTCGGCAAAGCGCCTATGTGGGAGGCGCGCTGCACGGCACGATGCTCAGGAACGACATGTTCAATTTCGCCCGGCTGGGCACGTTTCTCGAACGGGGCGACAACACCGCCAGGATCCTCGACGTGAAATACTATGTCCTGCTGCCGTCCGTCGTGCACGTCGGCGCGCCCATCGACAACGTCCAGTGGGAGACGATTCTCCGATCCGTTTCCGCAGAGCACTCCTACGGCTGGCTGAATGAAGGCGAACCCGATCCGGCCGGAATCGCCAGGTTCCTGATTCTCGACAGCCGCATGCCGCGGTCCATGGCGTTCTGCTGCAACAAGCTCCTCGACAACCTTCGCCACCTCGAGGCAGGCGCCCCCGACCCCGCCAAGAGCCTGGCCCTGGCGCAAGATCTCGCCGACAGCCTGCGGTCCCGGGACGTCAGCGAGGTCCTCGAGGAAGGGTTGCACGAATTCATCCAGGACATCATCACGATGCTGGGCGAGCTGGGCCGCCAGATCGAGACCGATTACCGTTTTCAGGCGTGAACCGGCCGGGGAGCCGCTCCATGTTGCTCAAGATATTCCACCAGACGTCATATCGATATGACCAGCCAGTCCGCCTCTGCCTCTTCCAGCTTCGCCTGCACCCCAGGGACGGCAGGGGGCAGGACGTCCGGTCCTGGGCGACGCGAATCGAAGGCGGAGCAAAGCAGGTCACCTTCAGGGACCAGTTCCAGAACCGGGTTGACCTCGTAAGCGCCCGTGCTGGCGCGACCGAGGTTGTCGTGACCGGCGAGGGCGAGGTGGAAGTGGCGGATTCCGGAGGGATGCTCGGGCTCCACCGAGGGCTCGTTCCGCTGTGGCTGTACCTGCGGGAAACGGAAACGACCAGGCCGGGCCCGGGGATTCGACGGCTGGCCAAGGGCCTTTCCGCTGCATGGCGAAAGGGCTCACCGGACGGCGGCGACGTCCCGCTGCTGCACGCGCTGTCCGCGCAGGTCCTGTCCGCGATGTCCTACCGGCCCGGAACCACCGACACGACGACCCGCGCCGAGGACGCGCTGGCGGCCGGCAGGGGCGTGTGCCAGGATCACGCGCATGTGTTCATCGCCGCATCACGGCGCCTCGGCTTCCCCGCCCGCTACGTAAGCGGCTACCTCGAGGCCGGCCAGGACGGCAACGAGCAGGCCGGACATGCCTGGGCGGAAGTTCATGTCGACGGCCTGGGCTGGGTCGGGTTCGACGTCTCGAACGGGATATCTCCCGACGACCGGTACGTGAGGGTCGCAACGGGACTTGACTGCCAGGACGCCGCGCCGGTCCGCGGGCTGCGGTTGGGGGATTCGGCTGAATCGATGACCGTCTCGCTGCAGGTGACCCAGCAATGAAGCTTTCCGGTAACGGCGCCCTTCAGGGACGGCGGGGACTCCCGGCATGACCTACTGCGTCGGCATGCGGATGGACCAGGGGCTGGTGTTCATGTCCGACACAAGGACGAATGCGGGCATCGACAACGTATCGGTCCACCGGAAGCTGTTCCGCTGGGAAGTGCCGCAGGAAAGGGTCCTCACGGTCATGACGGCGGGCAATCTCGCGACCACGCAAACGGTCATCAACCTCATCGAGGAACAGGCCAGGTCGGGCGACGGATCCATCCTCGATGCGCCGTCGATGTTCCGGGTCGCGCGGCTTGTCGGAAAGACCCTGCGCGAGACGGTGCGCGAGACGGGCCCGGAAAGCGGCGATGACGCCGCGACGTTTCAGGCGAGCATAATCCTTGGCGGCCAGATCCGGGGCGAGCCTCCCAGAATGTTCATGATCTATCCGGAAGGGAATTTCGTCGAGTCCGGGTCGGACACCCCGTACTTCCAGCTTGGCGACACGAAATACGGCAAGCCGATCCTGGTAAGGGCCTACCGGCCGGACCTGACCTTCGAAAACGCGATAAAGCTTCTCATCGTCTCGTTCGATTCGACCATCAAGTCAAACATGTCGGTCGGACTGCCGCTCGACCTCAGCGTCTACGCGGCAGGCACGCTTGCCTCCGGCCCGACGCGCAGGTTCACGGAGAGCGACCCGTACTACCAGACCATCTCGAATGGATGGGGCCAGGCCATTCAGCGGGCCCTCGATTCGCTTCCCGACTTCTCGCTCGGTGACGGCTGACCCCTGTCCACGGCCCTGAGGCCGCGAGGGGCCGGCTTCGGCCGGTCGCCGCGACGACGACGACGGAGCGGAACACCTTCCCGTCGGCCTCGTCGTCCAGCCTGGCCCAGCCGGCGCGCGAGCCATGCGGTCGAGCGCGACCCGCCGGAGCCCGCCGGGTGCTGGACCATGGCAGGGCCCGCGCCGCCGGCCCTGCCATGGGCGACCGGCTTCCGGACCGCGTCGCGCTGGCGATGGCGCGGAACATCGTCTCCGTCCGCACGGCGCGCACGCCCCTGCAGATGCCCCGGGCCCGAGAATTGCCTGCGGTGCCCGCCGGCCGGCCCTGCTTGAGAAAACCGGCGCGCCGGCAGGGAGGGAAGGCGAGCATCTTCACCGAAGCGCTTGGCGCGCCTGAGGCAAGGCACCTCCAGGCCGCGCGTCCGCCATGGGAGCGCGGGCCTCGTTTCCCGCAACCGCCGAAGCTGGTCGGCCTGGCTTCCATCGCCGTCTCGAAATCAGGTGCGGCATGAACGAGCATGGACCCGGCGTCCTCAGCGAAACGGCTGCAGCGGGCGCTGCGCGGCACGGACCATGTCACGGAATCGAAGCCCGTCGCATGTCCGTGGGCTGTTCCGTGACGGCGGCCGGGATGGCTGCTGACCGATGCTCTCCAGCCCGCCTGACGGTCGGGAAGCGTTGACGGGCTGTCGTGCGGCATGCGCAGGAAGGCGCCTGGCGTCCAGCCGATTTTCCCGGCCTCGCCATGGATTGCGAACATGGCTCCCCGGACCGACGCCCAGCGTCCCCCCGCAGGCCGTGTCCTCCGCTCTTGTGACGCGCAGCCGACTGCCTCCTTGCCGCTTCCGTGACGTCAGCCCTGACCTTCTTCCGGCATGCCTCCAAGATCTCGCATTCCCCGGCCATTCCGCAATTCCCCGTTGCGAACCTTCTCGAAGCCGTCATCGCATCGCAGCCGGCCGGTTTCAGCCCCGTGACCCCGCGCCGGCGCTTGATGTCCGGCATGCCGCCCGGTCCCGCCCGCGACAGCTCGCCAGGCGGCATCGATGCTTCGAGCCAAGCGCGCATCGGGCCTCTCGGCGGATTCCAGCGATCCGGAACCGGGCCTTCCAGAAGCCTGTCCGCATCCGGGCCCCTCTTTCCCTCTTCAGGCACGATTGCAGGTCACTGGCGGAAAGGGCGGGTCAGGCAGTTCCCCTGACCGGACGGTCATTCTCGATGTTGAATCTCATTCCGTCCAGAAGCTCTTCCAGATCGGGGCGCGCGGCGGGACCGTTGGAAACTTCAGCAAGCATGAGCGTTCCGTCCGGACGAATGGCAAATGCGCCGGGCTCGGCGAACGGGCCGGTCGTTTCGGCCTCGGAAAGCGGTTCGGAGACATAGAGGCCGAGCGACCGCATCTGCGCTTCCGTCAAGCCGTAGCAGAGATCGAAGTTCCAGCCGAACTCCTCCCTGTCCGCCAAGGCCTTCTCCTTGCTGTCAGCCGAGACCACCACGACATCCATCATGGCAACCCAGTCGGGCAGCGCACGGTTCAGCTTGTCCAGGAAGCGCTTGCACCGCGGACAGTGCCGGCCACGATAGACAAACAGCATCGTCCAGCGTCGCTTCGGCGTGCCGATCGAGATCGGCGCCTCCCGGTCGACGTTCGGAAAGTCGAGCCTCGCCACGGGCGCACCGACGCATGGCTTGCTTGACGTCATGAAGGGCTCCTTCGGATGCATGCGGCGCGTCGCAAGCGCGCTGGCCGAAAATGCCGTCTTTGGAGCTGCATGACAACAGCGATGTCGCGCGGGGGTGTAGTTCAACTTCGTTGGTGAGGCGGTGACGGCCTGACTTGCCGGCTTGGTCGAGGGCGTGGAACAGCCTTTGCTGCATGGCGCTGCAACGCCATCAAGGGAATCTGCGAATCGCAATCACCAACAAATTTGAACTGCACCCGTCGCGCGGTCGCACGGTGACTTCCCGGCCGAGAACGCCGCTGGCCGTCCGGGGGATGTCCGAAGACCCCCGGAACGAAACGCTCCATGCGAAGCATGCGGAGGGCCTGCACGACTGCATGCGCCAGCAGGGCGGTCAGGATCTCTCCTCAGGAAAGGCCCCGCTCCTTCTTGATCTTGGCATAGGCGATGTTTGCCTCGGAGGTCTTCCTGGCACCAAGCCTGTGGAATTCGTCCGGCAGCCCCTTTGCCTGCAACCGGTCTGGATGGAACTCCTTGACGATGCGGCGATACGCCTTGCGCACCTCCTCGTCCGTCGCGTCCCTCCCGACGCCAAGGATCTCGTACGGGTTCTCCTTCTCTTCATCAGGAGCTGCGGCAGCGATGTAGGTGCGCTCGATGCGCATGCGCTGCTGCGGCGAGAACCCGAATTCACGCGCGACGCGCTCAATGAAGTCGCGCTCGCCGCTGTGGTAGGCGCCGTCCGCGGCGGCAATCTGGACGAGGCCGGCGAGAATCTGCTCGAGCATGACCATGTCGCCGCGAACGATGCGCGCGATCTGGCGCGCATAGGGCTCGAAGCCGGCCGCGTCCGTCTTGGCGGCGTCGAAAATCGCGCCTACCTCCTCCATTGCGTCTTCCGGGAAGGAGACGACGCGCTTCAGGGCATCGATTTCATCACGGGTGACCCGGCCGTCGACCTTGCTGAGCTTCGCCGCGAGCGTGACGAACGCCAGCGCGAATGCCGCTTGAACGTCAGCCTTCGAGCGGCGCCAAGGGCCGGCGCGGGCGGGGCGCCCGGCCTTCTGCATGGCTTCAGGCGGCGCCGTGCGCCTGTCCACGAGGTGCCCGAACGCCAGCCCGGCAATGGCGCCGAGTGGCCCGCCGATCGCAAAACCGGCGGCGCTGCCCAGGATCTTTCCGAATGCGGCCAGTTTGCCCCCCCCCTCCTTGCTTCTGTCAGCGAGCCGGGTCCTTCCCGCCCTCTTCGTCGCGAAGCCTCGCAAGGCTATAGTGCATGCGCTCCGCTGATCCAAGTGTCCGACCCCGCGACGCCGCCACGCCGGAGTTCGTCGCGTTGTGAAGGCCGGCGGCGCGATGAGCGCACGGTTTTGCTTGCTGCGATCCGGGTCGGCACGCTTCGGCTGGGGGCCGGGACAGAGATCGTGCCTGCGCTGCCAGCCGGCCCGGGAGCTGGACGTCGTGCTGGCGCGACTGACGACGATTGCCCGTTCATATCGTGGATCCTGAAGAAAGACGCCTCCCGGGATCATGCGGGTCCGGGACGGCGAAAGCGCCAAGCGCACCTTTCCGGTCAGCCCGCAAGGCCATGAACCTGCATTTCCCGGCCCGGCGCACCGCCTTGCGCTTGATGCGCTGGCGGTCGGTCGCGTTCCGCCCGGCATGGCCGACCCCGTGCGTCCGACCCGGCGCGAAGTCGGGCCACACCACCTCGGTGCGCACCCGGGCCCGGGTCGTCACCTGCCAGGCGATGCGGCGCCAGCCCGCAAGCATCTCATCGTGGAGCGCCGCGGGATGGCCCGAGACCATCACCTGGCAGGGCAACTCCCTGAGCAAGCCGAGGAGCACGACATGGTCGGCCTCGCTGCAGTCGTGGCGGTGGCGCCGGTCCGACAGGCGGGTCGCCCGCAGGTGCGGCGGGTCGCTGTACACCAACTCCGTGCCCCGGAACGCGAAGGTGGCCAGAAACGCGTGGGCGCAGCCGTGGATCAGCTCCACCGGGCAGGCGCACGCAAACCCGTCCAGCGCCCGGCGGTCCCGGTCGATGCCGATCGAACGCAGCGCCGGCGCCTTGCGCTGCATCAGCGCACCACCGCCGAGATGACTCTCAATGTAGAGATCGTGCGGCGGCTGGAGCCCCAGAAGCATCTGGCACAGCCCGACCGTCGCCTTGGATCCAAAATAGCCCGCCGGCAGCCCCCGTCGCTGACGATGGGCACCGACAGACCGATCCAGCTACGCTGTCCACACCCCAACGCAACCGGACTGTTCACCATCAATGCCACAGGCAGACGCGCAAGGCCCCGCACGCCGGCAAGCGATCGTCACTGTGACATCACATCGACATCAGGGGGTGAGCAGTTACGATTTTATTATATCTGGTGCCCCCAGAGAGTCTCGAACTCCCGACCCTCTGATTAAAAATCAGTCAAGCAGCAGGGTGTCAAACGATGTCAGGAAGCGACATCCCGTTGACTTTCATGCCTTTCTTCATGTTCATGCGGACATGTCGCCATGACACGGACTGACAGGAAACGCCCCCAGATCGACACGAAATGTTTGCCAATTGAGCCTCTTGCAGAACTCCGCGGACGAGCGGTTTTTTCCGAAAAACGGGCATTTTTCGACGGCTCGGCCTGGACATGGAGCCGTCCATCCTGTATGAGCGGGGTGTTGGAACCACAACATACGGGGAGACGGCCCCATGTCCGTGGGAAAGTTCGTATCAGACGCCTGGCACCGCATTCAAGGGGAACCTTTCCCTTTCCTCGCCGAGGAGGTCGGCCCGCCGGGGGAGACGCACCGCAGGTTCGTGGCGGTCCTCGACCTGGCGCGGGTCGGGCGGCACCTCCATTGCGACCACCGCGGCGTCGGGCACCCTCCCGCAGCGCGCTGGCGCGGGCCTTCGTTGCGAAGGCGGTGCGGGACCTCCCGACCACGGCCGCGCCGGTCGACCGGCCCGGTGCGACCCGACGCTGCGCAGGCTGTGCGGCTGGTGCCGCGTGTCGGAGGTCCCCGGCGAACCGGCGTTCTCCCGGGCCTTCGCGTGGTTCGCGGAGACCCGGCTGCCCGAGCGCATGCACGGGGCTCTGGCAAAGGCCGCCCATGAGGGATCGGTCGTCGGCCACGTATCCCGGGACTCGACGGCGATCACGGGACGGGAGAGGCCGGCGCCGAAGCCCAGGCCGGCGCCGAAACCGAAGCGGAGGCGCGGTCGCCCCGGGAAGGGCGAGGGGCCGGTCAGGGAGCCGACCCGCCTCGAGCGGCAGCTGAAGGGCGGCATGTCCGCGGCGGAGATGGTGGCGGAGCTGCCGAAGGCCTGCGACGTGGGCACGAAGCGCAACGCGAAGGGATGCAAGGAAAGCTGGAGAGGGTATAGAATGCATGTCGACGCCGCCGACGGCGACATCCCCGTCAGCTGCATCCTGACCTCGGCGTCGCTCCACGACAGCCAGGCCGCCATCCCGCTGGCCCGGATGACCGCGGAGCGGGTGGACCACTGCTGCGAACTCATGGACGCGGCCTGCGATTCCCGGGAGATCGGGCTGCACGCCCGCCTGGCGGGCCGCGTGGCGATCATCGACACGAACCCCCGCCGCGACGCGAAGCTGAGGGAGCGCCTCGCCACCGAGGCGCGGGCGCAGCGCAGCGCGGGCCACGTCCGCCACGACCGCGTGCGCTGCAGGCAGCGCTCCGGCGTGGAGCGGGTGAACTCCGCCCTGAAGGACTCGTACGGAGGACGGCACGTCCGGGTGCGGGGGCACGCGAAGGTGGCCTGCCACCTGTTCTTCGGCGTGCTGGCCCTGACGGTCCGCCAGCTGATGCGGCTCGTCGTCTGACACCCCGCCAGCGGCAGCGCCGGACGCCGCCGACGCCGCCCCCGGGAACGGGACGGCGCGGACAGCCATGCGCGGACGGCGCCCGAAGGGCCGGCATCCGCGACATTCCGCCACACCTTGGCCCTCCGGCTCTCCCCGGATGCCTGCCGGGCCCGGCTCCCGCACGCCGGAGGCTGGCCACGGCCGCCGGAACCGCGATAATTGTGCAAGAGGCTCAATTGTTTGCCAGTCTGGCATGCGGCCTGTGCGAAACCTCTCCGGGACAGGAGCCCTGCCATGCCTTCGAACCGCGGGTCCCGACTGACCAAGCGCACCGTCGACGCCATCAGGCCGAGCGGCACGGATGCCGTTCACTGGGACAGCCAGCTGACGGGGTTCGGACTTCGCGTCCGCCGGTCCGGCCGCAAGAGCTACGTCGTGCAGACACGGGTGGACGGCAGGCTCCGCTGGTTCACCATCGGCCGGCATGGACCGCTGACGCCCGACGGCGCCCGGGCGAAGGCGCTGGAGATCCTCGCCGACGCGAGGAAGGGCATCGATCCCCGCGCCGCCAGGACCCGGCGCGGGACCGATCCGACCATGGCCGACCTGTGCAAGCGATTCCTCGAGGAACACGTCCGGAGCCATTGCAAGCCTGCCACGCAACGGGATACGAACGCCTGGTGACGAGGCTCGTCGTCCCGGCAATCGGGGCGATGCGGGTTCCGGACGTCCGGCGCAAGGACGTCGCGGAGCTGCACCACGGCCTTCGCGCGAAGCCCTACCAGGCGAACCGGACGCTCAGCGTCCTCTCGAAGATGTTCTCGCTCGCGGACGTATGGGGCTGGCGGCCCGATGGCGCGAACCCCTGCCGGGCCGTCAGGCGCTACAGGGAACGCAGGCGCGAGCGGTTCCTGTCCGAGGAGGAGACGGCGCGGCTGGGCGCGGTCCTGCGCGAGGCCGAGGGCGAGATGCCGGCGGCCGTCGCGGCGTTCAGGCTGCTGCTGCTCACCGGCTGCCGCCTGTCGGAGATCCGCGACCTGAAATGGGCGTGCGTGAAGGAGGACTGCATCGAGCTGCCGGACGCCAAGACGGGGGGACGGGCCGTCCCGCTGGGGCCGGAGGCGCGGGCGGTCCTGGACGCCATCCCGCGCGAGGACGGCAGTCCCTGGGTCATCGCCGGACGCCTGGCCGGAACCCACCTCGCGGACCTGCAGGGCCCCTGGCGGCGCATCCGCGCGCGCGCCGGACTGGACGACGTGCGGATTCACGACCTCCGCCACAGCTACGCCTCGAGAGCGCTGGCGCTCGGAGAGGGACTGCCGATGATCGGCAAGCTGCTCGGCCACACGCAGATCCAGACCACCGCGCGCTACGCCCACCTCGCCCGGGACTCGATACGCAACGCGGCTTCACGGGTCACCGAGAGCATCGGCAGGGACCTGCTGGATGCCGGTCATGCCGGTTCCCGCGAGACGGCCGGCCGGGCCCCGAAGGACGCGGGATGATGATTCCACTTGCCTTGACCTTGACCCGAAGGCCGCAGGTTCGAATCCTGCCCCCCGCAGCCATCACGGCGTCATTTGAAACACAAACCTTTTCAAGGCATTTTCGATTCCGGGCAACGATACCCAGGCTGGCAGTGGAATCCCATGGGAATCACGGGGAATCCAAATTCAGGCGGTCAGAGACGTTGAGCGTCGGCGAAGCGGCCGACTCCCGATGTTCACCATGTAGGGAGCATCGATGCCCCCGCCGGGATGGGGCGCTAAAGGAAACGCTGAAACGCGAGACCCGAGCCCGGCGCACAGCTGGCCATCCCGATGCCCGAGCCGTCCGAATGCCTCATCCGCACCGCCGCAAAGAACCAACGCTCGGCTCAAGGACGAGTTCAGCGCCCCAGTCGGGCAGAACGGACCGTCACTGCTCCAACAGCGGAGATGGAAAACGATCGCCCGTGCCCGCGTGCACGACGAAGGGACAGTCGGCGCTACAGATGCTGACCACTTCAGTATCCAGCATCCCGGGCGCGAAGTGACAGGTCTGCGCGCCGGGGTTGCCAATCCCCGCGGTGACCACCAAGCTCAGGAATTGCGATACCATCAGTCCGGCCGCTCCAAGTGCGAAGCCAAAGACGTTTCATTCGCCTTGATGTCGCCTGGCTGTGTCGCTAGATCGATGCATGTCGCAGCCCATCTTCCCGGGGCTGGCCCAAGCCAAGGAGCGAAGGCGGATGATGGACTGGAACCGTCTGCTTTGCGATAAGCGCTTCAGCAGACTGCTCGGTCGCCCGGAGCCTGACGGGAAGCCTAGCGCTCCGGACGCCCTCAAGGACGTCCTCGATGGTCATTTCCGCTTGCCCCAGGAACGCGACCATGACCGCATTCCTTCTCGACACCGTTCCGCAGGCTGGGAGACAAGACGCAGGTCTTCCCGCTGGAGAGCATCGAGAGCATTCGGACCCGTCTGACCCACTCGTTCGAGGTGGCGAACCTTGCACGCTCCCTCGGACTGGAAATTGCCAGTATGTTTGCGAGCAAGCTGCCTTCGGACGCCATCAGGAAGATTCCCGCAACTCTGGCCGCCGCGGGGCTGGCGCATGACATCGGCAATCCTCCCTTCGGACACCAAGGCGAGTCCGCAATACGCACCTGGTTCAGGAGGAACGAGAATGTCCTCTTCGCAGTGCCGGATGGCGCCGACGAGTCCGGAGTGGCGAAGGACGTGGGGAAGCTGACCACGCAGCACAAGAACGACTTCCTGCTCTTCGAAGGCAACGCACAGACCCTTCGCGTTCTGACGAAGCTGCAGGTCATCAGCGACGACCTCGGACTCAACCTCACGCTTGGAACGATCGCCACCGTCATGAAGTACGTCGCGGGCTCAGACTCCACAGACAGGAACAGGCATTCGCGCAAGAAGCCCGGCTTCTTTGCGTCCGAGCAGTCCTTGGTTGAAGAGGTCCGCAAAGAGGTCGGGCTTGAGGGCGACGCCCGGCATCCTCTCGCGCTCGTGATGGAAGCGTGCGACGACATCGCCTATTCGGTCCTGGACGCCGAGGACGCGGTGAAGAAGGGACTGGTTTCGCTGAACGACATCCTTGCCACGCTGGAAATCGAAGAAGGTGACTCTGCCACAAAGCACCTGTGTGACATTGCTCGCTGGGAGCTGAAATCCCTGGGACGGCACAAACTTCATCCAGACGAACTGCAGGACGTCGCGACCCAGAAGTTCCGGGTGCACGCGATTCACTTGATGGTCTCGGCCGTCGCCAAAGCCTTCAGGGCCGAATACGACTCGATCATGTCCGGGAAATTCAACGGCGGGCTTATTGATGCGTCTGCCGCGGGCAAGCTCTGCGGCGCCCTGAAAGACTTCGACAAGAAGAACGCTTACAGCCACAAGAGCGTGCTCGAGATCGAGCTGAACGGTTTCAACGTGCTCAACAGGCTCATGGACTTTCTCTGGGCCGGGATCAGCGAGCGCGAAGGGTACGAGAACCTGTCCAGCGAGCGCACCTCTCCGTTCGCCGCATACGTGTATGGCCGGATCTCCAAGAACTATCGCCGGGTCTTTGAGGGTGACGTGTCCAGGTGCCGCCGCGAGGCTGACCCCCCGATCAGATACAGGGAGCTGCGGCTGCTGACGGACATGGTGTCCGGGATGACGGACCAGTTCTGCCTTGACCTGCATCATGACCTCGAAAGGCATCATCGCGACATGAGGACGGTTGATGGAAAGCCGGCTTGAAAGACGCCTCCGACACTTCCTCGCCACGAGACGCTGCGGACGCGAGGATGTCCGGCAAGCGCTCAAAGAGCTCAGCGTGCACGGTCGTCTTGTCCTGATTGGCGGAATGCTGCGCGACCTTGCCCTGTTCGGGAACGCCGGTTTCAGGTCTGACGTCGATACCGTCATCGTCCCGGACGATCTGGCCTCCTTCGAAAGGCACATGAAGTCGATCGGCGCCGCGGCCAACAGGTTTGGCGGATACGCTCTCCCGTCCAAGAGATGGCAGATAGACGTGTGGCCGCTGGAGCGGACCTGGGCGCACGTGGAAGGCCATGTGGAGATCAGGGAGCCGCGAGATCTCCTGAAGGCCACTTTCTTCAGGAGCGACGCAATAATCTACGATATCGATCGTGGGAGAATCATGGCGGCCCCGGAATACTTCCAGGACCTCGACCGGAGAGTGCTGGAAATGAATCTCCCGCACAATCCCAACCCGCGGGGCAATGCTGTCCGGGCGTTCCGGTACGCCCTTGACAAGGGGTTCCGGTGGGGACCCGGGCTCTCGAAGTTTCTCGACCGCATGATCGACCCGCATGGCTGGAGCGCGTTGCTGGAGGCGGAGAAGCGCTCTTCCGGGCGAAGGCACCTGGACGAAATCATGATAGACGAACTGAGACGCGAACTGAGGCGGCACATTTCCGAAGGCCGTACGGATCCGTTTGATCCGTCCGTTTTCCGGATGAGGCGCCAGCCGGAACTGCCCTTCCTCCAGTAGTGGCTCACACTTGGATTCATCCAACCGGCTCCGCCTCGACGGGATCACCGCCTCCGCCCCGCGTTCCGCCAGGTCCCCGGGCAGCCAGTCCGCGCCGGACGCCCTGTCGCCGACCAGCGCCCCGAACGCCAGGCCGCCGGGAAGCCCCGGCACCCCATAGGGCCGTGCGCCTGGCCGGGCAGGACCGTGAAGCGGACAGGGCATCCCGGCGCGTCCGCGACGGCCTCGGCCCTGCCCGTCAGAGCTTGACCTAAAATTCACACCAAACACTATATGTTGTGCTGAAATCTCGGAAATATGCCAGTATAGTTCAATATATGGCATTTTAGGTCAAGCTCTCAGGCCGCCCCGGGAGCGGCCGGTCCCCTGGCCCGAGGTCCCCCTCTTGCGCCCGCCGCCTTCCGGGTCGCCCGGACCGCCGTGCCGCCGCCGGACGCGCACTCCAGGCCGGACTCCTCCGACAGGGCGTCGGAAACGCGCGCGAAGACCCCCGAAAGCGGCCGGCGCCGGAACCGCCTGAAGACGCCGTCCCGGTTCCCGGACCGCTCGGGGAGGTCGCGCCACGGCGACCCCGTGCGGAACCGCCACGGCACCGCCTCCACGAAGAGGCGGCTGTCCGCCGCCGTGCCGCCGGGGTCGGACGTCTTGCCCGTAAGCATGTCCCCGGTCCGCGCCCGCATGGCGTCGGCCGTCAACGTCCTGTCTGCATCGTCATCTCCCTGCTCGCTCATGTCGCCGTTCCGGCGGTCGTCAGGGCAGGAAATCCCACGGAGCGGACGATTCGCAAGATGACTGTCAACGGGACATAATACATTGGTTTTATTTTATAATATCTGGTGCCCCCAGAGAGTCTCGAACTCCCGACCCCCTGATTACAAATCAGGTGCTCTGCCAGCTGAGCTATGGGGGCACTGCAGCGTCTCTAGCAATGGCACGGCAGATGGACAAGCCTGGCCAAGACGCGGGCGCAAGCCGCTTGCGGGCTTGCCCAAGACGTCATCAATCCATCTGGGCCGGCTGGACGTGCGCATTCGCGGAGCGGGCGGCCAGCCTGCGAGACCGCAGCGACGCTGGACATCCCATCGTTTCCGCTCAAGGCTGTGCGCCACGGACATGATGGCGGAGGACAGGCATGGCTGACGGCGACCCCATCCATGACATGCCCGACGACGCGTCGAAGCTGGTCGAGGTCATGCGCCGGCTCCGCGATGACAGGACCGGCTGCCCGTGGGACATCGAGCAGGACTTCGCCTCCGTGGCGCCTCATGCGATCGAGGAAGCCTACGAGGTTGCCGATGCCATCGAGCGCGAGGCCTGGGACGACCTCGAGGGCGAACTCGGCGATCTGCTTCTGCAGGTCGCCTTTCACTGCCAGATGGGTGACGAGGCAGGGCATTTCGACTTCGCCAGCGTGATGCGGAGAGCTTGCGCCAAGATGATTGCCCGCCATCCGCATGTCTTCGGCTCCGACAGCCGCGACAAGTCAGCGAGCGAACAGGCCCGGGACTGGGAAACCGCCAAGGCGGCAGAGCGTGCGGAGTCGGGCCAGGCCAGGACTCTCGACGGCGTCGCGCTCGGGCTCCCGGCCCTGCTCAGGTCCCTGAAGCTCCAGAGGCGCCTCGCGGCAGTCGGCTTCGACTGGCAAGAGCCACGTGCGGTCCTGGACAAGGTCTCGGAAGAGGCTGCGGAATTGAGCGAGGCGCTCGGCACGCCAGGAGACGGCGTCGCGGAAGAGTTCGGCGACATCCTCTTTGCGCTGGTCAACCTTGCCCGGCACCGGGACATTGATCCCGAAGCCGCGCTCCGGAGCGCAAACGCGAAGGTGGAGCGCAGGTTCGCTTTCGTCGAGGACCGGCTGGCCGCGACCGGCCGGCGTCCCGTGGACGCGACGCTCGCGGAAATGGACGCGCTCTGGGAAGCGGCAAAGCTGGAGGAGTCGGCGCGGCCGGCCTGATCCGGGCGCGCCGCCCGGCCTCCGCTTCCGGCCTCGTCACGCACCGGCCGCAAGATGGCCGGAGTGCGTCCCCGGACCTGGGCGCCGTTCAGCCCGCTCCCGGCATCCGGCCGGCGCCCGTGATCCCTTTCCCGATCAAAAAAGTCGCCTATTGATCTTATAAAAAGACTCAGGTATCTGAGTCGCACGAATCGCAACAGAGGGACTCCGCCATGCGCATCACAGCCCTGACCGTCGCCGCCGTGACCACGGTCGTGCCGGCTTTCGCCGACCAGGTCAACGTCTACTCCTATCGGCAGCCTGAACTGATCTCGCCGCTCTTCGACGCCTTCACCGAAAGGACGGGCGTCAAGGTCAACGTCGCCTTCCTGAACAAGGGGATGGCCGAGCGGCTCAAGGCGGAGGGCGCCCGCTCTCCTGCCGACCTCGCCTTCACCGTCGACATCGGCCGGCTTGACGCGCTCAAGTCTGCCGGCGTCCTCGCCCCGCTCGCGACCGACGCCATCAAGGCCAGCGTCCCGGAACAGTACCGTGACCCGGCGGGCGAATGGACGGCGCTCACGACACGGGCGCGCATCGTCTACGCCTCGCGAGACCGCGTCGCGGACGGCGAGGTGACGACATACGAGGACCTGGCCGATCCCAGGTGGAAAGGCCGGATCTGCACGCGCTCCGGCACCCACGTGTACATGCTGGCGCTCACGGCAGGAATGATCGAGCAGCATGGCAAGGAATACGCGCGGGACTGGCTCAGGGGCCTCAAGGCCAACCTCGCCCGGAAGCCGCAAGGCAACGACCGCGCCCAGGTCAAGGCGATCTGGGCCGGGGAATGCGACATCTCCATCGGCAACACCTACTACATGGCACTCATGCTGAAGAACGAGGAGCAGAAGGCGTGGGCCGGCAGCGTCCGCATCGTCTTCCCGACGTTCGAGGACGGCGGAACGCACGTGAACGTTTCGGGCGTCGCGCTCACCAAGGCGGCGCCGAACCGGGATAACGCCATCCGGCTGGTCGAGTTCCTGGCGTCGGACGAGGGCCAGAGGCTCTACGCGGAAATCAACAGCGAGTACCCGGTGAGCCCGAACGTTCCGGCTCTCGCGGTGGTCGACTCGTTCGGCACGTTCACGGCCGACGACGCAAACCTGCAGACGATAGCCGACCTCCGGGACGAGGCGCTGCGCATCACCGAGGAAGTCGACTACGACGGCTGAACGCCGTCCACGGGCCCGCCCCGCGCCTCTCCGGGGGGCGCGAGGCGGGTGGGGCGTAGTTCAAATTCGTTGGTGAGGCGGCGACGGCCTGACTTGCCGGCTTGGTCGAGGGCGTGGAACAGCCTTTGCTGCATGGCGCTGCAACGCCATCAAGGGAATCTGCGAATCGCAATCAGCAACAAATTTGAACTGCACCCAGGCGGGTGGACACGGTTGCAGCGACGTGTTCAAGCTTCCCTAAGGAACAATGGCGCGGCGCAAGATCATCATCGACACCGATCCCGGCCAGGACGACGCAGTGGCAATCCTGCTGGCGCTCGCCTCGCCGGACGAGATCGAGGTTCTGGGGATAACCGCCGTCGCCGGCAACGTCCCGCTCGCGCTCACGCAGAGAAACGCCAGGATTGTCTGCGAACTTGCCGGCCATGCCCACATTCCTGTCTTCGCGGGATCGGACAGGCCGCTTTCGAGGCCCTTGGTCACGGCCGAACATGTTCACGGCAGGACCGGGCTTGACGGGCCGGCGCTGCCGGACCCGGAAATGCCGCTGCGGGAAGGCCATGGCGCGGACTTCATCATCGACGCGCTGCGCAGCGAGCCGGCCGGGACGGTCACGCTCGTTCCGATCGGCCCGCTGACCAACATTGCGAGGGCGTTCCAGGGCGCGCCCGACATCATGCCGCGCGTCCTGGAGATCGTCCTGATGGGCGGCGCCTATTTCGAGGTTGGGAACATCACGCCTGCGGCCGAGTTCAACATCCATGTCGACCCGGATGCAGCGGAGATCGTCTTCAAGTCGGGGGCGCCGCTCACCGTCATGCCCCTGGACGTGACCCACAAGGCGCTGGTCACGGCGGAGCGGGTCGAGACATTTCGCCGGATGGGCACGAAACCGGGCCGCATGGTTGCCGCCTGGACGGACTTCTTCGAACGATACGACAAGGAAAAGTACGGCACCGAAGGCGCGCCGCTTCACGATCCGTGCACGATCGCCTACCTTCTGGATCCCGGACTCTTCTCCGGCCGGCACATCAACGTCGAGATCGAGACGGAATCCGAACTCACACGGGGCATGACCGTGGCCGACTGGTGGCGCGTGACCGATCGTCCTGCCAACGCCACGTTCATGGGAGACATGGATGCACAGGGCTACTTCGACCTCCTGTCGGAACGCATCGCCCGTCTCTGAGGCGGCCTGCCCCTCCGTGATTCCGGACGGATGCCGGACAGCTTCAGCGACCTTACAGGCAGGCGCGGACCTATGAGCCTTGCCCTGCCCTTCGACAACTCCTACGGGAGGCTGCCGGACCGCTTCTACACAAGGATGGCGCCGTCGCCGGTTGCCGCGCCGGAAATGCTGGCCCTCAACGCGCCTCTTGCACGGCGCCTCGGCATTGACGCCGACGCGCTGGCGACGCCGCAAGGGGTCTCGGTCCTTGCCGGAAACGCGGTGCCCGAAGGGGCCGACCCCCTGGCCCAGGTCTATGCCGGCCATCAGTTCGGCGGCTGGTCCCCGCAGCTCGGCGACGGCCGCGCGATCCTGCTTGGCGAGATTGTCGCTCCCGACGGGGCACGCTTCGACATCCAGCTCAAGGGATCGGGCAGAACGCCCTATTCGCGCACGGGAGACGGCCGCGCATGGCTCGGGCCCGTCCTGCGCGAATACATCGTGTCGGAGGCCATGGCGGCCCTCGGGGTGCCGACGACGCGGGCGCTTGCCGCGGTCGCCACGGGCGAGACGGTCTTTCGCGAGACGCCGCTGCCCGGCGCCGTCCTGACCCGTGTCGCCGCCAGTCACATCAGGGTCGGCACGTTCCAGTTCTTCCACGCGCGAAACGACCGCAACGCGCTTGAAGCGCTGGCCGGCCACGCCGCCTGGCGTCATGCCGATGACGCAGACGGTCCGCTCGGCCTCCTTGCCCATGTCGTCGAGCGCCAGGCGAAGCTGGTGGCGGCATGGCTCGGAATCGGCTTCATCCATGGCGTCATGAACACGGACAACATGGCCGTGTCTGGGGAGACCATCGACTACGGCCCCTGCGCCTTCATGGACGCCTTCAGCCCGATGCGCGTGTTCTCGTCCATCGACCTGCAGGGCCGGTATGCATATTCGCGCCAGCCTGACATCGCCATGTGGAACCTGGCGCAATTGGCATCCGCGATGCTCCCGCTCATCGGCAGCGCGAAGGACGCGCAGGCCGCCATAGACCGGTTCCCGGCGCTCTTCCGCGATGCGTGGCTGGCTGTCTTCCGTGGAAAGCTTGGCCTGCAAGCCGAGGACGAGGGAGACAGCGAGCTGATTCGCGCACTTCTTGACGCGATGGCGAGGGGAGAGGCGGATTTCACGAACACGTTCCGGTCGCTCGGCGCGCCAGAGGCGCGGGACATGTTCTCCGACCCTGACCCCTACGATGCCTGGGAGAGGCGCTGGAGGCGGCGGCTGGGCGCGGAAGGCGCGGCGCCGGAGGACCGGATCAACGCCATGCATGCGTCGAATCCGGCGCTGATTCCCCGCAACCATCGAATCGAGCAGGCGGTACAGGCCGCGGTCGCCGGCGACCCGGGCCCTTTCGAGCGCCTGCGCGCCGCGATGCTGGCTCCGTATTCCGATTCGGGCCAGTTCGCGGATCTTGCAAGGCCGCCAGACGAAGGCGAGGTCGTCCGCCAGACCTTCTGCGGCACCTAAAGGCCGCCTGGCGCAACCTGGCCTCTGCGGGCAGGGACGGCGACCGCCGGGGCCGGCAACCTGCCGCGCGCAATGGCGCGACACCCTTCGGCCGCGACGTCTCGGACGCTGATCCCTGCCAGCAATCCGCTTTTCCTTCCGGGTCGCTTCGCATAGAAGCGGGTGCCGCAACGGAAAGACTGGCATGGCGGACACGATACTCCAAAGATGCGAGGCGCTGGGGCTGCGCCTGACGGAACAGAGGCGCATTGTCGCAGCCGTGCTTGAAGAGGCGGACGATCATCCCGACGTCGATAAGCTCTATGAACGGGCCCGCACCGTCGACCGGGGCATCTCGCTGGCAACGGTCTACCGGACGGTCAAGCTCTTCGAGGAGGTGGGAATACTCGAGAAGCACGAGTTCCAGGACGGGCGGGCGCGCTACGAGGATGCCGAGCGCGACCATCATGACCATCTGATCGACCTGAACTCCGGCGAAGTCTTCGAGTTCGTCGATGCCGAAATCGAGGCGCTTCAGGAGAGGATCGCTTCCAGGCTGGGGTACCGCCTGAAAGGGCACCGGATGGAGCTCTACGGAGTCCGGCGCAGGGACGGGTAGCACACTGCTTGAATCGCGTGCGTGCGTGATGAACGTCAGACCATCTTCGCACTGGCCTGACGGCTCGTTGAAGCGGCCAGCGCCGTTCGCTGTGCGGACGGGCCTGCCCCGGAAGCCGCCCGTGAAAGGCCGTGCAGAACCGGATGCCTTTCACTCGCGCTGACATGGGCAGGATGAGTTCACCCATGCAGACAGCGGAATCTCGGCGTTCATTCATCGCGTCATGGCCGGCAGCACAGCCGGAACGCACCCAGTGCCGAGTGCATGTTCGCCATTGGACCCGTGGCCCGGCGGACTGCCTTCTGTCAGGTACGGCGCACATTCCTCGCGGATGCTCCCGCGCCACCAGCGTGTTCCACACCGCGCATCCCCGGCCCCGCGACCGGCTCGACGCGCAGGCCCCCGATCCGCCCCGGATGCGAGGGCGCCCGCGCCGGCTCAGGGACGCCGCCCTCGAGCGGGCGCGGCCGGCTGTCCGCCGCCGGCGCCTTCGGCGGCGGAAGGACCATGCCGGGAACCCTCTCCGCCAGGGCGGCGAGTGCCTTCATGCAGCCGGCAGGCTGGGAGCGCCCGCGCGGGTCGATGAACGAGAACTCCGCACAGACGCGACGCCCGAGCGCGCTTCGGCTCTCGAAACGCTCCTGCGACAGGATCGCCGGACACCCGCGAGACCGACGCCTCCTGCCGCAGCGCAAGGCCTTGTTCAGCACTTTTTTGCCTGCATGGCAGGGCGGGGCGCCACCATCGGCGCCGCGTCTTCGTGCCGCATTGTTCCCATGAGGGACGCGGCTCATTGATGGGGGCGGCAGTTGATCTTGGTCATGACCGAAAGAGGATGGCGTGGCATGAACGGGGTGGTTCCATGAGCCGGGCTGCGTGGCCGGGGGCTTGCCCTCGCGTCGGGGCCGGCCTTTTCCCAGCGGCCGGGCTGCGGCTGGCCCATGCCGACAGTGTGACGGAGGGCGAGCTTCCAGGTCGCCGTGGATCCGGAAAGGGGTGCCACAAACGATCATGGCCGTCCCGCGCGCATCCGCCCCTGGTGCGACACGGACGGCGTTCGGGGGAAGGGATTGCGGGCCGGCGCATTCCCGGACGCACGTCGTCACGGGCGTGACCGGCAGTGCGGCGACGACATCGGCGGGGACGTTCGAGGGACGTGACGAGACCTTCAGCATCCGAATGCGAAAGCCGCAGCTGCGCCACCACGGCAGACGGGGCCACGCATTCCGGAGAGACTCCCAGATTGCCGGCTGGATATCCAGGGGCGCGAAATCCGCCACGATCAACGATGCGACGGCGCATCCGCGGCCGAAGGGGCATGCTTCCTGCGAGTAGAAAAACGGCAGCAGCACCGGAACGGACTGGGGTGAGCGAGCGCAGCCCGGTGCGGGGCGGCACGGCGCAAGCGGAGGATCCGAACCCGCCGGGGGGATCGGAACGCTCCCCCGGCGGCCTCGCATGCAGGGCCGTGGCGGTCGTGGACGCGCTCGGAGGCGGCAATCCCGTCATGGCGAAGCCGGGCCGTTCGCCGGGATGGCGGCCAGGAGGCCTTCAGGTCGCGGCATCAGGCGGAGAGCATCTTCGCGAGGGCCGGGGAGTTCCATGCGGTGGCGACGCGCTGCGACAGGACGGCCGGAAGCCTCGCGACCGGGATCCGTCCCGTCGCCATCATGGCCTCGGCGGCATGACCGTCAGCGGGCCTTAGAGCTTGAATCATAATTCAATAATATCAATATGTTAAGAGATTCCAGCCGCCTGGCCCCGCGCCACCCGCCGCATCAGGAACCGGCACGCCGCGAGCTGCGCCCAGGCCAGCGAACTCTCCAGCGTCCGCTCGAAGTCCTTCGCCAGACGCCGGCACCGCGACATCCACGCGAAGGTCCGCTCCACCACCCAGCGGCGGTACAGGACCGTGAAGCCCCTTGTTTCCCTGGGCCGCTGGACGATCTCGACGATCGACCCCAGGCCGTGCTCCGCCAGCGCGGCCTCGAGCTTCGGACCCGCGTAGCCGCCGTCCGCCCACAGCTTCGTCACCTGCGGCGCCTTCTCCAGCATCGCCAGGATGACGGCCGGCGCCCCGTCCCGGTCCTGCACGTCCGCCTCCGTAGCACGCGCACCGCGATCGGGAACCCCTCGACGTCCACCGTCAGGTGCCGCTTCCTGCCCTTGACCTTCTTGCCCGCGTCGCAACCCGCCGGCCCGCCCGCCTCCGTCGTCTTCACCGACTGGCTGTCGATCGCGGCCGCCGTCGGCTGCGCCTCGCGCCCCGCCTGCGCACGGCCCAGCGTGCGCAGCACGTCCAGCATCCGTTCCAGGACGCCGTTGTCGCGCCACGCGCAGGAGTGGTTCTGGACGGTCGCAGAGGGCGGAAAGCACTTGGGAATCGCCCGCCACTGGCATCCCGTGGCCAGCATGTACTGGATCGCATTGAACGTCTCGCGCAGGTCGGTCGTCCGGCGGCGGCCAAGCTTCGCCGGGGCCGGAAGCAGCGGCTCGACCAGAAGCCATTCCTCGTCGGTCAGGTCGGTTTCATATCGCTCCGACTTGCGGTTATACTCTTCGCGGGTGGTCTCATCCCAGGCCATTGTGTCCTCCTTGTCTGGTTTGCCTCTGACAGGGATTTGCCACATCTGGGGGAGGCCATCCACATTTTAGGTCAAGCTCTTAGGAGCGTCCCGCAATGTGCGTCCTGTGCCAGATCGACCCGGTCAACGCGGAGAACGGCAACCACGAGAAGTTCGTCGACGCCCTTTCCCGGACCAGTGCACCGGGGAATTCCACGGCTCCAGCGACCCCAGCGACCGCAGCAGACATCCCGGCCGACGACACGACCACGGCCGGGGTGGAGGTCGGGAGCAGCTATTCCGGAACGATCGAGACCGCCAGGGACGTCGACTGGATCAAGGTCACGCTGGAGGCCGGGCGTCGCTACGAGTTCTCTCTCGAGGGCGCCGACGATCCCGGGACGACCCAGGGCGCCGCGGGAGATCCGTTCATGTCCATCTTCGATGCGGACGGCAGGCGCCTGGCTTCCGACGATGACAGCGGCGGGGGACTGAACTCCAGGATTTTGTTCGACGCCACGAAATCGGGCACCTACTACGTCGAGGCGCGCGTCAACCCGTTATGGAGCGGCCGCTGGATGGAAACCGGCGACTACCGGCTGACCGTCAAGGCCTCGGACCCGCGGGCGGACGGCACCCTCGACGAGCTCGCGCACTTCCTGACGGAGCGGTACTTCGCCCCGCGCAAGTTCAACCTTGGCGATGGCGGCATCAACCCGAAGGACGGCGTGATCACCTACACGCTGGACGGCTGGAGCGGGGACACCGACGGAATGACGACGGCGACAATGGCCGAGCTCGTCCGCGAGGCGTTCAAGGTCTACGGGGCCATCCTCGGGATCGACTTCCGGGAAACCTCCTCGGGGACGGCCGACATCCGCTTCTCGGACAACCGGTCCGGGGCGGGTGCGTATTCCATATACCACTCTGACGCAGCCGGCCAAGGCTACACTTCGTACGCGGCAGTCAACGTCGCCAAATTTCCCAGCTGGCACAAATACATGGGATCGTACGCCTTCAAGGTGATCCTGCACGAGATCGGGCACGCGCTCGGGCTGGGGCACCAGGGCCACTACAACGGCGGCGCCCGGTTCGGTCGCGACGCGGCGTTCGCCAACGACAGCTGGCAGCTCTCGATGATGTCGTATTTCGACCAGGGTGAGAACCCGAACGTCGACGCGAGCCGTGCCACCCCGCTCGGCCCGATGGCGGCCGACCTGCTGGCCCTGGACAGCCTCTACGCGGAATACGGGTTCGGCACCTCGAACGCGTTCACGGGCGACACGGTCTGGGGCTTCAACACCAGCATCGACGCCTCGAAGGGCAAGGCGTTCAGCGAGCTGTCGAAGCACGCCCACAGGAACGCGTTCACGATCGTCGACTCGGGCGGCACGGACACGGTCGACTTCTCGGGCTACGCGGCCGACCAGGTGATCGACCTGACCGTCACGAAGAGCTCGGACGCCCACGCCACCGCCTCCTCGGTCGGCGGCCTGAGGAACAACATGATGCTGGCGGCGGGCACGGTGATCGAGAACGCGGTCGGCGGGAGCGGCGACGACGTCATCACCGGCAACGCGGAGGACAACGTCCTCACCGGCAACGCCGGCGACGACCGGCTTCTTGGCGGGGACGGGGACGACGCGCTCGAGGGCGGCGCGGGCGACGACACGCTCACGGGCGGCGCGGGCGCGGACAGGTTCGTCTACGCCTCGGCGGACACCGGGCACGACAGGATCACGGACTTCACGGACGGCGAGGACAGGATCGACTTCACCGGGCTCGTCATCGCGTTCGCGGACCTGACGGTCGCGCAGGGCACGGGCGCGGAGGCGGCGCACACGGTCGTCTCGTGGACGGGCGCCGGCGGCGTGAGGCAGTCGGTCACGCTGGAGAACGTCGCGGCCTCGGCGGTCGGCGCCTCGGACTTCCTGTTCGACGACACTGCCCCCGTGATCACCGTCGCGGACGCCGCCGTGACGGAGGGCGGCACGGCGCGGGTCGTCATCAGCCTGGACCGCCCCTCGGCGCAGGACGTCACGGTGCGGTGGTCGGTCGCGGACGGCACGGCCGGCAGCGGGGACCACGGGGCCCCGTCCGCGCCGCAGGAGGTCACCTTCAGGGCCGGCGAGACGGAGAAGGTCGTCGAGGTCGCGACCGTGCAGGACAGGACCCACGAGGGCGACGAGACGTTCACGGTGACGCTGTCGGACCCCAAGGGCGCCACGCTCGGCCAGGACGCCTCCGCCACGGTGACGATCGAGGACGACGACCCGGTGCCCGCGGTCTCCGTCGCGGACGCGACCGTCACGGAGGGCGGCACGGCGCGGGTCGTCATCAGCCTGGACCGGCCCTTGGCGGAGGACGTCACGGTGTCCTGGTCGGTCGCGGACGGCACGGCGGGGAGCGATGACCATTCGGGCCCGTCCGCGCCTCAGGAGGTCACCT
Organism: Paracoccaceae bacterium; assembly: GCA_965221845.1. Lineage (GTDB taxonomy): Bacteria > Pseudomonadota > Alphaproteobacteria > Rhodobacterales > Rhodobacteraceae > JAJEFO01. Next base: position 409,604 of record OZ244919.1, read on the forward strand.
TCAGGGCGGGGGAGACGGAGAAGGTCGTCGAGGTCGCGACCGTCCAGGACGGGCTCCACGAGGGGGACGAGACGTTCACGGTGACGCTGTCGGACCCGTCGGGCGCCACGCTCGGGCAGGACGCCTCCGCGACGGTGACCATCAGGGACGACGAGCCGCCCGCGGTCTCCGTCGCGGACGCGACGGTGACGGAGGGCGGCACGGCGCGGGTGACGCTGAGCCTGAGCCGGCCCGCCCAGGAATACGTCATCGCCTGGTGGTCGGTCTCGGACGGCACGGCGGGGCGCGGCGACCATTCGGGGCCGTCGAGGCCGCGGATGGTCGGGTTCATGCCCGGAGAGACCGAGAAGACGATCTGGATAGGCACGAAGGACGACGCGCTCGCGGAGGCGAGCGAGACCTTCACCGTCACGCTCCACGGTCCTGACGACGCGTACAGCCTGCACGGCGCGGTTCTCGGAGAGGCCTCCAGCGCGACGGTGACGATCCTGGACGACGACTCGGCGCCCGCGGTCTCCGTCGCGGACGCCACCGTGACGGAGGGCGGCACGGCGCGGGTCGTCATCAGCCTGGACCGCCCCTCGACGCAGGACGTCACGGTGCGGTGGTCGGTCGCGGACGGCACGGCCGGCGGCGGGGACCGTTCGGGACCGTCCACGCCGCAGGAGGTCACCTTCAGGGCGGGCGAGACGGAGAAGGTCGTCGAGGTCGCCACCGTCCAGGACGAGGTCCATGAGGGCGACGAGACGTTCACGGTGACGCTGTCGGACCCCGCGGGCGCCACGCTCGGGGCGGCCGCCTCGGCCACGGTGACGATCACGGACGACGACGCGGCGCCCGCGGTCTCCGTCGCGGACGCCACCGTGACGGAGGGCGGCACGGCGCGGGTGACGATCAGCCTGGACCGCCCCTCGACGCAGGACGTCACGGTGCGGTGGTCCGTCGCGGACGGCACGGCCGGCGGCGGCGACCACGGGGGCCCCTCGGCGCCGCAGGAGGTCACCTTCAGGGCCGGCGAGACGGAGAAGGTCGTCGAGGTCGCCACCGTCCAGGACGAGGTCCGCGAGGGCGACGAGACGTTCACGGTGACGCTCTCGGACCCGTCGGGGGCGACGCTCGGGCAGGACGCCTCGGCCACGGTCACGGTCAAGGACGACGACCCGGCGCCCGCGGTCTCCGTCGCGGACGCGACCGTGACGGAGGGCGGCACGGCGCAGGTCGTCATCAGCCTGGACCGGGCCTCGACGCAGGACGTCACGGTGCGGTGGTCGGTCGCGGACGGCACGGCGGGCGGCGGGGACCACGGGGGGCCGTCGGCGCCGCAGGAGGTCACGTTCAAGGCGGGGGAAACCGAGAAGACGGTCGAGGTCGCCACCGTCCAGGACGAGGTCCATGAGGGCGACGAGACGTTCACGGTGACGCTGTCGGACCCCACGGGCGCCACGCTCGGGCAGGACGCCTCCGCCACGGTCACGATCACGGACGACGACGCGGAGCCCGCGGTCTCCGTCGCCGACGCCACCGTCACGGAGGGCGGCACGGCGCGGGTCGTCATCAGCCTGGACCGGCCCTCGGCGGAGGACGTCACGGTGCGGTGGTCGGTCGCGGACGGCACGGCCGGCGGCGGCGACCACGGGCCCCCCCCGGCGCCGCAGGTGGTCACCTTCAGGGCCGGCGAGACGGAGAAGGTCGTCGAGGTCGCCACCGTCCAGGACGAGGTCCGCGAGGGCGACGAGACGTTCACGGTGACGCTGTCGGAGCCGTCCGGCGCCACGATCGGGCAGGACGCCTCCGCCACGGTGACGATCGAGGACGACGACCCGGAACCCGCGGTCTCCGTCGCCGACGCGACCGTCACGGAGGGCGGCACGGCGCGGGTGACGATCAGCCTGGACCGGCCCTCGGCGAATGACGTCACGGTGCGGTGGTCCGTCGCGGACGGCACGGCCGGCAGCGGCGACCACGGGGGGGCCTCCGCGCCGCAGGAGGTCACCTTCAGGGCCGGCGAGACTTCGAGGACGGTCGAGGTCGCCACCGTGCAGGACGAGGTCCGCGAGGGCGACGAGACGTTCACGGTGACGCTGTCGGAGCCGTCCGGCGCCACGCTCGGGCAGGACGCCTCGGCCACGGTCACGATCACGGACGACGACGCGGCCCCCGTCGTCTCCGTCGCCTGGGCGTCGGTCACGGAGGGGAGCTGGGCGACCGGCCTGCTGGTGTTCGTCCTGGACCGGCCCGCGACGGAGGAGGTCACGGTCCGGTGGCATGCCGAGGACGGCACGGCCGGCAGCGGCGACCATTCGGCCCCGACGGCGCCGCAGAGGCTCGTCTTCAGGCCGGGCGAGACCGTGAAGGCCGTCGAGATCGCCGCGGTCCAGGACGAGGTCCACGAGGGCACGGAGAGCTTCAGGATCGTGCTCTCCGACCCCGAGGGCGCGACGCTCGGGCCTGACCCGACGGCGAAGGTGGTGATCCATGACGACGACCCGGCGCCCGTGGCGACGGTCGCGGACGCGACCGTGACGGAGGGCGGCACGGCGCGGGTCGTCATCAGCCTGGACCGGCCCTCGGCGGAGGACGTCACGGTGCGGTGGTCGGTCGCGGACGGCACGGCCGGCAGCGGGGACCGTTCGGGACCGTCCGCGCCGCAGGAGGTCACGTTCAGGGCCGGCGAGACGGAGAAGGTCGTCGAGGTCGCGACCGTCCAGGACGAGGTCCGCGAGGGCGGCGAGAGCTTCACGGTGACGCTCTCGGACCCCGCGGGCGCCACGCTCGGGACGGACGCCTCGGCCACGGTCACGGTCGAGGACGGCGACCCGGCGGAGGCTCCGGAAGCCCCCCTGGAGGGAGGCGCCGGGCCGGACGTCCTCCGCGGGGGCGCGGGCGACGACACGCTGCGGGGACGGGGCGGAAACGACCGCCTCCACGGCGGGGCGGGCGACGACGTCCTCCGCGGCGGCGCCGGCGCCGACGTCCTCCGCGGGGGCGCGGGCGCGGACCGGCTGTTCGGAGGGTCCGGCGCCGACCGCCTCCATGGCGGCGCGGGCGACGACGTCCTCCGCGGCGGCGCCGGCGCCGACGCGTTCGTCTACGGCCGCGGGCCGTTCGGCCGGGACACGGTGCGCGACTTCCAGGACGGCGAGGACGTGCTCGACTTCTCCGGCTCCGGGCTGCGGTGGCGCGACCTGTCGGTGTCGGACGACGGCAACGGGAACGCGGTGGTCCGGGTCAGGGGGGCGGAGGACTCCGTCACGCTCGCCGGCGTCGACGCCGCGCTCGTCGGCCAGGACGACTTCGTCTTCTGACGGACAGGCGGCGGCGCAGGGCCGATGGCGTCGCGGGCGGAATGCAGGATCGGGCCCGCGGGCATGCGAAGGACGCGATCCCCGACCTGCAACCATATGAAGCAAGCGGAATCCCGGCGTTCATTCATCACGGCACGTCCGGCAGCACAGCCGGAACGCACCCAGTGCCGAACGCATGTCCGTCATCGGACCCGAGGCCGGGACTGCCTTCCGCCCGTTGCGGCGTGCTCCCTCGATCGCGCCCGTGACACCGCCAGCCGCCCCGGCTCCCGCAGGCAGGTCCGGACGGCCATGCAGGATGCGGCCGCGGCACTGTGCACGCGGGGGCGTATCGACAGGATCGGCGTTCACCGGCATGGGCCTTATCGGTCATGAGGGCTTCAGCCGGCCTGTCTTCGCCACCGCGTCACCGGCTGCAGCGCCATGGACCGGGAGACGCACCCTCAACCTGCGTGCCGGCGATCCCGGCTCTGCCATGCGCCATCGGGCGTCACGCTCCAGCCGCCACGAACCCTACAGGGACTTGAGCGCCAGCACCGCGTTCTGACCGCCGAAGGCGAAGGCGTTCGACAGCACGTGCGAGACCCTTGCCTCGCGCGCTTCATTCGGAACAACGTCCAGGGAGCATTCCGGATCGGGCTCCTCGTAGCCGATGGTGGGCGCGACTATCCCGTCATTGAGGGCCATGAGGCAGGCAAGGAGTTCCACGGCGCCGGTGCCTCCGATCAGGTGGCCATGCATCGACTTGGTCGACGAAATCATGACCTCGTCGGCATGATGGCCGAAAACCTTGGACACGGCGGCGCACTCGGTCTTGTCGTTCGCCGCCGTCCCGGTGCCATGCGCGTTTATGTAACCCACCCTTTCGGCGTCGATGCGCGCATCCCTGAGCGCGCCGGAGATGGCGCGCGCCGCGCCCTGCTGGGAAGGCATCACGATGTCCGCCGCGTCGGACGTCATCGAGAAGCCCACGACTTCGGCAAGGATGGCCGCGCCGCGCGCCCTGGCATGGCCGAGCTCCTCGAACACGAATATGCCCGCCCCCTCGCCCTGCACCATCCCGTTCCGGTTGGCGGAGAACGGCCGGCATGCGTCCTTCGACATGACGCGGAGGCCTTCCCAGGCCTTCACGCCGCCGAAGCAAAGCATGCTTTCCGATCCGCCGGTCACCATCGCCGTCGCCGCGCCGGCCCTGATCAGCCAGAATGCCTGGCCCATGGCATGGTTCGACGAGGCGCATGCAGTCGCCACGGTGAAGGACGGCCCCTTCAGGTTGTAGTTCATCGAGACATGACTCGCCGCCGAATTGTTCATCAGCTTCGGCACGATGAACGGATGAACCCGGTTCTTGCCCTCCTCGTAGACGGCCCGGTAGTTCTCGTCCTGGGTGTTCAGGCCGCCCCCGGATGTGCCGAGCACGACTCCGGACTCGGCGGCGACGCGGCCCGAGAACTCAAGCCCGGACTGTGCGATCGCCTCCTCGGCCGCGATCAGGGTGAACTGGGTGAACCTGTCATACAGGGCCTGCTGCTGGCGATTGAACCTCTGGTCTGGTTCGTACCCCCTGACCTGGCCTCCGATCCGGATCGCGAGACGCTCGACGTCGCGAATGTCCAGCGCGCCTATTCCGCACCGCCCCTCGCGCATGGCTTCCAGGGTTTCGGGAACTGAGTGGCCGAGAGAGTTGATCGTCCCGGATCCGGTGATGACAACCCGTCGCACCGCTATCCGGCTTGCTCCGCGACCAGCCTCTCGACGGCAGCGACGACCGACGCCACCGAGGAAGTGTCGAACTCGCCCATCTCGGGCTCGTTCGCGTTGAAAGGAACCTGGATGTCGAAGCTCTCCTCGATCGCGAAGATCGCCTCGACGAGCCCCATGGAGTCGACGCCAAGATCCTCAAGGGACTTGTCCAGCGAGACGTCCGAGGGCTCCAGGACCGCCTGTTCGGCAATGATCTCGATCACCCGTTCCTTGACGCCGCTCATTGCATGCCATCCGCCAGACTGATGCCGTCGGCAGACGGTCTAGTCGCCCTTGCCGCCCAATGAAACTGCTTTCTTGAGCGCTTCGATGTCCCTGAGGATCCGTGGCAGCCTGCGCCAGTTCCTCGAGGCCGCGATGTACTGGTCCATCTTCATGGCCGGGTAGCCAAGGAGAACCCGGCCGGCCGGCACCCGCGACAGCACGAGCGCGCCCCCGCCCACCACGACGTCGTCGCCTACCGTGACATTGTCGGTGATCCCCGACTTCCCGCCCATGACGACCCGGTCGCCCACCGTGGAAGACCCCGCGACTCCCGCATGCCCGCAGATCAGGACGTCCTCGCCAATCTGCGCGTTGTGGGAGATCTGCACGAGGTTGTCGATCTTCGTGCGATCGCCGATCCGGGTCGCTCGGATCGTTCCGGCATCCACCGCCGTGTTGGCGCCGATCTCGACGTCGTCGCCGATCTCGACGGAACCCAGCGAATGGATCCGGCTCCAGCCGGACGTCGCGGCGCGCGCGTCGGTTCCGAGCGAACGGCGCACCTTCTCGATCCGGTCCGATTCCCCTGCCACGAAGCTGAAGCCGTCCCCTCCTATGACAGCGCCTGCCTGACAGACGAAGCGTTCGCCGATCCTGACCCGGGCCCCGATCCGGACGCCCGCGTGAATCAGCGCGTCCGGCGCGATCTCCACGTCCTCGGAGATGCTGACATGCGACGCGATGCGGGCATGCGCGCCAATTCGCGCCCGGGGCCCGACGACGACCAAGGGGCCGATGGCCACGCCCTCGGCGACCTCGGCGCTCGGATCAACGACGGCCGACGGGTGGATGCCAGGGGGAATCTCGGGCCCTGCGTCCAGCAGCGATGTCAGGCACGCCATCGCCATTCTCGGATGCTTCACCTTGATGGCGGCCTCCAAGCCAAGGGCCTCCCAGTCGGCGTCCTCCCGGATGATCGCTGCACGTGCGCGGCCGCGGGAGATGGCCGAGGCGTACTTGGGGCTCATGGCCAGTGCGAGCTCGTCCGGCGCGGCCCTTGCGGGCTCGGCGGCGCCCTTGACGGAAATCCGGACACGGCCAAAGGCGTCCGCCTCCAGCGCTGCCGCGATTTCCTCGACCGTTCGATTCATGCCGGACCCGCGAGCCTGCGATGCGAAATTCGCCCTGCCTGCCATCAGGCTGCGGGCACCATTCCGACCCGAGCCTTAGCTCCTAACGTCCTGAAGCGAAACCCCTGCACGCTTCAACGCCGCCCAGATGCGCGCGTCGCGGCCGTAAATGTCGGGCCGATACTGGATCCTGCCGTCCGCCCGGGTGAATGCGGTGCGATACACCAGATGAACCGGCACACGCTCCTCGAGCTCGACAACGAGCTCCTCTCCCGTCTCCAGGCGCTCGCGCATGAACGCCTCCGGGTCCTCCACCTGACCCCTAAGGAGCGCATGCGCGAAGTCGACGGGTTCGGCAAGGCGAACGCAGCCATGGCTGAAGCTCCGGACGTCCTCTCCGAAGAGCCGCTTCTCGGACGTGTCGTGAAGATAGATGTTGTGACGGTTCGGAAACATGAACTTGACGACGCCCAGCGCGTTGCCCTCGCCCGGCAGCTGCTTCATGCTGAAAGGGAAGGTCTCCCCGTCGAACAGGGCGAAGTCCACGTGGTCCCGCTCGACGATCTCCCCAAAGCCGTTGAACAGCGTGAGATGAGACACGGAGTCGGGATCGGCCCTCAGCCTCGGGAGATATTCCGCGACGGTGATCGAGCGCGGCACATGCCACGTCGGGTTGATCACCATGTGCTCGATCGCGTCCGAAAACTCCGGCGTTCTGCGATCGTCTCCTGTCGCGCCCACGACGGAACGGGTGACGAAGGCGACCTCGCCGCCATCCACGATCCGCACGTGAAAGTCCGGGATGTTCGCCCAGACATGGCGGTCGCCGAGCGGCATGTTGATCCAGCGCTCGCGCTCCATGGCGACCAGGACCTGGGCGAGCCGCCGCCCGGGCCCGACGTTGATCTCGCGCAGCGTGACCGGCCCGGCCACGCCGTCGACCGGCAGCCCATGATCAAGCTGGAAGGCGGCCACGGCCTGCTGCATGACGAAGCCGTAGGCATCGCGCGCGTCCCGTCCGAGATATCCCATGGCGACAAGCCGGTCGCGAAGCTGCGCGACTGCCGCGCCCTTGGCGCCGGGCGCCAGCAAGCGGGCCTTCACCTCGGGACCCCAGCCGCTGCCGCCGGCCAGCGTCTCGAGACGCTCCCTTTCCCTCCTCAGCCGCTCATATTCCCGGCTCGACGGCGGCAGCGCCCGGATGAAAGCGCCGGGCGACGACCGGGAGAAGTCCGACAGGATCGACGCGCGGTCCCTGTAAGGCACCTTTCGCGCGATTTCCCCGTCGACACGGCCTGGCGCCAGAATGCCCGTCTGCACGTCACGCGCATAGCGAAGGAACAGGCGCGTCAGCGCGACTTCCAGCCGTCCGCGCTCGCGTTCGGACCTGGCCCGGCGCGGATTGACGCTCAGGATCTCGGGCCGGTAGCGATCCAGCGGCAATCCGTGGGACGGAGCGTCCGCCACGGCCTTGACGAACGCCGCCCGCCGCTGCCGCGCCTTTCCGCCTCGGTCCGTCCAGATCGGCGCGTAGTCCGTGGCTTCATAGAACTCCGCCACGGCCCGGTCCCTGGCAGCCGCCTCGGCCACGGCCTGTGCGAACCCGGAATGCCCGCCGCCCTCGGCGCGAACCGGATGCGCCCAGCCCGCCGCCAGGAACAGCGCGGCAAGCGCGCCGGGCACGGCATGCCGCAGGCGGAGAAATCCGGTTGCCGTAATTCGCATCGCCGTCTGCATCCAGCCACGCAAGGACCTGACCTGTCGATTCTTTCCAGATACGCCGATGCTGTCCATTCAAATCTGTGTAACTCCGTTTCAAGGATGCGGATCCGTCACTGCAGGTCCCGTGCATCGGCCGGCGGACAGGCCGCCGAACGCCGGCGCCGATTTCGGCAGAACCGTCTTCGGGCAAGTCCGCGAAGCTTTCAAGCCGGCGCCCGCCAGCCCGGCACGCCCTTCCGCGCCTCAGCCGCATCCTTCTTCGGCGGCGGCAGGTCCGCGGGCGCACAGCGCAGCGTCAGCTTCGCCAGACGTCCCTGCTGCGCGGGCCGCCGCGGGCGGGGAACGCGACCTTCCCGGCGCCCGACGGGCTCCGTCCCCGGCACGTGCTCCCAGAGGTCCTCGCCTTCCCCGTCGTCCGTCGCCACCCGGCTCGCCCGGACCAGCAGCGCCGCCCCGGTCTCTTGCGCGCGCGAGACCATCTCGGAAGTCGCCCTCGCGGTCGCAGACCGTCACCAAGCGTGTCCGGGCAGGCGCTTGCGAGCTCCTGCGCCCGATCCAGGCCGGCCGTCCAGCGGACGCGGTCCTTGCCCTCCGCCTGGCGGAGGTCCGCGTCCGCCCCGAACATCCCGAGCAGCCGCCCGCCCGCGTTCACCGCGATGCCGAAATGCGCCAGCAAGCCCGAATTCCCCTTGCCGCCCCCGCTGAGGCCTTCGAGGCCGGAGGTCCCCGAAAGCCCCGTCGTGTTTGAGCCTCGTCGTGTCCTGCACGTCCAGCCAGAGCCGCTGGGGCGGCACCGCTTCACCGTATGCTCCAAGCGCGACTCCAGTATGCGCTCCATCGTCACCCCGTCGCTGGACAGCAGCCGGCAGGCCGCCGTCTGTTCCGCCCGCCTCGGGAAGATCGTCGGCAGGCGCTCGCCGAGCCGCCGGGTCCAGGCCGCGCCCGTCACCGCGCCAGCGTTACGCTAAGCGCTCGGCATGATAGTTGTCACAGCCGGGTCCGAGCTGCATGCAGTCTGAGGGATTCCAGCTGGCGTCCGTCCGCTCGATCTCCGAATTCCCGCGCCATAGCACCACCTCCGCTTTACGGTGTTCCAGCCTTGAATGTCAGAAATGGCTCGCTTACGCTCGCAAGGGGCCAGTCTCCGACCAGCAGGCCAGAACCATAAAGAGGAGAATCGGATCACGCATCAAACGGAATGAGGCAGCGCGCTTAGCGCGGGTCGCCGCCGTCAAGTGCTCAAGATTCAGCAGGCGAGTTCTCACCACATGCCAGCGTGGATTCATAACCGTACATGATGACAGCTTTCCCAGGCCCTCGTTCGGGACATTCCCGCTCCGCAAGGCGTGAGACAGTCAGCATGACCCGCCAACGCCTGCCCATCGGCATCCAGTCCTTCTCCAGGCTGCGGCAGGCCGACAGCTACTATGTCGACAAGACCCCGCTGATCCGGGACCTGATCGATCGGGGCGACCACTGGTTCCTCTCCCGGCCGCGGCGGTTCGGCAAGAGCCTGCTGGTGGACACCATCAGCGCCCTGTTCGCGGGGCGGGAGGAGCTGTTCCGGGGGCTGGACATCCATGATCACTGGGACTGGTCGGTCACCCACCCCGTGGTGCGGCTCAGCTTTGGCAGGAAGTATGACAGTCCGGAGGACATTGAGCGCAGCATCGCCAGTCAGCTCGGCCTGATCGAACACGCGGCCGGACTGGATCAGACAAACGGTACGGAAGCGGCCCCCGAGCGTCTCAAGACGCTTCTCTATCATCTCCATCGCAAGACAGGACGGCGGGTGGCGGTCCTCGTGGACGAGTACGACAAGCCCATACTCGACGGGCTGCACGACCCCGATGCGGCGCGGGCCAACCGGGAATGTCTGCGCGGTGTCTACGGGATGATCAAGGACAGCGCCGAACATGTCCGCTTCGTCCTCGTCACCGGCGTGAGCATGTTCTCGAAGGTCAGCCTGTTCTCGGATCTCAACAATCTCGAGGACATCAGCCTCGATCCCCGCTTTGCCACGATCTGCGGCTACACGGACACCGACATCGACACCGTGTTCGCGCCGGAGCTCGAGGGGCTGGACCGGGACATGATCCGCACCTGGTACAACGGCTACAGCTGGCTGGGCGAAGAGCGGCTCTACAATCCCTTCGACGTGCTGCTGCTGTTGCGGACCCGCAAGTTCAAGCCCTACTGGTTCCAGACCGGCTCGCCGCGTTTCCTGTTCGAAACGTTGAAGGCCAGGTCGGTCAGCCCGCTGGAACTCGAAGGATGCCTGGCCGACGAGTCATTGGTCTCGAGGTTCGATGTGGAGGATCTCAGCGCCGAGGCGTTGCTGTTCCAGACGGGATACCTGACCATCGTTGACGAGCAAAGCGACGGGTTCGACACGCTCTACCGGCTCGACTATCCCAACCAGGAGGTGCGCGTCAGCCTGAACAGGGGACTGCTGCAGCATCTGGGCAAGGCGGTCACGGAAGCCACCGGCCAGGGACGCGGTCTCCGCGCGCTTCTCGAGACCAACGACTTCACCGGCTTTGCGGACACGCTCAGGGCCTACCTGTCCAGCATCCCCTACCAGTGGCACGCCACGGGTGACCTGGCGCGCCATGAGGCCTGGCATGCCAGTCTCCTGCATGCGTGCTTCCGGGCGATCGGGGTGGATGTCCGCGCCGAGGAGGCCTCCAGCCACGGGCGCGCCGACATGGTGGTGCGCACCGGCGGGCAGGTGTTCGTGCTGGAGTTCAAGATGGCGGAGGATGCGGCCGCAGCCGGGACCGCGCTGGAGGCGGCGTTCGCCCAGATGCGGGCGCGGGGCTACGCCGACAGGTACCGGGACCGCCGGGAGCCTGTCCATCTGGTCGCGGTGGCATGCGGGCGGGAGGCGCGCAACCTCCTGGAGGTGCGGGTCGAGACCGCCGACGTCACGTGAAGGTGAAGGATCTCGATGCCGGTCCGGGCGGATCAGGGTGCCATTTATGGAGCGTTTCCGTTCCGTACATTCGAGTGAGCGAGCTGTCCGATCGAAACCGCCCGTCGGAATCTTCCCTGACTGACCCGAGAACAGATGCCTGTCCGGGAATCACGGGACCGGACCAATCACGTCGCTTGCACTGGGATGTCGCTCATGTTGTGACTTGGCATGACACATGCCGCAAGCAGATGTGGAGATCGGCGGTTTCCTGCCGATTTCGCGGTCTTGCCTGCAAGACATGAAACAAACCGGTTCCATCGGCCGCGCGCCTGGGCTACCCAGAAATCCGCGCCCCGGGGGCATCTGGGGTGCGGGCAATGCGGAACGTGGGCTTGAACATGGAGAGATCCCATCCGAACGACCTGACGCGACGTGCGCTGCTGGGCGTGTTTTGCTCGACGGCGCTGGCTGCAGCGCCTGTCTGCGCGAACGCCTTCGGTTTCCTGCGCGGCGCAGGCGACGTCCGCAAGATAAGGATGTATTCCGGCCGGACCGGCGAACGCATCGACGCGTCGTACTGGATCGATGGCAAGTACGTCCGCGATGCCATGAAGGAAATCAACAGCTTCATGCGCGACTTTCGCACGAATGAGATCAAGAGGATCGACGAGCGCACGATTGACATCCTTGCTGCATCCCATCGCCTGCTGGACGCGGACGCGCCGTTCCTCCTGCTGTCCGGCTACAGGTCGCCCAAGACCAACGCGATGCTGAGGCTGCGCTCCAAGTCGGTCGCGCGGAACTCGCTGCACATCAAGGGCCAGGCCGCGGACGTGCGCCTGAACGGGCGCAACGTCGCCCAGGTCGCCAAGGCCGCGCGCTCCTGCTCGGCGGGCGGCGTCGGCCGCTACTCGCGCGCAGGCTTCGTCCACATCGACTGCGGCCCGGTCCGGACCTGGGGGCGATAGGCCCCGCCCGCCCCGTTTCGGGGCCGAAGGCGATCAGACGGCCTTTCCCGCCGCGTCGAAGAAATGCAGCCGCCCCGCCGGCGCGGAGATCCCGATCCGGTCGCCGATGGCGACGTCCGTCTCGCCGCCCGTCCTGATCGTGACCTGCCCGGCCGGGCCGCCATCGACGATCAGGTACGTGTCGGCGCCAAGGTATTCCAGCACGTCGACCGTGCCGTCCAGCATGCCCGCGCCCTCCGGCCCGATCTCGACATGCTCGGGCCGGATCCCGACCCTGCTTGCGGCACGCGCGCCGGCGAACGGACCGCCCCGCCCTCCAGGCACGCTGAACGATCCTTCCGACGCGCTGCATTCCAGCACGTTCATCTTCGGCGAGCCGATGAACTGGGCCACGAACAGGTTGGCGGGATGCCGGTAGAGCTCGCGCGGCGTCCCGACCTGGGCGATCGTGCCGGACTCGAGAACCACGATGCGGTCGGCAAGCGTCATGGCCTCGACCTGGTCGTGCGTGACGTAGATCATCGTGCGCCCGAGCGACTGGTGCAGCTTGGCGATCTCGTAGCGCATCTCGACCCGGAGCGCGGCATCGAGGTTCGAAAGCGGCTCGTCGAAAAGGAACGCGGTCGGATCGCGCACGATCGAGCGGCCGATGGCGACACGCTGCCTCTGGCCTCCCGAAAGCGCCTTCGGGCGTCGGTCGAGGAACGGTTCGAGCTTCAGGATCCGCGCGGCCTCGCTGACCTTGGCGTCGATCTCGGCGCGAGGCGCGCCGGCCGTCTTCAGCGAGAACCCCATGTTCTCGCGCACGCTCATGTGGGGATAGAGCGCATAGGACTGGAACACCATCGTGAGGCCGCGCTTCGACGGCGGGTCCGCCGTCCTGTCATCCCCGTCGATCAGGAGCGTCCCGCGGCTGATCTCCTCCAGGCCGCCGATCATTCGCAGCAGCGTCGACTTTCCGCAACCGGAAGGGCCGACGAACACCACGAACTCGCCGTCCGATATCTCCAGGTCGAGGCCCTTGATGATCTGCAGCTCGCCGAACCATTTCTCGACCGCCTTCAGCGTTATCGCGCCCATCATTTCCCTCCCGCTGATGGCGAAGCCCAGGCCAGCCAGACCGCCGCAGTCCAGGTGAACGTCCCCCCGCCGGCCGGCGCGCCAGACAGGGGATCGAAATACTCGGCGAAACCGTGCGACGCGACAAGCGTCCGGGTGACGTCACGCAGGCGCCGGGCCCGGCCGCGATGATCCATGTCCGCCAGGCCACGGGCGATCATCGCGTTCATGATGGCCCAGGTCGGCCCTCGCCAGTAGCGCTTGGGATCGAATCCAGGAGACGCCGCGTCGTGGCTCGGCACCGGGTAGCGGCAGGTCCGGAAGGTCCTGTCGAGCGCGCCCAGCATCCATTCGTCGTCCACGCCGCCGTACCAGCAGAGGTAGGACGCGCTGGACAGGTTGCCTGTCCGGTTGCCGGAATTCAGGTTGACGGCGTCGAACATGCCAAGCTCGGGATTCTTGAGCCAGCCTGCGCCGCTCTCGAGGCGCGCCGTCCACGCCTCGATTTCGGAGACGTCCTCGCCGAGACGGCCGCCAAGGGCCGCAAGATCGCGGTTGGCCCTGAGAAGGATGAAGGTCATCGTCGGGTCGGCGACGCGGAACGGCATGTCGCGAGCGAGCGCCGCGTCGTCCCAGCCCAGGCGATGCCCGCGCTGCACCAGCCAGACGTAGCGGTCATAGTCGTGCTTGGTGGGGCGCATTTCGAGCGCGACGTGGGAGGTGTCGCATCGCGCATACTCGCCGACTCCCGCGGGATCGATGGCGGCCATTGCCTCGTCCCAGTCGGAGCAATTGTCCCTGCCCGACTCCCAGGGATGGGTCACGAAGATCGCGCCGTGATCGTCCGCGCGCCATTCCATGAACCAGCGATGCCAGTCCTTCAGCCTCGGGAACTGGGCGCGCGCCCATGCATCCCCTCCGCGAGGGTCCGCCTCCCAGATGTCCCGCACGACCGTCGCGGCCAGGGGAGGCTGGCTGATGCCCGAGGAGGGAACGGGCCCCCGGCCCCTGCCCCAGACCTCGGGACCCGGGAAATATCCGGGATCGCGCTCGTGAAAGAGTATGTGCGGCACCATGCCGCTGGGCCACTGGCCGGCGAGCAGCGTGTCGATCTCCGCACGGGCGCGCTCGATGTCGAAGGTCGCGAAGCCCAGGGCGGCAATCGCCGAGTCCCAGTTCCACTGGTAGGGATAGAGGCCCGCGGTCGGCACGGTGTACCCCCCCCTGTCATTGCCCAGGAGGATCGCGCGCGCCTGCTCGTCGCGCGCGATATGGTCGCGCCCCGTCACCCCTTGACCGATCCGGCCGTCAGGCCCTTGGTCATGAACCGCTCCAGCCCCAGGAACAGCGTCATGATCGGCACGGTCGATATGACCGCGCCGGCCATCAGGTGCTGTCGCGGAACCTCCGAGCTGTCCAGCGACGCGATGCCGCGCGTCAGCGTGAACTTGGACGGGTCGTCGAGCAGCATGAACGCGAGGAGGAACTCGTTCCAGGCGATCATGAACACGTAGAGGCTCACGCTCGCCAGCGCCGGCAACGCAAGGGGGAGCGTGATTTTCCAGATCACCTGCAGCCGGTTCAGGCCGTCCATCAGACCGGCTTCCTCGACCTCGGCGGGCAGCCCCCTGAAATATCCCTGCAGCATGTAGAGAGCCACCGGGATCGTCGTGACCGGGTAGATCAGCAGGATCCCGATGACGGTGTTCCGGAGCCCGGCCATCGAGAACGCGATGTAGATCGGAAGGGCCAGCACGATCATCGGCACCATGTAGATGAGCAGGATCGATCTGGAGAAAGCCTTCCGGCCCTTGAACCTGAGGCGTGCCACCGCGTAGGCGCCGGGCACGGAGAACAGGAGCGTCAGGAGCACCGTGACTGCCGAGATGCAGAACGAGGTCCAGAGATAGCTTCCGAAACCGAAGTCGGCGAAGAGCTCCCGGTAGCTGCGGAGGAGGTCCCAGCCCCTGGAGAGGTCGATCGTGAAGTCCAGGGGGTTCTGGAGAAGCTCCGACTGGTTCTTCAGGCTCGTCATCACCATGACGTAGAACGGGACGGCGACGATCGCGGTGAAGAACACGTAGCCGAAACCGGTCAGGAACCTGATCACCGCCTCCTCGAATTCATGCCGCGTGGCGCGGCCGGGCGGGAGCGGCCGCAGCATCACCTGCAGCGGCAATGCGGCGGCCACGAGGAAAATCGCCCAGGCGAGCGCCACGGCGGAGACCGGCGTCGCGGCGGCGTCCGCCGCCACTATCGCCGGGCCGGCAAGCGCAAGCGCAAGCGCCGGAACGGCGGCGAGCAGGGCCATCCTCACGAGCCGTGGCGCGAGGCCGCGGCCGCCGGCCGGAAGCCCGGCGTACCCAAGCCAGAGGCCCAGGGCCGCGCATGAGACCAGCGAAGGCCTCAGCCCCTCGCCGGTCAGGAAGCTGACGCCGATGCAGGCGATGATCGCCATGACCGGGGCCCAGAGCGCGCCGATGAGCGGCCCCGCCACGTATCCGTGCCTCAGCGCGGACATGTCGTCCGTCCTCCGGATCCGCCGGCGCCCCGCAGACGGCCGGGAGACCGCGTCTCCGCAGGGCGCGGCCCGGCCGCCGCCCGGCGCGTTCCGGGCATCCGTCTCACAGGCCTTCCTCCTGGCTCATCGTGCGGAAGAAAGCGTAGGCGAACAGCAGCAGGCAGAAGAAGATCACGACGGCGACGGCTGCCCCGGCCCCGATGTTGGATACCGCGAACGCCTGCTCGTAGACGTTGACCGTCAGCGTGCGCGTGCCCGCGTTGCCTCCGGTCAGAAGGAAGATGTCGTCGAACTTGTTGAAGGTCCAGATGAAGCGCAGCAGGAACAGGACCGAGAGGATGCCGAGAAGCTGCGGCAGGCCAAGGTACCAGAACTTCTGGAACGGCGACGCGCCGTCCATGTCGGCAGCCTCGTACATGTCCGAATCGATCGACTGCATCCGCGCGAGTATGAAGAGGAACGAAAGCGGGAAGTACCGCCAGATCTCGAAGACCGTGACCATGACCAGCGCGAGCGGGCGGTCCCCGAAGAAATTGATCTTCTCGTCGACGACGCCCATCTGCACCAGGAGCTCGTTGACCGATCCCGAAAACGGGTCCAGAAGGATCACCCAGGCGAACGCGACGGCAATGACCGGCGCCACGTAGGGGAAGAGGTAGAGGCCGCGCAGCACGCCCTGCCCGCGGAACTCCTTGTTGAGAAGCATGGCCGCGAGGAGCCCGACGACCAGCGCGCCGATGGTCCCGAACACCGTGTAGAACAGGGTCGCGCCGAGAACGCCCCAGAACTCCTCGCCGTCGAATATCTTGGCGAAGTTGGAGAGCGTGAACTCGAAGTTCGTGAGCACGTTCCTGCCCGAGCCCGTCATGGCGGGCTCGGACCCCTCGATGGCCGCCTCGGCGGCCGCTTCGTCCCCGCCCACGGCCACGAACACCGAAACGCGGTCCCGGGCGCCGCCCTGCATGTCGCCGAGGCTGCACCTGATCCGGGATCCGGCAACGCTGCAGCGCCCGTCGATCTCCCGCACGGTGACGCCGTCCGGGAGGACGTCGCTGAGGGTGACGGCGCTGATGGCTTCCCGCTGCGACGAGTTCCGCACCCGGTACTCGATTCTCAGATCCGCGCCCTCGCCTCTCAACGCCTCCCGGACGACCGGGGCCGGAGGCCGGAGGTCGGCAAGGCCGATCGGCTTGAAGCTTATCCAGAAAACCGCGAGCAGCGGCAGGACGACGACGGCTGAGACGATCGCTATGGTGGGAAGCAGCAAGGACCAGGCAAGCCGGACCTCGCGCCTCTGTAGCGGCCCGATCGTCCGTGGCGGTCCCGTGGTCGCTGATTCGCTCATCTCGGCGATCGTCCTTTCCGGCCTGGCGGCCCCGCCCGGTCTGCCGGGGCCGCCAGGCTGGCTCACTCTATTGACGCCAGCTCGTCGTTGAGCGCCTTCACGGCCTCGCCGGCGCCGATCTCCCCGTCGAAGTAGCTCCGGAAGACGCGGTTGATTGCCTGACTGTTGATGATCTTGGACGCGAGGGCAAGCTGGCCCTCGGCGACACCCCAGCGCTGCGCGACGTCAAGGCCGCCCACGATCTCGTCGATCACCTCCTGCGGATAGAGATCGCCCAGCGGCGCGCGCCGGTCGACGCCCACGTCGAGCATCGACCAGGCCTCCACGAACTCCGTCGAGCCGGGAGAGCTGCCGCGGCGGGCCGGGAACTTGCCCTCCGGCGCGATCGCGAGCGTCGAGGCGTATCCCTCGTTCATCGAGTGCTCGACGAACTTCTGCGCCTCCTCGATGTCGGCGTCGGCGGTGATTCCGAAGTAGCGCGCATCGGCCCAGGCGGCGCCCTCGGGATTCGAGGGGCCGGCGAAGTTCGTGACGATGCCGGCCTTCGCGGCCAGCTCGCGGGTCGTCGGGTCGTCGTTGATCGTCGGCGGCGCGCTGTCACGCAGGCCGGCCATCTCGTCCAGGATGAAGGGCGACCAGATGATCATCGCCGTCTGGCCGGCGAAGAACACCGTCCGTGCCTGGTCCCAGTAGAGCTCGCCCGGAGGCGAGGCTTCCGCGATGGCCTTGTAGAACTCGAGCGCCTCGACGGTCCTTGCCTCGTCGAAGCCCGTGAAGCCGCCCGCATCGACGGGCGAGGCGCCGTTTGCAAGCAGGATGTGCTCGAGCACCTGGCTCATGTAGCCCTCGTCGACCTTCGTGGGCGCGACGAAGCCGAACATCGCCGGAGGGTTGTGCAGCTTCTCGATGGCCGCAAGCACGTTCGCGTAGGTGGTCGGCGGCTCCAGGCCGCTCTCCTCGAACAGGTCGCGGCGGTAGACAACCATCTGCGTCCAGCCGTCGACCGGCACGGCAACGACGTTTCCGCCGGACACCGCCATGCTGAGCGGCCCGGGTGCGAAGGTCTCCCTGCCGAGCGCCTCGACCACCTCGTTGCCCGCCTCGGGGTCGAGGATGCCGGCTTCCGTCCAGGGCAGCGCGTACTGCAGGGGGTGGTAGATCACGTCCGGCAGGTCGCCTGCCGCGAACGCGGCCGTGGCGCGCGTGCCGAGATCCTTCTCCTCGACAGGGATCACCTCGACGCCGATGCCCGTGGCGGCCGTGAAGTCGTCCGCCATCTTCTGCTGGCGTTCCAGGCGCGCGGGCTGGTGCTCCGTGGTCCAGAAGCGGATGTCGGCCAGGGCGGACGTCGCGCCCAGCGCAAGGCCGAGCGCGGCGGCTGCCGTCAGGCCGGCGCGCCGGCGGTGAAGTTTGCAAGACATGTTTTCCTCCTTTGGTGCCTTGTTCAGTCTCGAGTCATTCCGGCCGCTGCGACGCGGCCGGCAATATCCTTGCCCGTCATTGCGGGCGGCCCGTCCGAGCCGCCGGGCTGGAGCTCGGCCGGCTCGGTCGCCCGCAGGCTCTCGGGATCCTCCCCCCTGACGCGCCGGATCAGCAAGCGCGCCAGGCGCTCGCCCGCCATCCGGCTGTCAACGCGGAACGTCGTCAGGGACGGGATGGCCCAGGAGCCTTCCGGAATGCCGTCGTAGCCGATGACCGACAGGTCGCTTCCGATCGCGAGGCCTGCGGACCGCGCGGCGTCATAGGCGCCAAGCGCAGCAAGATCCACGGCGAAGACGATGGCCGTCGGCGGAACCGCCGCGCGGAGAAGGCAGCGCGTGGCCTCGCGGCCGGCCCTGCGGGACATCGCCTCGCCGAGCATGAGGGTCTCGTCCGCCGCCAGTCCCGCATCGGCCATCCCTGCGCGGAACCCTTCCGCGCGCAGGCGGCTGAAATTGTACGCCGCCGCCCCGTTGACGAAGCCGATCCGGCGATGCCCGTGCCCGGCGAGCCGGCGCACGGCGTCCCGCATGGCTTCCTCGCCGAGAATGTCGAACCATGCGCAGCGGTCCGGGTCCCCGACCCTGCCGTAGAGCACGAAGGGGACGTCGAGCGCCCTCAGGAGCTTCATGCGCGCGTCGTCGGTGAGGGTCCGGGGCAGGATGAAGCCGTCGGACTTGCGCTCGTTGACAAGGCGCCGGAGCGTCGCGAGCATTTCCTCGCCGCCTGCGGACGTCGCCACGGTGAGCGTCCAGAACTCGGCGCTTGCCGCGCCCGTGATCCCGGCCAGGAAGTCCGAAAGGAACGGTCGCTGCGCCCCCTCGATGTCCGTCTGGAGAACCAGCCCGAGGGTTCGCGTCCGGCCGGTCCGCATTCCCTGCGCCTGCGCCAGAGGGCGGTAGCCCATCGCGTCCGCCGCCCGCCTGACGCGCCGCCGCGTCTTCTCGGCGATGTCGGGATAGCCGTTGAGGGCACGGCTGACGGTGCCCTTGGCGAGGCCGAGGGCGTTCGCAACGTCGGATATCCTGACCCGAGGCTGCGCCGGCGCTGCGGCGGTGCTTGCGTTCGGCATGACCAAGTCGTTTCTCCCGATTCGGGAGAATCGCCTACGAAACCGGTTTCGGAAAGCACGAAATGCATCCTGGCGCCATTTTTTTCGCGCGCCATACTCGCAGCGCTCAGCATCAAATGTGCGGGCAATCGCTCAGCAATTCCCGACAGGATTTCCTTTCGTTCATTGTCAGTCGGTTGCGCGGCAGCCGCGAATCTTCCTGTCGCAGGCCTTTCCCGCCGGACCGGCCTTGCCGCGGCCAGGCAGGAGCCGGGCAGCAGATGTCCGGAAACCCCTTTCGCAGGCATCCGCCGATGCCACGGCCGCGCTTCGCGCGGTGCGTGCATGCTTCGGCCGCGTCCCCGACCCGGTCGACGCGCGCGGCTTCAGCCTCTCCGGGAGGCTCTTATGAGCCCCAGTGCTGTCAAGCGCTTTCTTCATGACGTGTCACATCGATCCGTGGCCTCAAGGTCGTCGTGGCGAACCCGCGCCAGTCCCGGGACCTCCCCAGGGCCGGCGGCGAGCTGGCAAAGACCGACAGGGCCGGCGCGCGAGTGCCGGCCGCCCTGCGCGCCGCGTTCCCGGACATGGCGGCCGTGGCGCCGGCGGACGGGACCGTCGACAGGCTCCGCGACATGCCGGTCCTGCGCGAGGCGCCCGTCGACAGGCGCGCCGGGCCGAGGCGGTCCCGGGCGAGGCCGGCGGTCCGGACGCGGACGGCCCCGTCCAGGGGGTGCTGGAGGAACTGGACGGCGCCGTCGCCGCGTCCGGCCGGCGGATCGAGGAACTTGTCAAGGGCTCGGAGGGCCTGGCGGAGAGCTGCGGCATCCGGCCCCGGTGCCGGGCATCGGCCCGGTCACGGCCGCGTCCCCGGTCGCCCGGGCGGGCGGGCCGGGCGCGATCGGCAACCGCCGGGCCGCCGCCCTGGCCGGCGTCGCCCCCTTCGCCCGCGACGGCGGCACCCTCAGGGGCGGGCGCCACATGACCGGCGGGCGGCGGCGTCCGGGGGACGTCCTGTACATGGCGGCGATGGCGGCCTGCATGTCCGGTCCCGACATGATGGAGATGCACGGCCGGCCCGGGCCGAGGGGGCAGGGCCCGCAAGGTCGCCGTCACCGCGGTCATGCGGAAGCTCGTCGTGGGGAATTCACATGCCGGCGCCTCCGCGCGACAGGACCATGGCAGGCAATGCCTGGAAGAGGAACCGGTGTCCGGAGACCGAAGCGCCGGCCCCCTGGACGTTCCCGGTCCCTCCACGCCATCCTCGCCGCTTGACAGCTGACCGGTCCGCACATGGCCGCGCGCGCCGCTGCTTCATGACGGGCGGCACCTGCATGCCGACGAATGCCACAGTTGGCACACGGACGTCAGGCTGCTTCCCGACCGGCCCCCGCACCCCTCTGGGCATTCGCAACTGCCTGTGCGGGCGGTCGCCCCTGCATTCCGAACCGACGGCGAACACCAACGCGCGCAACGCACTGGGCTGCGACCCTGACATCTTGCGGCGGAGGGCGCACAGGAAGGGCGACCTGCGGGCCGCCCTCGCAGGGCAATTTCCAAACCGGTTCCGGGGCCGCGGGCGGACGTTCAGGCGAAGCCGTGTTCCTCATGAGGATGGAACAAGGACGGAGGCTGGACCTTGGGGCTGACACAGGGGCCGGTCGGCAAAAGGGAGGCGAAGTGGCTGAAGTCCTCTGCAGCTGCCTGCAGTGCCGATCCATCTTCGGAGCGCGCCATCAGACTGCGGAATTCGGCAAAGGCCCGGGCCTGGCAATTGATCTGAGTCCTCGGATTGAATTCGATGTCCGTGAAGGCCTCAAAGTGGACATGCTTGTCTATCCACTCCGTGTGATCGGCAAGGCTGCGGATGTACAGCCAATCGTAGAAGGCACTGCGGGGCACCAGAGGGTACCGCACGCTCTCCAGCTCAAAGCCAACGACGTTCTCGTCCTGGAAGGCACGGACAAATCTCTTGGCCTCGCGCGGAGACCGGGACCAGAGATCGGGAAAGGGCCCACCGCTGTGTTCGAAGACCTTGGCACCCTGGTAGACGCTTTCAAGCGGATAGGCGGATCCAGAGAGATTGATCTGGAGACTGAAGGCGCTGAGGCCGCGCCCGACCTTTTCTTCCGACTTCGACGAAATCTCAAGGATCTGCTTCAGGCCGCTCGCCCGGGCTTTCGTGTGCAGGGACCGGACATTCTTCCGTTTCTGGGTGACAGCGAAACCCGAAGCCCACTGAAACTCGAAGAGCCTCTCATCGACAAGGCTGTTGCCGTCAAGGCAGGGAATGAAGACAGGACGACTTGCCATCACATCACTCGAACAATCAGGTCTCTGGGCACACGATCAGGCACGAGGATTTCCCACTTCTTGACGATTTGCAGGCGCTGCTGGACGGCAGGATCCCTCCAGTCCGTCCACTGTTAAAGGACTTCGACATCCATCTTCCCACGGGCCAGTGCATCCGCAATCGGCAGGATCTCGACTTCGGTTGCATTGGCCACGCCCAAGGCAATGCGCACTCCATCCCGCTTGAGGACATCAGGTGCAATCGCAAGGTAGCGCGGGTCCGGGAGGCGTCCCGCCTTCTGGGCGAGATACTTCAGGGGATGATTCATAGTCATGCAGAGGCTGACATCTGCATCAATGCCTTTGTGGGCATCAAGACTCCGGCTGAGCGAGTTGCCGCCTGCGGCGTCGGGCAATGGCAGCCCTTCCCTCTTCATCTTGGCCTTGGAGAAAAGCCCTTTCTGGGCAATGGAAGGGAAATTTGATTCATCCGTGAAGTGATACAGATAGCGGTTCCACGCACTCCCGTTGATGGAAGTGACGAGGTCGTCGATGGTCATCGTTGTGGGCGCTCCCTGCAATCTTCTGATGGGAATGTGGGCAAATTCCAACGGCACGAACACTCTCAGAGCATTTTCAGTTTACCCCATCAAGTGCCTGTTCTTCAACGGTCTGCCCAAACTAGCCGGAACTTCAGGGGCTTCGCAAGCAGTTTTCCGCAGCCATGCTCCTGGTTTTCAACGTCTTTCCGTCTTCGAGGCCTCCCGGGGACCTGTCATCCTCATGGGAACGTTCCGGTCCGGCTTCACGCCGGGCAGCTCGAAGGCCCGTTCCCGGACCCGTGCGGGCTTCGTGACGACGGCCAGTTCGCTCTCGCCGTGGCCCGGCAGGCACAGCAGGTCCGGCGCCGTTCCCGCGAGGTCGTCGAGCAGGGTGCGCAGGCTGTGGACGGGCAGCCCGTCGGGGGTGCGCGTCGCGGTTCGCCGGCCCCGGCCTGCGCGGCGCGGCCGCCGCCGCGATGCCGGCGAGCGCCTCCTCCGCGGCCTTCAGCAGGTCCTCGCGCCTGCGCCGCCGCTCCTCGCGGAGCCTCGGGTCCGTGCACACCGTCAGCCGCTCGCCGGGCAGGTCCGGGCCCGTGACCTCCGCCACGGCGTCCGCGACCGGCGCCTCGGGGACGCGCGGGGCCGGGCCGCCCTCCGGGCCCGCCTTCAGCAGCCTGCGGACGTCGCCCGTCTTCAGCGCCGGGATCCGGTCCGGCCCCGCGGGCGCCAGGTCCTCGCGGATGCGCGCCGTGGCCGTCGTCCCCCTGTCGCCCGCGAGCGCGACCCTGTCGACGCCGAAGCGCCTGCGGGCCTTGCCGGCCCGGGAGGCCGCCGTGGAGGGGTCGGACGCGTTGCCGGGGAAGACCTCCGCCGCCACGGGGCGGCCGTCGGCGGCGCAGGGCGGCCCGTGCACGATCTGCCGCCTGCCCTTCCTGCCGTCCCTGTCGTGGCCGAAGGCCGCGAGCGGGCGGCAGCGCCCCTCGAGGTGCGAACTGCCGACGTCGTGGAGGATCAGCGTGTTCCCGCCCTTGAGGTGGCGGTTGGCCAGGCCCCGCTCGATCCGGGGCTGGCGCTCCGGCAGCCAGCCGGGCATGCCCGGCGCCTCGTTGCCCGTCACCTCCCCGAGGCCGGGCAGGGCGCCGAGGCCGCCCGTCGCGGTCTCCGGCGACAGCCGCCGGGCGGCGGCGGGCCTGGAATCCGGCGACAGCACCCGCGCGACGGCGGCGGCCGGCGCCAGGCCGCGCTCCCGGCTCCGCGTCCGCTGCAGGATGCGCGCGAGGCCCCCGCGCGGTGCCGAGGACGGCGGCGACGCGGCCGTGCGGGAGGGAGCGCTCCACCTGCATGAGGTCGCCGACGTCGCGTACGGCGACGGCGCCCCCGGGCACGGCGCGGAAGCCCTCCACGACCTCGGGCGGGAGCTTCGAGAGGTTGGCGACGGCGCGCCTGCGGATCCGCCTTCCCTCGCGCCAGGCCTCGCGCGAGCCGGGATGGCGGGCTTTCCGGCCTGGTTGGGGACGGATTCGATGTCGGGGCCACGGCGGGCGTCCGCCATGGGAACAGAACGCGTCCATGGAAGACCGATCTGTGACGTCAAGCGAAATCCCGGGAGAATCCCGCGCCCTGGTTCAGCGGCACCTGGACGGCCCGTCAGACATGCCGGAATCCTCGGCAACGCCGGTTATGGAAACAGGAATCCAGCCATGGGGAGCCCGGAACGGCGAATTCCCGCTTCCTGTCAACGGGTTGGGCGAGAATCGCGCCCCTGAAGTTCCACTAGGCTGTGTACTTAAATATTGACAGGTCTGTCTGGAGCTGCGAGAGGAGCCCAAAAACCATCAGGCAGGAGCAGACCCATGAGCGGACACCGCCACGACATGACCGATGCGGAGTGGGCGATCCTCCGCTCGGTGCTTCCCCAGACACATCAGGGCCCGCGTCGGTTGCAGGACCGAAGGGTCATGGATGGTATCTTCTTCGTGTTGCGCACCGGCATCCCCTGGCGGGATCTCCCAGAGCGCTACGGTCCCTACTCGACCTGCTTCAATCGCTGCAACCGCTGGAGCCGGAACGGCACCTGGGCCCGAATCATGCAGGCGCTGGCCGAGCGAGCGGACGATGATGACGATGCAAACGGTGGTGCGGTCGGACCCGTGCGCCTGCGTATGCTGGACTCCTCCGTCGTGCGGGCCCACAAGCACGCCGCCGGGGCCCGTCGCGACGGGCCGCCGCCGCAGATCGGCCTGAGCCGTGGCGGCCGGACGACCAAGGTCCATCTCGCCCTGAGCGGGACGGACACGGTGCAGGCCCTGGTCCTGACCCCGGGTCAGGCCTCGGACTGTGCCCAGGCCAAGGCACTGCTTGCCGATCTCGTCCCCGGTGAGATGGTCCTCGGCGACAAGGCCCATGATGCCAATGCTGTCGTCCGGTGCATCGAACAGGCGGGGGCCCAGGCGAACATCCCCTCTCGGTCCTGCCGCAAGATCCCCCGGCCCTTTGACCGCACCCTGTACAAGGGTCGCAATCGGATCGAGCGGTTCTTCGGCAGGATCAAGGAATTCCGTCGCGTCGCCTCGCGCTACGACAAGACCGCCCGCAACTTTCTGTCGGCCGTGCAGCTCGCTGCCAGTCGCTTCCTGCTGCGGGATCTGGCGAAGCAATTAAATGGGTACACAGCCTAGGGCCCGTTGACAGTCATGTCGCGGCGACCACGCCGGCGACGAGGCGATCCCCGCCGCGAAGCTCTCGCCGGTCCTGGCGCAGCGCGTCGCGACCGCCCGGAGCTCCCCGGCCTTCGCGAAGAGGCTCTCCGCCAGGCGCCGCCACCCGCAGACCTCCCGGCCGTGCGCCCGCGGCGCCGTCCGGCTCCGCCTCGACGGGACCGCCGCTTCCGCCCCGCGTTCCGCAAGGTCCTCGAGCAGCCGGTCCGCGCCGGACGCCCTGTCGCCGACGAAGGCCCCGAACGCCAGGCCGTCGAGAAGCCCCGGCACCCTCTCGGGCCGTGCGCCTGGCCGGGAAGGACCGTGAAGCGGACAGGGCATCCCGGCGCGTCCGCGACGGCCGCGGCCCTGCTCGTCAGGCCGCCCCGGGAGCGGCCGATCCCCTGGCTCGAGGTCCCCCTCTTGCGCCCGCCGCCTTCCGGGTCGCCCGGACCGCCGTGCCGCCGCCGGACACGCGCTCGAGGCCGGACTCCTCGGACAAGGCGTCGGAAACGCGCGCGAAGACCCCCGGAAGCGGCCGGCGCCGGAACCGCCTGGAGACGCCGTCCCGGTTCCCGGACCGCTCGGGGAGGCCGCGCCACGGCGACCCCGTGCGGAACCACCACGGCACCGCCTCCATGAAGAGGCGGCTGTCCGCCGCCGTGCCGCCGGGACCGGAACAGATTATCCGGACCGCGCAGGCTGGCGTTGCGGCTCACGAATGCCTCTCGGAACGAAACCGCCCTGCGCCCCGTTCCAGTCAGCGGATGCGGCATCATGTCACCGGGGATTCGGCCGCGCAGCGCCGGCCGCTGGCGCCGCAATGCCCGGGCGGCAGCCGGCCGGGAACCCGATCATGACGGACGCGGAATCCCTATGGCCTCGCAGCCGATGAACGGCTTTCCGCGCGGTAGCGCGCGGGTGGGACACGGTAGGCGGAGACGAATGCCCCGTAGAAGCTCGACAGCGACCTGAAGCCGCTGTCATAGGCGATGCTGACGACCTTCGCGTCGGTCTCGTGAAGCAACATGCATGCATGAGACAGCCTTGTCTGGGTCAGGTCCTCCTTGATCGACCGGCCCATTGTCTGCCGGAACAGCTTCATGGCATGCCCCTGGCTCAGGTTCACGGAATCAACGACGTCACCAACGCTGATCGGGCAGGAATAGTTGTCGGCGATGAAGCGGATCATGGCCTCGACATGACCCGCCGGCGCACCGGCAGCCGTCCGTCCCCGGCCGTCTCCATCCGGCCCCGGCAATTCGTCCCAGCCCTCGAGCGCAACGCGGCAAAGCCGGGCCTCGATCTCCGCCAGATGCAGCCTGCGCCACGAGATGTCGTCCAGGTGCCGCTCCGAGAACAGCCGGTCGAAGAGATGGACATCGCTGTCGGGACCGGTCCTTGCATGGATTATGCTGCCTGCCAAGACCGCCTTCACCATTGGCGACGGAAGCGGCCAGTGGAGAAACTGGCCGAGCGACAGGTAGACATTCGTGATTGCGCCAACGCCCTCCACCTTGGTCACGCAATGGGGAGCGGCCCCCCAGAAAACCGCAATCCGCTTCGGCGGCAGGGGCACCGGCGTGCCGGAAAAAGAATATTCGAGACGGCAGCCTTGCAGGAAGTTGATCTCGATCGACGTGTGGTGGTGATAGGGCTCCTGGAACCTCAGCGGCCGATGCCTCTCGACCAGCAGCCGGTTCAGCCCGGGGACTCGTCCGAGATCGGCCAGTTCCGAATGGCGTTCGCCCCCCGAGACGTCCGCCGCAAGATGCCCGGCAAGCTTCGAGGGGCGCACGCCCGTCATTCTCCCATCTCACGCGTCACCTCGACTCCGCCTCGAGGTTGAGCCACGCCAGGTCGCGCTCGCAGAGCCTTATGCTCAGTGCCGGGAGAGTCGAGGCAATTTCACCCGGGCTGCGTGGTCCGATCAGGGCCAGCGACGGAAACGCCTGCCCAAGCACCCATGCCGTGGCGACATTGTGCGGGTGAACGCCGATCTCGGCGGCCAGCTGCCTTGCACGCTCGCGCCGCCGCGAATTTTCGGCGGATGCGAAGCACCTGTCCGGCGACGTTTCCCGAGGCAGTTCGGAACGCTCCGGCGGCTCCAGGAAAAATCCCCGCGCCTGCGATGACCAAGACAGGTGGACAGTGCCCGAACTTCGCAGAAAGGCCAGCGCAGCCGCCGTGTTCGACGTGATGCAGCCTGGCCATACCGGACGCTCCATTCTCGCCAGTGACAGGTTGTTGTTCATGATCTTCATCGGCATGAGGGCGTTGGCGGCGGCATGGGCGTTCGCCTCCCGGAACCTGTCGGCCGACCAGTTCGAGCCGCCGAATATACCGACGAGCCCCTCGTCGGCAAGCCTGTTCAGCGCCTCGACGAACTCGCCCGCCGGCACGTCGGGGTTGTCGCGATGCATGATGTAGATCGGCGCGCGATCAAGACCCAGCCGGTCCAGTGACATCTCCAGCTGCACCCGGATCACGTCCGGCAGGCAGTACGGGCTGTGCGCGCCCTTCACGATGACCCTTGCGTCATGCGCCACGCCCCGGGCCTTCATCCATTGTCCGAGCAGGGATTCGTGCCGCCCGCCCCCGTAGACGAATCCGGTGTCGAAGCCGTTTCCGCCGACTTCCCACCAGGCATCCCAGACGATGGCGCCTTCCGCCAAGGTGTCGCGGTTGTCGCAGCCCATGATCAGCGAGCTGATCTCTCCTTCCATGCCGTTGATCGCGACATGCGGAATGCGGGGCGATCCGGCGGGCACCGCGCCGGGCAGGACCCGGGTTCCCCGCGGCGTCTCGACAGGCAGGTCGTACCCCACCGCCCGCCGCCAGGCAGCGGTCACCTCCGACGTGCCAATGCTGTCGCGCCAGGACGGTGCCGGGCTTCTTGCCTCCAGGAGCCCCATCCGGATCCAGCGACTGGCGCACTCCGCCTCATGGGCAAACAGAATGCGCCGGTCCGTCAGGGACTCGCGGCGGGAAGCCCCGTCGGCGATGACGTCCAGCACCGAATCCGAAGGGCCGGAATCCCGGCCGGGCGTCCAGGGATCCGGCAGGTGCACGCTCCCCGAGGCTCCCGTGACGGTTGCGGTGTTGGCCAGCTTCCTCCGAATCGAGGCAGAGCATTCCGCGACAACGCCGTTTCCGAACAGGAGCAGGGCATGCGAGGTCTCGTCCGCGCCCGCAGGTCCAAGCCGCCCCATGCCCTCGACCCGTACCGGCTCCTCGAACGGCAGGCCGCGGGCCGCGCCAGCCACGAGCCGCGCGAAGGACACGGGATACACCCCGACATCGAGTATCGCGCCACCCCCGAGCCCGGGACAGTCAAGGCGGGATGCCGGCTCGAAGCCAGAGACGAATCCGAAACTCGCCTCGATGTGGCGGACCTCGCCAATCTCGCCTGATCGGACGATTTCAACCAGGCGCGCGATCTGCGGATGGCACCGGTACATGAGGCCCTCCATCAGGAAGACCCGCTGCTGCGACGCCGCCTCCGTCATGGCGATGACCTCGCCGGGCACGAGCCCGGCCGGCTTCTCCACCAGCACGTGCCGGCCGGCGCGAAGCGCGCGAATCGCCTGTTCCGCATGGAACGGATTCGGCGTCGCGATGTAGACCGCCTCGACCGCATCGTCATCCAGCAGGGCATCGAGATGCGCGTGGCGCCGAGCGCGGGGCACGCCGAACCTCTCGCCAAATGCGTCTCTGCGACCCTGGTCACGGCCGGCGACCGCCACCAGCCTGCCGCTCTCACACTCGGCGAGCCCCCGGGCAAAGTTCGCGGCGACGGCGCCCGGGCCAACGACCGCCCAGCGGACACTTTCGGACGTCCCCATCCTACCTCCGCGGCGCCGTCATGGCCGTCGACGGCGGATTCACAGCGCGGCGGCCGCCAGCCGCCGCGTGTATTCGGTCCTCGGGCTCTCGAGAACCTGGGCCGCGGGCCCCGCCTCGACCACGTTGCCCTGCTTCATCACGATGATGTTGTGACAGAGTGCGCGAATCACCTTCAGGTCATGGCTGATGAACATGTAGGAGAGGTCGTGCTTTCGTCGGAGATCCCGCAGAAGATCAATGATCTGCGCCTGGATCGACAGGTCAAGTGCGCTCGTGGGCTCGTCCAGAAGGATGAATTTCGGACGCAGCACCATCGCGCGCGCGATGGCGATCCTCTGGCGCTGCCCGCCGGAAAACTCGTGCGGGAAGCGATCCATGACGCTTGGGCTCATCTGCACCTCCGAGAGCGCATCGGCGATCAGCCTCTCGCGTTCGGCGCCGCTTTGGCCGATGCCGTTGACAGCAAGGCCTTCGCCGATGATCTGGCGGATGATCATGCGGGGGTTCAGCGACGAGAACGGATCCTGGAAGACCACCTGCATCTCGGTGCGCAGCTTGCGCATGGCGGAACGCGACAGATGGTCGATCCGCGCTCCGTCAAAGCGGATCTCCCCCGCCGTTGCGGCCTGAAGCCTGATCAACGACATCCCGAGCGTTGACTTGCCGGATCCGCTCTCCCCGACGATTCCCAGCGTCTCGCCGGCCCGGAGCGCCAGCGACACGTCATTGACGGCGACCAGTTCCAGGACACGGCGGTTCCACATCGACCCGTGGCGGATGCTGAACACGCACCGCATGCCCTGCCCTTCAATGACCGTTGGCGCCGCCTCTGCCAGCGGATCGGGTGCGCCCGACGGTTCCGAGTCGATGAGGTGACGGGTGTAGGGGTGCTGCGGGTCGCCGAACAGCCGCTCTGTCGCTCCCTGCTCCACGATTTCGCCGTAGCGCATCACGCAGACCCGGTCCGAGGTTCGCCGGACGACCCCCAGGTCGTGCGTGATCAGGATGATCGCCATGCCGCGCCCGACCTGAAGCCGTTTCAGCAGGGTCAGGATGTCGGCCTGGACGGTCACGTCCAGCGCGGTGGTGGGCTCGTCGGCAATCAGGAGGTCGGGTTCGTTGGCAAGAGCCATGGCGATCATAACGCGCTGTCTCTGGCCCCCGGAAAGCTGGTGCGGATACTGGGCGAACCTCGCCTCGGGATCCGGGATCTGCACCTCCTTGAACAGCCGGATCACTTCGGCGCGGGCGGACGCCTTGCTCGTTTCCCGGTGGTTCAGGATGATCTCGGCCACCTGGTCGCCGATGCGGTAGATGGGATTCAGGCTCGTCATCGGCTCCTGGAAGATCATCGTGATCCGGTTGCCGCGGATCTCCTG
This sequence comes from Paracoccaceae bacterium, assembly GCA_965221845.1. Classification (GTDB taxonomy): domain Bacteria; phylum Pseudomonadota; class Alphaproteobacteria; order Rhodobacterales; family Rhodobacteraceae; genus JAJEFO01. The sequence continues at coordinate 439,824 of OZ244919.1, forward strand.
CATTCGCTCTTCGGCAAGCGACATCAATTCCTGCCCCTTGAACCTTATCGAGGTACGTTGGCCAACTGTGCCGTTTTCGGCCAGCATGCGCATGACGGCACGTGCGGTCACCGACTTGCCGGATCCGCTTTCGCCCACGATTGCCAGGGTCTCGCCTCTTTCGACGGCAAACGAGACGCCCTTGACGGCGCTGACCGTCCCGCCGACGGTGCGGAAGTCGACCCGGACGTCCGACACGTTCAGGAGCACGTCGGGCTGAGCGGCTCCGTCAGACATTCGAATGGGGATCCATGGCGTCGCGAAGCCCGTCGCCGAATGCGTTGAACGCCAGGACCGACACAATGATCATCCCGACAGGGGCCATCATCCACGGAGCGGAGGAGAATGACTGAAAGTCGAGGATCTGGTTCAGCATGGAGCCCCAGCTGACCATTGGCTGCTGCACGCCAACGCCGAGGAAGGACAGGAAGCTCTCAAGGAGGATGATCTCGGGCAGCGCATATGTCGCCCAGACGATGATGTGGCTCGACACGTTGGGCAGCAGGTGACGGAACAGGATGCGCCCGGAACCCGCGCCGACCGCTTCCGCGGCGCGCACGTAGTCCAGACCGCGCATCGCGATCGTCTTGCCGCGCAGCTCCCGGCTCACGTCAGCCCAGCGGAGCAGGACAAGGATCGCCGCAAACATGAGAAAGACAACCGTCGGGTCGGCGCGGCGCGGGAGGAGCGCCACGAGCGCGAGATAGAGCGGAAGGTCGGGAAAGGCCTTCACGAACTCCACGACCCGCTGCGCAGCAAGATCGTACAGGCCGCCGAAATAGCCGGAACTCACGCCGATCACGGTTCCGATGAAGCCTGCGGCAAACATCACGATGAACCCCATCAGCAGCGTGATCCGCGTGCCGTGAATCATCCGTGAAAGCACGTCACGCCCGAGATTGTCGGTTCCCAGAAGATTGACCGGCGTCCCGTCCGCGGAACCGAACAGGCGGATGCTGGATTCCACTCCGAGGAAGCTCCATGCCTCCCCCTTGGCGAACCACTTCAGGTCGACGCGCCTGTCCGGAGCGGGAACGAACGTGATCTCAAACGTCTTGGGATCCATGTCCTCGATCATGCCGAGCACGTGCGGCGACGTCAGCCGGCCGTCGGCATCCAGGACACGGACCATTTGCGGAGGCGCGTAGAGTGCGGTGCTGTTGGTCTTCGTCGGCGGATATGGAGCGAGGAAGTCGGCGAAGATCGCCGTCACGAAGATCAGGACGCAGAGGCACAGGCCGGACATGCCGTAGAGGTTGCGGCGAAACCGCCTGCGGACCAGCTGTCCATAGGACAGCGAATGTGCCGGCCGCGCCTCTGCCGGACCTTCCGTGGCGCCGCCTTCCGTCACCGGCCGCCGCGCTCCATGGTCGCTTCCCGTACGCGCGGATCGAGCAGGGCCAGCAGGAAATCGGCCATGAGGTTGCCGATCACTATGGCCACCGCGACGATCAGGAACACCGCAGAGACGACGTACATGTCCCGCGTGCCGACCGAAGCAAGGATCAGCGGGCCGATGGTCGGCAGGCCCAGGACGATCGCCACCTCGATCTCGCCCTTGATCATGTAGTCGAAGCGTGTGCCAAGGTTCATCACGACCGGGTGCAGCGCGTTGGGCACGGCGTGGCGCCAAAGGGTCCTGTTCCGGGAAAGTCCCTTGGCCCGTGCGGTCTCGATGTACTGCATGTTCATCACGTCCAGCAGATTGCCCCGCATGATCCGCAGCGTGTAGGCCTGGCCGGCCCAGACCGAGATCAGGATCACCGGCCAGACATGCAGGAGCCAGTTCCAGGCCTTGGCCCAGCTGAGATGATCCTGAAGGACGAATTCAGGGGAATAGAACGAGCCGATGTAGGGTGAGTGATACACGAAGGCGAGAAAATAAAGGATGACCAGCGCGACGATGAACTTGGGAACGACGATTCCGGTGAAGGCGAACAGCGTGGCGAGAGTGTCGCCGAACCGGTACTGGTTCTTCGCGGCATATATTCCAAGCAGCACGCCGATCAGCTGGCTCAGGACGATCGCGATCACCGCCAGCACGAGCGTGCGCCAGAAGCGCAGGCCGATCACTTCGGCCACCGGGCGCGACTGGATGAAGCTGTGTCCGAAATCCGCCGATAGGACGATGCCCTTGAGCCAGACCCAGTACTGGACGTAGAAGGGCTGGTCCAGGCCCAGACGCTCGCGCAGGGCCGCCGCCTGCACCTCCAGCTCGACCCGGGACTGGCCGGTCTGGGTCATCGCCTGGTGCATCCAGGTATCGACATAGTCGCCGGGAACCGCGAGGATGAGACCGAACGAGACCATGCTGATCCCGATCAGGAGCGGAATCATGGCGGCCAAGCGCTGCACCATGAATGCCAGCACTCCCATGCGGTTCAACCTCCCCTGCCCGATCCCTTTCCGTTGCCCGACCGGGGCATGCGGGCCCGGCCCGCATGCCCGAGGTCACTCGCTCAGTACTGCGGGACCGTTCCCGGCAGCAGTTCGTCGATCTGCTCGTCGGCGGAGGCCCACAGCCGTTCGCGCACGACCCCGTCCTCTGCCCATTCGAACATGAAGACCGGCGTTCCGGGGTGGGCGTTCCTGATCCGCTTGTTGATCAGGAGCGCCGCCGGCGCCTGCGTCAGTCCGACCGTGTAGAGGTTCTCGGTCCAGTTCCTCTGGATTGCGCGGGCGGCCGCCGCTGCTTCGGCCGGATCCCAGGTCTGCTGGATCGTGTCGACGGCATCGACCATTTCCTGCTCCCAGCCAAACAGGTTCCGGTTGCCGTCATCGCCGGCCTGGTGCCAGGCGGGGCAATTGTCGGAGATCGGCACGTAGTCGCATGTCTGGCGGGTCGGAACCAGCCAGTGATGCCTCCGCTCGATCATGTTCCAGTTGCCGCTGTCAGCGACTGGCCGGATCTCGTCGACAGCGCGCGGAAGGATTCGGATGCCAACCTCGGCGAGCTGTGAAACGACGGCGTCGACCTGCTTCTTGTCGGTGGGATAACGTACGTCGTAGGCAAGGTCGATCTCCATGTCAGCCCCGGTTCCGGGCAGGTTGCGCACGCCGTTGCCGTCAGTGTCCGCCAGGCCGAGCCCGTCGAGCAGTTCGTTGGCCCTGCCTTGGTCGAAGCCATAGAAAGCCGTGGAATCATGATCGTAATATGGGCTGCCGACGGAAAACCCGCCCGGGAAAGGATAGGTGAACGGCCCGCGCGCGATCGACTGGCCGATGGTATCGCGGTCCAGCGCGTGGCTGACGGCGATCCGGAAGTCTCCGTTGCGGAAGAAGGTCCGCAGTTCGGCATCGATGTCGTCCTCGACTCCCTTGGTTTCGGACAGATTGAACTCCAGATGCCAGGACAGGACGCGCGGCCCGAACTGGGCCTTGGTCGGGCTGTCCTCCGCCTGCGACTGCTTGAGCGCCTCGACGTAGTTGCCCGGATTCTCCATGTTCGAGAAGTCGCCGGTTCCGGCCACGGCCTGCGTCGTGCGGTCCGACCAGGTCGTGAGCTTGAAGTGCATCTCGTTCATGTAGGGCAGCTGATTGCCAGCCTCGTCCACTTTCCAGTAGTAGGGATTGCGGCGCATGACGACGATCTCGTCGGGTCGATGCTCGACCGGAACCCAAGGACCAAGCACGACGGCGGGCGTCACGTCGGACGGCAGCGCGTTGCGGTAGCTGTCGTATGTGGCTTCGGAATTGTAGGCCGGATGATGGTCCTTCAGCACATGACTCGGTCCGGGGCAGCCTTGGATGTAGGCCAGCGACTGCAAGCGAGAGGGGCCTTGCGGGGAGGTGAAGGTAAACTGAACCGTATGGGCGTCCAGCACACCTCCATCGTCGTGCCTTCGCCCATGCCCTCGGGCGCCATCCAGGCGCTGACGTTCTCGTCCACGACGTTGTCTTCCCACCAGAACCTGACGTCCTCGGAATCGAACGGATCCCCGTCGGACCATCTCGCGTCGACAAGCCGGAGCGTCAGCTCGGTCCTGTCGCCGTTCCACTCCCAGGACTTCGCCAGGTTGGGCAGCGGGCCCGACTGGTCCTCGGCCTTGACCTGCCACAGCGGGCCGACGCGCACCAGGCACTCCTGCATGGCCATGTTGATTCCGCCCCATCCCTGGTGCTGCCCGGCCATCCAGTTCCAGCCTTCAGGCCGGCCGCCGATCACGTGACGGAACACGCCTCCGTATTCACCGATGCCATCGGACATCGCGCCGGCCAGATGCACCAGCGGCTCGCTCGGAAGACGGTCCTGCACTGGCGGAAGTTCGCCGGCCGCGACCAGATCGGACAGGAAAGGCGCTTCGGTGTAGCTCTCGAGCGCACGGTACGTCCACAGTTCATCGCGCCCGAGGAGATCGTAGCTCAAGCTCGACATGCTCCGCTCCGGCGGCATCTGCTCCTGAGCGAGCGCGGTGCCTGCACAGAGGCCCGCGACGCTGGCCCCCGACATCAAGGCGATCCGCATGCCTCTTTCCAGTCCGTTCATCAGGTTCCTCCATCACCAAATGCAATCTGTGACCGCGACACTGTCATGTGCCGGCGCCCCGTTCTTCCGACTTTCTCCGATTAGGTTCCAGAATCCGGTGACTCCTTGTCCTGAGCCAGCCTGCGAACCGCACTGCGCGGTATCCGCCGCACCCAGACCTCGGCATCGCCGCGCAGCACAGCATGGCAGAAGCGATGGATTCCATCAAGGATCATGAGCCGGCCGAGATTCGGATGGACCTCAAGCGGGAACGACGGGTCTGCAGCCTGGATTCTCGCGAATTCGGCGGCATGGGCTTCAGGGCGGTCAATCACCTGGCGGGGCGTGACACGGTAGGCGCGGCCTGCGGGATCCGGCCATGCCGGGACATCCAGATGCCATTCCAGCTGCCTTAACGGCACTCTCTCGGCTGGAATTTCGAGCGCCCAAAGCGTCGGAACGTCCCAGTCAATCGAATACCAGTACTTCCGGATCGTGATGGGTCGCTCTCGCATGTGCCTGCACTTCGCCAGCGACAGGATTCCGGAACATTGCCTGAGAAATCCGGTAGCCCGGCACCACTTCGTCAGTTAGGCTAGCGCGACGGTAACCCGAAACCGGTCGCGCCGCGACCCCATTCGCGAACGGAGTGCCCGAAGAGATGTCCGCATATCCGAAGGTTGCATTCATCGGCGCCGGATCAACCGTGTTCATGAAGAACATAGTCGGCGATCTCCTGCAGAGGGAGGCCCTGGCCGGCACGCATCTGGCGCTGATGGACATCGATCCTGCGCGCCTTGCGGAGTCGGAAGCCGTGGCGCGGAAACTGGTTTCGACACTCGGCGTTCCGGCCTCCGTCACAGCCCATCCTGAGCGGCGAGAGGCGCTTGACGGCGCGGATTTCGTCATCGTCGCGTTCCAGATCGGGGGATATCAGCCATGCACCGTGACGGACTTCGAGGTTCCGAAGAGGTTCGGCCTGCGCCAGACGATCGCGGATACACTGGGTGTTGGCGGCATCATGCGGGGCCTGCGTACGGTGCCCCGTCTCTGGGCCCTCTGCGAGGACATGATCGCTGTCTGCCCGCAGGCGACAATGCTGCAATACGTGAACCCGATGGCGGTCAACTGCTGGGCGGTTGCCGCGAAATTCCCCGGGATCAGGCAGGTCGGGCTGTGCCATTCCGTCCAGGGAACGGCGATGGAGCTGGCCCGGGATCTCGACATCCCGATCCAGCGCATCCGCTATCACTGCGCGGGCATCAACCACATGGCCTTCTACCTCAGGCTCGAGGAGATCATGGAGGACGGCAGTCACCGCGACCTGTATCCCGATCTTCGCCGAGGCTATTCAGAGGGTCGGATTCCCCGGCCGCCGGTCTCGAATCCGCGATGCCCCAACAAGGTGCGTTACGAGGTCATGACGCGCCTGGGATACTTCGTGACGGAGAGCTCGGAGCACTTTGCCGAATACGTGCCCTGGTTCATCAAGCGCGATCGGCCGGATCTCATCGAGGAATTCGGAATTCCGCTGGATGAATATCCAGTGCGGTGCGCCGAGCAGATCGAACGCTGGAAGACCCAGTCGGAGGAGATCCGGAACGCAAGCGAGATCGAGATCGGGAAAAGCCATGAATACGCTTCCGAGATCATCGATTCGGCCTGGACCGGCCAGCCCTCCGCGATATACGGCAACGTCCGGAACGGCGGGCTGATCCCGTCGCTTCCGGAAGAGTGCACGGTGGAGGTTCCCTGCCTCGTGGACCGCAACGGCATCCAGCCGACCCGTGTCGGCGCCCTGCCGCCTCAGGTCTCCGCCCTGATTCGCACAAACGTCAATGTTCAGGAGCTGGTCGTCGCCGCGCTTCTTTCGGAGAGCCGTGACCACATATACCACGCCGCGATGGTGGACCCGCACACCGCCGCCGAACTTGACCTTGGCCAGATCGAGGCCCTGATGGACGAATTGATCCAGGCGCATGGCGACTGGCTTCCCGAATGGGTGGGGCGATAGGCAGGAACGCGCGCCTGCGCGGCGCCACCTTGCGTGGCAGCCGACATCGGGACCGCGAACCCGTCCTGCCCGCCGGAATGACGAAGGCGCCCGAAGCGTTGCCGCAAGGCTGCATCCAGGCGGGCACGGACGTGAAACACGGCCGGCGCTGCGGTCCCGGCGGACGCCTCCAGCGCGGCGGGACGCTCATGGCGCCCAATGGCATTGGCGCCGGACCACCGCGCGACAGCGGCCATCCCGGGCCGCCATGCGGTCCGGCGTCAGGAGCGCGCGCCCGGGATCCGGGCGAGCGGCCATGACAGCGGAACGGGGCGTCCCCGTGACCGGAATCGCAGGTGCGGCAGAGGCGCATCCGAAATCAGGGGACGCCATCCCTCCCGTCGAGCGATCATGCAGGGTTGCGCCCGGCGCGCCGCGGCTGCGCGGCGCCGCATCGCCGGCGGACCGTCTTGCCGCATGAGGATCCGGCCCGGGTGTAGCCCAATTTTTTGACTCGGGCCCCCAATGGTCCAACTTGCCTGCAGTTCAAGAGAGTCGGGCAGCCTTAGAGCTTGACCTAAAATGTGGATGGCCTCCCCCAGATGTGGCATTTCCCTGTCAGAGGCAAACCAGACAAGGAGGACACAATGGCCTGGGACGAGACCACCCGCGAAGAGCATGACCGCAAGTCGGAGCGACATGAAACCGACCTGACCGACGAGGAACGGCTTCTGGTCGAGCCGCTGCTTCCGGCCCCGGCGAAGCTTGGCCGCCGCCGGACGACCGACCTGCGCGAGACGTCCGACGCGATCCAGTACATGCTGGCCACGGGATGCCAGTGGCGGGCGATTCCCAAGTGCTTTCCGCCCTCTGCGACCGTCCAGAACCACTCCTGCGCGTGGCGCGACAACGGCGTCCTGGAACGGATGCTGGACGCGCTGCGCACGCTGGGCCGCGCGCAGGCGGGGCGCGAGGCGCAGCCGACGGCGGCCGCGATCGACAGCCAGTCGGTGAAGACGACGGAGGCGGGCGGGCCGGCGGGTTGCGACGCGGGCAAGAAGGTCAAGGGCAGGAAGCGGCACCTGACGGTGGACGTCGAGGGGTTCCCGATCGCGCTCCGGGTGCTACGGGGGCGGACGTGCAGGACCGGGACGGGGCGCCGGCCGTCATCCTGGCGATGCCGGGAAGGCGCCGCAGGTGACGAAGCTGTGGGCGGACGGCGGCTACGCGGGTCCGAAGCTCGAGGCCGCGCTGGCGGAGCACGGCCTGGGGCCGGTCGTCGAGATCGTCCAGCGGCCCAGGGAAACAAGGGGCTTCACGGTCCTGTACCGCCGCTGGGTGGTGGAGCGGACGTTTGCGTGGATGTCGCGGTGCCGGCGTCTGGCGAAGGACTTCGAGCGGACGCTGGAGAGCTCGCTGGCCTGGGCGCAGCTCGCGGCGTGCCGGTTCCTGATGCGGCGGGTGGCGCGGGGCCAAGAGGCTGGAATCTCTTAACATATTGATATTATTGAATTATAATTCAAGCTCTTATTTTCTTGACAAAGTGATGGTGCGGTAGCGCCAGCCAATCATGGCGGTCAAAAAATTGAGATGCACCCATCCGGCCCGTGCCGCTTGACCCGGGCTTCGCGATTGCCGATTCTCCGCCGCCGAGGAAGAGAGGCCCCATGGCCGGTTCGCAGCAGGGCAGGAAAGTCGTGGTGGTCGGCGGTGGAACCGCAGGCTGGCTCGCGGCGCTCATTCTGCAGAAGACCGCCAGCGACAGCGGACTCGATCTCGGCATCGACGTTGTCGAAGCGAGCTCGATCCCGACCATTGGCGTTGGCGAAGGCACCACCGCCGTGTTCCGGAGCCTGATTCTCCATCTTGGTTTCGACGAGTTCGAGTTTCTGCGGAAGACGGAGGCCACGATCAAGTTCGGCATCCGTCATCGCGACTGGCGGCGGAAAGGACACGGCTATGACGGTCCCATCGACGACCCGCAGCAGATTGCCGGCCCCCCGCCAGGGCGCTGGCTCAACCAGCATTGCATCGCGACCGGACGCCCCGTAGCCGATGCGCATCTCTTCACCCATCTCATGAAGCGCCGCAGATCGCCCTTCATCCAGCGCGGCGAAAGGCCGCCCATGCCCGTCGGCCCGTTTCACCACGCGTACCATTTTGACCAAGCGCTCGCGGGCCGGTACCTTCGCGAAAAGGCGGACGGCATCCGCCGGATCGATGCGGTCGTGCAGGGCGCGGTCAAGAACGCGGACACCGGTCGAATCAGGCATGTCGTTACGGAAGACGGCCAGCAGATTGCCGGCGACCTCTTTGTGGACTGCACCGGATTCCGGCGCACCCTGATCGGGAAGCAGCTCGGAGCCAGTTGGGTCAGCTACAATGAACGGCTCCCGGTAAACCGGGCCATGCCTTTCTGGATCGATCTCGACGATGGCGTCGAAATACCTCCCTACACTCTCGCATGGGCGCAGAAGGCAGGCTGGATGTGGCAGATTCCGACCCTCCGGCGCATGGGAAGCGGCTACGTCTATTCCGATGCATTCCTGACGCCGCACGAGGCACAGCTCGAAATCGAATCCGTGCTTGGCCACCCGATCGAACCTCGCAATGACATTCGCATTGATGCAGGGCGCCTGGACCGGGCCTGGATAGGAAACTGCCTGGCGGCGGGTCTCGCGCAGAGTTTCTTCGAGCCGCTGGAGGCCACGTCAATCCACGGCACGGTCGTGCAGTTGATCCTCTTCTCCGAACGCCACCTGCGCGCCGCGCTCGAAGGCCGTGGCGATGCGGACTCCTACAACGCGACGGTGGCCCGGCAGGCTGACGATTTCTGCACGTTCATAAACACGCATTATGTCAGCGAACGGCGCGACACGCCGTTCTGGAGACATGTTGCGGAATGCTGCATTGGCGACAACGTCCGGGAGCGGCTGGACCTCTGGCGAACGAAGACGCCCTCAAAGTCGGATTTCGATCCGTTCCCCGGAGGCTTTCCGCATATCGAGGACCAGCTGTACGTCCCGGTCCTTGACGGTCTCGGCCTGACAAGCCGTGCGGCGGCCCGTGCCGAACTGGCGAGGAATCCACCCCTGCGCAAACAGGCCAGGAAACTCGTGAGTTTCCTGGCCGGGGAGTTCCGCCGTGCCAGCGGGAAAGCGCTCGGGCACCGGGCGTTCCTGCAATCCGTCAGGTGACCCGGCGGGCACGGCCCGGACCTGCCGGTTTCTGGCGGCAGCGGCCAGCCAGCGGAAAAGGCTGCGGGCGTTCGGCCGGAAGCGCAGCAATTCCCGCCAGCCTGACCGTCGGCGCGCGAACGCCCGGTCATGTCGGTCTTCAGGTCGGGGTTCGCGTCGTCGGTCGGCAGGCCTCGGTCCCGCCCGGAGCGGTGCGTCGTCCCGTCCCTGCCGCGCCTCTCCCATGTCTCCCTCCTCCCCCATAAGCGTTAACTTGTTTTAGAGCTTGACCTAAAACTCCATATATAGTTCCATAATGGCGTATTCAAAGGATTTTAGCACAACATATAGTGTCTTGGCATGAATTTTAGGTCAAGCTCTTAGGGCCCGTTGACAGTCATGTCGCGGCGACCACGCCGGCGACGAGGCGATCCCCGCCGCGAAGCTCCCGCCGGTCCTGGCGCAGCGCGGCGCCGCGACCGCCCGGAACTCCCCGGCCTTCGCGAAGAGGCTCTCCGCCAGGCGCCGCCACCCGCAGACCTCCCGGCCGTGCGCCCGCGGCGCCGTCCGGCTCCGCCTCGACGGGACCGCCGCCTCCGCCCCGCGTCCAGCCAGGTCCTCGAGCAGCCGGTCCGCGCCGGACGCCCTGTCGCCGGCGAAGGCCCCGAACGCCAGGCCGCCGGGAAGCCCCGGCACCCCATAGGGCCGTGCGCCTGGCCGGGAAGGACCGTGAAGCGCACGAGATGTCCAAGCGCGTCCACGACGGCCACGGCCCTGCCCGTCAGGCCGCCTCTCGAACGGCCGGTCCCCTGGCCCGAGGTCCCCCTCTTGCGCCGGACGCCTTCCGGGTCGCCCGGACCGCCGTGCCGCCGCCGGACACGCGCTCGAGGCCGGACTCCTCCGACAGGGCGTCGGAAACGCGCGCGAAGACCTCCGGAAGCGGCCGGCGCCGGAACCGCCTGGAGACGCCGTCCCGGTTCCCGGACCGCTCGGGGAGGCCGCGCCACGGCGACCCCGTGCGGAACCGCCACGGCACCGCCTCCATGAAGCGGCGGCTGTCCGCCGCCGTGCCGCCGGGGTCGGATTTCTTGCCCGGCAGCATGTCCCCGGTCCGCGCCCGCATGGCGTCGGTCAATACCGTCCTGTCTGCATCGTCATCTCTCTGCTCGCTCATGCCGTTGTTGCCTCATGCCGTCGTTCCGGCGGTTGTTGGGGCCGAAAATGGCATCAAGACGATTCGCAAGACGACTGTCAACGGGCCCTAGGTTGTCGGCATGGGCGACGCGCGGGACATCAACGCGCTTTCGGAGCGCATGAAGACGATGCAGGCGGAGAACGAGACGCTGAAGGCGGACCTCACCGCGACCCTGTCCGGGATGCGGACCGACATGGCTAGGCGTGACGCGGCCCGCTCGGAGCGTGACGCGACCGCGCGCTGGTGGCAGACCGCCATCATGATCGCCGCCGTCGCGGCCCTGATCACCTTCGCGCCCGACCTGCAGCGGCTGGCGGCCGGACCCTAGATCCGCCGCCCGCGCCACGGCGCGGGCCGTGAACAACAGACTGAAAGGATAAATGGAATGAAGGAATTCCTGACAAACCTTGTCACCCCCCCCCCCCCCCCCCAATGGCATTCGAGCACAGCTCGCCGCCGCATCGCTGATCACCGCGCTGGCCCTGCTGGCCGCGCCCGCGACGGCGCAGGTGGACTGGGCCACTGTCTTTGACGGCGAGGCAGGGCAGGTGCACTGTCCACCGGGCAAGACCAATACTGGTGGTGGTTCATTGTAATAGTGCCCGGAACTGTGAAAACAGATCGAGCCGATGTCCGAACAAGTAGTCCGTTAACTCTTGCTGCTAGCCGAACAATCATTCCAGCCCTGGCAGCCCAGACGAGCATTCCGGTCCGGATCGTTGTGTATCGAGGCAACAGTTACACCGCCCTTGAGGCGATTGGGACAGTCACGGCGGACACCCCGCTGGCACCTGTCACCCGGACATTCAGCGGCCTGAGATCGAACACGCGCCATGCCGCGGATCTGGTTGCAGGGAGTAATATCAATAACGTCCTCCTAACCACCTGCTTCAGGACGGGGGGAGACTCCAGCGGACCTGCCGCGGCCCCTCGCCCACCATGACGACATCAACCACGGCGGCACAGCAAGCGGCTGCTATGCCTTTGCGGACCGCAATGGCCCCGACCACCGGAAAAAGGTCAATGCCTGCCTGTGCGGATCCCGGAACAGTTCCGGCCAGTGGGCGCGGACCGATGCCGAGGACGGCTACGAATACATCAGCAGCCCCGGCTACCGGACCACGCTGGGCTGCACCACGAACTGACCGGCATCAGACGCCATCCACACGGGGCGGCCTGCAGGTCGCCCCTTTTCGCAATTGCGGCGATTCCAAACTGAGACACTACCGGAAATCCCGTGTCGCCCGGTCCATGAGGTCGCGGGTGCGGTCGAGCGACGCCCGGGGCCGGGTCGTCAGAACGCGGCGATGACGGCGGCCACGGCGATGGCGACGCCGGCCAGCGTCGCGCGCCCTACGGCAACCCGGGCCGTTTTCAGGCGGCGGACGCTGGTGTTGCGCTCGTGCGCTCGTTGCGGAATGGATCAGGCGACGCCGGCATCAGCCGGGCAGTCCGATCAGGATGCCCAGGAAGGCGAAGCCCGCGCCGAGGACGGCGACGGTCAGGACGATCTGCGCGATGCCGAAACCGACGGTCCACCGCTGGTTGTCCTTGTCGCGCCTCGCCGCGTCCTCGCGGTGCGCGGCCATGTCGGCCCGCAGCCTCTCGAAGGCCGCGTTGTTGCGCTCCAGCGTCGCCGAGAGGTCGGCCTGCAACGTCTTCATGCGCTCCTCCAGCACGGCGATGCGCTCCGGGAGCGGTTGGTTGTCCGGCGCGTCGCCCATATCCCCAACCTAGGCTCCCGCCCGCGTCCCGTCAAGGCCGATGAGGCAGCCCGGGTCCTCGCGGCACCTGCCGCACTGGCCAGGGGCTCACCCGCGATCAGGGCTTTAGGCCCAGGACCTCGGACCTTCCCGGCAATGACGGTCCCAACCCGGTACAGATGCCGATTCCGCGATGAAATCATTTGAAATCACATAATTTCATTTCGCAGCACTTGACATCATTCCATGATACACTGCGGCGCACAAGCTGTCCGACGGGAAGGCGTGACAATGCCCATAATCTCTTTCGCCTCATCGAAGGGCGGTGCCGGAAAGACCACATCGGCGATTGTCCTGGGCACGGAGCTTGCGGCGAACGGAGCGGGGGTCGTTCTGATTGACGCGGACCCCGCCGGCAGGCTGGCGAAATGGTCCAGGGTCACCGGTCTTCCGGACGGGATTGAGGTCATCCGGTCCGGTGGCGAGAGGTCCATTCTGGATGAGATTGACGACGCGGCGCATAGGGCGGCGTTCGTCATCATTGACCTTGAGGGATCCGCATCGCGCCTCGCGTCCTTCGCCGTCGGTGAGAGTGATCTTGTCGTGATTCCCTCCGGCGAGGAGCAGCAGGATGCCGACGCGGCCGTCGAGACGTTGGCCGAGGTTTCCCGGGAAGGCCGGTCCCGTGGAAAGGAGATACCCGCCGCCGTCCTGCTGTGCAGGACAAACGCCGCGGTGAAATCAAGGCTGGAGAAATTCATCCAGGGCCAGTTGCGGGCCGCCGCAGCCGTTTTCGCCACACAGCTGCATCGCCGGACATCGTTCTCGGCGCTACACAACGCCGGCGGGGGTCTCCGCCAGCTTGACAGGGATGAATTCAACGGGGTTGATAAGGCGATCGCCAACGCCCGGGCATTCGCCGCGGAGGTCATCGAAAAACTCGAAACGAAAGGGAAGGGGGCGTGACGGATGCCGCGTGAACTTGACATAAGCAGACTGCAGAGATTTCGCCCGAGACAGCGCAGGGAGTCCGGCGCGGGAACCGGGGACCGCGGCGTTTCCGGACCCGATCCGGATCACTGGCCGAGCCGTGAGACACCGAAGGAGGGCCAGTTCACCATCCGCGCGCCCCTGGCCACGACCGCGCGGTTCCGGAAAACGCGCGGGGATGGCCGCCGTACCTACGCCGACATGCTTGGGATCCTGATGGACCGGTCCGGGAGGGATGACGCCGGTGCCCGGAGGTGAGGCCGGAGACCGGGCCCCGGCCCGCCCGGTCGCGGCGCGAGGGAAAGGGGGGCCGTGATGGCCGGTCTTCCCACGCCCCACGACGCGCTGTTCCGCGCGCTCCTCTCCGATCCGGAGCGCGCGCGGGCCTTCCTGCGCGACCACCTTCCGGCCAGCCTCTCCGGCCGCCTGGCCGACACCCCGCCGGAGACCGTCGGGGGCGGCTTCGTCGACGAGGCGCTGGCGGGCAGCCGGAGCGACCGGGGACGCCTTCATATATGTGCTCGTGGAGCACAAGTCGACACCCGATCCCGGCCTGCCGCTGCAGCTCGCCTCCTACATGGTGCGCATCTGGAAAAGGCACGCGGGCACGTCGGCGGCGCGCCTGCGCGCGCTGCCCCCGATCGTTCCGGTCGTCGTGTACCATGGCGCGGCTGACTGGACGGTGCCGGAATCGCTGCGCGGCATGATCGCCGCGGACGGCCCGGATCTGGCATTCCTTCCGGGTGCGGGCTATATCCTGCGGAACCTGCGCGCCATGGACATCGGCGCGCTGTCGACGGACGCCGCGCTGCGGGCGGGGTTCATCACGCTGCGGCGCGAGGCGCTTGACTTCCTCGCGGAGATCGCGGGGGGCCTGCCGGCGGGCGGCGACCTGAGGCGGCAGGTCCTTGAATACGTCCTCCGGGTCTATGAGCTTGACCTAAAATGTGGATGGCCTCCCCCAGATGTGGTATTTCCCTGTCAGAGGCAAACCAGACAAGGAGGACACAATGGCCTGGGATGAGACCACCCGCGAAGAGTATAACCGCAAGTCGGAGCGATATGAAACCGACCTGACCGACGAGGAATGGCTTCTGGTCGAGCCGCTGCTTCCGGCCCCGGCGAAGCTTGGCCGCCGCCGGACGACCGACCTGCGCGAGACGTTCAATGCGATCCAGTACATGCTGGCCACGGGATGCCAGTGGCGGGCGATTCCCAAGTGCTTTCCGCCCTCTGCGACCGTCCAGAACCACTCCTGCGCGTGGCGCGACAACGGCGTCCTGGAACGGATGCTGGACGTGCTGCGCACGCTGGGCCGTGCGCAGGCGGGGCGCGAGGCGCAGCCGACGGCGGCCGCGATCGACAGCCAGTCGGTGAAGACGACGGAGGCGGGCGGGCCGGCGGGTTGCGACGCGGGCAAGAAGGTCAAGGGCAGGAAGCGGCACCTGACGGTGGACGTCGAGGGGTTCCCGATCGCGGTGCGCGTGCTACGGAGGCGGACGTGCAGGACCGGGACGGGGCGCCGGCCGTCATCCTGGCGATGCTGGAGAAGGCGCCGCAGGTGACGAAGCTGTGGGCGGACGGCGGCTACGCGGGTCCGAAGCTCGAGGCCGCGCTGGCGGAGCACGGCCTGGGGTCGATCGTCGAGATCGTCCAGCGGCCCAGGGAAACAAGGGGCTTCACGGTCCTGTACCGCCGCTGGGTGGTGGAGCGGACCTTCGCGTGGATGTCGCGGTGCCGGCGTCTGGCGAAGGACTTCGAGCGGACGCTGGAGAGTTCGCTGGCCTGGGCGCAGCTCGCGGCGTGCCGGTTCCTGATGCGGCGGGTGGCGCGGGGCCAGGCGGCTGGAATCTCTTAACATATTGATATTATTGAATTATGATTCAAGCTCTATGACGTGGGTCTCGGGGAGCTCACGGCCAGGCTGCGCGAGGGGGGACACAACGAGATGGAGGCGCTTGTGGGAACGATAGCCGAGACGCTGCTGGAACAGGGCGAGGCGCGCGGGCTGCGCAGGGGCCTCGCGGCGGGGAAGGCGGAAGGGAAGGCGGAGGCGCTGCTCCGGCTGGCACGCGGAAGGTTCGGGGCGGTCCCGGAGGGCCGCGCGGAGCAGGTGCTGTCCGCCGACGCGGAGACCCTTGACCGGTGGCTGGACGCGCTGGCGGCCGCCGGCACGCTTGAGGAGGTCTTCGGTGGACGGCGCCACTGACCGGACATGGCCCGCCGCCGCCGTTCCGCGCCGGTGAGGCAGCGCGCGCCCCTGGCCACGACCGCGCGGTTCCGGAAAACGCGCGGGGATGGCCGCCTCCCGCGTTACCTTGGGCTCCAATACCTACCTGCAGCGACCTCCAAACATAATCGCCCCGACCTGCGATCATCGTGATTTTCGGCTCCCTGACCGAGTTCGAGCGCAACCTGATCCGCGAACGGACCCAGGCCGACCTGAAGGCGGCAAGGGCCTGCGGACGCAGGGGCGGCATCTCTCGACCGGCCGGTCCACAGCCCGGGTGTCGCCGCCGCGGCGCGCTCTATTCGAGGCCGGGAAGGGTCGGTTCCGCGCCGTATGGCGGTTTTCCGTTCCGGTCAGCCGTGGAACCGCCAGCCGGGGCCCTGAGCGACACGGCGTAGACCAGGACCGAGACGAGGGGCCGGTCGTGGAGGACCGATGTCCATGGCGCGCAGGTTCCGCAGGATGTAGCCCGCACCCGGAAGGAATGCCAGATCCGGGCCGTCCGCGGCGATCATGCCGCGCAGCGATTCCGGCACCGTCCAGTCAGCCGCGCCATGGTACACGACGACCGGAACGATCGGGGGCAGCGCGCGCAGGCGCGCCGCCGACGTGCCCGCGTGCCTTTTCCAGATGCGCACCATGTAGGAGGCGAGCTGCAGCGGCAGACCGGGATCGGGTGTCGACTTGTGCTTCACGAGCACGTAACAGTGGCGAAGAACATGGATCCTGTAACGCCGGGGACGTGTCCCGAAGGGTGGAATCACCTTCCCCGGCGGCATCCGGCGGGGCTTGACGGGACGCAGACGGGAGCCTAGGTTCGGGGCATGGGCGACGCGCCGGACTACCAGCCGCTCTCGGAGCGCATCGCCGTGCTGGAGGAGCGCATGAAGACGATGCAGGCCGACCTCTCGGCGACGCTGGAGCGCAACAACGCGGCCTTCGAGAGGCTGCGGGCCGACATGGCCGCCCGCGAGACCCGGATGATCGTGACCGTCATCGCCACGGTGATCGGCGGGGGCGGCCTCGCGGTCGCCTTCCTCGCGTTCCTGATCGGACTGCCCGGCTGATGCCGGCGTCACCTGATCCATTCCGCAACGAGCGCAACACCAGCGCCCGGCCCGGACGGCGCCCCAGAGGCTCGTGCGGGAGAACCGTCCCGCGCCACGGCGCGGGCCGTGAACAACAGACTGAGAGGATAACTGGAATTCCTGACAAATTTCATTACCCCCCCCCCCCCCCGCCAGACTGACGGCCCTCGCGGCGACCGCCGCCGCGATGATGTGATTCCTGCTGCTCACGCTGCCCACACTGGCGACTGACGAAGCCATTCGCGCCGATAACAACAAGCCGACCATCGTGCTGGACAATCCCGGCCCCAACGTATTGGTCGGATGCGGCGAGCAGGGCCGGGTGGCGACCCTGCGGCTGCGGGTTTCTCCACCGCAGGAGGACGGGAATGCGTGGAATGGGTCCCATTCCCTTGTCATGCAAGCCGATGACAACCACCAATACTTTGAGTTCCGGAACAGGACAGGGGGGAACCGCGGCGTGGCAGCCCTTCATTCCCGGAAACGGAAGAGGAGTGCTGGATCAAAACCTCGCGGGACAGCACACGATCGAGGTTCGGGTGAAGGCAGGCAAGAACATCGGCTTAAATGCAAAACACGAGATGCACCTCACGCTGGAGAAGTCCGGATCTGACTACCCCCACAAGGACAAGCACGAGATCTACAGCCCGGCGATGCGCCTCATCGCCTTTGGCGGCAAGGGCTGCCAGACCCGGGCGCAGAACCCGTCCTGCACGGGCTTCTGGGACTGGCCCGGATTTGATACGGAAATCGGCCAGCTGATCGGCCCGCCCACCTGCCTGTTGGGAGAAGAGTAGGGATGACCGACAAAGCACCCCACTTCCTGTTCACCAGCGGCAGGGGCTGCGCGAGGGTCAGCGAGTGGGGCGGGACCGACGGCACAATGCAGTAGCCGGACGCAAGCCGCAGCGCCCTTGCGAAGGACGAGGGCGGCTTCAAGCCGTTCGCCCTGCCTGTTGACACGGCGCAGGCCGCATTCGATCAAGCGATTTGCCCGGTCACTTGTTTCAAGATCGGGCCACCCATCGGCCAGGCGGATGCAATCGGTTTCAACCGATGCACGACCCTCAATGAAGCACGCGCTCCTGCCGGACGGCCGTCCGTCACGCGCGGTGTTCCGATGTGTGGCATGTGGACATCAGGACAATGCGGATATCAATGCCGCATTGACTATTCCGGCCTCCGGGATTGGGGCGACTCCGGCGCGGCGGCGGCGACATCGGTCGGCCTGTGAAGCGTCAAAGAATAGCGGAACGAAGCAGGCCGCCATGACTGTCAGCTTTCGTAGGTAAGTCCCCTGATTTTGGGGTAGAGGCGGGTTTCGGGATCGCCCTGTGGTATCTTGGGTTTGGGCACACAAGCGACCAAGGAGACAACCCCGATGACCCTGAAGCTATCCGATTTCTGGCATCGGTTTCAAGGGGAGCTGTTCCCGGCGCTGGCGGAGGGGGTGGGTCCCCTGCTCGGGACGCATCGCCGATTTGTAGCAGCGCTTGATCTCGTCGGCGTCGAAGGCTTCGTGGGCGCGCCGGGAAGCAGGTCGTCCTCCGGAGGACCGCCGCGCTCTTGCGCGGGCATTTCTAGCCAAGGCCGTGTGGGACCTTCCGACGACGCGGCATCTGATCGACAGGCTTGAGGCGGACCCGGCATTGCGGCGGCTGTGCGGCTGGCCTCGGGGTTATTCCGAGCGAGGCGGCGTTTTCGGCTTCGGCCTTCGGTTTCCTGATCTTCCGCCTGCGCTTCCGGTCGCGCCTCTCAAGCGTCCTGACCCTGTCCCTGAGCTTCCGGTTCCTGTCCTTCCGCCGCCGCAGCTCCGCCCTCAGGCTGCCGACCTCCATCCGCAGCGAGGCGTTGGCGGTCCGCCTGCGGCTTTCCGCGCCCGCGGCGTCGAGCAGTTTCCGAAGCCTGCCGACCTCCGCCTGCAGGCCAGGCGCCTTCCGCGAGGTCCCGCGAACGTCCTTCAGTTCCGTTCGGACCGCCTCGGGCTTCGCGCGGCCGCGCCCGTGGAGGGATCTGCAGCCGCCCGCCTCGCTCCGGGCGACAGTCCTGGCGCGGTGGAGATCCTCGCAGCGCGCCTCGGCCGCGTCCGCACGAGCGCGTTCCCGCTCGCAGCGCTCCTCTCGCGGCCGTCATGGACGCGCACCGCTTCATGCCGAATGGATCGCGTCGGCGAGATCGCGGACGAAACCGAGCACCTCCTCCGGCGGCCGTTCCTTGCCCACGAGATCGACGATCGCCGATCCCACCACGGCCCCGTCCGCGACGCGGGCGATTGCGCGGCCGGCCTGCGGCGTCCTGATCCCGAACCCGACCACGACCGGCAGCCCGGCCGCTGCGGCTATCCTGCCCACCTCCGGCCCGACATCCTGGGCCACCGCGCTGGCCGCGCCCGTGATCCCGGTGATCGAGACGTAGTAGACGAAGCCGGACGTGTTCTGCATGACCTTCGGCAGGCGCTTCGCGTCGGTGGTCGGCGTGGCGAGCCGGATGAAGTCCAGCCCTGCCTCCTGCGCCGGAATGCAGAGCTCGCCGTCCTCCTCCGGCGGCAGGTCGACAACGATCAGGCCGTCCACGCCGGCGGCCTTCGCATCGCGCAGGAAGGTTTCCACGCCGTGGCTGAGGATCGGATTGAAGTACCCCATCAGGACGATCGGCGTTTCCCCGTCATTCTCGCGAAACGCCCGCACCAGCGCCAGCGTCCTGCGCAGCGTCTGCCCGGCGGCAAGGGCGCGCTGCCCGGCAAGCTGGATCACGGGCCCGTCCGCCATCGGGTCCGTGAACGGCAGGCCCAGCTCGATCACGTCGACCCCGGCGCCGGGCATGCCCCTCAGGATCTCGAGCGAGATGCCGTAGTCGGGGTCGCCCGCCATGACGTAGGCGACGAAGGCCTTCCTGCCTTCCGCTCGCAGGGCCGCGAAACGCGCGTCTATCCGGGTCATGCTAAGAACTCCCTCAATCCGCCTCTCTGTGCAGGATCGGCAGCGGAACATCAACGCCTGCGGGCGCCGCTCCGCACCCGGCCATGCGGCGCACGCCGCGACGGCCGGCTTGCCGAAACCGCGCCGCAGGCCCGGCAGCGCCATGCATCTCCTCGCGCATGCGCGCCGCGGCATGCCTTGAACGGTCCGGACGCGCCGGCTATTGCCCCGGCAACGCGCGAGGGGGGACGCATCGTGGGATTCAGGACCGGGATCGTGGGACTGCCGAACGTCGGCAAGTCCACGCTCTTCAACGCACTCACCAGGACCGCCGCGGCACAGGCGGCGAACTTCCCGTTCTGCACGATCGAGCCCAATGTCGGGGAGGTCGCGGTGCCGGACGACCGCCTGACCAGGCTGGCGGAGATCGCGAGGAGCCGGGACGTGGTCCCGGCCCGGATGACCTTCGTTGACATCGCGGGCCTCGTCAAGGGCGCGTCACGCGGCGAGGGCCTCGGCAACCGGTTCCTCGCCAACATCCGGGAGGTCGACGCGGTCGCGCACGTCCTGCGCTGCTTCGACGACAGCGAGGTGACCCATGTCGCGGGCCGCACCGACCCCGTGGCGGATGCGGCGATCGTCGAGACGGAGCTCATGCTCGCCGATCTCGAATCGGTCGAAAGGCGCCTGCAGAACGTTGCGCGCAAGGCCAGGGGAGGCGACAGGGACGCCGTCATGCAGCAAGGCCTCCTCGAGTTGGCCGGGGCGGCTCTCGAAGCGGGCCGCCCGGCGCGGACCGTCGCGGTCGCAGAAGAGAGGGCGAACGCGTGGAACATGCTGCAGCTGCTGACCGCAAAGCCCGTCCTCTACGTCTGCAACGTTCCCGAAGGCGACGCCGCGGCCGGCAACGGGCACTCCACCGCCGTGGCGCGGATGGCGGCGGAACAGCATGCGGCGTCCGTGGTGATCTCGGCCAGGATCGAGGAGGATCTCAGCCAGCTTGAGCCCGAGGAGACGGAGACGTTCCTCGCGGCAATGGGCCTTGCGGAGCCCGGACTGGACCGTCTCGTGCGCGCGGGCTACCGGCTTCTGGGACTGCAAACTTTCTTCACCGCGGGCCCCCGGGAGGCACGCGCCTGGACCGTGCCGGAGGGCGCGCGCGCCCATCAGGCGGCCGGTGTCGTCCACAGCGACTTCGAGAAGGGCTTCATTCGGGCCGAGGCGGTGGGATTCGCGGACTACGTCGCGCTCGGCGGGGAGGGCGGCGCGCGGAACGCCGGAAAGCTGCGCGCCGAAGGCAGGAACTATGTTGTCAGGGACGGCGACGTGATGCATTTCCTGCATTCGGCGTAGGCGGCACGGATTTCCTGCGACATGTCCCCGCGCCTGCAATCCGGCTCGGACGTCCAGGGAGCGCCCATGCCTGCATCCAGTCCTGAAACGCTGAGATTTCTCGAAACGCGCCGGTCGCGCCCCGCCAGGACGCTTGCAGCCCCGGCGCCGGACCGCGACGCGCTTCGCCGCCTGCTCGCCATCGCCGCCCGCGCCCCGGATCATGGCAAGCTGGAGCCGTGGCGTTTCATCGTCCTGGAGAAGGGCGCGCTCGAGCGACTTGCCGCGACGCTTCCCGCGCGGGGAGAGGAACTCGGGATCGAACCGGAAAGGATCGCCAAGTCGGTGGACGAGTACTCGCGCTCGCTTCTCGCCGTGGCCGTGGTGGCCTGCCCGAGACGTTCCGGAACGATCCCGGAAATCGAGCAGGCCCTGTCGGCCGGCGCCGTCTGCATGCAGTTTCTGAACGCCTGCCTCGCCGCCGGATGGGGCGCCAACTGGCTGACCGGCTGGGCCCCTCATGACCGCAGATGGCGGGAACGGCACCTTGGACTGGGGCCTGGCGAGTGGATTGCCGGCGTCATTCACGTCGGCAGCGAGACAAGCGCTCCGCCGGACCGCCCGCGCCCCGATCTCGCCGCCATCACCGATTGGGTCTCGTCCTGATCCGGAGGGCATTTCCGGCAACCCCCGGCCAGATCGGGATCGCCGCCTTCGCACGGCGCTTGCAACGGAGCCCCCGTCCCGACGGCGCCAGGAGCCGCCTCCGCGCCGGTGATGGCGGCAGGAACCTGGCCGCGGGCGCGCGGGAGCCGGGAATTTCCCTTGCGGCCGGGCCGTGCTCAGGATGTCGGCGTCGCCCCGAGACGCGCAGGACTTTCCCACGCTCTTTTTTCTACCTACCTGGCCACGGAGACAGCCAGCTGGCCGTCGTCACCACGCCCACCCGGGTCCAGGAACGGGCCTTCGGACTGCTCGGCGTGAAGCCGGACCGGAACGTTCCCATGAGGATGACAGGTCGGATGCAGGTCACCGCGCCGGAAAACCGTCAAATACAGCGGGATGACCCCGGAAACCCGCTTGTGCCACCCCATGAAGTTCTGACTAATAATCGCCCTGCGCCGCCATCAGCAATTCCCGACAGGATTTATTTTCGTTCATTGTCAGTCGGTTGCACGGCAGCCACGAATTTTCCTGTCACAGACTTTTCCCGCCGAATCGGCTTTCCTGCGGCCAAACAGGCAAAAGCCGAGCAGGAAACGTCCAGTATATAATCCCCCTTTGAAGGGCGAATCCTGGAAACCCCGGTGAGTCGGCAATGACCCGTCATGCCCCCGCTCTCGCGCCGAATGCGGCCGCGGCCGCAATCCGGCCTGGAACCGGGGACGGGAAAGGACGGCCTGGCGTTCCGGCCAGCCGGGGCCGCGGAGGGACCCATCCGTCCGAAGACGTCGATGTCCCTGACCGTAATTCCGCCCCAGAGCATGACGGAGGCGATCAGCGCCCAGGCCAGCAGCGCCCAAAACGTGGTCACCTTCAGCTTGCGACGCATGGAGAATGACGACGCCGGAGATCCCGCATGCGTGCCGTCGACGCTTTCGCCCGTGTCGCCCTGCGTCTCGAGACGGATCGGCAGCACGACAAACAGGACCATGAACCAGACGACGGCAAGCAGGACAATGGCCGAGAGGACGCTCATCGGGCCTGCTCCAGCTCGATCAGCGTGCCGTCGAAGTCCTTCGGGTGAAGGAACAGCACGGGCTTGCCATGCGCCCCGGCCTTCGGTTCCCCGTCGCCCAGGACGCGTGCGCCCGCGGACTTCATCGCAGCGGCCGCGGCCGCGATGTCCTCGACCTCGTAGCACAGGTGATGGATGCCGCCGGACGGATTCCTTTCGAGGAACCCCGCGACCGGCGAGTCGTCCCCCAAGGGGCAGAGCAGCTCCACCCTGGTGTTCGGCAAGGTGACGAACACGGCCGTGACGCCGTGTTCCGGCTCGTCCCGCGGCGCGCCGACATCCGCGCCGAGCACGTCCCTGTAACGCCTCGCCGCGGCCTGAAGGTCAGGCACCGCGACCGCGACATGATTGAGCCGTCCGATCATGCGAACTCCCTCATGCAGCAAGCAGCACGTCGAGCGGCGCGGGACAGGCGGCATGTCGCCGCAGGGCGCCGCGTCCGGCAGCCTCCCGCGCGCGAGGCCGAGATTTCCTGTCGCGGCTCAAGCGCCGCAACGGACATTGCTGCGGAATCGGGACCATGAAGCCGCTACCTCGAGTCCCGCTCCGAAATCGCGACCTGCGCCGCCGCAAGCCTTGCGACGGGAACGCGGAAGGGCGAGCAGCTCACGTAGTCGAACCCGGCCGAACGGCAGAACGCGATCGACTCGGGGTCGCCGCCATGCTCGCCGCAGATCGACAGGACCAGGTCGGGATTGGAACCCCTTGCACGATCCGCACCCAGGGACAGGAGCTCGCCGACGCCGTCCATGTCCAGCCTGTGGAAGGGATCCTCGGGAAAGACCCCGAGGCGCACGTAGTCCGCCATGAACCGGCCCGCATCATCCCGGGAGAGGCCGTAGGTCATCTGCGTCAGGTCGTTGGTGCCGAAACTCAGGAACGCGGCCTGCTGGGCGATTTCGCCGGCCCTGAGCGCGGCCCGCGGCGTCTCGACCATCACGCCGAGCCTGTAGTCGAACCGAACGCCCGTCCGTGTCCGCACCTCGGCGGCCACCGCATCGATGCGGCTGCGCACCAGTTCGACCTCGCGGCTGGCGGAGACAAGAGGGATCATGATCTCGGGCGCCACAGGACGCTCGGGCCTGCTCGCGTGGATCGTCGCGAGGAATATGGCTTCTGCCTGCGCCTCGTAGATCTCGGGAGACGTCACGCCGAGACGCACGCCCCTCAGCCCGAGCATGGGGTTGAACTCCTCGAGCGCCTCGACATGGCGCGTCACCCTCGACAGCGGCAGGCTCATCGCGTCAGCGAGGTCGCGCAGCCCGTCACGGCTCTTGGGAAGGAATTCGTGAAGCGGCGGGTCGAACAGCCTTATGCAGACCGGCTTGCCCTCCATCAGGTCGAAGAGGCGCGTGAAGTCCTCGACCTGAAGCGACACGAGACGCTCGAGCGAGGCGGCCCGTCCCTCCGCGTTCTCTGCAAAGATCATCTCGCGCACCAGCGTGAGGCGATCCTCCTCGAAGAACATGTGCTCGGTTCGGCAAAGCCCGATGCCCTCCGCCCCGAAGGCAAGGGCGACCCTCGCCTCGGAATGCGTGTCCGCGTTGGCCCTGACACGGATGTCCCTCGCCTCGTCCGCCCATTCCAGCAGCGTCCGGAACGCATCGCCCTGGGAATGCTCAAGCAGCGGCACCTCGCCGACCAGGGCCGTTCCCGACGTGCCGTCGATGGTCACGCAATCGCCTGCCCTGAAGACGCGGCCGTCCTCCGCGGTCAGGCTCCTTTCCCGGCGGTTGATCACGATTCCCGAGGCCCCCACGACGCCGGGAAGGCCGAGGCCCCTCGCAACCATCGCGGCGTGGCTTGTCATGCCGCCCCTCTCGGTGAGGACGCCGGCTGCCGCATGCATGCCGCGAATGTCCTCGGGCGAGGTTTCGCGCCGCACGAGGATCACGGGCTCGCCCCGGGCATGCGCCGCCTGCGCCGCCGCCGACGTGAACACGAGCGTGCCCGTCGCGGCGCCCGGGCTTGCCGCGACGCCCCTCGCCAGCACGTCCCTTCGGGCCGAAGGGTCCACCTGGCGATGCATCAGCTGCGTGAGAAGTCCGGGATCGATCCTCGAGACGGCCTCGCTCCTGGCGATCACCTCGTCGTTCGCGAGCGTGACGGCGACCCGGACCTCGGCTTGCGGCTGGCACTGGACACGGACCGCGTCAAGAACGCTCAGCTCTCCGCTGTCCAGGACGAATTCGATCCGCATCTCCTCGCGCAGCCTGTCACGGCAGATCGCCCCGAAGGCGACCAGTTTGGCGAACGCTTCGGGGCAAAGATCCTCCAGGGACGCTCCCCGGGCTCCGCGCGCCAGATGAATCGCGTCCTTGCTCCGCAAAGCGTCGCGTCCCTGGCTCTGGCTCAGGTACCGGCCCGCGACCCGCGCCTCGCCGGTATCGCCGGACACGAACTGAATCACGCCGGAACCCGATTCCGGCGGCCCGAGGCCCGGCGCCATCGCCTGCACGACAAGCCCGAGGCCGGCGTCGGCCGGCGCGCCACGCGCTTGGCGCAGGAGACGGGCCGAAGTGCCTTCCCATGCGCGGGCCATCGACTTGAGGACATCGGTGAGCTGGCGGGCTGGATCCTGCGGAAAGGGCTCGTCCATCTCTGCCTCGTAGGCGTCGAGCATGGATCCCAGCGACCGGGCGCCCGCTTCCCCGCCGGCCTCGAAAGCGTCCGGGTCGAGACGCGCGGCCTGCACCGAGAAGGTCTGCACGAAGCGGCAATAGAGCCGGTCGGCCGCTTCCCTTCCCATCAGGGCGGCGCATTCCGCGTGCCTGGCGTCATTCATCCCGATGTTCAGGATCGCCTCCGGACCGCCCCACTCCGGATTGCCCGACGACGGACGCACCGAGACGAGCGGCGCGTCGCCGAAATGCGCCAGGACCCTCGCCGCGTCCACGCCGCCGGCATGCGCAAGGGAGCGCACCGTTGCAAAGGACAGCGCGATCGACGCAGGAACGGGCAGATCCAGCCGAACGAGCCGCTGCAGGCACTTCGCGCGCTCGCCATGCGTCTCGGTCGCGAGCGGAGCGGCCGCGCCGACAACGACAACTTCATCTGTTTCAACGCGTTTCTGCACTGCGGCGATTCCTTTGCTCCGCAGCATACGCGGCGAGCCTCCGCGTTCAAGAATTGTCGTTCACGGGAGATGCGCGGCCCTGGCGCGGGGCCGGAAGCGTCCCGACACGGCATTCGTCCCGGCGTCGGGAGGCGGCCGGACCGTGGCGGACCCGGCGCGGGAGAGCGGAGCCACAGGCCCTCTCGCGACGCCGTCCGTCCCCTGCGCACGGGACATGACGCCGGGCCTATCCCTCGATCCTGCTCAGGTCAGCCACGGAAAGGCACGTCTCGCTGATCCGGTGCAGGAGGCTGAGACGGTTGCGCCGCAGGCTTTCGTCCGCGGCGTTCACCTGCACCGCCTCGAAGAAGGCGTCGATCGGCACCCTCAGGCCGGCCATGGCCGACATGGCTGACCCGAAGTCCTCGGCCTCGACCGAGGGACGGATTGCGGCCTCCGCCCGTTCCAGCGCACCGAACAGCATGCGCTCCTCCTCCGCCTCCGCAAGTGCCGGATCCGGGTCCAGGGCGTGCCGGACGCCGTCCTTCGCCTCGGCCTGCCTCAGGATGTTGTGCGCGCGCCTGAATCCCCGGGTGAGATTCTCGCCGTCTTCGGTGTCCAGGAACGCGGACAGGGCGTGGGAGCGCCTGACCAGCAGTGTCAGGTCGTCGGCGCCAGGCCTTGCAAGACAGGCATCGACGACGTCATGACGAAGGCCCTTGCCCCGCAGGAAGACCTTCATGCGGTCATGGACGAATCCGAGGATCTCGCGCGGCAGGGCGCGGTCCTCGTCGACGACGCCCGCGCGGCCCTCGATCCTGTCTCGCAAGGCGCTTGCCGCCCTTCCCTGCCCGTCTTCCGCTTCGGAACCGTGCCTTGCGGCGGCCAGGGCGGCCCGAAGGCAAGGCATCGTCGCGATCTCGACGAAGGGAAGACGGAGACCGTTTTCGAGAATCAGCCTTATCACCCCCAGCGCAGCGCGACGCAGCGCAAAAGGGTCCTTCGATCCGGTCGGCTTCTCGCCTATCGCCCAGAACCCCGCCAGGACGTCGATCTTGTCCGCAAGCGCGACCGTGACCGACAGGGGCGCGTTCGGCACGTCGTCGGAAGGGCCAAGCGGCTGGTGGTGCTCGCGCGCAGCGCCCGCGACGTCTTCGGACATGCCGGCGGCGCGAACGTAGCGCTCGCCCATGACTCCCTGGAGTTCGGGAAACTCCTTGACCATCTCGGACGCCAGGTCTGCCTTCGCGACCCGCGCGGCATCGATCGCAAGGCCCGGATCGACTCCCAGCCGGAGCGCGATTTCGCCGGCCAGGGCGGCGATCCGCGTGATTCGCTCCGCCTGGCTTCCAAGCCGGTTGTGAAACGTGGCCTTGCCGAGCATGTCGGTCCATGCCTTCATGCCCCCTTCCGCCACGCGCAGGTCGTTCTCCCAGAAGAACCTGGCGTCCGAAAGCCGTGCGCGAAGAACCTTCCGGTTCCCGGCCATGATCGTCGCGCCGCTGTCCGCCGTCTCCCGGTCGGCGACCGCGACGAAATGCGTGATCCGGCCTGATCCATCCTTCGCGCTGAAGAACTTCTGGTGCGTCCTCATCGAGGTCCGGAGCACCTCGGGCGGCAGGTCCAGGAACTCCTCCCCGATCTCGCCCAGCAGGACCACCGGCCATTCGACGAGGCCCGCGACCTCGCGCAGAAGGCCCGCGTCCTCCACGACGTCAAGGCCCTGCCCGCGGGCCAGCCGGCCGGCTCCGTCCATGACGATCTCTTCGCGCTCCTCGGCGGAGACGACGACCTTGGCCTGCCTGATCCTCGCGAGGTAGTCGTCGGGCGAGGTGACGCTGAACGGCTCGGGCGCCATGAATCGATGCCCTGCCGTCCGGTTCCCGGCACGCATGCCATCGACCTCGAGGTCGACGACCTGCGTGACGCCGGCATCGCTCAGCAGGCAGAGGATCGAGTGCAGCGGCCGCACCCACCTGAGGCTTCCGGAACCCCAGCGCATGGACCTGGGCCACGGGAAGTCGCGTATGACAGCGTCCAGAAGCTCGGCCACGATCCGTCCGGCAGGGCGTCCCTCACGTTCGACGACCGCAAACCACACCCGCCCCTTCCTGCCTTCCCGCGCCTCGAGATCATCCTTCGTGAGCCCGGTCGAGCGCAGGAACCCGGCCAGCGCCTGCTCAGGGGCGCCGACGCTCGGGCCCTTTCGCTCCTCTCGCGTCGCCGGGCTCGTCCCCGGCAGGTCCCGCACCGTCAGGATCAGTCGTCGCGGCGTCGCAAAGGATGCCGCCTCGCCATGAGACAGCCCGGCCCCGGCAAGGCCGTCCGTGACGAGACGCTCCAGGTTCCGGGCCGCAGCCGCCTGCATGCGCGCGGGAATCTCCTCGGACACGAGCTCGATCAGCAGGTCAGGCATGGCCGGGCCTCCTGCATCGGCCATGCACGTGACGGAACGTGCGCGACCCGACCGGCGTTTCTGCGGTCATCCGCCTTGCCCCGGCGGCGGCGGGCAGCCTTGCGGCATGGCCTTCCCGTTGAAATGCCTTTCGCCGCAGCGGTTCAGCTGATGCCAGACGAAGCCGTGCCCGTCTCCCGAGACGGCGACGACCCGGTCGAAGCCGTAGACGACGTTGGCCGTGCCAAGAAAGGCGATCGCGGACCCCTCCTCCAGGGCCGTCCCGATTTCCGACGCGTCAAAGCACCCGAACCATCCCGGCGCCACGTTGGGCACCGGGGCTTCATGGACCACGTAGGTCTTGGCGAGCGTTGCAAGGCTCAGGCGTGTCGTGAAGCAGGCGCGGTAGCGCAAGGGCGAGCTTTCCGCGTCGATCGCCCGGAATCCTCGATGGGCCACTGCCTCCGGATTCCCGGAACGCAGCGCGGTCAGCATCACGTCAGACGGCCCGCTTGGCGCAATCTCGTCGTAGTACCCGTGCACCTGCAGGTAGTGCAGCCCGCCGCCCGCAAGCGCGCAGCAGATCGCGAGAACCAGGGCGACGACCTTCCCGCTCACGCCGTCCTCCCGCTTCAGCCGGGACCTGCCGCCGCGCGGCCTGCATTTCGACGGACGCAGGACCTTGCCGGGATCGTCCCGCGGGAGCTCCCGAAGGCTCCCCTGCTCGCGGACAGTCGCCACGCTCAAGCGCCTGCCGCCGCCTCGGTCGTCACGAACGCGTCGGCGCAGGCCTTCGCCAGAGACCTCACACGCCCGATGTAGGCCTGACGCTCGGTGGCCGAGACCACGCCCCGGGCGTCAAGCAGGTTGAACAGGTGCGAAGCCTTGATGCACTGGTCGTATGCGGGATGCACCATCACGATCCGCTTTCCGGTCCTGGGATCCACCTCGTCCGCACCGAGGATCCGGCGGCACTCGCCCTCCGCATCCTCGAAGTGCCTCAGCAGCATGCCGGTGTCCGCCACGTCGAAGTTCCAGCGGGCATACTCCTCTTCAGCCTGCCGGAAGACGTCGCCGTAGGACAGCGCGATCACGGACTTCGGGTCGTTGAACGGCATGTCCATGACGTGGTCGATGCCGAGCGCATGCATGGCAAGACGTTCCAGCCCGTAGGTCAGCTCGCCCGGGACCGGGCGGCAGTCATGCCCGCCGACCTGCTGGAAATACGTGAACTGGCTCACCTCCATGCCGTCGCACCAGACCTCCCATCCGAGACCCCATGCCCCCAGGGTCGGGCTCTCCCAGTCGTCCTCGACAAACCGGATGTCGTGCAGCGCCATGTCGATTCCGATCGCGTCCAGCGACCCGATGTAGAGCGCCTGCAGATCGGGCGGCGACGGCTTCATGATCACCTGGAACTGGTAGTAGTGCTGAAGGCGGTGCGGATTCTCCCCGTACCGGCCATCCGTCGGGCGTCGCGACCCCTGGACGTAGGCCGCCGACCAAGCCCTCCCGCCCAGCGCACGCAGCGTCGTGGCCGGATGGAAGGTGCCCGCCCCGACCTCGAGGTCATACGGCTGAAGCAGCGCACAGCCCTTCCCGGCCCAGTAGCCCTGAAGCCGAAGGACGATCTCCTGAAAACTCTTCGGGCGCGCGTCTGCGTCCATGGGCCGCTCCGGCGGTAAACGCTTTCGCACCCAATAGGCAAGGTCGCCGGAACGGTCAATCAGGTGCCGCGCGAGGGGTGCAGCCCCGCTTTCGTGCCGGGCGGCGCGCGCCCGATTCGCCCCCGGTCGAGCAGGCCGGGCGGCCTGAGAGCCTGACCTGAGACAGCATATATTGCGCCGCTTCCACTCCGAAGTGCAACATCAGCCAGCGAGGGGCGAAGCCCGAGCGGCGGCGGTCCCTTCACCGGGAGGCGTAGCCGGGCTTCCGGGGCGGTGCAAGCCCTGCCGGGCGCTGTCCGCGGCCCGCCGGACGCAGGGAGGGCGGAGCCCGACCGGAGGACGGCGGGCCGCGGACAGCGCGCATCTCCCCTCGGAGCCGCCCCCGGCGGCCCCGGAACGGCCCCCTCAGGGCGGCTGCGCCTGGTGGAAGGCCTCGGACGGGGTGAGGCAGCCCAGGGCCTTCCTCGGACGTGCGTCCGTCCGGTCCTGGACGGCCTTCACGGCCTCGTCCGTCACCTTGCGGAAGTCCGTGCCCTTGGGCAGGTATCCCCGCACGAGGCCGTTGGTGTGCTCGTCCGTGCCGCGCTCCCAGGAGTGGCAATGCCGCGCGAAGAAGAACCCCGCGCCCAGCGCCTCCGACACGCGGGCGTGGCCCGCGAACTCCTTGCCGTTGTCCGCGGTGACCGTGTGCACGGGGAGAGGGCCCAGCATGCCGGTCATGGCCGAGCCGACCGCGTCCGCCGTCTTCCTCTCGACCCTTTCGAGCAGGGTGTGCCTGGACGCCCTGTCCACCAGGGAGACAAGCGCGCCGCCGGTGCCCTTGCCGTTGATTCGTGTCCGCCTCCCGGTCGCCGACCCGTTCCTTCGCCTCCACGACGTCCGGGCGCTCGGAGATGTCCACCCGGCCCGGGATGTGGCCGCGGCCCGCATGGGCGCCGCCCTTCCGGTTCGGCTTCCTGCCGCGGCGGCGGAGATGCCGCCAGAGACCGCCGCCGGCCTTCCGGTCGGCGTGGATGCGCTCGTAGATCCACTGACGCCCCGCCATCGGCTCGCCCTCCTTGCGGAGGCGCCCGCTGACCTGCTCGGGGCTCCAGCCCTCGGCCAGCCGCTCCTCCGCCATGCGCCACAGCTCCGGCGTCATCTTGCGCGCCGCCGACGAGCATCCATGTCTTGGGTCAAGCCCGGATCCGGCCTTTTCCGGGGGCCGGGACCGGGGATTTCCACAGCCTGTCCACATCCCGGCGGCCGTCCGGGCAGGGGCAGGCGGCCCGGCCGCAAGGGCGCGGCCGGACGGCTGGTTCCCTTCGGGCCCCGGCGGGCCGCCGGGGGGCGCGGCCCGTCCGGGCGTCAGGCGGCGGCCGCCGACCTGTCCTCCCAGGTGCGCCGGTCGCGGAGCAGCGCGTTCGCGGTGACGACGAGCTTCCGCATGACCGCGGTCACCGCGACCTTGTGGTGCTTGCCCCTTTCCCGGAGCCGGCCGTACATCTCCATCATGTCGGGATCGGACATGCAGGCCGCCATCGCCGCCATGTACAGGACGTCCCTCGGACGCCGCCGCCCGCCGGTCATGTGGCGCCCGCCCCTGAGAGCTTGAATCATAATTAAATAATATCAATATGTTAAGAGATTCCAGCCTCTTGGCCCCGCGCCACCCGCCGCATCAGGAACCGGCACGCCGCGAGCTGCGCCCAGGCCAGCGAGCTCTCCAGCGTCCGCTCGAAGTCCTTCGCCAGACGCCGGCACCGCGACATCCACGCAAACGTCCGCTCCACCACCCAGCGGCGGCACAGGACCGTGAAGCCCCTTGTTTCCCTGGGCCGCTGGACGATCTCGACGATCGACCCCAGGCCGTGCGCCGCCAGCGCGGCCTCGAGCTTCGGACCCGCGTAGCCGCCGTCCGCCCACAGCTTCGTCACCTGCGGCGCCTTCCCGGCATCGCCAGGATGACGGCCGGCGCCCCGTCCCGGTCCTGCACGTCCGCCTCCGTAGCACGCGCACCGCGATCGGGAACCCCTCGACGTCCACCGTCAGGTGCCGCTTGCGCCCCTTGACCTTCTTGCCCGCGTCGCAACCCGCCGGCCCGCCCGCCTCCGTCGTCTTCACCGACTGGCTGTCGATCGCGGCCGCCGTCGGCTCGGGGGAACGCCCCGCCTGCGCGCGGCCCAGCGTGCGCAGCGCGGCCGGCATCCGTTCCAGGACGCCGTTGTCGCGCCACGCGCAGGAGTGGTTCTGGACGGTCGCAGAGGGCGGAAAGCACTTGGGAATCGCCCGCCACTGGCATCCCGTGGCCAGCATGTACTGGATCGCGTCGGACGTCTCGCGCAGGTCGGTCGTCCGGCGGCGGCCAAGCTTCGCCGGGGCCGGAAGCAGCGGCTCGACCAGAAGCCATTCCTCGTCGGTCAGGTCGGTTTCATGTCGCTCCGACTTGCGGTCATGCTCTTCGCGGGTGGTCTCATCCCAGGCCATTGTGTTCTCCTTGTCTGGGTGGAAACTGACAGGGAAATGCCACATCTGGGGGAGGCCATCCACATTTTAGGGCCCGTTGACACTCATGTCGCCGCGACCACGCCGGCGACGAGGTGGATCCCGGCGGCAAAGCTCGCGTCGGTCTTGTCGTACCGGGTCGCGATCGCACGGAACTCCTTGATCTTCGCGAAGAGGCTCTCCACCAGGTGCCGCCAGCCGTAGACCTCCCGGTCATGCGCCCGCGACACCGTCCGGCTCCGCTTCGACGGAATCACCGCCTCCGCCCCGCGTTCCGCCAGGTCCTCCAGCAGCCAGTCCGCGTCGAACGCCTTGTCGCCGACGAAGGCCCCGAACGCCAGGCCGTCGAGAAGCCCCGGCACCCCCTTGAGGTCGTGCGCCTGGCCGGGAAGGATCCTGAAGCGGACCAGATAGCCGAGCGCGTCCACGACGGCCACGGCCCTGCTCGTCAGGCCGCCTCTGGAACGACCGATCCCCTGGCTCGAGGTCCCCCTTTTGCGCCGGACGCCTTCCGGTGCGCCTGGACCACCGTGCCGTCGACGAACACCCACTCGAGGCCGGACTCCTCCGACAGGGCGTTGAAAACGCGTTCGAAAACTCCCGAAAGCGCCCGGCGCCGGAACCGCTTGAAGACGCTGTTCCAGTTCCCGAACCGCGCGGGGAGGTCGCGCCACGGCGACCCCGTGCGGAACCGCCAGAGCACCGCCTCCATGAAAAGGCGGTTGTCCGCCGCCGTGCCGCCGGGATCGGACTTCTTGCCCGGCAGCATGTCCTCGATCCGCGCCCACATGGCGTCGGTCAGAACCGTCCTGTCTGCATTCATGATGTCACCTGTTTCCTGCCCGTGCCGCCGTTCCGGCGGTCATCGGGGAAGGAAATGGCATGGAAGCGGGCGATTCGCAAGGCAACTGTCAACGGGCCCTAGGTCAAGCTCTGAGGGTGCCGCCGTCGCGGGCGAAGGGGGCGACGCCGACCGGGGCGGCGGCCCGGCGGTTGCCGATCGCGCCCGGCCCGCCCGCCCGGGCGACCGGGGACGCGGCCGTGACCGGGCCGATGCCCGGCACCGGGGCCGGATGCCGCAGCTCTCCGCCAGGCCCTCCGAGCCCTTGACAAGTTCCTCGATCCGCCGGCCGGACGCGGCGACGGCGCCGTCCAGTTCCTCCAGCACCCTCCGGACGGGGCCGTCCGCGTCCGGCTCTCCGACCTCGCCCGGGACCGCCTTCAGTTCCGCGCGCCGGTCGACGAGGGCCTCCCGCAGCACGAGCATGTCGCGGAGCCTGTCGACGGTGACGTCGGCCGGCGCGGTGGGCGCCATGTCCGGGAACGCGGCCCCGAAGGCGGCCGGCACGCGCGCGCCGGCCCTGTCGGTCTTCGCCAGCTCGCCGCCGGCCCTGGGGAGGTCCCGGGACTGGCGCGGGTCGCCACGACGACCTTGAGGCCCCTGTCATGCAGCGACTGCAGGAGGGCCCGGTGCATCCGTCCCGTGGCCTCCGGGACGACCCGCTCCGCATTCCCTTCCCCGGGAGGCGGGCGACCTTGCGGAACCCGTCCGTGTCGTTGGTGGCGGCGTGATCCCGCCCGCCCGGGCGGATGTCCGGCGACTTCCCGCTCACGTCGATTCCCGCAGCTGCGGTGGTCATGTCTCCCGCTCCTGTCCTCGCGACGGTCCGGTTCCCGGACCCGGCGTCCATCGGGACCCGGGAGGCCAACGGGAGGGCGGGCCGACCACGCTCGTCGACGGATCCGCTCGCGCGATCCAGGGCCGCTCCGGTCCGGCCCGTCCTGCGGGGCCAGGCCCCGCACCCCCTCCGCCCGGCCGGGCGGAGGGGGTCCCGGACCCGGCATCGACCGGGAGGGCGCCGGGAGGCAAGGAACGGCTTTTCCACAGGAATCCGCCCCCGACTTTTCCACAGCCACCTCCTTGGTCATTGCCGGTTCGCTGAACATGCGAGGCCGCGCCGCGGCGCCTGTCCGACTTGCGCCGGGCCTGCTTGTGGCGGCAGCCGCGCCTGCCGGCGTTGCGCCGCACCTCGCGCCAGACCGTCGTGCGGTCGCGGCCGGGCCGGCGGGCGATCGCCGGGCCGGAAAGCCCGCTTTCCCGGGGCGTGGATCCGGCGGCGTTCCTCATGAGGCCGGTGGCGGCAGCCCTCGGGCATGACAGTCTCCTTGCTTCATCACAGGGACTGTCGTCGCCGCCTGGCCGATTCGCAACATCATGTGTCGCCGAACGACCAGGAACACTGCATCAGGTGTTGCACTTCAGAGTGGAACGGGGGTTGATACATAGTGAGCCTCTTGCACAATTATCGCGGTTCCGGCGGCCGTGGCCAGTCCCGCGCGCCGGCCGGCGTGCCGGAGCCTGGCCCGGCAGTCGTCCGAGGCGTCCTGGCGCGCCGAAGTGTGGCGGAATGTCGCGGATGCCGGCCCTTCGGGCACCATCGGCGCACGGGCGGGCCCGCCGTCCAGGACACGACGACGCCCGACCACGACGGGCTTTCGGCGACCCGCGGCCTGGACGCCCCCGGCGGCGGCGGCAGGGGGACCTCGGGCATCCTGGTCCATGTCGGCATCGCGGTGAACGCGGTCGGGCGGCCTCTCGGGATGTTCGACGCGGACTTCCGCCAGGCGGAAGGCAGTGACAGCGTCCGCCGGACGGACGGGCTGGACCGGGCGCTCGCGGCGGCCTGCCCGGACACCCGCGTGGTGGGCGTCTGCGACCGCGAGGGCGACTTCCGGGAGCTGCGCGACCGGGCGCGCAGGACCGGGGCGGAGCTGCTGGTCCGGGCGGGCCGGGGCGCAAGGCGCCGGGTGGCGACGGGGATCTCTGGGAGCGCGTTCCCGGGACGGACCCGGTCGGGCGCCGGAAGGTCGCGGTCCCGGCCCGCGGCGGCCGGCACCACAGGAAGGGGCGCACCGCGAAGACGGTGCTGCGCTGCGTGGAGGCGGACCTGCTTCCCCCGAAGGACCGGCCCGGCGATCCGCCGGTCCGCATGACCGCCGTCTCCGCCCGCGAGGAGGACCCGCCCCGCCGCCTCGCGGGCCGGAAGGCGGGGAAGGACGGCGGCCCGCTGCACTGGATGCTGCTCACCACGGATGTCGGGGCCGGCCCCGACACCGCGCGCACGGTCCTGCGCTGGCACGAGCCGCGCTGGCGGATCGCGCGGTTCTTCCACGCGCTCAAGCAGGGGACCCGGATCGAGGACCGCCGCCTCGACCGCGCCGACGACCTGAGGAAGTGCCTCGCCTTCGACGCCATCACCGCGTTCCGGGTCCGGGACCTCTCCCTGCTGGCCCGCGAGAGGCCGGACGACCCGGCCGAACGGCACGTGACCCGGCAGGACATCACGGCGCTCCGCGCCCTCGCCGCCCATCACGGCCTCAGCGTCGCCCGGGGACCGCCCGACATGACCGTCGCGCGCTTCGTCACGCTGACGGGCGGGCTGGCCGGCTTCCATCCCTCGAAGCGCCAGCCCCTGCCCGGAACCCGGAAGCTCCAGGAAGGGGGGTCAGGTTCCTGTCCGGCGCCGTCATCGCCATCCAGGCCATGCGGGACTGGGAAGGAACGGAGGGAAAGGACACGGAGTCAGGTGATAGATTGATAGCCCCCGGGCACGGCGCGGAAGCCCGCGACGACGTGGGGCGGGAACTTCGAGAGGCTGGCGACGGTGCGCTTGCGGATGCGCCTGCCCTCGCGCCAGGCCTCGCGGAGGAGGATGGCGGGCTTTCCGGCCCGGTTGGGGGCGGATTCGACTTCGGGGCCATGGCGGGCGTCCGTCATGGGAACAGGCCGGGCCCATGGAGGGCCGGTTCGCCCGTGGCGGCAGGCGGAATCCCGAGGGGAATCCCGCGCCCTGGCCCGACGGCGCCTGGACGGGCCCGCGGGACGCGCCGGAAGCCGCCTCGGGGCCCGTCATGGCAACGGGAATCCGGCCACGGGGACCCCGGAACGGCGAATTCCCGCTTCCTGTCAACGGGTTGGGCGAGAATCGCGCCCCTGAAGTTCCGGCTAGCGAAGGCGAAGCCCGAGCGGCGGATGTCCCTTCAGCAGGAAGCGTAGCCGGACTTGCGAGTAGATGGTGGCCTTGCACGGATTGGTGAAATTTGCCTATCCTCAATTGTGCGTTGTGCGCGACAAGCTGAGTGTGTGTGGGAGGGGGATTCGAAGTGCTCGACACAAAAGAAATCGTCGCCTGGCCCGGAAAGGAAATTGACGGCGAGTTTCACCCGGCGCTCTGGCACATGCTGGATGTTGGCGCGGTTGCGGATCGCCTGATCGGGAAGCGCCCGGTGACAGGATCTGCCTCATGGGACAAGGCAATCAATATGCTTATCGTGCTGCACGATCTTGGAAAGTTCAGCGAGAGCTTCCGGGACCAGATCAAGGGCGTTGCCGCCCGGGCAGAATACCATTCCCAGTTGAGTTTCGTGCTATTGCAGCGCCACGATAGCCTGCTGGCAGATCTTGTTGGAGGTTCCCCCAGTGCGAGGCATTCGCTCTTTGCCGCAGTCGCCGGGCACCATGGCGGACCGCCAGAACTGGATGATGGCCTCAGCACTTTCGAGCGCCGCTGGACGACCGCGATCGGAGAGCAGGCCTTCGAGGCGGCCGCCGATGTCATCGCAACTGTCGGCGCGCTGTTTCACGACGCCTCGCTTGATGGGCTTTCCGCCAGTGAAGCGAAGATGCTCAGCTGGAAGGTCTCCGGGCTCACGGTCCAAGCGGACTGGATCGGATCGAATACCGAGTGGTTCGGCTGCCAGCCCCCCGATATTCCCTTGGCGAAGTACTGGGGCGATGCTCGCTGTCGTGCAAAGCATGCCGTCGCGGAAGCCGGGCTGCATCACGCCAATCCTCGGGCGGAAGCAGCCATCCTGCCGAAAGAGGCAACGCCGCGCCCGATGCAGCAGGAAGTGCGCCGAATCGCACTGCCCGAAGGACCTGAGCTAGTGATCATGGAAGACGCTACCGGCTCTGGAAAGACCGAGGCTGCGCTCATGCTCGCGTCGCGCATGATGGAGGCCGGAAAGGGCGACGGGTTATTCCTTGCCTTGCCGACCATGGCCACGTCGAACGCCATGCTGGCGCGAGTCGAAAGGGTAGCGGCGAACCTTTTTTCGGGCCGGCCGTCGCTCGGGCTTTCGCACGGGCGGGCGCGCCAGAACCGGCAGTTTCAGAGAATCCTTGGCAGCGACGGTTCTGATCCCGGCGAACCCGTGACCTGCGGGCAATGGCTTGCCGACGACCGGCGCCGGATTCTTCTCGCGGACATTGGCGTCGGAACCATCGACCAGACGCTGATGGCGGTGCTGCCTACGCGGTTCAACACGCTGCGGCTCTGGGCGCTGTCTAACAGGATCCTGATCGTGGACGAGGCACACAGCTATGATCCGTTCATGGAGGAGGAACTGCGTTCGCTCCTGAGATTCCACGCCATGCTGGGCGGCTCGGCGATCGTGATGACCGCCACGCTGCCAAGGAAGATGCGCGACGGCTTTGCGGAGGCGTTTCAGCGTGGGCTCGGGATGCGGCAGCCCTCGCGAGTCGAGGGAAACGCCTACCCGCAGCTGTCGGTAATCCACAGGCAAGTCGAGGCCTGTGCCCCTGCTCCGGTGCCAGCAACTTGCCGGAAGATTCCGGTGGAGCGTGTCGACGCCGGAGCGGCCATGGAGCGAATCCGGGAAGGCGTTGAGCAGGGCGCCGCCTGCGTGTGGATCCGCAACGCCGTGGACGATGCCGTCGCTGCAGTGCAGGAGCTCGGTAGCCGGGGGATCCCTGCCGATCTGCTGCACGCGCGATTCATGGTTGCGGACCGGCTGCGCAAGGAAGAGGCGCTGCTGGCTCGGTTCGGCCGTGAAGGGACCAGAAGCCGTGGCGGAGTGCTGGTGGCGACGCAGGTCGTTGAAGCCTCGCTGGACCTTGATTTCGACCTGATGGTCAGCGATCTGGCTCCGATCGGTTCATTGATCCAGAGGGCGGGACGACTTTGGCGTCACATGGACTTGCGACCGGCCGGAAATCGTCCTGTGCCGGGCCCGGCACTGCAGATCCTTTCTCCCGACCCGGAAGCGGCGGAAGATGGCCGGTGGCTACTCAAGGTGCTGGACGCCGGTGCATGGGTCTATTCGCTGAGCGATCAATGGCGCACGGCGCGCGCGGTGTTCGGAGTCGGGACGATCCGGGAACCGGACGGCCTGCGCGACCTGATCGAGGCGGTTCACGGCCCTGATCCTGAGAAGGTGCCGGAAGCCTTGGGACGCGCCGAGCAGGACCGTCTCGGCGAAGTAATGATCGAGCGCCAGATGGCGAGGAACCAGTTGTTATCAACCCACTGCGAGGGCCAGCTTCTGGACTATCTTGCGGCTGCGCAAAAGGTCTGCGACGAAGAGCGACTGACAACCCGCCTTGGCATTCCGCAAGTGACGCTGCGGCTGGCACGGGCCGGTGCAAGTGGCCTCGACCCACTGGTCGGCAGCTGGGAGGATTCCGAGGTGCAGATGTCCCGCGCGCGCTACGAGAAGCTAGGCGGGCTGGACCAGGAAACGCAGGAGATCGTCAGGTTGAAGGCATCGTGGCCGGACTGGAAGCGTTCTACGATCCAGATCGCCACAGTGCGGAAAGACGGCGAAATATCAAAGGGGTTGCGGTACGATTCGAATTTAGGCTTAATGACGGCACCTGCGAAGGTATGACTCCCCAATGCTGAAAATGGGCGAGCCGCTGGGTGAGACTTTCCCCGCGTGTGCGAGGATAAGTTACTGCACATGAGGGGCCGATCAATGAATCGAGCGCGATGCTGAACCTTGTTTCAGACCTTTGGATTCCGATTCGCCGACGTGGCGGCACGGCGATAGTCCGTCCTGACCAGATTGCCGACCCAGACGTCCTAGGCCTAGCCTGGCCACGCCCGGACCTGAATCTTGCCTGCCACGAGCTGCTAGTCGGCCTCGTCTACCTGGCTTGCCCTCCTAGAGACGAAGACTCCCGCCTCGAACCGCCGGACCAGGCGACGCTCCGAACCGCCTTGGAACCTCTGAGCCAGGCGTTCGAACTGCTTGGGGAAGGGCCACGGTTTCTGCAGGACTTCGAGCCGCTCGAGGGCGATCCGAACCCGCCCGACATGCTGTTCATCGACTCCGCTGGCGGCAACGCGGCAAGAAAAAATGCGGACCTGATGGTGAAGCGGGGCCGCTACGAAACCTTGCCACTGCCGCTTGCGGCTATGGCGCTCTTCACGCTGCAAGCTTTTGCGCCTGCAGGCGGTGCAGGCAACCGCGTCTCCATGCGCGGCGGCGGGCCGCTGGTCACTTTGCTCCGTCCCAAGGGCGAGGGACTGTGGCCGCTGATATGGGCCAACGTGCCCTGCGGCGCGGCACTTCGGCCGGACGAACTGTTCCGCTTGCCGTGGATGCGGCCGACCGTGACTTCGAACGAAGGTCAAGTGGTTGTGCCCGAAGGCGATCAGATGGACGGCCCACCGCCCGAGATGTTCTTCGGCCAGCCGCGCCGGCTACGCCTTGTGGCGGACAGAGATGGAATCACGGGCGTCGTTCAGCGGCCCTATGGCACGAACTACGCTCATTGGGTGCATGACCTTTCGCCCTACTATGTAGACGCCAAAGGACAAACCTTGCCGATGCACCCCCGGCCGGGGCCGTTCGGCTATCGCAACTGGCGGGGAGTCATCCTGCAATCCGAAAAGCGCCATCGTCCGAAGAACCTGGAGCGGCACCTGAAAATTCCCGGCGCGCCCCGGGTTAACCTGATCGTCGCCGGCTGGGCGATGGACAACATGAAGCCGCTGGATTTCCTGTGGTCGGAGCAGCCGGTCTTCCCGTTGACGTCAGAGGCGGAACTCTTCGCGATCGGGATGATCGGGTCCGCGGAGCATGCGGCATTCGCGCTGGCGATATCCGTTCGCGAGGGTGTTGGAGAGAGCGAAGCCGCAACCGGAGCGGCGGACGAGGCAAGGCAGGCATTCTTCGACCGCACGCAGCAGCCCTTCGTCGAACGTGTCGCGACGCTTTCGAACGGCGCAAACCCTGACCACGAGGCCTGGTTGGCCGAGATGCGCCGCGTGGCGCTGGCGCTGTTCGACGAACGTGTCCTGCCGGGCCTGTCCGAGTTGCAGGAGAGCCGACGCCGCAGGGCAGTGGCGGCGCGCAAGTCGCTCCTGGGCGCGTTTACCGGACATGGTGGACTGGCGAAGAAGATCTACCGGGCTCTCGATCTCAAGCTTCCTGCTAGGCCCACGAGGAAGAGGAAATAGAAATGAGCGACGAATGTCCTTCGATAGGGGAAGTCGGCGTGAGGTGGTGGCGCAGCAATATCGACGCCGACACGGGCCGTGCTCGCAAGGCACGGGCCGAGCTGCGCCGTGCCGACACGCCACTGGCGGTGCTGGGCGTCTCGGCGGTGCACGACCTGAACCGTGATCTGTGCGACGCAGGCCATGGACTGCATCACCGCGCAGACGGACCGGACCGACTGGCATTGATTGCGGCCGTGCTGGCCCACGTGAGGGAACCGGGAGCCGCCGCCGCACGCCGTTTCGGGGCCGGCGATCCGCCTTCGCTGAGCCAGATCCGGTTTAACGCCCTGATCAGGGCGGAGGCCCCGCGCGACCTGATCCGTCCGTTGACGCGAGCGTTGGGAATCATCGGCGGGAGCGCGGGCGTGCGCAAGCTGGCAGAAGACCTTTACTGGTGGGACGAACGGACCCGCACCGAGTGGTGCTTCGACTACTACGGCGCAGCGGACGCCAAACCGTCATTTGAGGATCAGGAGACCCGGATATGAGCCGATTTCTGCAGTTGCACTACCTTACGATCTACCCTCTGTCGAATCCCAACCGCGACGATCAGGGGCGCCCGAAGTCGGCGACCTACGGTGGGGAGCCGCGGCTGCGGATTTCCAGCCAGTCCCTGAAACGCGCGGCGCGCCTCTCGGATGTGATGCAATCCGATCTAGAGGGTCACCTGGGCGAACGGACTCAGCGGATCGGAGAGTTGATCCGCGATGCGCTGGTGAACGAAGGCGTCGACGACGATACGGCTGCCGACTTGGCCGCGAAGGTGGCGGACGTGTTCGGCAAGATCGACGAGAAGGCGAAGGATGCCGGTCACATCCGGACCCGCCAGCTGGCCTTCGTGTCACCGGACGAACGTGCATGTGCCATAGACCTCGCGCGCAAGGCTGCTGCGGGCGAGTCCCTGCCGGACGTCAAGGAACTGAAGAAAGCCGTCCTGCGCCGTGCCGACGGGGCAGCGGACGTCGCCATGTTCGGCCGGATGCTGGCCGACGACCCGGACTTCAACCGCGATGCGGCAGTCCAGGTCAGTCACGCCCTAACCACCCATCGCGCACTCGTGGAGGACGACTTCTACACCGCAGTCGACGACCTGAAACGTCCCACTGAAGACACGGGCGCGGGTTTCGTAGACGACGCCGGTTTCGGGTCGGGCGTGTTCTACACGTATGCATGCGTGAACACAGCGCTGCTCAAGGAGAACCTCGACGGCGACACAGCCCTGGCAGCGCGGGCGGCAGGTGCGCTGGCCGAGGCGCTGGCCACGTCAACGCCCTCGGGAAAACGGAACTCTTTTGCGCACCAGACTTTCGCGAGCTTTGTGATGGCAGAATGCGGCGACAGGCAGCCCCGGTCCCTGGCGGGTGCGTTCTTCAGGCCCGTGAAGGGCGAGGATCTCCTGAAGGC
This sequence comes from Paracoccaceae bacterium, assembly GCA_965221845.1. GTDB lineage: Bacteria > Pseudomonadota > Alphaproteobacteria > Rhodobacterales > Rhodobacteraceae > JAJEFO01. The sequence goes on from OZ244919.1 coordinate 482,005, forward strand.
TTCGGTCGCTGAACTCAGGAAAACGGCCGAGGCGCTGGATGCTGCGTATTTCGGCGGGGAGGCCGAGAATCGCGAGGTCATGGATGTTGCAAAGGGCGAGGGCAGCATTGGGGCGATCAAGTCGTTCGCGATGGCTGCGATCAAGGATGACTAAATGACTGAATACCTCGTTCTTGCCCTCGTCGCGCCGATGGGCGCCTTCGGCGATCTAGCAGGGCATGAGCGGCGCGGATCGCATCACTGGCCGGGCCGCTCCGCGTTGCTGGGACTGATCGGCGCCGCCTTGGGCTTGCGGCGGGACGACAGGGAAGGCCAAGCTGCCTTGGCCACCTGGAGAACCGCAGTGTCGGTCCTGCAAGCGAGCGAGATCTGGCGCGACTTTCAGACGGTACAGACCGTACCGTCGGCACGGATCAAGCGGCCTGCGACCAGGCGGGCAGCTCTGGAAGCGCTGCAGCGGACGGACACAGGGATCATCACGCAGCGGGACTACCGCAGCGACTGCGCCTTCGGCGCGGCCTTGTGGGGTGGGGAGATTCACCCCTTGGAAGAGGCATTGAAGCGCCCCGCCTTCACGCCCTACCTAGGCCGGAAGAGCTGCCCTCTGTCGGCACCCATGGACCCGAAGCTGGTGGCGGCTGCCAATCCCGCCGAGGCATTGGCCCGGATAACCCTGCCGCCCTTCCTGAGTCTTGATCCGGCCAACCCCCTGCTGATCGCATCGGACGTGGAGATCGGCCAAGGCTGGATTGAGACGCGTTGGGACGACCCGCTCGACCGCGAAGCCTGGCATTTCGGCCAGCGCGTCGTGCACGTCTGCAGGCCGGAGTTGGAAGCATGACGCTGTACCTGTCTCGGCTGACGCTGAACGGCAACGCGTCGGCAAGGTCGCTCATGCCGCTATTGAACCCCGATGATCCCGCGATGGCCGCGAATGCCCACCACCGGCTGATCTGGCACGTGTTCTCCGACAGCCATGCGCGGAAGCGGGACTTCCTTTGGCGTCACGACGGCAAGGGCCGGTTCATGACGCTTTCGGCGCGCCCGCCGGTCGAAAGCGGTTTGTTCCGGCCGCCGGAAGTCAAGGCGTTCGAACCACAGTTGCGGCAAAGCGACAGGCTTCACTACGTGCTACGCGCTAACGCCACCAGAACGCGACGCGTCGCTCAGGGGCGGGGCCAGCGGGTGGACGTTGTCATGGACCTGCTGCACGAGATGCCATCCGGACAGGGCCGTGCAGAGGCGCGACCTCGGCTGGCCGAAGAAGCCGCCGATGCTTGGATGAAGGCGCAAGGATGTAGGAAGGGCTACACGCCGCTGACAACCGTCACCGAGGGGTATTCCACTCTGGAGTTGGGGCGAAAGCGACGCGAAGGCGCGACATTCGGAATTCTTGATCTGAGCGGGGAGATCGAGATAACCGACCCTGCTGCCTTCCTGACCGCCTTGGCGCACGGCTTCGGCAGAGCCAAGGCCTGGGGCTGCGGGTTGATGCTGATACGCAGGGCACGATGAACCTGCCGGGGCTTCCGCCGCCCAAGCCGATTCCTCTTAAGGAAAGGGCGGCGATGGTGTTCGTGGAACGGGCGCAGATCGACGTCAGGGACGGCGCCTGTGTCGCCATCGATGCCGATGGCGTGCGCACGCACATCCCCATTGGCGGAATCGCCTGCCTGATGCTGGAGCCCGGCGCCCGAATCAGCCACGCCGCCGTGGCGCTGGCAGGAAGGGCGGGCACTCTGGTGACCTGGGTCGGAGAGGGAGGCGTCCGGCTGTATTCGGCAGGCCAGCCGGGAGGGGCGCGGTCCGATAACCTGCTGTGGCAGGCGAAACTGGCTCTTGACGACGGCGCCCGTCTCCGTGTGGTCCGTGCAATGTATGCCCGCCGATTCGGTGAAGATCCGCCTTCAAGGCGCTCCATCAACCAGCTGCGCGGGATCGAGGGACAACGGGTGCGCCACGCCTATGATCTTCTGGCGAACCGCCACGGGGTCAAATGGACCCGGCGCAAGTATGACGTCACTGACTGGGGCAGCGGCGACGCTGCAAACCGGTGCCTTTCTTCGGCCACGGCCTGCCTTCACGGGCTTTCCGAGGCCGCCGTGCTGGCAGCGGGATACGCCCCCGCGATCGGCTTCCTGCACACCGGCAAGCCACGCAGCTTTGTCTATGACATCGCGGACCTCTGGAAGTTGGACACGGTGGTTCCGGAGGCTTTCCGCGTCGCCGCGAAAGCGCAGCAAGGCACGTTGCAGATGGCGCCGGAGCGGGCCGTGCGTTTGGCGTGCCGCGACGCTTTCCGAAAGTCCGGCCTGTTGAACAAGATCATCCCCGGCATCCATGAATTGCTGGAGGCTGGGGAACTGCCCAGGCCCGACCCGGCGCCCGAGGCGTTGGGCCCGGCGTTCGATGAGGAAACAAGCGGTGATGCTGGTCATCGCGGTTAATGGCGCGCCCGCCAACCTGCGAGGCCGGCTGGCAGTCTGGTTGCTGGAAATCCGGGCGGGCGTCTATGTCGGGCGATATTCGGTGCGCGTTCGAGAACGCATCTGGGCCCAAGTTGAGGCCGGGATCGGCCAAGGGGACGCGGTGATGTGTTGGGCCTCGCCCAATGATCAGGGCTTCGGCTTTGCGACTGTCGGCCACAATCGTCGCATGCCTCGCGAGTTCGACGGGCTGAAGCTTGTCAGCTTCGCGCCAATGGCGATGTTCAAAGATGAAACGTGAGGTGTCAGTGAGGCTCGTAAGACCCGGTAAGAATCAGCGCTTGAGGAAAGTCGCCGAGTTTCAATAGATTCCGGGCAGCCTGTTCCCCGCGCTCGCGGGGATGAACCGCAAGGAAATCCAGCATGACCGACGAGACCGACCTGTTCCCCGCGCTCGCGGGGATGAACCGAACATCGAGCTGGCCATCCCGGACGACACGGTCTGTTCCCCGCGCTCGCGGGGATGAACCGGCGCTGCAAGGCGGCGCGCGCGTCGGGCGCATCTGTTCCCCGCGCTCGCGGGGATGAACCGTTCTATTTCGAGCCCGTCCGGTGAGAATACGCCTGTTCCCCGCGCTCGCGGGGATGAACCGGCCCAGCAGCCAGTCTGCCGAGACTCCGCAGTCTGTTCCCCGCGCTCGCGGGGATGAACCGGGAACAAGAACCTTGCCACCGAGCGCAAAGCCCTGTTCCCCGCGCTCGCGGGGATGAACCGAAGAGATGGCTCGGACTGATGATGGCTCGGGCCTGTTCCCCGCGCTCGCGGGGATGAACCGGAGTGAGACCATGACCAACGAACTGTACCTACCTGTTCCCCGCGCTCGCGGGGATGAACCGCTGGACCCAGCTTGAACTCGGTCGAGACGAGACTGTTCCCCGCGCTCGCGGGGATGAACCGCCACTGACCGAGTCGAGGATGAACTAGACGGCCTGTTCCCCGCGCTCGCGGGGATGAACCGATCGGGGCCATCGCATGCGCTTCTCAAGAAGTCTGTTCCCCGCGCTCGCGGGGATGAACCGTCGGCGAACCCGGCGACTACAATCGCGTTTTCCTGTTCCCCGCGCTCGCGGGGATGAACCGGGGGTAACGAATTGTTACAGAACGCGCACGTCCTGTTCCCCGCGCTCGCGGGGATGAACCGCTGTTGAGGCTGAGCAACTCGAGCGGGATAAACTGTTCCCCGCGCTCGCGGGGATGAACCGTGTGCTATTGCTCAGTCGGCTGGCATCAGCGGCTGTTCCCCGCGCTCGCGGGGATGAACCGTTCACGAGAGGCTTCTTTCGCCGCGGGTAAAGCTGTTCCCCGCGCTCGCGGGGATGAACCGGCCGCGGACCTGATCGCGGAGATGTCAGGGTCCTGTTCCCCGCGCTCGCGGGGATGAACCGCTGGCGATCCGCTGGGCCTCGGATCGGATTGGCTGTTCCCCGCGCTCGCGGGGATGAACCGTCTGATAGAGCGATGATGCGCCTCGTCAGCGTCTGTTCCCCGCGCTCGCGGGGATGAACCGTGGGTAGACTACGCGAGGCCGCACCTCACCACCTGTTCCCCGCGCTCGCGGGGATGAACCGAAACCGTTTGGCCAGATCTTCAATCCTGACCCCTGTTCCCCGCGCTCGCGGGGATGAACCGTCGTTAACAACGACCTTCGCACCATAGCCCATCTGTTCCCCGCGCTCGCGGGGATGAACCGACGCCGGGCGTGGCCGCGAACGGCATCGGCGTCTGTTCCCCGCGCTCGCGGGGATGAACCGGAGGCCAGCTGCCTCGCGGGCGTGCTGCATACCTGTTCCCCGCGCTCGCGGGGATGAACCGTCGTGAATGGCACTTTTCAGAACGACGACTTCCTGTTCCCCGCGCTCGCGGGGATGAACCGTCGTCGATGGCACTTTCGAGAACGACGACTTCCTGTTCCCCGCGCTCGCGGGGATGAACCGCCGATGCATGAAATCACGTATCTGAGGAGAGGCTGTTCCCCGCGCTCGCGGGGATGAACCGCTACGATCAGAGCATGTGGCTCCACGAGTGCGCTGTTCCCCGCGCTCGCGGGGATGAACCGTCGTCCGTCTCGTAAACGCCATCCTCCTCCTGCTGTTCCCCGCGCTCGCGGGGATGAACCGGACCGGCTTGCAGGCCGCCAGCGCGTTGTCGGCTGTTCCCCGCGCTCGCGGGGATGAACCGGCCGCGGACCTGATCGCGGAGGTGTCAGCGTCCTGTTCCCCGCGCTCGCGGGGATGAACCGGCGAGTTTGCCCGCGTCGCGAGCGGCCTGGGCCTGTTCCCCGCGCTCGCGGGGATGAACCGGCCGTCATCGGCAAGGTCATGCGTGAGGTTCTCTGTTCCCCGCGCTCGCGGGGATGAACCGCGAGCGGGCAAGAACGGCGGCACCGCCGCAATCTGTTCCCCGCGCTCGCGGGGATGAACCGATCGACCCCCTCTCGGCTGTCACTTCGGACAACTGTTCCCCGCGCTCGCGGGGATGAACCGCTGCAGGCCTCCCCGGACAGCCAGACAAGAAGCTGTTCCCCGCGCTCGCGGGGATGAACCGCTCAGCGGTCCTGAAGTGGTGTTCACCAACCTCTGTTCCCCGCGCTCGCGGGGATGAACCGGTTTTGGAATAGCGTCCAACCCGGCGGGGACCCTGTTCCCCGCGCTCGCGGGGATGAACCGCCCGTTCGATGGCGCCTATTGTGCACCAGCACCTGTTCCCCGCGCTCGCGGGGATGAACCGTGGGCGATCGAGGAACGCGCGCTGCACTACAACTGTTCCCCGCGCTCGCGGGGATGAACCGAGAGGAGACGAGAACATGAGTGTGTACAACCGCTGTTCCCCGCGCTCGCGGGGATGAACCGGGCGTGTGGAGGGCAACGTCCGGCTTGAATCCCTGTTCCCCGCGCTCGCGGGGATGAACCGATGGACAATGTTGGGGCTGGAGCGCGCATTCGCTGTTCCCCGCGCTCGCGGGGATGAACCGCGCTGTCCGCTGAGCAGCGTCGCTGCAGGAGGCTGTTCCCCGCGCTCGCGGGGATGAACCGGGATTTGAGGGAGCCTCGGTGCTCTATATTGACTGTTCCCCGCGCTCGCGGGGATGAACCGCCGTCGCCGACCACTGCGACCATCCGAGGTTCCTGTTCCCCGCGCTCGCGGGGATGAACCGTCTGATCGCGCGATGATGCGCCTCGTCAGCGTCTGTTCCCCGCGCTCGCGGGGATGAACCGTGTGCTATTGCTCAATCGGCTGGCACCAGCCCCTGTTCCCCGCGCTCGCGGGGATGAACCGGGGAGAGGGAGCGGCAAGACTGTCCGATGGCCCTGTTCCCCGCGCTCGCGGGGATGAACCGGTGTCGTATAGAGGACCGGTGCTTGACGAGCTCTGTTCCCCGCGCTCGCGGGGATGAACCGGTGGCCAAATGAGGACAGTTGATCGAGGCGGTCTGTTCCCCGCGCTCGCGGGGATGAACCGGTGGAGGCGACCGGAAAAGGGACGGGGACCAGCTGTTCCCCGCGCTCGCGGGGATGAACCGCACCCGAACTATCAGGTCGCGTTCCTTGTCGGCTGTTCCCCGCGCTCGCGGGGATGAACCTGATGTGGCCCGGACGGAGCCCCGTGTGCTCGTCTGTTCCCCGCGCTCGCGGGGATGAACCGGAGCGCGTGCCCGACGACTGCGATGTTCTCACCTGTTCCCCGCGCTCGCGGGGATGAACCGGTGGCGTTCTCGATCGTCACCGACCTGCTGTCCTGTTCCCCGCGCTCGCGGGGATGAACCGGTGCTTGTCCAGGATGAAGACGCGGTCCCACTCTGTTCCCCGCGCTCGCGGGGATGAACCGCATTTCGGAAAAATGCTCGCCTTCGTATTCGGCTGTTCCCCGCGCTCGCGGGGATGAACCGGACACGCTCACCTATCCGATATTCCGGGATCTCTGTTCCCCGCGCTCGCGGGGATGAACCGCTCCGCTTTGGCGACAGGCGATTCACGGCGAGGCTGACCTATCCGGACTCACTTCGAGACGCCTCTCCGGACGACGTGCCGTTCGACCTCCCGCTTGCGGACATCCGGGTCAGTTACCCGCTCACAGGAGAGTCCTGCCAGAAGACGAACTGGTATTTACCGAGCTATTGGTAACAGCCCATGCCGAACGGCGAGATCAAAAGGGACTTTCCGGGCTGAACCGCACCGGCCTTGCCTGTGCCGGGCAGAGTCGCTCGTCAGCCAGAGGGAAGACCGGGAGCGTCCGGGCACGCGATGCGCTAAGCGGCCCTTCAGGGAGAACAAAACGGGACCGAACGCCCGCAAGCCCTTGATCCTGAAACGGGTTTCCGGGTCCGTCCGGCAGGATGGCCGGGATCCATGTTACATGTCAATCGACAGGAACTGCTGAAACGGTCCTTATATGGAGCATCAGGCAACATCCGGGCGTTCCATGCCGTTCCATGTCGAGACCATCCCGAACCGCGGGAGCAGGCCTGCGGTCCTCATCCGCGAGGCCTGGCGCGAGGACGGGCGCCTCAGGAAGAGGACCGTCGCCAACCTCACCCGGCTCCCGCCCCACGTCGTCGACGGCGTCAGGGCGCTGTTCCGGGGCGGCGTCGCCGTCGCCCGTCCCGGGGACGCCTTCGCCATCCGCCGCGCGCTGCCGCACGGCCACGTGGCCGCGGTGCCGGGGACGATGAGGCGGCTCGGCCTGGTGCGGATCCTGGGCCGCGGGGCGCACCGCATGCGGGACCTCGCCGTGGCCGCGGTCGTCGCGCGGATCGTCGACCCGGCGTCCAGGCCGGCGACCGCGAGGGCGCTGGACCCGGAGACCGCGTCGACGAGCCTCGGGACCGTGCTCGGGCCCGGGCCCGTCACCGGCAACGAGATGCTCGGCATGCTGGACTGGCTGCTCAGGCGCCAGCCCTGGATCGAGAAAGGCCTCGCGAACCGCCACCTGAAGGGCGGGAACACGCTGATCCTCTGCGACGTCAGCAGTTCGCACCTCGAGGGGCGCTGCCGCCCGCTGGCGGCCTTCGGCCACAGCCGCGACGGGAAGAAGGGAAAGCGGCAGATCGTTTATGGCCTGCTCTGCGCCGCGGACGGCTGCCCGGTGGCCGTGGAGGTGTTCGCCGGCAACGCCTCGGACCCGTCCACCGTCCCGGGCCAGGTGGAGAGGATGCGGAAGCGCTTCGGCATCGAGCGTGTCGCGCTCGTGGGCGACAGGGGGATGCTCGCCACGGCGCGCATCCGCGAGGACATCGCGCCGGCCGGGCTCGACTGGATCCCGGCGCTGAAGACGGGCGACATCCGCAGGCTCCTGAGGGCGGGCCCGGACGGCGCCCCGGCCCCCCTGGTCCCCGAGGCGCTCGTTCCCGACGCGGTGGCGGAGGTCACGGGCCCGGACTTCCCCGGCGAGCGGCTCATGGTCTGCCTGAACCCGCGGCTTCGCGAGGAGAGGCGCCGGAAGCGGGAGGACCTGCTCAGGGCCACGGAGGAGGCGCTCGCCGGCATAGCGGCGGCGGCCGCGCGCCGCAGGCCGGGGCCGGCGAACCGCGACCGGACCCTCAGGGCCCTCGGGCGGGAGGCCAGCCGCCGCAAGGTGGAGAAGCACTTCGACGTCGACGTGCGCGACGGAGGCATGGACCGGGCGCGCAACGCCGGCAGGATCGAGGCGGAGGCCAGGCTCGACGGCGTCCACGTGATCCGCACAGGCCTGGACGCGGAAGCGATCGGAACCGAGGAGACCGTGGAGGATTGCAAGAGCCTCGCGCGGGTGGAGCGGGCCTTCCACACGATGAAGCCGTCGCGGCTGCGGATCCGGCCGGTGCGCGTCTGCTCGGAGGATCACGTCCGGGCCCGCGTGTTCCTCTGCATGCTCGCGTGCCACGTGGAATGGCACATGCGCCGCCGCCTGGCCCCGATCCTCTTCGAGGACGACGACCGCGAGGGCGCCCGGGCGCAGCGGAACTCGCCGGTGGAGCCCGCAGGGGTCTCGGAGCGCGCGGAGGCGAAGGCGGCCACGAAGCGAACCCCCGACGGGCTTCCGGTCCACAGCCTGCGCACGCTGCTCGCCGACCTCGGCACGCTGACGCTGAACGAGGCGACGGTTCCGGCCCGGCCCGGCCACGGCTTTCCCGTGCGCGCGCAGCCGACGGAGCTGCAGGCCCGGGCCTTCGGGCTGCTGGAGATCGACCCCGCAAAGACCCTGCCCTGACGCGCCGGGGCCGATGCATGTCGAGTCCCGCCCGGAATCAGCCATCGCGCTGACTGCAAGGGACTTCGCGAGTTTTTGGAAATGAAGTTCCGGCTAAGCCTGAGAGAGTTTCGCGGCCGGGATTCGCCGCGTCGGCGGCGTGATCGCGGCAGCATTGGCAAACGGGCCCCGCCCCCTGTCAATGGATGTCTTGCGCCACGCCCATTGCCTCTTTCAGCCTCTCAATCCCGAAATCGGGGGCACGGGCGGCCGCGAGTATTCTCGCCTCGCGCGCAGCGATTTCTCGAACGGCCTCCGGAAGCCTCTTGACCGCGTCGGCCGGGACCACGACTGCGCCATGGCGGTCTGCATGGATGATGTCGTCATCCGAGACGGTCATGCCGAAGACGTTCACGCGGCTGCCGAAATCGACCAAATGCACGAAGGCGTGGCTTGGGCCGATCTTGCCGCCAAGCAGGTTGAAGCCTCGCGCGCTGTCCTCGATGTCGCGCATCGAGCCGTTGGTGACCGCCCCCAGGCACCCGAGCCCCTTGTGCACGTTGGTGTTCACCTCGCCCCAAAACGCGCCCGTTCCCGGGACTGGGTCAAGGTCCTGGATCACGGCGATCGCGGGACCCGGGCCCTGGGCGACGTACTCGTAGTATCCGACACGCTTCGCGAGGCTTTGCTCCGCACTTTCGTCGGAAGGCTGGACGGCGCGGATGGTGGCGGTGCGGGCGTATCCGCATATCGGGGCCAGGTCCGGATCGAGCGGCACCAGCTGCTCGATCGTGAAGCCGTGGCCGCGGCGCTCGGGGACAACGAGTTCAAGCGCGTTGCAGATTGTCGGCGTGTCCCATTTCGTCAGGAGTTCCAGATCGGCAGTTTTCAGGTCAGTCATTGCAGTTCCTTCCGACGTGATGGTTCGCGACAGACACCGGCGCGGCGGGGCGCCCTTGACGAGATGGGAGTGCGCAACGGATCATGCCCGCCCGATCCCGCTCAGTTCAGCTTCACGGGCGCGCCGGTTCGCACGGATGTCTTCGCGGCATCTGCGATCTGCTGTGCGGCCAGCCCATCCTCAAGCCGTGGCAAGGCCGGCGTCTCGTCCCCTGCGATCGCTCTTGCAAACAGGTCAAGCTCTTGGGCGTATGTGGGAGCGAAGCGCTCGTGCCAGCCCGGCAGTTTCCCGGGATGCATCCGGCCCGCGGCGCCGGTCTGGATGTACCCGCCCACCGGGGCCTGAGGGGTCTGCAGCATGCCCTTGGAGCCGTTGACCTCGAACCGCTCGTCCTGACCGTAGGCCGCGCGCCAGCTGAAATCAAACCGGGAGAGCGTGCCGGAGGGCATCCGCATCGTCAGCATCGCCGTGTCCGCCTCCCCGACCTCCGCGAAGGCCGGATCGACCAGCGCCGCCCCCATGGCGAAGACCTCCACCGGGTGCTCGCCGGTGATCCAGCGGGCGAGGTCGTAAAAATGCGCTCCCTTCTCTCCGAAGAGACCGCCGGACGTCCGTGTGAACTCCGCCGTCGGCGCCACGGCGCTCCGGGAGGTTGCGACAACCGTCTCGATCCGGCCGATCTCGCCGGCGTCGACGGCGGCCTTGATGCCGGCGTACCCCGCGTCGAAGCGCCGGTTGAACGCCATCGCGGCAACGATCCCTGCCGCGTGCGCCTCGTCGACGATCCGCCGGCCGGTCTCAAGATCGATGGCGAGGGGCTTCTCGCAGAGAAACGGCGTCCCTGCCGCCGTGCATGCCGCGGCGACGCCGCCATGCGAGGCGGTGGAAGACGCGATGATGACGCCATCGACCCCAAGCTCCAAAACCGCCTCGATGGAGGCTGCCGCACGGCCGCCATACGATGCCGTCAGGACTTCGGCTCTCTTCGCCACCACGTCGCAGACCGCCGCCAGTTCCGCGTCGGCGTGCGCAGCGATGTTGCGGGCATGGATCCGGCCCATGGAGCCCGCGCCGACAAGGGCCAGTCTTTGCATCGCGTCCCCTCAGGCAGCCTTGTCGAGCGTGGCGAGCTTGGCCTGCATCGGCGCCGAGCCCGGCCTCAGGTCGAGGTATTCATGCAGGAGGCTGCGGGCGAGACGCACGTCGCCCGCATCAGAAGCGCAATCGATCAGCAGCACGTCCAGCACGTCGCGCTGGGCATTGCTGCCGCCCATCCGGGGGAAGTCGAACCGTGCCGCCAGAAGGCTGTCGGTCGCGGCCTTGGGGTCGCCTGCCAGCCGTGCGGCCATGGCGTTCGCGACGGGCACCGCGATCCGCCGGGCCGCCTCGGCGTCGAAGCCGGTGCCGTCCGCGTGCGCCTCGATCTCGCGCTTGAGACGGGCCAGCCCCGCGCTGTCAAGAGCGCCGGCCAGGGCGAGCAGCAGGTGAATGTCCCCGAAGGTCAGGCTGCGGTCTCCGAGCATCGGTGCGCAGGCCGCGGCAAGTGCGGTCCAGCGGTCGCCGCAACCGACCCCGGCCGCCTCAAGCCGCAGCAGCAGCGCAGCCGAGTTCGACAGCTCCATGTACCCGATCTGCCCTTCGGGCGCGAGGCGGCGGTCGTAGTAGTCGAGCGCCTGGTCGAGCCGACCCGCCTCATACAGGAAAAGCGCCTCGTGCCACCACAGGTGATGCCGCATGGGGCCGCGATTGTCCCAGTAGCTTTCAGGCCGCGCCGTCCAGGCAAGGCCCTCGTCGAGCCGGCCCTCGGCCTCCATGACATGCGCGACGGAATGCACGCACCACAGGTCGTCGGGCTCCAGGGCATGCCCCCGTCGCCCCAGGTCTTCGGCACGGGCAAAGTCGCGCGTCTCCTCGAAGCCCATGCAGGCCATGCCGTAGACATAGCCGGCCCCGGGGACTGCGTCGGACCAGGCGCCAAGAGCCCGCGCACCGAGCGCGCGCAGGTAATCGGGCCGTCCGAGAAACATTGCGTTCATGTGCTGCACGCGCAGCGCCAGAAGGTCATGCGGCGTTTCGGTCAGGATGGCGTCCCAGCGCCGCTGCGCGCCAAGGACGTCGCCCTCGAACCACGCGCTCAGCGCGTCGATGTGCAATCGCTCACGCGCGGTCGCCGCATGCGAGAGGTCTCTGGCTGCGGCAAGGGCGGCGCCGGCAGCCGGACGCTTTTCGGCGGAGCGCGCAAAGAGCAGGAGATACCCCGTCAGCACCTGCGCTGCAGGCACTTCCGCATCTGCCGCCAAGAGCGCTTCAAGGAGTTCGAGGCTGTCCGAGCGGAAGGTGAAGTAGCTTTCCATCGCGGCAAAAAGCGCGGTCGCCGAGGTCCGGTCGCCTACGGTCCAGGCAACGCCACGGTCATCCCGCACCAGCATCACGGCCTCCTCAGCCCGACATCTCGACAAGGATCTTCTGGTGATGGGTGCCGGGCTCGGCCAGCGCGTCGAAGCCCTTGGCCACTGCATCTTCGAGAGCGATCCGGCCAGTCACCAGGGTCTCCACGGGAAACGCGCCCGACGCAATGAGGGCCGCGACTCTCGGGCCGATCGTGCTGTCGTTTCCAAGGCACCCATTGAGCCTGATCCCTTTTGCGCAGAGTCGAAAGAGGTCCACTGGCTGGCGCGAACCGAAGAGTCCCACAAGCGCGAGCGTTCCGACATGGCGCAGCGACTCGACGCAGAGGTCGAAGGCTGAGATGTGCCCCGCGCACTCGATCGCGGCATCGACGCCCGCCTCGGTATCGGCGCGGACCGACGCCAGGACCTCCTCCGGCGGTCCGCTGAACAGGTGCAGGTCGTCGAATCCGGAAAGACGTGCGAGCCGCGCGACGTTCGGCTCGTAGACATAGATGCGCGAGGCTCCGGCCGCCCTGGCCGCCAGCGCGGTCAGCGCGCCTATCGGGCCGGCCCCGGCGATCAGGACGGTTTCGCCCACGCGCAGACCGGCTTCGTCGACGGCATTGAGCGCCACGGCCGACGGCTCCAGAAGGGCGCCCTGCTCGTCGCTTACGCTGTCGGGCAGGCGCACGAGGTTGGCTTGCGGCACCGTGACCCGCTCGCCCATGCCGCCCCAATGCCAGGAGAGACCTACAAGCCCCACCTCGGGGCTGAACTGGCCCAGGTTGCGACGTGCGTAAAAGTCGGTGCGCCTCGTCAGATGGGGCAGTATCGCCACCCGGTCCCCCGGCGTCACCCCGGTCGCTTCCGGCCCCGCTTCCTCGACTTCCGCCGAGAACTCGTGGCCGAGGATGATCGGCAATGCGACGCCGGACAGCGGGTGCGGTTCTGACGGGATGAATGTCGGCCCCGAGAGATACTCGTGCAAGTCGGTGCCGCAGATGCCCGCATAGCGAACCCTTACCGTCACGTCGTCGCCTGCCGGCGGTTCCGGAGGGGCCACCTCGTCGATGCGCAGGTCCCGCTTGCCGTGAAAACGAAGGGCTTTCATGTCAGAAGCTCAACCGGCGAACGGCGTCTCGGGGATGCCGCTCACGCCGAGCCCGTGAATGGCGAAGACCATCCCCGCCTCATGCTCGTGGTGATACCTGATGCCGAAGGGGCGTGCCATCGACGTGACGAAGGCGACGTCGAGCTTCGGCCCGCCGAACATCACCGAGGTCGTCGAGAAGACCGGCAGGCCGATCACGCGATCGAGCGCGCCGCGCGGGTCGAACCGGACAAGCCGCCCCGAATAGACTTCAGCCACCCAGACACAGCCGTCCGCATCGCAGGTCATGCCGTCCGGATAGCCGTGAAAGTCCGCGAAGGACGCAAAGACGCGGCGGCTGAGAACCTCGCCCGTCTCCGGCACGTAGTCGTAGGCGTAGATCGTTTTCTTGAAGCTGTCGGCGAAATACATCGTGCAGCCGTCGGGCGCAAAGCAGGGGCCGTTGGAGCAGATGATGTCGCGGTCGAGCGTCGTGCAGCTCATGTCGGGGTCCAGGCGGAAGAGCTTTGCCACAGGGCCTTCCTCCTGGTAGTCCATCGTTCCCGCGATGAACCGCCCCTGCCTGTCGGTCTTTCCGTCGTTGAAGCGCGGGCGCAGCTCGCCCGGATGCGTCTCGTTGATGCGCTCGACGGCGCCTGTGCCGAAATCGAGGGTGAAGAACCCGGACCGCAGGGCGACCACTGCGCCGCCATCCGCCCTGAGCGCGCAGGCGCCTATGTGTTCGGGCATCTCCCAGGTCTTCATGCCGCCTCCGGAGGCATCGACCCGATGGAGCGCCTTCGAATAGGTGTCGACCCAGTAAAGGTGCTGGCCGGCCGCGTCCCAGAGCGGACCCTCGCCAAGCTGGCTTCGATGCTCCACGAAGACTTCCATTCTGCGCATCCGCCGCACTCCCGTTGCCCGGCCGCTCTCCGGAGCCGCGCCTTGTGCGAGAATACCCGCGTTCTCCCTGCCATCAACGACTTTCAGCCAGGATCAGGTCCGCGGCCTTTTCGCCGATCATGATGGACGCCGCGCTGGTGTTGGAGCTGACAAGCCTGGGCATGATCGAGCTGTCACAGACCCTTAGCGCCTCGACGCCCCGCACCTTGAGCGCCGTGTCCACCACCGCCGCGTCGTCGCTGCCCATCCGGCACGTGCCCGTTGCGTGATACGCCGTGCGGCCGTGGGCACGGACGAAATCCGCGATTTCGGCATTGCTCCGCACAGCGTTGCCGGGAAAGTGCTCCGTGCCGCCCACGGACCTGAAGGCCGGCTGGCAGGCCACCTCGCGCATGAGCTTCACGGCCTTGACCGTCATCTCGAGGTCCTTGGGCTCGGCCAGGTAATTGGGGTCGATCAACGGCCCCACGTCAGGATCGCCGGAAGCGAGTCGGACGGTTCCCCGGCTTTCCGGTCGCACGAAATAGCCGTTCATCATGCAGCCCGCCCCGGCCGGGACGGTCGGTGACCCGGGCTCGGTCCCGGATGCCGGCTCGAAATGGAGCTGCGTGTCCGGCGTCGCCGAAGCCGGGTCGACCGACCAGAACGCGCCTGCCTCGACAATGGTCGAGGTGACGGGGCCGGTGCCGAAGAACACGTACTGCAGGCCCGCCCACAGCGCTTGGTGCCTTGCCTTGTACCTGTCGAGACCGAGGCCGCCGTCGACCGCGAGGATGACGTCAATGTCGAAATGATCCTGCAGGTTCTCGCCCACGCCGGGCAGGTCGGTGACCGGCGTGATCCCATGGGCCGAGACGGCGTCCGCCGGTCCGATGCCAGAGAGCAGCAGCAGTCTTGGCGAGCCGACGGCCCCGGCCGCCAGGATCACCTCTTGCGTGGCCGTCACCGTCTCGACGGGGTCGCCGAGGTCGATGCCGGCTGCGCGGCCCTTGTCGACTCTCACCCGCAAGGCCGTGCGTCCGGTTTCGACGGTGAGGTTGGGACGGGAGAGCGCCGGGCGCAGGTATCCTGCGGCGGCCGAACACCGCCGGCCATTCCAGGTGAAGGTCTGAAACGGGCCGGCCCCCGCCTGGCTTGGTCCGTTGAAGTCGGGGGTGTACGGGATGCCTGCCTGCTGGCAGGCGCGGACGAAGACCCGCGTCAACGCGTCCGGGGACATGGTCGAGACGCCCTGAGGGCCCTCCGTCCCATGGTCGGGGCCGGCAAGCGTGTCGTTGCGCTCGGAGCGCCGGAAGTGCGGCAGGACGTCCGCGAAGCTCCATCCGTGGCACCCGAGCGCGCCGGCCCAGTGGTCATAGTCCTCGGGGCAGCCGCGCGTGAAGACCTGGCCGTTCACCGACGTGCCTCCGCCCAGCACGCGGCCTTGCAGGAAGTCCATCACGCGACCGTTCGCATGCGCCTGCGGCACCGTTTTCCAGGGCCATGTCAAATGGCCGCCAAGCAGCTTGAACAGCCCTGCCGGGCGATGGATGTTCGGGTCGCGGTCGCGTGGTCCGGCCTCGGCCAGCAACACGCTTGCGCCATCCGCGCTGAGGCGGTAGGCCAGAACGCATCCCGCCGCACCGGCTCCGACGACGATGTAGTCAAAGCTTCGCATTGCCGGAACGCTAGCGGCGGGACATGGGAGCTGCAAGAAAGCCCGCGCGACCAGCAGAGGCGCGCAAACTCTCTTGATGGATGGAAGGCCGCAGTCTGCATCGTCCAAAGCCAATGGGGGAATC
This sequence comes from Paracoccaceae bacterium, assembly GCA_965221845.1. GTDB lineage: Bacteria > Pseudomonadota > Alphaproteobacteria > Rhodobacterales > Rhodobacteraceae > JAJEFO01. The sequence goes on from OZ244919.1 coordinate 497,722, forward strand.
GGCATCCGGGGGAGAAATGATCCAGCAACTCTGTGACTGCGCACGTTCACGGATCCACGGCGTGCGGACCCTTGCAGGGCATGCCTCTCATGAGTGAGTCCAGCGGATCGGCGCCGCTGCTTGAAATGCGTGGCATCACCAAGCGCTTCGGTGCGATCACGGCGCTGGACCATGTCCACCTGAGCCTCTTCCCCGGAGAGGTGCTTGGCGTCGTGGGCGACAACGGCGCGGGCAAGTCGACGCTGATGAAGGTGCTGTCCGGCCTCTACGCGGCCTCCGAGGGCGAGTTGCTGATCGATGGCGAGACCGTGAGGCTTCAATCGCCCAAGGACTCCCAGGACATCGGCATTGAGATGGTCTACCAGGACCTGGCGCTGGCCGGAAACCTGCCCGTCTTCGAGAACATCTACCTTGGGCGGGAGCCCGGGAAAAACCGGATGGGCTTCAAGATCGTCGATCGCAGGCTTGCCCGCCAGATGGCCAAGGATCATCTCGACAGGCTGCACATTCACGTGAAGTCCGTTGACCAGAAGGTCGAGGAGCTGTCGGGAGGGCAGGCTCAGGCCGTGGCAATTGCCCGGGCCACGGCCTTTGACGCCCGGATCGTCATCATGGACGAGCCCACGGCGGCGCTCGCCATCAAGGAAGTCGGCAAGGTGCTTGACCTGATCAAGCGGCTCAAGGATCACGGCACCAGCGTCATCCTCATCAGCCACCGGATGGATGACGTGTTCTTCGTCTGCGACAGGGTGATGGCCCTGTTCCACGGGCGCAACTTCGATGAGGCAAGGCTTGGTGAAACGACCCGAAACGAGGTGATCGGCTGGATCATGGGGACCAGGGGACACACCGAGGCGCTGGCGCATGACCGGCTCTGACCGCTCGGCCGCCTCGAAGGAGGAAGCGGAAGCGTCGGCCGCACGCCGGATGCGGCTGGTCGAGAAATACGGCGTCTTCGCGGTCGTCGTCCTGATGATGATCGTGCTCTCGATCCTCGAGCCCGAGGTTTTCCCGACGACGCAGAACCTCACGAACATCCTGCGACAGATCGCGATGAACGCGATGCTGGCACTGGGCATGTACATCGTCATAATGACGGCCGGCATCGACCTGTCCGTCGGCTCCATCATGGCGCTTGCGACCATGCTCCTGGCAATGGCCGACACGTCTGGCCTGACATGGCCCCTCGCGATCCTCGTGGGCCCGCTGGTCGGGATCGCCTGCGGGGTGGTCAACGGCCTTGGCCTCACGGTCCTGCGCCTGCCGCACCCGTTCATCATGACGCTCGGGACGCTCTACACGCTGAGGGGGATCACCAACCTTGTCTCGAACGGCCGCCCCGTCTCGGGCGTGTCGTCCGAGGTGCGGTTCCTGGGTTCGGGAGAGATTCCGCTGCCGTTCCTCGGCGAGTTCGCGTCATTCCCGGTCAGCGCGCTGGTCGTTCTGATCAGCTACGTCGGCGTTGGATACTTCATAACAAAGGTCGCGCTCGGCCGGCACATCGTCGCGGTGGGAGGCAATCCGCAGGCCGCGAGGGTCAGCGGAATAGACGTCAGTCGCGTGTTGCTGATAACCTACGGCCTGTCGGGTTTCTTTGCCGGGGTCGCGGCGCTCCTGATGGCCGGCCGCACCGGCGCCGGCTTTCCGAACGCCGGCTTCATGGCCGAGCTCGACGCCATTGCCGCGGTCATCATCGGCGGAGCCAGCTTCTTCGGCGGGCGCGGCACCGTGGTCGGCGTCTTCGCCGGCGTGCTGGTCATGGGGCTTTTGAGAAACGGGCTCAACCTGATGGACGTCAGCGCCTTCTGGCAACAGACGCTGATAGGCATGATCGTGGTCGGTGCCGTCTACATCGACGTGCTGCGCCGCCGCGCCGGGACCACATCCTGAGACACGGGATCGGTCGCAGGGACCGGAACGTTCCTGCGAAGGCAGCCGGGGCCTTCCGCAAACGGGCCCCGCCGTCAAGTCCGGATTCCTGCGCGGGTGCACGCCAGATTTTTTGGTCAGGCTGCAGCGATCCGCTGGGCCTTCCATAGGACGAACTGTTCCCACCACAAGTTCTTCCAGCAGGTTTTCAGCGCCAGCAGCGCGTTCGCGCCCCGCACCGACCATCTGCATCCCGACCTCTTGAAGCGTGTGGCGACCATCTGCCTGCAGCAGCTCCCGATCTGCATGCCGCGCGCCCGGCACTCGTCGCAGCGCATTCGTTCCCTGTTCGCCTCGAAACGGTCGATGCACCTGGCCACGTCCCTGTTCCGGTCACGATGCGGACGCAGTTCCGCGATGACGCGACCGACTTTCCCGTCCGGCAGCCGGGCCTTGGTCTCCGCCAGACGCGCCCTGTGCGCGTCGTCGCGCCCGACCAGCGCCCTGAGGGCCGCGGAGGCGTGTTCCAGCGCGTGGAAAACGTCCGGAATGTACGTCTTCCTCATGCCGGCGAGAAGCTCGTCGGCCACGTTGGTGATCCAGGCGGCGCCGTCGGAGACGGGAACCACCTCCACGCGCCGCATGCCCGCGCGGACATGCAGAACGGATAAGATCAAACCAAAAAATCTGGCGTGCACCCTTCCTGCGCATTCGTGGCCAGGGCGTGCGAACATGACGACAGCCTCCCGGCGCCGCCGGAAATCCGCCAGACATCGGGAACGAAGCATCCGGGGCCGGCCGATTCTGGCGGCCCGCCAGGGCCTGGGTGCCATCCCCGTGCCATCCTCTGCCATCCGATTGCGTTCTGCAGTACACTCGCTTCCGAACAGTGAGAGGACTCCTCATGCCAACAGCACCGCCTGCTCTCGACCCTTCCCGCACGACCGGCACCTGTGGTGACGCCCGCGGACCCGCAATGCGGGGCGGAGGGAGATCATGACCCGGCACCGCCTGCCCATCGGCATCCAGGACTTCGCGACGATCCGGAACGAAGGCTTCTACTATGTCGACAAGACGCCCCTGATCATGCGGCTGGCGGAGGAGGGGCGTCACTACTTCCTCTCCCGGCCGCGGCGGTTCGGCAAGAGCCTGCTGGTGGACACGATCCGGTCCCTGTTCAGAGGACAGGAGGCGCTGTTCCGGGGGCTGGCCATCCATGACCATTGGGACTGGTCGATCACCCATCCGGTGCTGCGGCTCAGCCTTGACGGGAAGTGCGATGCACCCGAGGAGATCGAGCGCAACATCGCAAGTCAACTCGGCCTTATCGAACATTCTGCCGGACTTGATCCGGCGAACGTCGCGCAAGCGGCACCCGAGCGGCTGCAAACGCTCCTGTACCGCCTCCATCGCAAGACAGGACAGCGTGTTGTCGTCCTGGTCGACGAGTATGACAAGCCGATCCTTGACGCGCTGCATGACCCGGATCGGGCCCGGGCCAACCGGGAGTATCTGCGGGGCTTCTACGGCATCATCAAGGGCAGTGCCGAACATGTCCGCTTCGTCTTTGTCACCGGTATCAGCATGTTCTCCAAGGTCAGCCTGTTCTCAGGGTTGAACAATCTCGAGGACATCAGCCTGGATCCGCGCTTTGCCACGATCTGCGGCTACACCGATGCCGACATCGACACGGTGTTCGCTCGGGAACTGGACGGGTTGGACCGGGATGCGATCCGCACCTGGTACAATGGCTACAACTGGCGCGGGGAGGCCCGGCTCTACAATCCCTTCGACGTGCTGCTGCTGCTGCGCAAACGGGAGTTTCGCCCCTACTGGTTCGAGACCGGCTCACCGACTTTCCTGTTCGAGACCTTGAAGGAAAGGTCGGTCAGCCTGACAGAACTGGAAGGCACGATGACCGACAGGGCCTTGATCTCGAAGCTTGATGTCGATGAGATTGGTGTCGAAGCCCTGCTGTTCCAGACCGGCTATCTGACCATTGTTGAAGAGCAGAGCGATGGCTTCGACACGCTCTGCCGACTGGACTCCCCCAATCTCGAGGTGCGCACCAGCCTGAACCGGGGATTCCTCGCTCATCTCGACAAGCGCAGCCGGATCCCCCTTGACGACGCACGAAGCCTCCGCGCATCTCTTGAGACGCATGACTTTGCGGGCTTTGCAGACACGCTCAAGGCCTGGCTGGCCAGTATCCCCTATCAGTGGCACAGTAGCGATCTGGCACGTTATGAAGCCTGGTATGCCAGTCTGCTGCACATGGGGTTCCGGGCCATCGGGGTGGAGGTGCGCAGTGAGGAGGCCTCGAGCCATGGCCGGGCCGATCTGGTGGTCCAGCTCGGGGCGGAGGTCTTCATCTTCGAGTTCAAGATGGCGGAAAGCGCCGACGGGGCCGAGGCCGCGCTGGAAAGCGCGCTCACCCAGATGCGTGACCGGAGGTATGCCGACAAATACGGCGGGCAGCCCGTCCATCGGGTCGCCGTGGCCTGCGGGCGGGAAGCGCGAAACCTTCTCGAGGTCAGGGCTGAAGCGGCCGTCATCCCATGATGGGGCGGCGGAACAGGACGGGCGGCGGGCTGGAGGGCCTGGCGCCGCTGCGGCGGCTCGTGACGGACGTCACGCGCATGACCCCGGGAAAAGAACCAATGCGCGGCAAGCCGAAGAAGGCCGGGTGGAGCGACAACGCCCTGGTCGAACCGGTCCGCACAGCCGTCAGGCTCAAGCCGCCGCAGCGGAAATCCTGAAGCGATCGCCCTGCCATTGCGGGGAAAGGCCGTTGACTGTCTCGATCGAGGCACATTACAGTGAGGCCCTCATTTACCCTTCGAGGTCTGGAACGGGAGGAAAAACATGCTTCGAAAGACACTCACCAGCGCTCTCACCCTTGCGGCGATGGCCGTCACCGCTGGTGGCGCACTCGCCCAAGACAAGGTCGCATTGATCATGTCCGACATTGGCTCGGCCAACCCGTTCTGGGCGGCCGTCAGCCAGGGCGCGCTCGACAAGGGCGAGGAACTGGGCGTCGATGTCGCAGCCGTGGGCCCGCCGGGTGGCGAAACGGACGTTGCCGGCCAGATCGCCCTCGTCGAGGACCAGATCGCGAAGGGGGTCGAGGGCATCGCCATTTCGCCGGCCGACACCGCAGCGTTGATCCCTGCGCTTGAGCAGGCTCGCGCCCGTGGCGTCGCCGTATTGTTCGTCGACAAGCGCGCGGACATGCCCGGAACCTACATCGGAACCAACAACATCCCCGCCGCCACCCTCGGGGCACAACACATCTGTGATAACGTGCCAGCGGGCAGCGACGTTGCCATCATCCAAGGCATCATCACCGGCACCACCGGTCAGCATCGAGCCCTGGGCGCGCGCGAAGGTCTGGAGGCATGCGGCCTGAACATCGTCGCGGAACAGCCCGCCGACTGGGATACCGCCAAGGCGCTTTCCGTGACCGAGAACATCCTCACGGCGAACCCTGGCCTTGCGGCAATCTTCGCCTCGAACGACAACATGGCGCTTGGCGCGGTCGAGGCGGTTCGCAACGCCGGCAAGCTGGATGACATTTTCATCGTCGGCTTTGACGGGAACCCGAACGCGGCCGAGGCAATCCTTGCCGGCGATCTCGAAGCATCTGTCGCGCAGCGCCCCTACAACATGGGACAGATGGGTGTCGAGTTCGTGCTGAAACTCGCCGGCGGCGAGGAACTGCCGGAAGAGATCGATACCGGCGCCATACTCGTCACGCCCGAAAACGCGGCCGAGTTTCAGTAACGGCAAACGGCCAAAGCACGCCGACATGCGTGCCTGCCGGCCGCCGCGCAGGGGGCCGGCATCCGTCCTTCCCGCAAGCCCGGACTGCGGCATGCACCGGCGGCCGGCCTGCGCGACACGGTCGAACGACCCGCGCCGGCCCTCCGCTCCACGCCCTTCGCCAGGCACCTGCACCGCTGGACTGCGGTTCCGCCGCGTCACGCCGCCGGCGCCTCAGAGCTTGAATCATAATTCATGTCAATATGTTGCGTTATTCCGGCCGCCTGGCCCCGCGCCACCCGGCGCATCAGGAACCGGCACGCCGCGAGCCGCGCCCAAGCCAGCGAGCTCTCCAGCGTCCGCCCGGAGTCCTTCGGCCCGGGCGCCGGCACCGCGACATCCGCGCAAACGTCCGCTCCACCACCCGGCGGCGGCACGGGACCGTGAATCCCCTTGCTTCCCTGGGCCGCTGCACGATCTCGACGAGGGATCCGAGGCCGCGCTCCGCCAGCGCCTCCCCGGGCTTCGGACCCGCGCAGCCGCCGTCCGCCCAGGGCTTCCGCACCTCGGGCGCCTTCCCGGCATCGCCAGGACCGCCTCCGGCGCCCCGTCCCTGTCCTGCACGTCCGCCCCCGCAGCACCCGGAGCGCGACCGGGACCCCCGCGACGTCCACCGCCAGGTGCCGCTTCCGCCCCCTGGCCTTCCTGCCCGCGTCGCAACCCGACGGCCCGCCCGTCTCCGTCGTCCTCGCCCGGCGCGTCATGGCCATGACCCTGCCCTGACGACAGGGCCCCGACCACGACGCGCGACTGACGTTCGCTGGCACGGAGCTCGCCTTCCTGCGCGACCAGATGTGGCCTGAAGCCTCCGGAACGGCCTGGCTGGCGGCGCGACGCCGTGCGCCCCTCCCCGCTTCAGGCACCTGAACAGGGGTGCATCTCAATTTCTTGGCCACCATGATTCGCTGGCGCTGCTGCACCATCACTCTGTCAAGAAAACAAGGCCGCCCGACTCTCTTGAACTGCAGGCAAGTTGGACCATTGGGACCCGAGTCAAAAAATTCGGCTGCACCCCCTGAAACAGTCGCGCAGGACGCCGGAGCAGGCCGACTTCGCCGGCCAGGGCGCGCCGCCACTGTCTCAGGCGCGCCAGAACCGTGACGTGAACAGGACGAACACCACCATGAGCTCGAGCCGTCCCACGAGCATCGCCGACAGGAGGATCCACTTCGCCGCGCCGCTCAGGCCCGCGAAGTTCCCGTTCGGACCGATCGTCGCGCCGAGGCCGGGTCCGACGTTGGCGAGTGCCGTGGCCGCGCCGCTGACGGCCGTGACGAGATCAAGCCCGGTCGCCGAAAGGAGCACGGCCACGACTCCGAAGGTCACGAGGAACATCGTGAGGAAGACCATGACCGAGGAAAGCACGTCTTCGCTCAGGCGCCGCCCGGCATACTTGAGCTGGTAGACCCCGTGCGGGCTCTGGATGCGTCGGATCTGGTTCGTCACGGCCCTGAGCAGGATCTGGTACCTGAACACCTTGACCGAGCAGCTGGTCGACCCGGCGCAACCGCCGATCAGGCCGACGAGGAAGAACACCGTCACGGGAAACGTACCCCAAAGCTGGTAGTTCGCGCTCGCATAGCCGGTGCCCGTCATGATCGACGTGATGTTGAACAGCGCCTCCCGCAAGGCGACACGCGCCGGCGTGTCCTGGGCGAGGATCCTGTGAAGCGCGATCAGGACAATGATCGTCAGCAACGTCGTCAGGAACGCCCGCACCTGGCTGTCGCGCAGCAGCGCCGCAGAGGAGCCGGCAAGGATCTGCACGTAGCGCACGAACGGCAGGCTCGCCAGCATCATGAAGATCGCCGCGACGTATTCCGGCGCGCCCCGAAACGTCCCGAAGGACCCGTCACGGGTCGAAAAGCCGCCGGTGGCGATCGTGGTCATCGCATGGTTGGCGGCCTCGAAGAGGGGCATGCCTGCAATCAGGTACGCCATGGCGCAGGCAACGGTCAGAACCAGGTAGATGACCGAGATGCGGGACGCGATTTCGGCGGCACGCGGCAGGACCTTGCCATCGGTGTCGAATCCCTCCGACCGGAAGATCTGCATGCCCCCGACCCTGAGCTCGGGAAGGAAGGCCATGGCAACGACAATGATCCCGATGCCGCCGAACCATTGCAGCATGGACCGCCAGACGAGAAGCCCCGAAGGCAGCGCCTCCAGCCCGCTGAACACCGTCGAGCCGGTCGTTGTCAGTCCTGACATCGCCTCGAAATACGCGTCCGTGAAGCTCGCTCCCGGAGCGCCCCACATGAACGGCAGCGCCCCGAAGAAAGGAAGCACGACCCAGACTCCCGTTGTCATCAGGAAGATCTGCTGCAGGCTCATGCCGCCGGCCACCGAATTCGACGACGCCACTGCCGTCAGCCCGCCGATCAGGAACGTGATCAGGGCAGATTCCAGGAACGTGCCCGCATGGCTGTCGCCATGGGCAAGATCGACGAACATCGGTATCAGCATGGAGACGCCAAGCGCGGCAACGAGAAGGCCGGTGACGTATCCAACGGGCCTGAAGTCAACCATGCGGCGAGCCTTGGCCACGCAAGCTGCCCAAGTCAACTCCGCGGCGGCGCGCGCAGGCCCGCGATGCCGGCATGCCGCATCACCCGCCGCGCATCCGGGACGCCGGACCCTTCCGGGAGCCGGCCAGAGCTCCGGGCGGCATCCCCGGATCCACGCGCGCCCCGCGGCCGGCCGGCTTGCACGTAACGCTCCACGAACCGCCTCAGGATGATCTCGGGCTCGGTCACGTCAGCGGCCAGGCATGCCTCGGTCAGGGCAGCGGCCTCTTCGGGCGGGAAGTATCCGAAGTCGCGATATGTCCGGATGCGGTCCGCAAAGACCTGCCCGTCCGCTTCGGGGTGGAACTGAACGGCATAGACGTTCTCCCCTGCGCGGATCATCTGGAAGGGGCAGGTTTCCGAGGACATGAGATGCACCGCTCCGTCCGGCAGCTCCTGAACCGCTTCCTTGTGCCCGACCAGGGCGTTGAACCTGCGTGGCAGGCCGGCCAGCAGCGGATCCGCCTGCCCGGCTTCCGTCACGTCGCACGGCACGGCCGAGACCGGCTCCGAATACAGCTTCTTCGAAACCTCCGCGCCCAGATGGCGCGCCAGCAGCCCAATGCCGTAGCAGCAACCGAGGAAAGGCATGTCCCGGGCAAGAATCTCGGGCATCAATGCAAGAAGCTCCGCCTCCGCCCGGGCCTCGACCGGATCGCGCATGACCGGATCGTCGCTGACGCAGCCCGGGCCGCCGCCGACAATCACCGCCGAATAGTCGTCGAGCAAAAAACCCTGCGGCAGCGGCCCGGTCTCCATCCTGTGCCGCCGGACCGCTGATTCTTCCAGGCGGCCCTTTTCGAGGAATGCGCGGAACTCGCCGTCAGACGCCTCGTCCTCCGGGCGCAGCTGAAGAACGAGAGCCGGTTTCGACATCATCGCGGCCCTGGCGCTTCCGGCAGATCCGGCGCGAGGGGCCCGCGCGACGGCAGGCCGCGCTTCGCCGGACTCCGCATCATGCGGCATCGAGCGCCTGCCGGATGTCACCGACCAGGTCGTCCGCATCTTCCAGCCCCATCGACAGGCGGACCAGGCCCGGCGATATGCCCAGCCCGTCCCGCTGCCCTTCGGTCAGTCTCTGATGAGTCGTTGTGGTCGGATGGGTCACGATCGACTTCGCGTCTCCCAGGTTGTTCGAGATCGTGAATATCCGGAGCGCGTTCAGGAACCGGAACGCGGCCTCCCGTCCTCCCTTGACCACGAAGGTCACGATCGTGCCGCCCGTTTCCATTTGCGACGTCGCGACTTCGTGCTGCGGATGGGACGGCAGGCCCGGATAGATGACCCTTTCAAGCCGCGCGTGCCCCTCGAAAGCCCTGGCCACCCTCGACGCGCTCTCCGCCTGCGCCCTGACACGAAGGTCCAGCGTCTCCATGCCCTTCAGCAGCAGCCATGCCGTGAACGGGCTCATGGCGCCGCCGGTGTGCTTGAGGAAGGGTTCGAGCGTCTTGCGAACATAGTCCCTGCTTCCAAGCACGACGCCGCCCAGAACCCGCCCCTGCCCGTCGATATGCTTGGTCGCGGAGTAGACGACGACGTCCGCGCCGAGTGCCAGCGCCCTGCCGAGGACGGGAGTCGAGAACACGTTGTCAACGATCACTTTCGCTCCCACGTCATGGGCGACCGCCGCCACCGACCTGATGTCAATCACTTCAAGCGTCGGATTGGAGATGCTTTCCAGAAAGACTGCCCTGGTGTCCGGCCTGACCGCCCCCTTCCAGGCGTCGAGATCCGTGCCGTCCACGAACGTGACATCAACGCCGAAACGCCGAAGAACCTCCTCCAGGACGTAGAGGCAGGATCCGAACAGCGCTCGCGCGGACACCACGTGGTCGCCCGCCTTCAGCATGGCGGCCAGCGACGCGTAGACGGCCGCCATGCCGGAAGCGGTGGCGAAGGCGTCCTCGGCGCCTTCGATCGCGGCAATCCGCTCCTCGAACATCCGCACCGTCGGGTTCCCGTAGCGTGCGTAGATGAACTCGTCCGCGCCAGCCTCCTCGAACCGCCGGGCGGCCTGCTCGGCAGATTCGTAAGCGAAGCCCTGCGTGAGAAAGATCGGTTCGGCGACCTCTCCGTACCGGCTCCGCCGGATGCCTTCATGCACGAGCTTCGTGCGCTTCTTCCATTCCTCGGTAATGGGGACGCCTCCCATTCGAACCAGGTCCCGACCGCGGGAGAGCCAGGTGCATCAACGTCCCGGACCTCTTTAGCGGAGTCTTTTGCGTGGCCCGCAATCCGGTGAACAAATCGCCACGTGCCGCACTGCGTACCTGCGCCGGGGATCCTGGTCAAGGACGTTGCCGAGGACATTGCCCGCCAGCACGGGCTTCGTCGCTCAATCGGCGGGATCGGGATCGGGATTCTCAAGGATCTTCTCGAGGTCGAGCAGGGCCTGATCGAAACTGCCGCTGTCCGGCCCGTCGCTGTAATCGGCCAGCTTGTCATAGATCGCCTTGCCCGCCGCCATGCGGGCCTTGGTCTGTTCGTCCGGGTCGGCAATCCCCTCGGCCTTCCGGTAGGCGGCAAACAGGGTTTTCAATTGGGCTACACCCGCTGTCGACAGATGTCCTTGATCTCGAGCCGGAATGCGTCACCTTGTGCCGAGACTCCAAGCGATTCCGGAAAGGAAACCGCATGCCGGACCCCGTAGAGCTCCATTACTGGCCGACCCCGAACGGCTGGAAAGTCACGATCGCCCTCGAAGAGATGGGCCTGCCCTACACGCTTCGTCTCGTGGACATCGGCAAGGGCGACCAGTTCGACCCGGAGTTCCTCAAGCTCTCCCCCAACAACCGCATGCCGGCAATGACCGACCCGGACGGACCGGACGGCCGCCCGGTCTCGATCTTCGAATCCGGCGCCATCCTGCAATATCTCGGCCGCAAGACAGGACGGTTCTACGGCTCGTCGGACCGAGACCGGATCGTCATCGACCAGTGGCTGATGTGGCAGATGGGCGGTGTCGGCCCGATGGCGGGCCAGGCGCACCATTTCCTCAAGTACGCGCCGCAGCTCTCGCCTCCCCAGGTCCTTCCCTACGCGCAGGAGCGCTACCGGAACGAGGTCGCGCGGCTCTACAGCGTGCTCAACACCCGGCTCGGGGAAAGCCGGTTCGTCGCCGGCGACTACTCGATCGCCGACATGGCCGTCTGGCCATGGGCGCAGAACTGGGAAGGGCAGGAGCAGGACATCGAGGACAAGCCCCACTTTGCGCGCTGGCTGGACGAGGTCGGACGCCGCCCGGCGGTCGTCAGGGGCAAGGCGGTGGCGGAGGAGATGCGCAACCGTCAGCAGTCGCCCGACGAGAAGAAGGCATCGGACAAGGTTCTCTTCGGCCAGAAAGGATGAGGCCCTCGGGATCCGGCGCCGTGACGGCGTCTACTCCGGCTCGTCCGCCTCTTCGGCGACCAGGTCGTGCCACAGGGTCAGCCTGATCTGGAGCCAGATGAACAGGAACAGCGCGATGGGAAACCCGAACGTCTCGATCTTGACCCAGGCATCCGTCGACATCGTCCGCCAGACGACCTCGTTGGCAAGCGCCAGTCCGACAAAGAAAGCCGCCAGGCGCTTCGTGAGCTTCATCCAGCCCTCGTCGGTCAAGGGCAGGAATTCGGACATGGCCCAGGCCAGGTAGGACCGTCCCTGCAGGATCCCGATCCCGAGAATGCCTGCGAGGACGCCATAGACCAGGGTGGTCTTGACCTTGAAGAACCTCTCGTCGTTCAGCCAGACCGTCAGGCCGCCGAAGATCACCACCATCACGACCGTGAAGACCTGCATCCGGCTCAGGCGGCCTGTCAGCTTCCAGAGGATCGCCATCGAGGCCAGCAGGATCGGCACGAAGAGTCCGGCAGCCACGATGAACCCGGAATACTCCGTGCCGCCAAAGGCGTAGGTGTCGTCCCGCATCCAGAGGTAAGCCACGAAGAACAGCAGCGGCGGGCCCATCTCGAGCGCCTGCCGGACCGCCGGATTCACCTTGTGTTCACTCATGGCCCGCCTCCGACGCATGACCGGCGCGCCCGGGTTCGGCCGCCTCGCGCCCCAAAGCCCGCCAGCCGATGTCCCGACGGCACGTTCCGCCGGGCCAATCGATCCTGTCAACCAGCGCGTAGGCGGCATCCCGGGCCTCCTGCAGGCTGGCGCCGCGGGCTGAGGCGTTCAGGACCCGGCCGCCGGCAGAGACGATCCCGCGTTCCGTCCGCAAGGTTCCGGCATGAAACACCATCTGGCGGGAATCGCCGGCAAGGTCCTCGATGCCGGGGATTGGACGGCCCGTGTCGTAGCCGCCCGGATAGCCCTTGGCCGCCATCACGACCGTCATCGCGTGATCCGCCGCCCAGCTGACGCGCGCTTCCGAGAGCCTCCCCTCGGCGGTGGCCTGCATGAGATCGAGGGCCTGCGCCCCGAGCCGCATCATCAGCACCTGGCACTCCGGATCGCCGAACCTCACGTTGTACTCGACCAGCCGCGGGGCGCCGCCCTCGATCATGAGGCCGGCGTACAGGACGCCCTGAAAGGGCGTGCCGCGCCGAACCATCTCCGCAAGCGTCGGGCGGATGATGTCCTCCATCGTGCGTGCGGCAACGGACTCGTCCAGGACGGGCGCGGGCGAATAAGCCCCCATGCCGCCTGTGTTGGCTCCCGTGTCGCCCTCGCCGATCCGCTTGTGGTCCTGCGCCGTGCCGACAGGCAAGGCGTCCGTGCCGTCGCACAGCACGAAGAAGGAAGCCTCCTCGCCGTCCATGAACTCCTCGATGACCACCTCGGCGCCATCGGCGCCGAACGCGCCGCCGAGCACGTGGTCGACGGCCGCTTCCGCCTCGGCCGCGCCCCGGGCGACGAAGACCCCCTTGCCCGCCGCAAGCCCGTCCGCCTTCACGACGATCGGCGCGCTCCGCGCGCGAATGTGCGCCTTGGCGGGCGCCGCCTCGGTGAATCGCGCCCAGGCCGCCGTGGGAACGCCGGCGGCGTCACAGACCTCCTTGGCGAACCGCTTCGAGGATTCCAGCCGTGCCGCCTCCCGCGACGGGCCGAAGACATTGAAGCCGGCGGCGCGAAAGTCATCGGCCACGCCGGCCGCCAGCGGCGCTTCCGGTCCGACGATGACGAGATCGATCGAGCTTGCCTCGGCGAACTCCACCATTTCCGCGCCGTTCCCGATGTCGATGGAGGCGCATTCGGCGATTGCCGCGATCCCGGCATTGCCCGGCGCGACGACGAGCCGGTCGCATTTCGGATTCTGCATCACCGCCCAGGCCAGCGCGTGCTCCCGTCCGCCGCCGCCAAGAACGAGAATATTCATCGGCGCTCCGCTTCCCCTTGCCCGACCGGCGTTCTAGGGTCGGGCCGGAGGAAACGCAAGGCGACGGGCATGGAGCTATTCGAGGCGGCATCCGGCGACAACACGCCCGAATTCACCGTGAGCGAGATTGCGGGCCGCGTGAAACGCCTCGTGGAATCGGAGCTCGGCTGGGTGCGCGTGCGCGGCGAGGTCGGGCGGGTCGTGCTGGCCCGGTCGGGGCATCTCTATTTCGACCTCAAGGACGACCGCTCCGTGCTGTCGTGCATGACGTGGAAGCGCCAGGTGCCGGCGCTCTCAATGATGCCCGAAGAGGGCATGGAGGTGATCGCCGAAGGCAAGATGACCGCTTCCGGATTCCAGTCGCGGTTCAGCCTGAACGCCGAGCGAATCGTCGTCGCCGGTGAAGGCGCGCTGATGGCGATGCTCGAGAGGCGCAAGAGGAAGCTTGCAGCCGAAGGCCTCTTCGACGAGGCGCGCAAGAAGCCGCTGCCATACCTGCCGGGCGTCATCGGAGTCATCACGTCGCCGCAAGGCGTCGTGATCCGGGACATCCTGCACAGGCTCCGCGAGCGATTCCCCAGGGAAGTCGTCATCTGGCCCGTCGCCGTGCAGGGCGACGCCTGCGCGAGGGAAGTGTCGCGCGCCATCGCCGGGTTCAACGCGCTGCCAACCGGCGGATCGCCGCCCCGTCCAGACCTGTTGATCGTCGCGCGCGGCGGCGGCTCTGTAGAGGATCTCTGGGGCTTCAACGAAGAGGCCGTTGCGCGCGCGGCCTTCGAATCCGAAATCCCTCTTGTCTCGGCGGTCGGCCACGAAACCGACACGACGCTCATAGACCTCGCTGCAGACCGCCGCGCGCCCACGCCGACTGCAGCGGCGGAGATCTCGGTGCCGGTCCGTTCCGACCTGCTCGCCGCCCTGGCCAGCAGCGAGGCGCGGCTGTCGCGCGGCATGGCGCGCGGCATTGACGCGCCGCGCCAGCGGATCTCGGCGCTCGCATGCCGCCTGCCGCAACCGGAGACCCTCCTTGCCGATCCGAGCCAGCGGCTCGACCTGGCAGGCGAGGCCCTGCCGAGAGGTCTCTGCCATCTGGCGGAGCGGAAGCGGGGCGCCCTCGCCGGCGCGGCAGCCGGCCTTCGGAATGCGCTCTTGAAGTCCAGGCTGGATCGCGAGAGACAGCTGCTCCAGCACCGGGCAGCCAGCCTGGCGAAGGGCTTCGGACATGCGCTTGAACGCAGGAACGAACGCGTGTCTGCGCTGGCCGCCCGTCTCCGTTTCGGGCTTGCGCCGAGGCATGTCCGGCAGACACAGGGAGACCTCGACCGGTTCGGCACAAGAATGGCGGCGGCGTTCAGGGCCAGGCTGGCCCTGCTCGACGACCGCCTTCAGGCGCTGGAACGGACGCGGGCCGGCCTTGGCTACAGAGCCACGCTGGCACGCGGCTACGCGATCGTCCGGAGCGGCACGGCCGTGCTGACAGCGGCGGAGGAGGCTCGCCGCTCCCCATCGCTGGAAATCGAGTTCCGGGACGGGCGGATCGAGGTCCGCGGCATGAAGGGCGGTTCGACGGAATCGCCAGGCAGCCGGGAGTGAGGCTGCGCCAGTCCGGCGTTCCTGACCGCCGTCACGATCGCGCTTCCATCTCGCACCGTCCGGGATTAGGTCGCTGGCATGGCTTTTTTCGCAAGACTGAAGGAACGGCTCTTCAGGTCGTCCTCGAAACTCGGCGAAGGGCTCGACGCGATCGTCGGGGGCGGTGACCGCCCCGACGAAGCTTCCGGCGCCACCCTGCCAGGCCCGCTGCCGGCTGAACCGCCGGGCGCCGCCGGATCCCCGGATCGAGCGCAGGATCGCGACGGCTCGTCGCCCGCGATCCGGCGCGCCCTTGACGACGCAATGCTCGAGCAGATGGAGGAATTTCTCATAGCGTCGGACATGGGTGTCGAAACGGCAATGCGCGTTGCCGCCAACCTGGCCGAAGGACGATTCGGACGGAAACTCTCCACGGCCGACCTGAAGGATCTCCTGGCCGACGAAATCGCCCGCATCATGGAGCCGGTGGCCAGTCCGATGCCCATCTTCCCCAAGCGGCCGCAGGTCGTGCTGGTGGTCGGCGTCAACGGTTCCGGCAAGACAACGACCATCGGCAAGCTTGCCTCCCAGCTCCGTGATGACGGGAAGTCCGTGGTGATTGCCGCCTGCGACACCTTTCGGGCGGCCGCGGTCGAGCAGCTGCAGATATGGGGCCAGCGGGCAGGCGTCCCCGTACTGACGGCGCAGGAGGGTTCGGATCCGGCAAGCCTGGCGTTCCAGGCAATGGCGCAGGCTGAATCCGAGAAGGCCGACATCCTCGTGATTGACACGGCAGGACGCCTCCAGAACCGGAACGACCTGATGGAGGAGCTCGCCAAGATCGTTCGCGTCATCCGGAAGAGGGATCCGGAGGCGCCGCACAACACGCTTCTGGTGCTCGATGCCACGACCGGACAGAACGCACTGTCCCAGGTCGAGACATTCCGCGATGTCGCGGACGTCTCCGGCCTTGTCATGACAAAGCTTGACGGCACCGCGAAAGGCGGCGTGCTGGTCGCACTGGCAGACCGGTTCGGACTGCCGATCCACGCGATCGGGGTCGGCGAACGGATCGACGACCTGGCACCCTTCGATCCGCGAGACTTTGCGGCTGCCCTGACCGGGATCGAGGCGTGAAGAAGCCTTTCGTGCGGGCTTCGCGGGCATGAAAGACGGTTTCGCCCAAGCGTGACAGGGGGCCTTGGCCGGAATCAGGCTGTCACGCTCATGCAGACGTCCCGATCCAGGTCCGTTCCGAGCAGCCCGAACGCCTTCGCCTGCAGCCCGGTCGGCTCCGAGGCCGGCCGGAACCGGCTGTCGGGCCGTCCGGGCAGGAGGGTGCCCTTCAGCGTCAGGGCGCCGATGTCGGCGAGCAGGGTCGCGAGGCTGTGGACGAGGAGCCCGTCGGGGGTCGGGACCGTTTCATTCCGGAACCGGGGGGTCTCTGACATGACGGCAGGCGGACACGGCGTGACGGCGGTACCGTCGAATGCAGGCGCCATGGCCGGCCCGAGTTGCCGGGCGCCTTCGACGGCGGACGGACGTCCTCGGACGGTGGCGCGCTCCTCCTTCGCGGGGCCGGCTGCCGGGCAGCAGCCGCCTGCAGGGCCGTCAGGAACGCCGGGCGCCCTGCGAAGCCGGCTGGAGCACTGTGATCGGGGCAGGCTCGAAGAGACGTTCCGTGGCACTCAATCGGCCTTCCCCTCCGCCCGGCAATTCAGGCCCTGCGGGTCGATCAGGCGGCGCAGGACGCCTGCACGCGTAACCCGGCCCACGGCGGCGCCGCCAGCCACTACGGTGCATTCCGTGACGTCGGCGCCCAGCAGGCGCATCACCTCCCCGACCTTCGCGTCGGCCGGCACCTCTGGCCCTCCTGCGGTTCCGGGCTCCATCGCATCGGCCGCCGTAAGGACGCCGAGCGGATTCATCTGAGCGACAAAGTCGGCGACGTAGGCGTTCGCAGGTGCCGAAAAGATCTCCTTCGGCGTGCCGCACTGCACGATCCGCCCGCCCTGCATGATCGCGATCCGGTTGCCGATCTTGAAGGCCTCGTCGAGGTCGTGGCTCACGAAGACGATGGTGCGTTTCAGCCGTTTCTGAAGCTCAAGCAACTCGTCCTGCAAGCGGTTGCGGATGAGCGGGTCGAGCGCTGAGAAGGGCTCGTCCATCAGCAGGACCGGCGCCTCGGTGGCAAAGGCCCTGGCCAGCCCGACGCGCTGCTGCATCCCGCCCGACAGCTCGCCCACCCTGCGGTCGCCCCAGTCGGAAAGCCCGACGAGCGACAGCTGCTCGTCGACCCTTGCCGCCCGCTCCACGCGCCCCTTGCCGGCCAGCTCCAGGCCGAGGCCCACGTTCTCGCGCACGCTGCGCCAGGGCAGCAGGCCGAACTGCTGGAAAACCATCGCCACGCACTCCCGACGCACCCGCCGCAGCTCTTCGGCAGGGGCCTGCGTCACGTTGCAGGACCAGCCGCCGACGTGGAGCGTGACGCTCCCGCGGACGACAGCGTTCAGGCCGTTGATCGCGCGCAGCAGCGTGGACTTGCCCGAGCCGGAGAGTCCCATCAGGACGAGGATCTCGCCTTCTGCAACGGCGATCGAGCAGTCGTGCACGCCAAGGACCTGGCCCGTTGCGGCCTGTATCGCGGCCCGGTCCCGGCCCGCGTCCATCAGCGGCAGGGCCCTTTCCCGATCCGAACCGAAGACGATCGAGACGCGCTCGATCTCGACCGCGGTCATGTCCCGCGCCCCGCTGCGTTCAGCACCCGGTCGAGAATGATCGCGACCACCACGATCACGAAGCCGGATTCGAACCCGAGCGAGGTGTTGACCTGGTTCAGGGCGCGCACGACGGGAACGCCGAGCCCGTCCGCGCCCACGAGTGCCGCGATCACCACCATGGAAAGCGACAGCATGATTGCCTGGTTCAGGCCCGTCATGATCTGGGGAAACGCGTGCGGAAGCTCAACCTTGCAGAGCGTCTGAAAGTCGGTTGCGCCGAAGGCGCGCACGGCCTCGACCAGATCCCTGGGCGTGGACGACACGCCGAGACAGGTGAGCCGGATCGGCGCCGGCAGCACGAAGATCACGGTGGCGATCAGCCCCGGGACCATGCCGATGCCGAAGAAGACGATCGCGGGAATCAGGTAGACAAAGGTGGGCAGGGTCTGCATCAGGTCGAGCACGGGACGCATTGCGGAATAGAGCCTGGGACGATGGGCGGCGGCAATGCCGACAGGCACGCCAAAGCCCATGCAGACGAGGCAGGCCGACAGGATAAGGGTCAGGCTCTCCGTCGTTTCCTCCCAGTAGCCCTGGTTCAGGATGAACAGGAACCCGAGCGCGACGAAGGCGCAGATCCTCCGGTTGCGGTGCAGGGCCCAGGCCAGGGCCACGAAGACCGCGATGACGATCAGCGGGCTGGGGGTCTGCAGCGTCCACAGGATGGCGTCGATGAGCAGCTCCATCCCGTCCGCAACGGCGTCGAGCAAAGGGCCGGCGTTGTCCCGCACCCAGTCAAAGGCCGCTTCGGCCAGGTCGCCAACGGGAATCTTGCGTTCGGTGAACCAGTCCAGCACCGCTGACCTCCGTCTCGCGAGTGGCGATCGGCCCGGCCGGGCCGCCGTCGGCGCGGCGGCACCGGCCTACAAGGCGTCCAGCCCGCGCCTGGCCACGAGCGTCACTTCGCCAATGCGGCGGCAACGGCGGCCATCGCGTCGCCGCCGTCAAGGGTGGCGACCCCGGCCAGCCATGCGTCCAGCGCATGCATGTTGGCCTGCAGCCACGCGCGCGCAGCGGCGGCGGGATCCTCGCCGTCATTCAGGATCGCGCCCATGATCTCGTTTTCCATCGCCAGCGTGAATTCGAGATTTGCCAGGAACGCCCCGATGTTCGGACACTCCTCGGCATAGCCTTCGCGGGTGTTCGTGTACACCGTCGCGCCACCCAGGTTCGCGCCAAAGAAGTCATCGCCGCCGGTCAGATAGGTCAGGTCGTGATTCGCGTTCATCGGATGCGGCTCCCAGGCGAGGAAGACGATCGGCTCGCCGTCGCCGCTAAGGCGATCCACCTGCGCCAGCATCCCCTGCTCGGAACTTTCGCGGATCTCGAAGCCTGCGTCGCCGAGGCCGAAGGCGTCAGTGTCGATCATTTCGATAATGAGACGGTTGCCGTCATTGCCGGGCTCGATTCCGTAGATCGTCCGGTCCAGCGCCTCCGGATGGGCGGCGATGTCGGCGAAGTCCCCGATGCCGAGCGCGGCCCCCGCGGCGTTGGTCGCCAGGGTGTACTTCGCGCCCTCCAGGTTGGCGCGCACCGTCTCGACGGTCCCGGCCTCGCGATACGGCGCTATGTCGGCCTCCATCGTCGGCATCCAGTTGCCAAGGAAGACGTCGACGTCGCCTTCCGCCATCGCGGTGTAGGTCACGGGCACCGACAGGACGCGCACTTCCGTTTCATAGCCCAAGGCTTCCAGAACGACCGATGCGGCCGCCGTGGTCGCCGTGATGTCCGTCCAGCCGACGTCAGAGAAGGTGACTTCCGAGCAAGAGGCCCGGCTGTCCGCATGCGCCGCCCCGGCTGCAGCAAGGGCCATGACCGACAGCATTGCCGTCATTCCATTCAGTTTCATCTTGGTTGCTCCAGTTTGCACGTGAGTTTGCTGATGGACAGTTTCAACCGCGATTGCCCTGGCTTTGCAACCCATTGCCCGGAACTCGGCGCCAGCGCGCCGGAGCCCTCGGAATCATGGAAGGCCTTCTGCCTTGAGGCGAAGAGCCGTTTCCGCCCCGTTCCGGCAGTGCCGCCGACAGGTCCGGCAGAGGCCAGGAACGTCCTCGCGCGCCCGCGCCCGGGGCGTACGGTCCCCGGCGTGCCGGCCGCGCGAACGTCACGGCCTACGGCAGAAGCGTCGGCCCTGCGCCTCTCGAGGTGACCCGTCCCGCAAGCGCAAGCCGCACGCCTCCGCGCGCGGCGGGTCACATCGGCCGTCTCCGGGCACCGCGACCTCAAGCGTTCCCGGCGGACCGTTGACAGCTGACGCAGCGAGCTGGTCGGCATGCGCGTGCAGCGTCCCGGGAGCAGCTGGGCGGCCAGGCGCCAGCGTCATGCTCTTCCCCGCGCCCCGCCTCACGAATCCACGCTTCAGCGGTGTTCCGGACCCGCGGTCACGGCTGGCGGTCGCCGCATGCAGCATGGGAGCCCGGATGCGGCCATATTGCGGCCGGCCCACTTGGCAAGCCGCCGCAAACCCCCTAATGGTGCAGCCCCGTGATGCCGCGTCACTCGAAGGGCGAATCGAGCGACCACAACCGTCCACGGCATGGGGAGTGTCCGAACACTATGGCGAGGTTCGTCTTTGTCACTGGCGGCGTTGTGTCTTCACTTGGTAAGGGGCTTGCCTCCGCCGCGCTGGGGGCGCTGCTTCAGGCGCGCGGATATTCGGTTCGGCTGAGGAAACTCGACCCCTACCTGAACGTGGATCCCGGAACCATGAGTCCGTTCGAGCACGGCGAGGTCTTCGTCACCGACGACGGCGCCGAGACGGACCTCGATCTTGGCCACTACGAGCGCTTCACCGGCGTTCACGCGCGTGGCACCGATTCCGTCTCGTCCGGACGCATCTATTCCAACGTCCTCGAAAGGGAGCGGCGCGGCGACTACCTCGGAAAGACCATTCAGGTGATTCCGCATGTCACCGACGAAATCAAGGACTTCATCAGCCTCGGAGACGACGGGACGGACTTCATGCTCTGCGAGATCGGCGGCACCGTCGGCGACATCGAAGGGCTGCCCTTCTTCGAGGCGATCCGCCAGTTCGCACAGGACAGGGATCGCGACGAATGCATCTTCGTGCACCTGACCTTGCTGCCTTACCTGGCCGCGACGGGCGAGCTCAAGACCAAGCCCACGCAGCACAGCGTCAAGGAGCTCCGTGCGATCGGGATCCAGCCCGATGTCCTTGTCTGCCGCTCGAAAACGGAAATCCCTGAAAAGGAGCGCGCGAAGATCGCCCTGTTCTGCAATGTCCGCCCGGAAGCCGTGATACCCGCCTACGACCTCGCGTCGATCTACGAGGCGCCGCTTGCCTATCACGAGCTTGGCCTGGACCAGGCGGTCCTGGACGCGTTCCGGATCGCGCCCGCACCCACGCCAAAGCTGGACCGCTGGCATGACGTGAAGGACCGGCTCGACAAGGCGGAAGGGGAGGTGAAGGTCGCGATCGTCGGGAAATACACGACGCTCGAAGACGCCTACAAGTCCATCGCCGAGGCGCTGACCCATGGCGGCATGGCCATCCGCACGCGCGTGAAGGCAAAGTGGATCGATTCGGAGCTGCTCGAAAGAGAAGAGCCGGCCTCCCATCTCGAAGGCTTTCATGCGATCCTGGTCCCCGGAGGCTTCGGAGAGCGGGGAACCGAAGGCATGATTCGAGCGACCCGGTACGCGCGGGAGAAGAAGATCCCGTATTTCGGCATCTGCCTGGGCATGCAGATGGCGGTCATAGAGGCCGCCCGCAACCTTGCCGGGATTGCGGGGGCGGGATCCGAGGAATTCGACCATGAGGCCGGCAAGACGCGCTTCGAGCCGGTCGTCTATCACCTGAAGGAATGGGTTCAGGGCAACCATGTCTCAAGACGCAAGATCAGCGACGACAAGGGCGGAACGATGCGGCTGGGCGCCTACGCGGCACATCTCGAGGCCGGCACCAGGGTCGCGGAAATCTACGGGGACGCCGCGATCGAGGAGCGCCACCGGCATCGCTACGAGATCGACACAAGGTATCGGGACCGGCTCGAAAGGACGGGGCTTCGCTTTTCCGGAATGAGTCCCGACGGCCGGCTGCCCGAGATCGTCGAGAGGACCGATCACCCGTGGTTCGTCTGCGTGCAGTTTCACCCTGAACTGAAGTCGAAGCCGTTTGAACCCCATCCGCTGTTCGCGGACTTCATCCGGGCCGCCGTGGAGACAAGCAGGCTTGTGTAGGTGTAGCGGACATGCGCCAGCGGGACGTGCGGCCGAATCCGCATGCCGGGCCTCCGGCCCGTCGCCGCGCTTCAGGACCTCCGCCCGAATCTCCTCCGCCAACCAGTCCGGGACACGTCAGTGCTGGAAAGATGCTTGTTGACCTGCTCCGCCGAATGACGGCGCCTGAACCCGAAACGCTGTCCGGCGAGGATTCCCGGCTGGCGCTGGCTGCGCTGCTTGTGCGGATAGCGCGTGCTGACGGGAGCTACGACGATTCCGAGAGATCGCGCATCAACAGGGTCCTGGCCCGGCAATATGGCCTGACGCCCTTCGAAGTCACGGAAATCCGAAGGAATGCCGAGACGCTTGAATCGGAAGCTCCGGACACCGTGCGTTTCACCCGCGCCATCAAGGCGGCCGTGCCGCATGAGGACCGCGAGAAGATCATCGAGTCCCTCTGGGAGATCGCTCTCGCTGACGGCGCGCGAGACCATGAGGAGGATGCACTGATACGCCTCGTCGCCCCCATGCTCGGGATCAATGACCGCGACAGCGCCCTCGCCCGACAGCGCGCCGCGAAGAAGAGATGATCGCGAGCTTCCACAAGCGGCAGGGACCGTCTGGACCTCTTATGAGCCCACCTCTGTCAAGTCCTTTTTGCCCGCCCGGCTTCGCCTCGCTTCCGGCACCACGGACGGCCCGGGCCGTTCCTTTCCCGGCATCCGGCCGCCGCTCGCGGGTCTTCCCGTTCCGTCACGTCGATCCGTCTCCTTTCAGGGGCGGCGTCAGGCACCGGCCCCGTGGAACGCTCCGGGCTGAACGCCGCTTTCCAGGGAGCGCCCGACGGCGCGTCCAGGCTCCGGTTCGGTCGTCCGGCGGTCGCCGGCCCCGTGACCATGGTGCCCGGTTCGGGCGGCGCGACGTTCCGGGAGGCCGGGAGGCCTCGGACTTCGCGGCGCGGCCCGACCGGGAGGCGCGGCGGCGGGGGCTGCACGACGCGGGCGGGCCCGTCGTCGTCTCCGACGGGGCGGAACGGCTCCCGAACGCCTGCGAGGGGCCCTTCGGGGGCCGGAAGGCCGCCTTCGTGCCCGGCCTCCTCCACTGCCCGGAACGCGCCGGGGCGTTTCAGCCGCAGACCGAACGTGCGGCATCCGGCCTCCACGACGCCGCTTCCGACCTGGATGCCCCGCGCCCGGCATTCGTCGTGGCGCATTCGCCCGATGTTTTTCCGGAAACAGCGGCAGCACGCGGCGACCTCCCCGTACCGGGCGCTGAACGGCTCAAGCTCCCGCACGACCTTGCCTGCCCGGCCGGCCTCGATGTCGGCCCTGACCTCCGCGAACCGCCGGTCGCGCTCCGCCCCGGCCGGCACGATCGCCCCCACGGCGGCGGCGGATTGCTCCAGGCAGTGGAAGAGATCCAGCACGAAGGTGACCTTCCGGCCGCCGAAGATCTCCCCGCACGTGCCGCGTATCCATTCCGCCCCGTCGGAGATGACGACGAGCGCCCCGGCATCGTGGAGCCCGCGACGCCTGGCCTCGCGGTCCAGGCGCGCGGCGAACGCGGAGGGCTCCCGGCTTCCGGAGGCCGCGGCCGCGCTGTCGACCAGGCAGGAGACGGACTCGCTGCCCCGGTCCTTCAGCGCCGCGCCGGTCTCCGGGTCCCGGCCCTCGGCCGTGTACACGACGGCCAGCTTCGCTTCCCTGGTTTTCGAGGTCCCGTCAGCCTGCTTTCCCCGAACCCCCTCCGTCTCTTCTTTCCGCATCGGGATGCCGGTGCCGTCGATGGAGGGACACATGCGCGATTCCAGCGGCTTGCCCTCGGCCACCTCCTCGCGCTCGAAGCGCGCCGCCGCCTCGCCGAGCTTCAGGGCCCGGCGCCGCAGGGAGCTTGGGGAGGCGTCCAGCCCGGCGAGGTTCGCGATGTGCCGGCCCGCGGCCTCGAAGCCCATCAGCTGAACGGTCTCCGCCATGACGCTCTCCATCCCCGGCGTGACCGTCCCGCCCTCCAGCCCCAGCGCCCGGTCCAGCGCGAAGCGTCCCCCGCCGCAGGAGCCGCAGCGGAAGTGCGACCGCTCCACATCGACCCGGCCGAGCCTGGTCAGGAAGGACTTCGACGTCACCGAATGCCGGGCCATCGGCCTGCCGCAGCTCTCGCACTCCGGCGCCGGCAGCATCGCCTCCAGCCGCCCGGCAGCGTCTTCAGGACCGCCGCGCCGCCGCCCGGCGAGGCGTCCCGGAGCGCCCGCTCCACGGCGTCCAGGTCGGGGGCGCCCGACTGCCCGGGTCCGCCGCCAGCCGCGGAAGCAGGGGACCGAACTCCGCCGGGACCGCCCCGGCGATGTCATGCTCCAGACCGTCGCCCGCGACGTCGCGGCTCCGCACCTCGCCGCCCTCGATCCAGTATCGGGTGAACCCGCCGTTAGTGTATATTGCAAAACATATCTTGACATCCTTGCCCCTGTCTGCCACTGCGCACCTCGCCCCCGCCATGGGGGCCAACCCATCAGAAAACACCATCCAAGGCAGAGCCATCATGCAGGGACACACGCCCACCCGACCCCATGTCACCCTCACCGAGGCGGACACCGCCCGCCTGACCGCCATCACCACGGCCCCCGCCAGCCCCCAGAAGCATGTCTGGCGGGCCCGCATCATCCTCGCCCCCGGGGCCGGCGCCACCCTCGTGGCGGCGGCCCGCCAGGCCGGGGTCGCCCGGCCCACCGCCCTGCCGGTCGCGGCACCGGGGCGGCCGGCAGGGTGGTGGTACCGTTCCGCCTGCAGTCATGGGTGCGGGTGGCCCGGTGTCGGCAGCAGGGGCGTCCGGGTCCGCCCCAAGGCCTGGATCCGGGTCTTCCCGTCAACCGGGAGCACGACGGCATGATCCGGCGGGTTCGTGCAGGGTCCGACGACATCGTGGACCCTGGCCTGATGGGGCCGCAGGCCATGGCGCCCCAGGATCCGGCGCACGGTGGTGGCCGTCAGGCCCCGCCCTCGGCGGCCAGGGCCCTGAAGGTCCAGTGGCTGCGGTTGGGGGCGGTGGCGACATGGCCAGGCCGATGATGGCCTGGACCGTGGCCGCCGGGACCGGCGTCCTCGGCGGCCGGGTGGAGGCCCGCAGGAGACTGTCCACGCCCCCGGCAGGGCACCGGTCCCACCAGCGCCAGACGGTGGGTTCCGGCCGGCCTGTCCGGCGCATGGTCCCGGCGAGGCCGCAGCCGGCCCCGAGACACAAAATGATGCGGGCCCGCCAGACATGCTTCTGGAGGCTCCGGGGGTGGCTGACGATGCGTCCGGGGCGTGTGCGGTCAGTGTCCGGCAGCCGGATCGCTGGCCGTGCCGGTTTCCTGCCCATGGGTCTGTCTCCTGCCGTGTTGCTGACCGCGGCGACAGGATGATGCCATGATACGGGCAGGAATGGAATCCCCCGTTCCACTCTCAAGTGCAACACCTGATGCAGTGTTCCTGGTCGTTCGGCGACACATGATGTTGCGAATCGGCCAGGCGGCGACGACAGTCCCTGTGATGAAGCAAGGAGACCGTCATGCCCGAGGGCCATCGCCACCGGCCTCATGCGGAACGCTGCCAGATCCACGCCCTGAGGAAAAGCGGGCTTTCCGGCCCGGCGATCGCCCGCCAGCTCGGCCGCGACCGCACGACGGTCTGGCGCGAGGTGCGGCGCAACTCCGGCAGGCGCGGCTACCGCCACAAGCAGGCCCAGCGCAAGTCGGACAGGCGCCGCAGCGCGGCCTCGTCGGCGGCGCGCAAGATGACGCCGGAGCCGTGGCGCATGGCGGAGGAGCGGCTGGCCGAGGGCCGGGCCCCGAGCAGGTCAGCGGGCGCCTCCGCAAGGAGGGCGAGCCGATGGCGGGGCGTCAGTGGATCTACGAGCGCATCCACGCCGACCGGAAGGCCGGCGGCGGTCTCTGGCGGCATCTCCGCCGCCGCGGCAGGAAGCCGAACCGGAAGGGCGGCGCCCATGCGGGCCGCGGCCACATCCCGGGCCGGGTGGACATCTCCGAGCGTCCGGCGGCGGTTGAGGCGAAGGAACGGGTCGGCGACCGGGAGGCGGACACGAATCAACGGCAAGGGCACCGGCGGCGCGCTTGTCTCCCTGGTGGACAGGGCGTCCAGGCACACGCTGCTCGAAAGGGTCGGGAGGAAGACGGCGGACGCGGTCGGCTCGGCCATGACCGGCATGCCGGGTTTCCTCCCCGTGCACACGGTCACGGCCGACAACGGCAAGGAGTTCGCGGGCCATGCCAGGGTGGCCGAGGCGCTGGGCGCGGGGTTCTTCTTCGCGCGGCATTGCCACTCCTGGGAGCGCGGCCTGAACGAGCACGTGAACGGGCTGGTGCGGGAGTGGTTCCCGAAGGGCACGGACTTCCGCAAGGTGACGGACGAGGCCGTGAAGGCCGTCCAGGACCGGACGGACGCACGTCCGAGGAAGGCCCTGGGCTACCTCACCCCGTCCGAGGCCTTCCTACCCGGGCGCAGCCGCCCTGAGGTGGCCGTTCCGGGGCCGCCGGGGGCGGCTCCGAGGGGAGATGCGCGCTGTCCGCGGCCCGCCGTCCTCCGGTCGGGCTCCGCCCTCCCTGCGTCCGGCGGGCCGCGGACAGCGCCCGGCAGGGCTTGCACCGCCCCGGAAGACTGGCTACGCCTCCCGGTGAAGGGACCGCCGCCGCTCGGGCTTCGCCCCTCGCTGGCTGATGTTGCACTTCGGAGTGGAAGCGGCGACCTTGATATGGGAGGCATTGCACTGCTGGGCCAGCACCTCACCTGCGGGCAGGGCCAGCACAAGGGCCACCAGGGCGGTAGTGAGACCGGCTGTCAGGCGGTCAAGGGGGGGGGGGGCAGTGTCAAGCGGGTCATGGCGTCTCTCCGTGTGGCGGGCCTGCCAGGTGGCCACAAGACCCACCCGGCAGATTGATCAATGGGATGAGGATACAGCCGATCGGGCCGGATGGCAAGGGGGCGGTCAGGCCATGCCGTGTCGTGCGCCCCGGTGGTCAGGCAGGGGCCGGAGCTGGCGCACCGCACCGGTGGCCGCAATGAGGGGCTGGCCCGGCAGTGGCAGGAGTTGTGGGCTGGCACCGATGAGGTCGGGCGGAAGCCTGGATGGGCCCGGAAGAACCGCGGACGGGTGGCCCCGGAAGGGGCTGGCCGGATGGCGGCGGGAGGTGGGGTTTTGGCGCTGGGTGCGGCAAAACCGCTGGCCGGGCCACCGCAGGCGGTCGGCCCGGCTGGCCGATTGGCGGACACCCCCGGAATTGGCGGACCTGTCGGGACGGATGGCGGATATGGTTCTTTCATCGGCCGGGAGTCAAGGGGGTCGCCCCCTTGGGCCGACCGGGCGACGCAAGGCGCCCGGGGCCGCACTGGGCAGATCGGGGCGGACCCAAACGGGTCTGGGCGGAGATGAACGGTGCCGGTGCAGGGGGTCATGTGGGAGTCGTCATAAACAGGACGAACAGGACAGCTGGCTTGCGGGTGGCCGGCGGTGGGGAGGCGGAAGCGTCCGGAGCGCCGCGTGTGGAGGGGATGGTGTTGGGAGAGGGACAGGCGTCACGGGGCGCTGTGGGCCCACCATCTGTGCCGGCACTGTTGGGCTCCAGAGTCAACGAGTCAGCCCACCCCCTCTCAGGAGAAGCCGGCCGGCGCCGCCCGCACCTCCAGCAGATTGCGCACCTCGCGGCCGCAGGCGATAGCAACGAGATGGACGGTCTGGCCGTGGTATGTGTCCGCATAGCCGCGGGCCCGCATCTGGGCGTGCGCCGCTGCCAGGGTGGCCTCGGCCGCATCGGGGCCGTCCGCCATCTTGAACTCGAGGATGAACACCTGTTCCTCGAGCTGGACCACCATGTCGGCACGGCCATGGCTGGTGGCGGCCTCGGCGTGCACATCGACACCGATGGACCGGAAGACCATGTGCAGGAGACTGGCATACCAGGCCTCATAGCGGGCGAGGTCGCCTGTGGTGTGCCACTGGTAGGGGATGCTGGCCAGCCAGGCCTTGAGGGTCGCCGCGAAACCGGCAAAGTCGTTGGCCGCGAGCCGGGCCCGCAGGGTCTCGCCTTCGTCCAGGGGCACCCGGTCCTGTGGGGACAGGGCGGCCAGCAGATGATCGTTCAGACTGAGCTTGACCTCCTGATTGGGATAGTCCAGTCGGTACAGGGTGCGGTGGCCCTGGCGGACCGCGTCCGTGATGGTCAGGTACCCCGTCTGGAACAGCAGGGCCTCGGCGCTGATATTCTCCACCTCGAACTTGGCGACCAATGACTCGTCGACCCGGCAGCCCTCCAGGTCCAGCGGGCTGATGGCCTTGGCCTTCAGGGTCTCGAACAGGAAGCGTGGTGAGCCGGTCTGGAACCAATAGGGTTTGAAGGTGCGATTGCGCAAGAACAGGAGTACATCGAAGGGATTGTAGAGCCGGTCGGCGCCCAGCCAGTTGTAGCCGTTGTACCAGGTGCGGATGGCGTCGCGGTCGAGGCCCGTAAGCTCGGGGGCAAACACGGTGTCGAGATCGGCCTCGGTGTAGCCGCAGAGTGTCGCAAAGCGGGGATCGAGGCTGATGTCCTCGAGATTGTTCAGCCCCGAGAACAGGCTGACCTTGGAGAACATGCTCACGCCGGTCACGAAGACGAAGCGGACATGTTCGGCAGCCCCCTTGATGATGCCATAGAAGCCGCGCAGATAATCGCGGTTGGCCCGGGCCCGGTCGGGGTCATCAAGGGCATCGAGGATCGGCTTGTCGTATTCGTCGACGAGGATTGCCACCGGGTGTCCTGTCTTGTGGTGTGCGCGGCGCAGAACGTTGCGCAGGCGGCGCGGGCCGGTGCTGGATGTGTGCGCAGGCGTGAGGCCATGGTCATCCTCGACGGCCTCCAGCTGCTCGATGATGTCCCCTTCGATCGCCTCCGGTCCATCATACGTCCCGTCAAAGCTCAGGCGCACCACCGGATGGATTGTCGACCAGTCCCAGCGATCATGGATGGCCAGGCCCTCGAAGAGGGTCTCCTGCCCCTCGAAGAGGGCCTTGATGGTGTCGAGGAGCAGACTCTTGCCGAAGCGGCGGGGGCGCGAGAGGAAGTAGTGGCGCCCCTCGGCCACCAGCTGCCGGATCAGTGGGGTCTTGTCGACATAGTAGAAGCCCTCACGCCGGATGGTCGTGAAGTCCTGGAGGCCGATGGGCAGCGACTGGCGGGTCATCAATTGTATCCTTCATGAAAAGTCGACATTCTCCTGGCGGTTGCGATCGTAGCCTTGAGAATTCTTGACAACAGCCCTGCCCGCGACCGGAATGGCGCATGGAATTCGCTCAGGGTGCCTTCACTCATTGGACAGTCCCTCCAGAGGACCCAGGCCGCACAAGCGGGATGCTCCCGAATGCCGGAACCGGATTCGCAGCAACATGCACTGGGATACAGGTCCAATGCCATCCGGATTCATCGCACCGCCTGTCTTTTGCCGACCTCGATCACAAAATCCGACAAGGACAGGAGCCACATCCTCTGTTTGTCCAAGTAGGTATCATGGAGCGGGTAGTCTGCGGCGGCCATTCCCGCCAGCAGGTCATTGAGGGTCCCCGCATCCTCCGGACAGGCCGGTCCCACCGTCAGGAGACGGTGGACATCCGTCCCGCGGGGCCGGTCGCGGAGACCGGCCAGATGGCGGGCGGCCAGGGTCTCGAGGAACACATGGTCGGGATCGGGGGGACTGAAGACGGCCCTCGCTGCCGGGGTGTCAAACCAGGCGAGCGGCATGCACGGCCGGGCCCGCGTCACCGCATCCGGCAGGGGCGAGCCGGGGGTCATGCGGAGCCGGGGGACCGTGTCCGTCGTGCCCTGGATCAGCGGACTTGCACGACCGAGGGCGGGACGGCCGGGGTCCCGGCCGCGGGCCCGGAGGCGGCGGGCGAGACTCTCGCCATACCAGTGGTGGCGGGCATGGAGATCCTCGCGCGTGGGGATCCGGTCGGTGCGTTCGGCGCCCCCGTCCCGGACAAGGCGCCAGAACTCGGTGCGCACGGCCTAGGCCACGAGGGGTGGCTCGGCGGCCTCGAGATCCCGGATCCAGTCGACGTCACTGCGGATGGTGGCCCAGCCGGATGGGTGGCCCACCCGAGCCGGCCGGTAGCGCCGGACCAGGGCGGCGAGCTCGGCCGTCCGGGGTGGGGCGGTCGCGATGTCCGGGGGATCCCCGTCATGTCCAGGCGTGTCCATCCCGCGGATCCCATGGCCCGAGTCTGGACTCGGGTGCTGTATGGGGATCGGTGCCGGCTTCATCGTGTCTCTCCCTCGGTGGCCCCTCGGCAAGCCGTCGCCTGCTCAGGATAGGGACCCCATACGACATAGGGACCCCATCCGGGATTGGCAAGGGGTGGGGGGTGGGTGGCGGAGTCCGGACTCCCGAGTCCGGTCCCATCACCGGGGCGGCAGGAGGAAACAGTCGCCCACGGTGACGGACTCGCCGTCCTTGAGGCCGTTGAGCCGGACAATCTCCGGCCAGCGGTCCCGGTCCCCGAGATGGCGCAGGGCCAGATCGGAGAAGCGGGCATCGCCCTTCTCAAGACAGACGGTAACGGGTTTGGGGTCGGCCGGCGTGCCGGAGAGCGGTTGGCCACGGGCAGCAAGCATCGGTGTGTGTGCAGTTGGGAATTCCGGTCATCCGGGCGGCGGTCCTCGGCCCAATATGGGCACCCCATCCAGACCCCGGCCCGGAGCCCCGGCCCGACCGGACACACGCTCCCAGATGGGTCCCTGCACGCACACCCGGGGCTCCCTGTCGGTGCGCATGGCCACCCCGATACCACCGCTCTCGCGACCCGCTCGCACCCCAACACCCACCATGTTTGGCTCCTGATTCCGTACCAATTGACCCATCGCGGGCCCAAAACGTGTCCCGACAGGCCTCCAACGCACCCAGCCTTGGCCCGCAAAACCTGTGAAACCATAGATCGAAACATTGGCGGAACCCCCCTTTCCGCCACCAAACCCCATAGTTCCGCCAATTCTGGGGGTGTCCGCCAATCTTTTCCGCACTCACAGGTCACTACCGGAACTTATGGGTCATTACTGATACCTATCAGTTCCTACACACACCCACACGGCCTGACCGGGCCCGTCACGCTCCCGTCGCTGCGATCAAGAGCAAGGAACGGACCCGGTCGATCCCGGACCGACACCAGTCATCGTGCAGATTTGTGAAACCCGACAGTCACCCACCGGGTGGGTGCCATGCGACACCCACCCGTCCTCACCATCACCATCACAGGCGATGGTGCCGCCGGCACGCCCAGCGGTGGCGTGGTGGTGGTGGTGGTGCCCAGGATGAAGAGTCTCCATGACCGGCCCGAGGCGAGGCGCCGCCCTCGAGGCCGGGCCCGCCGGCACACCCGGGGCCGGTGCGATGGCCAGAGGGTGCTGGCGATCACCCTCTGGCCATCAGCGGCTCTGACCGGGCCCGTCACGCGCCGGCACACTTGACATGATGGCAAGGTCTTGCGATGATCCGAAGCTGTGCACCGAAGCCCGCCCCACCGATCCCATCCCCCGCACCAAGGAGACCCGGCATGCGCCATCCCAGACCCACGCAGGCCGAGATCGATGCCGCCATGATGGAATCTGCCCGGGCCATCCCGCCGGTCTTCCAGGAGCGCCTGGATGCCATGCTGGCCGAAGCCGGGGAGGATGCGGCGGCCGAGGCCCCGGCACCGTCCAGGCCCCCCACCCGGCCCCACCAGGGGCGCGGGCGGGCGCCGTCGAGGACCTACCCGCCCGAGATCTACACCCGGCAGATCAAATGTGCCGTCCAGCGCGACATCTATCGGGCGGCCCGGGCGGCCGCGCTGCTGGCCGATGTCTCGCTGTCGGCCTATGTCAACCGGGCCCTCCATGCACAGCTCGAGAAGGACCTGCATGCATCCCGGGTGCCACCCCTGCGCAAGGAGCCGGCCTGAGGGGGTAGCGGCCCCGCCGAGCGGGCCAGCGTGGGGGTGGTCGGGCCACCCGTGGGCAGGTCGGCCGTTGGGCCCAGGCGACCCCAATCGGGAATGGGTGGCCGGTGGGCCGTGGCCACCGCGACGCTGGCGAGCCGTGAGAACTGGCAGGGGCTGGCCTTCCGCCGCATCGATGCGCCGACTGCCGCCTCCAGGGGCACGGGTGCCAGGACGCCCGGGCGATCCAACCGCGTCAAGTCCAGCGGCCCGAACTGCCACACCAATGGCTGGGGCAAGTCCGCCGCCCGGATCGGCGGCTTTTCCTGCAGCGACGGGGATGCCGCCGACCCGATGGTGGTCTGGTGACACCCACAGGGGGCGTCGCCCCCTGCCCCACCCCACAGAGGCCGGCGACACCACCATGCCGACCCGACAGGCCCGTTCGATTGCCCGCATCCGGGCTGCCCGTGTCAAGGATGGCTGGTGCCGCAAGATGCGGGCGGAAGCGGTGCGGCGGTACAGGGAGCGGCGGGTGGCGGCGAAGAGGTCCGGGTAGTCAGGGTCAGGTCTGCCAAACCGGACACACTCTCCATCAAACCCAAAGAAGACAAGGACGCGTTGCTGAATTGTCTGGGGCAGTGACCGCTTATTTCTTCCGAGAATCTTCAACAGGGGGTGAGACAAATGCTGGATTCATTTTCTTCCAATCGCGTGCAATATTTTGTTTTTTTTAGGCTTTGCATGTTGAAACCGGGAAGCATCACAAGGTCTTTCTTCCTTTTCTTCAATACCCCCTCAATGACTTTGGAGATATGCTCCCCATTCTTGCGAGATACAATGTATCTTATGCGAGCTGTGCGCAGACTGCTCGTGACAAGGTTCGTATTGTCTTCCTTGATCAGGCTGGAGATGTAGCTTTTTGCATTGGCATCCCCGGGAGTCTCCAAGAGAACATCTCTTGCAAAGAGAGCACCCATCGGACTGAGATCAGGCAGAATCTTTCGCAGCGCGGGCGAAAGCTGGGGATTCTTGAGGGAGTCGGCCAGCCTGCGCGACAACGTGTTGGGTGCGGCAAACCTGAAATTCCTCAGCGATTCCTTCGGCTTTTTGTAATTGTAGTTGACGAACATAATCCCGCCGGTGAACACAAACGGGAGGCGGCTGATCTCTTGGCGCTTTGAGCACAAGAAGCCGACCCAGGTTTCCCCGACCTGGTACATGTAGCGACCTGCAATCATCCGGGCTTCAAACTGCAATCATCGGCACCAAACCACATTGTCTGCAACTGGCCCCCATCCGGCAAACGATCGTTTCCGGGATGGATCCGGACCCCGGACCCGGTGGGGCACTCCTCGGCTATGCCCGCGTCTCGACGGCCGGCCAGGGGCTCGATGCCCAGCGCGACCGTCTGCGGGAGGCCGGAGCGGTCCGCATCTTCGAGGATGTCATCTCCGGCACGATACGTCAGCGGGACGGCCTGATGGCACTCCTTGACTATGCCCGCGCGGGCGACAGTCTGGTAGTAGTGCGTCTTGATCGTCTGGGACGGTCCCTGCGTGAACTCATCGAGTCTGTCGCGACCCTGAAGGATCGCCACATCAACCTTGTCAGCCTCGAGGAGAGGATCGACACCAACTCGGCCACGGGAGAGTTGGTGTTTCATGTCTTCGGGGCCATTGCGCAGTTCGAGCGGCGGCTGATCTCCGAACGCACGAAGGATGGGCTCCGGACGGCTCGCAAGCAGGGACGTGTTCCTGGCCGCCCTGCGGTAAGCGAGAGAGCCGCGCAGGATCTTCGTGACCTCGTGGCCCGCGGCACATCCGTCACCCAGGCGGCCCGTTATGTCGGCATTGGCCGCTCAACCGCCTACCGCGTGCTCCAGGACACCCATATGTAGAGATGGTCTCTGTTTGTTCACGCTTAGCGTAGTTGAGCTAACAAACTATACGATGCCCCCAGGATGCGGTCGACGGTGGCATCGTCGAGGGACGCATCGATCATGGTTGTGAACAGGGGCCGCAGGGCGAGTGGCTACCCGTTGGGGGTGAGGATCATGGACATCCCGGCCGGTTGGCCGCGAAACAGCTCTTGTAGCCCGAGGCCTCCTGGCGTTTGCCATCGGCCCGTTCCACGCACCAGCGGAGTTTGGGACGCGTGCCGACCGGGACATCGATGGTGCCAAGACCGCCGGTGCTTCGGGGACCAAGGCCGATGGTGGAGACTGAATTGCACCGGCCCCAGGAGTTGTCGCGCCACCGCACGGTGACCCGGTGCGCACAGCGGTTGGTGAACTCGTGGGAGTGCCAGAGCTGGCCGGTGATCGAGGCGACATCCGCGTATCCGGTGAAGGCATGGGTCACACAGTCCCGGGCGGGGCCGACCGTTTCGGGTGCATCCGGCAGGACGTTCTGTCGCAGGTGGCCGAGGATGTCCCCATCGAGGAACCCGGTCTCCTCGAGGCCCATGACCCGTTGCAGGGCACGGATGGCCTGGCGGGTGCGCGGGCCGAAGAGGCCGTCCACCACCCCGGCATCATAGCCGAGGCGGTTCAGACTGTCCTGGACGGTCCGGCGCTGGGCACGGGTGAGGGCGAGGGCCCGCTCTCCGGTGCGGGCGGCCTGGGTGGAGGTCGCCGGCGGGTCGGTGATGGCACCCGGGGCAGCGGTGCCAGCAGTGTCTGGTGGGTCGGTGATTGCCGGTTCGGAAGGGGGCGGAGGTGGTGCTTGCTGGGTTCCGCGGGATCCGGCGTTTCGGAGCATCTGGACCACGACCGCTTGTTGTGCAACTCCGTTTCGATTGCCAGGTGTCTGCATCTCGGCAATCTGCAGAATCTCTGAATTCACATCCGCACCCGCATTGATCAGCATCTCAACTGCTGCTGGATGGCCGTCACGCGCCGCCTGCGGCAAGGTCTTGTTGTCGTTGATCGCGGCCAGCTGTTGGAAGAGTCGCCCCACCCGCTTGGCGTGTGATTCACCGTTGAATGGTACCCAGAGGCTTCTCCAGCCATCCCTCTCACGTCTGGCAACACGTCCACTATCGAAATGTATTTCGCTTTTTGCAGTGCTGATGCATTTCGCATCACCACTGCACACGATCCAGATTCCCCAAACGCCTCTGTGAAGGCTGCGCGACCCGGCTGCGTCACCAACATCCAGCAGGTTTATTCTGTATTCACGGATAAGTGTGCCCGGGGGCAGGGGCTGGGTTGTGCTTTTGCGGTAAATTTTCTCCCAGGCAAGAACCCCACCTGACGCCCGGTATGTATAACGTTGACGCCCGTCTTGAGTCGGATGGGGACGCAGTACTTGCATCCCGTTCATCTCTCTTGCGATCTGGGCGATGATCTCCGAGGCAGTCTGTGCTGTCACCGGGACCGCCACCATGCCAAGGGCCAGTGCGGCGGCAAGGACACGGGTCATGGCCGGCAGCACAGATCGAGCTCGCATCCTAATGGAGACCGGCAAGGGTTTGGATTGCGGGACCATGAGACACAGCGTTCGCGGGCCCGGGCCCGCTCGCGTGCGCGGTAGGCCGGATCGGCCCGCTTGGCCTGCATGTTGGTGCGGTTGCGGGCCTTGTCGCCCTCGTACTTGGCGGGATCGGCGCGGCGTTCGGCACCCTTGGCCCTGGCATAGTCCGGGTTCTTCTCGCGCCACTCGGCTGCCTGTTGCCGATTCCTGGCGCGGTAGGCGGGATCGGCGCGGCGCTTCTTGTTGTATTCGCGGAAGTAGGCGGCGCGGGAGGTGGTCATGGGTCAGAGATGTTCATTGGCGGATCGTAACGAGCGATGAGTGCACTCTCCACGTTCTTCCGATCATGCTCGGTCTTGAATGAACAAATGTGAACCTGGTTCATGCCGCGCCTCAGCGCCTCGCCCCATCGTTCATGACCGGGAAGTCGCTCGGCAAAGTTTCCAGTCTCTCCAACGTACAACGCTTCAGGAAAGATGCGAGTGGTGTTTTTCACAAAAATGTAGACACCTCCGTGTTGCAATCTGTGCCACTCCGCATCTGTCGGATAGGAGGTAAACTCATATTCGAGCCATTTTGCCATCGTCGTAGCCTCCTGCATTGTCCTCATGCACCCTACGGTCAACCCGCAGCACATCCCGGCCAGCATAGGGACCCTGTGTGGCAAGGGCGAGGGCGAATTCCCGGCATCGGGTCCATTTTGTATTGTACAATACAAATGCCGCTTCCACTCTGAAGTGCAACATCAGCCAGCGAGGGGCGAAGCCCGAGCGGCGGCGGTCCCTTCACCGGGAGGCGTAGCCAGTCTTCCGGGGCGGTGCAAGCCC
The DNA here is from genome assembly GCA_965221845.1 of Paracoccaceae bacterium. Classification (GTDB taxonomy): domain Bacteria; phylum Pseudomonadota; class Alphaproteobacteria; order Rhodobacterales; family Rhodobacteraceae; genus JAJEFO01. The sequence continues at coordinate 534,058 of OZ244919.1, forward strand.
TGCCGGGCGCTGTCCGCGGCCCGCCGGACGCAGGGAGGGCGGAGCCCGACCGGAGGACGGCGGGCCGCGGACAGCGCGCATCTCCCCTCGGAGCCGCCCCCGGCGGCCCCGGAAGGCCACCTCAGGGCGGCTGCGCCTGGTGGAAGGCCTCGGACGGGGTGAGGCAGCCCAGCGCCTTGCGCGGCCGCGCGTTGAGGCGGTCCTGGACGGCCTGCACCTCTGCGTCCGTCACCTTGCGGAAGTCCGTGCCCTTCGGGAACCACTCCCGCACCAGCCCGTTCACGTGCTCGTTCAGGCCGCGCTCCCAGGAGTGGTACGGGCGCGCGAAGAAGAACCCCGCGCCCAGCGCCTCGGCCACCCTGGCATGGCCCGCGAACTCCTTGCCGTTGTCCGCGGTGACCGTGTGCACGGGGAGAGGGCCCGGCATGCCGGTCATGGCCGAGCCGACCGCGTCCGCCGTCTTCCTCTCGACCCTTTCGAGCAGCGTGTACTTGGACGCCCTGTCCACCAGGGAGACAAGCGCGCCGCTGTGGCCCTTGCCAACGATGGTGTCGGCCTCCCAGTCGCCGACCCGTTCCTTCGCCTCCACGACGTCCGGGCGCTCGGAGATGTCCACCCGGCCCGGGATGCGGCCGCGGCCCGCGTGGGCCCCGCCCTTCCGGTTCGGCTTCCTGCCGCGGCGGCGGAGATGCCGCCAGAGACCGCCGCCGGCCTTCCGGTCGGCGTGGATGCGCTCGTAGATCCACTGACGCCCCGCCATCGGCTCGCCCTCCTTGCGGAGGCGCCCGCTGACCTGCTCGGGGCTCCAGCCCTCGGCCAGCCGCTCCTCCGCCATGCGCCACAGCTCCGGCGTCATCTTGCGCGCCACCGACGAGGCCGCGCTGCGGCGCCTGTCCGACTTGCGCTGGGCTTGCTTGTGGCGGTAGCCGCGCCTGCCGGAGTTGCGCCGCACCTCGCGCCAGACCGTCGTGCGGTCGCGGCCGAGCTGGCGGGCGATCGCCGGGCCGGAAAGCCCGCTTTTCCTCAGGGCGTGGATCTGGCAGCGTTCCGCATAGGTCAGGTGGCGATGGCCCTCGGGCATGACAGTCTCCTTGCTTCATCACAGGGACTGTCGTCGCCGCCTGGCCGATTCGCAACATCATGTGTCGCCGAACGACCAGGAACACTGCATCAGGTGTTGCACTTCAGAGTGGAACGGGGGAAATCCAGCACGGATGCCTTGGTCGGTGTTTGACAGGCCAACAATCAAGGTGCTACGGGCTGGCCTTTGCCGCGAACAACAAAAAATCGACACCACAAAGGAGCAGGCAATGGCCAGAGGACCCCAAACCCATCATGTGGTCCCCAATCCAGACGGCGGATGGAGCGTGAGGCGCGGTGGCTCAAGCCGCGCCAGTGCCCACCGCAGAACCAAGGCTGAGGCGATTCGGCGCGCACGTGAGATCAGCCGGAATCAGGGGACTGAATTGCGGATTCACAACAAAGACGGCACGATCAGTCAGAGCGACAGCCACGGGAATGATCCTTTCCCGCCGCGTGGGTAGGGCAGCAAGGGTGACTGCAAAAGTCTCGCTTGATTTTGATCTGAAGGATATTGCAACCACCCAATTCGGGGCGTGGAAGAAGGATGGTGAGGGCTTTGACATCGGTGTGGTGGACATAGATTCTAAAGTCCGGGACAAGCTCCAAGCAATGGTACGTACCACTCTGGATGCAATGGAAAAGGACAAGAATGGCCCGAAAGACTATGACCCGGCAGAGAAGCACGGCAGTCCTGAGTACCTGATCACGGGCGCAGGGGCATGGGATCCAAAAATCCGTGCGATTCACGATGCGGACAACCTGAAGCCGGATCAGGAATGCCTGTCCGACCCCGATGCCCTGCTGGGCTATTTTGCCCAATTGACAGACGGTCAGGGGCGGCGACTGACGGCACTGCGGAAGGCCCAGCAGTTCAAGGGCATTCTCAAAAGAACCATGCTCCGTTTTATTGACGATGCGTTGAGAATTGTCCCGGACACCATGTTCAAATTGGACAACGACTTTGATCTGCTCATGGATGCTGAGTGGACACACATCTTGCGGCCGGGTGCCTTCGAGGCTCTTGCCGATCTGGAGAAAAGCGTCCTGGCGGCTGTGCCGAGCAATGTTCAGAAAATCGAAACAAACCTGCCCTTTGTGGACTTCAAGGGCATCGAAACCTATGCAAAGCAGCGGCCGCGCGCGGCCCGCTACTTGGCATCAATTCGACAACAGCGGTTGGCAGGAATGAGCAAGGATCGGTTGAAGGATCAGTGCACCGGGACCGGCGCCGGCTTTGACGAAGAAGACGGCAGGATCGTGCCAACCCCCGGACAGGAAATGGCGTTTCTGCAGGTCCTTGATCGGCGCCGCTATACAGTGGAACTCATTCCTGATGAACCTGAACCGTACGCAGCGGCCAGTCGGGAAAGGGTAGAATAGGACTGACGGACGCAACGGAGGTGATGCCGGCAAGTGTCTGCCAGGGATTACGAAGGCTTTTCCAAATAGACCGTGTCAGTCACTCGCCAAACCATGTACGTCTCACCAGGCTTGAGGACTTTTCTCTTCGTGATCAGAATGAAACTGTCCTGCCTGGTGTATTGATTCCCGTCAGACGGGGGTGCCACAGAAAAGGCCTGATACTTGAAGAAAGCAAGGCCAACGTTCAGGTAGTGCAATTCCAAACGATAGAAGATGAAGACAATGAGACTGAGGGCAGTTCCCGTTGCCAAGAGATCCCGGTAGCTCATGGGGTCTCCCTGATAGAACGGCAGGAACATTGCCACAAGATACGACAGGACATAGTTGGTTTTATCTTCGGTGGGCCCTGCCACCAATAGTTGGTGGTCATTGGGGTCTTGAACGATGCAGATGCGGGAGCATACAATCAGCAACGGGATAAAGGCCAAGGCACACGGCCTCAAGGTGCCAAGCAGGAAGCAAATTGTTGGGATCGCCCTGTATTGCCATGAGCACGAAAAGAGGCGCGAGGGCACTCAAGACCATCATCAGTCTTAGGAATCGCAATCCCTGGCAACGCACGATCTGTCCTTTCGGTGATTCTGGTTTCTCTGCGCTTCTCAGCATACAAAATTCGCCCGCAGCCGGCCCGGACGCGCCCGGGCAGTTGGGTCATTGTAGCATAGAATCATGGTTTTATCAACAATTCCGGGCCGATGGGCAGCAATTCCCGCCAGCCTGACCGTCGGTGCGCGAAGGCGCGGTCATGGCGGACGGCGGTTCCGTGTGCGCACGACCGGCAGCCGGGCGGCGGCCCGGGATCGTGGCGTTGCTGGCGAAGGGCGGGATCGGGGCCGTCCGGGCGTGGCCGGGGCGGACACGGCCCGGCACGGACGGGCCGGCATGGTCCTCCTTGCCAGGCTCTCCCGCGAGCGCGCGGCAGAGGGTCTTCCAGTCCCGGAAGACGAAAGCCCGGCCGGTTCCCGCATCCGGTCCCGGAGGCAGGGGATGCGTTCCTGATGTTCCCGCGCCCGTCCGAACGGCGGGCAGCAGTGCCGCTGCACCTGATCGATCAGGAAGGCGAGCATGGCGAGCGTCATGAAGACGTCCGACAGGTGGTTCTTGCCATGGCCGAAGTTGTGCTCGAAGCTGCAACCCTCCCGCGTCCCGGTGCCTGGAACGTCTCGTTCTCGATCGCCCATCTGCGGCGGCCGCACCGCATGACGGACATCACCGTGTCCCGGACGGGCGGGAGGTCGGTGACCCACGAGAACCTCCGGATCCTCCCTTTCGTGTCGGTCTCCTCGTATCCGGGCATGTCGGTCTTCAGGCCGAAGTTCGCGTCGTCGGCCGGCAGGCCGCGGTCCCGTTCGAAGCGGTGCACGATGCCGGTCTTCCCGTCGCGCCTCTCCCATGTCTCCTTCGTCCCGCTGGCCTCGAACCAGCCGGACGGCGGCCCGTGGTCGCCCGGCTTCGCGCCCAGGATGAAGCGGAAGCCCTTCTCCGCTCACGCAGCATGACGTGCGGGCCGTTGGACGCCAGCCCGTCCTCGACGACGACCGCCTTCATGTGCGGATGCTCCCGGCGGAGGTCCTCCGGGAGCCGCCTCAAGGCGTTCCGCTCGCAGTCGTTCCTCCTCCTGCCGTCCTCGTTCCGGACCGGCTCCGGCGCCGGCGGGAACGCCCCGGCGTGGTCGGGACGGACGATCGCCGCGCCCAGTGCCTGATGGCAGGAGGTCTTCGACCCGTCGCGGCGGGTCCTGACGCGGGCGGCGCCTGCAGACGGCCTTGCGCGAGGAACGGCGCCCGGTCCCGTCCGCCGCGACCGGGAGACGCCCGCCGGACGCCGTCCGGCCCTCGAGGACCTTGCCGCGCTGCAGGGCGGCGTGGACGCCCCCGGACCGCAGCGGCGGAGGCAGCGGGGGCCGGCCTCGTCGCGCCGCTCGCGCATCCGCGTGTCCGACGGCGCCTTCCCCACGCCGAAGAGCGAGCGCAGGTTCCGCGCCTGGACCGGATCCTCGCCGCCCCGCACCTGCCGGCCGGACTTCAGAAGCGACGGGATCCCGGGCGAGAAGACCGCGAGCCCCGACATCAGGCCTCTCAGAAGGCTGAAGTCGCGCGTGTCGATCGGGTCGGGGATGCGGTCGAAGCATGCACGCACGGCGCGAAGCACGGCCCTGGCATCGACAGATGCCTGCGAAAGGAATCTCTGGACATCTGCTGCTCGGCTTTTGCCTGTTTGACGGCAGCAAAGCCGATTCGGCGGGGAAAGTCTGTGACAGGAAAATTCGTGACGGCCGTGCAACCTGCTGACAATGAACGAAAGGAAATTCTGTCGGGAATCGCTGGCCGGTGGGGATGGCCGTCTCGAAGGGCGCGATGGCCGTGAGGCGGGCAGTGGCAGCCCTGCACCAGTCCAGTTTGTCCTGATGGGTGCCGGCGTGCGGGAAGGACGAGGGTGATGGGATGGCAGCAGGACGCGGCAAGTCGACAGCAGGCTTCGGGTGCGGAGACGGGACCGGCTGTTGCCGGGGAGCGGGACGCGCGGTGACCATCGGTTGGGGTGCGGGCTCCGGCACGGGGGCGGGCGGGGGCTGTGGATTGTCCAGGGCGGCGAGGATGGCAGCGATCCGCGTTCTCTGCAGTGCATGGTGCTGGGCCAGATATGCCAGGATTTCAGTCGGTTGCTTCCGTGCAGTTGTTGGCATGGTTGTGGTCCCTTCCCAACAGTGGAAGCAGGATCTAATTCTGAAAACGCGCGCTGAATCCTCAGTGCCTTTCTAGGGCCCGTTGACAGTTGTCTTGCGAATCGTCCGGTTCCATGCCATGTCCTGCCCCGATGAACGGCGGCACGAGGCGACAACGGCATGAGAGAGCAGTACGACGATCCAGACAGAACGGTGGCGGCCGACGCCATGTGGGCGCGGATCGAGGACATGCTGCCGGGCAAGAAGTCCGACCCCGGCGGCACGGCGGCGGACAGCCGCCTCTTCATGGAGGCGGTGCCGTGGCGGTTCCGCACGGGGTCGCCGTGGCGCGACCTCCCCGCGCGGTTCGGGAACCGGGACGGCGTCTCCAGGCGGTTCCGGCGCCGGGCGCTTTCCGGGGTTTTCGAGCGCGTTTCCGACGCCTTGTCCGAGGAGTCCGGCCTCGAGTGCGTGTCCGGCGGCGGCACGGTGGTTCAGGCGCACCGGAAGGCGTCCGGCGCAAAAGGGGGACCTCGAGCCAGGGGATCGGCCGTTCCAGAGGCGGCCTGACGAGCAAGGTCGTGGCCGTCGTGGACGCCATGGGACATCTCGTGCGGTTCACGATCCCTCCCGGCCAGGCGCACGACCCGAGGGGGTGCCGGGGCTTCTCGACGGCCTGGCGTTCGGGGCCTTCGTCGGTGACAAGGCGTCCGGCGCCGACTGGCTGCCCGGGGACCTGGCGGAACGCGGGGCGGAGGCGGCGGTCCCGTCGAGGCGGAGCCGGACGGTGCCGCGGGCGCATGACCGGGAGGTGTACGGATGGCGGCACCTGGTGGAGAACTTCTTCGCGAAGACCGGGGAGTTCCGTGCGATCGCGACCCGGTACGACAAGACCGACGCGAGCTTCGCCGCCGGGATCGCCTCGTCGCCGGCGTGGTCGCCGCGACATGACTGTCAACGGGCCCTAGGACACTTTCGTTGACCGGGCCGCACGCATCGCCTATGCTGCGGGCATGAAAGACATCGGGGCCATACTCGCCATCATCGGGACCGGCGTTGCGCTGTGGGTTGCACTGAGCGGGGGGCAGGAACGGCTGCATGACGACATTGCCGTCCTCCGCGGCGAGATCGCCGATTTGCGAGACGACGTTGCCGACGTGCGGGACCGGGTGTCGCGCATAGAGGGGCTTCTGTCGCGGCCCGGTGCGGGCTTTCCGGCCCTTGCGGACACCGTGCCGTCGTCGGAGGATCCCGGCTGATCCGAACACATCCGCCGTGCACGGTTATCCGTGGCTGCAGCAGCTTGGGACCATCCGCGCCCGGACAGGCAGGATGTCCTGCCAGGTCGCGAAAGGCTGCCACACGTCGCGGGCCGCGCGGCAGTGTGCGAAGCGCAACATCGAGGCCGGGAATCTTGGCGACACGAAGCCGCTGCCAGGCGGGATAGCTGAATTGAGGATCCGCCGGGGCCGGGATACCGGCTCTACCTTGCCCGGCGCGGCAGGACGGTCATCCTGCTGCTGTGCGGCGGCGACAGGAGATCTCAGGACCGGGACATTCGCCCGGCCCGGAGACTGGCAAGGGAGATTGACGATGAAGACCCACGAAGCTTGATCCGGCGGAATGCCTCACGTCCCCGGAGGCGCAGGCGGAGGTTGTTTCCGAGGCGTTCGAGTCCGGCGATCCGAAGTTCATCGCCCACGCGCTTGGCACGGTTGCCCGCGCGCGGGATGACCGGCGTGTCCGGGGAGTCGGGCGTCTCGCGCGAGGCCCTTACAGGGCGTTGAGCGAAGAGGGCGATCCGCGGCTGAGCGCCTTGACCGGCGTGCTGGCAGCACTTGGCTTCGGCTTAGAGGCCAAGGTCCTGCAAGGCCAAGGGAACAGGAGGGGCCTGATCCTGCCCCGTTCCCGGCACCGAAACGCAGTCCGTGATGGGAGAACTCCATGGAGACAGCCTGGTGGCGCGCCCTGGACAAGAGGCTGGGAAGCCGTCCCCGGTCTGTCCTGCTTGCGGATGGCGGGAGGCTTGATGTCGCCCAGCGTGTTGCGCTCGAGGGAGGATCCCGGACGGTTCGGCACCGAGACGGGTCTGCTCAGCCATGCCCGGAGCGCACTCGGGCGACGGATCACGGATTCAACGGACCACTGTCCGGAATCACCGTGCCAAAACCATCCTGAGCCTCGCCGCTGACCGACCCACAGACACTGCGCGGGCGGCCTGCGGGCCGCTCTTGTTCGTTCTGGGCCTCACAGGGCGCCTTCGGCGAGCAGCCTGTCGTGCCTGGCCTTGTCCCACCACCAGTAGTTGACGCCCCTGTCGTAGGGAGGCTTGACCTCCGGTCGCCCGAACACGTCCCAGTAGGCAATCCGGTGCGTCCCGCTGTACCAGTTCGGAACCCAGATCACGCGGTCCCGCAGAACCCTGTCGAGCGCCTTGGCGCGCACCTCCATCTCGGCCCTGGTGTCGGCGCCAATGACCTCTTCAATCAGGGCGTCGACGACAGGATCGGCCAGTCCGGTCAGGTTGAACGTTCCCGGCGTATTGGCGCTCTCGCTCGAAAACAGGTTTCTCAGCTCGAGCGAAGGGCTCAGCGACAGCACGAAACGGGCGACGTAGATGTCGTAGTCGAAGTCTTCCTGCCTTTGTTCCAGCTCGGCGCTGTCAATCAGCTCGAAGCTCGCCTCAATGCCGAGAAGCTTCAGGTTCTCCGCGAAGGGCAGGACAATGCGCTCGAAGGCCGGCCCGTCATCGATGAACGAGACGCCAAGCACCTCGCCATCGGCATTGCGGCGCAGACCGTCATCGCCGAGCGTCCACCCCGCCTCTTCAAGAAGGGCGTTTGCCGCCCGGACAAGCCGGCGATCCGTCTTCCTCGTCGTGCTGACAGGCGGCACGAATGCCGGTTCGGTGAAAACGGTCTCCGGCAACTGGCCGCGGTATGGCTCGAGCACCGCCAGCTCCTCGCCTTCAGGCATGCCCTCCGCCTGCATCGACGTGTTTTCCCAGAAGCTGTCGAGCCGGGAATAGGATCCGTGGAACAGGGTCTCGTTCGACCATTCGAAGTTGAACATCATCCCGATGGCCTCACGCACCCGCCGGTCCCGGAACTTGGGAAGCCGCGTGTTGAACCAGAAGCCCTGCGCGCCGGAAGGCCTGCCGTCATCAAGCGTCTCGCGCTTCACCCAGCCCCTCTCCAGCGCCGGGAAGTCATAGGCCGTAGCCCAAAGGGCCGAGAAGAACTCTTCGTGAAACAGGTAGATGCCTGCCTTGAGCGCCTCGAATGCAGCGGTGCTGTCGGCGAAATACTCGTAGCGGAAGCAGTCGAAGTTGTGCGTGCCCACGTTCACGGGCAGTTCGGCGGCCCAATAGCCGGGATTGCGACAATAGACGATCCGGCGGCCTGCGTCGACCTTGTCGACAACGTAGGGTCCTGAGCCGAGGGGAGGCTCCAGTGTGGACCGCGTGAAGTCCACGGTCCGATAGTAGTGTTCCGGCAGCACGGGAATCTGGCCTACCTCGGATATCAGGTCCCGCGTGGCGACGCCCTCCGCGAACTCGACCCGAACCTCGCGGTCCGACAGCGCCTCGACGCCGGACACGTCCTCAAGCGCGATCCTGTAGCTGGGGCTTCCGTCGGTCCTCAGAGTCCTGATCGTCCAGGCTACGTCCGATGCCGTCACCGGCTCTCCGTCGGAAAAGACCGCGTTGTCCCGCAAGGTGAACACCACCCAGGACCGGTCTTCCGGGTATTCCAGTTTCTCGGCCAGCAGGCCGTAGACCGCGTCGGCCTCGTCATGGGCACGCACCAGAAGCGTGTCATAGATCAGCCCGAGACCCTGCGCCGGCTCGCCAGCGAGGATGAACTGGTTCAGGCTGTCGAAGGTCTGGCTTGCCAGGGTGCCCCGAAAGCTCATCGTGCCCCCTTTGGGCGCATCCGGGTTCACGTAGTCGAAATGAGGGAAGTCCCGAGGGTACTTGAGTTCGCCGAAGGCGGAAATGCCATGGCTCGTGACCGTGTCTTGACGGCCATCGGCAAATGCCGCGCCTGCAAGGCCAAGAAGCATGCAGAATGTGGCTGACCGCATTGAAATCTCCCTCGCGAATCTGTCCTGCGCGCAGCCGTCCCGCCCCGCATTGCTGCTGTCCGCGCACAAGCGGCCGGCCCCCGGCGGGCGCGCCGGCCGCTTGTGCGGCTCGTTACATGCGGATTGGGGTCGCGACAATGGCCCGCCTGTTCACGAACAGAGAACGTCCCGTTCATCTTGGCCCCCAATCAGCTTGAGCGTCTCCGCCGGTCCGCGACGGCGGATGTCGCCGGCCTGCCGCAAGGCCGATGCGCCGGAGCGCATCGTGAACGCGACGGCGGAGCGCCAGGCGATGATGGAAGCGTCAGGGACGGCCTCGGTGCGCAAGGCCGCTGCAGGCTGCCTGTCCGATCCGGCGGAAAGGCACGCCACCTGAAGTCCTGCGGGCGCCTCTCGACCGCCGCGATGGCGGGCGTCTGCCGGCTGCCCGACGACGCCCTTCTCGAAGATCCCTGAGGGGACCTTGGCATCGACCGCCCGGCCGGTGGCCTGAAGACGCGCCGGACAAGGGCGCTTGCGAGCGGCATCGGCATGGTCATGGCAGACCTGAAGGAATCGATGCGCGCGCCGCTCAGCCATCCGACATCTGCGGTCACGCCCGCTGGACCACGTCGAGAGGTTTCCGCGCCTCCTGTCTTCCCCCTTCCCCAAGGCTTCGCCTGGCGAAAGGCGGCTCCGGTTCCGGGAGCAGGCCTCGGCGTTCCAGGTGGCCGGCGGCCTTGTCCATGCAGGCGTGTTCCAGCACGTGATGGCGACGATGACCGGGTTGAGGGCCGTGACCCTCTTCTGCTGCGCCTCCCGGGAGCGGCCATGGATGCGTCCCTTGGAGTGGGTGAACGCGGCGTTGCCCAGACCGTGCCGGGTTTCGCTCTTGGAGAGACCGGCCTCGCGTTCCATCCGCAGCCGGCCGGGGGGGGGGCTCGATCCAGTCCGGGATGAAGGGCGTCCGTTCAATCCGCCCGATCTCGCCAAGCGCGCGACGGAGCCGGTCCTGCCTGCAGGCTCGGAGCTTGCGCCGCATGTGCGAGTGCATTGCACGCCATCGCACATGCAGCAAACTCACTTCCCCGCCGGCAGCGGTCAGGCACGCCGCATTTGCGAACTCAGCGAGCGACTTCATAGCGGCGAATGAACTCCGCATCAGGCACCACTCCGATTCCAGGACAATCAGGCACGGTCACATATCCGGCTTCTGACTTGACCTGGCCCTGGATATTCAACGGCTCTGACAGCAATTCGTCCCGCCGCTTCCACTCCGAAGTGCAACATCAGCCAGCGAGGGGCGAAGCCCGAGCGGCGGCGGTCCCTTCACCGGGAGGCGTAGCCAGTCTTCCGGGGCGGTGCAAGCCCTGCCGGGCGCTGTCCGCGGCCCGCCGGACGCAGGGAGGGCGGAGCCCGACCGGAGGACGGCGGGCCGCGGACAGCGCGCATCTCCCCTCGGAGCCGCCCCCGGCGGCCCCGGAAGGCCCCCTCAGGGCGGCTGCGCCTGGTGGAAGGCCTCGGACGGGGTGAGGTAGCCCAGCGCCTTCCTCGGACGTGCGTTCAGCCGGTCCTGGACGGCCTTCACGGCCTCGTCCGTCACCTTGCGGAAGTCCGTGCCCTTCGGGAACCACTCCCGCACCAGCCCGTTCACGTGCTCGTTCAGGCCGCGCTCCCAGGAGTGGTACGGGCGCGCGAAGAAGAACCCCGCGCCCAGCGCCTCGGCCACCCTGGCATGGCCCGCGAACTCCTTGCCGTTGTCCGCGGTGACCGTGTGCACGGGGAGAGGGCCCAGCATGCCGGTCATGGCCGAGCCGACCGCGTCCGCCGTCTTCCTCTCGACCCTTTCGAGCAGCGTGTACTTGGACGCCCTGTCCACCAGGGAGACAAGCGCGCCGCTGTGGCCCTTGCCAACGATGGTGTCGGCCTCCCAGTCGCCGACCCGTTCCTTCGCCTCCACGACGTCCGGGCGCTCGGAGATGTCCACCCGGCCCGGGATGCGGCCGCGGCCCGCGTGGGCCCCGCCCTTCCGGTTCGGCTTCTTCCCGCGGCGGCGGAGATGCCGCCAGAGACCGCCGCCGGCCTTCCGGTCGGCGTGGATGCGCTCGTAGATCCACTGACGCCCCGCCATCGGCGCGCCCTCCTTGCGGAGGCGCCCGCTGACCTGCTCGGGGCTCCAGCCCTCGGCCAGCCGCTCCTCCGCCATGCGCCACAGCTCCGGCGTCATCTTGCGCGCCACCGACGAGGCCGCGCTGCGGCGCCTGTCCGCCTTGCGCTGGGCTTGCTTGTGGCGGTAGCCGCGCCTGCCGGAGTTGCGCCGCACCTCGCGCCAGACCGTCGTGCGGTCGCGGCCGAGCTGGCGGGCGATCGCCGGGCCGGAAAGCCCGCTTTTCCTCAGGGCGTGGATCTGGCAGCGTTCCGCATAGGTCAGGTGGCGATGGCCCTCGGGCATGACGGTCTCCTTCTCGCAACGAAGGAACTGTCGCCGCCGCCTGGCCGATTCGCAACATCATGTGTCGCCGAACGACCAGGAACACTGCATCAGGTGTTGCACTTCAGAGTGGAACGGGGGAGGATAAAGACGGAACGATTGACGGGAAACCCAAATACGCCCGCATTGTCATCCGCAACCGGAACCCTGCAATATCGTCATCCAGCCATCCGGCTGCACAACAATCAGGCAGAGACCAGGACAGGCCTGGCAAAGAAGGTTTTGAGCGAACCGTCACCCTGACCCAACCGGAACGCAGCCCGAAGAACCGCATGAAGGCGATCCGCAGGCATGGCGTGCGGTGTTTCGGCTGTGAACTCGAAATGGCCGAAATGTACGGCGTGATCGCCGAAGGCTTCATCCACATTCATCATGTGAAGCCATTGGGCAAGGGCCGAGACCAGTCACCCCAGATCGATGATCTGATCCCGCTTTGCCCGAACCGCCACGCTGTCGTGCACCTTGAGGACCCGCCCGTGACCCTTGAGCGACTGCGGGAGATTGTCGCCAACAACAACCTGAAAGGAGACGTCCCATGACAAACGGTGTTCCTCAAAAGCCCTCCGAATATCCTCCCGTTGGCGATTTGTTAGACGTACCGGTTGACACTTATGACGCATCAGGCGACGGCAATCACCTATCGTTGAACCTTCAGGTGGCGAAGGCTGATGGGTAGGAGTCTGTAAAGAAGCGCTGGTGGACCCTGATTGTTTTTCGGCATGATCCACAGCAAACTGCTCAAAAGATTCGGAAAGCGCTTGATCAGTCGTCATGACCGCACTCCTCCATTGGCCCCGCTCCACATCCCGGTGTCGGCAATCAGGGCCTTGTAGGTGAGGCGCTTGCCGACCGTCAGGGCGACCACCCGCTCCAGCTGCTCCATCGTATCGCCCTCCCGCATGTTGTGCCGACCGGCGAACCCGTTGATGTAGCGGTGCAGGCGCTTCTCCGGGAACTTGTGGTGGACGCCCCTGTGCGCCCTCTTCAGCATTGACCAGAAACTCTCGATGCCGTTGGTATGGATGTCGCCCTCACGGACGGACTCATCAGCGGAGTGATTGACGGTCTCGTGCCGGAAGGCATTGATCACGTTCGGCAGCCGCCCATAGGCCCCGTGATCGTCCGTGTAGACGGTGGATCCCCGTGCGGCATGGCCCGCGACAAACGGGATCAGGTCAATGGCACCGGTGGACTGCACAACCTGCGCCCGCACTTGCCTGCTGTCCCGGTCCTTCATACCGACAACGGCGGTCATGTCAACCGTCCCGCGCCCGGTGGCGGCCTTGCGCTCGGCATTGGACCTGTTGGCTCGGATGCCGCCCACATAGGTCTCGTCAACCTCATCCGGTCCACCCATCGGTGGCTCATCATCGTCCCGCCTGAACACCTCGCGGATGCGCCGGAGCATGAACCACGCCGTCTTTTGGGTCACGCCAATGTCCCGATGCAGTTTCATGGAACTGACACCCTTGAGGCTGGTCATGTGCAGATAGATGGCCAGCACCCACTTGCGCAGTGGCAGGGGTGAACGTTCCATGAGGGTGCCGGTCTTGACGCTGAAATACCGCTGACAGTCATGGCAACGGTACGGGAGCGGATGGGAGGCCTCCTTGCGGCACTCGATGGTGCGCGCGCTGCCGCAGTACGGGCAGGCGCGACCCTCAGGCCAGACGCGGGCCTCGAACCATTTGCGCGCCGCGTCCTCGGTCGGGAACATCTCCATCAGGTCGAAGATCGTGAGGCCCCTGCGGAAAGCCTTGCCAGGGGCGGCTTGGGTCATTGTGCGTCTCCCAATGCCTATGGGAATCAATATAGTGCAGCCGCTCTGCAAATCAAGTATATAATCCCCTAAAAAAAAGGGATTTATAAACAAAGGGCGCCGGTCCCACAGGCCGCCCCTGGCATGTGGGACCGGCGCCCCTTGGTCAGCGGATGCGCACCCCGTCCTCATGGACATGGCCGTCCGGATCGTTACAGCCGGAGGGCAGGCTGCGGCCGCAGCCCCCGCCACTTGAGAAGAAGGCGATGGTGCGGGTTTTCCTGACTGCAAACGGCTTGGGGTTGGCCGTAATTTCAGAAACCCGGAAGGCCATCATGCCGCTGCCGATGCCCCCGCGCCAAGGCCCTTGATACTTGTGCGTGCACTGACGCGCGAACCCCTGTCTACGCCTTGTTTGAGAATGTCGAAAGCGGCGCCGCGTGAATGAGTTCCTGGCGTAGTTCGTGGAAGTTCAGGCGTGGCATTGCAGCATCCCCGATCACGTCAGTCGTCGTCCAGGATGTCGAAATACACATGTTCGCGGGGATTGTCGGCCAAAGCGATTATCAACCGGTTGGTGGGATTGTCCTTGACCCCGTTATCATGTGGCGACCCAACAATAAAACCTGCAAATGCTTCGCGCGCTGATATGACACCGCATATAAGTCCAAGGCTTTCGGAACCCCATGGGCGAACCTGTGCTCCTACAACTTTGGCCGCAGCGCTTTTGCATTCGTTGCCACTGCATGGGGTCGTGTCCCAGACATTCATGCAGAAACCCACTTCTTCTAGCACATTGGCACCTAGACCAGGGCAACCGGCCATCCTATGGACTTGAATCCCGTTTTGGCCGTAGTCTGAATTATTTTCATTCATGGTGCCAGCACCCAGAAATATAAACTTTTCCAGGGTGAACAGGCGTCTGTCATTGCATTGTTCTGCTGTCGGCATCTGCGCCTGCGCCGGTCCTGCAAGCAGCAGGAAGCCCAGCATCGCGGCGGCAGCGAGGGCCGTCAGTCTAGCGGTGGGGGGGGGGGGGGGGGGTGACGTCGCATGGAAAATTCCTCCAGTTGTTTGATGGCTCCTACGCTACAACCTCTGCCTCGGTACAGGCAAGAGAAAATTTCAAAGTGAGACACTACCCGGCTCAGGGGGTGTGTCCGGAATTTTGCACTGATTTCCAGCTTGAACCTTGATTGGTGATTCGCGGTCTGTCTTGATGTCCTCAACGGCGCGGCTGTGGCAACGATGCTGCGGACCTGCCGGCAACAGGGACAATCGCGGCAGGGTTGAAGCAGATGACAGACATTCAGGACGAAGGCGCGGATCCTTTCCGCTTCCGGGACACGGGAATCGCGGAGGCGTTGCTACGGCTGGGCCCGGAAGCGGCGGCGGCGCATCCGGGGGTGCTGACGCGATGCGGCGGCACATGGGTCCGTCACGTTTGCGACGGCGGGACGGTCGGGGTCCGGGAGGTCTCCGGGGCGGAGCTTGAGGCGCTTCAGGTCCGCATCCGGGACTTCCGGGACCGCATGGAGCCGTTGCCTGCCCTCGCCCGGGCTTCCGGAGACGCGGAAAGCGGGGACGCGCTGAAGGGCGCGGCGCTGGCCGATGCCGCAAGGGCCTTCGGCCAGGACTTCGGCCGCGTGCTTGGGGAACCGGACGGTGCGCGCCCCGATCCCGGCGCGATGGAGCTGCAGCTTCGGGACAGCGCGCTGTCGGGGTCCGCCGCCGCGTGCCGGGCGGTTCTCGAGGCCAGGGACGCGGAGCTTCCCGCCCCCGAGTGCCCGAGATGCGGGCGGGCGACGAGCGGCGACGGCGGAAGGTCCCGAAGACCTTCCTGACGCGCCTGGGCGAGGTCGCGGTGAGGCGGAGCCACTGTCATTGCCGCCGCTGCGGCGAGGGCAAGGTCCCGCCCGCCGGCTTCCTGGGGCTGGAGGGGACGTCGATGTCCCCGGGGCGGAGCGGATGATCGCGGAGCCTGCGGCAGAAGTGCCGGTCCGCAGGGCGCAGGGCCTCCTCAAGGAGCTTTCGGGCCTGTCGGCAGGCCGTTCGCGCCTTTGGGAGAAGGCCGTCGGGCCTGGCGGGGATGCCGTACGCTTCGAGCGGGAAGAGGTCGCGCCGACGGGCGGGGAACGTCCCGAACGGATCTACGCCCCGGTCGACGGCACCGGCGTCCCGATGCGCGGGGACGCGCCCGGGGGCCGTGCGGGCAAGGGGGAGGACGGCCGGGCCGGCACGCGCGAGGCGAATCTCCTGCGCCTCTGCGAGATGGCGCCGGACCCGGGGACCGGCAAGGCGAAGACGGTGCCGGGGAGCGTCACGCAGTCGGCGGCGACCGGCAGCGCGGCCGCTCCCGGGCACGGCATGTCCGCCTTCGAGGCCCGTCTCAGGCGCGAGGCTCAGAGGCGCGGGGCGCGGGGCGCGGGGCGCATGGCGCATGGCGCGCGCGGGATCGTGATCGTCCCGGACGGCGCGCCGTGGACCGGGAACGCCGCGGACAGGGTCTTCGGCACCGGCAACGTGAATTGCATCCTCGACCGGTTCCATGTCCTGGAGACCCTGCGGACCGCGGTCCGGGCCATGGAGCCGGACCCGGCGGAGGGGGAACGGCGCCACGGGCGGCTGGAATCCCTGATCAGGGCGGGCAGGACCGGGCCGGTGATCCGGGAGCTGTCGCGGCACGCGGAACGGCACGAAGAGGTCGCGAAATGCGTCGGGCACTTCCGCGGAAACCTTCACAGGATGCGCTACGGCGACTGTCGCGCGAAAGGCATGCCGGTGGGATCCGGGGTCATCGAGGGAGGCTGCAGGCCGGTGGTCCGCGGGCGCATGGGGAAAGGCGGCGCCCGATGGTCAATGAAGGGGGCCAACAGCATCATGGCGCTGGGGCGCCGCTCGCCCGACAACCGGATGACCGACCTGTTCGACTGGCGCCGGGCCGCCTGAGCGGGATAAATCCGGACACACCCCGGCTCAGGCAGCGCCTGCTCCCTGTTCATGGGCGGCAGGGGCTGCGCACGGGTCGGCCGGCGACAGGTCGGCCTGTGAAACGTCAAAGGATAGCAGGTGTCGGTATTCCGGCATCGTATATAAGTCCCTCCCTCCCATATAATTGCGCCGCTTCCACTCTGAAGTGCAACATCAGCCAGCGAGGGGCGAAGCCCGAGCGGCGGCGGTCCCTTCACCGGGAGGCGTAGCCAGTCTTCCGGGGCGGTGCAAGCCCTGCCGGGCGCTGTCCGCGGCCCGCCGGACGCAGGGAGGGCGGAGCCCGACCGGAGGACGGCGGGCCGCGGACAGCGCGCATCTCCCCTCGGAGCCGCCCCCGGCGGCCCCGGAAGGCCACCTCAGGGCGGCTGCGCCTGGTGGAAGGCCTCGGACGGGGTGAGGTAGCCCAGCGCCTTGCGCGGCCGCGCGTTGAGGCGGTCCTGGACGGCCTGCACCTCTGCGTCCGTCACCTTGCGGAAGTCCGTGCCCTTCGGGAACCACTCCCGCACCAGCCCGTTCACGTGCTCGTTCAGGCCGCGCTCCCAGGAGTGGCAATGCCGCGCGAAGAAGAACCCCGCGCCCAGCGCCTCGGCCACCCTGGCATGGCCCGCGAACTCCTTGCCGTTGTCCGCGGTGACCGTGTGCACGGGGAGAGGGCCCAGCATGCCGGTCATGGCCGAGCCGACCGCGTCCGCCGTCTTCCTCTCGACCCTTTCGAGCAGCGTGTACTTGGACGCCCTGTCCACCAGGGAGACAAGCGCGCCGCTGTGGCCCTTGCCCACAATGGTGTCGGCCTCCCAGTCGCCGACCCGTTCCTTCGCCTCCACGACGTCCGGGCGCTCGGAGATGTCCACCCGGCCCGGGATGCGGCCGCGGCCCGCGTGGGCCCCGCCCTTCCAGTTCGGCTTCTTCCCGCGGCGGCGGAGATGCCGCCAGAGACCGCCGCCGGCCTTCCGGTCGGCGTGGATGCGCTCGTAGATCCACTGACGCCCCGCCATCGGCTCGCCCTCCTTGCGGAGGCGCCCGCTGACCTGCTCGGGGCTCCAGCCCTCGGCCAGCCGCTCCTCCGCCATGCGCCACAGCTCCGGCGTCATCTTGCGCGCCACCGACGAGGCCGCGCTGCGGCGCCTGTCCGCCTTGCGCTGGGCTTGCTTGTGGCGGTAGCCGCGCCTGCCGGAGTTGCGCCGCACCTCGCGCCAGACCGTCGTGCGGTCCCGGCCGAGCTGGCGGGCGATCGCCGGGCCGGAAAGCCCGCTTTTCCTCAGGGCGTGGATCTGGCAGCGTTCCGCATAGGTCAGGTGGCGATGGCCCTCGGGCATGACAGTCTCCTTGCTTCATCACAGGGACTGTCGTCGCCGCCTGGCCGATTCGCAACTTCTTGTGTCGCCGAACGACCAGGAACACTGCATCACGTGTTGCACTTCAGAGTGGAACGGGGGTCCCGAAAAAGGTTGTGCGTCGTGTCGAATTCCAGCATCGGCTCACTGGGATTGAGCCCGCCAGGCATCGCGGGCATGGCGGCAAGCAGCTGCATGTTCACAGCCACCGAGATGGCCGAACCCCAGACATGATTGATGACCGGCGTGAAATGCGCGTGGGCGAGTGCCAGGACCCGCAGGTATTCGCTTATTCCGCCAAGGGCGCAGACCTCGGGCTGCGCGATGTCAAGCCCACGATTCTCGAGGATCTGTCGCCAGCCCCATCGGCTGAACTCGGCCTCGCCGCCAGAGACATTGACCTTGAGCCCTGCCCGCAGCTCCCGGTAGCCGTCGAGATCTTCAGGCGCAACGGGCTCTTCAAACCAGTAAGCGCCGAGCTCTTCCAGTGCGCGTCCTACGTGAAAGGCGTCCGACGTGGTGTAGCAGCGGTTTGCGTCGACCATGAAACGGCCATTGCCAGCGACGGCTGCGGCGACCGCCTCGCACAGCTTCACATCGTCCCTTGGCCCCAGACCGACCTTCATCTTGACGAAGCGGAATCCCATGCTGAGGATGGAAGCCGCCTCATCTCTAAACCGTGCAATGTGATCCTCAAGGCTTTCGCGCTTGAGCATCATGCCGTATCCATAGGCGGGGATTCGGGTTCGATGCGCTCCCCCAATCAGCTTGTGAAGCGGCAGTCCGGCAACCTTGCCGGCGATATCCCACAGCGCAATGTCGACCCCCGAGAGCGCCTGGAGCGGCATGCCCTTCTGTCCATGATCGCGCAGAAGATTGTAGACCTTATGCCATGTCACGTCCCGGTCCATTGGGTCATCGCCGATCACCATGGGCTGGATGACCTTCTCGACGATTGCCTTGTTTGCGAGCGCCACGTTTCCCGGACCGAAACACTCGCCCCAGCCGGTGACGCCCTCATCTGTCTCCACCTCGACCAGATGAGCGGTACGCCGCGCGTAGAACTGCTGGGAGTAGCCGAGCTCTTCCGGCAGATCATATTGCAGAACGTGGCTCGCCACGCGGGTGATTTTCATGCATTCATCCTTTCGCTTGAACCGTGCAGGGCGCGCCAGGCGCCTGCTGCATAGCCGCATGGTCGTGATACCCCGGCACGATGGGCCCGTTGGGGACGTGCATCCTGCCGATCCGACACGCAGGGTCTGCATCTTCCGTGACAGAGGCCTGAACGGCGTCAAGGAGTTCCTCCGTGCCCGGAGCAGCGGCCCCTCGGTGCGCCGAATCATCGGAGAGCCTGCCGGCGAATCGCATCTTGGCTGGGCAGTCCATGGGTCACCTCAGTCGAAGAGATTGCCGATGTTCGTCTTGATTCGGTCCCCGATGTACAGGGCAAGCGCCTGAATCGTCGCGGTCGGGTTGACAGCGCCCGAGGTCACAAAGATCGACCCGTCGACGACGAAGAGGTTCTTCACGTCATGGGACCTCCCCCAAGCATCGACGACCGAGCTGTCAGGATCATTGCCCATCCGGCAGGTGCCCATTTGATGCCAGCCAGCGCGCCACCAGACCCTGTCGCCGTCATTCGGGAGAACCCGCCTGGCCCCTGCTGCCAGCAACACCTCTTTGGCACGTTCCTCGCCGTGTCTGAGAGCTTGACCTAAAATGTGGATGGCCTCCCCCAGATGTGGCATTTCCCTGTCAGTTTCCACCCAGACAAGGAGGACACAATGGCCTGGGACGAGACCACCCGCGAAGAGCATGACCGCAAGTCGGAGCGACATGAAACCGACCGGCCGACGAGGAACGGCTTCTGGTCGAGCCGCTGCTTCCGGCCCCGGCGAAGCTTGGCCGCCGCCGGACGACCGACCTGCGCGAGACGTCCGACGCGATCCAGTGCATGCCGGGGACGGGATGCCAGTGGCGGGCGATTCCCAAGTGCTTTCCGCCCTCTGCGACCGTCCAGAACCACTCCTGCGCGTGGCGCGACAACGGCGTCCTGGAACGGATGCTGGACGCGCTGCGCACGCTGGGCCGTGCGCAGGCGGGGCGCGAGGCGCAGCCGACGGCGGCCGCGATCGACAGCCAGTCGGTGAAGACGACGGAGGCGGGCGGGCCGGCGGGTTGCGACGCGGGCAAGAAGGTCAAGGGGCGCAAGCGGCACCTGACGGTGGACGTCGAGGGGTTCCCGATCGCGGTGCGCGTGCTACGGAGGCGGACGTGCAGGACCGGGACGGGGCGCCGGCCGTCATCCTGGCGATGCTGGAGAAGGCGCCGCAGGTGACGAAGCTGTGGGCGGACGGCGGCTACGCGGGTCCGAAGCTCGAGGCCGCGCTGGCGGCGCACGGCCTGGGGTCGATCGTCGAGATCGTCCAGCGGCCCAGGGAAACAAGGGGCTTCACGGTCCTGTACCGCCGCTGGGTGGTGGAGCGGACGTTTGCGTGGATGTCGCGGTGCCGGCGTCTGGCGAAGGACTTCGAGCGGACGCTGGAGAGTTCGCTGGCCTGGGCGCAGCTCGCGGCGTGCCGGTTCCTGATGCGGCGGGTGGCGCGGGGCCAGGCGGCTGGAATCTCTTAACATATTGATATTATTGAATTATGATTCAAGCTCTGAGCATGGCGCGCGTATTCTCGCCCAAGCGGTAGCTGATCCTCGGTGCGGGGATTCCGTCGCTGTCAGACAATGTCGGATCAAGAGTGACGCGGTTTTCCTCTTCAGGCAGATCCTCCGTGACCACGGTCAGTCCGGCAAGATAGGGATAGACCAGGCAAGGCCGCAGCGGGTCGCGATCGCCCTCGCGCTGCGGCCTTCGTCAAGGTGAAGTTCCAGCATCTTCCTGACTTTCCTCATGGGCAGCCTCTTCCGTGCCGTTCGGTTCTCCTCGGAGTGATCGGTGAATTCCGAGGTGTTGAACGGCACGCTGAATCAAGCCAAGGCCTGTCGCCCCAAGGGGGCGGCTGCCTTCATGAAATCTGGCACGCCAAGGCAGTGTCGTGGCGCCTTGGGCAATGGAAGCGTCTCGGTGGAATTGTCAGCGGGCCGTCCTGGACGGTCAGCCGACCAGCTCGATCCCCGAGAAGAAGTACGCGATCTCGGCCGCGGCGGTTTCTGGCGCGTCCGAGCCATGCACCGAGTTCTCGCCCACGCTTCCGGCAAATTCCGCGCGGACGGTGCCCGGATCGGCGTCTGCCGGGTTGGTCGCGCCCATGACCTCGCGATTCCTGGCGATGGCATTCTCCCCCTCGAGCACCTGCACGACGACCGGTGCCGACGCCATGAACCCGCAGAGTTCCTCGAAGAAAGGCCGTTCGGCATGCACCTCGTAGAACTTGCCCGCCTGCGCCCTGGTGAGGCGGATGCGCTTCTGGGCGACGATGCGCAGCCCGGCCTCCTCGAACTTGGCATTGATCCTGCCGGTCAGGTTTCGCTCGGTCGCATCGGGCTTGATGATGGACAGCGTGCGTTCGATCGCCATTTTAAATCCCCGTCATTCAGCTGCGCGGGGCGTCACGCATTCCCGCGGAATCCGCGGGTCGCTAGCATGGCAGCCGGCTGAATGAAAGCCTCGAACCTGGACCGGGCAAAGGGACGATGATCATGTCGGACTGCTTGCAGCAATGGCTTGGCGGGGTTGACGGCCATATCGCGGTCCGTCCGGTCTGATGCCGTGTCCTGCCCCGATGGCCGCCGGAACGGCGGCGCGGCGGGCAGCCAACGGCATGGGCGAGCGGAACGGCGATGCAGGCGGGACGGCGGCGGACAGCCGCCCCTTCGTGGCGGCGGCGCCCGTGCGGTTCCGCACGGGGCCCCGGCGCGCGACCTTCGGGAGCTTCTGGCGGTTCTGCCCGCCCCCTACCCGCCCAGCAGGTCCGGCAGGATCGTCACGACTCCGGGGAAGAGCCAGAGGAGCCCGAGGCCGATCACCTGAATCAGCACGAATGGCAGGACGCCACGGTATATGTGTCCGGTCGTCACCGACGCTGGCGCCACTCCGCGAAGGTAAAACAATGCAAATCCAAAAGGCGGCGTCAGAAACGAGGTCTGGAGGTTCACGGCGATCATGATCGTCACCCAGGCCGGATCCAGCGTGCCGCCGTATATCACCGGGCCCACGATGGGCACCACTATGTAGATGATCTCCAGAAAGTCGAGGACGAAGCCGAGAATGAAGAGGATCAGCATCACCACGAGGAAGACCACCAGTTCGTTGTCGAAGGATCTCAGGTATTGCTGAATGTGGTGTTCGCCGCCGAAAGAGATGAGAACGAGGTTCAGAAGCTGCGAGCCGATGAGTATGGTGAAGACCATGCTCGTCACTTTCGCCGTCTCGCGGACGACCGGGGTCAGCACGTTTGCACGGAAGAGCACCCAGCAGCTGAAGAGAAGCCCGAAGAAGGAGAAATGATAGGCGGCCTGGGCGACGACGTAGGCCACCCAGTCCTCGAGCGGCACGGCCTCGCGCGCGATCCTCAGGTCGAAGTTCACCCCGAAGAGAATCATGATCACGATTGCGAAACTCGCCCAGATCACGATCTTCGACTTTCCGTTCTCCTCCTTAAGCTTCCTGTACGCCGCGAGCATGATGGCGCCTGCGGCGCCCAGCGCCGCCGCAGGCGTCGGGTTGGTGATGCCGCCGAGGATCGATCCCAGCACGGCGACGATCAGGACGAGCGGCGGGAAGACCACGCGCAGAAGCTCGTTCCTGGCGAGTCTTTCAAGGGCCGCCCGGCTTGCGTACAGCACCATGGCGGTCGGGATCGCGAGAATGAGGAAGCTCGTTCCCGGCCCCGTCAGCGGCGAGATCGCGAGGATGTCGAGCGCAATCGCCAGCACTATTCCCAGCCCGCCGATGAGAAGCGGCACCGGGTCGGCGCGGGGCGCCACGCCCCGGGCGATGACCAGCATCAGGGCGAAGAGGACGAAAACGGCCGCGACCCCGCTGCCGATCGCGGGCGCGTCGGCGATGGCCGCGGCCTGTGCAGCGGCAAGCTCTTCCTCGGAAAGCTCTTCGACCGGCTGATCGGCAGTGCCGGCGGCCTGCATGGCCGCGCGTTCTTCCACGGCCCGGTCCCAGGCGTCCTGACCGTGGAGATCGATCATCGACGCCTGGCATTCCTCGGAGACGTTCGTGCGGAGGCTCGGACCTTCCGCCCGCTTGGCATAGATCGACACGTCCGCCTGCTGCGAGCCTATGATGCCTGCCCCTGCGGCAAGCCCGGCTCCGATCAGAATCGCTGCAGGGGCCGCCAGGAACCAGGCCGCCGACTCGCTGCGCGTACCGGCAGGGACCGCGCCGGATCCGCCCTCGGCGAGCTGCACCGCGGGCGCCTTCGCCGGGTTCACCAGCGCAAAGCCGAACGCGTAGGTCGCATAGAGGCCTGCAAGGAAGATCCCCGGAAGAAGCGCGGCCTGGAAAAGCGTCCCGACCGACAGCACCGCGGGCTCGCCGAGGAAAGTCAGCGCGTCGGAGCAGCCTGCGAGCTGGGCGCGGGTTTCCTGGCCCGTGGCGTAGAGATCCCCGACCAGCGTGCCCAGAAGCACGATCACGATCGAAGGCGGGATGATCTGTCCGAGCGTTCCCGACGCCGATATCACCCCGGTGGCAAGTTCGGGCGAGTAATTGTTCCGGAGCATCGTGGGCAGGGCAAGGAGACCCATGGTGACAACGGTGGCCCCGACGATCCCGGTCGAGGCAGCGAGAAACGCCCCGACGATGACGATCGAAACCGCAAGCCCGCCCGGCAGCGGCCCGAACACGCGCGCCATGGTCGTCAGCAGGTCCTCGGCGATCTTCGAGCGTTCGAGCGTGATGCCCATCATGACGAACATCAGCACCGCCAGGAGCGTGTCGATGGACTGCCCGGCGATGACGCGCTCGTTCATCCGGTTGACGATGAAAGACACGTTCCGCTCCATCGCCACTTCCCAGCCGCCGGGGAACAGGGGCTTCTCCACCCGAGGCAGCTCGGGGTACCGGAAGACGGAAATCGCCTCCCGGACTATTCCCTCGGCCAGAAGCGCGCGATATTCGGCTGACGTGGTGTCAATTGCCTGGTGAACGAGAAGCCCGGCGGCATCCAGCGCCGCGATGACCGCAAATGAAATCACGCCCGCCCCGCCAATCGCGAAGGCCACCGGGAAGCCCGTCATGATCCCCGCAAAGAGCGTGAAGAACACGATGACCAGACCGATTTCGACCCCATCTAGTCCAAACAGCATGTCAGCGATGTCCCTCTCTGGACCACGTGGGTGGCGTCATCGTCGCAGTCTCAAGCCGTGCCGGAATGGATCGCGTGCTCGAGGTCTTCAGCCTCGTCGCCGGTCATGTCCCTGTCGAGATGCTTGCCGTCGCTCTCTTCGCCCTCGACCCATTCGAGGTAGGAGCGCCAGAAGAACGCGACCGCCTGCAGGAAGACCAGGATGCAGAAAGCCACGATCAGCACCTTGAAGAGGAAGTAGGCGTTGAAACCGTTCGGGCTGAACCCGATGGTTTCCACGTTCCACTTGAAGATGCGGGCCTGGGCGATCATCCGGTCAAGATCGCTCGTGGCGGTCACGGTCGGCTTCATGAGGTGTCGCCACATGAAGAACCAAGCATAGAGATAGGTGATGGTGATCGCGGGCACCATGAAGAAGAGGCACCCGAACATGTCGATCAAGCGCTTCGTGCCGTGGCTGACCGCCGAATAGACGAGGTCCACCCTGACATGCCCGCGCTGGACGAAGGTGTAGGAGACGCAGAGGCACACGACCATCGCGTTGTGGAGCTTCAGGCCTTCGGCCCACCAGCTCAGATCCTGCACGAAGGCCGTGCCGAGCGGCCCGAGCTGGATTTCAGCGACCCGGAAAATCCGCTGCAGGAACACGATCATCACCTGCTGGATCACCATCACGAGCCCCGCCCAGGCAAAGAGCCTGCCGGTGCCATTGGCGACGGCTTCAAGGGCGCGAACGCAGCCCCAGAGGAATTCGTTCTTCCAGATGCCGGCAGCGGTCACCAAAAGGAAGATTGTGAGCATGACGAAGAAAAGCTCGGACGACCCGCCATAGTAGATGAAGCGCATCACCGCCTCGGGGTTCGACCAGTTGAGCCAGGCCCCGGGGTTCAGAAGGGCAAGGCCGAGATGGTAGGGGGCCAGTGCAACATTCTGCAACAACAACAGTAGTGGTTCGAACATCCGTCCTCCGCCGTTCCGCCGCAAAGCCCCCCGAAGACGCCGAAAGGCAGCCGCCCGGCCCCCTTGGCTGGGGGCCGGGCGGCGAATCTCCTCAGGTCGCGTTCACGCGGTTCCGCTGACGGATGTACTCGCCGTCGCCGACTTCCCACCAGCTCGACGTTTCCTCCATCGCGGCAAAATAGCTGTTGGCGATGTCCGCGTAGATCGGATCGCTCATGTTGGCCTCCCGCACCTCTGCCGCACCCTTGCCGAAGGCGTCCCAGACATCGTCCGGAAATTCGCGCACCTGCACGCCCTCCGCCTGAAGGCGGGCAAGGGCGGCACCGTTCTCGGCCCACGAGAGGCCAAGGTTGTTGGCATGCGTCGCCTCACAGGCCACCTCGACGATCCGCTGCTGGGCCGGCGTGAGCGATTCCCAGACGTCCAGGTTCATCGACAGCGCCAGCGCCGAGCCGGGCTCATGGAAGCCGGCGGTGTAGTAGATGCTGGTGACTTCCTGGAAGCCCAGGCGTTCGTCGGCAAAGGGGCCGATCCATTCCGCGCCGTCGATCTGACCCGAGGCAAGCGCCTGGTAGATCTCGCCGCCGGGAATGTTCTGCACCGACGCGCCGAGCACGCCCAGCACCTGGCCACCCTGGCCCGGCATCCGGAACCTGAGACCCTGGAGATCCTCGGCGGAGTTGATCTCGCTGTTGAACCAGCCGCCAGGCTGCATCGCGGTGTTGCCCGCAATGAAAGGCTTCAGGTTGAAAAGCGCGGCAAGTTCATGGTGATGGTCTCTCCCGCCCTTGTGGTAGTACCAGGACAGCATTTCCACACCGGTCATCCCGAAAGGCACCGAAGTGAAGAAGGCGAAGCCCGGATGCTGGTTGAGAAAGTAGTATTCGGCCGAGTGATAGAGGTCGGCCTGGCCAGACGACACGGCGTCGAACACTTCGAATGCGCCGACGAGCGAGCCTGCGGGCATCTTCTGAATGGTCAGGGCGCCGTCCGTCATTTCGGTGATGATGCGTGCGGCCAGCGACGCGGCGTCATCGAAAATCGCGAACCCGTCGGGCACCGAGGTGACCATGGTGAGTGTGCGGTTGCCTTGTGCGATGGCAGGCGCGGCGAGCGTCGAGGCAGCCGCAGCCCCCCCCCCGAGCGCCGAGGCGCGCAAGAATTTACGACGATCCATGTAGAGATTCTCCCGTTTCTTCAGTTTTTCCGTTCTGGCGCCTGGTTGCAAAGGCGCCGATGCATAGTGCAACGAAGCATAGCACAAGCCTTGCAATAGCTAAACCCTCTCAGGACCGCTGGCAGACATTCTCCTGGGGCCTGAATGATAAGTTATTGAAAAATCATGATTTTTAATTCCAGCAGCTTGGCCTCGCGCCACCTGAAGGCGGCACGGCACCGCGAAGACCCTGGTCCCCGGGGCCCCTGCACGATCCCGATGACGGCGCCGAGGCCGTGCGGCAGGCCCCGATGGCGGAGCCGGGCATCCGGTCCGGCTTCCGCGAAGCCGAGGGAGTGCCGGCCCTGGCATCCTCATCATTCGTGAACTCGTCGCGGCCGCGACCGGCCCTGCGTCAGCGCTTGGAGAACTGGAAGCTCTTGCGCGCCTTGGCCTTGCCGTATTTCTTGCGCTCGACAACGCGGCTGTCGCGGGTCAGGAAGCCTGCGGCCTTGAGTGCCGGGCGATGGCCGGGATCGAAAAGCTGAAGCGCCTTCGAGATCCCGTGCTTCACGGCTCCCGCCTGCCCGGACAGGCCGCCGCCCTTGACGGTCGCCATGACGTCGAACTCGCCGTCAACCCCGGCCACCCTGAAGGGCTGCCGCAGGATCATCTGCTGCACGGGACGCGCAAAGTAGGCGTCCATGTCCCTGCCGTTGACAACCACCCTTCCAGAGCCCGGCTTGATCCAGACGCGGGCAACGGCCTCCTTGCGCTTTCCGGTCGCGTAAGAGCGGCCAGACGCGTCGCGCACGGGCCCGCGAGCGGGTTCCGGCGCGGTTGCCGCCGCCTGCATGTCAGCGGGAAGGCCTTCGGCCGCCCCTGCCGTGTCCTGCGGTCCGCCCGCCACTGCAACGTCTTCGGCCATGAGTTCAGCTCCGGGTGTTCTTCCTGTTGAGTGACGCCACGTCGAGCGGTTCCGGATTCTGCGCGTCATGGGGATGCTCGGTCCCGGCATAGACGCGGAGATTGGTCATCTGCCTTCGCGCAAGGCGGTTCTTGGGCAGCATGCGCTTGACGGCCTGCATCACCGCGCGCTCGGGATGCGCGCCGTCAAGGATCTCGCCGGTCGTCCGCGACTTGATTCCGCCCGGGTAGCCGGTGTGCCAGTAGTTCGGCTTCCCGCGCTTTCCGCCCGTCAGCTGCACCTTCTCGGCATTGACCACGATGACGTTGTCGCCCATGTCCATGTGCGGCGTGTACGTCACCTTGTGCTTGCCGCGCAGGCGCGTGGCAATGATCGAGGCCAGGCGTCCCAGAACGACGCCTTCGGCGTCGATCAGGATCCACTTCCTTTCAATCTCCGCGGGCGTTGCCGTGAACGTGCCCATGTGTCTTCCCATGTGGAGGTGTTCGCGAATGCGCGGGTTCTACCCGTATTTCCGCGGCAGTCAAGTGCAGCCAGCCCGCTTTTTTCCGTGCAGGCCGTGCGTCCGGTCCCGAGGCCGGAAGCCCGGCTCGCAAGGCCGGCGCCGACCCTCTGCCAGTCCGCCCGAGGGGGCTTCCGGATCCTGTCCCGCCGGACGACTGCGCCCCGAACGCGCAAGTTCCGGCCTGGCGCGGCCTGTCATCCGCCTTCGGCTCTCTCTTCCAGCGCGAGCCACTCGGCCTCCGCGGAAGCCAGCCGCGCCTGCCTGTCGGCCAGCGCCTCGGCGGCCTTCCGGAACCTGGCCGGCTCGCGGGCGTAGAGACCGGGATCCGACATGAGCTCGGCCAGCTTCGCAATCTCGGCCTCAAGCCGCGCGATGACGCCGGGGAGCCTGTCCAGACGATGAGCCTCGGTGAAGCTCAGCCCCTGCCTTCCCGGCGGCCGCGGCTCCCGCCCGCCGCCGTGAGCCCGCCCCCCGGCCGGCGACGGACGGGTGGGCGAACGCCGCGCCGCGCCGGCCGGGCGCGCAAGCTCCGGCCAGCCTCCCGCATGCACCGTGATCCGTCCCGCGCCCTCGAAAGCAAGGGTCCTGGTCGCCACCCTTTCGACGAAGTCCCGGTCGTGGCTTGCCAGCAAGACCGTGACGTCGCTGCCGGCGAGCAGGTTCCCCAGGAGATCCAGCGTTTCCATGTCGAGGTCGTTCGTGGGCTCGTCCAGCGCCAGCAGGCTTGCGGGCTTCGCCATGACGCGCGCGAGCAGCAGGCGCGCCCTTTCGCCGCCGGAAAGCGACCGGACCGGCGCCCGGGCCTGCGCCTCGTCAAACAGGAAGTCCTTCAGGTAGGCCACCACGTTGCGGGGCCGGCCGCGCACCATGACCTGATCCGACCGCCCGGGAAGCCGCATCGCCTTGTCGCCCGTCAGGCTTTCCCAGAGCGTCGCGTCGGGGTCGAGCTCTGCGCGGTGCTGATCGAAGACGGCAAGCCCGACATTCGCGCCAAATTCGATTCGTCCGTCATCCGGCGCGGCGCGGCCAGACAGCAATTCGATCATGGCGGTCTTGCCGACACCGTTCGGGCCCACCAGGGCGATCCGGTCGCCGCGCATCACCCGCAGGGAGAATTCCCGGCAGATCACATTGCCGTCGAACTCCTTGGATATCCGCCGCGCCTCGATGATCCGCCTGCCGGGCCTCGGCCCCGGCGTCAGGTCCATCCTCGCGGCCTGCTGGCGCGGAGCGTGGCTGGCGCGCTCGGCCCGCATCGCCTCCAGGGCGCGCACGCGGCCCATGTCCCGGCGCCGGCGCGCGCTGATGCCCTCGGCGGCCCACCTGCTCTCGTCGAGGATCTTGCGGTCGAGCCTGTGCAGCGCCGCGTCCTCGGCCGCCCAGACCCGGTCGCGCCAGCCTTCGAAGCCGGCAAAGCCGCCGTCGCGCCGACGCACGGCGCCCCTGTCGATCCAGATCGTCGCGCGGGTGAGCGCACGAAGGAAGGCGCGGTCGTGGCTGATCACGACAAACGCCCTGCCGGTCTCGGCAAGATGAGTCTCAAGCCAGGCGATCGACTCGACGTCCAGATGGTTCGTCGGCTCGTCAAGCAGCATCAGCGACGGCGCCTGCGCGACAAGCCTTGCCAGCGCGGCCTTGCGCAGCGCGCCGCCGGACGCAGCCTCGGCGCGCGTGCCGACATCGAATTTCAACCCTTCGGCCGCCGCCTCGACCCGCCATTGATCCGGAGCGGCAACCCCTCTTGTCGCCAGGTCGCCAAGCGTTGCGCACCCCCGAGAGTCAGGCTCCTGCTCCATGTAGCCGACGCTGTCTCCGTGCGAAAGCGCCCGCTCGCCCTCGTCGACATCAACCAGCCCGGCGATGACCTTCAGAAGGGTGGATTTCCCGGAGCCGTTCCTTCCCACCAGCGCAAGGCGGTCCCCGGGCTGGATGACCAGCGACAGGCGTTCGAAGAGCGGGCGGCCGCCGAAGGCCAGCGTGACGCCGGTCAGCTGAAGAAGCGGTGCACGTGCACGTGCCATGCCGGCGGGCTATGCGCGACTCCCAGACGGGTCAAGCAAGACGATTCGGCGCGTCCGGCGAGACGGCAGACGCGCGCAGCAAGTGCGCGCGCCGGGGAGGAATGGAGCCGACCTCCAGCCCCGTGAAGACGTGCAGCGTGTCGAGGTCCCGGTCGATGACGGCATGATCGCTGACCCAGCCGCCCATGGACAGGTAGCTTCTGAGCAGGGGCGGCATCGAGCTCAGCGCGCGGCGCCGGTCCGGCTTCTGCCGCAGCCGCTGCGCGAACCTGAACACGTTCGGCGCCTTGATCCGGGGAAGCCAGCATTGCGGCGCGAGATGCTGTTCCTTCAGCATCGCGAATGCATCGCCGTAGAGCCCGGCATCCGTTCCGTCGAACGACGAACAGCCGAAGACCAGCCTGATCCCCTGCCGGTCCACGAGCGCGGCCAGCGCGCTCAACGCCGCGCGCAGGATGCCGGGATCGCCTTCTCCCGGCGCCACGCAGAAGCGGCCGATCTCGGCCATCGGCCAGCGAAAGCGGGACAGGCCCGCCAGACCGTAATGCTGCGCCGAATAGCTCCTTCCGATCTCCGCCCCGCACCGGAGCCGCAGCACCCGGAACGTCGCGACGACCCGGCCGCTGCCCGCCTCGTCGACAAGAACCTGCTGGCAGATCTCGTCAAACGGGTCGGCGTCAAGCCCGTCGGGACGGTCCACGGCGCTCCGGCAGGCAATGAAGGCCCGATAACGAAGGCGCTGTGCAGCCTTGACGTCTTTCGGCGCTGCTGCGATTCTGGCCCTGTAGGTTGCGCGCGCCATGCTGTCCTCTTGGTGACCCGGCCCGATGCCCCGGGTTTCGCGCCGGCAATGGCGCCTGCGCAGCCGTGACAGCACCATGACGAGGGGGATTTCAAGTGGAGAAGGTCGTCAGGACGGACAAGGAGTGGCGCGACCGGCTGGGCGGGCCGGCATACGACGTCCTCAGGAAGCATGGAACCGAACGCGCCTTCACGCATGACGATTTCCCGAAGGATCCGGGCGTCTTCACTTGCAAGGGCTGCGGCGCACGGCTCTTTGACCAGGCCCACAAGTTTGACAGCGGAACCGGATGGCCGTCCTTCTGCCAGCCGATCGACGACCGCTTGATCGGGGAGAGCGAGGATCGCGGATTCTTCATGCGCAGGACCGAGGTGCATTGCGCACGTTGTGACGGGCACCTCGGGCACGTGTTCCCCGACGGCCCGGAGCCGACGGGCCTTCGATACTGCATCAACGGGGTCGCCCTCAACTTCGAGCCCGGAGCGACCGGCAAGGCAACCGGATCAACGTCCGCCTGACGGATCCGTCTTGGCGCGGCTCGACGGCACCTCGTCCTTGCCGCGACGAACCCATGCGGCAGTCGCTGTCCGCGTCCGCCAGCCGCACCGGAGTCCGCGACCGCGGCTCCGGCGGCCCGGGGCGCGCGGCCAAGGCCCATGCCGCGCTCCCGCCGTCGACGAGATTCATGGCCGACGCCCGAGTCCGGGAACGGGTACCGTCGGGCGGCCGGCCTTCCGGACGGACGCTAGCTCCCGTCAAAGAACGTGCCCGGGTCGAAATTTCCGAAGTTCGAGAAGAGCTGGCGCAGGAAGCTGATGCCCTGCGTGTTCGAGTCCGTGACCCTTCGCTCAAGCGCAACGACACGGCCGTCCTCAAGCCCGAAGCGCTCGACATTGCTGACAACGCCGTCGTCTGCGAAGGAGACTGCCAGCACTTCGCGGTTCATCTCCGCGGGCGCACGCCACAGACGCCGCTCGTAGTCGGACCTGACGTAGTACCAGCCCCCTTCGTCCACGATCCCTTCCACGCCCGGCCTGCCAAGTATGCGGGCCGCTGTCTCCTTCGTGTCGACTCCGACCTGGACGTCCGCGACGAGCCGGGCTTCGGGAACGTAGCCGTGGCTGTCTTCCAGGCTCGAGCAGGAAGGCGCGAACGCAAGGGCGACAGGCAAGATCCATGCCCCCGGGAACGCACCCCGCGAAACCCTCATTGCGCTCACCCCTTGCCAAGCCCGCGACCTCCGCCTAGTCGGCATATCCACGGAAGGCGGCAGGTTCAAGGAATTGCTCGTGGCAACCCGTCGGGACAGTCACGTCATAAGGTGCCGGTCGGTGAGGGAGAGGATCTCGTTCTCTCTCGCGCCTGATCCGGGCGCACTGGCCGGACTCGCCCGGACGCTCGGCGTCAGGGGCCTGCGCAAGGTGCGGCTGGAAGGCGGCATCGCGCCGGAGGGCGCCATGGACCTGAAGCTGGACGCCATGCTGGCCGCAACGGTCCGGCAGGACTGCGTCGCGACGGGCAAGCCAGTCACCACGCGCATCGAGGAGCATGTCACCCGTCTCTACGTGCATGGCCTGCCGGCGCCCGGGGGCGACGAGGTCGAAATGCCGCACGACGAAAACGTCGACCCCTTGCCGACCAGCCTGGACCTCGAGGAGGTCCTTGCCGAGGCCCTTGCGCTGGCCCTTCCGCCATGGCCGAGGATCCAGGGCGCCGACCCGGTCAGCGTATCGATATACGAACCGGGGAAATCCCCGATGACGGATGAAGACGCGCGCCCGTTCGCGGCCCTCAGGTCGCTGCGGGAAAAGGTCACCGCCACAGGCAGCAAACCAGGGTGAAGCGTTTGGGCAGTGTTCGACGGGTTGAACAGAAGAGGCTTTTGCGGGACGCCAAGTCTTGAGGTCAGTGGCGCCCTGGAACTCCTTTCACCCGGAACGGGGCGATTCGCGCCCCCTTCCGTCGCTGGCGGGCCGCATCGCGTCGCTTCCGGATCTCGCGGCCTGCCGCGACCGCACCCGCCTGCGCGCAGGCGGAACGCCCGCATTCGTTCGGTCCGCCGATGACAGTCCCGTCCTGGATGGGGCGGGCATCGCATGGCAGGAGGATTGCACCATGCAAGTCCCGTTCCCACAGCAACCCGTCATGGCACCGGAACCCCGCACGTTCCTTTCCCGGGAAGGTGCAGGCACCCGTCCCGAGCCATGCCGCAGCGCCTCGGACCCGCGCCCGGCGCGGTTGCCGCGTTCCGGACGGCGCCCACTGTCCCCGGGGCATGGCCGCGCCCTGCCGGCTGCGCGACCGCATCCCGGCCGGCCCTTGGCCTGTCCGCCCGGGGGAACGAGCGGCAGGCCGCCCGGCATCAGGAAAGGCCAGGGAAACAGGCCTCCGGGTCCGGCTCACGCCCGAAGCGCGGGGGCTTTCCTGTCCGAAACGCCGGGAATCCTCGTCCGAATGCCATTGGGGGGGCTCCTTCGCGCGCGCCGGCCCCAGCCCCGCGCTCGTCGGCCAGGTCGAATTCATCCTTGCCCTTGGGGGGAATCGCGCTATGTTCCTGCCTCCGCATGAAGGACATCCGATGGACAAGGAGCGTCCCAGCGCATAGGACCGCTCGGGCCCTGAACAGGATCAGGCGGTTCCGCACCTAACCGAGGATCCAGGACATGGCCGTCCCGCAGAACAAAGTCACTCCGTCTCGCCGCAACAAGCGCCGCTCCCACGACGCACTGGCAGCCGCAAATCCCTGCGAGTGCCCGAACTGCGGAGAGCTGAAGCTTCCGCACCATGTCTGCGCCGCCTGCGGCCACTACGACGGTCGCGAAGTCGTCGCGCAGACCGAGGACATCAGCCTGGACGAGGACGCGGCCTGAACCGGTCCCGAAGCACTCTCGGGATGGCGAAAATCCCCGATCAGTCCTGTGACGCGGACAGGCGCGTGACGATTTCGGTCGATGTCATGGGAGGCGACAGGGGACCGGCCGCCGTCATTGCCGGCCTCGCAAGGGCCGCACGCAAGAACCCCCGCTTCGAATTCCTGCTGTTCGGCCCCGAGGCCGAGCTGCGCAGGCTTGTACGCAGGCGGAACAGGCTTGGCAAGAAGCGGAAGCTGGCGGACTGCTGCGGGATACACCACGCGGAAGAGGTCGTCAGCATGGAGGACAGGCCGAGCCACGTGCTGCGCAAGGGCAAGGGAACGTCCATGTGGGCGGCCGTCGAGGCCGTCCGGTGCGGCGAGGCGGATGCCGTGGTGTCCTGCGGCAACACCGGCGCCCTCATGGCAGTGTCCACAATCAGGCTGAAGAAGCTCCCCGGGGTCGACCGGCCGGCGATCGCCTGCCTCTGGCCGTCACGGAGTCCGGGCGGATTCAACGTGCTGCTTGACGTCGGCGCCGACATTCGCGCTGACGCCAGGAATCTCCTCCAGTACGCGCTCATGGGCGCATCCTACGCGCGAAACGGCCTGGAGCTGCCCAGGCCGCGCATCGGCCTGATGAACGTCGGCACCGAAGAGAACAAGGGCCACAACGAGATCCGCGCGGCGCATGACCTGATCGCGTCGGCCGCCGATGGCGCAGGCTTCGAATTCGTGGGCTTCGTCGAGGGCGGCGACATTCCGTCCGGTCGCGTGGACGTCATCGTGACGGACGGATTCACCGGCAATGTCGCGCTGAAGACCGGGGAAGGCACGGCATTGCTCATCCGCGATTTCCTGAGCGAAGCCTTTCGCGCCACGCCGCTGTCAAGAATCGCGGCACTGCTGGCAGTGACGTCGCTTCGCCGGCTTTCGAAGCGGATCGATCCCAGGCGGGTCAACGGTGGCGTGTTCCTCGGCCTCAACGGCACCGTCGTGAAGAGCCACGGGTCGGCCGACGCGATCGGCGTCGCGTCCGCCATCGGGCTTGCGTGCCGGCTGGCCGACAGCCGGTTCAAGGAGCGTCTCGCGGCGCGGGTTGCATCCTTCAGCCCCCGGGGGCAGGATGCGGGCGGAGAAACCGCCGAGGCGGCTGGCAAAGAACGGTAACGATGCAGACACGCGCGGTGGTGCAGGGGGTCGGGCACTATCTGCCTGAGAGAGTGATCGCCAATTCCTGGTTCGAGGACAGGCTGGACACTTCGGATGAATGGATACGGGCGCGGACGGGAATCGAGTCCCGCCGGTTTGCCGCCGAGGACGAGACCGTCTCCGATCTCGCGGCCAGGGCGGCGTTGCCGGCGCTTGCTTCGGCCGGCCGGGCGGCGGACGACGTCGACGCGGTGATCGTCGCAACGTCGACGCCGGACCTGACTTTCCCCTCGGCGGCGACGATGGTGCAGGAAAAGCTGGGCATGACGCGGGGATTCGCCTTCGACATGCAGGCCGTCTGCGCCGGATTCGTCTTCGGTCTGTCCCAGGCCAACGCATTGATCATCTCCGGACAGGCCCGCAGCGCTCTCGTGATCGGTGCGGAAACCTTCAGCAGCATTCTTGACTGGACCGACCGCACGACCTGCGTGCTGTTCGGCGACGGCGCCGGGGCGGTCCTGCTCGAGGCCGCCGAATGCGACGGATCCAGGGACGATCGCGGAATCCTCGCGACAGACCTTCATTCGGACGGTCGCTATCGTGACATTCTCTACGTTGACGGCGGCGTGTCGACGCGGCGGATCGGGCACCTGCGCATGCAGGGCCGTGAAGTCTTCCGGCACGCCGTGGAAAAGCTGGCCGGCACGGCGCAGGCCTCGCTGGACAGCCTCGACCTCACGGGCGCTGACGTGGACTGGCTCGTTCCGCACCAGGCGAACCTGAGAATCATCAAATCGACCGCTCAGAGGCTCGGCCTCGGCCTGGAGCGAGTCGTGCTTACGGTGCGGGAACACGGAAACACTTCGGCGGCGTCGATTCCCCTCGCCCTGTCGGTCGGAGTCGAGCGAGGCCAGATCAAGGCCGGCGACCTGCTCCTGACAGAGGCGATCGGCGGCGGCCTCGCCTGGGGATCCGTGGTTCTCCGCTGGTAGACCTGAACGGGCGCGCGTTTCTGGCGTCCCGTCATTGACTCGACGACTCTCCCCGCCCATTCTGCCGCCACAAGACAGTTTCGCGCAGGGGGGAGGAATGAGCGATCAGACGTTGACACGGACGGATCTCAGGGATGCCGTCTATCAGGAAGTCGGCCTCAGCCGCAATGAATCCGCCCAGCTGGTTGACAGGGTCATCGAGCACATATCCGACACGCTCGCAAGGGGCGAACAGGTGAAGGTGTCGTCCTTCGGCACGTTCTCGATCCGGGAGAAGGGCCAGCGTGTAGGCCGCAACCCCAAGACCGGCGAAGAGGTGCCGATCCGCCCGCGCAAGGTCCTTGCGTTCCGTCCCTCTCACCTGATGAAAGAGCGCGTGGCCGCCGGCAACAAGGCCTGATCGGCGGTGCAAAAGTCCCGCGAGGCGTTCCGAACCATTTCCGAGGTTGCCGACTGGCTGGAGGTGCCCGCTCACGTCCTTCGTTTCTGGGAAACACGGTTCACGCAGATCAGGCCGACGAAGGGCGCCGGAGGCCGCCGCTACTACCGCCCCGCAGACATGCAGGTCGTCGGAGGGATAAAGGCGCTTCTGCGTGACAAGGGCATGACGATTCGCGGCGTGCAGAAGCTGCTCCGGGAGCAGGGAGTGAAACATGTCTCCTCCTTCTCGATTCCGCTTGGCCCGCACGCGGTGAAGAAGGAAGGCTGGCCCGGCGCGGAAGACGCGACGCCGGCCCCTGCCGCGCCGGACGGGTCCGAAGCGGTCGCCGGACCCGCCGGACGGGAGTCGGACGAAGGAGAGGGCCGGTCCCGCGAGGCGCCGGCCTCGGCCGAGATCCGTCCACGGACAGGCGGCGCCGCGACCCGCGGTCAGGAGCCGGAGGCCGCCGGAAAGGCAGGCGCAGCCATTGATCCCGCACGGAAAGCCGTTCGCGGGACAGATCCGTCCCGCCTCCCGGAAACCGACCCCGAGGACGATGCCGAGGAGTTCGCCCGGGGTCCGGGCATCGCCGCACGCGTGGTTCTGGCCGACCGTGCGCGGCTGAGGGCGCATCGCGACGAGCTGCTCAAGGTTGCCGAGCGACTGAGATCCCCGTCACCGGGCCGGTCCGGGGAATCGTGACCTGCCGGCGGATCACCTGTTGCCACCGCCCCCCTTTTGGGACAGAAGGCCGACAGTCGGGCTATGGCGCAGCTTGGTTAGCGCGTCCGTCTGGGGGACGGAAGGTCGCGGGTTCAAATCCTGCTAGCCCGACCATCACCCTGAAGTGCCCGGGCTGCCGATGAAGAAGCCGTCTTGCAGGAAGTGCTGCGGAAAGGGCAATGCGCGCGCTTGCGCGGCCCGGGGACGCCCGGCCGCAGATTGCCCCGGCCGATGTCACCGGGGCGGCTTCGCGAAGAATCCGACGCCGGAGCGCTGTCCGTGACCGGCGTCATGCCCGACACCGAGATACGGCGCATGATCGGGAACGGCGCGATTGCCTCCGACGTGGCGTTCGTGGACGCACAGGTACAGCCCGCTTCGCTGGACCTGCGGCTGGGGGACGTGGCATGTCGCGTCCGCGCCTCCTTCCTCGCAAGCGGCGGCGCGTGCGTCGAGGACCGGCTGCGCAAGTTCGGCATGCACCGCTTCGGTCTCGGCGGCGGCGCGGTCCTTGAAAGGGGATGCGTCTACGTCGTGCCGCTGATGGAGCGGCTCGATCTGCCCGCGACCATGTCCGCGGTCGCGAACGCGAAGAGCTCGACGGGAAGACTCGATCTCCTGACCCGGACCATCACGGACGGCGCGACCGAGTTCGACCGCATTCCGGCAGGCTATCGAGGACCCCTCTATGCCGAGATCTGCCCGCGATCCTTCTCCGTCCTGGTCCGGCCAGGCATGCGGATCAACCAGATCCGGTTCCGGGAAGGGCGCGCCGCCCTGGACGACGACGCCCTTGCAGCCCTTCACGAGGAGGTCGGCCTGGTTTCAGGCACGGCAATGATCTCCGAAGGCCTTGGGTTCTCGGTCGATCTGGACCCTGCCGAAGGAACGCTCGTCGGCTACCGCGCCAAGCCTCACGGCGGGGTGATCGACCTCGACAGGATCGCCGGCTACGGACCCGAGGAATTCTGGGATGAGGTGCGCACGGACGAAGGAAGGATCATGCTGGATCCCGGAGCCTTCTACATCCTGGCCAGCCGGGAGGCCGTGACCATTCCCCCGACCCATGCTGCGGAAATGGCGCCCTACCTGGCCATGGCCGGAGAGTTTCGCGTTCACTACGCGGGATTCTTCGATCCGGGATTCGGCTGGGCCGAGGCGGGCGGCGCCGGCTCCCGTGGCGTGCTGGAAGTGCGCTGCCACGAAGCGCCGTTCGTTCTCGAGCATGGCCAGATCGTCGGGCGCCTGGTGTACGAAAGGATGTCGGAACCGCCGGCGGCGCTGTACGGAAGCTCGATTTCGTCGAGCTACCAAGGCCAGGGGCTCAAGCTCTCGAAGCAGTTCCGGACAGGATGACGCAGCAGCGCGAACTCCCGGGCCGGAGTGGCGCGCGAACCGCGACCCTCCACGCCGGAGCGCTGCCTGCAGCGCACGCGGTCGTGGCGGACGTGGCCCGCGCTGCGCTGCGCCCGCGCCTCGGTGGCGAGGCGCTCCCTCAGCTTCGCGTCGCGGCGGGGGTTCGTGTCGATGATCGCCACGCGGCCCGCCAGGCGGGCGTGCAGCCCGATCTCCCGGGAATCGCAGGCCGCGTCCATGAGTTCGCAGCAGTGGTCCACCCGCTCCGCGGTCATCCGGGCCAGCGGGATGGCGGCCTGGCTGTCGTGGAGCGACGCCGAGGTCAGGATGCAGCTGACGGGGACGTCGCCGTCGGCGGCGTCGACATGCATTCTGTACCCTCTCCAGCTTTCCTTGCATCCCTTCGCGTTGCGCTTCGTGCCCACGTCGCAGGCCTTCGGCAGCTCCGCCACCATCTCCGCCGCGGACATGCCGCCTTCCAGCTGCCGCTCCAGACGCGTCGGATCCCTGACCGGCCCCTCGCCCTTCCCGGGGCGACCGCGCCTCCGCTTCGGTTTCGGCGCCGGCCTGGGCTTCGGCGCCGGCCTCTCCCGTCCCGTGATCGCCGTCGAGTCCCGGGATACGTGGCCGACGACCGATCCCTCATGGGCGGCCTTTGCCAGAGCCCCGTGCATGCGCTCGGGCAGCCGGGTCTCCGCGAACCACGCGAAGGCCCGGGAGAACGCCGGTTCGCCGGGGACCTCCGACACGCGGCACCAGCCGCACAGCCTGCGCAGCGTGGGATCGCACCGGGCCGGTCGACCGGCGCGGCCGTGGTCGGAAGGTCCCGCACCGCCTTGGCCACGAAGGCCCGCGCCAGCGCGCTGCGGGAGGGTGCCCGACGCCGCGGTGGTCGCAATGGAGGTGCCGCCCGACCGGCGCCAGGTCGAGGACCGCCACGAACCTGCGGTGCGTCTCCCCCGGCGGGCCGACCTCCTCGGCGAGGAAAGGGAAAGGTTCCCCTTGAATGCGGTGCCAGGCGTCTGATACGAACTTTCCCACGGACATGGAGCCGTCTCCCCGTATGTTGTGGTTCCAACACCCCGCTCATACAGGATGGACGGCTCCATGTCCAGGCCGAGCCGTCGAAAAATGCCCGTTTTTCGGGGAAAAACCGCTCGTCCGCGGAGTTCTGCAAGAGGCTCCATTGTCACGGGTCACGTGACTGACGACTTTGCAAGATCAGTGGAACGCACGGGCTCCGGGCGCCAGGGCGTTGCGGAACCAGGCGTCGTGCCGGCCACGCCGCGACATGTTGACAGGCGCTGAAACCTGTGGCCGTGCTGGTCGCGCCGGTGACGCGCCTGCGCCGCAGAGGCGGCTGCAAGCGACGCGATCCGCCGGCGACATTCCGTCGTTCGCGCCCGGCGCCTGATTCACGGGAAGTGCGCCAGGGAACAGGAGCTGAATCGTGCGAGAATGACGCCCCGTCCCTTGTCGCGCATTGCGCGGCGGCCAGAATTCGGGATACTGGTCCCCGGCTTGCGGCCGCATGATTGAAGATCTCCCGCACAGCGTGCCCGTGAGGGTCCTTCGGGGGTCGGCGCAGGCCCAGGAACGTGCTGGCGCTTTCTCGACAGGTCCCGATGTTCACTCGAAGCTTCACGGCCTGGCTGCTCCTCACGCTCGCGGGAGCGACTTTGGCGTTCTGGATCTCGCATGCGTACTTCAGAGCGGACGAGCTCGAGCGGGCGGATGCCCGCCTGTCCCTTTACAGGAGCACTCTGGAGGCGGAACTCATGCGGTTCTCGCACCTCACGTTCATCCTGGCTCGCGATCCCTTCGTCATCGAGACGGCAAAGGGGGCGAACACCGGTCCGCTGGATGAAAGGCTGGCGAAATTCGCCGAGCGCGCCGGGATCGATGCAATCTACCTCATGGATGCGGACGGCCTGACCCGCTCCGCATCGAACGCAGGCATGGCCGGCAGCTTCGTCGGTCACAACTACGCCTTTCGACCCTATTTCAAGTCAGCGCTTCTGGGCGTACAGGGGCGGTTCTACGGGATTGGCGCCACGACCGGCATTCCGGGCTACTTCTATGCCGATGCCGTCGTCAACGAGGCGGCGGACGTGCTTGGGGTCATTGCGCTGAAGATCGATCTTTCGGATCTCCAGGAAAGCTGGCGCAAGGCCGACGAGCGCGTGCTCCTTGCCAATGCCGACGGCGTGGTGCTGCTGGCCTCGGTGCCGGAATGGCGGTACCGGACGCTCGCGCCGCTGACGGCGGAGCAAAGGGCGCGAATCGCGAATGCGCGGCAGTTCGGCACGAAGCCGCTGGATCCGCTGGACTGGAGCCCGACGGGCCGCCAGGTCGCGACGATCGGAGGCGAAGCGTTTCTGCATCTGCAATCGGCCAACCTGCCCAACGACTGGTCGATTCACTATTTCGCGTCGGGCGAGAAGGCGGTGACACACGGCTGGCTGGCGGCGGGCGGCTTTCTCCTCCTTGCCGCGCTGACGGGTTTCGGGGTCCAGCTGCAGAGGACCCGCAAGATCGATGCCGCGCTCCGGCGATCGGAAGAGGAGGAAGCGCAGCTGCGCCTGGCCAACAGGAAGCTGGCAACGGAAATCAAGGAGCGGCGGGCAGCTGAACGGCAGCTGCAACGAACCCAGGCCGAACTCGAGCGCGCCGGCCGGCTGGCGGTCCTGGGCCGGCTCGCGGTCTCGGTCACGCACGAGCTCGGGCAGCCGATCACCGCCATGCGCAACCATCTGGCCGCCGCCGAGATGCAAGGTGACTCCGCCGCGCTCACGTCCCGCCTGAAAGGGCTTGTGGACCGGATGGAGGGCATTGCGCGCCAGCTCAAGTTCTTCGCCCGCAACGGCAAGGAAGAGTTCGAGGTGGTGGATCTGCGCGACGCGATGCAGGCGGCGCTGGACCTCGTGGAGTCCGATATCAAGTCGAATCGCGTCACGTTGGTGAAAGACTGGCCGGACGGACCCGTCGAGCTGCTCTGCAACCGCCTGAGGATGGAACAGGTGATGACCAATCTCATGCGCAACGCCCTCGACGCGATGACGGACGAGGACCGTCGCGAACTGTCGCTGGGCATCGGCCGGTCCGACAGCGAGATCCGGTTCACCGTGGCCGACACCGGGCACGGGTTCGGAGAAATGGGCTTCTGCGAGCTGAGCGAGCCGTTTGCCACGACCCGCGAGAGCGGCCGGGGCACAGGGCTGGGGCTGGCGATATCGTCGGCAATCGTGGAGGACCATGGCGGATGGATGGCGGCCGAGACGCGCCCGGCGGGCGGCACCGTGATCCGGGTGGGATTCCGGCGGGAGCGGACGCAATGACCGCCTGGCACGTGCTGGTCGTCGACGATGACCGCGAGATGCGGGACTCGCTGGTGGACCTGATAGAGGCGGCGGGGTGGCGTGCCACCGCGCTTGCACGGGCGGCGGACGCGGGAAGGCGGATTGCCCGGGACTCGCCCGATGTGATCCT
Source organism: Paracoccaceae bacterium (assembly GCA_965221845.1). Taxonomy (GTDB): domain Bacteria; phylum Pseudomonadota; class Alphaproteobacteria; order Rhodobacterales; family Rhodobacteraceae; genus JAJEFO01. The sequence goes on from OZ244919.1 coordinate 575,499, forward strand.
GACCGACGTGCGCATGCCGGGGATGTCGGGGCTGGACCTGCTCGAGAGCCTTGACCGGAAGACATCGCCGCCGGTGGTGCTGATCTCGGCCCACGGCGACATTCCCATGGCGGTCGAGGCCATCCAGGACGGCGCCTACGGATTCGTCGAGAAGCCGTACTCGCCCAGCCGCCTCCTTTCGGTCCTCTCCCATGCGTCCGAGCAGCACGCGATGCGGGTGATCAACCGGAGGCTTCGGTCCCGGCTTTCGGAACTCTCGGGGCTGGACCGGATCCTTGTCGGGCAGACCGCTGGCATGGAGAGGGTTCGCGCGGAGATCCTCGATCTGGCAGACAGTCCCGCTGCCGTGCTTGTCCAGGGCGAGACCGGGACGGGCAAGGAACTGGTGGCTCGCGCACTCCACGATCTCGGTCCCCGTTCCAGCGGGCCGTTCCATGCCCTGAACTGCGCCACGATGACCCCTGAGGGGCTCCGCGAAGGCACGTTGGCGGCAGGATCCGGCGGCACGCTGTTCCTGGACGAGATCGCGCTCTGTCCGCCCGAGGTACAGGCGATGCTCCTTGGGGAGATCGAAGAGAAGACACTTGCGGCCGAAGGACATCAGTCGTCGCGGCATCTGGATCTGCGTGTCCTCTCTGCCACGAACGAGGATCCCGAATCTTCCGTCCAGCAAGGGTGGCTTCGCCCGGATCTTCTCTTCCGGCTCAATACCTTCACCCTTGTCCTGCCGCCCCTGCGTGCACGCCCCGACGACATCGCGCTGACATTTTCCCACTTCCTCTCCGAAGCCGCGCGGGCCTACGAGATCGCGCCGCCGGAACTGACGGAAGACGATCTCTCCTCGCTCATGGCCCATGCCTGGCCCGGCAACGTTCGCGAACTGCGCAGCGTGGCGGAGCGGTGCGTGCTTCAGGCGCGCCGCGGGACGGGGTCGGTTGCGGCCGCGCTCGCCCTGGATGAAGCGCACGGGGACGTGCCTCCGACCCTTCGCGAGGCCGTTGCCGCCTTCGAGCGAGAACTCATCGGCAAGGCCATCCGCGCCCACGAGGGGCGCATGGATGCGGTTGCCGAGGCTCTCGGCATCGCGCGGCGAACGTTGAACGAGAAGATTGTCAAGCTCGGGCTGGACAAGGACGCGCTGCTCTGAGGTTGCGGAATGCCGCAGGGCTTCCGTCAATTTGCACGCAATTTCCTTCATAGGGCGGGCCTCGGGAATCAGGCAGCCTGCAGGCACGTGAAACCTTTCAGGACAGGAGGAGGTCCAATGATGAACAAGCTGATTGGCAGAGCGAGCGTCGCCGCGCTGGCATTTGCGTTTGCCAGCGAGGCGGTGGCCGTCGAGTGGAACGTCTCGCTTTGGGGCAAGCGCCGCGCCTTCACGGAACATGTCGAAAGGCTGGCCGAGCTGGTTGCCGAAAGGACCGACGGCGGATTCACCCTGAACCTCTCGTACGGGGGGCTCTCCAAGAACCGCGAGAACCTTGACGGAATCTCGATCGGCGCGTTCGAGATGGCGCAGTTCTGCGCCGGCTACCATGCCGACAAGAATCCCACCATCACCGTCCTCGAGCTGCCGTTTCTCGGCGTTTCCTCGCTGGAGCAGGAGGTCGCGCTCTCGATGGCCGTCTACCGGCATCCCGCGACCGTCGCTGATCTGGGGCGCTGGAACGCAACGCTGCTGATGCCCTCCCCGCTGCCGCAATACAACATAGTCGGATCCGGCGAGGCGCCCGCCTCGCTTGCTGACTTCGAGGGACTCGCCGTGCGCGCCACGGGCGGCATCGGCAGGGCCCTGGAGACAATCGGCGCCGTGCCGACATCCATGTCGGCCACCGAAGTGCGCCAGGCAATGGATTCAGGCGTGGTCAAGGCGGTCAGCTTCGCGCCGCACGCCCACATGTCATTCGGCACCATCGAGAACGCAAGCTGGTGGACGACCAACCTCAACCCCGGCACGGTGAACTGCCCCGTCGTGGCCAACACCGACGCGCTCGACGCGCTCTCGGACGAGCACCGCGAGGCGCTCCTGGGTTCGGTCGACGAGGCGCTCGCGCACTACATTTCCAACTACAACGACAACACGATGGCCGCGTGGGGCCCTGCGCTGGAAGAGCGCGGAATCACGAAGGTCACCTTCTCCGACGACGAGATCGCGGCGTTCAGGGAGGCGGCCGCCGCTCCGGCCGCCGCCGCCTGGATCGCGGAAAACGCCGCGCGCGGGCTTCCGGCACAGGAGCTCTACGACCTCGTCACCGGCCTTGTCGCCGAATCGGGCTGAGACCTCGAACCGTCCGTTCCCCGCGCGGCCCTCGCGCGGGGAACGTCACGGGCGCCGGACCGAAAGGAGGCCGCATGGCAAACAGGTCCCTGGTCCTGTCCGACGACAGCACCCTGAGCCGGCTTGACCGCCGGTTCCTGAAGCTGGAGATCGCCCTCTCGCTGGCCAGCGGCCTCGCGGTCTTCGCCCTCATGCTGATGGCCGTGGTGTCGGTCGGCGGGCGGAACGGCTTCAACCAGCCGCTCCCCGGCTACGTCGACTGGATCGAGCAGGCCATGCCGCTCATCGCCTTCATGGGAATTTCCCATGTCCAGCGGGAAGGCGGCCACATAAGGATGGATTTCATCATAGGAAAGCTCGGCGGCCGGACCCTGCATGCGGTCGAAGCCCTGTTCGCCCTCGCGCTGCTCGTGTTCATGGCGCTCATGGTCTGGGGCAGCTGGGCGCACTTCGCGCGAAGCTTCGACTTCGCGGCGCCGATGTGGAGCCGCGACAGCTCCATGGACATCGGCCTTCCGATCTGGCCCGCCAAGCTGCTGGTCCCGGTCGCGTTCGGCGTTCTCTGCATGCGCCTCGGCCTGCAGCTCTGGGGCTGCCTGCGCGCCGCCGTCACGGGCAAGGCCGTCGCGGTGCCGCTCGTCCCGGACGCGGCGCAGCAGGCGGCCATGGGGGCCGGCCGGCTCGCGGGCGACCGCTGATGGAGCCGATCGAGATCGGGATCTGGACGACCGGCGGCATGCTCGCGCTCGTGCTTCTGGGCATGCGCGTGGCCTTCGCGGCGGGGCTGGCGGGGCTGGCGGGGCTGATCTGGATCTTCTGGGCGAAGAAGGGCTATGCGCCGGACGACTTCGGCTGGGCTCTTTCGGTGGCCGTCAAGACGGCAGGCCAGGTGCCCCATTCGAAAGTGTCCTCCCAGGCGCTGTCATTGATCCCGACGTTCATACTGATCGGGTACCTGGCCTATTACGCAGGCCTGACGCGCGCGCTGTTCGAGGCGGCAAAGCGGTGGCTTGCCTGGGTTCCAGGCGGGCTGGCGGTCTCGACGGTCTTCGCGACCGCAGGATTCGCCGCCGTCTCGGGCGCCTCCGTCGCGACGGCGGCCGTCTTTGCCCGGATCGCGATTCCCGAGATGCTGAAGATCGGGTACAGGAAGGAGTTCGCCGCCGGCGTCGTTGCCGCCGGCGGAACGCTGGCCTCGCTGATCCCGCCGTCCGCCATCCTCGTGATCTACGCCATCATCGTGGAACAGGATGTCGGGAAGCTCCTGCTTGCCGGCTTCGTTCCCGGCGCGTTTTCCGCGCTGATCTACGCGATGCTCATCGTCGGGATGGCGCTCGTGATCCCGAACTTCGGGCCGCGCGTCACCGGCTTCTCCTGGCGCGAGCGCCTTGTCTCGCTTCCGCCGGCCCTGCCGATCGTCATCGTCGTCGTGACCATAATCTGCTTCGTCTACAACCCGTTCGGGGGAGACGCATGGGGCACGCCCGCCGAAGGCGGGGCCATCGGGGCCTCTGTCGTGTTCCTCGTTGCGGTCTTCCGGGGCATGCGTTGGCCGGAGTTCCGCGACGCGCTTCTGGAAACCGCGAAGCTGTCGGTGATGATCTTCTCGATCATCTGGGGCGTGCTGATCTACGTGCGCTTCCTGGGGTTCGCCGACCTGCCCGGCGCGTTCGCCGACTGGATCACCTCGCTCACGTACTCGCCGTGGCTGATCCTCGCCTGCATCCTGCTGGCCTACGCCGTCCTGGGCATGTTCATGGACGCGATCGGGATGCTCCTGCTCACGCTGCCCGTGGTCTATCCGGCGGTGATGGCGCTGAACGGGGGAGAGACCGTCCCCGCCGCCGAGAGCGCCTTCGGCATGTCGGGGCCCATGTGCGCGATCTGGTTCGGGATCCTGGTCGTGAAAATGGCGGAGTTCTGCCTGATCACGCCCCCGATCGGCCTCAACTGCTTCGTCGTGGCGGGCGTCCGGGACGACATCGCCGTCCAGGACGTGTTCCGGGGCGTGACGCCCTTCTTCGCGACGGACGCGGTCACGATCGCCCTGCTCGTCGCGTTTCCGCAGATCGTGCTGTGGCTTCCGAGCCTCGCATAGGCGTCCGGAGACGGCGGCCTTGCCGGTCAGCGCGCCCGGCGCAGGACGTCACGGAACCACCACGCGCACCCCAGCGCCGCAAGTGCCAGGCACACGGCGAACCCGGCCACCGGCGTCTCGGGAAACAGGATGCGGCTCATGAGCCGGCCGGGAAACAGCGTGAACGCGCCTGTCAGCATCAGCGCGCACGCGTAGAGCGCCTGCATGCGGCGCCGATGCGCCGCGATCCTGCCCGCGCGCGCGTCGCGCAGCCCCAGCCACAGCTGCCACAGCGTCAGGAGGCTCAGCAGGTGGATCGGACTGAAACGACCCGCCATGCGGATGCTGTCGATGAACAGTCCGGTCGCTGCAAGCGCGGTCATGGCCAGGATCCAGGCATAGCCCGCCCGCCTGTGCCAGCGATCGCGGCTGCGGCGCCCGAGGGCAGCGGGCCCGAGCACGATCGACAGCGCGGCAGCCACGACATGCAGCTGGATCAGCGGCCCGGCGGCCAGGAAAGGCTGAAGCGACATGTCAGCCTCCGGTCCCTGCCTGCCGGCGCCCTGCCCCGGACGGCGGACCGTGCCACATGCGAGGCCCGCTTCGTGCAAGACAGCGCCGGTCCGCGGCCGACGGCCTTGCGCAGTTCGCGCCTCGCGCGCCGCCTGCGCGCGCTGCAGGCCGCGGTCCCCGGAGCCGGGCCGATCCCGGGCATTGCCGGGTCGGCCCGGACGGCGTCGGCGGATCCGGGCTTGCCGCATCATGCAGGCAATCAGCGTGCGCAGCAGATCCCGGGCGGACCGGGCTGACGCGGATGCCGTCCCTCGCCGCGCCGACGGCCCGCGCCCTCGCCAGCGCGTGAATCCGGCCCTTGCCGGCGGCACGGGCCAAGACCCCGCTCCGGCGCGCCCGCCCCTGGGCCGCGGACACGTGAACGACCGCGCCGCCGCCCCTTCCGTCCATGGACGGACAGACGGAATGCGGGGCCGGGAAGCACGGGGGCCGGCTTGCCGCGACGGCCCGGTTCCAGCGCGCGACATCCGCCCGCTCCGCGATTCCGCAGGCCATGCCGGCCGGCGCGTCCGCGGAAATGCCGATCCCTCCGCGGCCGCCGGATCGCGTGACGACCGCGGCCTTGCCGTCGAACATGCCCATGCCGGCCCTCTCGGCTATGCCGCCGGCATGGAGCCGGGCGCCCGCATCCTGTAGGCGCGCGCCGCGTTTCCGCCGAGGATCGCGCTCCTATCCTCCGCGGACAGCCCCGCAAGCAGCGCGTCGGTCGCGTCAATCCAGCGGCCGTAGGGGCTTGCCAGGGTGCAGACCGGCCAGTCGCTGCCCCAGACGAGCCGGTCCGGCCCGAAGGTCTCCAGAAGGTGGTCCACGAAGGGACGCAGGTCCTCGACGGTCCAGTCCGCGCCCGCTTCGGTCACGAGGCCCGAGAGCTTGCAGAATGCCGAGGTTTCGGACGCGAGCGCCGCCATGTCCCTGTCCCAGCCGTCGAGCCGCCCCTCCCGGATCAGGGGCTTCGAGGCGTGGTCGATGACCGTCCGCATGTCCGGATGGCGCGCCAGGAGCGCCCGCAGCGCCGGCAGGTGCCGCGGCAGCGTCAGGGCGTCGAAGGTGAGGCCGGCGGCGGTCAGCGCGCCGAAGGCGGGGCCAAGCCCGTCGCCCAGCATCCAGCTGTCGTCGGCGATGTCCTGGATCATCGGGCGCAGTCCCACCAGGGCCGGCTGCCCTGACAGGCGCGCGATGTCGTCGGGCGCATGAGGGCTCTCGAAGTCCGTCCAGCCGACGACACCCCTGACGAAGCTCTCGCCGCGCGCGAGGCCGAGCATGAATTCCGTCTCGGCGGCGGTCGGCGCGGCCTGCACGAGAATCGTGCCGTCGATGCCGGCGGCGGACAGAAGGGGCTTCAGGTCGGCCGGCAGGAAGTCGCGGTAGATCGGCGTCATGCCCGGCTTCAGCCATCCGTAGTCACCGCGCTCCACGGCCCAGAAGTGCTGATGCGCGTCGATGCGCGGCATCCCGCTCATTCCCCGAGGAGCTTCAGCACGGAATCGAGGCTGGGCGGATTGCAGCCGGACGCCCTGCAGTTCAGGGCGGCCGCGGCGGCCGCAAATGCGAGCGCGCCCTCGACGGACGCGCGATCCAGCCGGTCGAGCGCCCCCGGCGACAGCCGTCCGCCTCGGGAGAGGGCCGCAAGCACGCCGGCATGGAAGGTGTCCCCCGCGCCGATGCTGTCCTGCACTTCCGTCGGGCGCGCCGCCATGTCCGCGCGGCCTCCGGCCCACCAGGCCGACGCGCCCTCCGCCCCTCGCGACACGATCACCAGGCGCGCCTGCCCGTCGAGGAGTCCGCCCACGACGTCCTCCTCGGTTTCCGACGGATGGAGAAAGGCGAGATCCTCGTCCGACAGCCGGACGATGTGGCTGGCGCTCGCGATCCGGGCAACGCGGCTGCGATACGCGTCCCCGTCGCGCACCAGGCCCGGACGGCAGTTCGGGTCCAGGGACACGACCATGCGCGACGACGCCTGCTCGGCCATGGCCGCGTAGGCGCCCGCGGCCGGGTCGGCGATCAGCGTGACGGAACCGACGTGAAGCGCTTCGGCCGCCGGCAGCGGTTCCGCCAGGCCCGTCCAGAGGCGGCCCGCCGACGTCCGGTCGTAGAACGCGTAGCGCGCCTCGCCGCCCGCGAGACTGACGAACGCGAGGGTGCTGTCATCGTCGCTCCGGCTGACATTGGCGACGCCTATGCGCTCGCGGACCAGGTGGTCCCGAAGCATGTCGCCGAACAGGTCCACGGAAAGCGCGCCCACGAACGAGACGTCCCGCCCCAGCCGCGCCAGTGCCGTCGCGACGTTGAGAACCGCGCCTCCCGGCCTCGGCGAGAACGCGGCCGAGCCGTCCGCCTGCGCCACCGGCACGAAGTCGATCAATGCGTCGCCGCCGCAAAGTATCACCGGAGATGCCCCCCTCGGTCCGGCCCCATGGTGAAGATGTCCCCCCCAAAGGTCAATCCCGACCGCGTGAAGGGGGTGCAGCCCGACCTTGCTGGCGGTCGCGATTCGCAGATGCGCACGACGGCATTGCAGCGCCATGCGGCAAGGGCCGCCCGACGTGTCCGACCGGCTGGCGAGCCGGGCCGTCGCCGCCTCGCCAGCACAGCTGGGCTGCACCCCAACCCTGAAAGCGTGATTGACGACGGCCGCCGGGCGGGATACGGCTCGGCCGGACTCTAGGAGAATCGTTCAGGAGGCCCTTTTCCTTCCGCACGCATGTTCCCGGTCTTCAGCGGCCTGCACCAGAGAGGCGTGAGCCCTTGCAATGCCGCCCGGCCCGGGCGACGTCGTCCTGAAAGGCTGCGGCGAGCATGGCGACACCGGCCGCTTCATCGCGGCACTGTCGACAACGTTGGCAACCGAGGAGACAGGGCTGCCCCGTTCCACCGAAACTCAATCAATGTGAGGCAAGCGGCAATGAAACGAATTGCAAACCCACTTTTACTATGCACTGGTGACTTACGATCCTCGTGTTGGCCCTTCCCAGCCTCTTTCCCGCAAGCGCTTCCTGACGAACCGCGCCCCAGACTCGTAAGTCAAGACATCGGGCGGGCGGTGCATGCGCTGGATGCGCCGGCCTGCCTGGGAGGACCGCAGGGGGGCGATGCCTCAATGAAAGGGGCTTATATCCAATAGTTGACAGAATACAACGTGATGACTTTTCTTCAGATAACAGACACAACATGGTGTGGTATGGTATATCAGCTTATGTGTATAAGCCCTCAATGAAACGCGCGGACTGTGGTCCTGGCCGCCGGCGCGGCGGCAGCGGCTTGTGGGCTGGCCCGGCTCTTGCGCAGGCAGGCATGGGCCAATCGCCGGCCATCGGAGGCCAGATCCATCTGTCCATCCGGGGTGCATCCCAGACTGCAACCGTTCAGGTTCCCGAACCGGGAGCTGCAGGCCGGAACGGCCTCCGGCCCTGCGGTCCGGTCCGTCAACTCCCCCCGTGTGCCCTCGTCTCCAGCAGTTTCCGGGCCGTGTCCGGCGCGCTCCGCAGCGCTGCGCGGCTGCGGGCTCCCGCCTCGCTGCGGAAGCCGGATGCCGTAGCCGTTCAGGTTCTCTCCAGGCCGGCACTCGGCCGGAACTCCCCGTTTGCCAGTCAGGCAGGAAAAGGGAAAGAGCGCAGCACGAGCATGCAAAAGACCGGGCTGCACCCATTGCCCCGATGCCGCGCTGGCGGTTAGGTCCCCGAAGTCTCTCAGGAAGGCGGAGCCCTTGCCCAGGTCCATCCACGTCGATCCGGCCGCGACCAAGGCCCCGGCCGAGCTTGCGTCACGGCGGATCCCCGTTCATGCCTATGCGCGGCCCCTGAGCGAGGAGATCCGGGCGCGCGGCGCGGACGCGCTGATCGAGGCGCTGCGCCACATGATGATCATCCGGGCCTTCGAGGGCGGCATCGCCAGCCTCAAGTCCACGGGCTGGTACGGCGACCTGGCCTATGCCTACAAGGGCCCTGCGCATCTCTCGGTCGGACAGGAGGCGGCCGCGGTCGGCGCGGCCATGGCCCTGGCGCCCGAAGATCACGTGTTCGGGTCTCACCGCTCGCACGGGGAGTTCCTGGCCAAGGGGCTGTCCGCGATCGCGGGGCTGGGCGACGACTCGCTCGCCGCGGTCATGGAGGCCCACTGCGGCGGCGCCCTGCTCCGCGCCGTGGAGACGCGCCTTCCCGACGAGACCGGGCGCGGCCTCGCGGAGAACTTCCTGCTCATGGGGCTTCTCGCCGAGATGTTCATGCGCGAGATCGGCTTCAACGGCGGCATGGGCGGCAGCATGCATGCATTCTTCACGCCGTTCGGCGCATATCCGAACAACGCCATCGTCGGGGCGTCCGCAGGCATCGCGGCGGGCGCCGCCCTCTGGATGAAGTCCGAAGGCCGCGACAGCATAGCGGTCTCGATGGTCGGCGACGGGGCCACGGGCTGCGGCCTGGTCTGGGAAGCCCTGAACTTCGCCGGCATGGCGCAGTTCCGGCGGCTCTGGGACAGGCCGGGCTTCCTGCCGGCGCTCTTCTTCTTCACCAACAACTTCTACGCGATGGGCGGGCAGACGAGCGGGGAAACCATGGCCTGGGACCGGCTGGCGCGGATCGGCGCCGGGCTCCGCGACGACGCCTGCCATGCGGAGACGGTCGACGGCACCAACCCGCTCGCGGTCGCGGACGCCGTGCAGCGCAAGCGCCGGCTGCTGCTTGACGGCGAGGGGCCCGCCATCCTCGACGTGGAATGCTACCGGTTTTCGGGGCACTCGACGACGGACGTCAACGCCTACCGCACGAAGGACGAAATCGCGGCGTGGAGCGCCGTCGACCCGATCACGACCTATCGCGGATCCCTGATCGCGGAAGGCGTTCTCGACGCCGCGGCGGCGGACGCGATCCAGGCGCAGGTGGATGCGCGCATGAAGGCGGCGTTCGCCGCCGCGGCAGAGACCGAGACCGCCCCGCCGGCCCGCCTCGGCGACGACGGGGCCGGCATCGGCCGGAAGATGCTGTCGGGCAGCGAGACGCCGCCGGACGGCCGCGCGCCCGCGCCCCTGGCCGATCCCGCGAAGGTGGCCCGCATCCGGCGGAACGCAAGGAAGTCCCGCAGCGGGAAGGGCGCCGACGGCGCCCCGCTCTCCCCGCTCAAGGCCATAACCCTCCGCGACGGCCTGTTCGAGGCCATCCTGCATGCCGCGCTGACCGACCCCCGCGTCATCGTCTACGGCGAGGAGTGCCGGGAATGGGGCGGCGCGTTCGGCGTCTACGGGGGGCTGTCGGACCTCTTTCCCCACGACCGGGTCTTCAATGCGCCGATTTCCGAGGCCGCCATCGTGGCCACGGCGATCGGGGCCGCGATGGAAGGCGGCCGCCCCGTGGTCGAGCTCATGTACGCCGACTTCATCGGGCGCGCGGGAGACGAGCTGTTCAACCAGCTCGCCAAGTGGCGCGCAATGTCGAACGGCCTGGTGAAGGTCCCGGTCGTGGTCCGGTGCTCGGTCGGCTCGAAATACGGCGCGCAGCACTCCCAGGACTGGTCGGGGCTGGCGGCGCATGTCCCGGGGCTCAAGGTCATCCACCCCGCCACGCCCCACGACGCGAAAGGCCTCATGGCGTCCGCGCTCGCGTCGGACGACCCCGTGATCGTCTTCGAGAGCCAGAGGCTGTATGACCGGGTCGAGATCTTCCGGGACGAAGTGCCGGAGGCGGACTACAGGATCCCGATCGGGGCGCCGGACGTCAAGCGCGGCGGCGGCGACGTCACCGTGCTCACCATCGGGCCGGCGCTCTATCCCGCGCTCGAGGCCGCCGGCTCGCTCTCCGGGCGCGGCGTCTCGCTCGAGATCATCGACGCCCGGTCGCTGGTTCCGTTCGACTACGGCCCGGTGCTGGACTCCGTGGCGAAGACGGGACGGCTGCTGCTGGTTTCGGAGGCGTGCGAGCGCGGCAGCTTCGCGATGACGCTCGCCTCCAACGTCACCCGGTTCGCCTTCGGCGCGCTCAAGGCCCCGCCCCGCGTTCTCGGAAGCCCGAACTGGATCGTTCCGGGCGCGGATCTGGAGCGGCGCCACTTTCCGCAGCCCTGCGACATCGAGGACGCGGTCCTTGCAGACCTGATGGGCGACGCGGGGCACCGGCGCAAGGGCGGCCGGGGATGGGACGACCTGGCTCTCGCGAGGGCCGGGCTGTAGGAGACGGAGATGGCGGAATGGCGCGCGTAGAGCTCAGGATGCCGGAGCTCGGCAACGAAATCACGGAGGCGCAGGTCGACGCCCTGCTCAAGGGCGTGGGCGACAAGGTCTCGGCGGGCGAAGAGGTCGTGACCGTCACGACGCCCAAGGTCACCATGGACCTCGAGGCTCCCGCGGCCGGCACCGTTGTCGAAACGCCCGTCGAGGAGGATGACATCGTCGCCGTCGGCGCCGTCCTTGCCGTCATCGAGACCTGATGCGCGCCATCTTCCTGCACGGCTTCGCCGCAGACCGGCTGGCCTGGGCCGGCACGGCGCCGGCGCTCCGGGGGATCGATGCGGTCGCGCCCGACCTGCCGGGCCACGGAAATTCGGTGGGCGATCTCGGCGACGGCTCCCTCGAGGACATGGCGTCCCGCCTCGCGGCCGGCCTCGGCATCGGGAGCGGGCCGCCGGCATGGCTTGTCGGGCACTCGCTCGGAGGCGGGCTGGCGCTCAGGCTCGCCGCGGGGGCGCCGGAACGGTTCCGCGGCCTCGTGCTGCTGGCGCCGGTCGGGCTTGGCCGGCATCTGGACCGCGCTCGCCTGAATGCGTATTCCGGCCTCAGGGACAGGGACGGGATGCGCCGGTTCCTCGCCTCGCTCGCGGCCAGGCGGGGCGCGGTCGCGCCGGCGCTCGTCGACAGCGCGCTCAGGCAGCTGGAGCGCCCGGGGGCGCGCGACGCGCTCGCGCGGATCGCGCGCCAGCTTCCGAAGGCCGATGCCGAGATCTCCGCCCTCCTGCCGGGCCTGGCCGGGAGCGGGCTGGACGTCACCGTGATCTGGGGCGCCGAGGACACCGTGGCCCGGCCGGACCCGGAGAGGATCGGGAGGCTGGGAGACCTGGTGGAGCTTCCGGGAACCGGCCACGTCGCCCATGTCGAGGCGCGCAAGCAGGTCAACGCGCTGCTTGCGGCCAGGATTGCGGGCGACGGAACGCCGGCGCCGCGGCGGCGGGAACAAAGCCCTTGACGGCACGGGCGCGGGCGGTTTCAGTCATCGCACCAGAATTCAGGGAGAAAGTCCAATGAAGACATCATCGACCGGGCTCGGACTCGTTTCGGCCCTTGCCCTATCGGCGCCCGCAGCCGCCCAGGACCACAGCGGCGTGACCGTCGAGATCCTGACCCGTCCGGGTCCCGTCATCGCGCAGCGCCTCGTCGAACGCGGCAAGGAGTTCACCGCGATGACCGGCGCGGAGATCCGCGTCAACGAGGTTCCGTTCGCGGAGCTGTTCCAGAAGATCCTCACCGACTGGGCGACCGGCACGAACTCGATCGACGTGGGCGTGTTCGCGTCCGGCTGGGCGACCGAACTGGTCGACGCGGGCCTGGTGGAGCCGCTGGACGGCTACATCGCGAACGACGACAAGATCGACATCGACGACATCGCGCCCTACTTCCGCGAGTACAACCAGAAGATCGGCGGCGAGACCTACCTGATCACCGTCGACGGCGACTTCCAGATGCTCTACTACCGCAGGGACATCCTGGACGACATGGGCCTTGCGCCGCCGCGCACCTGGGACGAGTACATGGAGGTCGCCGGCGCGATGCACGGCAAGGACCTGAACGGGGACGGCGAGGCCGACTTCGGATCCTGCATCTTCAAGAAGCGGAACGCGCAGTCGTATTTCGCCATGGGCTCCATCGCCGCCGGATTCGTGCAGACCAAGGGCACGGGAGAGGGAATCTTCTTCCACAACGACACGATGAAGCCCAAGGTCGACAACGAGGCGTGGCAGGAGGCTTTCCGGGTCTACAAGGCGACCGGCGAGTTCGGCCCGCCTGACGAGCTGAACCACGACATCGGCGACACCCGCGCGCTGGTCCAGTCGGGCCGGTGCGGGCTCGCGATCGACTGGGGCGACATCGGCCCGCTGTCGATCGACGAGTCCGGCGCCGCGATCAGGGACAAGATGGGCGCCGTGATCATGCCGGGCTCGCCCAAGGCGCTGAACACGGAGACCGGCAAGCTCGAGCAGTGCGACGCGACGCTCTGCCCGCACGCGACCGACGGCATCAACTACGCGCCGTTCGCCGCGTTCGGCGGATGGGCCGGCGCGATCAACAAGAACTCCGACGCAACGGTCAAGCAGGCCGCCTACGACTTCCTGTCCTACGTGAACCAGGCCGCGCAGTCGAACGTCGACGTGACCATCGGCTGGACGGGCTACAATCCCTACAGGAACTCGCAGCTCGAGAACACCGGGAACTGGATCGAGGCCGGGTTCAGCCCCGAGTTCGCCGAGAACTACCTCGGCGCCATCAAGGACAGCCTGAACCATCCGAACATGGCGTCCGACCTCAAGATCCCCGGCGCGCAGCAGTACACCGGCGTGGTTCTGGACCGCGAGCTGGCCCGCTTCCTCGCGGGCGAGATCACGGCCGAGCAGGCGACGGGCAACATCGAGGAGGCCTGGGAGGAGATCACCGAGGACTTCGGGCGCGAGAGCCAGAGAAGCATCTACAACCTGTCGCTCGGCATCACGAACTGAGTCTTGGCCGGCTCGGAGGAAACCGTGCGGCCCGGGATCGCCCGGGCCGCGCCTTCGGCCGGGGCGCGCGGGCGGCTCTCCGACTGGATCGACCGCCATTCCGCGCAGGTCTTCATCTGGCCGGCGGTCGTCATGATCCTGGTCTTCTCGATCTTCCCGCTGGTCGCGTCCCTCATCATGGCGATGAGCCGCATCAGGTTCAGGGGCGGCACCTACAGCGTCCGCTTCGTCTGGTTCCAGAACTTCGAGAAGCAGCTCTTCGGAACCGAGCAGTTCCACTTTCTCGGAACTTTCAACGGGCTGGCCCCCCTGGGCTGGGCCGTCGGCCTGGCGGTCACGCTCCTGGTCGGCTGGCTCGCGCTCGGCTACCTGCGCGGCCCCGTCACGGCGGTCGGGCTGGCCGGCCGCCTCTTCACGTGGGGGCTGGGCCTGGGCATCGGCTGGCTCTTCGCGGCAACGCTGTTCTCGGGCCATCCGTTCGGCACCCTGGGCACGACGCTGTTCTACGTCTTCGTCGGCTGCGGCCTGCAGTTCCTCGTCGGGCTCGCGCTGGCGCTCCTCTGCTCCCTGCCGATCCGGGGACGGACGTTCTTCCGCGTCGTCTTCTTCATCCCCCTCATGATCACCCCGATCGGCGTCGGCTACGCCTTCCGCATGCTGGCGGACACGACGAAGGGGCCCTTCTCGCCCGTCTGGCAGTGGGCGGGCCTGGGCGACTTCGCCTGGGCGGCGGACGCCTGGGCGGCGCGCCTCTTCATCGTCGTCGGGGACAGCTGGCAGTGGATCCCCTTCATCTTCGTCGTGATGCTTGCCGCCCTTGAAAGCGTGCCGCGCGACTACGTCGAGGCGGCGCAGGTCGACGGGGCCACGTCCTGGGAGATCTTCAAGGACGTCACCTGGCCCCAGGTCGTCCCCGTTGCGGCCACGGTCCTGCTGATCAGGGTGATCGAGGCGTTCAAGATCGTGGACCTTCCCAACATCATGACTGCGGGAGGGCCGGGCATAGCGACCGAATCCATGACGCTTCACGCGCTGTTCGCATGGCGCGCGCTCGACCTCGGCCAGTCGGCCGCGGTCGCGTACCTCCTGCTCTTCGTGACCGTGATCACCTGCGTGTCCTTCTTCAACCTCGTCATCCTGAGAAGGGTGCGGGCGTGAGCGCGCTCCGACGGCTCTTCGAGCCGCCCTCGATCCGGGAAATGGCCCCGGGGACGAAGGCCGTCGTCTACGCCGTCCTGGCGCTGTGGACGGCGTTCGTCCTGTTCCCGATCTACTGGGTGCTGATCACGTCCTTCAAGGACGCGGTCGACGTGAACGCGGGACCCGTGTACCTGCCGTTCGTCGACTTCCAGCCGAGCCTGCATGCATGGCAGGACCTGTTCGTGTTCGACTTCAAGGACACGTTCCGCGCCTACCTGAACTCGCTCGTCATCGCGCTCGCCGCCACGGCCGCGAGCGTGACGATCGGCGCGATGGCGTCCTATGCGCTGGCCCGCTTCGAGTACCGGCCGAGGTTCGGCGTCGTCCTGACCTTCGTCCTTGTCATGATCTGCGCGTTTGTCGCGGTCGGCCGATACGGGGTCGACTGGCGGCTCTCCTGCGCGGCGGGCGTCGCGGTCTTCTACTTCCTCGCCCGGGCGCTGGGGCGCCACTTCAAGGCGCGCCTCGGCAACGGCGACATCCTGTTCTGGATGATCTCGCAGAGGATCCTCGCGCCGATCGTGGTCGTCGTGCCGATCTACATGATGTTCCAGCAGGTCTCGCTGCTCGACACCCACATCGCGATCATCCTGACCTACACGGTCATCAACCTGCCCATCGTCATCTGGCTGATGCACGACTTCTTCACGTCGATCCCGATCGACCTGGAGGAATGCGCGCAGCTCGACGGCGCGACACGTTTCGGCGTCTTCCTCGACATCGTGCTGCCGCTTTCGCGGGCGGGCCTTGCGGCCACGACGCTGCTCGTCATGATCCTGAGCTGGAACGAGTACCTTCTCGCACTCTTCCTCTCCACGTCCCGCGCGCAGACGATGCCGATCCTCGTCGCGGCGATGAACGCCGGAGAGCGCGGCATCCTCTGGTGGACGATGTCGGTCGTCATAATCGTCATGATCATCCCGGTCGTGATCCTCGCGATCATACTTCAACGCTACATCTCCAAGGGCCTCCTCCTGGGGGCCGTCAAGGGCTAGGCCATGACAGTTCTCCTCGATGCCGTCTCGAAGTCGTTCGGAAACGTGAAGGTCCTGCACGAGCTGTCGCTCGAGGTTCAGGACAGCGAGTTCCTGGTCCTGCTCGGCGCGTCCGGCTCGGGGAAGTCGACTGCGCTCAGGATGATCGCCGGGCTCGAGACCGTGAGCGAGGGGCGCATCTCGATCTCAGGGCGGGACGTGACCGACGAGCTGCCGAAGAACCGCGACGTCGCCATGGTCTTCCAGTCATACGCGCTCTACCCGCACAAGACCGTGGCCGAGAACATCGGCTACCCCCTGAAGATCCGGCGCATGAGCCGCACCGACATCGAGAGCCAGGTCCGCGAGGTTGCGGTCCAGGTGCGCATCGACGAGCTGCTCGGGCGGTACCCCCGCGAGCTTTCCGGCGGGCAGCGGCAGCGCGTGGCCCTCGCGCGCGCGATGGTGCGGCGGCCCGCGGTCTTCCTGATGGACGAGCCCCTGTCGAATCTCGACGCGAAGCTTCGCGGCCACATGCGCGCGGAGCTCAAGCACATGCAGCACGAGCTCGGCATCACCACGATCTACGTGACCCACGACCAGATCGAGGCCATGACGCTTGCGCATCGCGTCGCCCTTCTCGAAGGCGGTCGGCTCCAGCAGCTGGCCACTCCCAAGGCGATATACGAGGATCCGGAAAGCCTCTTCGTCGCCCAGTTCATCGGCTCCCCGCCGATGAACGTGGCCCACGGGAGGCTGGAGGCGGGCACGTTCGCGATCGGCGAGGACCGCGTCGCCACCGGGGGGACGGAGACCCTGGCGAACGCCGTCATCGGGCTCCGCGCCGAGGACTGCCGGGTCGTGGCGCCCGGGGACGGCGCGATTCGCGCCCGGCTCTTCGCGAACGAGCTGATCGGGGACCACACGCTCGTCACGGCCAGGATCGGCGACGACATGGTGTCCATCAAGGCCCCGAAGGAATTCGAGGCCAGGATCGACGAGGCCATCGGAATCGCCTTCGAGACGGACAGGCTCTACCTGTTCGACAGGGACACCGGGGCGCGCATCCGGCGTTCTTGACCGTCGCCGCCAAGGGGGGCAGTGTCGATGAAGGGCCGCCATGGGTGATGCAGATGCCGGCTGCAGCAGGATACGATTTCGTCATCGTCGGAGGCGGCTCGGCGGGATGCGTGCTGGCGGCCAGGCTCTCCGAGACCGAAGGCTGCCGCGTCTGCCTGATCGAGGCTGGCGGACGCGACTGGCACCCGCTCTACCACGTCCCGGCCGGTTTCGCGAAGATGACCAAGGGCATCGGAAGCTGGGGCTGGTCCACCGTCCCCCAGGAGCGCCTGAACGGCAGGTCCCTCACCTACACCCAAGCAAGGGTGATCGGAGGCGGCTCCACGATCAACGCCCAAGTCTACACGCGGGGAAACGCGCTCGACTACGACGAGTGGCGCCAGCTCGGCTGCGAGGGATGGAGCCACGAGGACGTCCTGCCGTACTTTCGCAAGGCCGAGCGCAACGACACGCATGACGACAGGCATCACGGGACGGAGGGTCCCTTGGGGGTGTCGCGCCCGGCCGCCGCGCTGCCAATCTGCGACGCGTTCCTCGACGCCGCCGAGTCCCTCGGCATTCCCCGCAATCCCGACCTTGCCGGCGAAAGCCAGGAGGGCGTCGGCTACTACCAGCTCACGCAGTCGAACGCCCGCCGCTCGTCCGCCGCGATCGCCTACCTGCGCCCCGCCCTGAAGCGTCCGAACCTCGACCTGCTGCTCAACGCGCAGGTGCTGCGGCTCGAAACCCGCAGAGGCCGCGCGACGGGAGTCGTCATCGCCGGCGGCGCGGGAGAGAGGGTCGTCGGCGCTGGCGCGGAAGTCATCGTGTCCTCCGGCTCCATAGGGTCGCCGCGACTCCTCATGCTGTCCGGCATCGGTCCGGCGGACCACCTGCGCGCGCACGGGCTGGCGGTCGCGTGCGACCGCCCCGGCGTGGGGTCGAACCTGCAGGATCACCTGGACTTCTGCACGATCGCCGAATGCACCGGCCCGCACACCTACGACAGGTACGCACGGCCGCTCTGGTCGGCCGCCGCCGGCATGCGCTACCTGCTCACGCGCAAGGGGCCCGTCGCCTCGAGCCTGTTCGAGACGGGCGGCTTCTGGTACGTCGAGGAAGGGGCGAGGTCGCCCGACATCCAGTTCCATCTCGGCCTCGGCTCCGGCATCGAGGCCGGCATCGCGCGAATGGAGAGGGACGGCGTCACGCTCAACTCGGCCTACATGCGGCCGCGGTCGCGCGGCACAGTACGGCTTGCCTCGGCGGATCCGGCCGCCGCGCCCCTCATCGACCCGAACTACTGGTCCGACACGCACGACCGCGACATGGCGGTCCGGGGCCTGAAGCTGGCGCAGGGAATCCTCGCTGCGGCCCCCCTTGCGCCCTATGTCAGCCGCGAGGTCCTGCCGGGCCCCGACGTCAGGACGGACGAGGACTACTTCGCCTACGCCGCGGCCATGGCCAAGACCGACCACCATCCGTCAGGCACATGCAGGATGGGATCGGACCCGGATGCGGTCGTCACGCCGCGCCTGAGATTCAACGGCATCGACGGCCTCCGGGTCGTCGACGCCTCGATCATGCCGCGGCTGATATCCTCCAACACGAATGCGGCCACGATCATGATCGCGGAAAAGGCCGCAGACATGATCAAGGCGGATCATGCGGGCTGAGGCGGATGCGCTGCCGGCGCATCCGCAAGGGCGGCCCCGGGCGCGAAGAAGGCGCGGCAAGGGCGCCACGATGTCGAAGATGGCGGACAGGCCCCTGTGCAAGGCAGCCACGCCCGAAGGGCCGGCCCGGGGCCGCCGTGCCGCGCCAGCCCGGTTTCCGCAGCGCCGCCGGGCGGCCGTGAACGCGTTCCGGACGAGCGGGAGGGAAGCTGCAGGGACCTGACGGCGGCGCCTGGCCCGGGATCCGGCAACGCTCGACCGGCAACACGGCGGCGCCCGCCCGTCGTCCTGCGGCATGAACGTCATGCCCGGCCGCCGAAACACGGGACCGCGAGGGAGAATGCCCGGCATACCTTCCGCGACGCTGAGCGGCCCCCGCATGCGCTTGGCGAGCTGCGGGAGCCTCGCCACGCCTGGTTCGCGCTGCCGGGATCCAGGGCCGCTCCGGGGGGGGGGGGGGGGCGGGACCTCGCCGGGACAGGTTCCTGCGGCCCGATCCGTCATCGTCAGGACCGTTGCGAAACTGAAGGGGCGCGGCATGCAGGGCGTCGGCCAGCCCTCGCGAATGCCTGCGGCAGCGGATCGGACGGAGGCCGGACCCGCATCCGCCGCAGCGCCTCGGAGCCTTGCAGAGGTTGACCCCGCGACCGAAATCGATCAGCGAGCTGGTCGTGAACGCGCCTGGCCGAAAGCCCGAGCCCTTGCCCGACGCCCTGCACCTGCCATCACTCCACGTGCCCGAGACGCAGCATGCGGCCGGAGCTCCGCACGCGGGCCGCGGCAAAGATTGCCTGAGCGATGGGTGAGCGACCGGCCGATTCGGAACGAGCCGGATCCGGTTCACGCAGGATGCGCATGGAAATGCCGGCATGGCTGTTCCTCGGCCTGGCCCTGTCGGCGCTGACGCTTGCCGGCATTTGCGCACGCTACCTGGTTCATGGCGACTTTGACATCCTGCAGGCCCTGCTGATCAAGTTCCTGTCCGTCAACCTGATGGTCTGCTTCCTGGAGATCTGCCTGGCACTCCACCGGGACCGTGTCGAGCAGCGCATCGAGCATTGGCGCGCTTTCGAGGCGGAGACCGGCCGCTTGCCGCTTGCCGCCTTCCTTGCCTCGCCGGCTCCCCTGTCCAGACTGTTCCTGCCGATCACATGGGCGGATGCATGGGCCGTCTACGCGCAACTGGACCGCTCCTACGCGGACCGGCGCTCCTTCGGCTACAACATCGACTTTGCCAACGGATTCCTGGTTCCGGTCCCGACACTGGCACTGTACGCCTCCTACAGCACCGGCATCCTGCCCGCGCTTGTCGCAGGCATGATAGGGATGATGCTCTACTGGCAGCTGCTGTACGGAACCTTGGTCTACTGGATCGGCTTCTTCGGCGCCAACCTGCAGGACGGGATCAGCCGGCGACATCTCTACGTCGTTGTCCTTGGCGTGAATTCACAATGGGTGCTGTACGGATTGCTGGGCATCCATGTCTCGATCCAGTTGATCCTGAAAGGTGACTACGGCGTCCTCGGCCTCTGAGCCAGCCAGCGCCCGGGGCCGGTCGGCTTGTCGATGCCCGGCATGCTTCGCGCCGTGCGCGCATGCCTCGACCGCGTCCCCGGCCCGATCGCCGCGCGCGACTTCAGCCTCTCCGGCTGCCTGATGTCGGGGCCGGCGGCGTTCTCGCTCAAGTTCCCGTCGCTGCTCCAGTTCGACCGGCAGGCGCGCAGCGGCGCGGATCCGGTCAGGGCGCGGAACCTGCGAACGCTCTTCGGCGCGGGGAAGGCGCCCTCGGACACCCGGATGCGGGCGCGGCTCGACGAGGCCGTCCCGCACGGACTGCGCCGCTGCGGCCCGGGGCGGTAGGGCAGGGAGTGCCGCGTACCCGATCAGGCCGATGAACCCCACGTGCAGGCCCTCTGTTCCATCGCGCGCCGAGGCGCGCCTTGCGGGCACTGCGATGGAACGAAACACGTTACGCGCCCGGCTGATTCAGTCATTTCGGACCGCCTCATGGCGCACGACTGTCAACGGTGCAGATGTTCGTCACAGCAGGCAGCTTGCGATCGGCAGGGTCGAGCTTCCAATGGAGGACGGTTCGTCTTCGAGTTCGGAGACTTCGATGCGCGGGACCTGGCGCTCAACACCAAATCTCGGCGTGCTCCAAAACTCGGCTCCTGCAGCAAAGGTCTCCGCAAGCGCCCGCGGTATCTGGCCACCGAGGACGATCACCTCCGGATCGACGATGGCGGAAAGCGCGTTGACCACGCGGTTGAAGCAGGGAAGTGCTGCATCGACCCAGGCCTCGACACCGGGCCATGACGGGTCGAAGGACTGCCGGAGCTCGGCCATCGTCGTGATTTCGACGCCTTGCGCCCGCAGCTGCCTCAGAAGGATGCCAAGCGCCGGGCGGCGCTCATTGTCTTCAATGTCCAGAATCGCCGAGAACTCGCCCGCATTTCCACGAAACCCCCGAAGAAGCGCCCCATCCGAGATCACCGCCCCCCCGAACCCGTAGTTGAACGAGAGATAGGCGAAGTCGGCGACCCTGCGACCCAATCCGAGGGTCGCCTCCGCAAACGCCGAGCAGTTCGCGCCATTCTCAACCCAAACAGGGACGCCAAAGAACTCGTAGAGCAACGGGCCTAAGTCGATCAGGGCCCAATCCTCCAATGGCACTGGCGGATTGAAACGGGTTCCGCCGACGCGAAAGCCGGTTATGCCGAACCCGATGCCGAACAGGTCATCTCGGGTCGCGCTGAATTCCGCCAGGACCTCTTCAAGCGCTTGATCCATACGGCGCAGGCCGGCAAGGCGCCCAACGTCATCGAGATCAATGCGGCGCGTGCGGTAACGGCCGGAAACGTCCATGACCGTGACTCCGGCACTGTCGGTCTCGAGCGATATGCCCGCCGAGAGGCCCCACCCGGAATTCAACCGAATGGTTGGACTGGGTTTCCCGCGACCGGTGCCCGGAACCGGAGGGCCGAGCGCGATGAGATGTCGGCTCTCCAGCTGATCGACAATCCGGTGAATCGATTGCTGCGTGAGACCGATCCCGTTGACCAGGTCCGACCGTTGCAAGCCGGGCCTTCGCCAGATCTGACGCAGGATTGCACGTTCGTTCCTTGAGGCGACCTCGCCAGCACTTTGGTCGCGCAAGTACCTGTCGCAGATCAGATCTTCCGGTCTGTATGCACGTGCATCCACGTCACTCTCCGAATTCCAGTTGCTGCCGTCACAGGGCCTTCACACTTTATGAGTTTTTTTATTCACATTCTACTTGTAACAAACGAGCATGCCCTGTAAACTGCGAACATCCTACCACCTCAGACAGCAAGGAGACTCCCATGACCAAACTCAGCCATGCGGCATGCGCGACCGCATTTCTGGCAGGAGCAAGTGCAGCCCATGCTGCCGAAATCGAATTCTGGTATGGTAACACCGGAAAAAGCGAAGAGGCAATCCAGGCGCACTGCGCGGCGTTCAACGATGCACAGTCCGACCAAAAGATCACCTGCGTAGGCCAGGGCGGCTACGAGGCTGGCATGCAGAAGGCCATCGCCGCGTACCGCTCGGCCCAGCACCCCGTCCTGATCCAGTTCTTCGACGCCGGCACCCTGGACCTCATGCTTTCGGACGCCGTCGTGCCAGTGCAGGAGATCATGCCGGACGCGCCGTGGGACGACTACATCAACGGAGCGAGGTCGTACTACGAAACCTCTACGGGCGACCTGTTCTCGCAGCCCTACAACGGCTCGACCCTGATCTTCTACGCCAACATGGAAATGCTGCGCGGGGCAGGCGTCGAGGAGGTCCCGCAATCCTGGGAAGGCGTGATGGAAGCCGCCCGCCAGATGAAGGCCGCAGGCGTCGAATGCCCGTTCACTTCGGACGCGCATCCGTGGCGCGTGCTCGAGCAGTTCAGCGCGCGTCACGGTGCGCCGATCGCGACCAACAACAACGGATACGGCGGCCTCGACGCGAAATACACGTTCAACGAAGGGCCCGTCGCCGACCACATGCGGAACCTCTCCAAGTGGCGCGAAGAGGGCCTCGTGAAGCTTGACCAGGACACCGTGGCAGGAAAGTACAACGCTGCCTTCAATGCAGGCGAATGCGCGATGATGGAGGCGTCGACCGCATCGTACGGCGCCGCATACGCCGCGCTCGGAGACAAGGTTAGGATCACCATGGCGCCGATGTACGACGGCGTGGATCGTCGAAACACCTTGATCGGCGGCGCCGCGATCTGGGTGATGAAAGGCCACGATGACGCCGACTACGAGGCGGCGATTTCCTTCCTCAACTTCGTCCGGGACGAGGATCAACAGATCGAGTTCACGCGGCGGACGGGCTTCATGCCGGTCACCAAGGCCGCTCTCGCGTCGCTCGTCGCAAGCGGCAAGGCGGACACCCTGGAATTCGCGACGGCCGAGATGGGGGTCGCCTCGCTCAACCAGCCGGGGGACGAGAACTCGCGTGGCATTCGGCTCGGCTTCTTCGTTCAGTTCCGCGAAATCTTCAAGGAAGAGACCCAGAAGGCGTTCAACGGTGACCAGACCATGCAGGCAGCGCTTGACAGCGCGGTCTCGCGCGGCAACGAGCTTCTGCGTCGTTTCGAACAGACATACCGCGGCGTCAAGCTGCCGTGACGTGGCAATCAAACACGGACGAGGTGGCCGCACCTCGTCCGGAGCCGGGACAGCGGGCGTGAAACAGGGTTTCTACACCGGCCGGTGGAGCTATTGGACGCTTGTCCTGCCAATCCTCGCGTTGATCGCGATGTTCTTCTACATCCCGGTGGCGCTTGCGTTCTTCTGGTCGTTGTTCCTCGAACGCCCGTTTGGCGGCGGATCGGAATTCGTGGGATTCCAGAACTACGACCGGGTCCTGTCCGACCCGGAGTTCTGGAACGCGATGTGGCGCACGCTGATCTTCATGGCGATCGCCCCGACGCTTGCCATCGGGCTGTCGCTGATCCTCGCGCTTGCGGCCGACCGGGGCATCCGGATCAGCCAGGCCGCGCGCAACATCATCATCTGGCCCAAGGCGGTGGCCGGGGCGTCGATCGGCGTGGTCTTCGTCTTCATCTTCAACCCCTTTCTCGGCATCTTCGCCCCGCTCAACGAAATCCATCCCGGAATCTGGAATCCCCGGATCGACGGGGGCGACGCCTTCGCGACGGTCGTGGTCGCGCAGGTCTGGAACGGCATTCCGTTCAACTTCATCATCCTGCTGTCGGGACTTCAGGCCATCCCCGACGGGCTTGCCAAGGCGGCCGCGATGGACGGGTCCGGGCCGTGGCGGAGAATCGTCGACATGCAGCTGCCGCTTCTGACGCCACAGCTCTTCCTTACGTTCGTCCTGGAGTTCGTCGGCACGGTGGTCGAGGCTTTCGGCCTGATCGACACGATGACCCAGGGCGGCCCCGGCGGCGCCACGAACCTCCTGATCTACAAGATATATGTCGATGGCTTCAAGGCCTACGACCTTTCCGGCGCCGCGACGCAGACGGCGCTCCTGATGATGTTCGTCGTTGCAATGGTGATCCTTCAGTTCCGCCTCGAGAGATTCGTCAAGTACGAGAGGTAGTAGAGATGGTCGAAGACACCCGGGGCATTGACCGAACGGCCTTCGCGATCCTCGTCATCGGCGTCGCGTTCATCCTCGCGCCCATCGTGATCGCGTTTCTCACGGCATCCCTGTCCTACGAAGAGTTCGTCAGCGCCGGCGGCATCGGGCTGAATGTCGGATCGAGCTTCCTTGACAACATGCGACGGATCGTCACCGAAACCCAGTTGCCGGGACAGCTCTGGAACTCCATCGTGATTTCGCTGCTGGTCGCAGGGATCAAGTGCGCATTTGCCTTCACGGCCACGTTCGCGCTGGTCTTCTACGAATCCCGGTGGAACTGGATCATCTTCTCGCTGACGATCGCGACCGTCATGCTGCCCCTCGAACTCCTGGTTATCACCACCTACCAGATCGTCGCGAACGTCGCGATGCCGCTCAACTGGCTGATGCAGATCACCGGCCTTGCCTGGCTTGCCGAAGAGGTCGTCGGCGCGAGGCACGAATTCAGGCTGAGCCTCCTCGACACCTACATCGGCGTGGCGCTGCCCATCGCGACCTCGTCCACCTCCGTCTTCATCTACCGCCAGTTCTTCCTCAGCCTGCCAAAGGACCTGCCGCGGGCCGCAGCCATGGATGGAGCGTCGCCATTCCGGTTCATGGTCGACATCCTCCTGCCGCTCTCGTGGACGCCCCTCGTCGCGACCTTCATGTTCTGGTTCATCGGAGGTTGGACCCAGTATCTCTGGCCGCTCGTGGCAGCGGCAACGCCGGACGCCCAGCCGGCGGTCGTGGGGCTCGCGAAACTCGCGAACACCCAACCGGACCGAATTCCAGACGTGCCCTTGCTCATGGCCGGCGCGCTCTTCGTCTCGTTCATTCCGGTCGTCCTGATCGGCGTCATGCAGCGCCAGATCGTGCGCGGCCTCAACCTGTCGGAGAAATGACGATGGCCGGCAATGCCATCGCCCTGGAGGACGTCCGAAAGGCGTACGGCGGCTATCTCGTGATTCCCGGCCTTACCGCCGAAATCGGCGCGGGGCAGTTCACGGTCATCCTCGGTCCGTCGGGATGCGGGAAATCGACGCTCCTGCACATGATCGCCGGCCTGGAACGCGTCACCTCCGGGACAATTCGGTTCGGTGGCCGCGAGGTGCAGGACCTGGCCCCGAAGGGCCGCGGTTGCGCCATGGTCTTCCAGAACTACGCGCTCTACCCGCACATGTCCGTGCGCAACAACATCGGGTATGCCCTCAAGGTTGCCGGAGTCCCGAAAGAGGAACGCCGCAAACGGGCCGAAACCGCTGCCGAAAGCGTCGGACTCCGGGGGCTCCTGGACCGTCACCCCTCCGAACTGTCTGGTGGCCAGCGACAGCGCGTGGCCGTCGCCCGCGCCATCGTCCGGGAACCTTCGGTGCTTCTGTTCGACGAGCCGCTCTCGAACCTCGACGCAAAGCTGCGCCACGGCATGCGCATGGAACTCACGCGCCTGCACGATCGGATTGGCGCCACGTCGGTCTTCGTGACCCATGACCAGGTCGAGGCGATGACGCTGGCGGACAAGGTCATGCTCCTGAACAATGGCGAGATAGTGCAATATGCCGCGCCGTCGGAACTCTACGAGAACCCGGCGACGACCTTCGTTGCGACCTTCATCGGCGCTCCGGCCATGAACCTTCTGGGCGCGGACGGCGAGGGGGCGGGGATCCGGCTCCCGGACGGAACTCTCCTGACGAAAACGCCGTTTCGCGGGCCGGTGACGCTTGGCATCCGTCCCGAGAACATCGAGATCGTGCCTGATGGCATCCCCTGCCGGACCGTCTACAGCGAAAGCCTGGGATCGCATTCCGTGATCGTCGCCGCACTTCCAGACGGCCAGGAATTGCGCATCGCAACCCCGCTCGGCCGTGGCATGACACCCGGCGAGGCATTCTCTGTCCGTTTCATGAAGGGTGCCATCCGGCTGTTCGACCCGGCATCGGGAAAGCGACATTGACCCAGACGAGCGAGGACACGGAATGAAGCCAGAACGCCCAGACCTGATCGACTATCTGACCGGAAAGCTCGCGGGCAGTCCCCATCCCGAAGGCATTTCGGTGCCCGAAGGCGGTGGCAAGTTCCACACGGATGGCACCGTGCAGCACTGGCCTGGCAACACGTTCATCTGCCACGTCGACCCCGCATCGCGCGCGCACACGGCGCTGCGCGCGATGCAGGAAGAGATAAAGATGAGCCGGTTCCAGCGATTCTACACCTTCTTGCCGCCGTCCAGCTTCCACATGACGATATTTCAAGGCCTGTCGCCGACGACCGAGATGCACGGCGCCATGCCCAGGGAATTGCGCGACGCGCCGCGCGACGACCGGACCCGCATTCTCCTCGACCGTGCCAGCGCCCTTGATCTGCCTGCCCGCCATCGGGCCCGGATGGTCGATCTCTTCGCCGGAAAGAGCGTGACCATGACCGGCGCGGACGAGGCTGAAGAGGATGCGTTGCGCAAGACACGTTGCAAGCTGTCGAAGGCGACCGGAATCGAGGTGCGGGATTTTGATGCCTACGTCTTTCACATCACGCTCGCGTATCTCGTCGAATGGATGACGCAGGATGCGGCGGAGGGGATTGCCGAATTCAGCAGGGACCTGACCGAACGATTTCGCGATGAGGTCGGAACGATTTCGTTCGGGCAGGTCGAACTTTGCAACTTTGACACGATGCACGCGTTCGACCGGGTTGCGTTCCTCGGATCCCGCCAAGCCGATGCGTAGAGGTCACTCGCCATCGCCCGTCACTGAGGACCATGCCGCCGCGCTGGTAGCGCTCGTCCGCGACACCGCGCGCACCGAGATCCTGCCCCGCTTCCGCTCCCTGGCCGCAAGCGAAATCGAGGGCAAGTCAAATGCAAGCGATCTGGTCACCGTGGCGGACAGGGCAGCCGAAGACCGCATCGCCAACGGGGTCTCAAAGCTCTTCCCGAGCGCGCTGATCGTCGGGGAAGAAGCTGTTGCCATGAACCCGACGCTTCTGGGCCGCATGACCGACAGCGAGATCGCGGTGATCGTCGATCCAATCGACGGGACATGGAACTATGCCAAGGGCCTGCCGCTGTTCGGAGTGATGGTGGCCATAGCGGTCGACGGCAAGACGGTCTTCGGCCTTCTCTATGATCCCATGTCCGACGGCTGGGTCATGGCGCACGCAGGTCATGGCGCCTTTCGCCATTCCGCCGCCGGAAGGACCGTGAGAATTTCGTCGACCGCGCGGGACGATCCATCGACGGGTTTCGTCCCGCTGTTCCTTTACCCGAAGGAAGCGCAGCGCTGGCTTGCTCCTCGACTTGTCGCGTTCGACCGCGTCATGTCGTTTCGCTGCTCATGCCACGAGTACTGGCTCCTGGCGGAGGGTGCCGTCGATTTCATGATCTCTGGGCTGTTGAAGCCGTGGGACCACGCCGCCGGCGAACTGGTCAGCCGGGAAGCCGGTCTGCATGCCGCGATGCTCGATGATGGCGCGCCCTACTCCATCTTCCGGTCGCAAGGAGAATTGCTTGTCGCACGCACGAAGCAGAGTTGGGAAGTGCTTCGGGACACCTTTCTCGAAGACAATCCCTAGAATGCGGCTCAAGCAATTCAATGCGGAACTGAAAATGACTTTCTGTTACATGCCCCACGAACGGATGTGCAAATCTCTTGCGGCAAACGGATTTTTGACGCCTGTGCGAACTGTGGCCGTTCCCAAGCGCAAACCAGAAACCGGCGTGCCCGAATGATCGCCCTTGCCGCACATCTCGCCGCCGCCGTCGCGCTCCTGCTGTGGTCGGTTCGCCTGATCCGCACGGGCGTCGAACGCGGCTTCCTGCCCGACCTGAAGCGTCACATGAAGGATCGCGCCGACAACAGGCTGTCCGCCGCGGCAAGCGGCAGCCTTGCGGCAATGCTGATGCAAAGCTCGACCGCCGTTGCCCTGATCGGCGCAGGCTTCGCGGTCTCTGGCATGCTGGCGCCCCATGCCGCGCTGGCGCTCCTTCTCGGCGCAGACCTTGGCTCCGCCATCGTGGCACAGGTCCTGCTTCTTCCGGTACAGGCGCTGATCCCCTTTGCGCTGATGTTCGGCGTCGCGATCTTCTTCAATGCGCGCAGCCGCAAGTCCAAGCAGGTCGGGCGCATGGTGATCGGCTTCGCGCTGGTCCTGGTCTCGCTTGGCATGATCCGGGATGCGGCGGCGCCCATTGGCGGCAGCCCCGTTGTCCAGAGCATCGCGGCCTATTTCCAGGGCGACCTTGTCAGCGCGTTCGCCATCGGTGCGCTCATCGCCTGGGCAATGCACTCCAGCCTTGCCGCAGTGCTGACCTTTGCCGCTTTCGCCACGACCGGACTGACCGCCGCGCCGGTGGCCGCCGCGCTGGTGATCGGCGCGAACTTCGGCGCCGGGCTCATCCCTGTCGCGCTCCTTTGGTCGAGCGAGCGTCCGGCCCAGCTCGTGGTCATCGGCAACCTTGTCGCGCGTGGCGGCATGGCGATCCTCTTTCTTGCACTTCTCGTGGGCGGCATCTTTGATCTCGCGCTTCTCGGCGCAGAATCGGGCCAGCAGGCCGTCAGGCTTCACATCTTGGTGAACGCCGCCCTGCTCTCGGTGGCCCTGCCCCTTTCCGGGAAGCTTGTCCGCATTGCGGACGCGGCACTGCCCAGGCATGCCGAGCGCGCGGTTGCGACCGTCTCGGCCCTCGACCCGGATGCGCTCGACCACGCGCCCCTGGCGCTCGCCTGCGCCCAGCGCGAACTCCTGCGCATGGCGGAGACCGTGCAGGCCATCCTGGTCCCGGTCATGCAGCTCTTCCGGGGCTGGGATCCGGACATCGCGCGCGTGATCGGGATTCGCGAGGACGACATTGACCGGATGCATTTCGAGACGAAGATCTACATCTCGCGACTGCGCGAAAACGGCATTCCTCCTGCACTGGACAAGAAGACGCTGGAAATCGCCGCAGTGGCCAACAGTCTTGAGGAGGCCGGCGACCGGATCGCGGTTGACCTCGTTGCACTGGCAAAGAAGATGCAGGACAAGGCGATCAGGTTTTCCGACCAGGGCATCTCGGATCTCGATCACTTCCACGACCAGGTCGTCACCAACGGTCAACTGGCCCTCAGGGTGCTGACGACGGGCGACGCGGAGGCCGCGCGCCAGCTCGTCGCCGAAAAGGACCGGATCCGGATCGAGGAGCAGAAGCTTCAGGAAAGGCATCTGAGGCGTCTCCAGGAAGGCGCGGCCGCCAGCCTCGAGACCACGAACATCCATCAGGACACGCTGCGCCTCCTGAAGCAGATAAACGCCGCGCTTTCCTACGTGGCCTACCCGATCGCGGAGGAGACCGGCGACCTTCTGGGCAGCCGCCTTGCCTCGCTCCTCCGAAGCGGCGGAGACGCGGCATGAACGCGCACGACGTCGCCAGACGACGGGTGCCGCACTTTCTTTCCCTTGGGCCAATGCCGATCTGCCGCGCCGGAACTGCCGGGGCTTTACGGCCCTCGTCCTCAGCCTGGAGCAGATCGAGCGGTAACACGCCAGCCAGGCACCCCACTCCGTCGCCAGAGCCCCCCTCGCGCCGCCGTCACGGGCAAGGCCGTCGCGGTGCCGCTCGTCCCGGACGCGGCGCAGCAGGCGGCCATGGGGGCCGGCCGGCTCGCGGGCGACCGCTGATGGAGCCGATCGAGATCGGGATCTGGACGACCGGCGGCATGCTCGCGCTCGTGCTTCTGGGCATGCGCGTGGCCTTCGCGGCGGGGCTGGCGGGGCTGGCGGGGCTGATCTGGATCTTCTGGGCGAAGAAGGGCTATGCGCCGGACGACTTCGGCTGGGCTCTTTCGGTGGCCGTCAAGACGGCAGGCCAGGTGCCCCATTCGAAAGTGTCCTCCCAGGCGCTGTCATTGATCCCGACGTTCATACTGATCGGGTACCTGGCCTATTACGCAGGCCTGACGCGCGCGCTGTTCGAGGCGGCAAAGCGGTGGCTTGCCTGGGTTCCAGGCGGGCTGGCGGTCTCGACGGTCTTCGCGACCGCAGGATTCGCCGCCGTCTCGGGCGCCTCCGTCGCGACGGCGGCCGTCTTTGCCCGGATCGCGATTCCCGAGATGCTGAAGATCGGGTACAGGAAGGAGTTCGCCGCCGGCGTCGTTGCCGCCGGCGGAACGCTGGCCTCGCTGATCCCGCCGTCCGCCATCCTCGTGATCTACGCCATCATCGTGGAACAGGATGTCGGGAAGCTCCTGCTTGCCGGCTTCGTTCCCGGCGCGTTTTCCGCGCTGATCTACGCGATGCTCATCGTCGGGATGGCGCTCGTGATCCCGAACTTCGGGCCGCGCGTCACCGGCTTCTCCTGGCGCGAGCGCCTTGTCTCGCTTCCGCCGGCCCTGCCGATCGTCATCGTCGTCGTGACCATAATCTGCTTCGTCTACAACCCGTTCGGGGGAGACGCATGGGGCACGCCCGCCGAAGGCGGGGCCATCGGGGCCTCTGTCGTGTTCCTCGTTGCGGTCTTCCGGGGCATGCGTTGGCCGGAGTTCCGCGACGCGCTTCTGGAAACCGCGAAGCTGTCGGTGATGATCTTCTCGATCATCTGGGGCGTGCTGATCTACGTGCGCTTCCTGGGGTTCGCCGACCTGCCCGGCGCGTTCGCCGACTGGATCACCTCGCTCACGTACTCGCCGTGGCTGATCCTCGCCTGCATCCTGCTGGCCTACGCCGTCCTGGGCATGTTCATGGACGCGATCGGGATGCTCCTGCTCACGCTGCCCGTGGTCTATCCGGCGGTGATGGCGCTGAACGGGGGAGAGACCGTCCCCGCCGCCGAGAGCGCCTTCGGCATGTCGGGGCCCATGTGCGCGATCTGGTTCGGGATCCTGGTCGTGAAAATGGCGGAGTTCTGCCTGATCACGCCCCCGATCGGCCTCAACTGCTTCGTCGTGGCGGGCGTCCGGGACGACATCGCCGTCCAGGACGTGTTCCGGGGCGTGACGCCCTTCTTCGCGACGGACGCGGTCACGATCGCCCTGCTCGTCGCGTTTCCGCAGATCGTGCTGTGGCTTCCGAGCCTCGCATAGGCGTCCGGAGACGGCGGCCTTGCCGGTCAGCGCGCCCGGCGCAGGACGTCACGGAACCACCACGCGCACCCCAGCGCCGCAAGTGCCAGGCACACGGCGAACCCGGCCACCGGCGTCTCGGGAAACAGGATGCGGCTCATGAGCCGGCCGGGAAACAGCGTGAACGCGCCTGTCAGCATCAGCGCGCACGCGTAGAGCGCCTGCATGCGGCGCCGATGCGCCGCGATCCTGCCCGCGCGCGCGTCGCGCAGCCCCAGCCACAGCTGCCACAGCGTCAGGAGGCTCAGCAGGTGGATCGGACTGAAACGACCCGCCATGCGGATGCTGTCGATGAACAGTCCGGTCGCTGCAAGCGCGGTCATGGCCAGGATCCAGGCATAGCCCGCCCGCCTGTGCCAGCGATCGCGGCTGCGGCGCCCGAGGGCAGCGGGCCCGAGCACGATCGACAGCGCGGCAGCCACGACATGCAGCTGGATCAGCGGCCCGGCGGCCAGGAAAGGCTGAAGCGACATGTCAGCCTCCGGTCCCTGCCTGCCGGCGCCCTGCCCCGGACGGCGGACCGTGCCACATGCGAGGCCCGCTTCGTGCAAGACAGCGCCGGTCCGCGGCCGACGGCCTTGCGCAGTTCGCGCCTCGCGCGCCGCCTGCGCGCGCTGCAGGCCGCGGTCCCCGGAGCCGGGCCGATCCCGGGCATTGCCGGGTCGGCCCGGACGGCGTCGGCGGATCCGGGCTTGCCGCATCATGCAGGCAATCAGCGTGCGCAGCAGATCCCGGGCGGACCGGGCTGACGCGGATGCCGTCCCTCGCCGCGCCGACGGCCCGCGCCCTCGCCAGCGCGTGAATCCGGCCCTTGCCGGCGGCACGGGCCAAGACCCCGCTCCGGCGCGCACCCCAATGGCATTCGGACAAGCTTTTCTGTCGTTCGGACAGGAAGGCCCCCGCGCTTCGGGCGTCTGCCGGAAGCCCGGGGCCTTTTTCCGTGGCCTTTCCTGATGTCAGGCGGCTTGCCGGTTCTGCCACCTGTTCCTTGGCTGCATGGACCGGCGCGGGCAGCTGCGCCCCGGCCTTTCGCGCTGCAGGCAGCGGGACAGGCCGGTCATGATCCGCGTGACGGACTGCCTGACGGTGTCGGCCTGTCTCATGAAAAGGGCCTCGATCTCCTTGCCGACGAGGTGCAGGCCGTTCCGGGGCTCGAGGACGGCAAGACGGGTCCGAGAACCGTGCATCTGAGAGCTTGAATCATAATTAAATAATATCAATATGTTAAGAGATTCCAGCCGCCTGGCCCCGCGCCACCCGCCGCATCAGGAACCGGCACGCCGCGAGCTGCGCCCAGGCCAGCGAACTCTCCAGCGTCCGCTCGAAGTCCTTCGCCAGACGCCGGCACCGCGACATCCACGCGAAGGTCCGCTCCACCACCCAGCGGCGGTACAGGACCGTGAAGCCCCTTGTTTCCCTGGGCCGCTGGACGATCTCGACGATCGACCCCAGGCCGTGCTCCGCCAGCGCGGCCTCGAGCTTCGGACCCGCGTAGCCGCCGTCCGCCCACAGCTTCGTCACCTGCGGCGCCTTCTCCAGCATCGCCAGGATGACGGCCGGCGCCCCGTCCCGGTCCTGCACGTCCGCCCCCGTAGCACCCGGAGCGCGATCGGGAACCCCTCGACGTCCACCGTCAGGTGCCGCTTGCGCCCCTTGACCTTCTTGCCCGCGTCGCAACCCGCCGGCCCGCCCGCCTCCGTCGTCTTCACCGACTGGCTGTCGATCGCGGCCGCCGTCGGCTGCGCCTCGCGCCCCGCCTGCGCGCGGCCCAGCGTGCGCAGCACGTCCGGCATCCGTTCCAGGACGCCGTTGTCGCGCCACGCGCAGGAGTGGTTCTGGACGGTCGCAGAGGGCGGAAAGCACTTGGGAATCGCCCGCCACTGGCATCCCGTGGCCAGCATGTACTGGATCGCGTCGGACGTCTCGCGCAGGTCGGTCGTCCGGCGGCGGCCAGGCTTCGCCGGGGCCGGAAGCAGCGGCTCGACCAGAAGCCATTCCTCGTCGGTCAGGTCGGTTTCATGTCGCTCCGACTTGCGGTCATGCTCTTCGCGGGTGGTCTCGTCCCAGGCCATTGTGTCCTCCTTGTCTGGGTGGAAACTGACAGGGAAATGCCACATCTGGGGGAGGCCATCCACATTTTAGGTCAAGCTCTGAGCGCCGAGGCCCGCGAAATCGTCGAGAGGCGGATGGAGGATCCCGGAGAGTTCCTGTTCCCCTCGCCGACGAACCCGGAGAGACCGCTCTCCGGCAACCTGCCCCTCTGGCACGAGATCAGGCGATTCTTCATCATGGACCTCCACGGCTTCAGGCTCGCAACGCAATGCCTCGGCCTCGAGGAATTCGTCAAGCGGCGGCATCGGAAGGCGGGCCAGGTCGTGCGCGGTCCGGAACCGCGTCTTCCAGCTTGGGCCGCTTCGCCTCGAAGCAAGATGGTGAAGCAAGGGGGCCACAGGTCCAGGGTCGATTGACCTGACAGGCCCGGAGGATGTTGTCATATATATGCAAGCTGTATATACATCAATTCGAGACGAAGCGTCCTGCTTCGTTTCAACGGGAAGATCCCTCAAGCAACCATGGAGACAGACATGCAGGAAAGACACAAGCAGAGGAGCCAAAGGACATGGCGAACATGCGATTCGAGTGGGACAAGGCCAAGCGCGTATCAACGATCGCGAAGCACGGTGTCGACTTTGAAGATGCAAAACTGATCTTCGACGGGCGGCCAGTGCTGCATGCACCTTCGGACCACGAAGGTGAGGACCGATGGATCGCGGTAGGCGATCTGAACGGTCTGCTCGTTTCGGTGGTCTTCACGCACCGGAGCGGGAGAATCCGGATCATCACTGCCCGCCGCGCAAGGAAAGACGAAAAGAGGCGTTACAATGACGCATTCAGCGGAGGAAACGACCCGCCTCAAGAGCGAGGGCAGGACGGACTGGGACCGGCTCCGTCGCGAGGAAGCGGCGGGTCTTGAACCGGTTCGCGACGACGACGAGGGCGAGTTCGACTGGTCACGGGCCCGGCTTGAGATGCCGCGGCCGAAGCAGGCCATCTCGATGCGTCTCGATGCCGACGTCCTTGATTTCTTCAAGGCTCAAGGCAAGGGATACCAGACCTGCATCAACATGGTGCTGCGCAGCTACATGAAGGCAAGGCAGGGAAGGTGAATTCTCGACGGGCCTCGCTCCCCAACGTCGCGATGCCCTCGACTCCGAAATCGTCCGGCCGACACCTGGCTGCCGGTCGCAAGGTCTGCGGCCCTTCGATCCGCAGACTCCTTCATCGAACCTGCGACAAGGAAGGTGGCCACGACCGCAAGGCAAGCCGACCTTTTTCTCGTGGTCCGGTGAACCGCCCTGCCCGCCTGTTCTGATTCGGGCTCGTCATCGGGTCTCGGGTGCAGCCCAGATCAGGGCCCGTTGACAGTCATGTCGCGGCGACCACGCCGGCGACGAGGCGATCCCCGCCGCGAAGCTCTCGCCGGTCCTGGCGCAGCGCGTCGCGACCGCCCGGAACTCCCCGGCCTTCGCGAAGAGGCTCTCCGCCAGGCGCCGCCACCCGCAGACCTCCCGGCCGTGCGCCCGCGGCGCCGTCCGGCTCCGCCTCGACGGGACCACCGCCTCCGCCCCGCGTTCCGCCAGGTCCTCGAGCAGCCGGTCCGCGCCGGACGCCCTGTCGCCGGCGAAGGCCCCGAACGCCAGGCCGCCGGGAAGCCCCGGCACCCCATAGGGCCGTGCGCCTGGCCGGGAAGGAGCGTGAAGCGGACAGGGCATCCCGGCGCGTCCGCGACGGCCACGGCCCTGCTCGTCAGGCCGCCCCGGGAGCGGCCGGTCCCCTGGCCCGAGGTCCCCCTCTTGCGCCCGCCGCCTTCCGGGTCGCCCGGACCGCCGTGCCGCCGCCGGACACGCGCGGGAGGCCGGACTCCTCGGACAAGGCGTCGGAACCGCGCGCGAAGACCCCCGGAAGCGGCCGGCGCCGGAACCGCCTGAAGACGCCGTCCCGGTTCCCGGACCGCTCGGGGAGGCCACGCCACGGCGACCCCGTGCGGAACCGCCACGGCACCGCCTCCATGAAGCGGCGGCTGTCCGCCGCCGTGCCGCCGGGGTCGGACGCCCTGCCCGGCAGCATGTCCCCGGTCCGCGCCCGCATGGCGTCGGTCAATACCGTCCTGTCTGCATCGTCATCTCTCTGCTCGCTCATGCCGTTGTTGCCTCGTGCCGCCGTTCCGGCGGTTGTCGGGGCCGAAAATGGCATCAAGCCGGACGATTCGCAAGACGACTGTCAACGGGCCCTAATCTGGGCTACACCCTTCTGAGGGTGCGCGCCCGTCTCCGGCCGGGACGGTCTTGCCCCCGGAAATCGATGAAGCCCGTCAGCAAGTGGCACCGACGGGGCAAGGCCGGGGCATGAAGACCGCAACGTTCCGGACAGGCAGGCGCCGCCCGCGACGGACAGGCGCGAGTCCTTAAGGAAATGATGCCGAATCGTTAAGGAAATGCCATTGGGCGGGCATCTCCCGCGGCCTCCCGGAGCCGAAGCGAAGACGTCGCCGTGCAGGCGGAACGGCACTTTCCCGGCACGGCGTCAGACGGACGCGAGCTCCTGCTCGAGGTCCGCCATCTCCGCGCCGCCGGCCATGAGACGCCGGATCTCGCCGTGCTTGAGCGATTCGCGCGTCCCCCCTCCGATGACCTTGCCGAGAGCGAGGAAAGTGTATCGGTCGGCAACGAGCCGCGAGTGAATCTCGTTGTGCGTTATGAAGATGATCGCGATGTCGCCGCGCTTGCGCACCCTCTTGATGGTCTTCAGCACTTCCATCTGCTGCTTCTGGCCGAGTGCCGACGTGGGCTCGTCGAGAATCAGGACCTTGGCGCCGAAATAGATCGCCCGGGCGATCGCGAGCGTCTGCCGCTGCCCGCCCGACATGGTGCCCACGGCTTGCGTCGGATCGGAAAAGTCGATCCCGATCTTCAGCATCTCGTCATGGGCGATCCTGTCCATTTCATCCATCTTCAGGATGCCGAAGCGGTTCTTCATCTCGCGGCCCATGAAGAAGTTCCGGGTCACGCTCATGAGCTGGTTGAGCGCCAGGTCCTGGTACACGGTGCCGATGCCGGCGGCGGTCGCGTCACGCGGGCTGCGGAAGGCGACGGGCCGCCCTTCGACATGGATCCGGCCGTCGCTCGGACGGTGCACGCCGGCCAGGACCTTGATCAGGGTGGACTTGCCCGCGCCGTTGTCGCCCAGGAGCGCGTGGACCTCGCCGGGAAAGATCTCGAGGCTGACCCCGGCGAGCGCGGTGAAGGGACCGAACCTCTTGACGAGGTTCTCGACCCGCATGTACGGCTGCGCTGGCATGCGTCAGATGCCTCCCGTGATCCGCTTGCGGATGCGTTCGTTGGCGAAGACGGCCGCCAGCAGCACCGTCCCCACGAAGACCCGGAACCAGCTGCCGTCAATCCAAGGGATGAAGAACACGGCGTTCGCCACGAGCCCCACCGTAACCGCGCCAAAGATGACGCCCAGCATGGAGCCGAAGCCCCCGGTCATCAAGGTGCCGCCGACGACCGCAATGGCGATGGCCTCAAGCTCCTTGAGGTTGCCCTTGGCCGCGTCGGACGTGTTCGTGTCGAAAACCTGGCAGGCCGCGAAAATCGTCGCGCAGAACGCCGTGAACATGAAGAGGCCGACCTTCACCCTGTTCACGGGCACGCCGTTTGCGCGGGCCGCCTCCTTGTCGTCGCCCGTGGCAAGTATCCAGTTGCCGAGCTGCGTGCGGCTCAGGACGATCCATGCCGCGCCGGCGATGACTATCCACCAAAGGAACCTCGCGTCAAAGCCCGTGACCCACTGCTCGCCCTTTCGGTTGAGGTTGCCGCCGAGCCAGAACCATGCGTCATAGAACCAGCCGAACACCTCGCCGCCCATGAGATCCGCAAACCAGCTCGTTTCCTTGTAGTCCGGCAGGCCGGAGATCTGGGTCGACTTGTTGATGAGGCGGAACGAGACCTCGGTCGTGCCGCGCAGGAAGAACAGGAATCCAAGCGTCACGATGAAGCTCGACAGCCCGGACCTGACCACGATGTTGCCGATGATCCAGCCCAGCGCCAGCGTCATTGCCAGCGTCACCGCAAACGCCGCGAACGGCGTTGCCTCGCCAAGGCCGAACGGCAGGCCCCACTTGAGCATCATCGCCATGGACATTCCGGCGAATCCGATCATCGAGCCGATGGAAAGGTCGAATTCGCCGGCCATCATCAGAAGCGCAGCGCCGGTCGCGATGATCCCGAACTGCGCGATGATCGCCACGTTGTTCTTGACTCCAAGGGCGTTGAACGCACGTCCCTCTGATGCGAAGTAGAGAGCCAGGATGATGATGGCCATGACCAGGAAGGCGCCGATTTCGGGACGCCGGACCGTCCGCTGAATCCAGCTTTCCTGACGAAGCCTGTCGCTCTCCCTGCGATCGGTCGCGTCCATCGGGATCCTCACATGCCGCTTGCTTCAAGCTGCGCTGCCCCGGGGCG
This sequence comes from Paracoccaceae bacterium, assembly GCA_965221845.1. Taxonomy (GTDB): domain Bacteria; phylum Pseudomonadota; class Alphaproteobacteria; order Rhodobacterales; family Rhodobacteraceae; genus JAJEFO01. The sequence continues at coordinate 613,258 of OZ244919.1, forward strand.
CCGGCGGCGCCCCGGGGCAGCGCGTATGCCGTGCCGTCTAGCGGTCAACGCCCGCCAGCGCCTTCACGGCGTCGGCATTCGAGGCATCCACGAACCCGGGGCCGGACGGAATGTTCGCTCCCGGCAGAAGGCCCGCGTGATTGTTGTAGAGGTGCAGGACGATGATCGGCATGTAGCCCTGCAGGCGCTGCTGCTGGTCGATGGTGAACGCGGCGTCGCCGGCCGTGATCATGTCCATGACGCCGGGGCTCAGGTCGAAGCATGCCAGATGCACGTCGGCGCCGACGTCCTTCACGGCGCGGTTCGCGGCCTCGCAGACATGCGGCCCGACGGCGAGCACGCCGTCAATCGACTGGTCGGCCTCCAGAGCGGCGGCCGTTCGGGTTTCGATCTGGGCAGGGTCGTTTGAGACGTCGATCATGTTCAGTTCGGCACCAAGCGCCTCGAAGTAGCCCGAGCAGCGGTCGACCAGGGCGGTGTTGAAGGCCTCCTGGTTGAGGCAAAGGCCCTTGGTGACGCCTTCGGCCTTGGCGCGTCCGCCGGCGGCCATGCCGGCGTCGAACTCGGGCTGGCCCACATGCATCAGCGCGCCGAGCTCCCTGGAGGATTCGAGGCCGGAGTTCATCGTCACGACGGGGATGCCGGCAGCGACGGCGTCCTTGATCGCGGGCCCAAGCGCGGCGGCATCAGGAAGCGAGACGACGATGCCGTCTGGCTCGCTCGCGGCTGCGGCCTCGATGAGCTTTGCCATGCCGGCCATGTCGCCGGACGCGTCGAAGTTGTACTCAAGGGTGGCGCCGATGGCAGCGGCCGCGTCACGCCCGCCCTTTTCGACCACGGGCCAGAAAGGATCCGTGCCCTGCGTGTGCGTGATCATCACGTAGCGCTCCTGTGCGGAAGCGGCGCCAGCCACAAGCAATGCGGCAGCAGCCGCGATTACGGTGTTTCTCATTGTGTCTCTCCTCTGACAGCAAAGCCGGGGCTCAACTGACCCCAGGCCGTTCGCGCGCGTTAGCACCGTCTCAATGCCTTTGCAAGACAACAAGCTGCCTTCCGCGTCCCGCCGGTCCGTCCTGACCGGGGCCGCCTCGGCGAAGCCTTCACGCGCCTCGTCCCGTCAGCACGGTCTCGCAGCCGGCCTCGCCCGGCCCCTTGCGAGCCGTTGCGACAGGGGTCCCGTCCCGGTCCGGCCGCGGCGACGCTGCCGGTCAGCCCGCCCAGGCGCGCGCCGGGCGATCCGGGACCGGACGGCACCTTCGGCTCGTCGACGATCCTGCCGGCGGCGCCGATCGCGACGGCCGACGTGCCCGCCACCGACACGTCCGTTCCGACAAGGATCCGCATTGTCGTCGTCCTTTCCTTCGTTGCAGGTTGCGGCGCTCCCCTCCGGAACGCCTCCGCCAGGCAGGACGGCACATGTCCTGCCTGGCAGGGACAACGACACCAGACCGGCGATGTTCACGAACCAGACGACGCGGGCCTGATTCGCCGCCCCGCTGCGGCATCTCGGGTGCGGTTCTGGCATTGGCGGGCCTGATGCTGTCTCGGGCCCCTGAACCGCCCACGCATCCGCCCTGAAGGTCGGGCTGCCGCGTTTCGCGAATCCAGGACGCCGCCGCAGCGAAATCCGGCGAATCCTGGCCCGGACTTCGTTGCTCCGGGCCCGAATCGCGCAATGCGGGAAGCACGCCCGAACAATCCCTTGCCGAACCGTCGCCAGCCCTGTAACTAACCAGACAGTTACTTAGGAGAAGCGCACATGCAACCAGATTCCCTGGTGGAGTTCGGCCGCGTCGACATGAAGGCCAGCGCCTTCGGGTTCGGCACGGCGCCGATCGGCAACATCTTCCGCGAGATCGACGAAGAGACCTCCGAAGGGATGATCCGCACCGCATGGGACGCCGGAGTTCGCTACTACGACACCGCCCCCATGTACGGCCACGGGCTCTCGGAACTTCGCACCGGCCACGGCCTGCGCTGGAAGGGCCGTGACGACTTCGTGCTGTCGTCCAAGGTGGGCCGCGTCCTGAAGCCTGCGCGAAAGGACGACATAGACTATGCGCCCTGGACCAATGCAGGCCGGTTCACGATGCATTTCGACTACAGCTACGACGGCACCATGAGGTCGTTCGAGGACAGCCTGCAAAGGCTCAATCTTGAACGCATCGACATCTGCTTCATCCACGACGTCGACCGCTTCACGCGGGGCGACGATCAGCCCGACGCCTTCCGGCAGGCGATGGACACGTGCTGGGCGGCGCTCGAGAAGCTGCGCGGTCAGGGCCGTCGGCGTAGGCGTGAACGCTGACGTTCCGGCGGGCGCGCTACGGTCCATGGAAACGGGCAACGGAATGGAAGGCCTGTCCCCTGGCGTTTCCGCGCGGGCGGCCCGCCAAGGGTCGGGCCGGGGCGAAGGCGCCGCTGCCGCCGGCGATCCCCGCGCGCGGCGTGCGGCGGCGTCGGGTCGGCGGCCTTCGCCCGGGCGCGCTCAGGTGCGCCTTGCTCCAGCCGGCGGTCTGCGACTGCGGCCACACAGGCGATGCTCCGGTCGCGGCGCGCCCGGAGCGCCACCATCCGCGGGCACGCACGACGGACCGGTTTTCACCACCTATGGCCGGGCGTCGATTTTCTCAGCAAGCCATGCCTTGATCAGGGACTGGTAGGGCATGTCCCGCCTGTTCGCGGCGATCTTTATCCGTTCAAGCAAGGGCACGGGCAGCCTCAGGGATATCGATGTGGTCGAGGGCTTGAGATTTGGCAAGCGGACCCGTTCGGCCTCCGACCAGTCCACATAATCGGTGGAATCCTCCCGCTCCCAGAAGGCTCGCTCTTCCGCCTCGGTTGCAAATTCGGGTATCGGGTCAGGTTTTCGTGGCATAGTAAGGTTCTCTCCCTGCGGCTCATTGTACGCGCCGAAATCACACGGATAAGGGTCCCTGCGTTCCGCAGGGTGAAGCTGATGTGCAGAAGCCGGCCGTCGTCCGCATGCCCCAGTGCGTGGAGCCGAGGCTCCTCCGTGGAGTGCTTGATGTCCGGGACCACCAATAGCGGATCATTGAAAAAGACCTGTTCTGATTCCGCCTGGCTGGCACTGTGCTTGATGGCGCTCTTGCGACTGTTGCCATCATCCCAGTCGAAGCCCGCAATCCGTGAGAGGCCGATCATGGCTGTATATTGCCCCAATATACAGCCGGGTCAACCTCCAGACAGCAATTCCCGACAGCCTGACCGTCGGTGCGCGAAGGCGCGGTCATGGCGGACGGCAGTTCCGTGTGCGCACGACCGGCGGCCGGGCGGCGGCCCGGGATCGTGGCGTTGCCGGCGAAGGGCGGGATCGGGGCCGTCCGGGCGTGGCCGGGGCGGTCACGGCCCGGCACGGACGGGCCGGCATGGTCCTCCTTGCCAGGCTCTCCCGCGAGCGCGCGGCAGAGGGTCTTCCAGTCCCGGAAGACGAAGGTCCGGCCGGTTCCCGCATCCGATCCCGGAGGCAGGGGATGCGTTCCTGATGTTCCCGCGCCCGTCCGAACAGCGGGCAGCAGTGCCGCTGCACCGGTCGATCAGGAAGGCGAGCATGGCGAGCGTCATGAAGACGTCCGACAGGTGGTTCTTGCCATGGCCGAAGTTGTGCCCGAAGCTGCAGCCCTCCCGCGTCCCGGTGCCCGGAACGTCTCGTTCCCGGTCGCCCGTCCCGCACGCGGCCGCACCGCATGACGGACACGCCGTGTCCCGGACGGGCGGGAGGCCGGCGGCCCGCGAGAACCTCCGGACCCTCCCTTTCGTGCCGGTCTCCCCGCATCCGGGCATGTCGGTCTTCAGGCCGAAGTTCGCGTCGTCGGCCGGCAGGCCGCGGTCCCGTTCGAAGCGGTGCACGATGCCGGTCTTCCCGTCGCGCCTCTCCCAGGCCTGCTTCGTCCCGCTGGCATCGAACCAGCCGGACGGCGGCCCGTGGTCGCCCGGCTTCGCGCCCGGGACGGGCGGAAGCCCTTCTCCGCTCACGCAGCATGACGTGCGGGCCGCCGGCCGCCAGCCCGTCCCCGGCGCCGGCCGCCCTCCCGTGTGCGGACGCTCCCGGCGGAGGTCCCCGGCGAGCCGCCTCAAGGCGTTCCGCTCGCAGTCGTTCCTCCTCCTGCCGTCCTCGTTCCGGATCGGCTCCGGCGCCGGCGGGAACGCCCCGGCGTGGTCGGGACGGACGGTCGCCGCGCCCAGTGCCTGACGGCAGGAGGTCCTCGACCCGTCGCGGCGGGTCCTGACGCGAGCGGCGCCTGCAGCCGGCCTTGCGCGAGGAACGGCGGCCGGTCCCGTCCGCCGCGACCGGGAGATGCCCGCCGAACGCCGTCCGGCCCTCGAGCGCCTTGCCGCGCTGCAGGGCGGCGTGGACGCCCCCGGACCGCAGCGGCGGAGGCCGCGGGGGCCGGCCCCGTCGAGCCGCTCGCGCATCCGCGTGTCCGACGGCGCCTTCCCCACGCCGAACGGCGCGCGCAGGTTCCGCGCCCGGACCGGATCCTCGCCGCCCCGCACCTGCCGGCCGGACTGCAGAAGCGACGGGATCCCGGGCGAGAAGACCGCGAGCCCCGACGTCAGGCCTACCGGAAGGCTGAAGTCGCGCGTGCCGGTCGGGTCGGGGATGCGGTCGAAGCATGCACGCACGGCGCGAAGCACGGCCCTGGCATCGACAGATGCCTGCGAAAGGAATCTCTGGACATTTTTCTGCTCGGCTTTTGCCTGTTTGACGGCAGCAAAGCCGATTCGGCGGGAAAGGTCTGTGACAGGAAAATTCGTGACGGCCGTGCAACCTGCTGACAATGAACGAAAAGAAATTCTGTCGGGAATCGCTGACCTCCAGAAACGTCGGGAACCGGTTTCCAGGCGCGACTGGAAGCATCGGGGCAAGGCAGTGAGCCCGACATTCCATCCGCAGGCTTGCCGAATTTCACGAGGGTGGTCCGGGCCGTGCACCCGTTCAATCGTCCTGCCGGTGCACGGAGCGGCCGGCGGCGCGCTGCACGGCAGGGAGGAAGCCGAGGGCCGTCCCGCCCCTGCGGCCGCAACGGTCGGGGGCGGGCCGTGCGGAGGGCCTCCCGTTCCGCATCGCCCGTGCCGCGGCGCCGGCCGCTCATGCCTTGCGTTCCCTGCCTGACGTTCCCGGCCGTCGTCACGGATCCCGGGAACCGGGTCGATTTTCAAGTGCACGGCCTGCAATGCCGTCGATCCGCCCCTCCACCGCGGCAAGGCCGTCCATGAGCCCCTGCTTCACGCCGTCAGGCGTTCCAGCCTTGAACCTCAGGGCGCGGATGCCGGATCATGCCTCGCCCGTTCCGAACGCGGGCCTGCGGCCTTCCCGAAACGCGGCAAGCCCTTCGGCCAGTTCGTCCGTGCCCGCCGCCAAGGCGCCCGAGAGCGACTCGAGGACGCGCTCGCGCTCCTCGCCCTCGGCGGCGTTGATCGACATCTTGACGAGCTCCGTCGCCCGCGGCCCGCGGCCCAGCACGGCCTGCGCCAGTCCCGCCGCGGCCGCCGCGCCGGCTCCGGCTGGCACGACGCGGTCGACGATGCCGAGCCTCAAGGCCTCTTCGGCCGAGAACACCTCGCCGAACAGCGCCATGCGTCGCACGGCCTGCGCGCCAAAGCGCCGGACGGCACGCTGCGTGCCGGACCATCCGGGGACGATGCCAAGGCCGGATTCCGGCTGGCCGAACTTCGCCTGCGCCTCCGCGACGCGAATGTCGGCGCAAGCGGCAAGCTCCAGCCCGCCGCCAAGAGCGTGCCCGTCGAGGACGGCGATGACGGGCTGGCGCAGCCTCGCCAGGGCGTCGAAGGCCGCATGCCCGTCGCGGATCCAGCGCCGCCCGAACCGTTCCGGGCTCTCGGCGGACCAGGCGTCGATGTCCCCGCCGGCGGAGAACGCCTTGCCTTCGCCCGAAAGGACGACGACCCGGATGTCGTCGCGGCGCTCGATCTCCCCGCACCGCGCCGCAAGACCGTCCACCATGGCGGCGTCAAGCGCATTCAGCCTGTCCGGCCTGACGATCCGGAGGTGCCCGATCGCCCCGTCGGCCGTCAGCGACATCCGCGGCGCGCTCACGGCATGAGCCCGAAAGGGGCCGGATCAAAGAGCGCCGCGTCCATCACGCGCAGGTCCCCGGCCACACTGAGCGGCGTTTCGGCCTGGCCAAGCACGTCACGCTGAATGTCCAGGCCCGGCGCGATCTCGCTCACTTCCAGCCCCTCCTCCGTCAGCCGCATGACGCAGCGCTCCGTGACGTAGGTGACTTCCTGGCCCTGCGCGACGGCGCGCCGTCCGGAGAACGAGACATGGTCCACCCTGGGCACGACCTTGGCCGTGTGTCCCTCCGCGTCGATCGCCAGCCGGCCGCCGTCGATGCGCATCTTCGCGCCGGCGCTGAAGGTTCCCGAATACACGATCCGCCGGGCCCGCGCCGTGATGTCGACGAAGCCTCCGGCACCCGCCGTCCGGTGCGGGGTCGATTTCAGCCTTGACACGTTGACGGAGCCGTCCGCCCCGATTTCGAGGAACGACAGCAGCGACGCGTCGAATCCCCCGGCCTGGAAATAGGTGAACTGGTGCGGCGAGGTCACGAAGGCGTCGGCATTCGCGGCGCAGCCGAACTTGAAGTCCAGCAACGGGACGCCTCCGATCGCGCCCTGCTCTATCACCCAGGTGACGTCGCCGTGACGGCCCTCCTCGATGAACACGCGCGGCACGTTGGCAGACACGCCGAAACCGATGTTCACCGCCCATCCCCTGCGAAGCTCCTGCGCCACGCGGCGCGCAATGACCTTGGGCACGCCGAACTCCATTTTCCGGAAACTGCCGACCGGGCGGATCAGCTCGCCGGATATCGCCGGATCGTGGAGCGTTGCGGTCGTCTGCAGCATGTCGGGCGCCTCGACGAGGGCGTCCACGAGAATGCCGGGCACATGGACGTCATGAGGGCGCAGCGAGCCGTCCTGCGCCACCTGCCGCACCTGCGCGATTACGGTTCCGCCGCAATTGTGCGAGGCGAGCGCCATCTCCATCGCGCCGAGATAGGCGCCCTCGGAACTGAATCCCAGATTGCCGCGCCCGTCGCCGGTCGTGGCGCGGATTATGGCGACGTCCGGGCGAAGCGCGGCGAAGTACAGCCAGTCCTCGCCCTCGAATTCAACGCGCTTCACGATGGGCTCGGCGGCGGCGGCGGCGTTCATGGCGCCGCCCTCCTGGTCGGGGTCCACGAACGTGTCCATGCCGACCTTGGTGAGAACCCCGGGGCGATGCCCCGCGCCTTCCCGCAGCATGTCAAAGACGACGCCCGAGGGCAGGTTGTACGCCTTGACCTCGTTCGAGGCGATCATCTGCCAGATGAGCGGCGGATCGGAGCTGGACGGGCCGGACGGATAGCTGCCGCCTATGATCCTCGCCAGGCATCCGGCCTTCGCGACATGGTCCACGCCCTTGACGCCGAACATGTCCCCGGCCGCGATCGGGTGGATCGTCGTCAGGTTCCTCGGGGACCCTTCGGCCTCGAACCGTTCGCCGATCGCCTGGAGCACCAGGTCGGGGCAGCACAGGCCGCTCGAGGCGTTGACGGCCACGACCGCGTCGTCCTGGATCAGCCCGGCCGCATCGGCTGCGCTCACCTGCTTTGTCAAGACAGCCTCCCCGAGTGAGCCGCCGCAAGAAGTAACCGTCTGGTTATCGGAAGCATGCCAAGCCCGAAGTGCCGAGACAAGCCCGGAACGCCCAAAAAGCCGACACCGAGGCCCGAAGGCCTTCCCAGCAGGTAACCGGCGGGTTACATTTTGGACGGAATTGGAGGAACCGGCAATGAACGTATTTTTCCAGAAGACCAATCAGCGCGCCTTCGGCACCTTTCCGCTGCAGGGAGACGTCGCAAGACAGGCGATTCTCGCCGCGGCCGAGGTCGGATACCGCGCATTCGACACGGCGCAGATGTACGGCAACGAGGCCGAGGCCGGCGAAGCGCTGAAGGCGACGGGCATTCCGCGGGAGGACCTCTGCATCACGACCAAGGTCCATCCGGACAATTTCGGCGAGGACAGGTTCATGGCCTCGGTCGAGCGGAGCCTGAAGGCGCTGCAGGTCGATCGCGTCGATGTCCTGCTGCTGCACTGGCCCCAGAAGGACGGCAGCGTCGCGTCGTCACTGAAGCTCCTGCAGGCGGCCCGCGACCGGGGGCTCGCGGGCGACATCGGCGTCTCGAACTACACGGTCCAGATGATGAGGGACGCGAAGTCCATCGTCGACGCGCCGATCGTGACCAACCAGGTCGAGTTCCATCCGCTCCTGAACCAGGACCGTCTCCTCGCCGGCGCGAACGAGGTCGGGATCCCTCTCTCGTCCTATTGCTCCGTCGCTCGCGGCGAGGTGTTCAGGCATCCCGAGTTCGCCGAGATCGGCGCCGCGTACGGGAAGACCGCGGGACAGGTGGTGCTGCGCTGGATCGTCCAGAAGGGCGTGAGCGTGAACACGATGTCGACGAAGCCGGAGAACATCCGGGCGAATTTCGACATCATGGACTTCACGCTTTCGAGCGTGGACATGGCGCGGATCGAGAGGCTCACCGCGACAGGCTACAGGATCGTCGGGAAAGACCTGGTGCCGTGGGCGCCGGACTGGGACTGATCCCGCCCGGCCGTTCCGGGAGAGGCGGATCCCGTCCGGATCCGGTTCCCGAGGCGGGATCGCGGTCAGCGGTTGCCCCGGATCATGTCGCTTGCCTTCTCGGCGATCATGATCGTCGGCGCATTGGTGTTCGATCCCACGAGGCTCGGCATGATCGAGCTGTCGCAGATGCGTATCCCGTCGAGGCCGCGCACGCGGCATTGCGGGTCGACCACCGACATTCCGTCGCTGCCCATCCTGCACGTGCCGGTCGGATGGTACGAAGTGCGCCCGTACTGGCGTGCATAGGCCTCGTGGTCGGCCTGCGTCTTCACGCCGTCATCCGGAAACCGGACCGCCCTGATGTGCTTCCTCAGCGAGGGCTGCGAAAAGATCTCCCGGCTGATCTTCACGCCTTCGACGCTGGTCCTGAGATCGTCCGGCTCGGCCAGGAAATTCGGATCCACGACAGGCGGCGCGGACGGGTCGGCGGAGCGCAGCCGCACGGTGCCGCGGCTCCTTGGCCTGAGCGTGTAGGAATTGAGCGTGATGCCCGACGAGCCCTTCGGGACGCTGGGAACGCCGGCCTCGGCTCCGGCGCCCGCAAGGAAGTGGAACTGCAGGTCGGGCACCGGCCCGCCTTCGCCGGCAAACCAGAAGGCGCCGCCCTCGACCACGTTGGAGGTGACCGGGCCCGAGCGGAACAGGACGTATTCGATGCCAGCCCAGAGCGCCCAGTGAGGCTTGCTGTACCTGTCCAGGCTGGCGTGCCCGTCCAGCTCGGCCACGATGTCGATGCCGAAGTGGTCGTTCAGGTTCTCTCCGACGCCCGGCAGGTCGTGCACGACGTCGATTCCGTGACCGCGCAGGTGCGCTGCAGGCCCGACGCCAGAGAGCATCATGACCTTCGGAGTCCCGATCGCCCCGGCGGTCACCAGGATCTCGAGCTCCGCCCGCACCGACCTGCGTCCGCGGCCCGCGGAGTACGCGACGCCGACGGCGCGCGCGCCCTCGAACCTGATGCGCTCGACGAGGCAGCCGGTCTCAACGGCCAGGTTCGGCCGGCCCACGGCCGGCCTCAGGTAGCCGACGGCTGCGGAGCAGCGCCGGCCGTTCCTGGTCGTGGTCTGGTAGACGCCGCACCCGGCCTGGACCGGCCCGTTGAAGTCCGGGTTGTAGGGAATTCCGAGCTCCTGGCACGACTGCACGAACGCGCGCGTCGTCGGCTGCGGATCGGGGATGTTCGAGACCGCGAGCGGACCGTCGGTCCCGTGCCAGTCGCCCGAAAGGACGGCATTGCCTTCCGAGCGCAGGAAATGCCGCTGCACGTCCCTGAACGCCCAGCCGTCACAGCCCTCCCGCTCCGCCCAGCGGTCGTAGTCCGCCGGGTTGCCGCGCGTGAAGACCTCCGCGTTGATTGACGATCCGCCGCCGATCACCCGTGCCTGCGCATAGGCGATCTCACGGTTGTTCGCGTGCTTCTGCGGCGCCGTCGCAAGGCCCCAGGTATGGGGTCCGTCCGTCATCTTCGCGAAGCCGACAGGCATGTGAATGAGCGGATGCCGGTCCCTGCCGCCGGCTTCGAGGAGGAGAACCTGCACGTCCGGATCCTCGCTCAGCCTGCTCGCCAGGACGCAACCCGCCGACCCGCCGCCAACAATCACGTAATCGTATCCCGCCTCCCGCATCTACCCGGCCCCGCAGGAAGCGCTCTGCGCGGGCGGGCCGCTTTCGCCGGCAGGCGCGAACGGGGTCCGGCCCGCTGCGGGGTCGGCGGCGTGCGGCCTCCGCGGCGGCGCGCAATGACGTTGCGATCGGTGCATCGAGCCCTGGCCCCTCTACAACGTGACGTCCAGATCCGCTTGGCCGCCTGCCGAAACAGCTCTTCCGTCAGGAGCCGCTCCTGGATGTTGTCCCAGTCGCGTCCGTCCGGGTAGCCGCCCACCATCAGGATGTCCTCGGAGCAGTCCACCATCTCGCGGCTCACCCCGGCCGGAATCACGATGACGTCGCCGACGCCGCCCTCCGGAGGGGACGGCGCGGACTGCCATGCGCGAACGGCGCCCGCCGGGCCAAGATACGCGACATTCCGCCAAATCTGGGCCCTCCGGAATCGCCCCGGACGCCTGCCGGGCCCGGCTCCGGCACGCCGGCCGAAGCGGAGGACTGGCCACGGCCGCCGGAACCGCGATAATTGTGCAAGAGGCTCCTCTGTCAAGTCCCCCCGTTCCACTGTTCCACTGGGTGTATCCCAATTGCTGCCACCGGGTTGACGCCCGCACGTGCGGATGACTATAGTCCGGGGCATGAGCGCCGCGCCGGACATCCACGCACTTGCCCGGCAGGTCGCCGTCCTGGAGGAACGAATGAACACGATGCAGGCCGACCTTTCGGCATCGCTTGAGCGCAGCAACGCAGCCTTCGAGAGGCTGCGGGCGGACATGGCCAAGCGCGATGCCGAGAGTGCCAAGCGCGAGACCCGGATGCTGCTCGCGGTCGGCGGAATGATCGGCCTCGCCGTCGCCGTTCTCGGCGCGGGCTTCGCCTTCCTCGGCGTCCTGATCGGCCTGCCGGGATCATCCTGATCGGCCTGAGGATCACGGCAGCGCGTGCTGGCCTTTGGAGGAGACAGACCATGAAACGCTTCACCACCCCCCCCCCCTAAGCACCTGACGACACTGGCCGCCGCATAGGCGGCCCTGACGCTGGCCCTGCCGGCAGGGGCGCAAACCGGCACCATCTTCCATGACGTCGGCGGCACCAGCTGGGACAATCCCCAAACCACCCTGACGGTCTTTGGAAGCGGTGATGTCGAGACCAAGGACCTGACCATCGAGGCCCTCGCGTGGCCGGCCACGGTTCCCTTCGGGGTGGGCGACCAATCGGGGTGCACGCGCTCCGGTGGGCGGTGGGAAAACGGAAGTTGGATCCCGGCCCCCAAAACCCAGCTGGTCGCCTTCCACAATGCGAGCGGCAAATACACCGGCGGCCAGCCGGTCGCCACGGCCTGCCGATACTATGCCGAGGGCGAATGGAAGACCGCCACCGGCATGTTCACCGTCCGCATCTGGGGCAAGCTGTGTCTCAAAGGCCCTACCAATGTGCAGCGCTGCTGGGCCTTGCAGAAGCCGTCCCCGCCCACGGGCTTTCTTGCCGTTGCCAAGTTTGCCGGCTACCGGGCCACCTTCGCCCCCGGCCCGCACTGTGGCCCGGCTCGCACGCTTGAAGGACTTGAAAACCTCGCCTCCTATGCCGAGTGGTGCGACTTCACGGTCGATAACCGCCCCTGACCGCGGTCAGATCAGACACAGACACACACACCAGGGCGGCCGGCGGGTCGCCCCCTGGCGTCGCGGCCCTCGCAAACCTGGCCGTTGCTCACACGCCAGCGGCCGCCCGCGCGTCGGCCAGCTCCATCCCGGCGTCCACCAGTGACTTGAGCGCCCGCGCCCGCATGGCGATGTCCGCCTGGCAGGTCCGGCCCGCGCGCCGCCGTCGGCCTCTGCAGGCACCGGGCGACAGGGCTTGCCGGGCCTCCGGTGCCGCTCCGTCGGCCTGCCACATTCCGGGCAGTCGGGCGTCGGGGGCTCCGCGGCCTCCGGGCCGTCCGGCTCGCTCATAAGAGGTCCCGGGACCACGGCCGCGCCCGCGGCCGCGCCGTCACGCGCGCAGGCGGTCCTCATCGCGTCCCCGAAGCGTCCTTTCCCGCCGGACCCCCCCCCCTTTTCGGCATTCCATCGCTTCGGGATCACGGAATCCCGGCCCGCCGCCCTTGCCGCGCATTGGCCGCCTCTCCCGCTCTCCCCGGCCGCGCGGCGCCGGCCGGCAGGCATGAAGGGCGGATCCGGGTCATGCCGGGAAGGCTGGCGCGCGCCCTGTCAGGGCGGCGGATGCGCGCGCGATGCCGAAGTCCCTGAACCGCCAGCCCATGCCGGAAGCTTGCTAGCCGGAGCGCGGCGACAGCGGAAAGGCGCGCGCCGGATCATAGGTCTCGAAGCTCGAGAGAGCCTGCGCATCGCATTCCGCCTGCCAGTCCGTGCCCGGCTGGATCGCCGTGACCACCGCGAACCGCTCCCGCAAGGCGTTCGCTCGCGTCGTCCCTTCCATCGCGATCGCCACCAGCCCGGCGACAACGCCGTCCTGGCGCTCCACGAGATCGATCGCCGCCTCCATGGTCCCGCCGGTTTCGATCCACTGATCGGCAAGCAGCACGCGCGTGCCCGGCGCGAAGGCGGGCACGCGCATCTCCATGTCCTGCGTCCGGCCCGAGTAGTTGGTGAAGCTCACCCGGTCGGTCGCAACGCAAAGCTTCCCGGCCTTCCGGATCGGCAGGAACCCGACATGGCGCCTGGCCGCGAGCGCAGCCCCAACGACGAATCCCATCGAGTCGAGACCTCCGACCACGTCGAATTCGATGCCGCCAAGATCGTCCAGGAGATCGCTCAGGAGATCCTGAAACGCCCTCTGGTTGATGTAGATCGAGGTCGGGTCCAGCCATGCGAACCGCGTCCCCTTCGTGTTCGGCGCCATCAGGCCGAAATACCACCGCCCGTCGCGAGGCCCCTTTTCGTTCATCTCCCGTCTCCCGATCTGTCCGCCACATCCAGCAGGCGCCGCAGCCGCCTGGGATCGATGTCGTAGAAGTTGTCCTCGTGATTGATGCCGGTCGCCACCATGAAGGCGTCGGCCTCGGCATGGCGCGCCGCGTTCTCCGGCGTGATGCCGGAAGCCAGAGCCAGCGGACTGTCCCCGGCCGCCGCCCGGAAGGTGGCGATCTTCCTGTCGTCGGCCTCGACGCCTGTCGCCGGACCGGAGGTGCAGACCACGTCCATCCAGTCGCGGGCGATCTCCGCCGCAAGCCCATACGCCGCAGGATCGACCGGGCGCTGCTTCTTGAACGCCGTCCCGCCGAAATACAGCCCGTCCCACCCGGAGCGCGCTGCGAGGATCTCGCGCGCCTCGGCCTGGTCGGAGGCCCGTTCGTCAATCCGCGCGTCATCCGCCCAGTAGGCCTCCGCGCGACAGCCCTCCGCCTGCAGCGCCGCCAGTTGCGGAAACGCCCCGAGACCGGTCACCGCGAGGAAGTTCAGCCCCAGCCACAGCCCCGGCCGCGCCGCCCGCACCTCGCGCACGATCGGCAGGAACTCCTCCACGCCGAAGTCGTGGTTGATCAGGAAGCACCCCGGCGCCCCCTCGCCGCTCAGCACGTCGACATTGGCAAGCGTCCTCGCCGTGTCGAGCACATGGATCACCGGCAGCACCACGGGACCGCGACACCCGAAAATCGACCGGAACTCGGCTCTGTCCACCTGCTGACCCTCGCCGCATGTTTCCCGCAGTGCATGCATCCCGGCCGAACGCCCGGGAACCGGGTTGCAGGCCGGCGCGTTCCGCCTCATAAAAGCGCTCTCAGGAGCACCGGATACGCATGGAGGGTGGAGATGTCCAACACCAGATTCGTTCAGACCAAACGATACTTCCTCAAGACGGGACTCGCCTCCGCCGCGCTCGCCGCGCCCTTCGTCAACCGCGCCTGGGCGCAAACCGTCGAGCTGACGATGCTCGGCTGGTACGGCACGGCGGAGCCGGACATGGTCGCGGAGTTCGAGGAAGCCAGCAACGTCAAGTTCGTCCCCAAGTACTATGCGGGCGGCGACAACATGCTGGCCGCGCTCGCGCAGAACCCGCCGGGCACCTTCGACATCATCCACACGGACGCGGAATACGCCAAGCTGCTGGTGGCCAACGACCTCGTCATGGAGCTCGACCCGAGCGACTATGCCTTCGACGACCTGCTCCATGACGACTTCAGGAGCTTCGCCGGCCACTGGGACGACGGCGGCAGGCTCTACTCGCTGATCACCCGCTTCGGGCATCTCGGCGTCTCCTACAACAAGGAGGTGCTGACGGCCGAGGAAGCCGCCACCTACGACGTCTACTGGGACGGGCGTCTCGCCGGCAAGGTCGGCCATTTCGACTGGCACCTGCCGTCGCTGGGGCAGATGAGCCTGCTGCTGGGCAACGCCTCTCCCTTCGACATCGACGAAGATGCATGGAAGGCCGTGCAGGAGAAGACGCTCTCGCTCAAGCCCCAGGTCGGCGGCTATTTCGACTTCGGCGGCACGTTCGCGGGCCTCAAGAACGGCGAGATGCTGGCCATGGTCGGCATCGGCGACTGGGTGACGGGCATCCTCGAACGCGACGGCGCGCCGGTGTCGTCCGTCGTGCCGAAGGAGGGCGGCATCCAGTGGACCGAGAGCTACTCCATCGCCAAGACCTCCGGGAAGGCGGACCGCGCGCTCGAGTACCTCGCCTACACCATGTCTCCGGAGGGCCAGGTGAAGACGGCGCAAATGCTCGGCTACCCGGGCCACTGCGTCACCAAGGCAGGCCGCGCCCTCCTGAACGAGGTCGACCCGGCAGAGGCGCGGCGCTCCGGGCAGGTGGACGGCGACCCCCGCGACCCGATCGTGCTGATCGACGAAGGCCGCATCAGCTATCGCGACATCCCGGCCCAGCAGACGCTGGAGGACTGGAACGACTTCTGGTCGGAATACAAGAACGCTTGAGGACGTGACCGCGAAACCAGGGCGGCGCGCCTGATGCGCGGCCCCAACACATACGCGCTGGCCTTCCGCCTGCCCATCATCGTCTGGCAGGCGCTCTTCTTCGTCGGCCCGCTCGCCTTCGTCGTCGCGATGTCGTTCTTCGTGGTGCGGAACTTCCGCATGGTGGAGGCCTTCGAACTCGACAGCTGGCGGCGGATGCTGTCGCGGGACTTCGTCTGGGACGCCTACGCCTACACGATCGCCATGGCCGGAAGCGCCGCGCTGCTTGCCTCGCTCGTCGCCTTCCCGGCGGCCTATTGCCTCGCCTTCCGCGTCTCCGCGCGCGCCCGCCAGGCCGCCATCCTGCTCCTCATCATCCCGTTCTTCACCAGCTATCTCGTCCGCACCTTCAGCTGGTACACCATCCTCGCCGAAGCGGGCGTGCTCAACGGCGCCGTGAGGCTCCTGGGCCTCGGGCCGTACACGCTCCTCAACACCGCCACAGGCACGCTCGTCGGCTACCTTACCCTTGTCACGCCGCTGGTCCTGATCCTGCAGACGGTCACCATGGCCAACATCGACGACCGCCTGATCCAGGCCGCCCGCAACCTCGGCTGCTCGCCCGCGCGCGCGGTCCGGACGGTGATCCTGCCCGCGGGCAAGACCGGCTTCGTCGTCGCCGCGCTCTTCGCCTTCATCCTGTCCTTCGGCGATTTCGTGGCGCCGTTCTACCTTGGCGGATCCAACCCGCCGACGCTGCCGATCCTGATCATCGACACCACCAAGGCCGGGCAGCAATGGCCCCGCGCCGCCGTGGTCGCCGTCATCATGATGGTCACGCTCTTCGTGATCGCGTTCTCGGCGATCATTTACGCCTACCGGAAGAGGGCAAGCCGATGACCCGCCTCGACCTCCTGCTCCGCGCATGGCTGCTGCTCGTCGCAGGCTTCGTCTTCCTGCCGATCTTCGTCAGCATGCTGTTCTCGTTCAACGAGGCCCGCTTCCCCACGCTGCCGCTCACCGGTTTCACGACCCGATGGTACGCCGCGATCTTCGCGGATCCCGACTTCTGGCGATCCGCCAGGAACAGCCTGACCGTCTCCTGCGCCACGGCCCTCATCGCCACGTTCCTCGGCTTCTGCACGGCCTACACCGACTACCGCTACAGCTTCCGCGGCAAGGGCCTGGTCCTTGCCGTCATCCTGCTGCCGCCGACCATCCCGCTCGTCATCATCGCGCTCGCGATGCTGGCCTGGTTCAGCCGCGTCGGCATGTCCGGCCAGCTCGTCTCGATCATCGCCGCCCACAGCGTCCTGACGGCCCCCTTCGCCATGGCGATCGTCCGCCTGCGTCTCAGCCAGATCGACGAGAGTCTCGAGGCCGCCGCCTGGAACCTGGGCGCCAGCGAGTGGCGCGCCATGCGGGAGATCATCCTGCCGTTCTGCAGGCCGGCGATCCTCTCCTCGCTTTTCCTGACCGCCGCCGTCTCCTTCGACGAGTTCACGGTCTCCTGGTTCGTCTCCGGCCTGAACAAGACGTTGCCGGTCCATGTCCTCGAAATCGTGCAGGGCACCATAGATCCGCAGGTCAACGCCATCGGCACGCTTGTCTTCGGGGTCTCGATCACGCTGGTGGTCATCAGCCAGGCCCTCATCTTCTTCCGCCTGCAGAAGGCGGCGACATGACCGGCCCGCTCGTCACCCTCGACAGGGTCGAAAAGCGCTTCGGCGGCTTCGCGGCCGTGCGCGCGGCCAGTCTCGACATCGCGGCAGGGGAGTTCGTTGCCATCATGGGGCCCTCCGGCTGCGGCAAGACGACGACGCTCCGGATGCTCGCAGGGCTCGACGCGCCGACCTCCGGCGAAATCCGCATCGCAGGCCAGCGCATGAACGAGCTCGCCGCCCATCAGCGCGAGACGCCAATGGTCTGGCAGAGCCTCGCGCTCTTCCCCTTCCTGAACGCCCGGGAGAATGTCGAGTTCGGGCTGAAGATGCGCGGCATCGGTCCCGCTGAGCGCAAGCGGCGCGCCATGGAATGGCTCGGCCGCATGGAGATCGCCGAGTTCGCCGAACGCAATGTCGAAACCCTGTCGGGCGGCCAGCGCCAGCGGGTCGCGCTCGCCCGCGCGCTCGTCACCGAGCCGCAGCTCCTCCTGCTGGACGAACCGCTCTCCGCTCTCGACGCCCATCTCGTGATCCGCATGCAGGCCGTGCTGACCAGGCTGCAGCGCGAGACCGGCATCACGTTCGTCTACGTCACGCATTCCCAGTCGGAAGCCTTCGCCATGGCCGACCGCGTGGTCGTCATGTCCAAGGGCGAGATCGTGCAGGTCGGCACGCCCCGCGAAGTCTACCGCACGCCCCGCACCCGTTTCGTGGCCGAATTCGTCGGCCGGAACAACATCTTTCCCGGCACCGTCAAGGCGTCCGCAGGCGGGCAGGTGACGGTTGAAGCCGCCCTCGGCAGTTTCAGCGTCTCCGGCGAGGCTCCCGTCGGAGCCCCTGCGTCGATCGTGGTCGCCGGCGACATGATGCAGACAGGCCCGGGCGACAACGCCATCGAAGCCACCGTCATATCGGAGGAGTTCGTGGGCTCGACGGTCACGGCCTTCTTCGAGGCCGCGGACGGCACCGAGGTCAAGGTGCAGGCCCAGGAGCGCGCGCTCGCTGATCTCGACCTGCGCGCAGGCAGAAAGGTCACGCTGCACTGGGCGAAGGGCGACGGCCACCTGCTGCTGGAGCAGGCATGATCCGGAACCCGATCCCCTGGCCGAACGGCGCGCGCTGCGCCTGCGCGATCACCTTCGACATGGACGCCGACAGCCTGATCCATGTCGCGCGCCCCGACGACGGCCATGATCGCCTCTACCCGATCTCCATGGGCCGCTACGGTCCGGCCGTCGCCATCCCGCGCATCCTCGGCACATACCGGCGCTTCGGGATCAAGCAGTCCTTCTTCGTCCCCGGCTGGTGCATGGAGACCTATCCGGAGACGGTCGAGGCGATCCTGGAAGAGGGCCACGAGATTGGCCATCACGGCTGGATCCACGAAGATCCGGTCGCCACGAAGGGCGCCGCGCAGGAAGAGGCCTTCGAACGGGCCCTCGACACCCACAGGCGCATGACCGGCGCCAGCCCCCGCGGCTACCGGGCCCCGGTCTACAACGTCACCCAGCAGGTCATCGACCTCATGGTGAAGCACCGGTTTCGCTATGACAGCTCCCTCATGGCCGACGACATCCCGTACGAGATGCGGACCGGGGGCGGCACGCTTTACGAAATGCCCGTCCACTGGGGCGTCGACGACTGGCCGCCCTTCGCCCATTACGACGAGATCGGCTACATGATGCCGGTGCGCGGCCCGTCCAGCGGGCTGGAGGGCTTCTGGGAAGAGTTCGAGGCGCAGTACGAAGCCGGCGGATGCTTCGTGCTGGTCGCGCACCCGTTCCTGACGGGGCGCCTTGCCCGCTGGAGACGGGTCGAGCAATGGCTCGAGACGACGCTTGCCGAGCGCGATGTGTGGTTCGCGCCGCTGGAGGCCATCGCCGACCATCTCGACGCGGTGAAGGCGCGGGGCGGCACGATCCGCGCGGAAACCCTTCCATACTACGCCGGGCCGCAGAGATAGGGGGGGGGCAAGCCATGCTGTCCGACACTGACGCGAAGTTCCTGCGCATCGCCTACGAGGAGGCCAGGAGCGGCCATGACGAAGGCGGCTGCCCGATCGGCGCCGCACTCGCCCGCGGCGGCCGGCTCGTCAGCCGGGGCCGGAACCAGCGCGTCCAGAAGGGCGACCCCATCGCGCATGGCGAGATGGACGCGCTGCGCAAGGCCGGGCGCCAGAAGACCTACCGCGACACCACGCTCTACACCTCGCTCAGCCCCTGCATGATGTGCGCCGGCACCATCATCCAGTTCGGCATCCCCCGGGTCGTCATCGGCGAGAACGCCAACTTCGGCGGCAACGAGAGGTTCCTGCGCTCGAGGGGCGTCGAGGTCATCGTCGCCAACGATCCGGACTGCATCGCGCTCATGGCGAGTTTCATCGAGGAGAAGCCCGAGCTTTGGAACGAGGACATCGCGGAGAGCTGAAGCGGGCGAGCCGGCGCAGGGCAAGGGGCATTCGCCGGGATTCGGAACGCGGACGGTCCCTGCGCCCGATCCCGCCATGGCCGCTTCGGCCATGCCGCGTTCGGGGGGATCCGATGGCCGCACCTCCGGCCCGGACGGCCTGCGGGAGCGCCCGGCGCAGTCCGGGTTCCTGCGCCGCCGGCCAGGCGGGGTTGATTTCCGGATCCAGCCGTGAAATGCCGTTCCGCGTCAACGAAGGACAGGAAAACGATCGCCATGCACAAAATGCTTGAAGCCCTGCGACTCGCGGCAGTCCTGGGCCTCCTTCCGGCCGCAGCCTCGGCGCAGGCGCAGGTCGGCGCGGAGACCGGATTCGTGCTCAACACGTTCGCGTTTCTCATCTGGGGCGCGCTGGTCATGTGGATGTGCGCCGGGTTCACGATGCTTGAGGCCGGGTCGGTCCGCACGAAGAACGCGTCCGTCATCTGCATGAAGAACATCGGGCTCTACGCGATTGCCGGGCTGGCCTACTACGTGATCGGCTACAACATCATGTATGTCGGCGTCGACGGCGGGCTCTTCGGATCCCTCACGCTGTTTCGCGGCAACTCGGCCAGCGAGATCGCGCTCCTCGAGGCCGCGCCGGAGGCGATGGACCAGGCCCGCGCGGCGCTGCTGGCGGAGGGCGGCGGACATGCCACGATGTCGGACTGGTTCTTCCAGATGGTCTTCGTCGCGACAACCGCGTCGATCATTTCCGGAGCCCTTGCCGAGCGCGTCCGGCTTTGGTCCTTCTTCCTGTTCGTGGCGATCCTGACGGCCTGCATCTATCCCGTCGTGGGCGCGTGGACGTGGGGGGGCGGCTGGCTGTCCGGCATGGGCTTCCAGGACTTCGCGGGATCCACGATCGTCCACTCGACCGGGGGCTGGGCCGCGCTTGCGGGCGCCATCCTCCTCGGCGCGCGCCGCGGGCGGTTCCCCAAGTACGGCACCGTCCGGCAGATGCCGCCTTCGAACGTGCCCATCGTCGCGCTGGGGGTGTTCATACTGTGGCTGGGCTGGTTCGGATTCAACGGCGGGTCCCAGCTGGCCCTGAACTCGGCGGCGGACGCGCTGGCGCTCAGCAACATATTCGCGAACACCAACATCGCGGCCTCGGCAGGCGTCGTCGCCGCCCTGGCGCTGTCCAAGCCGATCCTTGGGCGCATGGACCTGCTTGCAACGCTGAACGGGGCGATCGCCGGACTCGTGGCGATCACCGCCGGGCCGGACCTTGTCAACCACCAGTGGGCGATCCTGATCGGCGCGGTCGGCGGCGCAATCTCGGTCGCGGGATTCAAGCTGCTCGAAGCGGTCCGGATCGATGACGTCGTGGGCGCGATACCGGCCCACCTGTTCGCCGGCATCTGGGGAACGCTGGCCGTCTGCATCGCCGCCGGCGGCGACCTGGTCGTGCAGCTGACGGGAATCGCCGCGATCGGCGTCTTCGTCTTTGCGGTCTCGGGCGCGGTCTGGATGCTCATCGACCGGCTTGTCGGGCTGCGCATTCCGCCAAACGCCGAGCTGCTGGGGCAGGATGCCGTGGAACTCGGCATCGAGGCCTATCCGGAGTTCGTGGCCGTCCCGGATGCGGACGACGACTGACGCCCAGCCCGCCCCCGCGCGAGCGGCGCTTCGTCAAGCGGCATTCCCCGGCGCGGGCGCGGCATGCACGCCCGAGCCGGCGCAAGGCGGCCCGCAGGGGCCTGCCGTGGCCGGCGGGCACATGTCGCGCCGCCGAGACCCGGGGCGATCACGTGAGACTGAGAAAGCCCCTCGGTCCGGAATGCCGTCCGGGGAAGAGCCACCTGGACTGGCACCGCGACACGATCTTCCGGCGACCGGGGCGCGCGGCGTAGCGCACCCGAAGCGTGTCGCGCCCTTGCGGCCCGGCCACGCTTGCCGGCGCGCCAGGCCGGGATCACGCCCGCAAGGTGTCGAGAGACCGCCTGTAGATGTGCCAGGTTGCATGTCCGAGGACGGGCAGCGCCACGAGCAACCCCAGGAACAGGGGCAGCATCGCGACAAGAAGGCTGGCGGCGATGACCAGGGCCCAGACGCACATGACCGGCCCGTTCCGGGCGACCGTCCTGACGCTGACCAGCGCTGCCGTCACGAAGTCGATCTCCCTGTCCATCAGCAGCGGAAGCGACACGACGGTCAGCGCGAATGTCAGGAAAGCGACCGCGCAGCCGACGGCGCCCTGGAACGCCAGCATCGAGAGGCCGGCGGGCGTCAGGTAGACGTCCCAGGAGGTCAGCACGTCGGTCATGGCCGCGCGGCCGAGAAAGAGCGCGAAGCTCATGTGCGCGAAGAAGCTCCAGAACAGGAACACGAACGCGAGCATGGCCCCCGCCCAGGGCAGCTGGCGTCCCCGCTCCCTCCAGACCGCGAGGAGGATCCCGGCCCATTCCAGCGGCTCGCCGGCCTCGATCCGGCGGCTCGTCTCGTAGAACCCGACGGCGGCAAAGGGGGCGACCAGCGGAAAGCCGAGGGCGAAGGCGAGGGTCCAGAGCAGGGTGCCGGCGCCAAGCCAGGCAAGCAGCCACCCCGACAGGACGTAGACGCCGCTGAACAGGATCCCGTGCAGGGGCGCTCTCCGGAAGTCGCGGATGCCGGCCCTGACAGACGCGAACAGGTCGGCAAGCGCGACGTCCGCGATTTCCGGAACCGGGCTCGCGGCCGGCCCGCCCGGGACATCCTCACCCATTGTCTCGCGCCATGGCCCCGCTCCTGCGAACCCCAGTCTGGCGCGCGCCGCCCGCGCCTGCAAGCGAATGCCTTGAAGCGGCGAGCCTGCATTGCTATCTCCCACCGGCCGGGACCAGCCCAGGAGAGAGGTGTCATGCGTGCCGAAGCGGAAAGCGCGGTCGCCGCCATCGAGAGGTCGCTCGACCTGCTGGCCCGGCGCATGGACCGGGAAACGGCAGGGCATCGCCTGGAAGAGCTCAACGCGATGGCCGAGGACCCGAACCTCTGGGACGATCCCGCGCGCGCGCAGGCGCTCATGCGGGAGCGGCAGGCGCTCGTCGACGCGACCGGGCGCCTTGCGTCCATGCGGCAGGCGCTCTCGGACAACGTCGAGCTGATCGGGCTCGGCGAGCAGGAGGGCGATTCGGAGGTCCTGGCGGATGCCGAGGCGGCGCTGAAGTCTCTCGCCGAACGTGCCGCGCAGGCCGAGATCGAGGCGTTGCTGGACGGCGAGGCCGACGGCAACGACACCTATCTCGAGATCAACGCCGGGGCCGGCGGAACGGAGAGCTGCGACTGGGCGAGAATGCTTGCGCGCATGTACGAGCGCTGGGCAGAGGCCCATGGCTACGCGGTGCAGGTCCAGTCCCTTCAGCCGGGCGAGGAGGCCGGCCTCAAGTCGGTATGCTTCAAGATCGCGGGCCCGAACGCGCACGGGTGGCTGAAGGCCGAAAGCGGCGTGCACAGGCTGGTCCGCATCTCTCCCTACGACAGCGCGGCGCGCCGTCACACGTCCTTCTCGTCCGTATGGGTCTATCCCGTCGTCGACGACAGCATCGAGATCGCGGTGAACCCGGCGGACATCCGCATCGACACCTACCGCTCGTCCGGGGCCGGCGGGCAGCACGTGAACACCACGGACTCCGCCGTCAGGATCACGCACGTCCCGACCGGCATCGTGGTCACCTCGTCCGAGAAGTCCCAGCACCAGAACCGCGAGATCGCCATGAAGACCTTGAAGTCCCGGCTGTACCAGCTGGAGCTCGAAAAGCGAAACGCCGCGATCGCCGAGGCCCATGAAGGCAAGGGGGACGCCGGCTGGGGCAGCCAGATCCGGTCCTACGTCCTTCAGCCCTACCAGATGGTGAAGGACCTTCGCACCGGGCACGAGACGTCGGACACGACAGGCGTCCTGGACGGCGACATCGACGCATTCATGGCGGCGACGCTGGCGCTCGGGGCGTCCGGAAAGAGGAGGGACGAGGCGAGGGCGGGCTGAGCGAGGCGCTCGCGCCGCGAGCGGGACCGGCTTCCGCCCTCAGTAGAGCCCCCCCGCAGAGATTTCGCCTTCCGTGGCCTGCACCGGCAAGCCCGGGACCCGAAGCGCGTCGCCGGCCGCTTCCGGGAACGCGGGATCCCGGACGTCCTCGACTTCGTCCATGTTCGGCAGGTTCGATCCGAGGGCGAATCCGCCGTCAAAGGCGACGCCGAAGACAGGCTCCTCGCCTTCGCGGAAATATTCCGCCACCACGTTGTCGCCGACCGCGTCGTCGGGAAGGCGCGCGCCGTTGTTCCGGTCGATGTTGATGAACCTTCCGCCCGCCGGCACGGCAAAGCGTCCCCCGCCGTATTTCTTCACGGCCTCCTCCATGAACTCCTGAAACACCGGCGCGCACATCCTGCCCCCCGACGCGCTGCGGCCAAGGGGCTCCGGACGGTCGTAGCCGATGTAGCAGCCCGCCGCGATCTGCGACGTGAAACCTATGAACCAGACGTCGCGCGCGTCGTTCGTCGTCCCCGTCTTGCCCGCGACGGGGACGTCGAGGCTGACCGCGCCCGACGCCGTGCCGCGCTCGACCACGCCCCGCATCATGGAGGTGAGCTGGTATGCGGTGACGGGATCGAACGCGCGCTCCCTGTCGGAGGCGATCGCGGGAACGCGGTCCCCGGGAATGTCCCTCAGGCCGCATTCGACGCAGTTCCTGGGGTCGTGGCGGTAGATCGTCGTGCCCCAGCGGTCCTGGACCCTGTCGACGAGCGTCGGGGTCACCCTTTCGCCCCCGTTCGCGAACATCGAGTAGGCCGAGACCATTCGGTAGAGCGTGGTCTCCTGGGCTCCGAGGGCGTTGGCCAGGTAGGGATCCATCCTGTCGTAGACGCCGGACCGTTCGGCATAGCCGGCCACCACCTGCATCCCGATCTCCCGCGCCAGGCGAACCGTCATCAGGTTCCTGGACCGCTCGATGGCCGTTCTCAGGGGCGCAGGGCCGTAGAACTTGTCCGACGCGTTCTTGGGACTCCAGACCGTCCGGTCGTCCATCGCCACCTCTATGGGGGCGTCGACGATGATCGTTGCGGGCGAGAAGCCGGAATCCAGAGCCGCCGCGTACACGAAGGGCTTGAAGGCGGAGCCTGGCTGGCGAAGGCCCTGCGTCGCGCGGTTGAAGTTCGATTCCTGGTAGGAGAAGCCCCCCTGAATCGCGAGCACCCGCCCGGTGTTCACGTCCATTGCCATGAATGCGCCCTGCACGCCCGGGACCTGGCGCAGCGAGAAGTCCGGGCCTGACGAAGCGTCGCCCTCGTGGCGCACGTAGATCACGTCGCCGACGTTCAGGATGTCGCTCGCCCCGGCCGCCTTCCTGACCCATTCGAAATCCTCGGGCGTCAGGAGGAAGCCCTCTCCCGCCCGTCCCTCGACACCAATGCGCGCCGTGCCGCCCTCGATCCCAAGCACCACGGCAGGCGACCAGCCCTCCACGTCCCGGGCGAGCTTCGGGATCTCCGCGAGGGCGGCCCGCCAGCCGGCCTCCAGCCCGTCGGGCGCGAGCGAGGCGGCCGGCCCCCGCCACCTGCCCCGCGCCCGGTCATATTCCTCCAGGGCATGACGGAGCGCCCGCGCGGCGTTCCTCTGCATTTCGGGATCGATGGTCGCGCGGATCGT
This sequence comes from Paracoccaceae bacterium, assembly GCA_965221845.1. GTDB lineage: Bacteria > Pseudomonadota > Alphaproteobacteria > Rhodobacterales > Rhodobacteraceae > JAJEFO01. Next base: position 638,170 of record OZ244919.1, read on the forward strand.
GAGTCCCGCCGACCTGAACCCGTCGTCGCCGAATTCCCGGCTCAGCTGCCGCCTGATCTCCTCGGTGAAGTAGTCTCGCGAAGGAAGCCTTGCCGCGAAGGATTCCCTGTCCCCCGCCTGGACCGTCAGCAAGGGCGCGGCGACAGCGGCCTCGTAGGCGCCCCTGTCCAAGTGACCGTTCTGCCACATCTCCCGGAGCACGAAGTCCCGCCGCCCGATCGCGCGCGCGGTTGCGCGGACCGGATGATAGGTCGACGGCGCCTTTGGCAGCGCGGCCAGGTAGGCGGCGTCCTGAGGCTCCAGTTCCGCAAGCGTCTTGTTGAAATACGCCTGGGCGGCGGCGGCCACGCCGTATGCATTCTGGCCGAGGAATATCTCGTTGAGGTAGATCTCCAGGATCTTTTCGCGGCCTATCCTTGCAACCATGCGATTGGCCTGGATCAGTTCCTTGATCTTCCGCTCGATCGCGCGCTCGCTCCCGAAGTAGATGATCTTGGCCACCTGCTGCGGGATGGTCGAGGCGCCCCTGAGCGACCGGCCCCCGGACGCGGCCGCCTCGTAGAGGGCGGCGGCGATCCCGCGGACGTCGAAGCCGGCGTGCGCGTAGAAGTTCTTGTCCTCGGCGGACAGGAAGGCCTGCTTCACGAGATCCGGAATCTCGTCACCGGGAATGTAGATGCGCCGCTGCTGGGCGTACTCGTCGATGATGCGCCCTTCCGGCGAATAGATCCTGGTCAGGGTCGGCGGCTGGTAGTTGGCGAGGGACGAAACGTCCGGCAACCCCTCCTCGTGGGCCGCGAACACCATCCATGCCAGCAGCGAGAACGTCAGCGCGCCCAGCGCGATCGTGCTGAACGCCGCGCCGGCAAGCAGGAGGAGGCTTCTGGCCAAGCCCCTTCCCGGCCGAGCGCGAATCACCCCCGGCGACCCCTCCAGAGACGGACGGGGCCGGCCGGGCCGGGACTTCGCAGTCTGCGGCCGCATCGCCCGCAAGCCGGCTCCGTCCGTCCCGGCATCTCCGGCCCGTGCGGGCGGGCTCAACGGCGGCTCGACCCTACGCGGCGCCATGGCGGGCCTCCATGAAACGCCCCAGGCGCGCCAGCCCCTCCTCGATGTCCGGGGTCGCGCATGCGTAGGAGAGCCTGATCGTGCGCCCGCCCCTCGCCCTGTCGAAGTCCGCTCCGGGCGTCACCGCGACTCCTGCCGCGTCAAGGATGTCTCTGGCAAACGCCCGGCTGTCGCCGGCGAAGCGGGCGACATCGGCATAGACGTAGAACGCGCCGTCCGGCGGCGCGATCGGGTCAAGCCCGCATTCCGCCAGGCCCTTTACCATCAGGTCACGGTTGGCCCGGTACGTGGCCACGTTCCCTTCGAGCTCGCCGTCGCAGTCCATCGCGGCGAGCGCCGCGACCTGGCTGGCGTGCGGAGCGCAGATGAACATGTTCTGGGCGAGCCGCTCGATCGTGCGCACATGCGCCTCCGGGACAACCATCCAGCCGACCCGCCAGCCCGTCATGGAGAAATACTTGGAAAAGGAATTGATGACGCAGGCATTGTCCGAGACCTCGAGCGCCGTGACTGCCCGGCGCTCGTACTCGATCCCGTGATAGATCTCGTCCGAGATCAAATGGGCGCCCCGTTCGGACGCCGCGTCATGCAGCGCCGCCAAGGCCTTCCTGTCCAGCATCGTTCCGGTCGGATTCGCCGGCGATGCGACGATCAGGCCCTTGATGCCGTCCGGCAGCAGGTCCGGCGCGGGCTGGTACCGGTCCTCGGCACGGGTTTCGACATCGGCCGGAACCAGGCTGAGCGCCCGCAGGATCTGGCGGCACGAGGGATACCCGGGAGATCCGAGCGCCACCCGGTCGCCCGGATCGAAGAGCGCCGTGAAAGCCAGCAGGAAGGCGCCGGACGATCCGGCCGTGACGATGACGCGCTCCGGCGACAGGTCGACGCCGTACCGAGACCGGTAGAGCAGCGCGATCCTCTCCCGCAGCGCCGGAATGCCCAGCGCCAGTGTGTATCCAAGGGGGCTTCTCTCCATGGCCTCCGCGAGCGCCTGCCGGGCCCTCAGCGGCGCGGGCGTGCCGGGCTGCCCGACCTCCATGTGCATGATGCGCCGGCCTTCGGCCTCGGCCCGCGCTGCCGCGTCCATGACGTCCATGACGATGAACGGGTCTATTTCAGACCGGCGGGAAAGGTGCATGGGACCGACCTCGATGATGGCTGTCATCTGCCAAAGTTGCCGAACGGCGTCAACAAAGGCGTTGGCGCCGCAGGAGGCGCTTGCGCGGTCCGCAGGGGACTGAACCGCAGCGGCCCATCGCGGGGCGCCGGTCTTTCTTCGCCCTGAACGGGGCGGTCGGACGCCTGTTGCGTCGCTGACGGGTCGCATCATGTCGCTTTCGGGGCTCAGGGCCTGCCGAACGCCCGGGCCGGCATCGCATGCCGCGAACGCGGAACACCGCGCATTTTCGGCCCGCCGGCGACCGTTCCGTCCTGGGGCCTTCGACGTTCCCGCGCCCGCAGAGGCGCGCGCTCCGCACGCTCCCGCCTTCGATCGCCGAGAGTCTCGCGCACCCGAACCGGGCGCTGCGGCGCGCACCGGACTCCGGCCGTGACCCACGACCGTGCAGGAGCCGACGGCCCCGGCCGCCTCAAGGCCCGGCGCTTGCCGCAACCCGCCGAAGAAGGCGGCCGCCCACGAGAAGCCGCCGCAGCGCAAACGCCCCGGCGGGCCGCCGGCTTGGATTTCCTGCTGCGTTGCAGTACCGTCCCGACGGGTATCGAAGGCTGTCGTGAGGGGCATCCGGATGAACGGGCAGATGCAGGGCCCTGAGGGCGCGGGCCAGCGTGAGGGACGCGCGGAGCTCCGCAAGGCGCTTGCCGAAAGCCGGGGACTCGTCCTGTCGATCGGGCTGTTCAGCGCGTTCGTGAACCTTCTGATGCTGACGGGCCCGCTGTTCATGCTGCAGCTGTACGACCGGGTCCTGACGTCCCGCTCGGAGGCGACGCTGGTGGCCCTGATCGGGATCACGGCCTTCCTGTTCCTGGCGATGGGGCTGCTGGACCATGCGCGGGGCCGCGTGCTGGCGCGCGTCGGCGCGCGCTTCCAGACGGCGCTCGACGCGCGGGTGACGGGCGCGGTGCTGGCGCAGGCGGGGAGGTCGCCGGCGGCGCGGAACGGCCCGCCGGCGGGGCCGCGCGACCTGGAGGCGATCCAGCGCTTCATGACGGGCCAGGGGCCGTTCGCCTTCTTCGACGCCCCGTGGACGCCGCTGTTCCTCGCGGTCCTGTTCGTCTTCCACTGGCTTCTGGGCGTGTTCGCGGCCTTGGCGGGCGCGCTTCTGGCCGCGGTCGCACTGATGAACGGGCTGCGAACCCGCAGGCTGCAGGGGGAGGCCGGCGAGGCGCGCGACCTGGCGGCCCGCGCGACCGGGCAGTTCCGGAACGGCGCGGAGGCAGTGCGCGGCCTGGGCATGCGGCGCGCGGCGAACAGGCGCATCGCGGCCCTGCGCGAGGACGCCCTGGCGGCGACGGTCGCGGCCTCGGATCGCGGCGGGGCCTGGACGGTGACGTCGCGGACGCTCCGGCTGTTCCTGCAGTCGATGATGCTCGGTCTGGGCGGTTGGCTGGCCATCCGCGGCGAGGTGACGCCGGGCGTGATGATCGCCGCGTCCATCCTTCTCGGCCGGGCGCTTGCGCCGCTGGACCTTGCGATCGCGCAGTGGCCCGCGCTGCAGGGGGCGCTCAGGTCGCGGCGCGCGCTGGCGCGATTGCTTTCCGAGACGCCGGAGGAACCGGAACCCATGCCGCTGCCGGCGGCGCGGGCCGTGCTCGAGGTCGAGGGCCTTCACGTGGCGCCGCCCGGCGGGGAACGCCCGGCGGTGCGCAACGTCTCCTTCCGCCTGGATCCCGGCCAGGCGGTCGGGATCGCGGGCCCCTCCGGCTGCGGCAAGTCGACGCTGGCGCGGGCGCTGGCGGGGGTCTGGCCCCCCGCGTCAGGCAGTGTGACGCTGGACGGCGCGGCTCTGGACCAGTACTCCGACGAGCAGCGTGCGCAGCACCTCGGCTGGCTGCCGCAGGAAACCGTCCTGTTCGAGGGGACGGTGGCGGAGAACATCGCCCGCATGGCGCCGGACGCGCCCGCGGAGGCGGTCGTGCAGGCGGCCCGGCTCGCGGGGGCGCACGAGATGATCGTCGGCCTGCCGGGCGGGTACAACTTTCCGGTCGCTGCCGGCGGCGCGACCCTTTCCGGCGGCCAGCGCCGGAGAATCGCGTTGGCGCGCGCCTTCTTCAACGATCCCGCGGTGGTGATCCTCGACGAACCCGACGCCCATCTCGACCACGCGGGCTCCGAGGCGCTGCAGCGGGCGGTGGCGGCGCTGAAGGAGCGCGACGGCGCTGCGGTGATCGTGTCCCACCGTCGCAGCTCGTTCGCCGAGTGCGATCTGGTGCTGCTGATGGACGGCGGCCGCCTGAAGGCGGGCACGGATGACGGGGCGGCGCGGCCGCGGGGCGGCGGGGTCGGGACGGTCGCGTGACGGACAGGACGCATTCGGCCCGCCGCGGCCTGCTGATCGGGTTCGTCACCCTTGCCGTGCTGTGCGGCGGCCTGTTCGGCTGGGGCGCCATGGCATCGCTTTCCGGCGCGGTCATCGCCGTCGGCAGGGTCGAGACGGAGGGCGGCGTCCGGGCGGTCGAGCATGTCGACGGCGGGACCGTGACCGGCATCCCGGTGCGCGACGGCGACCGGGTGGAGGCGGGCGACGTTCTGGTGCGCCTCGACGGGGCGCTCCTGCGGTCGGAGGCGGCCGTCCTGGAGGCTGAGCTTCACGACCTGGTCGCGCGGCGCAACCGCCTGGAGGCGGAGTTCCGGGACGCGGACATGGTCGTCTGGAGCCCGATGCTCTCCGCGGCGGCCGAGGCCTCTCCGGAGGTGGCCGAAGCGATCGACGGGCACCGCCGCCTGTTCGAGGCGCGCCGCGTCTCCCGCGACGGCTTCAAGGCGCAGCTGCGGGAGCGGATCACGCAGACCCGCCGCCAGATCGCGGGGTTCGAGGCGCAGGCGGCGTCGCTCGCGCGGCAGGCCGAGCTGCTGGCCGAGGATCTGGCCGTCCAGCGGCGCCTTCTGGATTCCGGGCTGACCCGGCGTTCCGGGGTCCTGGCACTCGAGCGCGACCTGGCGGCCATCGAGGGGCGGGCGGGCGACGCCGCGGCCCGGATCGCCGCGGCGCAGGGCCGGATCGCGGAGCTGGAGACACAGGTCCTCCAGGTCGACAGCCGCCGCGTCGAGGACGCCGAGGCCGAAACCCGCGAGGTGCGGGCGCAGGAGAAGGCGGTGCGCGAGCGCCTCGCCGGGATCAGGACGCGCATCACGCGCCTCGACGTGCGCGCGCCGGCGACCGGCGCCGTCCACGGCCTCGCGGTCTCGGCCGTGGGCGAAGTGCTGCAGCCGGGCGAGACCGTGGCCGAGATCGTCCCCGAGGGGGCGGCGTTCATCGCAAAGGTCCGGGTCGAGCCCGTCCACATAGACCAGGTCCGGCACGGACAGGAGGCGCTGCTGCGGTTCTCCGCGTTCTCGCAGAGCACCACCCCCGAATACCGTGGCACGGTCAGCCGAGTCTCCGCCGACGCGCTCGCCGACGAGCGCAGCGGGCTGGCCTGGTACGAGGTGGACGTCGCCATCGGCGCACCCGCCGGCCCGGACCCGGGATCCGGAACCAGCGCCTGGCTCGTGCGGGCCAGGACCGCCCTGGAGGGCTTGCTCGAAACCGGAGCGGGGGCGGAAACGCCTTCGCCGGCGGCGCCGGAAGGGGGCGTCGCCGGCGTTCCGGAAGGGGCCGTCCCCGGCCTGCCACTCGCGCCCGGCATGCCGGTCGAGGCCTACCTGCGCACCGGCGAGCGCTCCCCTCTCAGCTACCTCGTCAAGCCGCTCGCCGACTACTTTCAGGGATCCATGCGGGAAGAGTGACCGCAGGAGGGACTGCGAGGGCCTCCCGGCCATGCCGCGCCCGCCCGCGCGTTCGAGAGCGGAACGAGGGGCTGAACGGCGGCCTCCGGCCGAAAGGGCCGACGGCCGGGAAGTGCGGAGTGCGGCCTTGAATCTTGCGGACGCCTTCCGTCCGTGAGAGACGAATTCATCGCGGCGGGTGCGAGAGCGTGGGAGCGCGCCTTCGCCATGCGGCACGGGAGGATGCAGGATGCGCAGCGCGATACTGGCGGCCCTTGCCACAATCACCCCGGCGATGCAGCCGGCGGAACTGGCCGCAGGGCCTGCCTCAGGCGTCAGTGATCCGGATCCCGTCGTCCAGATGTACGGCCACTCGGCCGGGTTCTCTTTCCGGATGCCTGACGGGTTCGTGAGCGGCACGACATGGCCCGAAGGCGCGGAGCTGGTCGAGGGCGCGCCTTCCCGGGAGCGAAAGGCGATCAGCATTGACATGGAGGGAAGCCGCGTCCGCCTGCCCTCCGGTCACGGCTTTCGCCGGCTTCTTGACGGCAAGGCCGCCTACGCGGTCAGCAGCGGAAGGGACGGCCACGGCGAGGGGACATGGTCGCTCCTGGCCGTCTGGGAGAGCCCGCGCGGACCCGTGGCGCTGCGCGCGCGGCAGGCAGGCCCGTCAGATCCGCCTCCAGACTTCCAGTGGGCATGGGAGATCTTCGAGACGCTCGAGATCCGCTGACAACCGGCGGCGGCGCCCCGGAATGCAGGGCGGCATCCCGGGCCGCGTTGCCGGCGCGACGCCCCGTCGCAGGCCAGCCTGGCGGGCGCCCTTTGACACCCCCGGGTCCGGGACGTAGCCTGCGGACGAGATGACCGACGAGCCCGATGAAGCCGTCTGGCATCCCGTGGAGGATCTTGGGCCCGGATTCCACGGGCTTGCGCATGACGACGCCCGCAAGGCGGCGGAGAGTTGGCGAAGCCTCAGGCAAAGGCTTGCCGGTCCCGTGACCGGCAGCTCCTCAATGGATGTCTGGTTTCGCGCCATGAGACGGGCCTTCGTCATCGAGACCGGCAGGATCGCGGGCCTGTACGTCCTGCGGGACGGTGCCACGGAGACGCTGATCGCCGAGGGCTTCGGGAGCGTGCGCGGCGCGCATGCGCAGGGCGGAGCCTGCGGCAGCGCGCTCCCTGGACTTCTCCTGGGTCAGGAGGCGGCCTTGGACTCGCTGCTCGCGCTGGCGGCGGGGTCGCGGCCCCTGACGGCCACGGCGCTCAGGGAATGGCACGCGTTGCTGACCGGGAGCCAGCCTGACCCTGTCACTGTCGACGCGTTCGGGAACAGGGCGGTGATCCCGCTCAGGAGCGGCCAGTGGAGGATCCGGGCGGACGGCGGGCGGCGCTGCTGCCCGCCGCAGCGCATCGATGCGGAGATCGGGCGTTTCCTGGCCTTTCACCGCGGCCATTCGGGGCTCGATCTCGCGCCCGAGACGAGGGCAGCGTGGCTGCATCGCGAATTCTGCCGCATCCGCCCATTCCAGGCAGGCAACGGCAGGGTCGCCCGGCTTCTGGTGGCCTTCGCCTATGCAAGGGCGGGAGAGATCCCGCCCGTGATCCCGTCTGAGTCAAGGGAACGCTACGCCCGGGCCCTCGACCTGGCCACCCGGGGAGACCTCGGCACGCTCGCGCGGTTTCTCGGCGACCTTGCGGCGGCGATCTCCAAGGCCGCCTGCGCCCGCGCGGAGATCATCCTCGACGGCGACGCCGACTACCGTCACGCGAACGGTGGGGTCACCTCGCGCGGGGTCTACTGTCCGCCGGACGCCCCAGCGCCGCCGGACCGAGCGCCGCTTGCCGTCAGAAGATGAAGTCGTCCTGGCCGACGAGCGCGGCGTCGACGCCGGCGAGCGTGATGGAGTCCTCTGCTCCCTTCCGGAACACGAAGGCGACCCGCGCATCCTGGTCAAGGCCGCCCCGGCCTCCGGCCACCTGCATCTGTGCCCTCCGAAGTGCCGTCGGGGGAACCTGTTGCTGCATCCGGTGCGGCGCAAGCTTGCAGGAACATGGGGGGTGTGGTTCAGATTCCTTGTCAGGCTGCCGCGGCCTGATTCGCCCGCCATTCCAGGAAGTCGGGCAGCCGGGGGTTCATGACCGGGACCTTCAGCGCCAGCATGGCGTTGGCGCCCCTCTCCGCCCGGCGCGTTCCGGAGCGCTCCGTCCGCAGCCCGAACCGCCGGCATCCGCCCTCCACGACGCCGCTTTCCGGCCCGGACGCCGCGCTCCCGGAACGCGTCGTGCCGCATCCGGTCGAGCCTGCTCTCGAAATGCCTGCAGCAGGCCTCCACGTCCTCGTGCCGGTCCCCGGACGGCGCGAGCTCCCGGACCGCCTTCGCCGCCCGGCCCGCCCTGACGTCCGCCTCGCCTCCGCGAACCGCCGGGCCCGCTCCGCCCCCGGCCGGCAGGACCGCCTCGCGGCGTCGGAGGCGCGTTCCGGGCAGTGGAGGAGGCCGGGCACGATGGCGGCCTTCCGGCCCCCGAAGAGCCCCTCGCAGGCGTTGGGGATCCAGTCCGCCCCGTCGGAGACGACGACGGGCCCGCCCGCGTCGTGCAGCCCCCGCCGCCGCGCCTCCCGGTCGGGCCGCGCCGCGAAGTCCGAGGCCTCCCGGCCTCCGGACGGCGCCGCCGCGCCGCCGGTCAGGCAGGTGACGGATTCGCCGCCCCGGCCCTGACCGCCGCGCCGGTCCCGGGGTCCCGGCCCTCGGCGGTGCAGATGACCGCAAGCCTGGCTTCTCGGGTCCTCGAGGTGCCGTCGGCCTGCCTGCCGCGAACGCCCTCGGTCTCCTCCCTCCGCATCGGGACGCCGGCGCCGTCGACGGAGATCTGCATGCGCGGTTCCGGCGGCCTGCCGTCCGGCACCTCCTCGCGCTCGAAGCGGGCCGCCGCCTCGCCCAGCCCGGCGCCCGGCGCTGCAGCGAGCTTGGCGAGGCCTTCACCCCGGCGAGGCCCGCCCGGCCCGGTCCGCCTGCGCATGCTGGATCCGTCCGCCGTGCGGGTGCGCCGGCATGCGGCGGGGGCCCGTCGGGACGGGCCGCGGCGGCCGGACGACGAAGGTCCGTCTCGCCCTGAGCGGCACGGACGCGGTGCAGGCGCTGCGCCCGACCCCGGGCCAGGCGTCCGATTGCGCGCAGGCTGAACCGCTGCTTGCCGGCCTTGCGCCCGGCGACACGGTCCTTGGCGACAAGGCGTATGACGCCAATGCCGTCCTCCGGCGCGTCGAACGGGCGGGCGGGACGGCCAGCATCCCCTCGCGGTCCTGCCGCAAGAGCCCCCGGCCCTTTGACCCCGCCCTGTACAAGGAGCGCAACCGGATCGAGCGGTTCTTCGGCAGGATCAAGGAATTCCGCCGGGTCGCATCCCGCTGCGACAAGACCGCCCGCAACTTCCTCTCGGCCTTGCAGCTCGCCGCCAGCCGATGCCTGCTGCGCGCGCTGGCAAGACGATTAAATGGGTACGCAGCCTAGGTCAGCGCGGCCAGGATGATCGCCGTCACAATGCCCGCAGCCGCAGCTATGACGCCTGAAATTATGGCGGTCTGCCACCATCGCGAGGAAGCCATGCGGTCGGTAGCCGTTGCAATGCGTTCCGCCAGCGCGGCGTCACGCTGGGCCGCCCGCGTGTCACGGTCCGCCAGTGCGGCGTCACGCTGGGCCGCCCGCGTGTCACGGTCCGCCATCCGGCTTTCAAAGCGCTCAAGCGTTGCGGAAAGGTCCGCTTGCATCGTTTTCATGCGTTCCTCCAGTACGGCGACCTGCCGGGCGAGTGCGTGAGTTTCCGGCTCGTCGCTCATGCCGCAACATAGGCACCGGACGGCACGTCTGGCAAGCCAGCTCCCCAGTCGGGGAAGTCGGGCAGACGGAGGTTCAGGACCAAGATCTTGAGCGTCAGCATGGCGTTGGCCCCCACTCCGGTCAGCGGGCGCCCAAGCGCTTGAGCCGCTGACCCGACGTTCGGCATCCGCCCTCGACGGCCGCACCTGACAGTGCGCGAGCATGGTTCGCCGCGAGCTCAGACCGTGGCACAGTCCGTCCAGATGGATGGGTCCCGCCTCGGAACGTCGCACCGCCCGAACAGGACAAAATGGTCATGGGGCCGACACAGGCCGGAAGACCGAACCGGACAGAAGCCTGAACGCACCGCCGGAGGCGCTCCCTGGAAAGCGACGTCCTGCCTTGAGCATTTCCCGAGCCGGTGCTGACGTCACCCTCGAAAGGAGACAGATGGACGTGACACGTCATGCAGGAAGGGCTCGCGCCCTACGGTGCGGTTCGACGGGCGAACGCAACGACGCCTGCCGGCATGCGGCGGCGCTTTCGCATGAAATGCCCTTGCCGCGAAGGCAGCGCGTGGCAGGCGAGTCATTCGCTCTGAAGGCCGGCGATCGGGTCGAGCCTCGAGGCCTGGTAGGCAGGCTGGAAGCCGAAGACGATGCCTGCCGCCGCGGCCGTACCGATGCCGCTCGCGACGGAAAATCCGGAAATCATGAATTCCCAGCCAGTGATGAACCGGCAGATTCCCCAGGTCGCCGCAAGGCCGAGCAGGACGCCGAGGACGCCGCCTGCCATCGTCAGGATGATGGATTCGACAAGGAACTGGCTCTGGATGTCGCGGCGGCGAGCGCCAAGAGATCTCCGGATGGCGATTTCCCTGCGACGCTCGGCAACCGACACGAGCATGATGTTCATGATCCCGATGCCGCCGACGACCAGCGATATGCTTCCGACCGCGCCGAGCATCAGGGAAAAGATGTTCATCTGCGCTTCCATCTGGGCAATGAGCTCCTTCGCCGTGATGGCTTGCAGCTCCAGGCCCGGCGACCTTCGCCGAAAATACGACTGGATGTCGGACACCGCGTCCTCGTGATGGACGTCGGCCGCGAACCGCGCGACTATGGCTTCGATGACGGCGTCGGACATCGCGCGTTGCGCGGTCGTGATCGGCACGAAGATCGACCTGTCCGCATCTATCTGGATCGGCAGCGTGTAGTTCTCCTCGCGGCTTTCCAGGATGCCGACGATCGTGTAGAGCCGTTCTTCGGACTCGACGATCTTGCCCAGCGGCTGGATGGTTCCGTTCTGGCGCATCTCGGCCGCGACCTGCGCGCCGATGACGGCGAAATACCGATCGAGATCAAAGTCCGAGATGAACCGGCCTTCCTGAACCGAAAGCCTGTTCACGGGCGCGAACGAGGCAGTGACGCCATGGACGTTCCCCCCTCCGACCCTCTTCCCCGCATGCCGGAATTCGCCATATCCCAGGATCCTGGGCGCCGCCTCGGTGATTGACGGAACGGTCGAATCGAGCGCAATGGCGTCCGCAAGGCCGATCGAAGGCCCCCCTGGTCCGGAAGACATGCTGGAATTGCGGATGACCATGATGTCGGTGCCGAGCGAATCGAACTGCTTCAGGGCCTGCTTCTGGGCGATTTCCCCCACCGAGACCATCGCGATCACCGAGGAGATGCCGACCATGATGCCGATCATTCCGAGAACCGTCCGCAGCCGCGCCTTGCGCAGGCTGTCGGCGGCCTCGCGGGCGTTGGCGCCGAGGACGGAGAAGGCGCGCATGCCTGCGGATCCCGGGCCTAGGCCCCGGCCCGGACGGCCGCCGCGTCCTGCAGCGCCGGGCCGCCGGGGACGGCGCCCCGCTCCGGCGCGCGGCCTTCGAGCAGCCTGCCCTCGTGGAGGCGCGCCTGGCGCGTGCACTGGCGCGCGACGTCCGGATCGTGCGTGATGGTCAGCACGGTCAGCCCCCGCTCTTCGTTCAGCTGGCGCAGGAGCGCCATCACTTCCCGCGCGGTGTCGGCATCGAGGGCGCCGGTCGGCTCGTCGGCCAGCAGCAGCGAAGGAACCCCGACAAGAGCCCTGGCGATCGCGACGCGCTGCTTCTGGCCGCCGGAAAGCTGGTCCGGCCGATGGCGCATCCGCTCCTTCATGCCGACCTTTTCCAGCAGCGCCTCCGCCTCCCGGAGCGCCCGTGCGCGCCGCGTGCCCCGGTATAGCAGCGGCATGCAGACGTTCTCGAGCGCCGTCAGGCGCGGCAGCAGGTGAAACGCCTGGAACACGAAGCCGATCCGCCTGTTGCGCAGGCCGGCCAGCGCGTCGTCGCCGAGGTCCGACACCTCGCGCCCGTCGAGGACATGGCTGCCGGAGCTCGGGCGGTCAAGCAGGCCGATGATGTTCATCAGGGTCGTCTTGCCGCTGCCTGAAGGCCCCATGATCGAGACAAAATCGCCTTCGTTCACTTCCAGGTCGACCCCCTTCAGGATCTCCGTCGTGACCGGGCCGATCCGGTACGACCGGCGGATCCCCGCCAGGGACATGACGGCCCTCGGCGCGGAACCGGTCATGTTCCCGTCCGCCGTCACGGCAGCAGCGCCACTGATTCGCCGGCAACGAGCCCCTCGACCACCTCGATCGAGTCGAGGGTCGTGAGGCCGGTCACGACGGGACGCCGTTCGACGGCTCCGGTGTCCTGGCTTACGACGTTGACATAGGCCGCGCCGCCATCCTGCTGGACGGCCCGGATCGGCACCATCAGGGCGTCCGGCCGGCTGTGCACGATGATCTCCAGGTACGCGGACATGCCGACAAGAAGCTGCGCACGGGAGCCCGAATCCAGCCTGTCGAGCGCAATGACGACCTCGAACTGTGGCCCGCCCCGCGAAAGGCCTCTGCCGATCGACCGCGACGCGACCCGTTCCACCGTTCCGTTGATCTCCAGGTCCGGAAACCCCGGGCCGGTGACCAAGGCCCGCTGGCCGACCGCGACCTTCTGGACGTCCACCTCGTCGACGGTCGTCACCACGGCCAGCTGCTCGAAGTCGGCGACGGTTGCGAGCCGCTCGCCCTGCGTCACCGGACGGCCCTTGGCCAGCGGCTGGCTGTCCGGGCCCTCGGCGGCGATGAAGATTCCGGAAATCGGCGCGTTGACCGTGGAAAGCTCCCTCCTCTCCTTGAGGGACTGCAGCTGCGCGAGCGCGGTATCCGCCTCAAGACGCGCCACCAGCCGCGTCTTTTCGCTGCTCTTGCCCTCGACGGCAGCGAAATCCCTCTCGGCCGCCTCATGATCCAGGCCGCGTTCTGTCCGGCTGCGTTTGGCCTGCTCGTGCTCCTGCCGGGAAATTATGCCCCGTTCGTAGAGGAAAGAGGAGCGCACCAGCGCCTCCTCCGCCTCTTGCACGGTGATGCGGGAGCGGCGAAGCGTGTTGCGCGCGCGCGCCATCTCGCCGCTGTTGGCCCAGTCCTCGAGCTCCGCAAGCTTGTCGCGCGCCCTGATGTGATCGACTTCGGCGCGCCGGATCTCGGCGGCGAGCTTCCCGGTGTCAAGCGTGAGCAGCGGATCGCCCCGCGCCACCGCCTGTCCGGGACTGGCATGGAGTTCGCTGACATTGCCCTCGAAGGGGCTGACGACCTCCTCGGTCCGGCCGAGTCCCAGGTTCCCCCGGAGCTTGATCGTCGACCTGATCTCCCTGGCCTCGACCGCAAGCGTGAGCGGGCCTGCCGTGTCAGGGGCGCCCGTCGCCGGGCTGGGGCCCAGATCCCGCGCGATGTAGCCAAGCAGGTCAAGCTGCTGGAAGCGCCAGGCGCCGATCCCGGCGAACAGCCCCAGGACGAGCACAACTGCCGCGACCCTTCCCACGCGGACCCTCCGGGTCATCGAGGACAGCGCTTCGCTGCGGGTTTCCAGATCCCGGTAGGCCTTCTGCAGGTCGGCGAACTGCGATTCGACAGTCTTGGCCAGGCGCAGCTCGGCGTCCCGCAGCTCCCTGATCTCGGTGATGTCCGACACCGCCGCGACGGCCGCCACCGGCCCCCTTTCCCCTTCGCCGCCCTGCCCGGACGCCAGGTAGGTGGTCGTGACGGCCAGCGCACGCGGCTCCCCGTCGATGCGGACGCTCACGACCCGCCGCTCGGTGTCACCCGGGCTGAAGACGGCGTCCAGCACGGCCTGGGTGAACTCGTCGACGTCCTCGGCCTCGAGGAAAAGCTCTCCGAACGCGGCCCCGGCGACCTGTCCGGGATCCAGCCCGAACATGCGGCAGAAGGCGGAATTGGCGACCTGCACGGTCCCCTCGAGACCGACCACCATCACGCCGTCGGAAAGGCTTTCGATGAGCGTCCGGTAGACTTCGGAATCCTTGGGGAGCGGCGAGGTCATTGCAGGACGGCATCCAGCCTGATGCCCCGGCGCTCGAGGACCCGGCCTGTTTCCTGGTCAAACGTCGTCAGCGCGTCAAGATAGGCGAACATGGCGTCCACCTCCGCGCGCTCCGCCTGCACAAGCTCGTCGCCGACGGAGGACACCTCGGATGCGGACGAAAGGCCCTGGTCGAACTTCCCGCGCTCGATCTCGACGTTCTCCTCCGCCAGTTCGCGGGCGTCCCCGGCCAGTTCGATGACCCGCAGCGCCTCCTGCACGCCGCTTGCGGCCCGGCGCAGGTTGAAACTGATCGATTCGCGCAGGTCGGTGATTTTCCACTCGGCCTCCAGCAGCGCGACGCGCGCGCTGAGGTGGGCGTTCTTGAGGGCCTTGTCATTCAGTGCGATGGTGGTTCCCAGGTCCAGGGAGCTGTTGGTCCTTCCGTCATCCTGACGGCTGACGCTGACGCCCAGCGAAACGCCGGGAAGCAGGTTGTTCTCGGCAACCGCCAGGTTGATTCTCGCGATCTCGAGTCCGATCTCGGCTTGCCTGAAGTCGGTGCGGCGTTGCAGCACCTCGTCGAGCGGCGGCAACGCGGCCCTGGCCAGCTGCCCGGCTTCCAGCTGCCCGACCCGCACCTTGTCCAGAGGACGGACACGGACTCCGGCGTTCATCCCCAGGATGCGCGTGAAGCTGAAGTTCGCGGCCTCAAGGCCGTTGCGCGCCCGGCCAAGCGAAAGCTCCCGGTTGGCGATTGTCGCCTCCGACCGGACCAGCTCCCTGCGCGCGGTGCGCCCGGCCTCGATCAGGGTTCGTGTCAGATCATGCTGGTCGCGCGCCCGCTGCAGTGCCGCCTCGGCGATCTCCACCTGCTCATACGCCTTGATCAGCGAGCGGTATTCCCTCTCCACGCTCACGACCAGGGCCGCCACGCCATTGCTCACGGAAAGGACGTTGCTCTCTTCGGACAACCGGGCCTGCGTGACGTTCGCAGTGGCGATTTCGCGTCCGGCGCCCTTCAGCAAGGGCTGCGAGAGACGCAGGGTTATGCTGCCATCGTCAGTGCCGGCGCTTCGCTCGGACCTTGACAGATTCAGGGAAACACTGCCGCCGGTCGGAAAGGGCAGCGTCGCCGTCGTGTCGAGCGTCGCATTGAGGCCCGCGCTCTGGAAGTCGCGGCCCTCGCCGTCGGTCGCACGTGCATTGAAGGATGGCGTGAACTTGACGTCGTACCGTGGACGCAACGTGTCCTCGGTCAGTTCCAGCGAGAGTTTCGCCTGAGCCCGGCCGAGGCGGGTCCTCAGAAGGTCGCGGTTGAACTGCAGGGTGTGCGCGACCGCGTCCTGAAGAGTCATGTCGACGGTCTCGCCGGCGGCGCCCGCCCTCTGCGCGCCATCGGGCGGCGGCGCCATCCCGAGGTCACGCATCAAGGTTGCGGCGGCGCCCTGACGATGCCGGCCGGCGCAGCCGGACGGTTCGCCGGCAACGCACTCGCCCGCGACTTCCGCGGCGCCCTGACCATGCCCGCGTGCCAGGCTCTCCGGCTCGCCAAGCCGCCCGCTGCAGGCGGTGGCGAGCATGCTGAACACAGCCACCTGCACGGCCAGGAGCGCGAACCTGGCCCATCTCACTTGCACGACTGCCCCGTCATTCCGCTCCTCGAAACCCGGCCCGTTCAGCCTCTTGCAAAGCCGCAAGGCTTCACGGGCGCCGGCTGAGCGGATGGCTTCCTCGCTGCAGGCCAATGGAAACGGGAGCATGTCTGGCATGGCGGAGGCTAAAGATGCAACAGGACACCCGAGGCCGAGGCCCCATGTCCCTCTGGCCGAGCATACGCGATCACCGGCGCCGGTTTCAAGGCTCCGTCCCGGCGAGGGGCGCAGTTCGACTTTGTCAGTGAAGCGGCGAAGGCATGACTCGCCATCCTGGTCGAGGGCGTCGAACGGCCTTTTTTGCATGGCGCTGCAACGCCATCGTGGGGATCTTCGAATCGCGGCCAGCAACAAAGTTGCGGCATGCCCGCACCCGCGAGGGAGCGATTCACGTATTGTTTACCTGTAACTGTTCAGGTTCTGTCTTGATGGCTTCCCGGCCGACGGGGGGCTCAGCCCGCCTTGGCCGACTGTCGCGTGGCGAGCCGCGCGACCAGCTCGTCCGGCGGTGCGCGGAGCGTCTCCAGCAGATGCCAGCCCTGTTTCCTGGCCGTGTCCGGCACGGTCCGCAGTTCCGCGTGGTTCCGGGCTCCCGCCTCGCTTCGGAAGCTCCCGGAGATCTTCTGCCGCACCTTGAGGGGCCGCCGCGCCCGCTCTGCTTCGTGGCCGGGCGCGGAAACCGCGGGGTCGCGGGCGAGCCGCAGCACGCCGTCCCGGTTGTCCCGCAGCCGCCTGAGCAGCCGCAGCGTTGTGTTCGCGTCGATCCGCTCCCCCCCCCCCCCGACCATCGTGAGTCCCATCATCTCGAGGTTGAGCGCCCCGTGCAGTTTCAGGCGCCGACGGCCCGTGGTGGACCGGGTCGCAGGCCGATAGGTGAAACCAGCCGTGGGCCGGACTGTTCCGCCATTCGGGATGGACCGCGTCGGCGAAAACGATCGTTTTCCGGATGACCAATAGTTGCAGCAATTCCCGCCAGCCTGACCGTCGTTGCGCGAACGCCCGGCCTTGGCGGGCGGCGGTTCCGTGTGCGCACGACCGGCGGCCGGGCGGCGGCACGGGATCGTGGCGTTGCCGGCGAAGGGCGGGGGTTCGGGGCCGTCCGGGCGTGGCCGGGGCGGACGGTCGCCGCGCCAAGGGCATCTGACGGCAGCAGGTCTTCGACCCGTCGCGGCGGGTCCTGGCGCAGCGGCGCCTGCAGCCGGCCTTGTGCGAGGAACGGCGGCCGGTCCCGTCCGCCGGGACCGGGAGACGCCCGCCGGACGCCGTCCGGCCCGCGCGCGCCTTGCCGCGCTGCAGGGCGGCATGGACGCTCCCGGACCGCAGCGGCGGAGGCCGCGGGGGCCGGCCCCGTCGAGCCGCTCGCGCATCCGCGTGTCCGACGGCGCCTTCCCCACGCCGAAGAGCGCGCGCAGGTTGCGCGCCCGGACCGGGTCCTCGCCGCCCCGCACCTGCCGGCCGGACTGCAGAAGCGACGGGATCCTGGGCGAGAAGACCGCGAGCCCCGACGTCAGGCCTCCCGGAAGGCTGAAGTCGCGCGTGACGGTCGGGTCGGGGATGCGGTCGAAGCATGCACGCACGGCGCGAAGCGCGGTCCCTGGGCATCGACGGATGCCTGCGTAAGGGGTTTCCGGACATTTGCTGCCCGGCTCCTGCCTGGCCGCGGCAAGGCCGATCCGGCGGGAAAGGCCTGCGAAAGAGAATTCGTGGCTGCCGTGCAGCCAGCTGACAGTGAACGAAAGGAAATCCTGTGGGGAATTGCTGCCCTTGCCGCAGGAGCCTCTTGCAGAACTCCGCGGACGAGCGGTTTTTCCCCGCCCCCGTTCCACTCTGAAGTGCAACACCTGATGCAGCGCCCCGGGCGGCTCGACGACACATGATGTTGCGAATCGGCCAGGCGGCGGCGACAGTCCCTTTTGTCGAAAGAAGGAGACCGTCATGCCCGAGGGCCATCGCCACCGGCCTCATGCGGAACGCCGCCGGATCCACGCCCCGGGAAAGCGGGCTTTCCGGCCCGGCGATCGCCCGCCGGCCCGGCCGCGACCGCACGACGGTATGGCGCGAGGTGCGGCGCAACGCCGGCAGGCGCGGCTGCCGCCACAAGCAGGCCCAGCGCAAGTCGGACAGGCGCCGCAGCGCGGCCTCGTCGGTGGCGCGCAAGATGACGCCGGAGCTGTGGCGCATGGCGGAGGAGCGGCTGGCCGAGGGCCGGGCCCGGAGCAGGTCGCCGGGCGCATGCGCCTGGAGGGCGAGCCGATGGCGGGGCGGGTGGCGATCATCGACGCCAACCCCCGCCGCGACGCGGCGCTCAAGGCGCGCCTCGCGGGGGAGGCGCTCGCCCAGCGCAGGGCCGGCCACGTCCGCCACGACCGCGTGCGCTGCAGGCAGCGGCCGAGCGAGGAGCGGGTGAACTCCGCCCTCAAGGACTCCTGCGGCGGGCGGCACGTCCGCTTCCGGGGAAACCTGAAGGTGGCGTGCCACCTGTTCTTCGGCGTGCTGGCCCTGACGGTCGACCGGCTGATGCGGCTCACGATCTGACACCCCGCCAGCGGCAGCGCCGGACGCCCCCGACGCCGCACCGGGAACGGGACGGCGCGCCCGCCCGTGCGCGGACGGCGCCCGACGGGCGACGGAATGCGACATTCCGCCACACTTCGGCGCGTCGGGACGCCCCGGAAGCCCGCCGGGCCAGGCTCTGCCAAGCCGGCCGGCGCGCGGGACCGGCCAAGGCCGCCGGAATCGCGATAATTGTGCAAGAGGCTCGCAGGGCAATGCAAGGGCATAGGTTGCACCGGATGGGAATGACCTCAGGGATCCTCGCCATCAAAATAATCAAGGGCAGTGTCCTCACGCCCGACATAGCGGAAATACGCCGAGGCGAAATCCCGACCGTGACCCTTGGCAAAAGCGGCGAATTTCCGACTGTCGGGATATTCGCAGATGTCGGGGTCCTGAAGCGTCGAGATCGCGAGATACGCCAGGGGCTCCGCCCCGCTGTTGATGATCTGGTGGGCGGTCTCGGTCCCGCCGCGCGGTGCCCCGCACACATCCCCCGCCTGTATTGGATGCTCCCCGGATCCATATCTGTAGGTGCCACGGCCTGCGAGGATGACAAAGATCTCATCGTTGCCGAGATGGTTGTGATAGGGGAAGGCCCGTTTGCCCGGTGCGAGCTCGATATGCTTGCAGCCAAGACCCGCAGTGCCCAGTTTCTTGCCCAGCGCACGCACCTTGGCTCCGAAACGCCCTGCATTCGACGGCGTAAAGTCAACCGGGGACTCATCGGCGATCCGGACCACCGGTTCAGTCATGACCCGCTCCTCCCGCAGTGGCATCACAGCACCCCGGGCCCGCAAGCGCGGCGGCCAGAATCGAGAATTTCATTGCTTCAGTTCCCGCCGCTTCCACTCCGAAGTGCAACATCAGCCAGCGAGGGGCGAAGCCCGAGCGGCGGCGGTCCCTTCACCGGGAGGCGTAGCCAGTCTTCCGGGGCGGTGCAAGCCCTGCCGGGCGCTGTCCGCGGCCCGCCGGACGCAGGGAGGGCGGAGCCCGACCGGAGGACGGCGGGCCGCGGACAGCGCGCATCTCCCCTCGGAGCCGCCCCCGGCGGCCCCGGAAGGCCCCCTCAGGGCGGCTGCGCCCGGGTAGGAAGGCCTCGGACGGGGTGAGGTAGCCCAGCGCCTTCCTCGGACGTGCGTCCGTCCGGTCCTGGACGGCCTTCACGGCCTCGTCCGTCACCTTGCGGAAGTCCGTGCCCTTCGGGAACCACTCCCGCACCAGCCCGTTCACGTGCTCGTTCAGGCCGCGCTCCCAGGAGTGGTACGGGCGCGCGAAGAAGAACCCCGCGCCCAGCGCCTCGGCCACCCTGGCATGGCCCGCGAACTCCTTGCCGTTGTCCGCGGTGACCGTGTGCACGGGGAGGGACCCCAGCATGCCGGTCATGGCCGAGCCGACCGCGTCCGCCGTCTTCCTCCCGACCCTTTCGAGCAGCGTGTGCCTGGACGCCCTGTCCACCAGGGAGACAAGCGCGCCGCTGTGGCCCTTGCCCACAATGGTGTCGGCCTCCCGGTCGCCGACCCGTTCCTTCGCCTCCACGACGTCCGGGCGCTCGGAGATGTCCACCCGGCCCGGGATGCGGCCGCGGCCCGCGTGGGCCCCGCCCTTCCGGTTCGGCTTCCTGCCGCGGCGGCGGAGATGCCGCCAGAGACCGCCGCCGGCCTTCCGGTCGGCGTGGATGCGCTCGCAGGTCCACTGACGCCCCGCCATCGGCTCGCCCTCCTTGCGGAGGCGCCCGCTGACCTGCTCCGGGCCCGGCCCTCGGCCAGCCGCTCCTCCGCCATGCGCCACAGCTCCGGCGTCATCTTGCGCGCCACCGACGAGGCCGCGCTGCGGCGCCTGTCCGCCTTGCGCTGGGCTTGCTTGTGGCGGTAGCCGCGCCTGCCGGCGTTGCGCCGCACCTCGCGCCAGACCGTCGTGCGGTCGCGGCCGAGCTGGCGGGCGATCGCCGGGCCGGAAAGCCCGCTTTTCCTCAGGGCGTGGATCTGGCAGCGTTCCGCATAGGTCAGGTGGCGATGGCCCTCGGGCATGACAGTCTCCTTGCTTCATCACAGGGACTGTCGTCGCCGCCTGGCCGATTCGCAACATCATGTGTCGCCGAACGACCAGGAACACTGCATCAGGTGTTGCACTTCAGAGTGGAACGGGGGATCCCTTTGACCAAGGCATGTCCACATTTTGTGTCCGACGGGGGTTGACGATCCGTTCCGTTCGCTTTATGTTCCTCCCATGGCATCGCCGATGGAAACACGACCGGCCCATGTCCCGCCAGGAGTTCGAGGAGCTCTTCCCGGACGACGACGCCTGCGCCGGGCACCTGGCCAGGCTGCGCTGGGGCGACGGCTTCGCGTGCCCGGCCTGCGGCTGCACGAAAGGCTGGCAGCTGAAAGGGGAGCGCCGCCTCCACGAGTGCGCGGGGTGCGGACGCCAGACGTCGGTGACGGCGGGCACGGTGATGCACCGCAGCCACCTGCCGCTCAGGACATGGTTCCTCGCGGCCCACATCGTGGCGACGCATTCCAACGGCATCTCCGCGCTGCAGCTCCAGGCGCAGCCTGGCATCGGGAGCTGCAAAAGCGCCTGGCTGCTGCTGCACAGGCTGCGCCGTGCCATGGTCGACCCGGGCCGGAGCCTCCTGCAGGGGATCGCGGAGGTGGACGAGACATCCGTGCCCTGCCGCGACGGCGGCGGCGCGGAAACGGACGGGGCGAAGGGCGTCGCCGGCAGGGGCCGCAGCGCCGATGGCAGGATCCTCCTGGCCGGTGCCGTGGAGCTGTCGGAGGACGGGGCGCCGCGCCGCATCCGGCTGGAGGCCATCGGGGACTATGGATCCGGCGCGCTCCGCGGCTTCATCTCCGGGGCCGTCGCGCCGGGCGCGTGGGTGGTCACCGACGGATGGAGCGGCTACGCCGGCCTGCCCGGCAACCCGCGGGAGCGCAGGGTGGTCGGCGGCCGAAGGGCCCACGAGGTCCTGGCCTGGGTCCACCGGGTCTTCTCGAACCTGAAGCGCTGGGCCATGGGCGTGCATCACGGCCTGCGGAGGAAGCATTTCCAGCGCTGCCTTGACGAGTTCGTGTTCCGCTGGAACCGGCGGCGCCACAGGCGGACGTCCCTCGACAGCCTGCTCGGCATCGGGCTGGGGCTGCCGCCCGCCACCTGCCGCGACCTCATCGACGGACACGCCTGACGCGGACGGATCCCGCCACGGGACCGGCGGGCGCACCCGCGCACCACCCGAATCACCACATTCCCGCACCGTTCGGGCCGCCGCGCGGTGCCGCCGGCGTGGATTCCGTCGGGGATCCGGGGATCCCGCGACCGGCCGCCGGCACAACATCTTGCGGCGCCGTAGTCAAAGGGATAAGCCTTTTCATTTATATCAACATGCTACGTGATTCCAGCCGCCTGGCCCCGCGCCACCCGCCGCATCAGGAACCGGCACGCCGCGAGCTGCGCCCAGGCCAGCGAGCTCTCCAGCGTCCGCTCGAAGTCCTTCGGCCCGGGCGCCGGCACCGCGGCATCCACGCAAACGTCCGCTCCGCCACCCGGCGACGGCACGGGACCGTCCTGTCTGCATTCATGATGCCGCCTGCCTTCCTGCCCGTGCCGCCTTTCCGGCGGTCATCGGGGAAGGACATGGCATGGGGCCGGACGATTCGCGAGACAACTGTCAACGGGCCCTAATCTGGGCTACACCCCATCTGGGTGTAGTTCAATTTTTTTGACCCGGCGGTTCCGATCCGTTATTTTCGTGTTGCGTCGTGCAGGAGCCGGGTGAACCGGCCGGCGGCGCGCTTTCACGGGCAGGCAAAGGGAGCGGGAGCCATGGCAGGTGACGGGGACGGGCGGTTTCACAGGCATCCGGACGCGGTTGCGTATCTTGAGGGACTGACGGAGGACGAGGCGAGGGTGCATCCGCCGCTGGTGCGCGCGCATGACGGCGGGTTCACCCGACACTGGATCGAGGGCGGCGAGGTGCGGAGCCGCGACGTCGCGGGCGACGGTCCGGAGCATGACATCGCCGGGGCGGTCCCGGCGGAGTTCGGTCCCCTGCTTCCGCGGCTGGCGGCGGACCCGGGCAGTCGGGCGCCCCCGACCTGGACGCCGTGGAGCGGGCGCTCCGGGACGCCTCGCCGGGCGGCGGCGCGGCGGTCCTGAAGACGCTGCCGGGCGGCTGGAGGCGATGCTGCCGGCGCCGGAGTGCGAGAGCTGCGGCAGGCCGACGGCCCGGCATTCGGTGACGTCGAAGTCCTTCCTGACCAGGCTCGGCCGGGTCGATGTGGAGCGGTCGCACTTCCGCTGCGGCTCCTGCGGCGGGGGACGCTTCGCGCCGGACCGGGCGATGGGGCTGGAGGGCGGGACGGTCACGCCGGGGATGGAGAGCGTCATGGCGGAGACCGTTCAGCTGATGGGCTTCGAGGCCGCGGGCCGGCACATCGCGAACCTCGCCGGGCTGGACGCCTCCCCAAGCTCCCTGCGGCGCCGGTCCCTGAAGCTCGGCGAGGCGGCGGCGCGCTTCGAGCGCGAGGAGGTGGCCGAGGGCAAGCCGCTGGAATCGCGCATGTGTCCCTCCATCGACGGCACCGGCATCCCGATGCGGAAAGAGGAGACGGAGGGGGTTCGGGGAAAGCAGGCTGACGGGACCTCGAAAACCAGGGAAGCGAAGCTGGCCGTCGTGTACACGGCCGAGGGCCGGGACCCGGAGACCGGCGCGGCGCTGAAGGACCGGGGCAGCGAGTCCGTCTCCTGCCTGATCGACAGCGCGGCCGCGGCCTCCGGAAGCCGGGAGCCCTCCGCGTTCGCCGCGCGCCTGGACCGCGAGGCCAGGCGTCGCGGGCTCCACGATGCCGGGGCGCTCGTCGTCATCTCCGACGGGGCGGAATGGATACGCGGCACGTGCGGGGAGATCTTCGGCGGCCGGAAGGTCACCTTCGTGCTGGATCTCTTCCACTGCCTGGAGCAATCCGCCGCCGCCGTGGGGGCGATCGTGCCGGCCGGGGCGGAGCGCGACCGGCGGTTCGCGGAGGTCAGGGCCGACATCGAGGCCGGCCGGGCAGGCAAGGTCGTGCGGGAGCTTGAGCCGTTCAGCGCCCGGTACGGGGAGGTCGCCGCGTGCTGCCGCTGTTTCCGGAAAAACATCGGGCGAATGCGCCACGACGAATGCCGGGCGCGGGGCATCCAGGTCGGAAGCGGCGTCGTGGAGGCCGGATGCCGCACGTTCGGTCTGCGGCTGAAACGCCCCGGCACCCGCTGGTCAGGGAGGGGCGCCAACGCCATGCTCGCGCTGAAGGGCTGCGTCATGAACCTCAGGCTGCCCGACCTCCTCGACTGGAAGGCGTCCAGGCCGTCGCCGCCTGACCAAAAAATCTGGAGTGCACCCACCCCATCTTGACCCGTTTCCAGGTTTTCGCTAATCTCCATGTAATCGACAAAGGACAGAAACATGCTTCAATTCACGTCCACTGACCTCGGCAACAGGACCGGTGACGTCTTGGCCGCAGCGGCCCAGGAGCCGGTTGCCATCGCCAGGCACGGAAAGCGGCGCTTCGTCCTGCTCACTACCGAGAACTACGAAACGCTCAAGACGTCCGGTGACCCACGGATCGCCCGGCGCACCGCCGACATTCCCCCGGAAGAGGGCAGGCTCCTGATCGCCGAGCTGACCCGTCTCATGGATGCCGATGACTGATCCCAGCTCAGGCGACGTCTGGCGGTACCCTTACCTCTGGCTGTGGCAGGCAGAGCGCGGAGAGACCGAAGGTCGCAAGCCACGGCCGGTCACGCTCGCCGCCGTTGTCCCGATCCGCAGCACCAAGACCATGCTCTACCTCCTGCCGATCACCAGCCTGCCGCCCGACGAGGATCGGGACGCCCTTGAGATACCGATCACCGAAGCCCGCCGCGTCGGTCTCACCGATGAGCAACCACTCTGGATCATCCTTGACGAGCACAACCGCGACACCCTGGAAAGGTCGTTCCACTTCGAGCCCGACGGCAGGATCGGCGCGTTCTCGAAAGCCTTCCTCGCGCAAGTCGCAAAGCGCTTTCGTGCCGCTTACCTGTGCCACGGCGCCGCGCGCGGAGTCGACCGAACGAACCCCTGAAGGCCACGGCTGCTCGTTTCCGCTTTCCTGCCTCGACCGGCCTGCTGACGCACCGTAACGTTGAGCTCCCGGGTCCTGGCGCGCACGATCGGGAACGAGCTGGACGCTACGGCCCGTTTCGCGCTCCCAATCCGGGCCCCCCGCCCTTCCCGCTGCGCCCGCCGCCATGGCCGACCTCGGCCGTCTGGCCGCGCTCCGGGGCGGGGCGGACCCGGACGCGCCCGCCTTCGGCCTCTCGGGCCGCCAGATCGCGCGCCGCACCGCCGCAGCCGCCAAGGCCGTCGCCGCCTTATCAAAGTTGGGCTACACCCATTTCCAGCGCCGCTTCCACTCTGAAGTGCAACATCAGCCAGCGAGGGGCGAAGCCCGAGCGGCGGCGGTCCCTTCACAGGGAGATGCCGTAACGGGGCGGCGAACCAGGCCGACGCCGGTCGGGTCTGGCAGGTTGCCGGTCTGGCGTCGTCGTCCCTGCCAGGCACGGCATGCGCCATCGTGCGTGGCGGAGGCGTTCCGGAGGGGAGCGCCGCAACCTGCAGCGAAGGAAAGGACGACGACAATGCGGATCCCTGTCGGAACGGACGTGTCGGTGGCAGGCACGTCGGCCGTCGCGACCGACGCCGACGGCAGGACCGTCGACGAGGCGAAGGTGCCGTCCGGTCCCGGGTCGCCCGGCGGGCGCCCGGGCGGGCTGCGCGGCAGCGTCGCCGCGGCCGGACCGGGGCCTATCAATGACATACACCTGGCTCCGGGTCGCGTTCCGTGCGAATCAGGCTGCCATGCAGATTGGCATGCGTCAGGTCTCGGCGGAGACGGTGGAATGGTTCGGGAACGCCTGCAAGGGCGGCGGGCTGACGCGGACGGCGCTCGCGCGCGGGCTCTGCGAGCGGGAGGACTGGCGGGGCCCCGCCGGCCGGCCCTGCCTGGCGTCGGCGCGCCGGATGCTGCCCAGGCTCGCCGGCGCGCTGGGCGCGCGGCTGCCGGACGCGGCGGCGGCGCCCGGCCCGCACGCCCCTCCCGCGCCGGACTTCCCCGACAGCGACGTCGCGTGCGCGCTCCGGGACCTCGGCCCGGTGTCGCTCGCCCCGGTGACGGACGCGGCGGACCGCCGCCGCCGGGAGGCGATGGTCGGGACCCACCATCCCGAGGGATGGCGGCGCCCGCCGGGCGGGCAGGTCCGGCACTGGATCCGCTCGGAGCGGCCCGGGATCCTCGGCGGCGTCGGCTTCGCGGCGGCCGGGATCCAGCCGGGGCCGCGCGACGGCGCCGTCGGCTGGTCCGCCGACGCGCGGGTGGCCAACGTCGGCAGGGTCGTGCACGACAACCGGTTCCTGCTGCCTCCCGGCGTCCGGGTGAAGGGCCTCGCCTCCCGGGCGCTGCGCCTGGCGACGGCGCGCGTCGCCGGTGACCGGGCGGCGGCCTGCGGGGTCCGCCCGGTCCTGGCGCAGACCTTCACGGGGCCGGGGACGTCCGGGACGGGCTGCCGGGCCGCGGGATGGAGGTGCTGCCCGGAGCCGACGTCGGGGCGGCGCTCCGGCGTGCGGCGCGCGGTCTGGCTCAGGCCCCTGTCGGAGGGCTGGCGGGAGGTCCTGCGGCGCGGGCCGGAACGGGTTCCCGGATGGTCCGGATCGATGCATGACGGGGGCGGACGGGCCGAGCGGGAGTGCGGCAGGAGCCCGCATCCCGACGGACGGGTCAGGCGCCGGACCGCCGCGATGGGCGCGGCCTGGACCCGCCGCCCCGGCGAGAGCCTGCCGGCGATCTTCCCGGGCCGGGCGGAGCGGGCGGCGGCCTGCCGGCTGCCGTCGAACGGGGCGGTGACGATGGAGCACGTGCCGGAGTCGCACTTCGAGCGGACGGTGGAACGGTGCCGGGCCGAGCGGCTCGTGCTCGCCGTCCAGGACACGACGACGCCCGACCACGACGGGCTTTCGGCGACCCGCGGCCTGGACGCCCTCGGCGGCGGCGGCAAGGGGACCTCGGGCATCCTGGCGCATTTCGGCGTGGCGGCGGACGGGGCCGGACGTCCCCTGGGGTCGTTCCTGGCCGACGCGGACTTCCGGCAGGACCCGGAGAGGGACAGCGTCCGCCGGACGGACGGGCTGGACCGGGCGCGGGAGCGCGCGCGCGCCTGCCCGGACGCCCGCGTGGTCACCGTCTGCGGCCGCGAGGGCGACTCCCGGGAGCTGCTCGCACGCGCGCGGGAGACCGGGGCGGCGCTGCCGGTGCGGGCGCGCCGGGGCGCGCGGCGGCGCGTTGCCCTGCCAGACGGCGGCGGCGCGGATCTCCGGGACCACATGCTCGGAACGGACCCGGTCGGGGCGCGGAAGGTCGAGGTCCCGGCCCGCGGCGGGCCGAACCGGCGCAGGGGCCGGACGGCGAAGCTGACCCTGCGCTGCGTGGAGGCGGACCTGCTTCCCCCGAAGGGCCGGCCCGGCGATCCGCCCGTCCGCATGACCGCCGTCTCCGCCCTCGAGGAGGACCCGCCCCGCCGCCTCGCGGGCCGGAAGGCGGGCGCGGACGGCGGCCCGCTGCACCGGATGCTGCTGACGACCGAGGGCGGGGCCGGCGTCGGGACCGCCCGCACGGTCCTGCGCTGGCACGCGCTGCGCTGGCGGATCGAACGGTTCTTCCACGCGCTCAGGCAGGGAACGCGGATCGAGGACCGCCGCCTCGACGCGGCCTGCGACCTGAGGAAGTGCCTCGCCTTCGACGCCGTCACCGCGTTCCGGGTCCGGGACCTGTCCCTGCCGGCCCGCGAGAGGCCGGACGACCCGGCCACATGGCACGTGACCCGGCAGGACGTCACGGCGCTCCGCGCCCTCGCCGCCCGCCACGGCTCGGCGTCGCACGGGGACCGCCGGACATGACCGTCGCGCGCTTCGTCACGCTGACGGGCGGGCTGGCCGGCTTCCACCCTTTGAGGCGCCAGCCCCTGCCCGGCACGCAGAAGCTCCGGGAAGGGATCAGGTTCCTGTCCGGCGCCGTCATCGCCATCCAGGCCATGCGGGACCGGGAACGAAACGGAACGGAGGGAGAGGACACGGAGTCAAGTGTGATAGATTGATAGGCTGGGCGGCCTGTCCGGCCGCCGCCTCGCGGCCCTGTCGATGATCTCCCGCCGCCGGGCCACGAAGTCCGTCACCTCCCCGACGCCCTGCCGGATCCCGCGGTCCCGCGCCTCCAGCGCGGGCAGCTCCGCCGCCATGTCCGCGAGGTCCGGGGCAGGCCGGGCCCGAGGCCCGCGAGCCGCTCCACGAGGCGGCGGTGGCCCGGCGCGTGGAACGGATGGCAGCCCCGCCGTTCGGCCTCCGCCATGAGCGCGTCCCTTTCCTTCTGCAGTCCGCGGACCCGCTCCTCGGCCGCGCGCCTTCCGTCCAGGTCGTCCAGGGCGGACCGCACCGGCGCGAGGGCGCCCGTGTCGAGGGCCCTGGCGGAGATGCGGCCGTCGGCGAGCAGCGCCTCCGCCTCGGCCATCGCCCTGCGCGCGGCCTCGCCCGGAGGCTCCGGGGCCTTCGCGAACCTCGCAAGCTCCCCCGAGACCTGCCCGAACCGCCTCCACCTGCGCCGCACGTCCTCGCAGTCCCGCGCGAGATCGGCCGTCGCCTTCGGAAGCGCGCCCGCGTGCTCCAGCGCGAAGTCCGCGGTCCGCGCGAGCAGCGCCCCGGTCTCCGGAAGGAAGGCGACGTGCCCGCCCGTCAGCCCGGCCCTGATCCTGGATCCCTGCCAGTCGCTCTCGATCGCGGACAGCTCCCGCTCCGCCCGCCGGATTCCCGGACCGGCCCGGCCGAGCCGGTCGCCGAGCCCGCGCATCCGGGCTCCGCACTCCCTGACGAAATCGGCGGGCGGCTCCGGCAGCGCCTCGGGACGCCTCTCGACGATTTCCCCGGCCATCCTGAGGGCCGCGCCGGCGTCCGGCTGGACGGCGACGTTCCGGCCCTCCGACCGCGCCCGGCGGCGCAGGCCGTCCAGCATGCCTTCCAGCGCGTCACGGTCCGAACCGCGCGCATGCTCCGCGCGGTCCGCCAGGATCCGCCCGATCTCCTCCGGCGCGCTGTCGGCCTCGGCTTCCGCACGCCTGCGGAGCCGGTCCAGCAGCGCGTCGGACCCCTCCTTCAGGAACGGCGAGATGCCGTCGCGTCCGGCCTCCGCCTTCAGCGCCCGCCACTCCTGAAGGGCGGGACGCAGCGGCTCCTTCCGCGAGACCTCGCGGTCAATGCGATGCAATGCGTGGCCCGTCGCCTCCAGCGCGGAATGCGACACGCCGATCTCCTGCTCCAGGCGGTGCGCGAGCTGCTCCCTGTCGTCGGTCAGCAGCACGAACCCGTCGCGGGCCCGGCTCATCTCCACGTAGAGCAGCGCCCGGTCGGTCATCACGCCGGTCGCGTCGACGACCGCGATCACGTTGTCCGCCGTCAGCCCCTGCGCGCGGTGCACGGTCGTGGTCCAGGCGTGGTCGACGTGCCGCAGGCCGTCGGCGTCCGGCGCGAGCGACAGCCTTCTTCCGTCCGCGAGCCGGATGCGCACCCGCCTCCGCCCGATCTCCTCGACCGTGCCCCGCTCGCCGTTCACGACGCCCAGGTCCGCGAGGTTGCGCGTGAAGGCGATCTCGTCGCCGGCCCTCAGCGAGATCGGGCGTGTCCCGAAGACGGAGACGTTGCGCGCCGCGTTGCCCGAGGGCCGGAACCCGGCCGCCTCCCCCCGCCGCGCCAGCGCGATCCCGTCCGCCCCGCTGCCGGTCACCCGCCAGGCCTCGCCCCGCTTCAGGCCGTAGACGTCGCGGTTCGCGACCACGACGTCGCCGGGGCGGTAGCTCCGCGGGTCGGCGGCCAGGACCCGGGTCAGCCGGCGGTCCACGAAGCGCTCGGTCTCCAGCGTCCGGCCCCGCAGGGCGCCCTCGTCCGCGAGCCCTTCCCGGAGGACGGCGGTGATCCCCTCCCGGTGCCCGTGGGTGGGCGCGAGGATCGCGGTCCGCCGGCGCGCCTCCGGGGGCAGCGCGAGCCAGAGCCGGGCCGCCGTCTCCGCCAGCCGGTCCTGCGGGACCTCCCGCACGTCGCCGCCCAGAGCCCCGAGCGCGAGGTCGGCGTCGCCGGCGACCATGTGCGTGACGGCCGCCCTGAGGTCGGCGGACCGCTGCCGGAGCACGTCGTCCATCCGCGCCGTCTCCATGCCCGCCTCCTGCAGGAGCCGGAACGGCTGGCCCGCCTCGACCGACCGCAGCTGCAGCCTGTCGCCCACCAGCGCGAGCCGGGCGGCGCCGAGCCTCTCGGCGACGTGCTGCAGCTCCCGCATCTGCACCGTGCCGACCATGGACGCCTCGTCGACCACGATCACCGCGCCCCGGAACCGCGCGCGGGCCTCCCGCAGCGCCGGGCCGTCCGCGTCGCCGAGGTCCCCGTGCATGGCGAGCATCCGCTGCAGCGTCATCGTGCCGATCCCCGCCTCGAGCGCGAGCACGCGGGCCGCCGCCGAGGAGGGGGCGAGGCCGATCACCGGGCGGTCGCCCGCGAGCCGGACGACCTCCCGCAGCATGCGGGTCTTGCCCGTGCCCGCGAAGCCCTGCACGCCCACGGTCAGGTCGTCGGACAGCAGGACCGTGCGCACCGCGTCGCGCTGGCCGTCGGTCAGGGACGTGGCGTTGAGCCGGGCGGAGACGGCCCCCTCGTCCGCCAGCGGCGCGCCCATGCCCCGGCCCGCCCGCATGGCGGCGACCACCGCGCGCTCCGCCTCGAGCGTTCGCCGCGTGGTCAGGTCGCCGGCCTTCGTGTCGACGAGGCGCCCGTCCCGGCGCAGCCGGTCGATGGCCGCCTCTCCGGCGTCATCTTGCGCGCCACCGACGAGCATCCATGTCTTGGGTCAAGCCCGGATCCGGCCTTTTCCGGGGGCCGGGACCGGGGTTTTCCACAGCCTGTCCACATCCCGGCGGCCGTCCGGGCAGGGGCAGGCGGCCCGGCCGCAAGGGCGCGGCCGGACGGCTGGTTCCCTTCGGGCCCCGGCGGGCCGCCGGGGGGCGCGGCCCGTCCGGGCGTCAGGCGGCGGCCGCCGACCTGTCCTCCCAGGTGCGCCGGTCGCGGAGCAGCGCATTCGCGGTGACGACGAGCTTCCGCATGACCGCGGTCACCGCGACCTTGCGGGCCCTGCCCCCTTGGCCCGGGCCGGCCGTGCATCTCCATCATGTCGGGACCGGACATGCAGGCCGCCATCGCCGCCATGTACAGGACGTCCCTCGGACGCCGCCGCCCGCCGGTCATGTGGCGCCCGCCCCTGAGGGTGCCGCCGTCGCGGGCGAAGGGGGCGACGCCGACCAGGGCGGCGGCCTGGCGGTTGCCGATCGCGCCCGGCCCGCCCGCCCGGGCGACCGGGGACGCGGCCGTGACCGGGCCGATGCCCGGCACCGGGGCCGGATGCCGCAGCTCTCCGCCAGGCCCTCCGAGCCCTTGACAAGTTCCTCGATCCGCCGGCCGGACGCGGCGACGGCGCCGTCCAGTTCCTCCAGCACCCTCCGGACGGGGCCGTCCGCGTCCGGCTCTCCGACCTCGCCCGGGACCGCCTTCAGTTCCGCGCGCCGGTCGACGAGGGCCTCCCGCAGCACGAGCATGTCGCGGAGCCTGTCGACGGTGACGTCGGCCGGCGCGGTGGGCGCCATGTCCGGGAACGCGGCGCGCAGGGCGGCCGGCACGCGCGCGTCGACCCTGTCGGTCTTCGCCAGCTCGCCGCCGGCCCTGGGGAGGTCCCGGGACTGGCGGGGGTCGCCACGACGACCTTGAAGCCCCGGTCGTGCAGCGACTGCAGGAGGGCCCGGTGCATCCGTCCCGTGGCCTCCGGGACGACCCGCTCCGCATTCCCTTCCCCGGGAGGCGGGCGACCTTGCGGAACCCGTCCGTGTCGTTGGTGGCGGCGTGATCCCGCCCGCCCGGGCGGATGTCCGGCGACTTCCTGCTCACGTCGATTCCCGCAGCTGCGGTGGTCATGTCTCCCGCTCCCGTCCTCGCGACGGTCCGGTTCCCGGACCCGGCGTCCATCGGGACCCGGGAGGCCAACGGGAGGGCGGGCCGACCACGCTCGTCGACGGATCCGCTCGCGCGATCCAGGGCCGCTCCGGTCCGGCCCGTCCTGCGGGGCCAGGCCCCGCACCCCCCTCCGCCCGGCCGGGCGGAGGGGGTCCCGGACCCGGCATCGACCGGGAGGGCGCCGGGAGGCAAGGAACGGCTTTTCCACAGGAATCCGCCCCCGACTTTTCCACAGCCACCTCCTTGGTCATTGCCGGCTCGCTGAACATGCGAGGCCGCGCTGCGGCGCCTGTCCGACTTGCGCCGGGCCTGCTTGTGGCGGCAGCCGCACCTGCCGGCGTTGCGCCGCACCTCGCGCCATACCGTCGTGCGGTCCCGGCCGGGCTGGCGGGCGATCGCCGGGCCGGAAAGCCCGCTTTCCCGGGGCGTGGATCTGGCAGCGTTCTTCGTAGGTCAGGTGGCGATGGCCCTCGGGCATGACGGTCTCCTTCTTCCAACGAAAGGGACTGTCGCCGCCGCCTGGCCGATTCGCAACATCATGTGTCGCCGAACCGACTGCAACGCTACATCAGGTGTTGCACTTCAGAGTGGAACGGGGGGTCAAAGATGCTGCGGATGATCGCGGGACTGAGCCGGCGGGCGGCGGCAAGATCCGGATTGCGGGCAAGGACATCGCGTGGGCCCGGCCCAGACAGCGCGGTATCGCAATGGCGCTCCAGTCCTGCGCACTCTGCACGCAGGTGGACGTGGAACGGGGGATTGTTCGCACCGGGATCACGGCCCCTGAAACCGAAGGACCCGACCCGGCCGTCGTGCACATCGACGCAAGACGGTCGCCTGCCGCTTCCAGCGCCGGCGAAGAAGCCGCCGCCGCCAACGCTCAGGTCGTTTCGCCGGGAAGCAGCGTGAAGTCCAGGTCGGTAACTCTTGCGCCGGGAGCCCCGGCCAGCGCGTTCAGGACGAGACGCGCTGCGCGTGCGCCCACGTCGTAGCTCGGAAACCGGACCGTCGTGATCTTCCTGGGAAGCGACTGGCCGATTTCCATTCCTCCAAAACCTGCAATTCCAATGCGCTGCGGCACCTGCCAGCCGCGTTCCTGGCACAAGAAGACCGCGCCGACCGCCATCAGGTCATTGCCGAAAATCACGACGTCGACGTCGCCTGATTCTTCGAGCAGGCGCAACAGGCCGTGCCGTCCGTCCTCAATGCCAGGCGGGGCGTTGAACAGGCTGGGGGCAGACAATGCATAGCCGCGCGATTCCAGGTGATCGCGAACCGCCGCGAACCGGGCCGAAGCGGCAAATGCCGTCCCGTGCCAGCCCAGGTAGCCAATGCGGCGATATCCTTTTGACAGCAGATGATCCGTCAGCGCACGGGCGGCCCTGGCATGGTCGAACCCGACACAGCGGTCTATCGGACGGCCTGACACTTCCATGATCTCGACGACCGGGACCGCGGCCTGCGAAAGCAGTTTCCTTGTCCGGACGGTATGCACGAAATCATTGACGATCAGCCCGGCGGCATTCCAGGACAACAGGGACTCAACCAGGCTTTCTTCGCGATGCACGTCGTAGTCCGTGACCCCGATCACCGGGTTGTAGCCGGCTTTCTCCAGTTCCCTGGCAATGCCGGAGAGGACGTCGGGGAAAATTCCGATCCGCATGGAGGGCAGGATGACGCCAACCTGGTTGGACCGCATGGAGCTGAGCGGCCCGGCCATGCGGCCTTTCACGTATCCCATCTTGTCAACCGCCGCGAGCACCCGGTCGCGCGTGCGGACGGAAACGGTCCCGCGGCCGGAAAGCACCCGACTGACAGTCATGTCGGAAAGCCCGAGAGCCTGCGCGACGTCCCTTTGGGTAGGCCGGCTTTTGGTCAGCGTTGCTTACTCAATTGTTGACGATCAGCAATCAACAGTATCAGCAATTCCAGCCCCCGGCTACGGTCCTGTGAAATCAGGCGGGAGGACGATGGCATGACCACCAGACCGGCGCTGATCTGCGCCAGCATTCTTTCACTGGCAGCAGTGGCGGCCAATGCGGAATACCCCGAGCGCGCCGTAACCGTCATGGTGCCATTCGCCGCCGGCGGCGGAGCGGATGTGCCGGCGCGCCTTCTGGCGATGGAGCTGGAAAAGGAGCTTGGCCAGTCCATCGTGGTGACAAACGTGGTTGGAGCCGGCGGCACGGTCGGGGCCACGCAACTGGCCGACGGACCGTCGGATGGCTACAACATCGGCTTCATGCCGGTCGGCACAACCACGACACAGCCACACAGCCACACCTGCGCGGCACCAGCTACACCGATGAAAGCTTCACGCCGATCTGCATGGTGGCCTCGGGCCCGTTCTACCTGGTCGTGAGCCCGGAGAGCGGCATCAGGAGCTGGGAAGACTTCGAAACCCTGGCCACCGCGGGTGATGGCGCGACCTTTACCGGCGCTGCACCGGGATCCCTGGCACATGTCACCTCCGTGGCGCTGGGCGCGATGCTCGACGCAGAGATAGGGTATCTGCCAACCTCTGGCGGCGGCGAGGCAGTCAACGAGGTGATGGGCGGCCGGGCCGATGCCACTGCCTGGTTCTCGGATTACGACGTGCGTTTCGGGCTGAACGCGCTGGCCATCTTCGCGCCGGAACGGTCCGGCATCCACCCTGACGTGCCGACCAGCGGCGAGTTCGGGCATCCCGCCGACATAGCTGTCTGGATGGGCCTGTTCGCGCCCGCGGGCACGCCTGACGACGTGGTCGCGACCCTTGATGCGGCTTGCGGGTCGGCCGTCGCCTCGGAAGGGTTCGTCAGCAACATGGCCGAGGCCAATCGCGAAATCCGCTACATGGACGCCACCGACTTCGACGCCTTCTTCCATGAAGCCTACCGTCAGAACGGCGACCTGTTGCGTGACGCGGGCCTTGTGTCCAACTGAGCCCCCTGTCCGCCACGGCAGCCGGGTCCATTAACGCGGGCCCCGGCTGCACGAGCGTCGAACGCCGTGCAGAAACTGGAGTTCACAATCGCAGCGACATTGCTGCTGGCGGGGATCTGGCTGTTGTCAACGACATTCGCCCCGGCCTTCGACGTGCCGACATTTGGCGGCGATGTAGGCCCGGCCTTTGCGCCGAGGGGCTATCTGGCCGTCTGGATAGGGCTGGCCGCGATGATCCTGTTCCAGGCGCGCAATGCCGGCGACCAGCCGCTCTCGGACCATGGCGACATGCGGCGACTGGCCGCCGCCGCGGCAACCGGCACGGCGACCGGCCTTGCGATGCTCTGGGTCGGTTTCGTGCTGGCCGCCATCCCGGGTTTCTTCGCCTTCGCCTGCACGCTCGGCTATCGCCGCATGGGCACGCTTGCGGTCGTCAGCATCACGGCGCCCCTGGCGATCTGGGCGCTTTTCACGTTCGGGTTCGAGCTGTTGCTGCCACGCTCGCCATGGTTCGGAAGGCTCTGAAAGGTGGAGCTGATTGCCCAGGCGCTTGGCCAGTTCAACAGCCCCGCCGTGCTGGTGGCCCTGTTGGTCGGCGGGCTCTGGGGCACCCTGGCCGGCGCGCTTCCGGGGATCGGGACCGTCGCCGCCCTGATCATCGCCCTGCCCTTCACCTTTGCGATGTCAACCGAGGCGTCGATGGCGCTTTTCCTGTCGATCTACGTGACCTCCGTCTATGGCGGCTCGATCTCGGCGATCCTGATCAACACGCCCGGAACGCCGCAGTCGGCGGCGACCGTTCTGGATGGCTATCCAATGGCCCAGGCCGGAAAGGCCGACATTGCCATTGGCTGGGCAACGGTGGCCAGCTTCATCGGCGGCGTCTTTTCGCTTGTCATCCTGATTCTGGCGGCTCCGGCCTTGGCGCGAGTCTCGGTTGCCTTCGGGCCGCCGGCGATCTTCGCCATCGTGCTGTTTGCCCTGACGTGCATCGCATGGCTGACCGAAGGCAGCATGGCCAAGGGCCTGTTGGGCGGGATGATCGGTCTGTGGCTGACCACCATCGGCCCGGACAACTACACCGGCATGACCCGGTTCCATTTCGGCACCGAGATGCTCAGGGGCGGGCTGACGCTGATCCCCATTCTCATCGGGCTTTTCTCCTTGTCCGAGGTGTTCGTCCGCGCGGCCAATCTGGACAAGACGACCCCGCCGGCCAGGATGAACGTAGGCTTTCGACTGCCTCCCCTGGCCGACATGCTGGCGAGGTGGCGGGAGTTCCTGCGCGCAAGCGCCATGGGCACCTTCATCGGCATCCTGCCCGGCACCGGCGCCGTGGCCGCGACCTTCGCCAGCTACACGGCGGCGAAACGCCTTTCGCCCAATCGCGACAGGCTCGGCACGGGCGAACCCGACGGATTGATCGCGTCCGAGACCTCCAACAACGCCGTGACCGGGGGCGCCCTGGTGCCGACGCTGGCGCTTGGCATTCCCGGCGATGGCGGCACGCTGGTGCTGTTGGGCGTCATGACGATCAAGGGAGTCACGCCCGGCTTCGATCTCGTCAACAACAACCCTCATGTTCTGACGGCCGCATTTGTCATGGTGCTCTTGGCCAATTTCATCATGGTCGGCACCGGGATTGTTTCGGCCCGCCTGTTCGAACGGCTGCTGCGGGTGCCGGAACCGCTCCTGATGGGCCTCATCCTGCTGTCCTCCCTCGTCGGGGCCTTCGTCGTGCGGGGCAACCCGCTCGACCTGATCGTATGCGTCGTTGCGGGCGTGGCAGGGATGCTTCTGAGGATGGCGCGCTATCCGGTGGCGCCCATCGTCATCGGTGTCGCGCTCGGGTTCATATTCGAGGCCAAGTTGCGGCAGGGGCTGATTGCCAGCCGCGGCAGTTTCTGGGGCTTTCTGACCGACCCGATCGCGCTGCCGATCTTCGCCCTGACCGCAGCGATCATCCTTGCATCTGTCGTCCGCTCTCAGCGGGCGACGTCGGGAAGGGAGCGCAGCTGATGCCGCCAAATGTCCTGCTCATCGTGACCGACCACTGGTCGGCGAACCTCTTGGGCGCAGCCGGTCATCCGGTCATTCGCACCCCCACGCTGGACCAGCTTGCCAAGTGCGGGACGCGGTTCAGCAACGCCTATTCCGAGCACCCTGTCTGCATCCCGGCGCGACGCTCGTTGATGACCGGAACATCGGCGCGCGAGCATGGAGACCGTACATTCCAGGCAAGGCTGCCCATGCCTGCGCATCTGCCGACCATGGCGCAAGCCTTCCGCGATGCAGGCTATCAGGCCTATGGCGTCGGCAAGACCCATGCCTATCCGCAGCGCGACCGGCTGGGTTTTGACGACATCCTGATGGATGACGAAGGCCGCACCCACCATGGCGTCACCGACGATTATGAAATCTTCCTCGGCGACAAGGGCTATCTGGGCAGGCAGTTCGGCCATGGCATTTCCAACAACGGCTATGGCGCCACGTCCTGGCATCTGCCCGAAGAGGCGCATGCCACGAATTGGGCGACCGAGCAGATGTGCCGCGTCATCCGCCGTCGCGACCCGACCCGCCCGGCCTTCTGGTATCTGGGCTATCGCCACCCGCACCCGCCCCTGGTGCCGCCGCAACGGTTCCTGGAGTTCTACCGCGACGTCGAGCTGGATACGGCCTATTCCGGCGACTGGACCGAGGCTGACGACCTGCCACTGACCCTTCAGGCTTTCCGTGCGCGATACGGGCTTTCTCTTGCCGAGGCACAGTGGGCACGGCGGCATTTCTATGCGCTGTGCACCCAGATCGACCAGCAGGTCGGGCTGCTGATCGGGACGCTGCGCGAGGAAGGCCAGCTTGACAGCACGATACTCCTTTTCACCTCAGACCATGGCGAAAGCCTGGGCAATCACGGGATCTGGGCCAAGCAGAACTTCTACGAATCCTCTGCCAATGTCCCGATGCTGCTGATCGGGGTCAAGGATTGCCCCCGCGTTGCGACGGGCCGGGTCGACGACCGTCTGGTCTGTCTGGCCGACGTGATGCCGACCTTGCTCGACCTGCTGGGGATCGAGGTGCCAGATACGGTCACAGGCCGGTCGATGCTGCGGCGGCCACGCGACCATCTATACGGCGAATTCGGCGAGGGCGAGCTTTCCAGCCGGATGATCCGCAGCGGCCGGTTCAAGCTGATCTACTATCCCGCGGGGAATCACCGCCAGCTTTTCAATCTGGAAGACGACCCGCAGGAGCTTGCCGACCTGGCCGGCCAGCCGGAGCACGCAGGGGTGCTGGCACGGCTGGAAGGGCTGTTGATCAATTCGCTCTATGGCAGCGACCTGGACTGGGTAAGGGGACGCAGGCTGACCGGCATGCCGAACCGGCGCTACCGCCCTGCCCCGAACCGTGGCCTGGGGCTGATGCGCGGGCACCAGTGGCCCGTGCCACCGGTCAATCCGGACGGGCTGATGGTGTTCTTCCCCGAGGCGCCGGACACGAAGGACGCCGCGAAATGAGCCTGCGGGAGCGCGCGCTGGTGACCGGCGCCACGAGCGGCATCGGTGCGGCGACAGTGCGTGCGCTATGCGCTTCGGGGCGACAGGTGCTGGCCGTCGGGCGGCGGGCGGAACGGCTTGAAGCCCTGGCGGGGGAAACCGGGGCGCGCGCCCTTGCCGCCGATGTGCGGGACACCGCAAGAATCGCTGCGGCCGTCGACCGGTTCGCGCCCATGATCCTGATCAACAACGCCGGCGTCGGGCACGGCATCACCGGGATGGACGGACTGTCCCCGGACGACCTGCAGGAAGCCTTCGACATCAACGTCACCGCACCAGCGCAGATCATCGCGGCGACCTTGCCTCAAATGCGGGCAGCGGGGCGCGGGCATATCGTCAACATCGGCTCGATCGCGGGTCTGCATACGCTTGTTTCGGCGGTTTATGGCGGCAGCAAGTCGGCCATCCACCGGATCAGCCAGAACCTGCGGTTCGAGCTGTCAGGCACCGGGATCAGGGTCACCGAGATCTGTCCCGGGCGGGTGTCCTCGGAATTCTATGACGCGGCGGCGGGCGACCGGGACAAACTGACCGCAATCGGGAAGTCAGGCATCACCGAGCTTGCGCCCGAGGATGTGGCTTCGGCGATCCTCTATGCGGTCGATGCGCCGGACCATGTGAACGTTTCCCTGATCGAGCTGCTGCCGACCGAACAGGCTGTCGGCGGGATCAGGGCGGAACCAGCGAGGGTGACATGAGAGCGGGGCGTCTTGCAGGAAAGACAGCGCTGGTGACGGGTGGGGCCAGCGGGATTGGTCGCGAAAGCGCGCTTCGCTTCGCCGAAGAGGGCGCCAATGTCGTGATCGCCGACTCCAACCAGGCGGCTGCCGAGGGACTGGCCACCGAGATGGCGGCATCCGGCCGATCGGCCATCGGGGTTTTCTGCGAAGTCAGCGATGAGGCCAGCGTCGATTCGGTCGTAAACCGCGCGGTATCCGAATTCGGCGCCGTCGATGCATTGTTGAACAGCGCCGGCGGCGGATCCACTCAGGACGGCGCCGTCACGGATCTTTCGCTCGACGAGTTCTGGCGCACGATCCGGGTTGATCTGTTCGGCACGCTCCTTTGCTGCCGCTGCGTCATCCCGGAGATGGTCAAGGCCGGCGGTGGCTCGATCATCAACATTTCTTCACTCCGCGCGGTCATAGGCACGAAAGGGGCCGATGCCTATACCGCCTCGAAAGGCGGCGTTCTGGCGATGAGCCGAGCGATGGCCATGCAATGGGCCGAACATGGAGTTCGGGTCAATGTGATGGCTCCGGGCGTGGTGCTGACCGAACGGGTCGCAGCCTTCATCAAGCCCGAAGACCCGATCTGCCGGAAATCGATCCTCGGTCCGTCCGAGCCCGCGGACGCCGCCAATCTGGCGCTCTATCTGGCCTCCGATGAGGCGCGCAAAGTCACTGGAGCGGTCATGCGGCTTGACGGAGGGGCCAGCTGCCATTGACGCCGGCTCGACTGATCCCGGCCCGATCGGGGAGCGACGGAATGAAATGGCCTGCCCCCTGGCCGCGGTTCCCGTCCACGCCGCTCGGGCAGGAACGGCCGGATCGGCGTCGTGGAGGGCGGATGCCGGCGGTTCGGGCTGCGGACGGAGCGCTCCGGAACGCGCCGGGCGGAGAGGGGCGCCAACGCCATGCTGGCGCTGAAGGCCCTGGTCATGAACCTCCGGCTGCCCGACTTCCTCGAATGGCAGGCGAATCAGGCCGTCGCCGCATGATGTCAAAAAATTGGGATACACCCGGGCACGGGCCGCCACGGCGGCTGGAAGCCCCCGGAATGCGCCAACGACAACCGCCCGGTGGCGCAGGTCGCGCGCGCCGCGTGATTCGCGAACGGAACGTCATGGAATCAAAAGGCGAACCATGCGAGAATCGCGCCCCGGAATTCGGATCCCCTTGCCTTCCCCGCACGGGGCCGGTATCCCTGCCCCCGTCGATCGCTCCCGCCGAGCGGGTCCCGCAATCCAAAAGGAGACGCTCCATGTCCCGACTGCCCCCCCTGACCTGTCTGGCCTCCGCCCTTCTGGCCCTCACGCTGACCCTTTCCGCGGCCGTCGCCCAGGACCGGCCCGCCACAGCCATCCCCGCCGTCAAGGCCGACGCCCACCCCACGCCCTGGGGCGGCCGGGCCGTCTACCGCATCCTCCTTGCCAACAAGGGGACCGACCGCGTGACGGGCGGGGCCCTGTACATCACCTACGAGATCGCCTGCACCCTGACCACGGACCCGGCCGGCCCGGCCTGCCCGTCCGTCCCCACCCTGCGCCGCCGGACCACGATGCCCTGCGGGGAGGACGAGGCCGGCCTGATCCCCTCGGTCAATGTCGGCACGGCCCCCTATGCCGGCCTCACGGCCCCCTACACCCTCACCCTGACGATCCGGGCCGTCGACTTCCTGGCCTGGGATGACGCCACCATCGACCGCATCAACACCCAATACCCCCAGCGCTACCAGTACAATTCGATGACGCGCCGGTACGACCGCGTCGACGGGGACACCTGCCCCAAGACCAACCACGCCCCGGCCCGGGTGACGGACCCGGACGGCGACACCTGGACCGCCACGGTCACGGTCATGCGGTGACGGCCATGACATGGAACGATGGAGGCGCCGCAGGCCCGGAGGGGACCTGAACGGTTACCCTGTCGATGGCATTGAGAGACCGGGAAGGGAGGCTGATGAGCGCGACAGGCGGTCGCTCTCGGCAAGATGCTTTGAGACGGCGGCCGGCCAGGGCCCGTTGACAGTCATGTCGCGGCGACCACGCCGGCGACGAGGCGGATCCCGGCGGCGAAGCTCGCGTCGGTCTTGTCGTACCGGGTCGCGACCGCCCGGAACTCCCCGGCCTTCGCGAAGAGGCTCTCCGCCAGGTGCCGCCAGCCGCAGACCTCCCGGCCGTGCGCCCGCGGCGCCGTCCGGCTCCGCCTCGACGGGACCGCCGCCTCCGCCCCGCGTTCCGTCAGGTCCCCGGGCAGCCGGTCCGCGCCGGACGCCCTGTCGCCGGCGAAGGCCCCGAACGCCAGGCCGCCGGGAAGCCCCGGCACCCCCTCGGGCCGTGCGCCTGGCCGGGAAGGACCGTGAAGCGGACAGGGCATCCCGGCGCGTCCGCGACGGCCACGACCCTGCCCGTCAGGCCGCCCCGGGAGCGGCCGGTCCCCTGGCTCGAGGTCCCCCTCTTGCGCCCGCCGCCTTCCGGGTCGCCCGGACCGCCGTGCCGCCGCCGGACACGCGCGCGAGGCCGGACTCCTCGGACAAGGCGTCGGAAACGCGCGCGAAGACCCCCGGAAGCGGCCGGCGCCGGAACCGCCTGGAGACGCCGTCCCGGTTCCCGGACCGCTCGGGGAGGCCGCGCCACGGCGACCCCGTGCGGAACCGCCACGGCACCGCCTCCATGAAGCGGCGGCTGTCCGCCTCCATGAAGCGGCGGCTGTCCGCCGCCGTGCCGCCGGGGTCGGACGCCCTGCCCGGCAGCATGTCCCCGGTCCGCGCCCGCATGGCGCCGGCCGTCACCGTCCCGTCTGCGTTCATGATGCCCTGTTTTCCTGCCCGGGCCGCCTTTCCGGCGGTCGTCGGGGCAGGACGCGGCATGGGGCCGGACGATTCGCAAGGCAACTGTCAACGGGCCCTGATCGACATGACCCTGCGCCACGTCCACCTCGCGTTTTCGGTGCCGGGCGCCATGGTGCCGGCATCACGGTTCCCGGCCGTGCCTGCAGGCCGGCCTCTTGCCGTCCGCGCATGCCCGCGCGTTCCGGCCGGACGGTGCGGACCCGGCCGCAAGGCCAGCCCGCGCCGGGCGGCGGCGCGAACGTGTTCATGTTCGGCGCCGGCGCCGCTTTCGCGGGGCACCTCGCACGGGAGCAGGCAAGATTGGGCAGCGGCAAATGAAGTCAGGCGCCTCATCAGTCGTGAGCTTCGGGAAGGTCGCGCCCGTGCGCGGCGCCCTGGCAGAGCTCTGGCGGCTCTGGCATGGGAGTCCGTCGAAGGAAGCGGCGGGAATTGACCTCGCGCCGGCGGGAACATATGGTTTCCTTCATGAAGATGACCGTGGAATTCGACGATGGCCTTGCGCGCGCCGCCGAAGCCTGCGCAACCGAGAGGGGCGAATCGCTCGGCAGCCTGATTGAACGCGTTCTCAGCGACTATGTGCAGCGCGCGCACAACGAACCGCCATCCTTGGGCCTGGTGACCAAGGGGGGCTGCCCGGTGCCTGGCGTCGATATCGACAACCGGGCCGCGCTGCACGATCTGATGGACGCACGCGATTGATCGCGGTCGACACGAACGTCCTCATCCACGCCCACCGTGAGGAATCGCCCAAGCATCGCGCCGCGTTCAAGCGTCTGGAGGCGCTTGCCGGCTCCGGCGGGGCATGGTGTATTCCGGCATTCTGTCTTGGCGAGTTCCTGCGTCTGGTCACGCACCGGCGGCTGTTCGATCCTCCGCACAGCGCGGCGGAGTCCTGCGAAACCCTGGCGCGGCTGCTGGCAGCGGACAATGTGTCGGTTCTCATGCCCGGTCCCGGCTACCCGGATCGGCTGCGCGAAGCGGTTCTCGAGGCCGGGGCCACCGGCAACCTGATCTTCGACGCCCAGATCGCGGCGCTGTGCCAGGACTTGGACGTGTCCGTGCTGCTGACCGAGGACCGGGACTTCGAGCGCTTCGGCGGTCTCTGCATTGAGCGGCTGGGGGCGCGATGAGCGTCAGACGGCAGGGGCAGGCCCCATAAGCGTTAACTTGTTGTAACTGTTCATGTCTTATTCAGGCCGGCACTCGGCCGACAGGATGGAACCTGGACAGTTGCGCAATCCTCAAGGAAATGCCGTTGGGAGGCCCCCGCCGCTCCGCGCGGCGTCGTCCGGCCTCATGGACAGGCCCGCCGCGATTCGCGCGGCCCCGATCGCCGCCTCGACGCGCCCTGCGCATGTCGGCCGGATGCCGAGGGCCCGGGCCCGGATCCGGGTGAACGCGGAGTTTCGTGCGCCGCCGCCTGCGGAAAGGATCGTGTCAGGGAACCCGCCGCCCCGGGCCTCGATCGCGCGGTAGCACTGCGCCTCGACCCGCGCGATGCCTTCCAGGAGGCCCTGCAGGAAGACCGCGTCGTCTGCGGGCCGAGGCGAGACGCGCGGCGCGAGGCCGGGGTCGTTGACCGGAAACCGCTCGCCTGCGCGGACCAGCGGGTAGTAGTCCAGCCCGGAGAGTGTCGTTGTGTCAATGCTGGCGCTCAGCCGGACAATGTCCTCGGGCGAAAAGAAGCGTGCCAGAACCGCGCCGCCGGAATTGGACGCTCCGCCAACCAGCCAGGCATCACCCAGCCGATGGGAATACAGCCCG
The DNA here is from genome assembly GCA_965221845.1 of Paracoccaceae bacterium. Classification (GTDB taxonomy): domain Bacteria; phylum Pseudomonadota; class Alphaproteobacteria; order Rhodobacterales; family Rhodobacteraceae; genus JAJEFO01. Next base: position 681,445 of record OZ244919.1, read on the forward strand.
ATTGCAGGATCGTCGATTCGCGCGCGGACGAGCATCTTCACGGCCAGGGTGGAGCCAAGGGACGTCACTGCCGCTCCGGTTCTGGAAGGCGCCGCCGCGACAAAGGCAGCGACGCTGTCGGTCGTGCCGGCGCAGACGAGGGCACGGGGTGCGAGACCCAGCCGGACGGCGAGTTCGGGCGCGATCTCCGAGAACGGCGCTCCCGCCGCATGGGCGCGCGGCAACAGGGCGCTGTCGATGACATTGCGGATCCAGTCAGGCCAGGTGCCTGTCGCCGGATCCACGCCGGTCTTAAGGGAGTTGTTGCGGTCGGAATGCCCGCCACGTCCGGTGAGCCTGGCAGCAATGAAGTCGGCCTGGTGAAGGAGATGCCGGGCCAGCCCGTCCGCGTCTTCCGCGACGAGGCGCATGGCGCGCCCAAGCGCGGAACTCGGCCCTCGCGCGATGTGCGATGGCGGAGCGTGCACGTCGATCCGCGCCGCCTCGGCCTCGAAGCCGCCCGAGTCGTACATCAACGCCCGACCGACCGGACGCAGCCGTGCATCGCACAGCACCATGCTGCCCGAAGTGCCGTCGACGGCGATCCGCGAAATCTCCGTCCCCCCGTGACCGGATTCCTCGAGTGCCGAGACCTGCCGCAGGATGCAGGCTTCGACAGCGCGCCACCACCTTTCCGCGTCGACGCGATCCGGATCCTGGGGCAGGTGCGCCGAGCGGGCCATGGACAGGACTCTTTCGCATTCGTCCACGACGGCGGTCCGGACGCCGCTCGTGCCCACGTCGATGCCGAGCGCCAGGCTCACGGGCGCGAGGCCAGCGCCTGCCGGTACCTTTCGGCATCCCAGTTCAGGAGTTCCGCCTCTGCGTCCGGCCCTACGGGACGTGCGGACCATTCCTCCGGAAGTCGGCCGAGAACATCGGAAAGGCATCGCAGCATGGCGCGCTGGCTTGATGACGCATCGGTGCGAAGCGCGATGCCGGCGCCTTCGTGCAGGACGGCCGGCCACGCGCCCGGCCGCCCCCCGGCGGACAGCCCTCCGGGCCCGAGAAAGACGACATGGTCGGGATAGTACGAGCCGGACATCGCCAATGCGCAGGTCCGCGGCTCTTGCGCCATCCACCCTTCAGCCACCCACGCCATCCCGGCGCCCGGATCCGCCTCCGGAAGCTCGTGCGACGCCGCGCGATGCGGCATGGCAAGCCTTTCCTCCACCTCGCCAAGCAGTTCGGAAACCTCCGGCACCGTTCCGCCGCAGCAGATCAGGCCATGGTTCTGCAGGATGAGCACGGTCGTCTCCGCCGTCACCCTTGACATGATCGACCTGGTCAGCGGCAGGCCGGGCATGGCGTAAGGCACCGTCACGAAGGGCAGGCCCCCGAGCTTGTCTTCCGCGGCAGCACAGCCTTCCGGGCTGATCGCATGCACCAGCGCCGCCACCGAATGCGTGTGCACAACGACCGCATGGTCCAGCGCGGCATGGAACGTCGTCTCGATCGACGGACGAAGCGCCGTGCACCGATCCAGGACGGCCGCCCGGCAGCTTCCGTCTCCTGCCGACCCGCGCGCCTCTGCAAGCGCCGCAGCACGGTCCACCGCGAGAAAGATGTCCAGCCGCTCCGCCTGCGCCAGCTCCGTTCCCGAGGCCTTGATCCACATGACGTCTCCGTCCTTCAGGGACGTGTTCCCCCCGGGGCCCTGGACCTGAAGAGGATCCCCGCCAAGACGCGCGGACAGGGCGCGAAACGCGGAGCCGGGAGGCTCGGGACGCGCGCTCATGCGAGCAGCTCGATCCGGTACGTGGGCCTGGGCGCGGCCGCCGAACGGCAGAGTGCGGAAAGTACGTCCGACGCATCGCCATTCGCGAAGCTCTCGCGCAGCAGCCCGCCCTGGACGAACACGCTGTCCCAGCCGGCGGCGTGCGCCCCGGCAATGTCGTGCTCGAGGCTGTCGCCGACCATCAGCAGGCGCGACGGGCCAAGGGCGCTCCGCATCGCCTCGAACACGTGGCGGTGCGGCTTTCCGTAGAAGACCGCCTTGCCTCCGTTCTCTTGATGCACGTGAGCAAGCGCGCCGGGAGCCAGCGCGTTGCGGGCCCCCGCGCGCGGGCTGGCGCGATCAGGATTGGAGCAGTAGACCGTCAGGCCAGCCGCCATGACGCGGTCCATGACGTCCTTCCAGCCCTCCGCGACGGCGTCCTCGGGAAGGCCCATGACAAGAGCCGCCTCGGCATCCTCCGGCATGTCGCAGATCGTGATCCCCAGCCCGTCGGCCCATGAATGCGCGTCTCCTTGCGACCGTTCGACGGCAAAGTAGCGCCGTTCCTTCACGCGGCCGGACCTGATGTCCTGCCAGAGCGCCTCGCCGCCCGTCATCACATGGTCGAACAGGCCGGTAGCGAACCCCATCGCCGTGATTCGCGCCTCGTTTTCCAGAGCGCGCTTCCCCGAGTTGGACAGGACGGCGAGCCGCGCACCCGCGCACCGCAGCCTTTCGAGCGCCCTGACCGCGCCGGGATACGGTTCGCTGCCATCGTGCAGCACGCCCCACTGATCCAGGACGACGGCGCCGTATCCGTTTGCCACCTGCATGATGCTCTCGATGGCGCGGGTCATTCCGGATCAGTCCTCCATGTCCTCGGGCCTGGCGAGGCTCGAGACGTAGGCATCGACGTCTTCGGCCGCCATTGCTGGCGTCTCCTTCCGGGCCGCGCCGCCGGGCATGTCGCCGAAATAGAACCGGTAGCCGGGAATCGCCTGGCGGCGCCTGCGGATCGGCATGCCCTCATAGGGAAAGACGTCAGAGCGCGCGTTCGCCGCATGGTCGTGGCAGGGCAGGACGTAATCCGCCCGCTTGTCGAGCTCTTCGACCGACTTCCAGCCGTCATAGGAATTGACGAACCTTGCGGGCACCCAGTACCGCCATCCTTCTGCGGGGTTCGGTTCCAGGTTGCGCTCCTCGAAGATCGCGTCGCCGCAAACCACGATGTCGCCCGCACTCGTGGCGACGCTCACGGCCATGTGCCCCACCGAATGACCCGGCGTCGGGAACATCGTTATGCCGGGCAGCACCTCGCATTCGCCTTCCACGGCCTCGAAGACGCATCCCGCGTAGGCCGGCTCTATGCCAAGGACGCCGCATTCGTACGTGCGGTAGTAGAGGGGCAGCGGGTTGTAGGCCATCTCGATCTCGGCTTTCGGGGCGATGTAGCGAGCGTTCCTGAACTCCTTCATGTTCTGTACGTGATCCCAGTGGAGATGGGTGAAGACGATCGCGTCGATCTGCTCGGAATGCACGCCGAGCTTCTGCTCCAGGTGCTCGTGGACCTGCAGGCAGCCGCGCTTCTCGCAATTGTGGTGGTACTTGCTGGCGCGCTTCTGGTCCGGCAGCCCGGTGTCGATCAGGATCCTGTGCTCGCCTGTGTCGACGAAATGGCAGTAGACTGGCTGCCACTTCTTCTTTCCTGCGGGCCCTTTCCAGAAAATGTAGGTCCCGAGGTCCCCATGAAGCCAGCCGGTGTTTATCGGATGGATTCTCGTCTCTTGCACGCCCATGGGCCGCTCCGTGTCCCGTGATCCGGTCGCCGTGCGCAAAGGCATGATCCAGGAAGCATTTGCAAGCCCAATCTTCCATGCCGCCCGGGCATGCGCACGGCATGCCGCGCGGACAGCAGGAGGGGCTTGCGCGCCGGTCCGGCCGCCGCGCGTGCGCCGTGCCCGGGGCAAAATGCGCCGGACGGCGTTTCGACGCGTCTCCGCCACGGCCATGCGGCCGCTCCCTCAGCGGGTCTCCGGGGTCGGACGTTGACTGCGCCGGGTGCATCCCAATTCTTTGGCCGCCATGATTCGCCGGCGCTGCTGCACCGTCCCTCTGTCAAGAAAACAAGGAGCCCGACTCTCTTGAAAGGCAGGCAAGCTGGACCATTGGGCCCTGAGTCAAAAATTGGGCTGCCCCCCGATCGGGCGTAGCCCAACTTTGTTGATAAGGCGGCGACGGCCTGACTCGCCAGCCAGTCGAGGAAGCGGGCAGCCTTTACTGCATAGCGCTGCGAGGCCATCGTGCGCATCTGCGAATCGCAATCACCCCAACCAATCTGGGCTGCAACCCTGATCAGGACTCCGCTTGACTTCAAGCCGCCTCGGCGGTCTGCGTGGCCATTCAGCACGAAACCGTGAAAGGAACATGCAATGAACCTGAATAGGCTTGAGCCCCCCCCCTCAGGAGACTGACGGCCCTCGCCGCCACGCTGGCGGCCATGATCGCCCTGCCTGCGGCGGCGCAGCCACGGTGCTCCATACCAGCGGCGCACGGAACGCAGGACGGATCCATCTCAAGCATGGCAGGCAACGCCCTGACCGTGGACGAGGGCGGGAACTGGTTCCTCACGCTGACCTTCAAGTGCGTGGGCATAACGTACCCGTCCGCCCATGATCCCGAGATTCTCCTTGGCGGCCTGACCGTAGTTTCTGGCAATGGGTGGACAGACGACACCAACCCAAGGTTCAGCGGGCACGTCTGGAATCAGGACGGTGGTATTGGCCCCAGGTCATTCGGCGGCAGCGATCCCGAAGGGGACTTCACCGCAAGGGTGCACCTGTTCGGCACGAGCGTGGACAACAACTGCCACGACACCGACGCTTCCACGCGAATGGAGGTCGCTGCACAGATCAACAACACCGTAGATTCCACCAGCATGGCTTCGAGAACCATCACCGTGACGGCAAGGGACGACGACCCCCTCACGTACACGGCGTTCCCTGGCGAACCGTATGAGATCACGATCGATAACTGGAATCAGCCCTGCCCATGACGGAAAGGGCATCCGCCAGGTCCGCGGGTTCCTCCATCCCGGCACCGGCACTGCGCACGGCTGGCTGCGCGGGTTCCGCAGGATGGGCCCCGCCCCGGTGGATCCTGCGGCGTGTCCGGAGCGTGGGGGCAGGCGGGCCCGGGCGGGTGCGACAGGACTTGCGCCACCACGACCCTGCGGCTGCCCGGAGACTCGGACGCGACCACCCCGGCAGCGGGGCGATCCGCGTCCTTCCGGGCAACGCTTGCCACCGTCACGCGAGGGCGCCCGGGCCCTTCCCGGAGCGGCCGGAATGCCGCGTCCGGCCGCGCACTCCGGCGCCGGCAGCGTCGCGTCCAGCAGCTCGAAAAGAAGCCTCAGGGCCGCCGCGCCGCCGCCCGGCCAGGCGTCCCGGAGCGCCCGCTCCACGCCGTCCAGGTCGGGCGCGCCCGAGGCCGGGCGCGGAAGCAGCGGCCCGAACTCCGACGAGACGGCGGCAAGCAGCGCCTCGGGCGTGCCGTCAGCCGATTCCCCCGGCACGCCTGCCAGGACAATGGAAACCCAAAAACGCCAGAGCCAAGGAGTTGGGCCACACCCGACTGCGCCCGCGCCGCGCAGTCAGGTGAGAGCGTCGCGATGCCTGCCCGATGCCGGATTCCGGCAACGGACGCCAGCCAAAGAGATTGCGTGACCGTTCCGCGACAGGCTGGTAGTTGCACGGGAAGCCATCGGGAGCCGCGGGGGCGCCTGTCAGGCGGCACGGGGAAAGACTACGCATGCGGCAGAACCTGTGGAATGACGACGACGCGGCCAGATGGGCGTCCTGCGCCGCTGAGGAGGCCGACATCCTTCTGGCCGAGCGGGTGTACTCGTCGCGCATCATCGGATCCGATCCGGATCTCGTGATGCATGGCGGGGGGAACACTTCGGTCAAGGTGACGCGACCGGATCTCTTCGGCGAGATGACGGATGTCCTTCACGTCAAGGGCTCGGGCTGGGATCTCGACACGATCGAGGCGGCAGGCCTGCCCGGCGTGCGCATGGCCCCCCTCATGCGGCTGCGCGCGCTTGAGGCGCTGTCGGACGAGGACATGGTGAATTTCCAGCGCGCCAACCTTGTCGACTCGACTGCGCCCAATCCTTCGGTCGAGACCTTGCTGCACGCCTACCTGCCGCACCGGTTCGTCGACCATACCCATGCGACGGCCTTTCTGGCGCTGGCCAACCTTCCCGGCGCCGCTGACGCCGTGGCCGAGATCTTCGACGGGCGCGTCGTCTGCGTTCCCTACATCATGCCCGGCTTCGCGCTGGCCAAGGCGGCCGCGGATGCCTTCGACTCCAGCCCCGGATGCGAGGGCATGGTGCTTTTGCAGCACGGCCATTTCACCTTCGGCGGCACCGCGCGGGAAAGTTACGACCGGGTGATCGCCCAGACAAACGCGGTCGAGGATTGGCTGGCGCGGAGAACGGGGGGCCGGACCTTCGCGCGTACCGTCCGGCGCTCGCGCAAGACTGCCGCGGAGGCCGCGTGGATCCTGCCCGTCATGCGCGGCGCCATAGCGCGGCTTCGCGGCGACCACCACGGCCGGAAGGCGATGCCGGTGGTGATCGATGCACGCTCGGGGCCGACGATCGATGCGTTTCTGGGACGGAAGGACCTCGCGTCGCTCAGCCGGCGCGGCGTCGGATCGCCGGACCACGTGATCCGGACCAAGGGCCGCATGCTGCACCTGGAGGCGACGGACGTGGCCGGCGGACAGGCGGCGATCGGGTCGAAGGTCGATGCCTACGCCGCCGCCTACCGGGAAGCCTTCGCGCGCCAGAACGCACGGGCCTGCGGACACAAGGTCATGCTGGAACCCCATCCCTGCGTGGCATGGATTGAAGGCGTGGGCATCGCCGGGATCGGCAAGGATGCAGCCGCGGCCTCCGTGGCGGCGGACATCGCCGAACAGACGGTCGAGGTGATGAGCCTTGGCGAAGCTGCCGGCGGGTTTCGGCCCATTGGCGAAGACGACGCGTTCGACATGGAGTACTGGTCGCTGGAGCAAGCGAAGCTCGCCAGAGCGACGGCCAGGCCTTTCAGCGGACAGGTCGTCGCCGTAACGGGAGGCGCAGGCGCGATCGGGCTTGCGACCGCGAAGGCCTTCCATTCGCAGGGCGCGGCAATCGCGCTCATCGACCGTGACGGCACCGCCTGCGACCAGGCGGCAGCCAGCCTCGGGCCGGACGTGCTGGCGGTCACCTGCGACCTTTCGCGTGACGATTCAGCGGACATCGCCATGCGCACGGTCGCGTCGCGGTTCGGAGGCCTCGACATCCTTGTGTCAAATGCCGGTCACGCGGTCGAGGGGGGCATTCTCGACCTGGACGACCGTTCGCTGCGCAGCTCCTTTGAAATCAATTTTTTCGCGCACCGCGCGGTTTCGCGCGCCGCAGCATCGCTCTTCGCACTGCAAGGCCACAGCGGTCAGATCCTGTTCAACGTATCGAAGCAGGCGGTCAATCCCGGCAAGGGATTTGGCGGATACGGCGTGCCAAAGGCGGCCACGTTCTTTCTCTTGCGCCAGCTCGCCCTGGAACTGGGCGAGCTGGGCATACGCGTCAATGGCGTGAACGCTGACCGCGTCCGTTCGGGACTGCTGGATGAAGGCTTCATCGAGTCGCGGGCGCGGGCCCGCGGCGTCACGGTCGACGGCTACATGGCGGGAAACCTGTTGCGCAAGGAGGTTGAGGCCCGTCACGTGGCGCAGGCGTTCGTCGCCCTTGCAAGCGCGGAACGCACCACCGCGCATGTCATGACAGTGGACGGCGGAAACATCGAGGCGGCGCTGCGGTAGGACGGCGGCAACAGGACGCCAATGGCCGGAGCGACGAGGCTGAGCGGGGCCCCGGGCCGATGAAGATGTACCCCCGCCCCGGCGAAGCGCTGTCCGGCGCCGGCCAGGGCCTGGACAGCCGGCCGCCCGGGCGGCGCCACGGGATCGGCTGCGGACCCGGATCCTGGCCGGGGCGCGGCCCAGGCGGCGCGCGGAGAGGGCCGGGCCACGGCCCGTCCCGAATGTCTGCCACCCGCCTCGGTCCCGCCTCGATTGTCCTCGCTGTCCGCGGGCCCGGGGCAACGCTGTCACGGCCGCACCGTTGAAGAGATCAGGGCGGTCGGCGAACAAGGGTCAAGTCGACGGCAGGCGCAAGATCCGGATGCGCCCCGGATTTGGCGAGGGTGTAGCCCGGATCCTTGTGACGCGTGCTCGTACCACGTCGTTTTCGCCCCCCCTTTGGCCGGCAAATGGTGATTTCCGGTCGCTTCCGGCCGGTGCGAGCCAGTCAGATGAACCGATTGCAAGAATCCGGGCTGCATCCCTTGGGCGAGGGCCTTGCGCTCATGCCGCGTTTCGCGGATGCTTGCTCCACCAGTCTGGGAGATCGCCAATGCAATCCGCCGCCTTGGGCATGCTGTTCCTTGCGCTTGCGGCCCCGATGGCCGCGGCATTCGACGCCGAGCGCATGTCGGAGAGCGAACGCGCGGCGTTCCGATCCGAAGTCCGCAACTACCTGCTCGAGAATCCCGAGGTGCTGATGGAAGCCTTCTCGATCCTCGAGGAACGCCGCGAGCAGGCGGCCGTGGCCAGGGACGGCGAGCTGATCGAACTCTTTCGCGACAGCATCCTGAAAGACGGCTTCAGCTATGTCGGCGGCAATCCGGACGGGGATGTCACTCTGGTCGAATTCCTGGATTACCGCTGCGGTTTTTGCAAGCGCGCCTTCCCGGCGGTGGAGGAACTGGTCGCAAGCGACGGCAGGATTCGCTACATCGTCAAGGAGCTTCCCATTCTCGGCGAACAGTCGGCCCTGGCCTCGCAATACGCAATCGCCACCAAGCTCGTCGCCGGCGACGCCGACTACAAGCGCGTCCACGACAGGCTCATGCAGCATGACGGCGAGGTGACGGAAGGCTTCCTGGTCCGGACATCTCGCGAGTTCGGACTCGATCACGCGGCGATCACGGAGACGATGGGAAGCGAAGACGTCGCATCGGCGATCAGCAGCAACCATGCGCTGGCCGAGGCGCTGAACGTCCGAGGGACGCCCGGGTTCATACTCGGTGACGTCATTCTGCGCGGCTTTGTGGAACTTGACGAGATGCGCGCGATCGTGGCCGGCATCCGCGAGAAGCGGGGATAGCCGCAGCGAACACCGGAAGCGGACGTTTCACGCAGAATCAAGGCGCTCGGGGACGTTGGCGCTGCGACTGCGGACTCGTCGGCGGCCCTTGTCCGGCCCGTCTTCGAGCAAGGGCGAAGGGAGCGGGCCTACCTCCCGGCGCCTCCACGGTTCCGGCACGGCCCGACGGCATGAATCCGGCGAGACGCAACGCCCCGGCCGCCCGATCCGGCCCGCTCGTGTTCATGGCAGGGACGTCGAGTCAGCCGTGTCCGGCTGAAGGCTCCGGGGCGGACGCCTGCGACGCGGCCTCGATCTCCGTTGCGCGCCTTTCAACCTGATCGACGATATGGTTGATCATCTCGTCGTTCGACATCTTGTGGGACTGCTTTCCCGCAAGGTAGACCATTCCCGATCCGGCGCCGCCTCCCGTGAATCCGACATCCGTCATCAACGCCTCGCCGGGTCCGTTCACGACGCAGCCGATGATCGAGAGGCTGATTGGCGTCTTCACGTGCTCGAGTCTCTTCTCGAGGGTTTCGACGGTACGGATGACGTCGAAGCCCTGACGCGCGCAGGACGGGCAGGCGATGATGTTGACGCCGCGATGCCGCAGTCCGAGCGACTTCAGGATCTCGCTTCCGGCCTTCACCTCATCGACGGGATCGGCGCTCAGCGACACCCGGATCGTGTCGCCGATGCCCATCCAGAGCAGGTTCCCGAGGCCGATCGCCGACTTGATCGTGCCCGGAACCAGTCCGCCCGCCTCGGTGATTCCGAGATGTATCGGCGCGTCCGTGGCCTCGGCCAGTCCCTGGTAGGCCGCGGCCGCGAGAAACACGTCAGACGCCTTGCAGCTGATCTTGAATTCAAGAAAGTCGTTTTCTTCAAGAATCCTTATGTGGTTCAGCCCGCTCTCGACCATCGCCTCGGGACAGGGTTCGGCGTATTTTTCGAGCAGGTGCTTCTCGAGACTGCCCGCGTTCACGCCGATCCGGATCGAGCAGCCATGCTCCTTGGCGGCGCGGACGACCTCGCGGACACGATCCTCCGAGCCTATGTTGCCCGGATTGATGCGAAGGCATGCCGCCCCGGCCTCGGCGGCCTCGATGGCCCGCTTGTAGTGAAAGTGGATGTCGGCCACGATGGGGACCGGGCTCTCCGCGACAATCTCCGCCAGTGCCCGGGAACTCGGCCTGTCCGGGACCGAGACGCGCACGATGTCAGCCCCTGCCTCTGCAACGGCATGTATCTGGGCAACGGTCGCGGCGACATCCGTCGTGACGGTGTTTGTCATCGTCTGAACGGTGATCGGCGCATCCCCCCCCACCGGAACGGGACCCACATGGATCTGCCGCGATTTCCGGCGATGGATGCTGCGCCAAGGACGAACGCTGTTCACCGACATGTCAGAAAGTCCCCCAGATGCGCGCGCAGGGCCACGGAGACGCCAATGGCCATCATTCGCCGCCCGCCGCCTCGGCCAGCGGGCTCAGGCGGGCAAGTTCCGAGTCCGCCGCGACGTTCGCCGCGGCATAGGTCTCGACAAGAGCTTCGGGGGAAAGCGCCACGTCGCTCACAACGGATGGCCCGTTGCCGGCGGGGCCGTAAATCTGTCCGTTCACCACGAAGTAGAGCGAGCTGGCATTGCCTGCACGCAGGCGCGCAGGCTCTTCCGTGAGAGGAACGTCAAACCTCTCGCCGGCATCAAGGATCTTCTCGAGCACCACCGTGCCGTCCGGCCCCCGCACGCGCACCCAGCAGGGGCGCGCCGCCAGAAGCTCGACGGACGGCTGGACCGGCTCGATTGCCAGGCCAGGCGGACTGACTGCCGGAGCCGGCGGAAAGCGGGCTGCCGGGTCGGCCCGCGACAGGTCCCCTGCAGCATCCGGGCCCGAGACTGACGCACGGCCTTCCAGCGTCGAGACATCGAAAGCGCCTCGCCTGCCCGAATCCGGAGCCAGTGCCCCGAACCTGTCTGGATCGATCGCGGCGATCGGGCCGTCGCGCGCGACGATCACGGGGGCGTCCGCCATTTCCGGCCGGGAAAGCCCGGCAATCCTGCCGGGGATGGTGGCGGCCGAAATGCCTCCTTGCTCCTCCACGTCCCTGACCAGCGGAAACGCGGAATTGACCGGATCAATGTCAACGGTGACCTGGGGCACCTGTTCCACTGGCGAAAGACGCACCTTCTGGACCTCCTGCAAGACGGTCCAGCCACCGTAGCCGATCCCGACGAGAAGAGCAAACAACGTGACAATCGACCCCAGGGCCCTCGGCTCAAAGTCCGGCAACGAGCGTTCCCGGCCCGCAAAGTATCCGAAATGGCGGCTCGCGCCCGGATGCGCGGCGCGCGGCGGCGCGGACAGGACCCCCAGCCTGTCCTCCCGCGCGACATGCCTTGCGCTGGGCCGAATCTGCGCCTGCCGGCCAGTCGGGACGGAAAACCCGCTTTCCCGGCAGAAGGTCTTGAAAGCCCATTCCGGATCAATGCCGAGATAGCCTGCATACGAGCGGACATACCCCGCCACGAAGCCCTGCACTTCGAACGCCGAGACGTCCACGGCCTCTATCGCGGAAATGTACTTTGCGTTGATCCTGATCTCGTTCTGAACGTCCAGCAGCGACTTCCCCTTGGTCGCTCTCTCGCCTCGCAAGACATCTCCCAAGCACATTTCGAAGTCGTCGAAGCCCTTGAGCTTCGACGGGGCCGCAGCGTCGACTGATGTCTGCATCTCCGCTATCATGCGCTGTCCGGACGTCCTGTCTTTCCCGGTCATAGCGCAACATGGCGCAGTTGCCAAGATCGCGACGTCCGCAAGTGCCGCGCGCGCGATACGGGGCGCCATCCCGCTCCGCATGCCGGGCGGGCAGATCGAGGCGACCGGGTTCGCGGCGAGGATCACGGCGGGTCCATCAGCCTGATCGCGCTCCCGCGACGGCGGCCTGCAGATCATGCCGCGCATGCCCTCGAAGCCCGGCCCGGCGTCGCTGGCCGCGTCCTGCATGGCGGACGACGCCCCGGGCCTCTGCCGGGCTGCGTTCGGGAACAGGCCCCCCAAGCTGCCGAAGGGCTTCCTGCGGCGTCCTCTGCCGTGAGGCGGCAGGTCCCGGCGGCGGCAGGAGGCCCTGGACGCCGCCGCGGACTCGGCTATCGTGACCGCCAGCGGCAGGAGGCTCCATGACCATCGATGCGGTTCTCGCGCATGTCGACGACAACCTTGATGCAGCGCTTGAGCGCCTGAAGGGCCTGCTGCGCATCCGGTCAGTGTCAACCGACCCGGCGTTCAGGAAAGACTGCCAGGCTGCCGCGGACTGGCTGGTCGCGGATCTCGCGTCCCTGGGCGTCGAGGCGGAGGCGCACGCCACGCCCGGCCATCCCATGGTGGTGGGGCACGCGGGCGGCGGCAGGCCTCACCTGATGTTCTACGGCCACTACGACGTTCAGCCGGCCGACCCGCTGCATCTCTGGCACCGGGACCCGTTCGACCCGGTTGTCGAGGACACGCCGGCAGGCAAGGTCATGCGCGCCCGCGGATCATCCGATGACAAGGGCCAGCTCATGACCTTCGTCGAGGCGTGCCGCGCCTGGAAAGCCGTCACGGGCGACTGGCCCTGCAGGCTTTCGTTCATCTTCGAGGGGGAGGAGGAATCCGGCTCCGCCTCGCTCGCGCCGTTTCTCCGGGCGCATGCCGCGGAGCTGGGCAAGCCCGATCTCGCGCTGATCTGTGACACGGGCCTCTTTGACGGCGACACGCCCGCCATCACGACGATGCTGCGCGGCCTGCTCGGCGAGGAGGTCACGATCACCGGACCTGACAAGGACCTGCATTCCGGAATGTACGGGGGCGCGGCGATCAATCCGATCCGCGTTCTTGCGCGCGTCGTCGCGTCCCTTCACGACGAAAGCGGCCGCATCACCGTCCCGGGATTCTACGACGGCGTCGACGAACTTCCCGAAACCGTCAGGAAGCAATGGGAGGCGCTGGGATTTGACGCAAGCGGCTTCCTGAAGGCCGTGGGCCTTTCGGAACCGGCAGGGGAGTCGGGGCGCAGCGCGCTCGAAATGATCTGGTCCCGGCCCACCTGCGAAGTGAACGGGATCAGCGGCGGCTACACCGCAGCCGGCTTCAAGACCGTGCTGCCGGCCAAGGCCTCGGCCAAGATCAGCTTCCGGCTGGTCGGCGACCAGGATCCGGCGGCGATCAGGCAGAGCTTCCGCGCCATGGTGCGCGACGCCATTCCGCCAGACTGCAGCGTGGAGTTCGCCGGCCATGGCGCGTCCCCCGCCTGGACCATGTCCGCCGATGACCCTGCCTTCGAGACGGCCCGGCGGGCGCTCTCGGACGAGTGGCCCAACGAAGCCGCCTTCGTCGGCTCGGGAGGGTCGATTCCGATCGCAGGGCATTTCCGCGAGATCCTGGGCCTTCCATCCATGCTGATCGGATTCGGACTCGAGGACGACCGGATCCACTCGCCAAACGAAAAGTACGATCTTCGCTCCTTCCACAAGGGCATCAGGAGCTGGGTCAGGGTGCTCGACGCACTGACGCGCTGAGACGCCCGGCCGAAGCCGGCTGCATTCATGCGGCGAACGGCAGGAGGAACCTGCGCAGGGCGTCGGCGGTTTCGCGGGGCGATTCGTCAACGAAGAAGTGCCCGCCCGGCACAAGGCCCACGGCAAGGTTCGAGAGCCGGGGCGCCCAGACCCGCCTGGCGTCGAAATGCCCTGCCATGACGCCGCGCACACCCCAGAGAGCCAGGGCGGGGCACTCAAGCACCTGCCCCCTGCCCGCCGCATCCAGTTCCAGGTCCACGCTGACCGCGGCCCTGTAGTCGTTCGTCATGCCGGCGATGACGGCAGGGTCCCGCCATGCCGCGCGGTAGGCGTCGATCCGAGCGAATGCCCGCGGCGGCGCCCCGCCCCAGCCGGAAAGGCAGGCTTCGAAGAAGCGGTCGGGGTCGGCCTCGATAATGCGCTCTGGAAAGGGCGCGGGCTGGACGAGGAAGCTCCAGTGGAAATACGCCCTTGACAGTTCGTGGTTCTATGCCCGGACCAGATCATCGGTCGGCACGATGTCCATGAGCGTCAGGCTGTCCACCCTGCCGGGCGCGTCAAGCGCCATCCGATAGGCCGCCCGGGCACCCCTGTCATGGCCGATCAGGTGGAATCGTTCATGCCCGAGGGAAGACATGAGCCCGAACATGTCCGCCCCCATCGCGCGAAAGCTGTAATTGGCGAGGTCCGAGGCTGCAGGCGGCTTGTCTGATGCGCCGTACCCTCGAAGATCGGCCATCACGACGCGAAAGCGTTCCGCCAGCGCGGACGCAATCTCTGCCCACATCGCGCGGGTCTGGGGAAACCCGTGCAGCAGCAGCAACGGGGAACCTGACCCAACCTCGTCATAGGCAATCGAGATGCCGCCATCCACGGCCGCCGTCGGCATGCGCCCTCCCGAAGGCGGGCAAAGCCGCCGAAGACCCAAGGAAGGATGGCGCGGTTGACGGGACTCGAACCCGCGACCCCTGGCGTGACAGGCCAGTACTCTAACCGACTGAGCTACAACCGCGCGGTGGCCGTCACTTAGTGCAGCCGGCACGGGCCGTCAAGAAGATTGCGCGTCCGCTTCAAATGCGGCCGGACGTGTCACGGTCACGGGAAACGGGGACGTCAGCCTGGCCGCGGCCGGACGGCGCGACGGGCCTTCGCTTGGGACCGCCGGGCTCGATGCCGTTCGCAACTGGAGGATGGTGGGCGATGAGAGAGTCGAACTCCCGACATCTTCGGTGTAAACGAAGCGCTCTGCCAGCTGAGCTAATCGCCCGTCCGGGCCTCACATAGACGGCTCGAAGGAATGCGGCAAGCGGCCTGCAGGCCCGTCGACTGACAGGCGCCGGGGATGCAGCGGGGCAAGCCGTGCCGGGATCGGCGCGGCGCGCGGCGAAAGCCGCAGCCCGGCCTGCACCGCAGGCGGCTGCCGCCGCACGCATGGTCCCGGGAAACCTGGTGGGTGATGAGAGATTCGAACTCCCGACATCTTCGATGTGAACGAAGCGCTCTGCCACTGAGCTAATCACCCGCCGGTCCCGTGGCTTAGCGCCGAGGCGCCGCTCGCGCAAGCGCAGTCTCGCGGACTGGACGGGAACGCGCGCCGGGGCCATGCGGCCCTGCCACGGCGCTGGCTTGCCGCTGGGCGCTCCCCCGGGGAACGCCCGGTGGCATGGCTGGCCGCCGCCGGCCGGCCTCAGCGAACCGGCCGGCAGCTCTTCGGCGATCCCGGGCCGGGCAGGCCGTTCACCGCCCGCGGGGCAGGCTGGGCCGGTTCAGCATGGAGCGGCCGGCATACACGGCGGCCTCGCCAAGCATTTCCTCGATACGAATGAGCTGGTTGTACTTCGCCAGGCGATCCGACCGGGAAAGCGAGCCGGTCTTGATCTGCCCGCAGTTCGTCGCCACGGCAAGGTCGGCGATGGTTGCGTCCTCGGTCTCGCCGGAACGATGCGACATGACGGTCGTGAAGCCCGCCCGGTGAGCCATGTCAACGGCCCCGAGCGTCTGGGCGAGCGTGCCGATCTGATTGACCTTGACGAGAAGCGAATTGCCCGCGCCTTCCCTGATGCCGCGCGCGAGACGTTCCGGATTCGTGACGAAGAGGTCGTCGCCGACAAGCTGCACCTTGCCGCCCAGCGCCTCTGTGAGCGCCTTCCAGCCGTCCCAGTCGTCCTCGCTGCAACCGTCCTCGATCGAGAACACGGGGTAGTCGGAGACCAGCGCCGCCAGGAACTCGACGTTCTCGTCCGGGCTCAGGGACTTTCCCTCGCCCTCCATGACATACGCGCCGTCCCTGAAGTACTCGGTGGCGGCGCAGTCAAGAGCCAGCACGATGTCGTCGCCGGGACTGTAGCCCGCCTTCTCGACGGACTTCATGATGAAATCGAGCGCGTTCCGCACGCTGGAGATGTCCGGCGCGAAGCCGCCCTCATCCCCGATTCCGGTCGAAAGCCCCGCCGACCGGAGCTGCGCCTTGAGCGTGTGAAAGATCTCGGCTCCGGTGCGGACCGCATCGCGCAGCGAGGCAGCCGAGACCGGCATGATCATGAACTCCTGGATGTCGATCGGGTTGTCGGCGTGCTCGCCCCCGTTGATGATGTTCATCATCGGAACCGGAAGCACGTGAGCCGCCACGCCGCCCACGTAGCGGAACAGCGGCTGGCCGCTGAACCCGGCCGCGGCCTTCGCGACGGCCAGGGACACCCCGAGGATCGCGTTCGCCCCGAGCCGCGCCTTGTTCTCCGTGCCGTCGAGATCGATCAAGGCCGCGTCGACGCCCATCTGCTCGGTCACGTCCATCCCGACAATCGCCTCGGCGATTTCGGCATTGACGGCCTCGACGGCGTCCAGGACCCCCTTGCCAAGATACCTCCCGCCGTCTCCGTCACGCCTTTCAACGGCCTCATGCGCACCCGTGGAGGCGCCTGAAGGGACCGCAGCGCGGCCCCGCGATCCATCCTCCAGGACGACGTCGACCTCGATGGTCGGATTGCCACGGCTGTCGAGGATTTCACGGGCGACAATGTCGACGATCGCGCTCATCCCAAGCTCCCTTCAAACTGTCGGGGCATCCATAGCAGCCGTTCGCGGCAATTGGAACGCGCAGGCAGGCTCGTCCGCCGGCGCGTTGCTCGGGCAGCCCGTCACGCGGCAGCCGGCCCAGGCGGGCTGAGCCGCCCGGGCCGGCCGGGAAGCCGCCAGGAGGGAACCTGAACGGTCACCGGATGTACAGACAGACAGCTTCGGGCCATTTGGGCCTACAGTGACATCTGGCCGACATCAGACGTTCGGGCAGAAAAGTGTCAATCGAACTCCGCCCGATGAATCATGCAAGACATGACCGGCATGCGCCCACGGGAATGCGCTATTGCTGTCTATCCGTCGCCGCATTTGCCAATCGCCCCTGATCCCAGGCTTTTGTACCGGTTAACCCGGATGGTGGGGGTGTCGATCTCGACCCACAATTCATTTCTTCGGCCGTAACCTATCGGCTGCATCGCCTTGAACGTGCCCATGCCTGTAGTCGATGAGCTCGAGGTCCAGTAGACATTCCCGATATGGTCTTCGCCATCCGCAACGGTGACACCTCGGAATACGTTGGTGGGATTGCCATTGAAGTCCGTGTATCTTCGGCCTGGGTACCCACCGGCGTCTTTGGCGATGTTCCACGCGTTGATATTTTCTGTTGTCGCTTGGCCCTCGCCGTCGGTGGCACCATACGCGACCGCCGCGACACCAGTCCCATCTGTGTTCAGGGTGGCAGTGATGCAGACGCGCTGCCCCCAATCCGCTATCGCCTGACTCTCGTTCTTGGCGACGGCGGCGGTGTCAATATTTGTGGAGAAATCAGTCTGCGCATGTGCCGGGTCCAGCCTCAGTGCGAGTGTCGCGATCAGGAAAGCGGCAGCAAGACCTTTATAAGGGGGGGGGGGGGTCAGTCGGATCATAGAGTGGATCTCCCTTGGATTGTGGCCGCCGGGCGCCATGTCCGCTACCCTGCAGCGCTGATCAGTGGACCAAGGGTGGCAGGACCGAGCGATGCTGTCAAGCCGGCGCGTTACGTGGGGGTGTAGCCCAGATTGTTTGATCGAGCCCCAATGGTCCAGCTTGCCCGCTGTTCGAGAATGTCTGACAGCCTTGTTTTCTTGATGGAACGATGGTGCAGCAGCGCCAGCGAATCATGGCGGTCAACAAATTTGGGATGCACCCGTTACGTGGGGGCCGGGTAGGAGGGGTCGTTGCCGAGCCCCTCCCCCCACAGAGCCGGACGTGCCCGCATCAGGGCATCCGGTTCCTCGCATGTCGGGTTCGCCCGGGAAGCGTGGATCGACCGCCTGACCCTGGCTTGCGGCAGGGGGAATCGGGCCAGGATGGCATTGAACCTCTCCCGGTTGATCGATCCGTTGCGGTGGCGTCGTCCGGGCCAGCGCCGCCGGCTTCCGGGCACGGCTGTCCGGAAGGCGGAGAGCCGTTTGCCGTTGCCCGTCAGGCCGTAGCAGGCGCAGTGTCCCCGGATCACGCCGGCGAGATGCCGGCATTGATCCCCGAGCGGCATGTGCCGATGCTCCCTGCACCGGTTCCACACCGTCTTGACGGCCCGCGCGAGACGCGCCTTGGCGGTGAACCGCCTCACGACCCGGCGTCCCCTCCGTGACTTCCCCCAGAGGTGGGTGAAGCCGGGAAAGCCGGACCGGTTCCGCGTGTCATGTCCACCGGCCGTTGGCCGGAAGTCCACGTACCGCGTCCTGGTCGGGTGGAGCGAAAGCCCGGACCTCGCAAGACGCGCACCCGGCACGGCGAGCACGCGCTCGCCGTCCCTGCGGCTTCGAAAGGCGATGACAAAGTCATCCGCATGGCGCACGAGCCGGAAGGCCCCCACTCTGGGTCGCACCGTCTCCATCATCCATCCGTCCAGCACATGGTGCAGGAAAACGTTCGACAGAATCGGTGACACTGCCCCGCCCCGGGGCGTTCCGGTGTCCGGGCGCTGAAGGACGCCCGAATCCGGAACCCCCGCCTTCAGCCACCTGTCGATCATGCGGCGTGTCACGCCGTCCCTGGTCCGCAGGTCGGGAAGGTCCCGGAGGCGTCGGCGGTCGATCCTGTCAGGGCAGGACCCGACGTCGGCGCCGGTCACCCGTCGCAGACCCTCCACGGCCAGCCCCTCCCGCAGGTCGCCGGGTGCGTCGCGGGCCGGTCGGCCGGGCCGGAAGCCGTACGGGCAAGGCAGGAAGTCCGCCTCGTGGACCGGCTCCGGAACCGTCACGATGGCCCGCTGCGCCACCTTGTCTTCCAGTGTGGGAATGCCAAGCGGCCGCTGCCTCCCGTCCCCCTTGGGGATGAAACGGCGGCGAACCGGGGGCGCGCTGCAGCTGCCGGACCTGATCCGGTCGGGAGGTCCGAAGGCCTGGCCTCAAGGTCCGTCCCGTATTCGGCTGCCGTCACGCCGTCCACGCCCGCCGCCCCGTCCCTGCGGGTGAGGTGCCAGGCCATGAGCATCCACTCAAGGTCGATGTGGTGATGCAGTGCGGTGAACACCAGTTCCGGGCAGGCTCTCGCCCGTTCGGCTGTCCGCTCGTGTTTCGCTGGCACGTTGGCAAGGCTCTGCGTCTTCACGCGTTTCCCTCCTTCGGTTCCGTCCATGCGACGCCCCGCTTCCCTCCGCCGGGTCCCGACGGACACGGTTCCCCGGCCTCGACGGCACTGTCAGGGCGCTGCGACTCCCGGCTCCGCCTCCCTTGGGCCTGTTGCTTCGCCGTCCGGCACCGTGCGTTCCCGCATCGTTCGTGCTGTCGCTCGCGCGCTCCCGGAGCGGGTACGGGTCCGCGCCGGGCCAGGGTCCTGATTGTTCACGCTGGCCAATCCCGCTCCAGCGATGCCCCGCACGGACGGGGCCGGGCCTCCCGGGTTCCCCGGTGATCCGTCCCGTGGCTTTGCGACGTTCTCCGGCCCCGGTCGGCCCGGTCCGCCTCGCCGGTGGCGGCGTTCCCGGTGCCGCCCCCGCTGTCACGGTCACGAAGGCGCCGGCATCGGGAGTTTCGGGACCCGTCAGGTCGCTTCGCCACCCGCCGCCTGCGCTTCACGACGCACGTTGCCATGCGCCATGCAGGGCTCGCTTCCGGCTGGCGGGCTGCGCCTTTGCCGGACGGGAGCCGGACCCGCTGGATCACGATGAAAGGTTTCAGGTCATCCTGTCCTCCTTTCCAGGGCTTGGCCTGGCGCAATGTGGTTCTCGTATGGTTCACCATTTGAACCACTGATGCTCTGCCCGCGAATCACGCGGCGCGCGCGACCTGCGCCACCGGGCGGTTGTCGTTGGCGCATTCCGGGGGCTTCCAGCCGCCGTGGCGGCCCGTGCCCGGTACCGGCGCGGCCCAGGCCCGGTCGAGGCGTCCGGACCCGGGGACGACCGGAAGGCCGGGCGCCCTGACCGCCGTCGCGTCCCCGGCCCTGTCCCGGGCGCTTCATCCTCGCCGTCACCAGGACCTTGCTGGCGGACTCCGCTGAACCCGAACCGGTCGGGTGGCCCGCTTCGGCGGCGTCCGCGCATTCCATGCGGCGGCGGTTGCTGCGCAGGAAGGCCGGCTCCCGCCGGACGTCGCCGGTTCCCTTCCCCTTCGGCGGCAGATGCCGCAGCGCGTCGACCGCCCTGCCGACGCCCCCGGGATCGTGGGGCGGGACGTGCCGCCACCTCCCGGACCAGGCCGTTCCCTCTGCCGTGTCCGGGCCGAAGGCGGCGTCGGCCGCGGCGCCCGGATGCCGGGCCGCGTGCCGGAAGTCCGTCAGGGTCACGTCGGGGACCGGCGATTCCAGGAAGGCCCGGTTGTCCTTCGCGCCGTCCGCGACCGCCGCAGGCTTCAGAGCTTGACCTAAAATGTGGATGGCCTCCCCCAGATGTGGCAAATCCCTGTCAGTTTCCACCCAGACAAGGAGGACACAATGGCCTGGGATGAGACCACCCGCGAAGAGCATGACCGCAAGTCGGAGCGATATGAAACCGACCTGACCGACGAGGAATGGCTTCTGGTCGAGCCGCTGCTTCCGGCCCCGGCGAAGCTTGGCCGCCGCCGGACGACCGACCTGCGCGAGACGTTCAATGCGATCCAGTACATGCTGGCCACGGGATGCCAGTGGCGGGCGATTCCCAAGTGCTTTCCGCCCTCTGCGACCGTCCAGAACCACTCCTGCGCGTGGCGCGACAACGGCGTCCTGTGGAACGGATGCTGGACGTGCTGCGCACGCTGGGCCGTGCGCAGGCGGGGCGCGAGGCGCAGCCGACGGCGGCCGCGACCGGCAGCCAGTCGGTGAAGACGACGGAGGCGGGCGGGCCGGCGGGTTGCGACGCGGGCAAGAAGGTCAAGGGGCGCAAGCGGCACCTGACGGTGGACGTCGAGGGGTTCCCGATCGCGCTCCGGGTGCACGAGGCGGACGTGCAGGACCGGGACGGGGCGCCGGCCGTCATCCTGGCGATGCTGGAGAAGGCGCCGCAGGTGACGAAGCTGTGGGCGGACGGCGGCTACGCGGGTCCGAAGCTCGAGGCCGCGCTGGCGGAGCACGGCCTGGGGCCGGTCATCGAGATCGTGCAGAGGCCCAGGGAAACAAGGGGATTCACGGTCCCGTGCCGCCGCTGGGTGGTGGAGCGGACGTTTGCGCGGATGTCGCGGTGCCGGCGCCCGGGCCGAAGGACTCCGGGCGGACGCTGGAGAGCTCGCTGGCCTGGGCGCAGCTCGCGGCGTGCCGGTTCCTGATGCGCCGGGTGGCGCGGGGCCAGGCGGCTGGAATCTCTTAACATATTGATATTATTGAATTATGATTCAAGCTCTCAGGCCGGGGTTGCGTTCCAGCCAGCGGAGCGCCCCGGCCCCGGCCGCGGCTTCAGGCTCGTCCTTCCCCGCTCCGGGAGGCGCCCGAAGCATCGGCTCCCGGCATGCTGCCATCGGCGCCGGCCAGGGCCACGACGCCGCACGACGCCCCGCGCCAGCCGGCGTCAGTCGGCTTTCCGTCCGCCGTCCCGGCGTTCATGCGCATCATCACCCCGCCGGGCGGGACCGGCAGCGAGACCGCCCCCTCGGGCATGTCCTCCCGCTCACGGAGATCCGGCATGATCTCGCCGGAGCGTTCCTCCATGCGGCTCCCGGCCTCCCCGGACAGCCGGACCAGGGACGCCGTCGAGGGGCCGCTCCCGCACAGCCGCCGCCACGCGTCCCCGCTCTCGCGGGCCGTCAGGCCGCCCGTCAGATGCATCGAGAGGCCCGCCGCCGCCGGCGCCGTCCCGCACGGCGTCAGGCCGAGGACGGCCTCGGCCGGAACCAGCGACGCGCCGGTCCCCGAGGGGCGATGCCGCGAACGGAGGAAGCCGGCCGGCCCGAACACCGTCATCGCGCGGCCCGGCGTGGCCCCGGCCCTCCGGCATGTCCGGCCGCTGGCCCCGGCCGAGTCGCCGCGGTCGCCAGGCGTCTCGAACGCGTCCGCCAGGACCGAACGGGCCATGCCGAAGACCATGTCGCGGAACGCGGCCTCGGCCCGCAGCGGGTCGTCCCGGCAAAGGGCCGCGACGTCCGCCGCCAGGCCGGCCTCGGCGGCCCGCCCGGCGAGGGCGGCACCCGCCTTCGCCAGGCGCTCCGCCGCCGCCGCGACGGATTCCCCGCCTCCGTCATCGATGTTGGCAACCGGTGTTTCAGGCTGCAGGCTTTCCATCGGAGTGCTCCTTTCCGCCCCCGTCCAGGGGCGTTTGAGGTTTTGCCAGGAGCACCCTGCCACACCCCGGATACAGGGCCAGGAACGGCGGCCGACAGGGGCAGACGTGGAAAAATCCCGGTCCGCGCCGCGGATTTTCGCGGAATCGGCCAGATCAGGGGCGATCTCCGGATCCGGCTTGGGAAAAATCGCTTGATTTCAGGATATTGTAAAAACGGTAGTCCGCCATACGAGAACCACACCCGTTACGTGGGGGTGTAGTTCAGATTTTTGACCCCGGCGGTCTGTTACGCCATCCATGCGGCGTGCCGTGCAAGTGTCGGGCGAGCCGGCCGGCGGCGCGCGTCGAGGCAGATGCAGGAGTGCGCGTCATGACGAAGAGCGAAGGGAGCCGGGTGCACCGCCATCCGGACACGGTGGATTGTCTGGAGGGCCTTCCTGAGGACGAGGCACCGGCGCGGGCGGCGTTGCCGAAACCGGCGGCCGCGCCGTGCCCGCCCCTGCCGCCGCCGCGGCCCCATGGGCGGCGTCAGCGCGAAGAGCTGGCGCCGGCGGCGAACTTTCGCCGACAGGCGGCTGTCGTGCGCCCCCGCGGACCTCGGCGAGGTCGCGGCGGTTCCGGTCGCCGACGCCGAGAGGGGCCTGGCGCGGGCGATGATGGCCACGCACCACCCCGAGGGCGACGCCGCCTGTCCCGGCGGTCGCATCCGCTACTGGATCCGCTCACCGTCGCACGGCGGCGGCGTTCATGGACAGGCCGCAGGTCGACAGCGACGGGCTTCCCGTGACGGAGGCCGGAACGGTGGAGGCAGGCCGATGGTTCCCGCCCGTTCGGGGCGGCGCGATGCCGTCCTTCGCGGGCGTGGACGGCAGATTCAGTGCCATTCAGAACCCTTTGCATGCAGCCGAACCATGAACCGCTCGTCCAGTTCGACCAGGTCGGGCTCAGTGCCGTTATGTTCCTTCATGCCCTTGACGATTTTCCGGGGAATCCCCATTCCCATGTGTTCCAGATATCGATAGTCGCGCATCACGTCCTTCAGCAGCTGGTTTCGCGCTGCCCGCGTCCCCGTCCGCATTCGATCCGGCGTTATGCCGTTGGGCGGCAAGCCCGGCGAAAGGATTTCCAGCCGGTCGCAGTACACCGCCAGCACGACATCCGTGCTCGTGAGCAGGTAGTCGCGGTGTATGAGGGCGTTTACGATTCCTTCGCGAAGGGCATCACGGGGATAGGCAGGACGCTCCACGCGTCGTCCACCCAGCGCCTCGACGACCACGGGCGTGTTGCGCTGCACGAAATCCATGGCCTGTTCGACCAGGCCGTTTTCGACGATGCCGCCACCCTCGTCCAGCAAAGGTGCCATGGGACCGCGAAGAGCCGTGCGTTCCCGCGCATCGTAGTCCTTTTCCGTTCCGGGATAGGCGACGGCGTCCATCCCGGCATGTGGCAGGAACCGGTTCGGCGTCTTGCCAAACAGCAGCATGCCGCCGACGGATACGCCTTCCTCGGTCATGATCTCGGTGTTGACGAGAAGCGACTGCCACGCTTCCCCGTCTTCCTCGGCCGGCACGTCCTGCTGCCGGATGTCCCCGAAATAGTTTCGCAGCCGCCGGCGGTCCAGATCCGCGTGCGAGGCACCCGACACGGGCTGCAGTTCGGCGCGAACCGACCCTCTCCTTTGGAACAGGCGTGCGAGCTCTTCCCGACTTGCCTCCCGGCTTTGCGTCCCGACCCGCATCAGGTACCTGTTGGTGCTGTTGTGCCAGAGCGCATGCACGTCGTAGCCGGGCGTCACGCGGACGATGGCGATGTCGTTGCCGTCCCTGACATCGCGGACCACCTCGAAGAACGGAACGATTTCCGGCCTGATCTTGTCGCGGCAAACATTCATTGTCCATTCCTCGAGGTTGTCCCGGGTCAGGCCCGTGACCGATCCGTCGTCCTCGACTCCCAGAAGCACGATGCCGCCCGCGAGGTTCGAGAAGGCGACCAGTTCCCTCGCGAGGTCCTGGGGGCTCAGATCGTCCCTCTTGAATTCCACGCCGGAGCTTTCGCCGTTCGCCAGGATTTCCAGCAATTCGTTGCGTGTCGTCATGCCTCAGAACCCGTACTTGGAGCTGCGCGTCTCGAAGGCGGCCTTGCCGCCTTCAAGGATTTCCTCGACCAGTTCGCGCACCGGGCCGGAGTCGATGGAAGCCATGTGTTCCCGCGCGATCCGCGCCCGGCCCTCCTCGGCCGCGCCCGTTGCAGCCAGGCCGAGGATGAGCTCGGCATCGCCCAGGACCGGGATGTTGGCGTTGTGCGTCGAGAAGATGAACTGGCGCCGGCGCTTTTCCTGCCGCATGATCGGCACCACGCCCTCCGCGATGAACCGGTTGTCGAGATCGTCTTCAGGCTGGTCGACTACCAGAGGGGCATCCGATTCCAGCAGCAGGAGCAACAGGACGGCCGTTGCCATCTGACCGGTCGAAAGCGCCTGAAGGGCCTGCCAGCTTGCCGGCTCTCCGTCGGGAGCCGTGTTCAACTCGATCTCCGTGGTTGCAGGCAGTTCCAGTTCCTCGATGCGCATGAACAGGTCCGGATCGGCATGCGCGATCCGTTCCGCCGCACCGGACGGCAGCCTGTAGCGTGCCCTGAGCGCGTCCCTGCCCTCCCGGCACAGCTCGGCAAGTTCCCGAAGGGACAGCTGGTCAAGTCCCCGAAGGCGATCCAGGGCGGCTGCAAGATTGCCTCCGACCTCTCGCAGCAGCCGTTCAAGCGGCTCTCGGTCGCCGGCCATCGCGACCCTGACCTGAACCCTGTTGCGCAGTTTGCGGGACACGCGCCTGGAGGCTGTTTCGATCTGCCTGCGTTCTGCCGCCTTGACGTCCTCCCACTCCGCGAGCAGGTTGCGGCGCTGGGCCTCATGCGCTTCCAGATCGCGCTTGAGACGTTCCATCCTGTCGTTCAAGGGACGCAACTCCTCGATCTGCTGGCGCAGCTGGATGAACTCCGCACCATCAATCTTCGATTTCTGGAGCTCGCGCAGGAGCCTTTCGTAGGTTTCCTCTGTTGCGGTCTTTCTCTCGTTCCAGCGTGATCTCGCATCCGCGATGGATTCATCGGCTTCGGCAAGAGCCGTGCCGAACCGATCGCTGAGTGTCTTCAGTTTCCCGCCGAGCGCTTCAAGCGCTGCCTCGATTTCGGAAAGGACTTCGGAGTTCGGCAGCCCTTCCAGTGCCTTGCTGGAAACGAATGCCGTATCGACGGGCAGTCCTTCGGCAAGTTCGTCGTAAAGGGTGCGGTAATGGCCAATCCGCTCGCCCAGGGTCAGGAACAGCCGCTCCTCGCGAATGAGCTGGCTCCTTTCCTTCAGGCGCTCTTCGAGCCCGGCCTGCCGAAATCGCTCTTGCGTCTCTTCGAGACCCGGCAGCGCTGCAAGTCGCTCGTCGAGACGCGTCATTTCGCGGCGGACCTCCACGATGCGGCCGCGCGAGCGTTCGAGCTCCAGGCGCACCCTTGATTTCCGCCCCGAAAGAGCGGGATCACGTTCAATGAAACGTTCCAGCAAGAGCGTACGGTTCTTGGGACTCTTCGCAAGTTCGGATATTTCGTGCTGTCCGAGGATCTCCACTCCCGGCATCACGTCACTTGGCGACAGGTTCAGGACTTCCCCCGCTTCATCCTTCACGACGGGTGGATTCGGTACCGATCTTTCGATCGTGTAGAGCCGTTCGGACGGCTTGTGCGATCGCACGAGCAGCGAGACTTTCGTGCCTGATTGCAGGACATTCTTGATTACGCCCTCATGGGCTTTCCGCGCATCCTCGCCAAGAGGGTCGAGGTCAAGGGCATAGCGCATGCTTTCGATCATCGTCGACTTGCCTGCGCCCCTCCCGCCTACCAGCACGTTCAGGTTTTCGTTGAAGTGCACGGCCGTGTCGCGCAGGAACCCGCCCTCCCATGTCATCGCAATGAACTCGGCATGGGGATCGGGATCAGGGTCGCTGTGCAGGCGGATGCGGGAGACGGGGTCGAGAAAGGCCTGCCTGAACGCCTCGACCGAGACGGCGGACATCTTGATCAAGCAGGATGCCGCGCCGTCCTCGAGCATGTCCGGGTCGCTGACGTCCGAGGCGTTCAGAATCGCGAGCGGGCGGTCTCGCCGGTGCTCGGCGTCCTTGTTCTCGAGGATCGGCCTGATCCCGTCCGGCGCGGCAATGACCGGACCGGGCAGCGCACAGGCAAGCAGGTCGGGATTGGTCCAGGCATTGACTCTCGATTGTCCCGAGAGCTTCTTCAGCAACCCGCCGTCCGAGGCGACATGGGCTGCAATGCACACGGCGCCCCAGTTCCGGGCGCATTCAAGCAGCTCGATGGAATCCTTGCTCCCGGTCGGTGACGGTTGATCTGTGCCGTAGATGCCGCATTCCCCGATGAATCGCTCCAGTGCGTCGTCCTTGTCCGGATCAAACAGGCACAGGAAATGAATGCCGTCTTTCGTGACGGCTTCGAAACCGTTGAAAGCATGGAGACCGGCATCGCGCGCTGCGTGCACGAGACCTGCCGAATGCTCGATGCGGTAGTGGTCCGTGACCGCGATGACTTCGATGCCGATTTCAGTGCATGCCTTGACCATCGCATTGTTGTATTCCTCTTCGGATCTGAACCTGGTCGGCTTTCTGTGTCTCTTGACATAGGCGAATGGATTTACCTGCAAGGCACAGCGAAAGAATCGCGCTCCGCTTGGCAGGTCCAATGCGGCCTGCATGCGATCAGGGAGCCGATGCGCCAAACCGGTCGCGGTCATCCGTGGTTCTCCGTCCGTTCCACTGTGTCGAACCTCATTCCCGCTCCGGTCGTTCTTGCTGTTCGGCGACGTATCGCTCAACCGCATCCCGTACAACCCACGCCAGTGAGAGGCTGACCTAAAATTCATACCAAACACTATATGTTGTGCTAAAATCTCGTAAATAAGCCATTATAGTTCAATATATGGCATTTTAGGTCAAGCTCTGAGACCTTCTTCTGCCTGGCGAGCCTTTCCAGGGCCTCGTGGATTTCTGCTGGAAAGCTGATCGATGCACGCGCAGATGCCGTTCCTTGGGCTTTCATGACCTGCCTGCTTTCCTTGATGTGCCGGCCTGGCGCACTGTGGCCCGAACTCCAGTGTTCACCACATTACACCATGAAGGTGAAGTGATGAAAGTCCGAAACATCAGACGGGGTGCGTTCCAGATTTCTTGTCAAGCTGCCGTGGCCCGATTCGCCCGCCAGCCGAGGCTGGTCGAGCAGCCGGAAGTTCATGGTGCAGCTTCTCAGCGCGAGCATGGCATTGGCGCCCCTCCGGGTCTTCGCACGCGTTTCCGACACCCTGTCCGAGGAGTCGGGCCTCGAATGCGCGCCCGGCGCAAGAAGGTCCTCCGGCCAGAGGACCGGACGCTCGAGAGGCGGCCCGACGCACAGGGCCGTGGCCGTCGTGGACGTGCCTGGATGTCTGGTCCGCTTCACGACCCTCCCGGCCGGGCGCACGGCCCGAGGGGGTGCCGGACCTGCGCGACGGCCTTGCGTCGGGGACGCTGGCCGGGGACATGGCGTTCAGCGCGGACCGGCTGCACGGGGACGCGGCGGAACCGGACGATGCAGCGGGCGCATGACCGGGACATGCGATTCTGGCGGCACCCG
The DNA here is from genome assembly GCA_965221845.1 of Paracoccaceae bacterium. Lineage (GTDB taxonomy): Bacteria > Pseudomonadota > Alphaproteobacteria > Rhodobacterales > Rhodobacteraceae > JAJEFO01. Next base: position 709,310 of record OZ244919.1, read on the forward strand.
ACGGAGAGCCTGTCCGCCAGGACCGGGAAGTTCCGGGCGATCGTGACACGCTGCGCCAGGATCGACGGGAGCTTCGCGGCGGGGATTCACCCCGTCGCCGGCGTGGTCGCCGCGACATGACTGTCAACGGGCCCTGACTCGAATCGTCTTCGACTTTTTCATTGAACGCGCTCTGGCCGAAAGGGGCGCAGAACAGCGGCTGACGCCCCCGACCTTGCTATCCGGCTTCGACCTCCCGGGCCTTTCAAAGAACCGGGTGTAGCCCAGACTGGTTGACGACCGCGATTCTCTTCTGCCACGCTTTCCCTGCGGCGCATCGTGCAACGGCCGGACGAACCGGCCTGCGGCGCGCCGCATGAGGCAGATGCAGGAGTGCGTGTCATGACTGACGAGAGCGAAGGGAGCCGGGTGCACCGCCATCCGGACGCGGCGGACTGTCCGGAGGGCCTTCCCGAGGACGAGGCGGCGGCGCATCCGCCGCCGGTCCGCAGGCACGCAGGCGGCCACACGCGATGCTGGATCGAGGGGGGCGAGGTGCGGAGCCGCGACGTCGCGGGGGACGGCACGCCCGAGGCGCTGCCGGGGCGGTCCCGTCGGAGTTCGGTCCGCTGCCGCCGCGGCTGGCGGCGGACCCGGGCTCGGGGGTTCCGGACCTGGACGGCGTGGAGCGGGCGCTCCGGGACGCCTCGCCGGGCGGCGGCGCGGCGGCGCCGAGCTTCTGCCGGGCGGCTGGACGCGACGCTGCCGGCGCCGGAGTGCGCGGCCTGCGGCAGGCCGACGGCCCGGCATTCGGCGACGCCGAAGTCCTTGCCTCGAGCCGGCTGGGGCGGGTCGAGGCGGAGCGGTCGCGTTTCCGCTGCCGGTCCTGCGGCGGGGGATGCTTCCCGCCGGACCGGGCGCCGGGCCTTGAGGGCGAGACGGTGACGCCGGGGATGGCGAGCGTCATCGCCGGGACCGTTCCGCTCATGGGCTTCGAGGCGGCGAGCCGGCATGTCGACAGCCTCGCCGGGGCGGACGCCTCGTCGAGCTCGCTGCAGCGCCGGGCGCCGGGCTCGGCGAGGCGGCGGCCCGCTTCGAGCGCGAGGAGGTGCCGGACGGCAGGCCGCCGGAACCGCGCATGCAGCTCTCCGTCGACGGCGCCGGCGTCCCGATGCGCAGGGAGGAGACCGAGGGCGTTCGCGGCAGGCAGGCCGACGGCACCTCGAGGACCCGAGAAGCCAGGCTTGCGGTCATCTGCACCGCCGAGGGCCGGGACCCCGGGACCGGCGCGGCGGCGAGGACCGGGGCGGCGAATCCGTCACCTGCCTGACCGGCGGCGCGGCGGCGCCGTCCGGAGGCCGGGAGGCCTCGGACTTCGCGGCGCGGCCCGACCGGGAGGCCCGGCGGCGGGGGCTGCACGACGCGGGCGGGCCCGTCGTCGTCTCCGACGGGGCGGACTGGATCCCCAACGCCTGCGAGGATCTCTTCGGGGGCCGGAAGGCCGCCTTCGTGCCCGGCCTCCTCCACTGCCCGGAACGCGCCTCCGACGCCGCGAGGCGGTCCTGCCGGCGGGGGCGGAGCGGGACCGGCGGTTCGCGGAGGCGAGGCGGACGTCAGGGCGGGCCGGGCGGCGAAGGCCGTCCGGGATCTCGCGCCGTCCGGGGACCGGCACGGGGAGGTGGAGGCGTGCCGCTATTTCGAGAGGAACCTCGGCCGGATGCGGCACGACGGGTTCCGGGAACGGGGCGTCCGGGCCGGAAGCGGCGTCGTGGAGGGCGGATGCAGGCAGTTCGGGCTGCGGACGGAGCGCTCCGGCGCCCGCTGGTCGAAGAGGGGCGCCAACGCCATGCTGGCGCTGAAGGGCTGCGCCATGAACCTCAGGGTGCCCGACTTCCTCGAATGGCGGACGAATCAGGCCATCGCCGCATGAGCAACTAGGGCCCGTTGACACTCATGTCGCCGCGACCACGCCGGCGACGAGGTGGATCCCGGCGGCAAAGCTCGCGTCGGTCTTGTCGTACCGGGTCGCGATCGCACGGAACTCCCTGGTCTTCGCGAAGAGGCTCTCCACCAGGTGCCGCCACCCGTACACCTCCCGGTCATGCGCCCGCGGCACCGTCCGGCTCCGCTTCGACGGAATCACCGCCTCCGCCCCGCGTTCCGCCAGGTCCTCCAGCAGCCAGTCCGCGTCGAACGCCCTGTCGCCGACGAAGGCCCCGAACGCCAGGCCGTCGAGAAGCCCCGGCACCCCCTTGAGGTCGTGCGCCTGGCCGGGAAGGATCCTGAAGCGGACCAGATAGCCGAGCGCGTCCACGACGGCCACGGCCCTGCTCGTCAGGCCGCCTCTGGAACGACCGATCCCCTGGCTCGAGGTCCCCCTTTTGCGCCGGACGCCTTCTGATGCGCCTGGACGACCGTGCCGTCGACGAACACCCACTCGAGGCCGGACTCCTCGGACAAGGCGTCGGAAACGCGTTCGAAAACTCCCGAAAGCGCCCAGCGCCGGAACCGCTTGAAGACGCTGTTCCAGTTCCCGAACCGCGCGGGGAGGTCGCGCCACGGCGACCCCGTGCGGAACCGCCAGAGCACCGCCTCCATGAAAAGGCGGTTGTCCGCCGCCGTGCCGCCGGGATCGGACTTCTTGCCCGGCAGCATGTCCTCGATCCGCGCCCACATGGCGTCGGTCAGAACCGTCCTGTCTGCATTCATGATGTCACCTGTTTCCTGCCCGTGCCGCCGTTCCGGCGGTCATCGGGGAAGGAAATGGCATGGAAGCGGGCGATTCGCAAGGCAACTGTCAACGGGCCCTAATCTGGGCTACACCCCAAAGAACCATACTTGTACAGGCAACCGTTTTCCTGCATGCTCCGGGCATGCAGGTCGGTCTCCGCCATCTTGGTTCTCGCACGCCTGACCGGCTCGCCGGGGCCCTGCGCTCGGGCGGGGCCACCCGTCACGCCCTGGCCCGCGGGCTGTGCGAGCGGACCGGCTGGCTGAACGCCCGCGGCCGGCCGTGCATTCAGACGGCCGCCAAGGCGCTGCCCGTCCTGGCGGGACGGCCGGGGCTTGCGCTTCCGCCGCCGCGCGCCGCGCCGGAGGCGGCCGCCGCGCCCGCCGTGCCGGCCGGCGACGTGCCGGGCACGCCGACCCCGCTGCCCGTGCTCGCCGTCTCGGCCGCCGGGACGGAGCCTCCCGACGGCGCCGACGACCTGCGCAAGCTCCTCGCCTTCGACGCCGTCACCGCCCGGCCCGCGTCGCCGGCCTGACGGTCCTCGCCCGAGAGCGCCCGGAGACGCCCGCCACCGAGGCCTTCCCGGAGGAGGACGTCGACCTGCTTCACACGCTGCTGGAGAGCCAGGGCCACCGGAACGTCGAGAGGATGCCCGGCGGCTGCCGTTCCGGGCGCGACGTTCCCGTCCGCCGCCTGCCGGCAGCGGGCCGGCTTGAAACCGAGGGCGGAGCCGGGAGGCAGCCTGCTGTCACCTGTTCATTGGCAGCCGCTCCTGGAGGACGGCCTCGAGACGGGCCAGACCCTTCGCGAGATCCCCGATCGCGGCCCGGTTCTCGCGGATCTCCGCGCGGAGATCATCCCGCACCGACCCGATCTCGGCCCAAAGGATGCCGAATGCGGCGAGGCCCGCGGCGGCCAAGCCGCCGATGAGCCACATCTGCGTCGGCCGGTCGAAGCCCTGCGCGGACCGTCGCGAGAAGGTCTCCTGCAGGAAATCGATCTGCTCGCGCGTGAAGCCGTGCCTCGTCCCTTCCGTCGCCTCGGCCATCAAGTGCCCTCCCCGCACCTGCGCATTGACATAAGCCGTTCCGCGTCCCGCCGCAAGACAGCGGCGCTTGCCGTGGCGATCCTGACCGGCGCCGTCGGCCTGCGCGGCGGACGCACCGCATCCCGCCACGGCGCGGACCGCCAGACGACCGGACGCCATGATCGACGACCTGATGCCCCGCGTTGCGCCACGATGGCGATCCTTCGCCGCTCGCCGAGGTCCTGAATGAGGTCGATCGCCGCCACCCGGCCTTCCCGCGCGAACCCTGAGAGCTTGGCCTAAAATTCATGCCAAGAAACTATATATAGTGCTAAAATCTTGAAAATATGCCATTATATTTCAATATATGGTATTTTAGGTCAAGCTCTGAGAGCCTGGCCGGACGAATGTCCTGCCCGAGCTCCCGGCGGCAGCGAAAGCGCCCGGATGAACACCGGTCGGGCCAGGATGCCGTCCAGGCGGGCGACGCTCTCTGCTTGCGGCCGCCTGCACAGCCATGCCGGCGTGACTGGCCAGGCCCGGGACCGTTCTGCAGCAGGTTTCCCATGGTCGCCCGCCGCGTCTCGCCGAGGCTGTTTTCGCGACGTCGGCAACAGACATTCTTCTCATGCGCCTCCAGGGTCCGCTCTCGCGATGCTGCCCGCAGCAGCCGCATCGCCGCCAGCCGGTTTCAGGGCCGTGACCTCGGCTGACGCCCGATCCCTGCAAGCCGCCGCTCGCGCCAGAAGGCGTACAGCCCCGAACCCACGATCAGCGTGACGCCGGCCCAGGTCATCAGGTCGGGAACTTCGCCGAAGACAAGGTATGCGATGACGAGAGCGAACAGGATCCGTGAATAGCGAAACGGCGCCAAGGACGAGACGTCCCCGCTCCGCATCGCCGTTGTCAGCGTCCACAGCGCCGCGGAGATCGCCAGGATCATGCCAAGGTACCAGACCGCCGTCTCGAGACTCACGGGCCGCCAGCCCCCCTGAAAGAGCATCATGACCGCCCCGGCGGGCGCCATGGGCACCATTGACCAGGCGACGGCGAACGGCGTCGAGACCCTTGCCGGCAAGCGACGGCTCGCGAGGTCGCGCGCCGCAAGGCCGAAGACATAGACAAGAACCCAGAGGAGCCCGGGGTCGAACGCGCTGAAGCCCGGGCGGAGAATCATCAGCACGCCGGCAAGGGCAAGCCCGACCGCAGCCCAGCGGCGCCATCCGATGTCCTCCTTCAGAAACAGGGCCGCGCCGACAACCACCGCCAGCGGCTGCGCCTGCGCAAGCGCGATCACCGAGGAAAGCGGCGCCAGGCCGAGCGCGATGACGATGCCGATGCCACCCGCGACCTCGCCCGCCGTCCGAACCAGAAGCGCAGGATCAAGGGCCTCCGGCGACCAGAGCCGCTCGCCGGACCGCCACATCGCGGCCCGGAACAGGCAGAACGTCGCGACCGAGCTGATGAAGACGACCTGCCCCGCGCCCTGGGATTCGCTGGCAAGCTTGACGAACGCGTCAACGGCCGCGAAGCACGCCATGGCGATGACGGTCAGCAGGATCGCCCGGGCGCCGGATGTGCCGTTCTGCATCTGCCGGCCGTCAGGGCGTGCGCCGCCGCGTCAGGGCGCGTGCCCGGTGGCGAGGCGCCGCCGCCCGCCAGCCGCTAGCGTTCGATCGATGCGTCAAGCATGACATCAGGGTCATCCGTCACGGCACCGTTCGCGCCCGTTCCGCGCTTGATGGCGTCAACCACGTCCATGCCCTCGATGACACTGCCGACGACCGTGTACCGTCCGTTCAGGAAATGGCCGTCCCGAAACATGATGAAGAACTGGCTGTTGGCCGAATCCGGGCTTCGGGCGCGCGCCATTCCGACGGTTCCGCGATCGAACGGAATTTCGCTGAATTCGGCCGGAAGATCGGGCCTGCCGGAACCGCCGGTGCCGGCCCGGCGCAGGTCTCCGCCGGCCATCCCGAACTCGACGTCCCCGGTCTGCGCCATGAACCCCTCGATCACGCGGTGAAAGGCGACGCCGTCATAGGCGCCCTCTTCCGCGAGCGCCGCGATCCGCTCCGCATGCGCGGGCGCCACGTCCTCGAACAGGTCTATGACGATGCGTCCGCGCGCCTCGCCTTCAACCCGGATGACCAGATTGGGTCCGGACCCGTCATCCGCAGCGACGGCGGGAGAGGCCAGGACCGCGACTGCAAGCAGGACCCTAAGCATCTGCCGCCACCCTCACGCTGATCATTCTTTCCGGGTTCGAGGGAGGCTCTCCGCGAGGGAGCGCGTCCACCAGTTCCATGCCCGAGGTCACGCGCCCGTAGACCGTGTACTCGCCGTCGAGAAAATGGTTGTCGCGGAGATTTACGAAGAACTGGCTGTTGGCCGAGTCCGGGCTCTGGCTCCGCGCCGCGCCGAACGTGCCCCGATCATGTGGAATGCGGCTGAATTCGGCCGGCAGGTCGGGAAGGCTCGATCCGCCCGTTCCCGCCTTCCGAAGGTCCAGCCCGGCGCCGTGGCATCCATGCTCGACGTCGCCGGCCTGGGCCATGAAGCCCTCGATCACCCTGTGAAAGATCACGCCGTCGTAGGCGCCCCGGCGCGCCAGCTCCTTCATGCGCCCGGAATGCGCCGGCGCGACGTCCGGCATCAGCCGGACAACGACCGTGCCGCGCTTCAAGGCGATCAGGATCGTGTTTTCGGGATCCTCGCAATCAGCCAACGAGCCCTCCTTCCGCCCGGGAATCGCGCGGACACTAGCCCTCACGGGACGGAAGGGAAAGCCCGCGACGGACGGGGAAGGCGCCATCGGGCGGGAATGGCCCGCCGGCTGCCGCTTCGCGACGAGAGGCATCTGTCGAGCGGCGGCGGCCCGGGACAGGGACGGGCGCGCGGCAGGCCCGGCAATACCCGGACGAAGGCCCCTCCTCGCCGGCAGAGCGGCCCGGCATGATGCCCGTGAAACGCGGATTCCCGGATCGCCAGGCGCAGGAATTCCGGGCCTCGGGAGGGCCCGCGGCCTTCAGGGCGCAGGATGCAGCGGTTCCCCATGGCCGCGACAGGTCCGGTTGACCTCGCGGGACGGGCGGTTACTCAGGGCGGCAGATGCATTCCGGAGACGCGTCATGGCCTGGAGAACGCTGGATGACATGGACCTTGCCGGCAAGGTCGTCCTCACTCGCGTGGACCTGAACGTGCCCGTCGACAGCGGCATCGTGACCGACACGACCCGAATCGCCCGCATGGCTCCGACGGTTCATGACATCCTCGCCATGGGCGGCAGGCCGGTCCTGCTGTCACATTTTGCCAGGCCAGGGGGCAGGCGCGTGCCGGAAATGTCGCTGGAACCGATTCGCGATGACGTCGCACGGGCGCTGGGCGTGCCCGTGACGTTCGCGGAAGACTGCGTCGCGGGCGTCGCGGAGGCGGCGGTTGCGGGGCTGGCCGACGGCGAGGTCCTCATGCTGGAGAACACGCGCTTCCATCCGGGAGAGGAATCCAACGACCGGCTGTTCGCGGCCGCCGTTGCCTCGCTTGGCGACGCCTTCGTCAACGACGCCTTCTCGGCCTCCCACAGGGCCCATGCCTCGACCGAAGGCCTGGCCCGGCTCCTGCCATCCGCGGCCGGCCGGCTCATGGAAGCGGAGATCAACGCGCTGGAATCCGCCCTGATCCAGCCCGATCGTCCGCTGGTTGCGGTCGTGGGAGGCGCGAAGGTCTCGACGAAGCTTGAACTGCTCGAGAACCTCGTCCGCAAGGTGAACACCGTCGTGGTCGGCGGCGGCATGGCCAACACGTTTCTCGCGGCAGGGGGCGCCGAAGTCGGCGGGTCCCTGGCCGAGCGCGAAATGGCCGCCACCGCGCGCGGGATCATGGCCAGGGCCGAGGAAGCCGCCTGCGAAATCGTCCTGCCGACGGACGTGGTCTGCGCCCCCGGGCTCGCTGCAGGCTCGGAAGCCGTCACCGTCGCCGCCGACGCCTGCCCGCCGGGATTCATGATCCTTGACGTCGGGCCGCGAACGGTCGCACAGGCCGGCGACGCGTTCGCGTCGGCAAGGACGGTCATCTGGAACGGACCGCTCGGCGCCTTCGAGACGGACCCGTTCGACGCAGCCACGGTCGCCGCCGCCCGCAAGGTCGCCGAGCTGACGCGGTCAGGCAGGCTGAGATCGGTGGCCGGTGGCGGCGACACGGTCGCGGCGCTGAACAGGGCCGGGGTCGCGGGCGACTTCTCCTACGTCTCGACCGCGGGCGGCGCGTTCCTGGAATGGATGGAAGGCAAGACGCTTCCGGCAGTGGCCGCCCTTGAGCAGGGCTGACGCGGGCCGCTTCCGGCGCGCGCCATTGACTCGCCGGGAGACGGCTCTAAGACATGCGAATGTCACGGGAACGGGAGGCGTTCGATGCCTGAGACGACTCAGTCCGAGCAGATGCGGACCGGCAAGGGCTTCGTTGCCGCGCTTGACCAGTCCGGCGGATCGACGCCCGGGGCGCTTCGCCTCTACGGGATCGGAGACGACCGGTACGATTCCGAAGGGGAAATGTTCGACCTGATCCACGAGATGCGGTCACGCATCGTGCGCGCACCGGCGTTTTCGGGCGACAAGGTCATCGGCGCGATACTGTTCGAGCAAACGATGGAGCGGGACTTCGACGGCATGCCCGCCCCCGCCTGCCTCTGGGAACGAAGGGGCGTCGTGCCCTTCCTCAAGTGTGACAAGGGCCTTCAGGACGAAGCGGACGGCGTTCAGCTCATGAAGGACATGGGCGACCTCGACGGACTTCTCGCGCGCGCCGGGGCGAAGGGCGTCTTCGGCACGAAGATGCGCTCCGTGATCAACGCCGCAAGTCCCGACGGGATCGCGGGCGCCGCGGCGCAGCAGTTCGAGATCGCGCGCCGGATTCTCGGCCACGGGCTTGTCCCGATCATCGAGCCGGAAGTGAACATCACGATCGATGACAAGGCCGCCGCCGAGGAAATCCTGCGCGACGAGATCATGAAGGGCCTTGACGCCCTGGACCAGGAGGTCATGCTCAAGCTGTCGCTGCCCAGCGAGAGCGACTTCTACGCCCCCTGCATCGCGCATCCGAACTGCATGCGCGTGGTCGCGCTGTCGGGCGGCCATTCCAGGGACGAAGCCAACCGACGCCTGGCGGAAAATCCGGGGATGATCGCGAGCTTCAGCCGCGCATTGACGGAAGGGCTGTCCGATTCACAGTCGGACGACGAATTCAACGCCGTGCTGGCAGAGACGATCGCGTCCATCTACGAGGCCTCGATTTCCTGAGCCACGGGGCGCGCGGCGAGGGATAGCGCCGGCCCCGCGTCGGGAAGGCCCAGCCGGGGCGGGAGGAAACGGCCGGCGGCCTGCCGAGCGCAAGGGGGGGGCGTCGTCAATCCGCGCGAAGGCCCTTCGATTCCCTTCGTGCGCGGTCTCCGCCGCGATGACGTCCCCCGGGAACGACGGGAGTCATGGAGCTTGACCCTCCCCGGGGAGCGAACGGTCCCGAAGGGTGCTGAAGCATGACAGGCGCGCTGCCGGGATCGCGTCGAGGCGCGAGTCGGAAGCGCGCCCTGCAGCGAACGGGCAGAGACCCCCTCGGCTCGCCCACCTTACGGAGCGCGCCGCCCTGCCGCGCGGCGGACGTGCCGAACTTCCGGGCGAGAGCGTCCACCGCCTGCCGAGGCCGTCTGCCCGGCGAAGGCTGGCGCGACAGCCCCGGCGACGCAGGAGCCGGGAACCCGGCAAGGCGCCGCCAGGCCGAGATCCGGAGGGCAAGGAAATCCTGCTGCGGCGATCTTCGAAATCCGGGGCTTGTGGTGTACTTCACCCCTGTGCCGGCAGCCCGAGTCGCGCCGGCGAACGGGCATCCGCCCGGCCGGGAAGAGCCGGTCCCGCGGCCTTGCAGCGAGTCAGGAAGACAGGGAGAGCGCCCATGAACGACAAGGCGACCCGCCATCGCGAAAAGATGAAGAGGATAAAGGCGGCGCGCGACCGGATGATGGAAACGAAGACCGAGGAAAGGGGCCTGGTCATCGTCCACACGGGGCCTGGCAAGGGCAAGTCTTCCTCCGCTTTCGGCATGCTCGTCCGCTGCATTGCGCATGGCATGCCCGCTGCCGTGGTCCAGTTCGTCAAGGGCGCCTGGGGCACGGGAGAGCGGAGCTTCTTCACCGAGCACTTCGCCGACAAGGTGACCTGGGTGGCCAGCGGGGAGGGCTTCACCTGGGAAACCCAGGACCGCGAGCGCGACATCGCCGCGGCGCAGGCGGGCTGGGCAAGGGCCAAGGCCCTGATCCGCGACCCGGAGATTCGCTTCGTGCTTCTGGACGAGATCAACATCGCGCTCCGTTACGGGCATCTCGACATCGACGAAGTCGTTGAATTCCTGCTCTCCGAAAGGCCGGAGATGACCCATGTCGTGCTCACTGGCCGCAACGCCCACGCCAAGCTCGTCGACCGCGCCGATCTCGTGACCAGCATGGAGCTCGTCAAGCACCCGTTCCGGGACGGCGTCAAGGCCCAGAAAGGCGTCGAGTTTTGACCTTGCGGCATTGCACGGCGCGGCGACCGAACGCGAATCCGGCCCGCACGCGCCGCCGCGCGCCGCCGATCCGGCCGATGACCGACGCCATGCGCCGCAGGCCGTCGTCGCGGCCTCTCGGAACATGACCGCAGCCCTCATGCTGCAAGGCACCGGCTCCAATGTCGGAAAGTCCGTCCTCGTCGCGGGCCTGGCGCGCGCCGCACGGAACAGGGGCGTCTCCGTCGCGCCCTTCAAGCCGCAGAACATGTCGAACAATGCCGCGGTCACCGCAGATGGCGGCGAGATCGGCCGCGCCCAGGCGCTTCAGGCCCTCGCGGCCGGCCTGCAGCCTCACACCGACATGAATCCCGTCCTGCTGAAGCCGGAATCCGGAACCGGCGCACAGGTCGTCGTCCAGGGAAGGCGGCACGCGACCGTCAGGGCCCGGGACTACGGAGCGCTGAAGGCGGACCTCATGGCGCCGGTTCTCGAGAGCTACCGGAGGCTCCGGGCGGCGCACGATCTCGTCCTTGCCGAGGGCGCGGGATCTCCCGCGGAGGTGAACCTGCGCGAGAGGGACATCGCCAACATGGGCTTCGCGCAATCGGCCGATGTCCCGGTCGTTCTCGTCGGCGACATCGACCGCGGCGGGGTCATCGCGCAGCTTGTCGGCACGCGGTGCGTGCTTGATCCCGGCGACGCGGAACGGATCGAGGGCTTCGTCGTCAACAAGTTCAGGGGCGATCCGGCCCTCTTTGCGGACGGCTGCAGGATTGCGGAGGACCGGACCGGCTGGACCGGCTTCGGCATCCTGCCCTGGTTCCGGAACGCCTGGCGGCTGCCCGCCGAGGACGCGCTCGACATCCAGGGCACCGAAGGGGGCGGATTCCACGTCGTCTGCCTGCGATTCGAGCGAATCGCGAATTTCGACGATCTGGACCCGCTCGCGCAGGAAGCGTCTGTGCGGATCACCATGCTGGGGCCGGGCCGGGCCATCCCCGGCGACGCCGATCTCGTGATCCTGCCCGGCAGCAAGTCCACACGCGACGATCTCGCGTTCCTCAGGGAGCAGGGCTGGGACATCGACCTCCGCGCGCATTCGCGGCGGGGCGGCCGGATCCTCGGGATCTGCGGCGGCTACCAGATGCTGGGCCGGACCATCGCCGACCCTGACGGGATCGAGGGCCGGCCAGGCTCGACCCGGGGCCTCGGCCTGCTGGATGTCGCGACCGAAATGACGGCGCAGAAGCGTCTCGCCGAGACGTCCGCGCGGCATGTGGCGACGGACGCGCCCTTCCTGGGCTACGAGATCCACAAGGGCCGCACCGTCGGCCCCGACACCGCCCGCCCGTTTGCCGTCGCTTCGGGCGGCCCCGAAGGCGCCACAAGCCCGGACGGAAGGGTGTCCGGGAGCTATCTCCACGGCATGTTCCGCGACGACGGCTTCCGCGCCGCCTTCCTCCGGAGTCTCGGGCAGGAACCATCGGGCCTCTCCCATGCAGCCACGGTGGACGGCACGCTCGACGATCTCGCCCGGCACATGGAGGCGCATCTCGACCTGGACGCCATTCTGGCGCTCGCCAGATAGGCTCTTCGCGCGCGCGGCGCGGCCATGCCTCCCGGAACGGCGAACGCCCTCGTCCCCCCGGACGTGCCCGAACGGGCAATGACCGGCCGTTCGCCCAACACCGGGGCCATGCGGATCCCGCCGGGCCCGCGGCGGACGCCCTGCCCGACCTGGGCGCGCAAGGTCCGGCCGGTTGTCGTCGACGTTCGGCGAACGCGCGCCGCCGGCTTCGCCGCGCAGCCCACCCCGCGCGCATGCGGTCAGGCGCCCGTCCTGAGAGCTTGACCTAAAATGTGGATGGCCTCCCCCAGATGTGGTATTTCCCTGTCAGAGGCAAACCAGACAAGGAGGACACAATGGCCTGGGATGAGACCACCCGCGAAGAGTATAACCGCAAGTCGGAGCGATATGAAACCGACCTGACCGACGAGGAATGGCTTCTGGTCGAGCCGCTGCTTCCGGCCCCGGCGAAGCTTGGCCGCCGCCGGACGAACGACCTGCGCGAGACGTTCAATGCGATCCAGTACATGCTGGCCACGGGATGCCAGTGGCGGGCGATTCCCAAGTGCTTTCCGCCCTTTACGACGGTACAGAACCACTTCTACGCGTGGCGCGACAACGGCGTCCTGGAACGGATGCTGGACGTGCTGCGCACGCTGGGCCGTGCGCAGGCGGGGCGCGAGGCGCAGCCGACGGCGGCCGCGATCGACAGCCAGTCGGTGAAGACGACGGAGGCGGGCGGGCCGGCGGGATACGACGCGGGCAAGAAGGTCAAGGGGCGCAAGCGGCACCTGACGGTGGACGTCGAGGGGTTCCCGATCGCGCTCCGGGTGCACGAGGCGGACGTGCAGGACCGGGACGGGGCGCCGGCCGTCATCCTGGCGATGCTGGAGAAGGCGCCGCAGGTGACGAAGCTGTGGGCGGACGGCGGCTACGCGGGTCCGAAGCTCGAGGCCGCGCTGGCGGAGCACGGCCTGGGGTCGATCGTCGAGATCGTCCAGCGGCCCAGGGAAACAAGGGGCTTCACGGTCCTGTACCGCCGCTGGGTGGTGGAGCGGACGTTTGCGTGGATGTCGCGGTGCCGGCGTCTGGCGAAGGACTTCGAGCGGACGCTGGAGAGTTCGCTGGCCTGGGCGCAGCTCGCGGCGTGCCGGTTCCTGATGCGGCGGGTGGCGCGGGGCCAAGCGGCTGGAATCTCTTAACATATTGATATTATTGAATTATGATTCAAGCTCTCAGAGGAGCGCCGCCTCGACGCGCGGCCAGTGGTCCGGGCCGGGAACTCCCAGCCTCAGCCAGTCTTTCGCGTAGGGAAACGTCCTGCTCCAAACCCGTTTCGAGGCGAGCTTCGCCTTCGCGTCCTCGGCATCTTGCACCCGGTACAGCCGGAACAGCCCGCTTCCGCCGACGACCTCCCAGCCTCCCGTTCTGGCAAGGCCGTCAAGCCTTGCCGAATCCCTGGCAAGCCTCGCCGCCGCCGCCCTGCGCCATGCCGCGTCCGCAAGCGCTGCCTGCCCGACACGGACCGCGACCCCGGACACAGGCCAGGGGCCTGCCAGTTCGGCCAGAGCCGAAAGCCGGGCCTCGTGGCCGAGAACGAATCCCAGGCGGAGGCCGGCAAGCCCGTAGAACTTGCCGAAGGACCGCAGCACCAGCGCGTTTTCCGGCATTGCCCGCGCCAGGGACATGTCCGGGCGCGCGTCGGCGAAGCTCTCGTCGACGACGAGAAGCCCGACCCGCGTCGCGATGGCCCGCAACTGGCCTGGCGCCAGGATTCGCCCGTCCGGATTGTTCGGATTGACCACGACGGCAGCGTCCGCTCCCGCGAGCGCCGTCGGGCGCTCAACGGTCTCGACCGTCCACCCGCTTCGCGCGAAGCTCGCTTCATGCTCGCTGTAGGTCGGGCCGAGCACGCGGGCCAGTCCGGGCCTGCCGGGCACCGGGATCACCTGGATCGCGGCCTGCGCGCCGGCGACCGGCAGCGCCCCTGCGGTGCAGCCGTAGGCCGCGCGCGCCGCTTCGGACAGCATTTCCAGGTCGGAACGCATCGGCAGGCCGGTCCAGTCCCGCTCATCGAAGCCCGGCAGCGGATAGGGGCACGGGTTGACGCCGGTGGAGAGGTCGATCCATTCGTCCGGCCCCCCGCCCCACCTGGCCATGGCCGTGTCGAGATCGCCCCCGTGATCGTGCATGGACGCGCCCTACAGCACCGCAGCCAGGACAAGAAGCCCGGCCGTCAGGATCATCGCCCGGCGGCAGAGGCGAAGACCGGCCTCGATGTCGACGGGTCCCGGATCGCCGCCGCAGGGATTCAGGAAGGGGTCGCCGCTCGGGCCTGCATGGCCCGCATAGGTCCGCGGCCCAGAAAGCCGCACGCGAAGCGCGCCCGCCATGGCGGCCTCCGGCCATCCCGCGTTCGGCGAACGGTGACGGCGGGCGTCCCGGCGCACGATCCGCAGGACCCGGCGCGGCGCGCCTGACACGCAGGCAAGCAGCGCCGCGGTCAGCCGCGCCGGAACGAGATTGGCAAGGTCGTCGATCCGCGCGGAAGCCCATCCGAATGCCTCGTGCCGGGCCGTCCGGTACCCGACCATGGAGTCGAGCGTGTTGGCCGCCTTGTAGGCCGCGATGCCCGGCAGCCCGAGCAAGGCCCCCCAGAGCAGCGGGGCGACGACCCCGTCGGAGGCGTTCTCGGCGAGGCTTTCCAGTGCGGCACGCGCCATGGCGGGCGGGTCCAGCGCCTCAGGGTCCCGGCCGACGATCCTGGAGACGGCCTGCCGCGCCCGGCAGGCGTCTCCCTCGGCGAGCGGCTCCATGACCGCGCGCACGTGGTCGTCGAGCGACCGCGCGGCCAGGAGCGGCCATGCCAGCACGCCGGCGAACACCGTGCCCGGCAACCCGCCCGGCGACGCCAGGGTGACGCACCACGCGGCGCCGCCCGCGACGGCAATCACGGCGAGCGCCGCCAGGATGCCGTTCCGCCTGCGCACGGCGTCCGCCAGCTCGCTCCGGTTGAAGCGGCGGTCCGCCGCGGCGACCAGCCGCCCGATCCAGCCCACGGGATGCCCGATCCTGCGGTGCAGCCAGTCCGGCCAGCCGATCGCGACGTCCAGCGCGAGCGCCACGAGCATCGCGTCGGCGTTCATCCGGCGGCGCCGGCAAGGAAGCGGAGCACGTCGGCGTAGCCCTCGGCGCGCAGCCTGTCCTCCGTCCCCGCGGGCACGCGGCCGGGCGCGAACAGCAGGCCCCTGGCGGAGCCCGTGTGCGCCCGGCACCATCCGAGCGCTCCCAGGTCCCGTGCCAGTGCCGCCGTCCTGTCCTCCGCCGGGCCCCTGAGGGCGGTTGTCCGCTCGGCGGACATCGTGGCGATGCGGGCGATGCCGGCCCTGTCCCCCGCGCCCGCAGCCGCGATCCAGTCGGCGACGAGATCCGATATGTCGGCGAAGCGGGAGTCCCCGGGCGCCGTCCGGACCGGCGGCCCCGGAAACCCGCCGACCACCGCGAACGCGGGCGGCTGCGGCATCGAGCGCAGCGTCCGCGCCTCCCGCGACGCCCAGAGAAGCGTCTCGGGGCGGTCCATCATCAGGGGATCCACGGCGCCCTCGGCCGTGCGGCACGCCCGCGCCAGGGCCGTCCGCGAGGCGCCGGTCCCGATCGCCCCTGCAAGCGCCAGGAGCGTGGCCGTCGACATCCCTGCGCCGGCGCCGGGCGTCGCGTCGACGGCCACCTCGATGTCCGCGGCCGGGCGCTCGGCGCCCAGGGCGTGCAGGAACCTGTCGACCACCGACGGCGGCGGCAGCGCCCGGCAGCCCGGGCGCCTTCCGCCGGGACGCGCCAGGGAGACGGTCGCGCCGAGCGTCCCGCACGGCAGGGTCACGAGCACGACGGGACCTTCCGGCCCGAGCCGGCCCTGGAGCCACTCCCCGAAATGCCCCGTGACGCGATGCGCCGCGCTCACGCCGGCCTCCAGTTCACCCCTGCCACCGAAGGCGGCGCGCCCCGCGCGCAGCGGAGGCGCGTGATCGAGAGGGTGCGGATCTCGAAGGCAAGCCCGGCGGCGGTCTCGCCGAGCGCCATCGACAGCGCGGCGCGCACCACGCCTGCATGCGTCACCGCGAAGACCGGCCCCGATCCGGTCATTTCGGCAAGGTCGCGCAGGGCGGGGCGGGCCCGCGCGCAGAGGTCGCCGAAGCTCTCGCCGCCTTCCGGGCGCAGGCCGGCGGTTTCCTCGCGCGAAAGGTCCCCCAGGTCGGGAACGTCCCCATGCGCCCGCCCCTCCCACGCCCCGAAGTCCTGCTCGAGCAGCCGCCCGTCCTGCCGCAGGCGCGCCCCGGGCCAAAGGCGCGACGCGGTCAGGCGGCAGCGCAGCGACGGGCTGGTCCAGATCTCGCCGGCCGGAGGCAGCGACTGCGCAAGCCTGTCCATGGCGCCGGCCGCGGCATCCGCCAGCCCCACCTCCGTGCGGCCGCACAGGCGCCCCCCGGTGTCGGCTTCGGCGTGGCGGATCAGCACGAGGTCTGTGGAGGAGAACACGCCGGCCGCTCGCTTTTCTTCACAACGGATTTCTGCAATGTCACGCGGCCATGGGAATGTCGATACTCATTACCGGCGGCGCGCGCTCCGGGAAGAGCCGGCTTGCGGAGGGCTGGGCGGCGCGGGACGGCGCCGCCGTCTACATCGCCACGTGCCGCGCCGGGGACGCCGAGATGGCGGCCCGCATCGACGAGCACCGCGCCAGGCGCGGCCCGGAATGGACGACCCTGGAAGAGCCGACCGATCTCGCGGGCGCGCTTGACGGCACCGACGGCCGGGGCACGCGGGTCGTCGACTGCCTGACGCTCTGGGTGGCCAACCTGATGGAGGACGGGCACGACCGGCAGGGGGCGGCCGAGGGCCTCGTCGGGGCGCTGCGCCGCCAGGCTTCGCCCGTCATGCTCGTCACCAGCGAGGTCGGCTCGGGAATCGTGCCGGAGAGCCGCCTGGCCCGCGACTTCCGCGACGCCCTGGGCCTCGTGAACCAGGCCGTTGCCAATGCCGTCGACGAGGTCTATCTGGCCGTGGCAGGACATCCGTTGAAGGTGAAGCCCCATGCCGCTTTCCAGCATGACAGCGCTGAATCAGATCGTCGGCCTGGCGCCGGATCTCCCCGCGTTCGACAGCGACAGCGCCGAAGCGGCGCTTGAACGGCAGAACCGGCTCACCAAGCCTCCCGGCTCGCTGGGAGCGCTCGAGGATCTCGCGGCGTTCATGGCGGGCTGGCAGGAATCCGCGCGGCCCGTGATCGGGATCGCCCAGGCCCTCGTCTTCGCGGGCAACCACGGCATATGCGGCCGGGGGATAAGCCCGTACCCGCAGGCGGTGACCGCGCAGATGGTCGCCAACTTCGAGGCAGGCGGCGCGGCGATCAACCAGCTCTGCAAGGCGAACGGCGCGGAGCTTTCGGTCATCGCGCTTGACCTCGACCGGCCCACCGAGGACTTCACGAAAGGCCCCGCCATGACGGAGGCGGACTGCCTGGACGCCGTCAAGCGCGGCGGCGGCGCCGTGAACCGCGGCGCCAGCGTCGTGGTTCTCGGCGAAATGGGCATCGGCAACTCGACGGTTGCCGCCGCGCTGTCCGCCGCGGTCTTCGGCGGCGACGCCCGGGAATGGGCCGGCCCGGGAACGGGGCTGGATGCGGACGGAATCGCGCGCAAGGCGCGCGTGGTCGAGGAGGGCCTGGCCCTTCACGGCGGCAAGGCGCCCCTCGAACAGCTGGCCGCGCTGGGCGGCCGGGAGCAGGCGGCCATCTGCGGCGCGGTGCTTGCGGCCCGGGAAGCCAGGATCCCGGTCATCCTGGACGGCTACATCTGCACCGCAGCGACGGCGCCGCTCCACGCCGTCGACCGGGAGCTGACGGCCCACTGCCTGATCGGGCATCGCAGCGCCGAGCCGGGACATCGCAGGCTCATCGAGGCCCTCGGCAAGGAGCCGGTGCTCGACCTCTCCATGAGGCTTGGAGAGGGAACGGGGGCGGCGCTGGCCCTGGGCGTGCTCAGAAGCGCGCTGGCGTGCCACAACGGAATGGCGACGTTCGCGGAGGCAGGGGTCGCCGAGGCGTGAGCGCGGTCCGTGCCAGATGGCTTGAGATCGTTCTTGCATTCGCCGTCCTGACCCGGCTGCCATGCGGCCGGGAGCCGTGGGAGCGCGCGAAGATCGGCGACGCGGCATGGGCCTTCCCGCTGGTCGGCGTCGCCGTCGGGCTCGTCTCCGGATCCGCCTATCTTGCCGCCGCCTCGGCGCTCCCCGCCCTGCCGTCGGCCGTTCTCGCCATGATTGCGGCGATGCTGGCGACCGGAGCGCTTCACGAGGACGGGCTTGCGGACGTGGCCGACGGGTTCGGCGGAGGCGCGTCGCGGGACGACAAGCTTCGCATCATGCGCGACAGCCGGGTCGGCAGCTTCGGCGTGGTCGCGCTGATCGCCGCATTCGGCGTCACGGCCGGCTCGATGGCGACCGCGCCGGCCGACATGCGCACCCTGGCCTGGTTTGCCGCCGTCGGCGCCTGCAGCCGTGCCGCGATGGTCCTTCCCATGGCGCTTCTGCGGCCCGCCCGGACGGACGGGCTCGGACATGCGGCCGTCCTGGCCCGGGGCTGGCGGTTCTGGACCGCGATCGCGCTTGGCGCCTGCGCCGCGCTCGGCGCCGCCCCCCTGCTCGTTCCCGCGACGGCACTGGCCGCGGCGACCGCGGTCCTGCTCGCGAGGCGCCAGGTCGGCGGCCAGACCGGCGACGTGCTCGGCGCGACCCAGAAGGCCTGCGAATGCGCCTGCTGGCTGGCCCTGGCTGCGCAGGCGGGCGCCCGGTAGCGAAGCGCCGTCCCCGGGGCGCCCGGTAGCGAAGCGCCGTCCCCGGGGCGTCCGGTCGCGGACGGGATCGCGAGGAGCGGCGCGCGCCGCCGCCGGGACGCAGGCCGCCGATCGCGTCCGGCGATGGAATCTTGCGGGCCGCTCGGCTACGGCGTGCAATGACATCAGGATTCGGAGGAAACCCATGCCCATCGAACCGGCAAGCGCCCCGAGCGGCGCGGAGGCCATGGTGCGGATGCTCGAAGCCCACGGCGTGCGGCACGTGTTCGGGCTCTGCGGGGACACGACGCTGCCCTTCTATGACGCGCTCCACCGCCTCGACCACGGGATATCGCACGTCCTCACCCGCGACGAGCGCTCGGCGGCCTACATGGCGGACGGCTACGCCCGGGTGACCGGACGGCCCGGCATCTGCGAAGGCCCTTCGGGCGGCGGCGCGACCTACATCCTGCCGGGGCTCGTGGAAGCGAACGAGAGCTCCATCCCGATCCTGTCCATCACGTCCGACGTCAGCACGCGCGCAAGGGGCCGCTACCCCCTGACCGAGCTGGACCAGGAAGGGCTCATGAGACCGCTGACCAAGTTCAGCCAGGTCATCCAGCATGCCGACCAGGTCCCTGCCGCGGTTCGCGCGGCCTTCCGGAAGATGACCACCGGACGCCCCGGCGCCGCGCATCTCGGCTTTCCCATCGACGTCCAGCGCGGACAGGCGGATCCGGGGGACATCTGGTCCGATCCGGCGCACGCGACGTTCCCCGCGTTTCCGGCCGGCCCCGACGCGGCGGCCGTCGAGGCCAGCCTCGACGCGCTGCTCTCCGCCCGCTTTCCGCTGATCATCTGCGGCGGAGGGGTCGTTCTCGCGCGCGGCGAGAGCGAGCTGAAGGCGTTCGTCGAGGCCCTCGACATCGCGGTCGCCACGACCGTCAGCGGCCAGGGCGCGCTGCCCGAGACCCATCCCAACTGCATCGGCGTGGTCGGCTCGAACGGCGGCGTTCCCGAAACCCGCGAGGTGGTCGAGATGGCCGACCTGGTGCTCTTCGCGGGATGCAGGGCCGGGTCGGTGACGACCGAGCTCTGGCGCCGTCCCGCAACGGGGACGCGGATCCTCCACGTCGACAGCGATCCCGAGGTGATCGGCGCCTCGTACAGGACGGAGGTCGCCGTGGTGTCCGACGCGCGCCTCGCGCTCGCGGCGCTGAACGCCGCCCGCGCCGCCCGCGACGTGACGCGAGGCTTCGGCGGCGCCGCCGCCATCGCGGATCCAAAGGCCCGCAAGTGGCGGAAGTTCCGCGCCCTGGCGGAGCGCGCGGACAGGCCGATCCTTCCGGAACGGACCGTGGCGGCGCTGCGCCGGGTTCTCGACGACGACGCCATCGTCGTCGGCGACCCCGGCACGCCCTGCCCCTACATCTCGGCGTACTACGAGCTGAACGCCTCCGGGCGCGGGCTCTTCTCCAACCGCGCGCACGGCGCTCTCGGCTACGCGCTCCCCGCCGCCGTCGGGGCCGCGGTCGGGGCGCCCGGCCGAAAGGTGGTGAGCCTGATGGGTGACGGCAGCTTCGGCTTCACCTGCGGCGAGCTCGAGACCGTCGCGCGCCTGGGACTGCCGGTGACCTTCATCGTGTTCTCGAACGCGTCGTACGGCTGGATCAAGGCCGGCCAGAAGTCCGCGTTCGGCGGACGCTACTATTCGGTCGACTTCGACCGCACCGACCACCGCGCGGTTGCGGAGGCGTTCGGGGTCCGGGCGTTCCGCGCCGATGACCCGGAAGCGCTTGAAGCCACGCTGCGCGAGGCGGCAGAGTGCCCGGAACCCACGCTCGTCGACGTGATCAGCCAGCCGCTGCAGGACGCCCGCGCGCCCGTCAGCGAATGGATAGCCTGATGGCCGGCACCGCGCACCGCATAGCCGGGTTCCGCGTCCATGTGGTGCGCGTGCCCGCCAGGGCGACGCACTCCCACGGCTCGGGCGACGTCTCGGGCATCGACGCCGCCCTCCTGGAGCTTTCCACCGACACCGGGCTGACCGGCTGGGGCGAGGCGTCTCCCTGGCCCGTCTTCACGGGCACGGTCGAGGCATCGGCGGCGGCGCTCCACACGCACCTGCGGCCGCACGTGGTGGGCGCGGACCCGGTGCAGGCCGAGCGGCTGATGCATGTCGCGGACTCCGTGCTCGCGGGGCATCCGGAGGCCAAGGCGGCGCTGGAATGCGCCCTGCTCGACCTCGCCGGCCAGATCGCGGGGCTTTCCGTCGCGGAGATGGCGGGCGGCGTCTCGCGCACGGAGATCGGCCTGAGCTTTTCCGTGGCGAACCCGGACTTCGGGGCCGATCTCGAGGACGTCGCGCGCCTCTGGGAGGACGGCGTGCGCCTCTTCAAGCTGAAGACCGGGTTCAGGGACCACGCATTCGACCTGATGCGGCTCGAAAGGCTCCGCGCGCTCCACGGCGACGAGATCGGCCTTCGAATCGACTACAACCAGGGGCTTGCCGCCCATGACGCCATCCGCACCGTGCGCGACCTGGAATCCTTCCGTCCGGACTTCGTCGAGCAGCCTGTCAGGCGGCACGAGCGCGCGGCGCTTGCCGCGATCACCCGGGCCGTGGACGTCCCCGTCATGGCGGACGAGAGCGTGTTCGGCGTGGCCGACGCCCTGGAAGGCGCCCGCATGAGGATCGCCGACATCTTCTCCCTCAAGATCATGAAGGCCGGCGGCATCCGGCGCTGCCTGGAGGTGGCCGCCGTGGCGCGCGCCGCCGGAATCGGGGTCTATTGCGGCTGCATGTTCGAGACCTCGATAGCGCACGCCGCGGGAACGCACCTGGCGGCGGCGCTGCCCGAACTGACCCTTGGCTGCGAGTTCTACATGTCGCGCTATCTTGCCAGCGCCGACATCGCCGACCCCGGGCTGCCGGTGTCGGACGGCAAGGTCCGGCTGCCGCAGGGCGCCGGCCTGGGCGTCAGGCCGGACCCGCATGCGCTGGAGAGGCACCGGACCGAGCTGCTCGACAGGCGGTGAGGCCGGCCATGCGGGACGGACCTCCCCGTCCGGCCGAGGGCGGCGCCGCTCGCCGGCGAAGCGCCGTTCCCGCCCCAAACCGCCCTGCCGGCGTCGGTTCGAGGCGGTTCCGGCAGTGCGGGGCGCAGGATAAGGAGACGGCAAATGCGCCTGCTGGTCACGTTTGCGGCCCTGCTCATGTCCGTCCTGCTGCTGCAGCTCGGATCGGGCGGCCTCGCGCCTCTCGACGCCATCTCGGGGATCCAGCTCGACTTCACGCGTTCCGAGGTCGGGCTCCTGGGCTCCGCGCACTTTGCCGGCTTCTTCGCCGGCTGCGTCTGGGCGCCGCGGATCCTCGGCGAGGTCGGGCACTCCCGGACCTTCGCGGCCTTCACCGCGGCAGGCACGATAGGCATTCTCGGCCACGTGCTGGTCGTCGACGCAACGGCCTGGATGGTCATGCGGGTGCTTTCGGGGATGTGCATCGCGGGCTGCTACACGGTCGTTGAAAGCTGGCTCCAGGCGAAGGTCACCAACGCGACAAGGGGCCGGGCCATGGGCGTCTACCGCGTCGTCGACATCAGCGGGGCGCTGGCCGCCCAGCTGATGATCTCGGTCCTCGAGCCCGCCAGCTACGTCTCGTACAACATCCTGGCGCTGATCTGCTGCGCGGCGCTCGTGCCGCTCGTCCTGACCAGGATCGAGCAGCCCCCGGTGCCGAAGGCCCGGCGGCTCCGGCCCGGGCTCGCGTGGAGGCGCTCCCCGCTGGCGGTCGCCGCCGTCGTTTCGGCGGGCCTGACCGCCGCCTCCTTCCGGATGGTCGGCCCGATCTACGGGATCGAGATCGGGCTCTCGACCGACGACATCGCGCTGTTCCTGGCCGCCTTCGTCCTGGGCGGGGCGCTGAGCCAGTATCCGGTCGGCTGGGCCGCCGACCGCCACGACCGCCGCGTCGTGCTGATCGTGCTCTCGGCGCTCGCGGTCGTCTCCTGCATCGTGATGGCCGTCCTTTCCCCAAGCGGCACGGGCCCGGCGTTCGCCGCGGCAGGGCTGTTCGGCGTGATCACGTTTCCCATATATTCCGTCGCCACGGCCCATGCACACGACTTTGCCAGCCAGGACGAGCGCGTGGATCTCTCGGCGGCGTTCCTGTTCCACTACGCGGTCGGCGCCATCGCCTCGCCGTGGCTGGCGGCGTCGCTGATCGAGTGGTTCGGCCCCGCCGCCATGTTCTCGTTCGTGTCGCTGGCGCACGCGGTCCTGATCGCGTTCGGCCTTGTCCGGATGCGGAGCCGGAGCGCGCGGACCCGCACGCGCTACGTCTACGCGCCGAGAACCTCGTTCGTCATCGGGCGGCTTCTGGGGCGGATCCGCGAAGGAAGGGACGGATGAGGCCGCCGGCGACCCGGCCAGGCAGCGGGTCACCCTGCCGGCAGCGCAAGCTGGAAACCGCCGCCGATGTCGGGCCGTCGCCAGGGCCGGTGCTGTTGAGGCAGGGCGCAGGACGGCGGTCGCGCACGGCCTCGCTTCTTTCCTTCAAAGTGACCCACGCCCGGGCCGCCGGGCGGCTTGCACGATCAGGAAGCCGCGCCTATGTTCGGGCATGAGCGACGCGCCGGACACTCACGCACTCGCCCGGCAGGTCGCCGTCCTGGAGGAACGCATGAACACGATGGACGAACGTTACGACAAGGGCTGGGCCTTGCTGCGCGAAGACATGGCGAAGCGTGACGCGGAAGCCGCGAAGCGTGACGCGGCGCGCTCGGAGCGGGAGGCGACCGCGCGCTGGTGGCAGACGGCCATCCTGATCGCCGCCCTTGCGGCACTGATCACCTTCGCGCCCGACCTGCAGCGGCTGGCGGCCGGCCTCTAGCAGGAAGGCAGCGCCATGGCTCGCGGACGCGCGGCGCTGCGCGCTTGGCGCGTCCTGCGCGGAAGGCGCGGCGAACCGCGCCAGTGCCCGGTCCCTCGGCCTCAAGATGGCGCTCTGACCAGCTCGGGACGCGACACGGGGCGGCGAGGCAGCCCTTCATGTTCGCGGGCCCCGGCGAGCGTGATGCCCGTCAGGCGACTGGCCGCCGGCGACCCGGCCAGGCAGCGGGTCACCCTGCCGGCAGCGCAAGCTGGAAACCGCCGCCGATGTCGGGCCGTCGCCAGGGCCGGTGCTGTTGAGGCAGGGCGCAGGACGGCGGTCGCGCACGGCCTCGCTTCTTTCCTTCAAAGTGACCCACGCCCGGGCCGCC
Source organism: Paracoccaceae bacterium (assembly GCA_965221845.1). GTDB lineage: Bacteria > Pseudomonadota > Alphaproteobacteria > Rhodobacterales > Rhodobacteraceae > JAJEFO01. Next base: position 733,236 of record OZ244919.1, read on the forward strand.
GGGCGGCTTGCACGATCAGGAAGCCGCGCCTATGTTCGGGCATGAGCGACGCGCCGGACACTCACGCACTCGCCCGGCAGGTCGCCGTCCTGGAGGAACGCATGAACACGATGGACGAACGTTACGACAAGGGCTGGGCCTTGCTGCGCGAAGACATGGCGAAGCGTGACGCGGAAGCCGCGAAGCGTGACGCGGAAGCCGCGAAGCGTGACGCGGCGCGCTCGGAGCGGGAGGCGACCGCGCGCTGGTGGCAGACGGCCATCCTGATCGCCGCCCTTGCGGCACTGATCACCTTCGCGCCCGACCTGCAGCGGCTGGCGGCCGGCCTCTAGCAGGAAGGCAGCGCCATGGCTCGCGGACGCGCGGCGCTGCGCGGAAGGCGCAGCGAACCGCGCCAGTGCCCGGTCCCTCGGCCTCAAGATGGCGTTCTGACCAGCTCGGGACGCGACACGGGGCGGCGAGTCAGCCCTTCATGTTCGCGGGCCCGGCGAGCGTGATGCCCGTCAGGCGACTGGCCGCCCGGGCGTGGCGTCCTGCAGTGCCAGCGCCTCGCGCAGCAGCGCGTCCGCCCGTGTCTGCCAGCCACGGCCATCGGCCTTCAGGCGCTCGACGATGTCGGGGTCGAGCCTCATCGTCACGCGCCGCTTGCGCAGGTCGGCGGGCATGGGAGAGCGGCCGAGGCGAACCGCATGCGTCATGTCCGCCCTGGTGATTTCGCGCAGCTCGCCATCCCCGCCGACGAGAGGCTTTCGATCAGCTGCCTTCATGGAGCTTCCTTTCCCGCCCGCTCGCCTTCCTCAGGGAGATCACGCGCATCGCGTCTCCCCGGAAAGTGAATGCCACGACCGCCACCTGGCCGTGCGGGCGGCCAAGGCACACCCGGCGCCCTTCCGGGAATTCGCGCGCTTGCGGCAGGCCCGCGATTCACGGGCCGCGGACCGCCCTGGAGAAGGCCTCGTGGATTCCGGAGCTGGCTGCCAGCACGTCTCCGGTCACGAGCGGGTTGGTGTTCGCGACCATTCCGTCCACGAACCCTCCTGCCTCGCGCACGAGCAGAATGCCCGCCGCGATGTCCCAGGGACGGAGGTTTCGCTCCCAGAACCCCTCGTAGCGCCCCGCCGCGACGTATGCCAGTTCGAGTGCAGCGGCCCCGAGCCCCCGCACGCCGGCGGACATCGGCAGGAGGGCGGACAGATCCCGGACCGTTTCCGGAAGCTTCGGCCTGCTCGCGAACGGAAGGCCGGTCGCGAAGACCGACTCGATCATCCGGCGCCGGTCGCTCACCCGCAGGCGCTGCGCGTTCAGCCATGCTCCCTGGCCCTTCTCCGCGACGAACATCTCGTCCTTCGCGGCGTCGAAAACGACGGCCGCGGTGACGTCGCCCTTGTGCTCCAAGGCGATGGAAATCGCCCAGTGCGGCAGTCCGTGCAGGAAGTTCGTGGTGCCGTCCAGCGGGTCCACGATCCAGCGCCGCGTCGGATCCTTCCCCGCCTCCTCGCCGCTTTCCTCGCCAAGCCATCCGTAGTGCGGGCGGGCCTCGCCAAGCGTCTCTCGGATGATGCCCTCGGCCGCAATGTCCGCCCGGCTGACGAAGTCGCCCGCGCCCTTCGAGGAGACGTGCAGGCTCTCCACCTCGCGAAAGTCCTTCGCGAGGCCTCTTCCGGCACGCCTTGCGGCCTTGACCATGACGTTCAGGTTGGCGCTTCCCTGCATCCGGCGGGTTTAGGCAGATCGCGCAGGCCCATCAACCGGAAAGCGGCGCCGGCCCGGCAGCGCCCGCCTGGTCCGCGAGGCGTCCCGGGCGACGGCGCCTCCGTCACGACGGCGCCCTCGCGCGGAATCGCGCGACGGTCAGGAGCGCGCCGCGCCGCCTCCTGCATTCAGCGCGTGCCAGACCTTGGCGGGCGTGTACGGCATGTCGACCATCTCCACGCCGCGGCATGCCATGGCGTCCGCGACCGCGTTGGCGACGGCGGCGAGAGCGCCCACCGTCCCGGCCTCTCCGCAGCCCTTCATGCCCATGGGGTTGTAAAGCGAGGGAACAGGCTCGGTGTCGAACGCGATCATCGGCACGTCCGCGGCCCGAGGCATCCCGTAGTCCATGAACGTCGCCGTCAGCACCTGGCCGTCCTCGTCATGCGCGACATGCTCGCAGATGGCCTGGCCGATGCCCTGGACGACCCCGCCGTGCACCTGGCCCTCGGCCAGCAGCGGATTGATCATGTTGCCGAGGTCGTCCGTCACGGAGTAGCGGTCGACGGCAACGGTTCCGGTTTCCGGATCTATCTCGACCTCCGCGACATGCGCGCCGTTCGGGAAGGACATGTTCTCGACGGACCAGCTTTCCCTGACGTCGAGGATGTCGGTCCTGCCGTCGGCCCGCGCCATTTCGGCGACCTCGAGCATCGTGGGCGTGTCGTTCGATCCCTCGATCCGGAAGCGCTCGTCGTCGAACGCCACGTCCTCGGAACCGAACCTTTCCGCGAGATACCCTGCGAACTGCCTCGTGATCGTGGACACGGCGGCGAGCGTCGCGCCGGTCTGCATCGTGACGGAGCGCGAGCCGCCCGTGCCGCCGCCGCGCGGCACGAGGTCGCTGTCGCCCTGGACGACGCGGACGGCATCCGCCGGAATGCCGGCGTGGTCGGCCAGGAAGGTCGCAAAGACCGTCTCGTGCCCCTGCCCGTTCGACTGGGTGCCGACATAGAGGCTTACCGCTCCGTCCGCCTCGAAGACGACACGGGAATCCTCCGCCCGGTCGCCGAGAATCGACTCGATGTAGTAGCAGAGGCCCTGCCCCCGCAAGCGTCCCCGCGCCTCCGATTCCGCACGCCGCGCCGCGAAGCCCGCGCTGTCGGCATTCGCCTCGGCAGAGGTCAGGACCCGGTCGAACTCGCCAACGTCATAGGTCTCGGCGATCGCGGTCTTGTAGGGGAACCTTTCCGGCCGAATGAAGTTCTTCCGCCGCAGCTCACGGGAATCCACGCCGAGCGCGCGCGCGGCGTTGTCGATGGAGCGCTCGAGCGCAAGCATCGCCTCCGGCCTTCCCGCGCCGCGGTATGCATCGACCTGCACGGTGTTGGTGAAGAACCCCCTGCAGTTCACGACGACCGTCTGGACGTCGTAGACGCCCATGGCGACCTTGGCGAACAGCTCGGTCTGGATCTGCTGCGCGTATCCCGAGAGGTAGGCCCCGAGGTTGCAGGCCGTGTCGACCTTGTAGGCCACGATCCTGAACTCGGGGTCGAAGGCGAGCGTGGTGTCGGAGACCAGGTCCCGCCCGGCATTGTCGGACAGCATCGCCTCGGTGCGCTCGGACATCCAGCGCACGGGCCGGCCCAGCGACCTGGCGCAGGCGGCGACCGCGAAATACTCGGGGTAGCCGAAGCCCTTCATGCCGAACCCGCCGCCGACATCGGGGGTGGTGACCCGGACCTGCTCCTTCCCGAGCCCGAGGCACGCGAGGAGATCCTCCTTCACGCCCCAGACGCCCTGGCCGCCGTAGCAGAAGTGCAGGCGCTCGCCATCCCATTCCGCAAAGCAGCCGCGCGGCTCCATCGCGTTGCAGATCACGCGGTTGTCAACGATGCGCGTCGTCACCACGTGCGCGGCCCCGGCAATGGCGGCTTCCGCCGCGGCGGAATCGCCGGCCTGCCAGTCGAAGGCCACGTTGTCGGGAGCCTCCTCATGGATCGCGACCCCGCCCGGGGCCAGGTCCAGCTTGACCCCGAGCTCCTCCACGTCCGCAAAGACGCTTTCGGCCGCGTCCTTCGCCTGCGCCCGGGTTTCGGCCACGATCACGGCAACCGGATCTCCCACGAACCGGACCTTGCCTTCCGCCAGGACCGGCCGGCGCGGCTCGACCGCCGGCGAGCCGTCGCGGTTCGTGACGGCCGTCGTCCCGAGCGAGTAGTCCACGCCCATTGCCGCAAGATCCCCGGCGGCCATCGCGAGAACGACGCCCGGCATGCCGCGCGCCTCTTCGAGATCCACGGGGGCCAGCCGTCCGTGCGCCACCTGCGACCTCACGAAGACCGCATGCAGCGCGCCTTCCGGAACGATGTCGTCGACGTAGCGGCCTGCGCCGGTCAGGAACCGCCGGTCCTCCAGCCGCCGGACCGGCTGCGACTTGCCAAACTTGTCCATGGGGATCTCCGAACTGCCGCTGCACGAGCCCCGGTCCTGAGGCAGGCGGGGTCCGGGACCCTATGCACCCGTTGCGCGTTGGTTGCAAGGACGTCCGGCGCGGGAACGGAGCCCGGCCCGGGCCGCCACGGGCCGGCTTCAAGCGGCCGTTCCCGGAAAGCGTGACGCGGCGCCGGAACGTTCCCTCCCCGGGATCCCGGGCGGTCCCCGGCTCCGGCCCGGAGGGCGGCGCCCGGTCCCGGGACCGCCGGGGAATCTCCGGCCCCCTCGGCCTTTTCCTCGCCGCCGGGCGGCGATAAACGGAGCGCCGAACGGAGGGGCCGACGCCATGGACAAGACCTTTGCCGCCGACGAGGCGGAACCCCGCATCTACGCGGCGTGGGAGCGCGCCGGCGCCTTCAGGGCAGGCGCCAACGCGCGGCCCGGAGCCGAAACGTTCTGCATCATGATCCCGCCCCCCAACGTGACCGGCGTCCTTCACATGGGTCACGCCTTCAACAACACCCTCCAGGACATTCTCGTCCGCTGGCACAGGATGCGGGGCTTCGACACGCTCTGGCAGCCGGGACAGGACCACGCGGGCATCGCCACCCAGATGGTCGTCGAGCGCATGCTGGCCGAGACGGGCCAGCCGTCACGCCGCGAGATGGGCCGCGAGGCGTTCACCGCGAAGGTCTGGGAATGGAAGGAGGAATCCGGCGGAACGATCGTCGAGCAGCTCAGGCGGCTGGGCGCCAGCTGCGACTGGTCCCGCAACGCGTTCACCATGTCGGGCGCGCCGGACGCGCCTGCCGGCGAGGAGGGCAACTTCCACGACGCCGTGATCCGAGCCTTCGTCAAGATGCATGAGGACGGCCTGATCTACCGCGGCAAGCGCCTGGTCAACTGGGATCCGCACTTCGAGACCGCGATCTCCGACCTGGAGGTCGAGAACATCGAGACCGAAGGCCACATGTGGCACTTCAAGTACCCGCTCGCGGGGGGCGCGACCTACGAGTACGTCGAAAGGGACGGGGACGGGAGCGTGACCCTTCGCGAAACCCGGGACTACATCTCGATCGCGACCACGCGGCCCGAGACCATGCTGGGCGACGGCGCGGTCGCGGTTCACCCCTCGGACGGGCGATACGCGCCCATCGTCGGGAAGCTCTGCGAGATCCCGGTCGGCCCCGGGGAGCACCGCCGCCTGATCCCGATCATCACCGACACCTACCCGGATCCGGAATTCGGATCCGGCGCGGTCAAGATAACGGGCGCCCACGACTTCAACGACCACGTCGTCGCCAGGCGCGGCGGCATCCCCATGTACCGCCTCATGGACGCCAGGGGACACATGCGCAGCGACGGCGCCCCCTACGCCGAGGCCGCGGCGGTCGCCGGCGCCGTCGCCGAAGGCAGGCGCAGCCTGACCGAGGCCGGCGCCGACGCGATCAACCTCGTTCCGGACGACCTGCGCGGGCTTGACCGGTTCGAGGCCCGGAGGAGGGTCGTCGCGCAGGTCACCGCCGAGGGCCTCGCGGTCATGACCGTTGCGCGCGATCCGCGCCTTGGCAGTCCGCCGGCGGCGGAAGGCGAGAGCGGCGACTCTCCCGTCCCGCTTGTGGAGGCCAGGAAGATCGTGCAGCCGTTCGGCGACCGCTCCAAGGTCGTCATCGAGCCGATGCTGACCGACCAGTGGTTCGTCGACACGGCGAGGATCGTCGGGCCTGCCCTGCAGGCGGTGCGCGACGGAACGACGGAAATCCTGCCCGAGCAGCACAGGAAGGTCTATTTCAACTGGCTGGCGGGCATCGAGCCCTGGTGCATCTCCCGCCAGCTGTGGTGGGGTCACCGGATCCCCGTCTGGTACGGCCCGAAGGTCAGGGACGGCACGCCGTGCGCGGACGAGCTCGAGACCTTCTGCGCGGCCGACGAGGCCAGCGCGGTCGCGCTGGCCGAGACGTTCTACCGGGCAGGCGCGAGAGTCGTCGCCGACTCGGCGGAGTTCGCCGAGGCGGTTTCGGGATGCGCAGCGAAGGCGGCTTCGGGAAAGGGATGGAAAGCGCCGCTCTACCGCGATCCCGACGTGCTGGACACGTGGTTTTCCTCCGGGCTCTGGCCGATCGGCACTCTCGGCTGGCCGGAGCGGACTCCCGAGCTCGACAGGTACTTCCCGACCAGCGTCCTCGTCACCGGCTTTGACATCATATTCTTCTGGGTCGCCCGCATGATGATGATGCAGTACGCGATGGTCGGCGACCGCCCCTTCGACACCGTCTACGTCCACGCTCTCGTGCGTGACGCGGCGGGAAACAAGATGTCGAAGTCGCTGGGCAATGTCATCGACCCGATCGAGATGGTCGACAGGTTCGGCGCGGACGCGGTCCGCTTCACGCTCGCCTCCATGGCCGCCATGGGCCGCGACCTCAGGCTTTCGGAGGGCCGCGTCGCCGGAAGCCGCAACTTCACGACCAAGCTGTGGAACGCGGCCCGGTTCGCGGAGATGAACGGGGCCTTCGACGTCGCGGCCGGGGAAAGGGCGCCACGCGCCGGGCAGACCGTCAACAGGTGGATCGTCGGCGAGCTCGCGAAGGTCCGCATCGCCGTCGACGAGGCCCTGGACGGCTTTCGCTTCAACGATGCCGCGAACGCGCTCCACGCGTTCGTCCGGGGCACGTTCTGCGACTGGTACGTCGAGTTCTCCAAGCCGCTGTTCAAAACGGCGCATGCCGGGGAAACGCGAAGGACGATGGCATGGGTGCTGGACCAGGTCCTGATCCTGCTCCATCCGTTCATGCCGTTCGTCACCGAGGAGATCTGGGCGGCGTCGGCCCCGGCCCGGGAGAGGATGCTGGTCCACGCGGACTGGCCGGCGTGCGGGGGCGAGCTCGTCGACGCGGCGGCGGAGAGGGAAATCGGATGGGTCATCGACCTCATCGAGAAGGTCCGCTCGGTCCGGGGCGAGATGAACGTCCCGCCGGGCGCGAGGATCCCGCTGCTCAAGCTGTCTCTCGACGCGGCGGGCGAGGCGGCGTGGGCGAACAACGAATCCTTGATCATGCGCCAGGCGCGCATCGAGACCCTGACCGACGCGGACGCCCCTCCCCGGGGATCCGCCACGATCGCGGCGCTTGGCGGCACGTTCGCGCTGCCGCTCGGGGGACTGATCGACGTTGCGGCCGAACGGGTGCGCCTCGAAAGGGCGGTTGGCAAGCTCGAAAGGGTTCTGGCGGGACTGAAGGGCCGTCTGGACAGCGGGAAGTTCCGGGAGAACGCGGCCGAGGACGTTGTCGCCGGGACCGAGAAGGCGGCCGCGCTGAAGGCCGAGGAGCTCGGCCGGCTCAGGACCGCGCTCGGCCGGCTCGACGGGTTCGGCTGACGGCCGGGGCCCGTCGGTTGCAGCTGCCGCAAGCCCGGCGGACGCGCCCCGGTTCCGTGCCCGGCCCGGTTGCGCGAGGGCGTGCCGAAGACGGGCCGGTCCCGGCAGCCTTCTGCCGCCCGCGCCCTCGGCGGCCCTGTCCGGGACCGCGGTCGGCGACGGCATCCACGCCGTTCCACGGACGACTCCGGCAGTCATGAAGGGCCCTCGGGCGGGATCCTGCGCGCCGCCGGTTCCGTCCTGCACCGCTGCGCTCGACGCGCAGGCCGGATCCGGCCCGAGGCAGGCAGGCGGGGACGGCAGGCGGGGACGGCGGCAGCGAGGCCGCCCGTGCCGGGCAGCGCTGCACGCAACCCGGATGCGGCATGATGTCACAGTTCCGGCCGGGACCGCGAGCCGGACGCCCGCCCGTCGCCGGCGGGCCGCCGGCCTTCAGGGCGCCCCGCCGCGCGCCGACTTGACGCGATGCCGGACGGGCGCGTATCGAGGCGGGTGAAGATGCGCGTCGTGCAGGCCTCCCTCCGAAACCGACCGTCCCTCGAACATGGGCCCTGGCCCGGACATTCGGCGGCCTTTCCCTGCAGGACGGCGGCGAGGGCGACGCGCCGGACGCGTCCGGACCGCGGCAGTCCCGGCACTTCGCCAGCCTGAGACGAGAACGTGGCCTCGACAGACACCGACCTCCTGAACAAGATCAACGCAACCGGCGGCCGGATTGCGCGGATCGAGCACGAGGGCCGGTTCATCTGGGTCAAGCGAAGGGAGCGGCTGGGCCTCAGGATGCGCCTGCAGAAGGGCGGAACGGCGCGCGCCTTCGAACGCGAGAGGCGGGCGCTGCACAAGCTCGCCGGCCTCTCCGTGCCCGTCCCCGACATCGTGGCGGAGGGCGCGGACTTCATCGCCACGTCCGACAGCGGCGTCTCGCTTGACCGGATCCTGCATGACAGCGCCCTGCACGATGCCGATCACCGGACCGAGTTCATGGCGGCGGGCCGGGCCCTGGCCAACCTGCACGCCCGCCGCCTCACGCATGGCAATCCCCGCGTCAAGGACATCTGCTGGGGATGCTGGGGAGGGCGGGGCCGGATCACCTTCATCGACCTCGAGCGGTACAGGCCCGAGCTCGACACGCCGCGCGGGCACGCGCGGGACGTCGTGATATTTTTCTTCAGCGGCCTGGCCGTTGCCGGCCGCCGTCTGCCCGAGCTTGACGCTGCGCGCGACGCCTACCGGAGCCTCGACGCCGGCGGGATCTGGGAGGGCGCGCGCGCCATCTGCCGCCGCCTTCGCGCGCTGGACTGGCTGTCAAGGCCCCTCCAGCGCGCGCGCGAAGGCAAGGCGCGCGAGTTCAAGGCCATTCCCGTCACCCTTGACTTCTTCCAGGCCCGCTGAGCCCGCGAGCGGCAGGCCGCGAAGCGGATGCCTTCCTGGCCGCGTCGCGCCGGCGAGGCGCGCCATGGGGGCGGCGCGGTCAACGTGCGGGGCCGAAGGCGAACGAGGACGGCACGCCGGCGCGGGACGGACGCGCCATGCCCGGCCGGGCGGGCGGCACCGGCGAGGCCTTCCCGAACGGTCCGGCAGGCGGACCGGGGCGCTGAAGCGGCCTTCGCCGGACGCCGTCGCATGCGCCGCCCCCCGAAGTCCGCCCTCGAACGCGCGTCCGCCGGCGGCGCGATCGTCCGGCTGCCGTAACAGGGCGCGCGGAGCCTCCGCGCGCCGCCATTCACTTCCGGCTCATGACGATCAGCCGGTACTCGTGCGCCTGCGCGAACGTCTCCGACCGCCGGGTCCTGCGCGCCAGCTTGTCAATGGCCCGGCCAAGCACCAGCTCCAGGACCCGGGCGCGCATCGGATAGGCCTGTCTCAACGCGGCGCGGAGCCGCTGCACAAAGGGCGCGACCTTCTCGTTCTTGAGGTATTCATGGATCACGAAGGTCGGGATGATCGCGTCGGTCACGTCCTCGTCCCGCAGCATCTCGAACCGCCCCTGCCGCGCGACGGCGTCCAGGAAGGACGCATGCGTGCCCCGCGTGGCGTCCTCGTCGCCGGGCGCGTAGCCGCCGCGCCGGAAGTAGTCGAAAATCACGACGCCCCTGTCGGAATACCGGGCGGCCTGCGCCAGCGCCGGCTCCAGTTCGACATAGTGAAAGCTCTCCGCAAAGAGGCACAGGTCGAAGCGGTCGCCTGCCGCGAAGTCCTCGAACCTGGAATCGATCACCGGCGTGCCTCGGGGAAGCTTCGCGCGCGCCATGTCGTTCATGTGCGCCGAGGGAGAAACGCAGGTCACGTCGAAACCCGCCTCGATCAGGTTCCTGGCGTTCGCCCCGGTTCCCGACCCGACATCGAGGATGCGGCGCACGTCTCCGGGCACGTCCCTGACCGTGTCGAGCAGCTTCTCGAAATAGGCATGCTGCGCCGCGCCCAGCGCGTGCGCCGACGGGACCTCGGGCGGCCCGTCCGGAAAATAGCCGTAATGCGCATAGCCATGGCCGAACACCACTTCCGAGACCAGCGCCGCGCCTTCCAGTTCGACGGCCTTGGAAATCATCGTGCCTCAGCCTTTCAGATCCTGTCGTCAGTCTCGCTTCCGGCCTGTTGCTGCCAGTTCCCTCCCGCGCGGTCAATTCGCATGTGACGGCGCCATGCGGTTCCCGCCAGCGTGCGAACGCGACAGAGCTGAACGTCATGCCGTCCCCGCCTTTCCGGGCGGTCATCGCCAAACGCAGGCAGACGGTTCCCGCACTTCCCTGGCGCCGCGCGCTCCCGGCAGCCCGTCAAGCGGAAAGCCGCAGGACCGGCGTTGCCGGAGAGGCTCCCCTCCGGTTCAGGGCCGTGCGGCGCTCCGGAAGCCATCCACGTTGACGGTGACGCGGCCGGCGCGCCTCGCTTCCCGTCCGGTCACGCCGCCGCCAGGGTTCCGGAGGCCCGCCAAGCGGGGCGCGCGCCCCGGGCGGCCAGGCAATCCATGGTCAGGACGACAGGTCCGCACCGCCATCGCCCGTGTCCGCGGGCGAAGCGTCGGGATCCGCATCCGGATCCAGCCCACCCTGGCGGATCAGGTGCGTCCGGAATGACGGAAACGGGCAATGGAACGTCTTGTCTGCCGCCTTCTCGAGCGCGCCTGACGGGCCAGGTGATTCAGGAACGTGACCTTGTCCTCGCCTTCCGGCAGCCTCTCGGCGGAACGTTCAGTCTTGCCGCTTCTTTCCTCGATAAGATCCAGGATCTCGTCGCGAAGCCTGCCTGCGCCCAGCTCGCTAAGGACATGGGCCGTAAGGATCCGCGATTCCTCCATCTGCGGACTTTGCCTGAGACCGTAGTGATCGTTGCGCAGAGCGCACGCCCGCGCCTGGATCCATCCCCAGTCGCAGGCGGCCAGAAGCCCGTCATTCTCCAGCACCTGCTCCGTGAGCGTCCGAAGGGCGTGATGAAGATGCCCGGGCCAGCCTTCGCAGGGATTCGCCAGCGCTCCCAGCGCGTCCCTCGCAGCCATGTGCGTCAAGGCCGAATGCGTCACAGAACCTCAGCACGAGATGAAGGGACTCGTCAGGAGACAGCCCGCCCAGAAGCCAGACATTGTCCGGGCGCGTGAGGCCCATGCCGATGGCAACGTCATGGGTGTCCCCAAGTCCGCCCAGGACCAGCGACAGCGGCAGGCGGGACATGCCGTCATGAATCGCCTGGAGAAACAGCGCATGCGGCGCGAACCCGTCCTGCGGCAGGCGCTGCGCCTCGTCGATGCAGACGATCACGGATCCGTGCCATCTCTCCGGCCCATGGACCTGCACCAGCTGCTGGATGCTCCGGGGGCGGCTCCTTTCGAAGCCTTCCAGGGAGATCCCTCCCTCTGCCCTGGAGGCGGCCACATCCACGCCAACTGAAAGGCCGGACGAGATCCTGCGCCAGCGATCCGGCTGGATTCCGCCGGCCAGCGCCGTCATCTCGATCACGCCTCCGAGATCCGTCAGGAGGTCATGGCTGGACAGCAAGACCACGCGCGACTGTCCGGGCGCGCCTGCGCGCTCCAGCTTCGAACGCTTCAGAAGTTCATCGAGAAGCGCGCTCTTGCCGGCGCCGGGCGCGCCCCGGACGACCTGCGTCATCTTCGGCTGGCCATGGGATCCCTTTCGCCGGTCCTTCCACGCCTGGCCGGCACACCTCTCGGCGCGCTCCAGCAACGCCTCGCGCCCGACGAAGACGGGCGGCGGCGCGCCCCAGCCGCCGTCGAGGAAGTCCGACAGCCCTCCCCTGTCGATTTCGGCCCCCCCGTTCAGCAATGCCGTTGACGATAGACGCTCCGCCTTCGTCCGGCAACGGCCGTCGCGAACCTGGAAAGAAGGCCTGATCATGAGACAGGCCGATGCTGTCCCGGGCCTGCAGCGCTGAACACGGCTGGGCAGTCGCGGTGCATCCAGCAGGGCCGCGATGCGCGCGGACTGGACCGCGTTCTCCGCCCGGAGCGCGGCTATGGTCGCGTCACGACCCTACAGCTTCCCCTCAAGGGCGGAGACCCGGCTGGCCAATTGTCCAGAAAGGCTTATCCCTTTGACTCCGGCGCCGCAAGATGTTGTGCCTGCGGCCGGTCGCGGGATCCCCGGATCCCCGGCGGAATCCACGCCTTCGCCGCTGCGCGGCGGCCCGGACGGTGCCGGAAAGCGGGGATTCGGGTGGTGTGCGGGTGCGCGGATGCGCCCGCCGGTGCCGTGGCGGAATCCGGGCGGGGTTTCCGGCGCCTCAGGCGCGTCCCTCGGCGAAGTCGCGGCAGGTGGCGGGCGGAAGTCCCAGCCCGATGCCGAGCAGGCTGTCGAAGGAGGCCCGTCGGTGGCGCCGGCGGTTCCAGCGGAACACGAACTCGTCGAGGCAGCGCTGGAAATGCTTCCTCCGCAGGCCGTGATGCACGCCCATGGCCCAGCGCTTGAGGTTGGAGAACACCCGGTGGACCCACGCCAGGACCTCGTGGGCCCTTCGGCCGCCGACCACCCTTTCCTCCCGCGGGCTCTCCGGCAGGCCGGCGCAGCCGCTCCAGCCGTCGGTGACGACCCGCGCGCCCGGCGCGACGGACGCGGCGATGAAGCCGCGGAGCGCCCCGGATCCGTAGTCCCCGATGGTCCCGAGCCGGATGCGGCGCGGCGCCCCGTCCTCCGACAGCTCCACGGCGCCGGCCAGGAGGATCCTGCCGTCGGCGCCGCGGCCCCTGCCGGCCACGCCCTTCGCCCCGTCCGTTTCCGCGCCGCCGCCGTCGCGGCAGGGCACGGACGTCTCGTCCACCTCCGCGATCCCCTGCGAGCCGGGCTCCGGTCCGGGCCGGCCATGGCCCGGCGCAGCCTGTGCAGCAGCAGCCACGCTGACTTGCAGCTCCCGATCCCCGGCCGCGCCTGGAGCTGCAGCGCGGAGATGCCGTTGGAATGCGTGGCGACGATGTGGGCCGCGAGGAACCAGGTCCCGGCGGCAGGTGGCTGCGGTGCGTCACCGTGCCCGCCGTCACCGACGTCTGGCGTCCGCACCCCGCGCACTCGTGGAGGCGGCGCTCCCCCTCGGCTGCCAGCCTTTCGTGCCGCCGCAGGCCGGACACCGGAAGCCGACGCCCCGGCGCAGCCTGGCCAGGTGCCCGGCGCAGGCGTCGTCGTCCGGGAAGAGCTCCTCGAACTCCTGGCGGGACATGGGCCGGTCGTGTCTGCATCGCGATGCCATGGGAAGAACACAAGGCGAACGGAACGGATCGTCAGATGCCATGAGACGCGCCGGGGTTTGCCTCTGGGGGCGATTCGGTGCAAGGGAATGTGATGGTTTCAACATATGGTGGCAAGGGGGCCGACGGGCGGCACCCCTTGCCGATCGAAAGGAGAGAGATGATCGACTCAAGCACCCCCTTCGGCGGGAAGGCTGCCACGGTGCATGCGGCGCCGGAAGCCGCCGGCACGAGCTGGATCCTCGCGGCGGGCGATCCGGCGGACGCGTCGCGGACGGGCCTGCACAGGCTGGCACCGCATGACGTCGCGGGCCTGCTCGCGAAGCTGGGGCAGGCACGGACGCGGGCCGCCGCCGTCTCCGGCGGCGACGTCCGCGTGATGCCGGTCTGCGAGGCAGGGCACGAGGGGTTCCGGCTGGCGCGCCGGCTCGAGGGCGAGGACCTGGAGGTCGTGGTCTGCGACCCGGCGAGCCTGGAGGTCGTGCGCAGGAAGAGACGTGCGAAGACGGACAGGATCGACGCGCGGAAGACGGTGCGGGCGCCCGTGGCCCGGGACGGCGGCGACCGGGACGCGATGTCGCCGGCGCGGGTGCCGACGGTCGCGGAGGAGGACGCGAAGCGGCTGCCGGGGCGCCGGGAGCGGCTCGTGAAGGAGCGGCTGCGGCTGGCGAGCGCGGTCGCGGGGCTTTTGCGGCTGCACGGCGTGCCGCCCGGGGATCCGGCGAAGGCCGGGTTCCGGGACCGGCTCGGGGGCATGAGGACCGGCTGCGGCACGGCGCTGCCGCCGGGGCTCCTGGCGGAGATCGGGGGCATCCCCGGCCGGCTGGAGCCGGGCGTGGCCGAGCTGCGGACGGTGGAGGCGGAGAAGGCGGCGACGCTGAAGTCGGCGCGGGAGGCGGCGGCGCGGGAGGCGCGTCACGGCCCCGAGGAGGCCGGTGGCGCGGAGGCCGCCGCGCCGGCGCATGCCCGCCACGCTACGGTTCTGGTCCGGCTGCGCGGGATCGGCCCGAACGACGCGCTGCTGCCGGGCGCGGAGCTCCTCTGCCGCGACTTCCGCAACCGGCGCGAGCTGGCCAGTCTCGCCGGGCTGGCGCCGGTGCCGTGGGCGAGCGGCGCGGTGGACCATGACCAGGGCACCGGCAAGGCCGGCAGCCCGATGCTGCGAAAGCACCTCGTGCAGATGGCCTGGCGCTGGCTCCACCACCAGCCGGACAGCGCGCTGTCGAAGTGGTTCGAGCGCTACGTCAGCGCCCGCGACGGGCGTTCGAGGAAGCGCGGGATCGTGGCGCTGGCGCGCAAGCTGCTGGTGGCCCTGTGGCGGTTCGCCACGACCGGGCTGGTGCCCGAGGGCGCCGTCCTGTCGAAGGCCTGAGAGGGGGAGACCGGAACACCTTGACACCCGGGCGGCCCGACGGGGCCTCCGGGGAACCCGGGAAGGGCGTGTGACCGTGCGGGGGTTTGGTTCGCCGCGGACCGCGGCACCGTTTGCTCAGATGGGTCCCGCCCCCCGGAACGTCGCGCCGCCCGAACGGGGCACCATGGTCACGGGGCCGGCGTCCGCCGGCCAACCGAACCGGACAGGAGCTTGGACGCGCCGTCGGGCGCTCCCTGGAAAGCGACGTTCCGCCTGGAGAATCCCCTAGCGGCGCCGAGCCGCCCCCGAGAGGAGACGGATCGATGTGACACGTCATGAAGAAAGCGCTTGACGGGAGGGGGCTCATAAGAACCCCCGCCGGACACAAAATGTGGACATGCCTTGGTCAAAGGGATAAGCCTTTGTCCAGGATCGTCGATCGTCTTTGGCACGGGAGGCCTGCCTGCCCTGTCTTCTGCTCTTCACCGCGGCTTCAGCCGTCCTGGTCGGCAGGCCTGTGAGACATGCAGCGCCGATTGCCAGGCATGATCACGATGGAAGCGCCGCCAGCCTTGAGAGAACCTGAACAGTTACCCCAGCGCCAGCCAGTCGAACAGCTCCCCCGGGGCCGGCCGGCCCGAACAGCCGGTCCAGGTGCGGCCCCTTCCCAAGCTCCGTCGCCATAGTCCTCTTCGCTCGTTCGGCAAGGCTACCCGGCTTCCGCGGACCATGCATGATCCGCCGATGGAATCCAGGGCGCGATTCCTTCCAATCCAGCCTCAAATCGCCGGGCTGGCGGCATGAAGGCCTCAGCGTTTCCGCATCGGAACCTTGCGCGACGATATCGCGCCCTGACCCAAGGCGGGCCCGCCATTGACGCGGCCGGGCAAACGCGAGTCCCGCCGGAGACAGCGGCTCCTCGGCCAGGTTCCCCGTGTGATCAGACACCTCCTCGAGGATGGAGGATGGAGGATGGAGGATGGAGGCTTCTCGTCCCAGATGCGGTTATCGCAAAGGCGTTCGGAAAAGCGCGGCGCGACGATTACGGCAAGCTGGCCGAGATTGTCGACGGCGAGCGGCCCGAGTGTCGGCCTGCCAGACCGGGAGCCGTCAAGTTGCTCTCCTTTCATGCTCCGGGCTTCTCGCAGCGCTGCAGCGTCGATCAAACGGCCGTCGGCGCAGTCGTCGCGTGCCCGCAGGCACAAGCCAACCTGCTTCCGGGGAACGACCGCCTGCCGATGACGCCTGCCGGAAGCCGCACCATTCCGCCCAATGGCCGCCGGGCCTGATGCCAATGGCGATCGGGCCGAAATCGAGCAGGCTGGCGACACCAAGCGACTGCTGGCCGGAACGAACTTCTCTGGCGCCGAAGGGTTCGATACCTCGGAGTCCGTCCAGCGACTTGGGGCGGCACCAGTGACCCGAAAGGACGGCCCGGAGAGCGTCGGGTACGTTGCGCGCGCGGTCTGCGCCGAAATTCGTCAATTGTTCCAGAGGAAGCGAACAATCATTCAGATGACACGACACCCAAGTCGATGCAAGGCCCGCAGCCCGAATTCCCTTTCATGACGAGCGGGAAGGCGACTCGCTCACATGGCATGCATGCCACATGGTGCCGCCCCATGCCGTGGTGCGTCAGGACACTGAACGAGACCGTGGACAGGGAGCCAAATGCTCTGCCAGCGGACATGCGGGCACGGCTTGCGCGAACTGGCCAGCTGATCGCCACTGCCGGGCCGGAGCGTGCGGGCGCGCCGCATGTCAGGATGTCAGGCGTCCGACCGGCCAGCTGCGGGAAATGTTTGGGGATGTTGCACGGTCACATGGCGTCGTCAGGGCGCTTTCCCAATGCGCCCGCCCCAGCGATCATCCCCAGGGACTGGCTCCCGTTTCCTCAACGGCCTTCCGAACCGTCTCATGGTATCTCATTTCGGTGTCGCGCGCGAATTTGGGACGGCTGGCATGCGTCTCCTCGCATCGCTGGACAAACCGTTCTTCCGACATTCCCTCAAGCGCCTCTTCGAGCAGGTGCACGAGCATGTTCTCGTCGTCCGGCATCGTGTTCCGTCCTTTCGTGACGGCGATATTGTTCATGAAGGCAAGACATGAATCCAGGACATCTTCCGCCTTTCGGGGGGACCAGCTTTCCGGAACGACGGCACCAAGCATCGCCTCGAGCGCCACGTCCGCCACCGGACGTCCCTCCTCTTTGGAGATCGTGCAGGTATGTCCGTAGAGGCCGCGAATGGTGACAGGCGGTTCGGACTGTCCTCTTTTCGCAAAGTGCTCTTCGAGAACCTTCTGCAGGACAGTGCGACGGTTTCTCGACGCCAGGACGTCAATGCCATGCAGCATCGCCTGAGCATAGATCAGCCGATCATTTCCGTTCTCTTCGGTGAAGGCGCCCCCCGGCACCAGGGATGTCGCGTCATTGTATGCTTCCTGGCCCATGTCAGCCAGGCGCATGTAGGCAGAGCTGTTCCTGGCGCCCTCGTCGCGCCACCATGCGCCGGCCGCCCGGGACGCCGCTCGTGCGGCGGCGTCAATCTCTTGCAAGCTCCCCTCTCCGTCCCTTTCGCAAAGCCGGCGGACATGTTCCGACGCCTGGGCAGGAAGCTGCCTGTCCAGTTCGTCCCTGACCATCGGAAGAACCGCGATCCGACGGTTGCGAAACCCTTCCAGACAGGTGAGATAGCGGCGCGGCGTCGACTGGCGAATGATGTTCGTGTCTGCTGCAACGGTCCTGGTCATGCCGACGCCCTTGGTTCTCCGGTCATCCTGCCGAGCCGCCTCTCGATGGCCAGCGCGCGATTGAACATCTTCCGGTTGCCGCGTTTCCATGCCTTCATGGCCGCCCCGAAAGGCGTCATCCCGTCAAGCTCGAACATGACGTCCAGTGAAGCGTTCACCCATGCCTTGCGTTCCGGTGTCGTGCCAAGGACGCCTTGCACCGCATCCCGGATGGAGGTGCGGCAGCGTTCCTCGCTGGCGCGCGCGCTGTCCAACGACATGGTTCCTGTCTCTCTCCGACGCTTTCGTCCGGGGATCGCACCGGAAGGCGCGGGAAACGGTCCTAGAGGGATGGCATGTCCCGGACAATGGCGCAAGGCGTGAATGACGCCCGACAGCAATTCCCGGCAGCCTTACCCTTACCGTCGACCCCCGCAGCGGCCGTTCAGGACGACGCCATGGCCGCGCCGTT
The DNA here is from genome assembly GCA_965221845.1 of Paracoccaceae bacterium. Taxonomy (GTDB): domain Bacteria; phylum Pseudomonadota; class Alphaproteobacteria; order Rhodobacterales; family Rhodobacteraceae; genus JAJEFO01. The sequence continues at coordinate 750,985 of OZ244919.1, forward strand.
TCAGGCGCGCACGCCTGGCGGCCGGGCCAGCCAGCTGCCAAGGCTATAGGGAATTGCTGAGCCGCCACGTTGAAGACACGCTCCGGCTTGCCGACGGCAAGACCGGGCCGAGGACCGTGCATCTCAGAGCTTGAATCATAATTCAATAATGTCAATATGTTAATAGATTCCAGCCGCCTGGCCACGCGCCACCCGGCGCATCAGGAACCGGCACGCCGCGAGCCGCGCCCAGGCCAGCGAGCTCTCCAGCGTCCGCCCGGAGTCCTTCGGCCCGGGCGCCGGCACCACGACATCCGCGCAAACGTCCGCTCCACCACCCGGCGGCGGCACGGGACCGTGAAGCCCCTTGCTTCCCTGGGCCGCTGCACGATCTCGACGAGGGATCCGAGGCCGCGCTCCGCCAGCGCCTCCCCGGGCTTCGGACCCGCGCAGCCGCCGTCCGCCCAGGGCTTCCGCACCTCGGGCGCCTTCCCGGCATCGCCAGGACCGCCTCCGGCGCCCCGTCCCTGTCCCGCACGTCCGCCCCCGCAGCACCCGCACCGCGACCGGGACCCCCGCGACGTCCACCGCCAGGTGCCGCTTCCGCCCCCTGGCCTTCCTGCCCGCGTCGCAACCCGCCGGCCCGCCCGTCTCGGTCGTCCTCGCCGACCGGCTGCCGGTCGCGGCCGCCGTCGGCTGCGCGTCGCGCCACGCCTGCGCGCGGCCCGGCGTGCGCGGCGCGGCCGGAAGCAGCCAGTGCCGGCGCGCGCCGAGCTGGTCCCGGCCCGGCGTGCGCGGCGCGGCCGGAAGCCGTTCCAGGACGCCGCTGTCGCGGCCCGGGCGCAGGAGTGGTTCTGCACGGTCGCAGAGGGCGGAAGGCGCCTGGGAATCGCGCGCCGCCGGCATCCCGTCCCCGGCATGCACTGGATCGCGTCGGACGTCTCGCGCAGGTCGGCCGTCCGGCGGCGGCCCGGCTTCGAGGGAGCCGGAAGCGGCGGCGCGGCCGGAAGCCGTTCCTCGTCGGCCGGCCGGTTTCATGTCGCTCCGGCTTGCGGTCATGCTCCTCGCGGGCGGTCTCGTCCCAGGCCATCGTGTCCTCCCCGTCCGGGTTGTGCCTGACAGGGAAATGCCACGTCTGGGGGAGGCCATCCGCATTTTAGGTCAAGCTCTCAGGGGGAATCGGGGTTGAACGGGCACTTTCCGCGGCCCGCCGCCCTCGGTCGGGCCAATCCCTCCCTGCGTCCGGCGGGCCGCGGAAGCCGCTCGGGGTGTAGCCCAATTTTTTTGACTCTGGCGTTTTGGGGTCCCCCGTTCCACTCTGAAGTGCAACACCTGATGCAGTGTTCCTGGTCGTTCGGCGACACATGATGTTGCGAATCGGCCAGGCGGCGGCGACAGTTCCTTCGTTGCGAGAAGGAGACCGTCATGCCCGAGGGCCATCGCCACCGGCCTCATGCGGAACGCTGCCAGATCCACGCCCTGAGGAAAAGCGGGCTTTCCGGCCCGGCGATCGCCCGCCAGCTCGGCCGCGACCGCACGACGGTCTGGCGCGAGGTGCGGCGCAACTCCGGCAGGCGCGGCTACCGCCACAAGCAGGCCCAGCGCAAGGCGGACAGGCGCCGCAGCGCGGCCTCGTCGGTGGCGCGCAAGATGACGCCGGAGCTGTGGCGCATGGCGGAGGAGCGGCTGGCCGAGGGCTGGAGCCCCGAGCAGGTCAGCGGGCGCCTCCGCAAGGAGGGCGAGCCGATGGCGGGGCGTCAGTGGATCTACGAGCGCATCCACGCCGACCGGAAGGCCGGCGGCGGTCTCTGGCGGCATCTCCGCCGCCGCGGCAGGAAGCCGAACTGGAAGGGCGGGGCCCACGCGGGCCGCGGCCGCATCCCGGGCCGGGTGGACATCTCCGAGCGCCCGGACGTCGTGGAGGCGAAGGAACGGGTCGGCGACTGGGAGGCCGACACGAATCAACGGCAAGGGCACCGGCGGCGCGCTTGTCTCCCTGGTGGACAGGGCGTCCAAGTACACGCTGCTCGAAAGGGTCGAGAGGAAGACGGCGGACGCGGTCGGCTCGGCCATGACCGGCATGCTGGGCCCTCTCCCCGTGCACACGGTCACCGCGGTCGATGTCGATCACTTCGACATGGCGCTTGTGCCCTCTCCCCGTGCACACGGTCACCGCGGACAACGGCAAGGAGTTCGCGGGCCATGCCAGGGTGGCCGAGGCGCTGGGCGCGGGGTTCTTCTTCGCGCGCCCGTACCACTCCTGGGAGCGCGGCCTGAACGAGCACGTGAACGGGCTGGTGCGGGAGTGGTTCCCGAAGGGCACGGACTTCCGCAAGGTGACGGACGCAGAGGTGCAGGCCGTCCAGGACCGCCTCAACGCGCGGCCGCGCAAGGCGCTGGGCTACCTCACCCCGTCCGAGGCCTTCCACCAGGCGCAGCCGCCCTGAGGTGGCCTTCCGGGGCCGCCGGGGGCGGCTCCGAGGGGAGATGCGCGCTGTCCGCGGCCCGCCGTCCTCCGGTCGGGCTCCGCCCTCCCTGCGTCCGGCGGGCCGCGGACAGCGCCCGGCAGGGCTTGCACCGCCCCGGAAGACTGGCTACGCCTCCCGGTGAAGGGACCGCCGCCGCTCGGGCTTCGCCCCTCGCTGGCTGATGTTGCACTTCGGAGTGGAAGCGGCGGGTCATTGTCCTGGCAGGCGTACCGGGGAGGTGTCGGGAGAATCGGCTGACGGCGCGCTGTCCGAGGCATTGGGCAGGGAGCGCGGGAAATGACGCGGAACGGCGGAACTCAACACCGGCATCCGGACGCAGTGGATTGTCTGGAGGGCTTGACGGAAGGCGAGGCGGCCGTGCATCCGCCGGTGGTGCGCGAGCACGAGGACGGGTTCACCCGGTACTGGCTGGAGGGCGGCGAGGTGCGGAGCCGCGACGTCAGGCGGGACGAGCTTCCGCTGGCAGGCGCCGGGTCGCCGGGGGCGGCACTGGCGGAGTTCGGTCCGCTGCTGCCGCGGCTGGCGGCGGACCCGGGCTCGGGGGTTCCGGACCTGGACGGCGTGGAGCGGGCGCTCCGGGACGCCTCGCCGGGCGGCGGCGCGGCGGCGCAGCGCTTCGAGCGGGAGGAGGAGACCGAGGGCGTTCGCGGCAGGCAGGCCGACGGCACCTCGAGGACCAGGGAAGCGAAGCTCGCGGTGGCGTGCACCGCCGAGGGCCGGGACCCCGGGACCGGCGCGGCGGCGAGGACCGGGGCGGCGAATCCGTCACCTGCCTGACCGGCGGCGCGGCGGCGCCGTCCGGAGGCCGGGAGGCCTCGGACTTCGCGGCGCGGCCCGACCGGGAGGCCCGGCGGCGGGGGCTGCACGACGCGGGCGGGCCCGTGGTCGTCTCCGACGGAGCGGACTGGATCCCGAACGCCTGCGAGGGGCTCTTCGGGGGCCGGAAGGCCGCCTTCGTGCCTGGCCTCTTCCACTGCCCGGAACGCGCCTCCGACGCCGCGAGGCGGTCCTGCCGCCGGGGGCGGAGCGGGACCGGCGGTTCGCGGAGGCGAGGCGGACGTCAGGGCGGGCCGGGCGGCGAAGGCGGGCCGGGAGCTCGCGCCGTCCGGGGACCGGCACGAGGACGTGGAGGCCTGCTGCAGGCATTTCGAGAGCGGGCTCGGCGGGATGCGGTACGGCGAGTTCCGGGAGCGGGGCGTCCGGGCCGGAAGCGGCGTCGTGGAGCATCCATGTCTTGGGTCAAGCCCGGATCCGGCCCTTTCCGGGGGCCGGGACCGGGGTTTTCCACAGCCTGTCCACATCCCGGCGGCGGTCCGGGCAGGCGGAAGCGGCCGGACGGCTGGTTCCCTTCGGGCCCGTCCGGGCGTCAGGCGGCGGCGGCCGCCGACCTGTCCTCCCGTCTGCGCCGGTCGCGGAGAAGGACGTTCGCGGTGACGGCGAGCTTCCGCATGACCGCGGTCACCGCGACCTTGCGGGCCCTGCCCCCTTGGCCCGGGCCGGCCGTGCATCTCCTTCGTGTCGGGATCGGACATGCAGGCCGCCATCGCCGCCATGTAGAGGACGTCCCTGGGACGCCGCCGCCCGCCGGTGATGCGGCGCCCGCCCCTGAGGGTGCCGCTGTCGCGGGCGAAGGGGGCGACGCCGGCCAGGGCGGCCGGCACGCGCGCGCCGGCCCTGTCGGTCTTCGCCAGCTCGCCGCCGGCCCTGGGGAGGTCCCGGGACTGGCGCGGGCTGGCCACGCATGCGGCGAAGCCCCGGTCGTGCAGCGACTGCAGGAGGGCCCGGTGCATCCGCCCCGTGGCCTCCGGGACGGCCCGCGCCGCCTTCCCCTCCCGGAGGAGGCGGGCGACCTTGCGGAAGCCGTCCGTGTCGCTGGTCGCGGTCCCGTCCCGCCCGCCCAGGCGGATGTCCGGCGTCTTCCTGCTCACGTCGATTCCCGCGGCTGCGGTGGCCATGTCTCCCGCTCCTGTCCTCGCGACGGTCCGGCTCCCGGACCCGGCATCGACCGGGAGGGCGCCGGGAGGCAAGGGACGGCCTTTCCACAGGAAATCGCCTCCAGCCTGTCCACAGCCACCTCCCCTGGTCATTGCCGGTTCGCTGAACATGCGAGGGCGGATGCCGGCGGTTCGGGCTGCGGACGGAGCGCTCCGGAACGCGCCGGGCGAAGAGGGGCGCCAACGCCATGCTGGCGCTGAAGGCCCTGGTCATGAACCTCCGGCTGCCCGGCTTCCTGGAATGGCAGGCGAATCAGGCCGTCGCCGCATGAGCAAAAAATCTGGGCACACCCAGCCGCTCGGCGAGGCTTGCACCGTCCCGAAAGCTCGGCTACGCTTCCTCATGAAAAGATTTCCGCCTGGACTGACCGGTTTGGCGCACGGGGCCACCATGAAGATATCCATCATCATCCCGACAAAGGACCGGCCGGAAGAGCTGCCCGGCGCCCTCGCATCCGCGAGGGCCGCGCTTCCTTCGGGGGGCGGCGGCGAGATCATCATCGTTGACGATGGCAGCAAGGTTCACCCCAAGGCCGTCCTGGGCGACTGCGGCGAAAGCGTGTCCGTCATCGACAACCCCGGCCCTGCCGGCCCTGCCGGGGCGCGCAACGCGGGCGTGGCCAGGGCGCGCTTTCCGGTCTGCCTCTTCCTCGATGACGACGACCGCCTGTTCCCGGACTGCTGCACGCGGATACTGGCCGTCGCGGCCGACCACCCCGAAGTCCTGTATGGCACCTTCTCGCATGTCCTGCGGACCGAAAGCCCGGTGTCGGCGAAGCGGGACGACGTAACGCCGGCCGGGTCGCGGATCGTGGGATCCTGCGGCCTGTGGGTTAGGCGCGAGACGTTCCTTGAGGTCGGCGGCTTCGACGCGGACCTGTGGATCAGCGAGGATCACGAGCTCTGCATCCGTCTGGTCCGCATGAAGGCGCCAATGTGGTTTGACGCGAAGCCTGGATTTGCCGTCACGAAAGGGAGGAAGGGCCACGCCAACCTGGCCCGGCGGATCCCGCCCGGCGAGAGGGTCCGGTGCTATCGCAAGATACTGTCAAAGCACGGGCGCTTTCTTGCGGACAATGCGCCTTCATGGCGCCGCAGGTTCGTGTTCCGGATCTGGAAATACCGAGCGAAGGCGCTTGTCGACCCCGGGGTGCGTTCAGGACCTTTCCTTTCCGGTGCAGCCTCGCTTTAGAGCGAGGCCTAAAAGGCATTTCAGAAAATATATATTTTTTCATAATGTCCGTAATAATCAAATATATTACAATATTTTGCGCCGCTTCCACTCCGAAGTGCAACATCAGCCAGCGAGGGGCGAAGCCCGAGCGGCGGCGGTCCCTTCACCGGGAGGCGTAGCCAGTCTTCCGGGGCGGTGCAAGCCCTGCCGGGCGCTGTCCGCGGCCCGCCGGACGCAGGGAGGGCGGAGCCCGACCGGAGGACGGCGGGCCGCGGACAGCGCGCATCTCCCCTCGGAGCCGCCCCCGGCGGCCCCGGAAGGCCCCCTCAGGGCGGCTGCGCCTGGTGGAAGGCCTCGGACGGGGTGAGGTAGCCCAGCGCCTTGCGCGGCCGCGCGTTGAGGCGGTCCTGGACGGCCTGCACCTCTGCGTCCGTCACCTTGCGGAAGTCCGTGCCCTTCGGGAACCACTCCCGCACCAGCCCGTTCACGTGCTCGTTCAGGCCGCGCTCCCAGGAGTGGCAATGCCGCGCGAAGAAGAACCCCGCGCCCAGCGCCTCGGCCACCCTGGCATGGCCCGCGAACTCCTTGCCGTTGTCCGCGGTGACCGTGTGCACGGGGAGAGGGCCCAGCATGCCGGTCATGGCCGAGCCGACCGCGTCCGCCGTCTTCCTCTCGACCCTTTCGAGCAGCGTGTACTTGGACGCCCTGTCCACCAGGGAGACAAGCGCGCCGCCGGTGCCCTTGCCGTTGATTCGTGTCGGCCTCCCGGTCGCCGACCCGTTCCTTCGCCTCCACGACGTCCGGGCGCTCGGAGATGTCCACCCGGCCCGGGATGCGGCCGCGGCCCGCGTGGGCCCCGCCCTTCCGGTTCGGCTTCCTGCCGCGGCGGCGGAGATGCCGCCAGAGACCGCCGCCGGCCTTCCGGTCGGCGTGGATGCGCTCGTAGATCCACTGACGCCCCGCCATCGGCGCGCCCTCCTTGCGGAGGCGCCCGCTGACCTGCTCGGGGCTCCAGCCCTCGGCCAGCCGCTCCTCCGCCATGCGCCACAGCTCCGGCGTCATCTTGCGCGCCACCGACGAGGCCGCGCTGCGGCGCCTGTCCGACTTGCGCTGGGCCTGCTTGTGGCGGTAGCCGCGCCTGCCGGCGTTGCGCCGCACCTCGCGCCAGACCGTCGTGCGGTCGCGGCCGGGCTGGCGGGCGATCGCCGGGCCGGAAAGCCCGCTTTTCCTCAGGGCGTGGATCTGGCAGCGTTCCGCATGAGGCCGGTGGCGATGGCCCTCGGGCATGACGGTCTCCTTCTCGCAACGAAGGAACTGTCGCCGCCGCCTGGCCGATTCGCAACATCATGTGTCGCCGAACGACCAGGAACACTGCATCAGGTGTTGCACTTCAGAGTGGAACGGGGGTTGTATTTTAGGTCAAGATTTTAGAGAAAAGACAGGATCGCTCACAGGTGCCTGTAACCGGCCCTGCAAGGGCTATTGCGGTTGCAGAGCCATAGAGGCCGTCAGTCGGAAAGAGATAAGTCTTTGGCGGATCAATCCATCCCTGCGTCAGGCGGGCCGAGGATAGCGCCCGGCCAGGCTTGCAGTATCCCGGAATTCCGGCTGTGCCGCCTGGTGAAGGGACTTCCACAGCTCGGGTTCAGCACTCGCTGGTTGCCACTGCACTTCAGACTGGGACTGACGGATCAAAGATACCTGCTTGATACTGTCAAGTCTTGCAACGCGCAACCATTTGACTTATACTAATCCCATGTCTATTCGCCTCGCGATAAGCGCCACAAGACACTCGGATCCGTTCGTTGAGCGAATCCGCAAACTATCTGGCTCCGATCTTGACGTCGTTCTACACTTTGGAAACAGAACCAGCGATTTCAAAGCATCTGCAACTTCCCGCATGTCTCTACAATACGGGCAACGCGGCCACCTTTTCTCCGACCAGCGTTGGACAGGTGTGGCGCAAAGTTTGTTTGAAAGCCCAGATTATATAGATGGACTGAATCAGTTTATTGAAGAGTTGAGCCGATTTGATGAAAGTTATACATATAAGAATCATAAAATTCAAACTATGAGTGACTATTCAAACTATTATCATATACTAACCGATGTTATTGCAAATAAACTGATAGAAAAAAAAATAACTCACTGTCTTTTTTTCAATGTTCCACACTTATCCTATGATACTGTTCTTTATCAAACATGTAAATCTCTTAATATAAAAACAATAATTATCGCAGAATCATTCTTTCCAAATCATTTTTGGTCTATGGAAGATCCTAAAAAAATGGGATATTTTCCAAATACCAAAAATTGTTACTTTTATAGAATACGAAAAGGAGATTGGCCTGAGTTGAATTATATGAGCGGCGTTAAGCAAGAATGGGAGAAATCCAGCACTTTAAGCGTTAGTGTGGTAGTGAAAATATTTCTATATTTCTTACTCAAAAAACCAAATGCATTCTTGCAACCTTCATATATATGCGAAAATTTAAAAAGAGTAAAAAATATATACTCATTGTTCCCAAAATGGCGGGATCCTTTTGCAGAATTTTTTCATGAAGATTCATTTTGGTATTTTGAAAAAATATCGAAATATGAAGATAATGAAATTAATCTTTCCGATGAATATGTATATTTCCCACTCCAATTACAACCAGAGATGACAACTTCAGCTTTAGGTGGTAAATTTCGTGATCAAGCCCTGGCAATAGAAAAATTAGCGGGAATACTGCCAGATGGCGTTCGTATTTTAGTCAAAGAAAACCCAAAACAAGGAAGCTTCGCCAGAAGCCCAATTTTCTTTTACCGACTCAACCGTATTTCTTCCGTCACTTTTCTACCAAGCTGGGCTGATACTCGCGCCCTGACTCTAAATGCAAATTTTGTTGCGACAATAACTGGTACGGTGGGATGGGAGGCGATCTGTCAAGGCAAGCCTGCACTTGTTTTTGGAAATGCTTGGTACCGGAAGCTTCCAGGCGTGACTGAATGGAGCGATCAGTTGACCTACCAAGAAATAGTTGCTACATATGTCGATCATGATGCCCTTCAGCGACAGGTGGGTACGCTGATGGCAGTGACGCACAGCGGAGTTGTCGGTCCACAATCCGAAAAAATTGTCCCGGATTTTGATCGAGCTTCGAATTATGATTTGGTTTCTCGAACGCTTTTGGACGTGATTATGGGACGCGCACAGACTAGCTTTCAATGACCTGCAAACATGGCGAGGCTATCAGCGATTGCAATACCAATCGCCGCTTCCAGTCTGAAGTGCAGCGGCAGCCAGCGAGAGCGAAGCCCGAGTGGCGGAGGCACCTTCACCAGGAGGCGCTGCCGGACTTCTCGGGACGGTGCAAGCCCCGCTGGGGCGCTATCCGCGGCCCGCCGGACGCACAGGGCGAAGGAGAACTTCGCGCCAGCGCCTCCGACACGCGGGCGTGACCCGCGAACTCCTTGCCATTGTCCTGAGGTCGGAGGTGACCGTGTGCACCGAAAGGGAGTCCAGCATGTCCAGCATGCGCGTCATGGCCGCGTCGACCCTTCCGAGCAGGGTGTACTTGGACGCCCTGTCCACGAGCAACACCAGCGCGCCGCCGTGGCCCTTGCCCACGATCGTGTCGGCCTCCCGGTCGCTGACCCACGACTTTGCCTCAACCACCGCCGGACGCTCGGAGATGTCCACCCGGCCCGCCATCTGGCGACCCCTCCAGAGCGCATGCATCCGCTGGCCTGCTGCCGGCAGCCGCGCCTTTCGGAGTTGCGCCGGACCTCCCGGCAGACTGTCGTGCGGTCCGGCCCGGCCGGTGGGCAATCGCCAGGTCGGAAAGCCCGCTTTTCCTCAGGGCGTGGATCTGGCAGCGTTCTGCATGAAGGCCGGTGGTAGCAGCCCTCGGGCATGACAGTCTCCTTGCTTAATCACAGGGACTGTCGTCGTCGCCTGGCCGATTTGCAACATCATGTGTCACATCGACCAGAACCCGCCTGCATCAGGTATTGCACTTCACTGTGGAACGGGATGTCAGGCGGACTTGGAAATACGGATTTATGGTCCCGCCGAAGCTCAATTTGAAGTAACCGCGCTTCGGGCTGTTGATACCTTCAAGGTCAACCTCGCAAACACCGTCACGCGAAAGGTACAGAAACGCCTCGAAGAGTGCCATCGTCCCGCAGTGTGTGTCCCGAAGATCCGGATCGTTGGCTCCATAAAGGAAGTACGCCCTCTTGTTGTCGATGCCGAAAGCTACGACAGAGCCGACCCGCTGGTCGCAGGTACGGGCAGTGAACATGCGGAGCCTTCCCGCATCGCCGAGCGAGCCAAGCAGACGGGAGAGTAATGACAACTCCCCATCGGCTACTGCAAGCCCCTGACGTTCGAAGGTACGGCGATAAAGACGCAGAAATGTCTCGGGGTTTCCTCCCTCCGACACCACGATGCCAGCCGCCACTCCGTACCGGATTTTCCGGCGTCGGCCCTTGTTGCAGGCAAGGTAGACTGGGTGACGATCGAAAGGCAGGTCCCCACCAGCGATGTTGAGGAAGGATGTATAACGCAGGGTCAGATCGAACTTACTTCCATTGGTCCCATAATTGTGCCAGAGAACCGGCCGCAGATCCGAGACCGACGGCGCGCATGCGAACGCCACGTCGTTGTAGGTCGACGTAAGGTTTCGCAAGATGGCGATGAGAATCCGGAAATTCTCCGAGGCCACCTGCGGCCTGTTCCGTTCAGGCGGACCCTGAACGAAGAGTGGGCCACCATGGACCACGTACGGGTCGAGAATCGCGTTTCGTCCGTCCTCGGATTCGATTAACGCCACGCCACCCACATGCTGTGTGCCCTTGCAGCAGTACCATAGGCCAAGCGGGCGACCCATGCCCAGCAGGAAGGATGATGTGCTGAAGACTGTCCCTTGCGGCGACGCCTCCACGAAATCGTCCCAGGCTGAATTAGGCTCCGTGCGGACTAGCCTGTAGGCAGAAAGGTCCATCAACCCGGGATCGTAGAATTTGCTTGACATCTCGTTCTCGTTGAATTATTTGCGACAACAACATAAGCTGATCAGTCCGAGGCAACAATATGCAATCTTTCGATTCGATCTGGGAAAGGATATATGGTTCGGGCCAGCAGCTCAACCGATACCCCTATTCATCCGTCGTTACCTTTCTCTTCCGGCACCACCCCCGGAAGAAGAAGCCTGCCCAAACTCGGGTTCTGGAAGTTGGCTGCGGCGCAGGCAACAACCTCTCACTCGTTGCGCAGGAGGGGTTTGATGCTACAGGGATTGACGCAAGCGAGTTGGCGATATCTCATGCCAGAAAGTGGTTCGCAGAAAAAGGCTTGCGAGCCGATCTTCGAGTAGCCGACTTCGCGGCTCTGCCTTTTGAAGGCGCGAGTTTCGATTTGGTCATTGAACGTGCCGCCTTTTCCCAGGCGCCCAAGCCAGTTGTGCAGAAAGCCGTCCATGAGGTGACAAGGGTTCTAGTCCCCGGGGGAGTGCTACATTCGGAAATCTACTCGGACCGTGCTACAGCCCGCGGGCCCGAAATTGATGGCGGTATGATTCTTACTGAAGAGGGGCCTTATGCCGGTGTCGGCCAGATGGCCTTCTACTCCAGGAGCGAAATCGAAGCGCTGTTTGCGGGAATGCTTGAGATCGAGAAGCTGCATCATGTCGAGTCTATTGACATGAGTGCCAAGCCCTATGAAGTGTATGCAAACTGGGAGATCTGGGCTCGGAAGCCGACAGGAACGTGACACGTGCAGCGCGAAACCAAGACCCCCCCCCCCCCCCCCACCGCAGGGAACCGGCGAAGAGATGCATGCCTGGATTGCCGATCTGCTCCCCTTGCGACGCAGCTTGACCGGCCCGGGAGTGCGCAAGACGCTGGCATACATGCAGCGATTACTGCCCGGCCTTGAAACTCATGAGATCGCTTCCGGCACAAAGGCTTTCGACTGGACCGTTCCCGATGAGTGGACGCTACGCGATGCCTGGGTCGAGGATGAAATTGGCACGCGCATCATCGATGTCGCCGATCATGGACTCCACGTACTTGGCTATTCCGAACCGGTGGACCAGTGGATGGATCTGGATGATTTGCAGGCGAATCTGCACTCGCTGCCGGATCAGCCAGACGCCATTCCCTACGTTACGTCCTACTATCAACGTCGATGGGGCTTCTGTCTCAGCCAGAAGCAGCGCGATTCTCTGGCGCCTGGCCGGTATCGTGCCGTCATCGATGCCGACCTCAAGCCGGGCGTGATGAACTATGCCGACCTCGTGATGCCCGGACGCGAAGATCGCGAGATACTTTTCTCAACGTACATCTGTCACCCGCAGATGGCCAACAACGAGCTTTCTGGCATTGCTGTCTCCATGGCGCTCGCGCGATGGTTGTCGACTCAGAAGCGGCGTTTCACCTACCGGTTCGTTTTCGTGCCTGAGACGATTGGCGCCGTGATCTATCTGAGCCGCAATATCATCCACATGCGAAAACACACCCATGCCGGCTTTGTGGTGACCTGCGTGGGAGATGACCGTACCTACTCGTTCATGCCCTCCCGGCTTGGCAATACCGTTGCGGATCGCGCCGCGCTGAGCGTTCTTCAATCGAGTGGCCACAGCTTTGATTGCTACTCGTTTCTCGATCGCGGAAGCGACGAGCGCCAGTACTGCAGCCCGCTCGTGGATCTACCGGTGGTGTCAATCATGCGCTCGAAATACGGCACCTATCCCGAGTACCACACTTCACTGGACAACCTAGACCTTGTCACGCCAAGCGGGTTGCAAGGCAGTTTCAGGATCCTCCAGGCTTGCATCCGCACGCTTGAAGCGAATGCAGTTTACGCGCCCGTCGTTCCCTGTGAGCCGCAGTTGGGAAAACGCGGACTTTATCCCACGCTCAGCACGAAAGAGGCGCGGCCAAAGGCGCGGGCCATGATGAACTTCCTTGCATATTGCGAAGGCAAGGCCGACCTGCTTCAGATCTCGGAGACAACTGGCGAGAGCATTGAGCGATGCATTGAGCTTGCGCAAAGGCTCTCGGACGCAGGTGTCATCCGCCGCAGTTCCTGGGCCTGACCCCAGCTTGGGTTATCTGACGCCGAGATTAGCTTCCGGTGTGGTGTGGTGTCCGAGAAAATGAAAAATCAGCACAGCCTGTCCCGCCACAGCGCAATGGAATCTCCCAGAATAGACGATTTCGAGAAGGCCATGCCACTGAAGAAATGCACGGAACGGAAAAGCGCATTGAGATCCCTCTCCACCGTGGCCAGTCCCCGGCGTCCGCCGGGGCGCCTGAGCCGGGTCCGGCAGGCGTCCGGGGCGATCCGGAGGGCCCAGGTGTGGCGGAATGTCGCGGATGCCGGCCCGTCGGGCGCCGTCCGCGCACGGGCGGGCGCGCCGTCCCGTTCCGGGGCGGCGTCGGCGGCGGACGGTGGTGCCGGAACCGGTGGCGTCAGACGATGAGCCGCATCAGCCGGTGGACAGTAAGGGCGAGCACGCCGAAGAACAGGTGGCAGGCAACCTTTGCGTGCCCGCGAACCCTGACGTGCCGTCCCCCGTACGAGTCCTTGAGGGCAGAGTTCACCCGCTCCACGCTGGAGCGCTGCCTGCAGCGCACTCGGTCGTGGCGGACGTGGCCCGCCCTGCGCTGCGCTCCCCCATCGCCGCGTCGCGGCAAGGGTTGGCGTCGGTGATCGCCACGCGCCCCGCCAGGCAGGCGTGGGCGCCGATCTCCCATGAATCGCAGGCGGCGTCCATCAGCTCGTAGCAGTGATGGATCCGCTCCGCGGTCATCCTCGCCAGCGGGATCACGGCCTGGCTGTCGTGGAGCGACGCGGACGTCAGGATGCAGCTGACGGGGATGTCGCCGTCGGCGGCGTCGATATGGAGCTTGTACCCTCTCCAGCTCTCTTTGCACCCCCTTCGCGTTCCGCTTCGTGCCGACGTCGCAGGCCTTCGGAAGCTCGGCCACCATCCGTTCCGTGGACAGGCCGCCCTTCAGCTGCCGCTCCAGCCTGGTCGGCTCCCTCACGGCCTCCTCGCCCCTGCGCGGGCGACCGCGCCTCCGTTTCGGCTTCGGCTCCCGCTTCGGCTTCGGCACCGGCCTCTCCCGCCCCACGATCGCCGTGGAATCCCTCGACATGTGGCCGACGACCGAGCCGTCATGGGCGGCCCTGACGAGCGCCCCGTGCATCCGCTCGGGCAGCCGGGTCTCCGCGAACCACGCGAAGGCGCGTGAGAACGTCGACGCGCTCGGCACCTCCGAGACGCGGCACCAGCCGCAAAGGCGGCGCAGCGTCGGATCGTACCTGAGCCTGTCGATCAGCGCGGCCGCGGTCGGGAGGTCCCAGACCGCCTTGGCCACGAATGCACGCGCCAGCGCGTTGCGGTCGGCGGGCGGGTGGCCGACGCCGCGGTGGTCGTAATGGAGATGCCGCCCGACCGGCGTCAGGTCCGGCACGGCGACGAACCTGCGGCGGATCTCGCCCAGCGGACCGACCTCCTCGGCCAGGAACGGGAAAAGTTCCCCTTGAACATGGTGCCAGGCCTCTGATACGAACTTTCCCAAGGACATGGAGCCGTCTCCCCGCATGTAGTGGTTTCGTCACCTTCAGCATGCCGGATGGGCGGCTCCATATTCAGGCCCAGCCAGTCAAAAAAAGCCCGTTTCGCGCGGGAAAAAACCACTCAACCGCGGAGTTCTGCAAGAGGCTCTAAAGGCAAAACGCTTAGACCAGATGAGCGTTTTAGCGGCGCAAGAGGCGCTGATGTGGTTTCCTGACGAGCACTGAGAGTGCTCATTTCGCTCTCTACCGGAATCGACCCCCTTTAGGGCCCGTTGACAGTCGTCTTGCGAATCGTCCGGTTCCATGCCATTTCCTGCCCCGATGACCGCCGGAACGGCGGCACGAGGCAACAACGGCATGAGCGAGCAGAGAGATGATGAATGCAGACAGGACGGTATTGACCGACGCCATGCGGGCGCGGATCGAGGACATGCTGCCGGGCAAGAAGTCCGACCCCGGCGGCACGGCGGCGGACAACCGCCTCTTCATGGAGGCGGTGCTGTGGCGGTTCCGCACGGGGTCGCCGTGGCGCGACCTCCCCGAGCGGTTCGGGAACTGGAACAGCGTCTTCAAGCGGTTCCGGCGCTGGGCGCTTTCCGGGGTTTTCGAGCGCGTTTCCGACGCCTTGTCCGAGGAGTCCGGCCTCGAGCGCGTGTCCGGCGGCGGTCCGGGCGACCCGGAAGGCGTCCGGCGCAAGAGGGGGCCTCGGGCCAGGGGACCGGACGTTCCAGGGGCGGCCTGACGAGCAGGGCCGTGGCCGTCGCGGACGCGCCGGGATGCCCTGTCCGCTTCACGGTCCTTCCCGGCCAGGCGCACGGCCCGAGGGGGTGCCGGGGCTTCCCGGCGGCCTGGCGTTCGGGGCCTTCGTCGGCGACAGGGCGTCCGGCGCGGACCGGCTGCTCGAGGACCTGCCGGAACGCGGGGCGGAGGCGGTGATTCCGTCGAGGCGGAGCCGGACGGTGCCGCGGGCGCATGACCGGGACGTCTGCGGGTGGCGTCACCTGGTGGAGAGCCTCTTCGCGAAGACCAGGGAGTTCCGGGCGATCGCGACCCGGTACGACAAGACCGACGCGAGCTTCGCGGCGGGGATCGCCTGGTGGCAGGCGTGGTCGCCGCGACATGACTGTCAACGGGCCCTAGCCCAGCCCAGACATCCCCGGCCCCGTGAGAGGATGGCCTAAAATTTGGATGGCCTGCCCCAGATGTGGTATCTCCGTATCAGTTTTCACCCCGCCCAGACAGGAAGGCTGCCATGGCCTGGAACGAGACCACCCAAGAGGAGTATAGCCGCAAGTCGAAGCGGCATGAAAGCGACCTGACTGACGGACCGACGAGGAACGGGCGGTGATCGAGCTGCCGCTTCCGCCGCCCTCGTAGCTTGGACGCCGTCAGGCAGCGCACTCTTCAAGCGTTACACACGGCGCAGCAGCAGGCCCATGCGATGGACTTTCAATCACGGCTGAGATGACCACGACGCCATGAGCCAAAACTGCGGTGCTCCAGGTTGTGTCGATCGCCGGTTCCACCGCTGGATGCTGCCAGCGCATCGCGGCGAAGTCCTCCCCGCTACACCGCTCATGCTCAGCCTGGTTCGGGCAGACCTTCTTCGGCAGGGCGCCAGCCGGACAACCCAGCGTCGATGAACAGATAGTTCCAGAAACCTTGTGCCCGCATGAGAGAAGGGACTTCTTCCTGCGTCACTTCGACAGGATCCGAGCGGTCGGAAATCCTGCAGGCACGGTAACCGTTGGAGGACATGATCGAGAACACGTCCGTCGGCTCCGTCCTGCCGGAAATGGAATCGGACAGGACCTCGACGATCCAGAACGGTTTTGGATCAAGGGCCAGCAGGCCCGGCGCGCCTTCGATGACTTGCCGCTCCCATCCCTCGACATCCACCAAGATGAGGAGCCTTCCGGACATCCACTTGTGACGAAGCACCACTTCGTCAAGGCTGACCACCGGCGTGAACTGTGCGTAGACCCTGTCGGCATCCGCCGCCATCACCCCCCCCCCCCCTGAATTCCGCCGACAGGCTGGCGGTGACATTCATGCCAAAGATCCTGGAAATCCGAGGAGGCGGACACCCCGCTGCCGCCGCAAGCACCTCGACTTCTTCCTGATGGCCGTTCATGATCATGTTGTTGCATAGGAACTGGAAGTTAACCGGTTCGGGCTCCAGCGCAATTGTCCGCACCCCGGCTCTGAGAGCCATGCAGCAGTAGAAGCCGGAATTCGCTCCAACGTTCACAAACAGCGAAACCCCCGGGAGAAGCTCGTCTACCAGCCTCCTAGTTCCCCGCTCCCAGTCTTCGTCAACGAATCCACCCATTTCGTCTAGGAACATGAACCCTTCCTTAGGGCCCGTTGACAGTTGCCTTGCGAATCGCCCGCTTCCATGCCATTTCCTTCCCCGATGACCGCCGGAACGGCGGCACGGGCAGGAAACAGGTGACATCATGAATGCAGACAGGACGGTTCTGACCGACGCCATGTGGGCGCGGATCGAGGACATGCTGCCGGGCAAGAAGTCCGATCCCGGCGGCACGGCGGCGGACAACCGCCTCTTCATGGAGGCGGTGCTCTGGCGGTTCCGCACGGGGTCGCCGTGGCGCGACCTCCCCGCGCGGTTCGGGAACTGGAACAGCGTCTTCAAGCGGTTCCGGCGCTGGGCGCTTTCGGGGGTATTCGAACTCGTTTTCAACGCCTTGTCGGAGGAGTTCGACCTCGAGTGGGTGTTCGTCGACGGCACGGTCGTCCAGGCGCATCAGAAGGCGTCCGGCGCAAAAGGGGGACCTCGAGCCAGGGGATCGGTCGTTCCAGAGGCGGCCTGACGAGCAAGGTCGTGGCCGTCGTGGACGCGCTCGGCTATCTGGTCCGCTTCAGGATCCTTCCCGGCCAGGCGCACGACCTCAAGGGGGTGCCGGGGCTTCTCGACGGCCTGGCGTTCGGGGCCTTCGTCGGCGACAGGGCGTTCGACGCGGACTGGCTGCTGGAGGACCTGGCGGAACGCGGGGCGGAGGCGGTGATTCCGTCGAAGCGGAGCCGGACGGTGTCGCGGGCGCATGACCGGGAGGTCTACGGCTGGCGGCACCTGGTGGAGAACTTCTTCTCGAAGACCAGGGAGTTCCGTGCGATCGCGACCCGGTACGACAAGACCGACGCGAGCTTTGCCGCCGGGATCCACCTCGTCGCCGGCGTGGTCGCGGCGACATGAGTGTCAACGGGCCCTAGTTTTGACTGGCGGTCGCCTCAGGTTGCGTTCGAGACGTCTCAATCGCCGCCGCTTGCGACGGACGCGGTTCCAGCAACGGATCGCTCCAGCCTTTCTCTCCATCGAACTTCTCCCTAAAATACAGCCTACATAGTGGCCGCCAGAAAACCCCTTCGCGCGGCGATTTCAAGCCCGCCCGGATTTCGCTCGCGCCTGAACATCGGTCGCCTAGGGCCCGTTGACAGTTGCCTTGCGAATCGCCCGCTTCCATGCCATTTCCTTCCCCGATGACCGCCGGAACGGCGGCACGGGCAGGAAACAGGTGACATCATGAATGCAGACAGGACGGTTCTGACCGACGCCATGTGGGCGCGGATCGAGGACATGCTGCCGGGCAAGAAGTCCGATCCCGGCGGCACGGCGGCGGACAACCGCCTTTTCATGGAGGCGGTGCTCTGGCGGTTCCGCACGGGGTCGCCGTGGCGCGACCTCCCCGCGCGGTTCGGGAACTGGAACAGCGTCTTCAAGCGGTTCCGGCGCTGGGCGCTTTCGGGAGTTTTCGAACGCGTTTTCAACGCCTTGTCGGAGGAGTTCGACCTCGAGTGGGTGTTCGTCGACGGCACGGTCGTCCAGGCGCATCAGAAGGCGTCCGGCGCAAAAGGGGGACCTCGAGCCAGGGGATCGGTCGTTCCAGAGGCGGCCTGACGAGCAAGGTCGTGGTCGTCGTGGACGCGCTCGGCTATCTGGTCCGCTTCAGGATCCTTCCCGGCCAGGCGCACGACCTCAAGGGGGTGCCGGGGCTTCCCGGCGGCCTGGCGTTCGGGGCCTTCGTCGGCGACAGGGCGTTCGACGCGGACTGGCTGCTGGAGGACCTGGCGGAACGCGGGGCGGAGGCGGCGGTCCCGTCGAAGCGGAGCCGGACGGTGCCGCGGGCGCATGACCGGGAGGTCTACGGCTGGCGGCACCTGGTGGAGAACTTCTTCGCGAAGATCAAGGAGTTCCGTGCGATCGCGACCCGGTACGACAAGACCGACGCGAGCTTTGCCGCCGGGATCCACCTCGTCGCCGGCGTGGTCGCGGCGACATGAGTGTCAACGGGCTCTAGTCTCGCAGGCGGAACTTTTCCTGATAGCGCCAACTGGCAAGAGTACCGCGCCTTCGAGGCCGGATTCCGCGTCCTTCGCCGGCGTCGGCGCACGGGTCGCCGTTCCCGCGCGGCGCGGGCTGCGGAGTCTCCGGGTCTTGCAGGGGCCGCCGTCAGGCGGCGCGGCGCTTCCGCTTCCGCGCCTTCCGGAGCGGCAGCAGGCCGATGCGGCGGACGTCCGTGGCGACCACGGAGAGGGCCACGGTGCGGAAGCGGCGTCGTCGAGGGCGGATGCCGGCAGTTCGGGCTGCGGCTCAAGCGCTCGGGAGCGCGCTGGTCGAAGAGGGGCGCCAACGCCATGCTGGCGCTCAAAAGCTGCGCCATGAACCTCAGGCTGCCCGACTTCCTGGAATGGCGGGCGAATCAGGCCGCGGCAGCCTGACAAGGAATCTGAACTACACCCGGTCGGGGAACCTCTCCTGCGCGGCCGCGACCGTCGGCGCCGCGCCGTCGACGTCGCCGCCCTTCCACGTCACTTCGTGACGGAGGACTAGCCGTGCCGGTCCTCCGGGATGCAGACGGGAACGCCGGGCTCCACGGGACGTCCGGCCCTGCCCTTCGGGATCCGGCGCGTGTGCGGCTTGAGGATCGAGAACGCCTTCTCGTGCCGCGGGACCGTCTCGCCCCTGGGCAGGCGGGGGCCGGCCCGGGCGGTGGTCTGGCGCAAGGCGTGCGCCAGGAAGTCCCCGATCTCCGTGACCGTCCGGGCCGAGGCGCCGTTCGCGGCCGGCGCGGGCAGGTCCCCCTCGACGCGCAGGACGATCCCGCGGCAGCGATCAGGATGCGCCTCCACCCGCTCCGGGCCTGCGCGGCCCGTCGACCGGACATTGTCGAAGAGCCTCTTCACCGTCTTCGCCAGGTGCTTCCGCTGCCTCCGGCCGGCGACGTCGTGCGCCGCCGCCGCGCGGCCCGTCGTGCGGATCAGGCAGCGCATCGCGTCCCGCAGGAGGCTGACGTCGGTCTCGGCGACGAAGGAGTCACGGCGCCCCGCCAAGGGCGCGGCCCGGGCTTTTTCCCCGCGACCGCATGGCTGCTCTCCACGACCGGCTTGCCGACCCCGACGAGAGGCCCGGGGCCCGGGAGGCTCACGTTGTCGACCAGCGTCCGGCAGTGGTGCCGGTGCCCGTCCCGCACGTCCGCGTGGCCGGGGAACCGGCGCAGCGTCCTGTACTCGTTCGCAAGGCCGCGACGATCGCCTGGTTGAGCCCCGTCGTCCCCTTGGACCCATGCCGTGCCGCCATCGCCGTATTATTCGCAAGCGAGCATGGAGCGTTCGCTCTGTGATGTCAAACGGGAAACGCCAACGGGGTAGGGCTATCGCATTTGGATTTCCTCCGTTTCCGCCTCCTTGTGGAGGCGTGCCGCGGCGCCGACGAGCCTGGGCAGGAAGCGGTCGTCCCGGCCGGCCTTCTTCAGCTTCCCGCGCGTCGACGTGACCTTCCCGCAGTCGGTCGCCCGTGCCAGGTCGGGCGCCGGCTTCCGCATCGTCGCCAGGTTTTCGGGGCCGCTGTCCCTGCGGTTGCGCAGGCCGTCCTCCCCCATGGTCACGTCCAGGACCCGGTGCAGGGAATTCTCCACGGCCCGGTGCGAGCGCACCGCATCGGGAAACCGCTCCGGGGCGAGCCTCTCGCCGAGCGGGAGGAAACGGGTCTCCGTGCTCCGCTCGCCGCCGGTCTCCCGCGTCGCCGTCACCTGCCCGACGGCCTGCAGGGCGGGCCGGCGATGCAGGTCCTGCAGGGCGCCGACGTCGTGGGAGACCGCCGCCTCGCGGGTCTCGATGCGCCCGTGGCCCTTGTCCACGTCCCTGAAGCGCAGCATCCTTCCGGCGTTCTCCGGGTCCGCCATGTGGATCCGGACGTCGTCGCGAAGCGTCTCCCGGTTCCCCTTGAGCGCCAGGACTCAGCTGCCTCCCGCCTCCGCGGTCCGCCGTGCCGTGTCCCGCTGCGCGTGCATCGCGTCGGCGGTCACGGCGCATCCCGCGACGCCGGGAAGATCCGGCAGCGCCGGCAGCGCGGTGGTCTCGTTGGACCTGCCGGCCGCCCGGACCTGGCCGAGCGCCAGCCGCGCGCCGGCGGCGAAGGCGCCCGCGACGTGGAGCGGCGACCGCGCCGAGGCGTCCTCGAAGGACCGCCGCAGCGTCTTGCCACAGGTCGCGGTCACGTCCGGCCCCAGACGCCCGGCCCTGTCCGCCGCAAGGCGGACCAGCACCCGCTGCAGGCCTTCCGGGTCGAGGACCCGGACAGGCGCGAGAAGGCGTCGTGGCTCGGGATGCCGTGCTCCGGCTTCATGAAGCGCCGGAGAAACGCCTCCTTCGACCGCCCGGAAAGCTCCATGTCCGTGCAGGCCTGACCCCCGCAGACCATGCAGGGAAGGGCGATCATGAGCATTTTGTGGAGATCGTGGCGAACCGCGTTGCCGGGGCGGGGATCCCCGCCCCCGTCGAAGATCCGTGCGAAGTCGTGCATCTGCCTGCCTCATGCCTGCCCCAGATCGTTGTTTTCGAACTGGGAATCATGCATCCAGGCGGAAGGCAGGCGGGGAGGTTTCAAATGCGATAGCCCTACCCCGATTGTTAAGCATGATCACGCAAGCAGGATCACAATGGATGCGCCGCCGGCCTGGAGAGAACCTGAACAGTTACCCATATAGAAATTTATTTGAAGGATGGCCGCCGAGCCACAATCCCAATGTCAGAACGCCTAAATTTTGCAGAGATCTCAAACGCTCAGTTTTGCAGTTAACCCGCGCCGGTCGAGCTTTCCGCTTGGCAATTGTGGAAAACTGTCTTGCAGAATAATCCGTGCAGGCCACAAATGCTTGGGCAGACGTGCACGGGCGTGATGGATAATGTCCCGATTTGAGATTTCCCCCTTCGCAGTATATGCTACCACGACTAGATTGCCAAATATTGGATCAGGCTTGCCAAAGGCTATGCAGTCCTCTACTTGGGTAATTTCAGAAATAATAGCTTCAATTTCAGCAGGGAACACCAATAAACCACTGCTTACGAAGCTTTCGGTAAGACGACCCAAGTAAAGAAGGTTGCCAGCCTCATCCAGACGCCCCATATCACCAGATTTGAACCACCCATCTGGCGTAAGTGCTGCTTGCCAGCGGGCAGAGTCTCCCCAATAGCTATCTGCTAGAAAATCGCTGAGAACTTGGATTTCCCCGGCCCCGCTGTCATCGGGATTAGCAATGCGGATCTGGGACCCTGGTACTGCTTTGCCCAGATGGGCCGTATCAGCGCCCGGAACATAGCGTACGGCAGTGACGCATGCAGTCTCTGTCATACCATAGACTTCCCAGAATTCGAAGTCGGCAGCGTCCAAGAGCTGTTTCTTGAACTCGGCTTCGGCAGGCGCGGAACTAGTGACAAGCGAGCGGAACGAACTCAGCAGCATCGGGTCTTTGAGGATACGCGAATGTAAGATCTTCAGATGTGTTGCCACAGGAATAGAGAAACTCACCTTATGCCGCGTCACGGCTTCAATCCAAAGGTCAGTACTGAAGGGATAAGCCTTAATTAGAGTAGCGCCGCTCATCACCGCGCAGCACAAATGCCGCTGACCAAGAGAATGGTGTATCGGGCAGGCACTAAGGATGCGGTCCTCGTGGGTGATCGAAAAAAGTTTTATGCTCTGATCAGTACGAGCCAACTTGGTTGCCTGACTGAAAGCCACTCGCTTGGGCGTGCCTGTAGATCCAGAGCTATGAGTGATCAAGAAAGGCGACGGCCCAATCGGCAACTCCGCAGTATATGGCGACCATTGCCATGTCAGGCCGAGCACCTGAAGATCAGATCCAAGTGCCTCCTCTAGAACAGGGATACCCTCCAACCCGCTGCGGGAAACCACAAGACTCCGCCCTGGTAGGTTAATGAAGCTCTGAGTCAGACGTGCCGCCGGTTCACTTTCGCTTATTGGCACAAAGGCGCGTCCCAGCCGGGCCATGGCGAGGATTAGCGGGAGTGCTTCAATCTGCGGTTCCCCGATGAAAATCAGGTTCTCTGCTGCAAACGGCTCTAGGGCATCGGACATGGCAATGGCACGAGAGGCAAGATTAGTATAGCTCAGCGCTATATCTCGGGCAACGTCAATAATCGCAGGCTTATCGCCTTGAGTCGCGACATGACTCGCGAATCGATGCCAGATTGCGCTAGTGCTGCTCATATCTTATCCGTCTCCAATTCTGTAGAGATACGAGAAATCGAAATATCGTCATTCATCAATTTAGCAATATCTAATATTTTACCTGTCTCAAGCTCTAACTCCAGCAACAACTGCATCAATTCAGCACTATCTAAATGCCCGTTTCTATAAAGGCATTGATCGAAACTTTCCGGCATAGGTTTGCCTAGCGTTTGAAATGCTCTTATGATAATATCTCTAATCAATTTCACCTCCTTCCACGAGATTCCATTTCATGCGTGAGCCGGCCAGAATATCACACGTAGCGCGGCGACCAAGAATCGAGAGTAAATGACGCGGTTCCAAACCATAACAGGGTCGGATTGAGCGTAGGTTTTTTGATGTGAATTTCTCACCAGTTCTCACATCTGCAACGACATAAAGAGATCTACGTCCACTGAGTGAAGGCTTGGCAATATCTGGCAATTCCAACGTAGGATTCCCCATAGCAGAGAATATTTTATTGAGAGATTTTTTCAAAGCAGGTAATTTGTCCATCTCCATCGAAAACGCTGCATCTACCGAGGTCGTGTCACCAGGCAGTCTGAAGTGCTTTTCAATCATAACTGCGCTCTGTGCTGTGGCTGCATAACACGCTTCAAAACCTATAGTGTGATCCGACAAACCGGCAGCGCAGCCATAAGTGTCACGAAGCCAGCTAATAGTAGAGACATTCATGTCCTCAATCGGAGTTGGATATGCTGAGACGCATTTCAAGATTATTAATGGTGTGTTGTGACGACGCAGCACTTCGACAGCACGGTCTAAGTCTTCCTTGCTTGCTAAACCAGTGGAAATCACAATCGGCTTATTAGTTTTAGCGCAGGCTTCAATTAATCCTAAATCAGTTATTTCAGGTGAAGCAATTTTGTAGATGGGGCAGCCGAGCTCTTCCAAGAATTCCACTGCTGTTAAATCAAATGGAGATGCAAATATTGGGAGTTCTAGCTTATTAGCTTCCTTGAAAATCTCAGGTATCCAATTCCATGGGGTATGCGCATCTTCATAGAGATCATAAAGCGTGCCGAACTTAGCCCAGTCATTATCTGAAGATAAACGAAAATCGGTATTGTTTGATCTGATGGTAATCGTATCGGGACGATAGACCTGAATTTTCAGCAAATCAGCTCCGGCCGCCTTGGCAGCGCGAGCGAAGTCTAGAGCCGTGTCCAAGCGACCCTGGTGGTTACCACTCATCTCAACGCAGATCACAGGTGGTCTGTTGCAATCCACATCGAATATATTTTTGAAATCTTCGATGCTGCTCATAGGTATTCCCAATTCCTGCTGTAATGGGTGCACGCCGCTGTGGCAAGAAATTCGATGCCTTCGAAGGCATCCGAGAAAGGGCAAATCCAAGGACTGCCCTTACCTCCATCACGAATGGAAAGAAAATCATCGGCGATATCAGAATAGAAATATCCGAATGCCTCGACGAAGCCAGTTGGATGACCTGGTTTAAATATATCTCGGAAGCGTGCTTTCGAACGTATGGCACCTCGGTTAACGACAGTGCAGTTGGAATCGATATCAGCCTCGATGAGTTGATCAGGCTCCATCTGGTACCATGTTAACGTTCCATCACTGCCATAAGCCTCAACTTTCAATCCGTTCTTTATGCCTAGGTGAGCCTTTGACATCCAATAGCTGACACAGATATCATCGGTGCGTTCCTCCCAAATTTCAACATTATCAATCACACCTAAGCTATTTACCATCTGATGCATTCGGGCTGTAAGACGGGAACTTTCGGCTTTACCAATCATCATGCGCACAAGGTGATGCATATGTGTGCCTAGATCGAGCATGATCATTGGAATTTCATGGTCTCGACTACGCCAATTTTGTGGTTTGCCAACAGATGTTTCACGAGCGAAACTATCGCTTGGCATATTGACGCGTAGATGGTGTAATTTTCCGATACAACCGTCATGCAAGCGTAATACTAATTCACGGAAGAGAGGATAAGCAGAATAGTTATGAACGAAACGCGCAAAATGGTTGGGCTTAGCAGCAAGACCTTCACGGATTCTTTCAACCTCGGCACGAGTGCAAGCCACTGGCTTCTCAGTCAAAAAACTTAAATTTTGGTCAATCAAGCTGCATATATGATCGGCATGATCAGTTGAAGGGGTAAGTAACGTAACTAGATCAATTTCATCTTTGTATTTTTCCAACCATGAAATCAAGGTTCTTGGATGGCCACGCCAAGGCAAACCATAATCAGCATGCGACTGTCTGTTTTTGATTTCATCCCGAGAAAAATAGCATGGTCCAATGACATAACGCCCATCCAGCCGTGCTGCCGCCACATGCGTAGCACCAATAGCAGAACTCCTGCTTCCACCTAGTATGGATAATCGCAAGGATTCAGTCATTATCACACCTTCCTTTCTAGAATTGAAAAAGCAGTTGTAGTTCCAGGAAATAATTTTTCAATGATGATACGTGTATCTCCTGTAGCTTCAACAAAACCATAACGCTGGTTGAGCGCCAATGTTGCACGATTTTTCCAGTTGATTGTTGCTATCCAGGTATGCTCTGGATAGTGATAGTCGCAATAATTCAATTGCCAGTCGAGAAGCCGAACTGCCGTAGTAAAGGCAGGCCGGTCGCCCACCGGGAACCAGCCACCGACTAGATAATCACGGCTTGAAACACGGTGCGCACGGTGCCAGAAATAGGCCTCAGCTCGTCCATCCTGATCGGCAACCAGAAACCGCTCGGTCGTTGGGTCCAACCACCAACGCAGATGTTCGGGCCAGCTGATTATATGGTCGGGATGTGTCGAAAGGTATCGCACCATGGGCGAGTTGCGAGCGTCCAGAAACCCGGCAGCATCGGACAATACGCATTCACGGATCTGATCAGTATGCGCAGCGGGCACACCTTCGATGCCAGGTTGCTGCGTTCCTTCGGCCAGTGTGACCAGGTGTGTGGCTATGCGCGAGGCACCCTTGCCATCCAGCACTCCTGCCCGCTGCCATAGCACTGCACGGAGATCAGCGAAACGGTCCAGAGCCAACGCAACCATAGAGCGGCAGAATTCAGCATTCATACGCTCTGCTGCTGTAATATGCAACGCGTGACCAAGTTGTAGCCAGACAGCACGCTCCGAGAAGTGTGTATCCGATATCGGAAAGCTGATCGGAAGCGCACCCTGCATGATCGCCTCGAACATGGAGGTGCTCGCAGGACCAACTACGAGGTCGAAATCGCTCCACAGATCGTTGCGGCCCTTCTGCCAGCCCAGAACCTGATCCTCCTCGCCCAACCACCCAGAGCCCTGCAGCATATCTCGAGTGGCCTGATCGGGTGCGATCCAAGTGATGGAGAGACCCCGATGCTTCGCGGTTTCGGCCAAGGCCTCATATACTAAAGCAGCAGGGAAGTAGGCACCAGAACCCCCGGCATGGGCCACGGCACGCAGCGGCGCCAACGATACATCTGGCCGAAGAACTGGGCTATCGGTCGGGAAAAAGGACGGTCCGCCGCAAAACAGGCTTTGGCTTGCGTCAAAGCCTTCAGGGGGAGTCACACCCGGCGTGTATGCAACCGACAAATCGGCGCCAGCGGCAATGCCCAAATCGTCAATTACGGCGACTTTCAGGCCTGCCGCCTTCACATGAGAAATCCAGCACGGCCCAACACGATAGGAATCAAGCAACACGGTTTCCGCCCCGATCTCTTGTGCTTGTACAATCAAAGTGTCGGCGTCCTTGGCGGCATTGAACTCGTTGTGCGGACCCGAGGTCAGGACTGCGCAGGGCAGATCCACAGAAAGCTCGGGCATGTCGCTGTCCAGAACCATCACCGGCTCGACACCAGCATTCTGCAAAGCATTAGACAGAACCGCGCAGCGCTTCAGATGACCGACGCCCGAGCCGGGAAAGAAATCACAACGGATCAGGATCGTCTGCGTCATTGGCCATACACACTATCATACAACATTCGGGCAAACGCAAGATCTTCGGGTTCGTCAATATCTACCGCTTCCCACCGGGATATCTCGATGCCAACGGTGTTAGAGATGAAGGAGGGTTTGCCCTCCATCCATGCGGCGCAGGTGCCGAAGCTGAACTGACCAGCATCGTGAAAGAGCGGTGTCATGTCCTGCGACCGCAGATTGAAATTCTCAGGTTTCTGCATTGTGATCCGCTGGCCCTCGCCCATTATTAGAGCACGTTGCGGAGCCGACGCAAAACGCCGCACTCCGATAACGTAATCCAGTCCAGGGTCGGCCAGTAGACGCTCATGCGCCTCGCGCAGGATCTCAGGGCGGATCATAATGGCAGTAGCCAGCAGCAGGCAGGCCTGCATAGGCAGCCACGGTTGCAACTCGATGGTATGCTTCACGACCGGCAGTATTGGGACAAAGTCATCAGCGAGGTTGGCCGGACGGTTGACTGTTTCCACGCCCTCAGCTCTGGCACAATCAGCAATCGTCGCGTCATCGGTTGAGACCATGACGGCATCAAAAACCCCAGCATCCTTTGCAGCACGGATCGTATGCGCGATGGCAGGTTTGCCGCCGATATCGGCCATGTTCTTGCCTGGAATACGGCGACTACCGCCGCGGGCGGGAATTACAGCGATGGTTGGTGCCGCCTTCCGATTTGCGTGGGTAATGTTCACGCTTTTTCCTTTTCCAAGACCGCCGCTTCCAGTCCGAAGTGCAACACCAGCCAGCGAGGGGCGAAGCCCGAGCGGCGGAAGTCCTTTCACGAGGAGGCGTAGCCAGTCTTCCGGGGCGGTGCAAGCCCTGCCGGGCGCTGTCCGCGGCCCGCCGGACGCAGGGAGGGCGGAGCCCGACCGGAGGACGGCGGGCCGCGGACAGCGCGCATCTCCCCTCGGAGCCGCCCCCGGCGGCCCCGGAACGGCCCCCTCAGGGCGGCTGCGCCCGGGCAGGAAGGCCTCGGACGGGGTGAGGCAGCCCAGCGCCTTGCGCGGCCGCGCGTTGAGGCGGTCCTGGACGGCCTGCACCTCTGCGTCCGTCACCTTGCGGAAGTCCGTGCCCTTCGGGAACCACTCCCGCACCAGCCCGTTCACGTGCTCGTTCAGGCCGCGCTCCCAGGAGTGGCAATGCCGCGCGAAGAAGAACCCCGCGCCCAGCGCCTCGGCCACCCTGGCATGGCCCGCGAACTCCTTGCCGTTGTCCGCGGTGACCGTGTGCACGGGGAGAGGGCCCGGCATGCCGGTCATGGCCGAGCCGACCGCGTCCGCCGTCTTCCTCCCGACCCTTTCGAGCAGCGTGTGCCTGGACGCCCTGTCCACCAGGGAGACAAGCGCGCCGCCGGTGCCCTTGCCGTTGATTCGTGTCCGCCTCCCGGTCGCCGACCCGTTCCTTCGCCTCCACGACGTCCGGGCGCTCGGAGATGTCCGCCCGGCCCGGGATGCGGCCGCGGCCGGAATGGCGGCCGCCCTTCCGGTTCGGCTTCCGTCCCCGGCGGCGGAGATGCCGCCAGAGACCGCCGCCGGCCTTCCGGTCGGCGTGGACGTGCTCGCAGGTCCACTGCCGGCCCGCCATCGGCGCGCCCTCCTTGCGGAGGCGCCCGCTGACCTGCTCGGGGCTCCAGCCCTCGGCCAGCCGCTCCTCCGCCATGCGCCACGGCTCCGGCGTCATCTTGCGCGCCGCCGACGAGCATCCATGTCTTGGGTCAAGCCCGGATCCGGCCTTTTCCGGGGGGCCGGGACCGGGGTTTTCCACAGCCTGTCCACATCCCGGCGGCCGTCCGGGCAGGGGCAGGCGGCCCGGCCGCAAGGGCGCGGCCGGACGGCTGGTTCCCTTCGGGCCCCGGCGGGCCGCCGGGGGGGCGCGGCCCGTCCGGGCGTCAGGCGGCGGCCGCCGACCTGTCCTCCCAGGTGCGCCGGTCGCGGAGCAGCGCATTCGCGGTGACGACGAGCTTCCGCATGACCGCGGTCACGGCGACCTTGTGGTGCTTGCCCCTTTCCCGGAGCCGGCCGTACATCTCCATCATGTCGGGACCGGACATGCAGGCCGCCATCGCCGCCATGTACAGGACGTCCCTCGGACGCCGCCGCCCGCCGGTCATGTGGCGCCCGCCCCTGAGAGCTTGACCTAAAATGCCATATATTGAACTATACTGGCATATTTCCGAGATTTCAGCACAACATATAGTGTTTGGTGTGAATTTTAGGTCAAGCTCTGAGGGTGCCGCTGTCGCGGGCGAAGGGGGCGACGCCGACCAGGGCGGCGGCCTGGCGGTTGCCGATCGCGCCCGGCTCGCCCGCCCGGGCGACCGGGGACGCGGCCGTGACCGGGCCGATGCCCGGCACCGGGGCCGGATGCCGCAGCTCTCCGCCAGGCCCTCCGAGCCCTTGACAAGTTCCTCGATCCGCCGGCCGGACGCGGCGACGGCGCCGTCCAGTTCCTCCAGCACCCTCCGGACGGGGCCGTCCGCGTCCGGCTCTCCGACCTCGCCCGGGACCGCCTTCAGTTCCGCGCGCCGGTCGACGAGGGCCTCCCGCAGCACGAGCATGTCGCGGAGCCTGTCGACGGTGACGTCGGCCGGCGCGGTGGGCGCCATGTCCGGGAAGGCGGCCCCGAAGGCGGCCGGCACCCTCGCGTCGACCCTGTCGGTCTTCGCCAGCTCGCCGCCGGCCCTGGGGAGGTCCCGGGACTGGCGCGGGTCGCCACGACGACCTTGAAGCCCCTGTCATGCAGCGACTGCAGGAGGGCCCGGTGCATCCGTCCCGTGGCCTCCGGGACGACCCGCTCCGCCTTCCCTTCCCCGGGAGGCGGGCGACCTTGCGGAACCCGTCCGTGTCGTTGGTGGCGGCGTGATCCCGCCCGCCCGGGCGGATGTCCGGCGACTTCCTGCTCACGTCGATTCCCGCAGCTGCGGTGGTCATGTCTCCCGCTCCTGTCCTCGCGACGGTCCGGTTCCCGGACCCGGCGTCCATCGGGACCCGGGAGGCCAACGGGAGGGCGGGCCGACCACGCTCGTCGACGGATCCGCTCGCGCGATCCAGGGCCGCTCCGGTCCGGCCCGTCCTGCGGGGCCAGGCCCCGCACCCCCTCCGCCCGGCCGGGCGGAGGGGGTCCCGGACCCGGCATCGACCGGGAGGGCGCCGGGAGGCAAGGAACGGCTTTTCCACAGGAATCCGCCCCCGACTTTTCCACAGCCACCTCCTTGGTCATTGCCGGTTCGCTGAACATGCGAGGCCGCGCTGCGGCGCGCCTCCGCCTTCCCCTGCGCCTGCTTGTGGCGGCAGCCGCGCCCGCCGGAGTTGCGCCGCACCTCCCGCCAGACCGTCGTGCGGTCGCGGCCGGGCCGGCGGGCGATCGCCGGGCCGGAAAGCCCGCTTTCCCGGGGCGTGGATCCGGCGGCGTTCCGCATGAGGCCGGTGGCGATGGCCCTCGGGCATGACGGTCTCCTTTTTTCGACGAAAGGGACTGTCGCCGCCGCCTGGCCGGTTCGCAACATCATGTGTCGTCGAACCGCCCGGGACGCTGCATCACGTGTTGCACTTCGGAGTGGAAGCGGCGTATTATTTGGTTTGGTATGAGTTCCCCAAAACGCCTCTCAGAGCATCAACGACGACATCCTGCATGCCTTCTGTCATTTTCGGAAAGAGCGGGACGGAGATCGCTTCGCGGTAGCGGCGCTCCGCCTCAGGGAACTCGCCCGGTTCAAACCCCATGGCGCGGTAATAGGGTTGCAAGTGCACAGGGATATAGTGAAGCGCCACCCCGATCTCGCGCCTGCGAAGCTCTTCGAAGACCTTCCTGTGACGCACCGCCTCAACCCGGATTATGTACAAGTGGAACGCAGAAAGTGTCCCGGGTGCGCGGGCCGCCGGGCGCGTCAGTGGCAGGTCATCCGTCCGTTCATCATAGCGATCAGCGAGCGCATTCCTGCGGGACACGTAGTCCGACAGCCGGTCCATCTGCGTAAGGCCCAGCGCGGCATGAATGTCCGTCATGCGATAGTTCCAGCCCAGCTCCAGCTGCTGGTAGTGCCAGGGCCCGTCCGGAGAGTACGTCATCTCAGCGGCGTCACGCGTGATGCCATGACTGCGCAGGCGTGCCATGCGGCTGGCAAGATCGGCATCCTGCGTGACAGCCATGCCACCCTCGCCGGTGGTCACGATCTTTACCGGATGAAAGCTGAACACGGCGATGTCGCTGTGGGCGCAGTTGCCGACGGGCCGGTTCCCGTACTTGCCGCCGATGGCGTGCGAGGCGTCCTCGATAACGCGAATGCCGTACTGCCGGGCCAGCGCGCCTATCCGCGCCATGTCGCAGGAGAGCCCGGCCAGATGAACCGGCACGATGATCTTGGGAAGCCGGCCCTCGATCTCGGCTGCGCAAAGCTTCTCCTCAAGCCGGTCCGGACAGAGATTCCCGGAGACGGGATCGACATCGACGAAATCCACGTCCGCGCCGCAGTACCGCGCGCAGTTGGCCGAGGCGACGAAGGTGACCGGAGACGTCCAGAGCGTGTCGCCCGGCCCGAGACCCAGCGCCGTGCAGGCCAAGTGAAGGGCGGAGGTCGCGCTGTTGACCGCAACGCCGTGCGCAGCGCCCACGGCCTCGCGAACGGCCCGCTCGAAGCGTGGAACGGCAGGACCCTGGGTCAGGAAATCGGATCGCAGGATCTCGACCACCGCGTCGACATCCTCCTGCCGGACGTCCTGTCGGCCGTAGGGGATCATCAGATTGCCCCGATCCGTGCGCGGTTGCCCTCGATCCAGGACGCCAGCTCGTCATTGGTCATCCAGTCGGCGTTGCTCTCGCTGGAATAGATGAACCCGTTGGCGACTTTCACGCCTTTCTTGATGCGGAAAGGGTCGGCCGACCAGTTGTGGATCGCGGGCAGCACCTTGAAGTGCCCGGGATATTCGTACGTGTGGGGCGCGTCTTCCACCCCGATCATCTGTTCGTGGACCTTCTCGCCCGGCCGGATGCCGATGATCTCGTGCCGCGCACTGGGCGCGATCACCCGGGCGATGTCCGTCACCCGCATCGACGGGATCTTCTTCACGTATATCTCGCCCCCAACCATGTCGGACAGCGCGTGAAACACAAGGTCCACTCCCTGTTCCAGAGAGATCATGAAGCGCGTCATGCGGTCATCCGTGATCGGCAGGACGCCCTTGTCGCGAATGGACATGAAATACGGAATGACCGATCCTCGCGAGCCCATGACGTTGCCGTAGCGCACCACCGAAAACCGCGTGTCGTGCTCGCCCGCGTAGGAGTTGCCGGCGACAAACAGCTTGTCGGAGGCGAGCTTGGACGCGCCGTAGAGGTTCACCGGGCTCGACGCCTTGTCGGTCGAAAGCGCCACTACCTTCGTCACGCCCTTGTCGATGCAGGCGTCGATCAGGTTCATCGCGCCGATGACGTTGGTCCGGATGCACTCGAAAGGGTTGTATTCGGCCGTCGGAACGATCTTGGTTGCGGCGGCATGCACGACGTAATCCACCCCGTCGAGCGCACGGTTCAGCCGGTCGCGATCGCGCACGTCGCCGATGAAGAAGCGCAGCCGGTTGTCGCCTTCGAACTGCCTGGCCATCTCCCATTGCTTCATCTCGTCACGTGACAGGATGATCAGCTTGGCCGGATCCAGACGCTGCAGTGCCGCCGGGACGAATGCGTGCCCGAACGAGCCTGTGCCGCCGGTGATCAGGATCTTGGGGTTTGGTTCCATCAAGCCCTTTCGTCGGTCGAATGCGTGTCGGGCGCATGGCGTTCGTTGCAGCCGATGCAATGCCTCTACAAGTCTTGCGATCGAGCGCCCAAAAGCCAATTCAACTGATCCGCACTGATGACATCCATGTTTGCAAGGTGCCGCTTCAGCGCAACCCTGCCGACCTTCAGCCTGTCCGCCAGCCTGCCCACCGCCCGCTTGAGTTCCTCCAGATCCGCTGCCGCTGGCAATCCGGCCCTCCGGGGCGGCATCAGCAGCATGGCCGCGAAAGCGTTTGCACGCTGCTCGACCGATGGAGATGCCCATGGCGTGCTGCTATGTGCCAATGCCCGCGCAGAACCGCGATCAAAGAGGACATGGCACAGTTCATGTGCCAAGGTGAATCGCCTGCCACCCCTTGAAGAGTTTCTCAAGTCATCGAGGTTGATCAGAATCGTGGCCCGCAGGTCACCGCCAGCCAAGGCAACGCCTCGCGGCCCCTGCCTGCCCAGGCTGACTTCTCTCACGCGAATGCCCAGCGCGTCAAGCATTCGATCAAGATGCGTCATTGGCGCTTCGGGTTCAGGATCGATTTCATCCAAAACATCCAAGGCCAGCGCATACCCGTTGTGCCAAGGCGACGAGAGGTTCCACGCCGGGACATCCAGGGAGAGGTCTGGCAGTTGACTCACGTCATCCCCGGTGCCGCGAGCATTGAAGTACTCGCCCAAGAGAACCGCTGCCGCCTCGCTTGAAATCTCAGGCGACAGATCCCCGAACATGGCGACTTCAGGCGACAGGGTTCCCAGCCAAGCCTCGTCGCCGAATGCAAGCGGTCGCTTCAGCTTGTCGAGAGCCTCAAGGAATTTCTTCGTGAGAGCATTGGGTTCGGGGCCGGAATCGAGATACCAGGACAGGGCGGACAACCCCGTGGCCTCGCGAGATGTCTCCTCCCAACCCTCCCGCAGCTCACGCACCCAGATCTCTTCGCTGGATTCCTGTTGGGAAAGGAACCACTGCAACGCCGAACGGAGGCACTCCGCGACAGCATCGACGGAGGCCCGTGCCACCCCGTCCTCTGCGACGAAGCGCGCTGCCATGGCTCCCGGCTGAACCCGGTCACCCCAGGAAAACTCCAGCTCATCTTCAATGCGTTGCACAAAGACGTCCGGCAGGATGCCTCCTTCGGAAGCGGCGCGCAAGGAATGACGACTGGCCCAGCACTGCCATGGACAAAACCGGTCAAGGTCATCGCCCGCGCTCTCGACCATCGCAAGATATGCCCCTCGCGCCGAACGAGGCATGCCGTCACCCATCCGGCCGCCTGGCGGCAACCGCCTTTCGTGAAGAAGCGGCATCCAGTTTTCGACCATCCATGCGAACAATGGCGCCAGAAACCATCTCACCTGCCGGACTTCGACCGATCCCTCCTCGGTGTCCAGCCGGAGTTCGCACAGGTTCAGGCCGGAGACCCAAAGACGCCATTCACCCCAAGACCCGATACAATCCTGCGGCTCTGGCCCGGTGACCCCGTCAGGAATCAGGCGAATTTCCAGGGCAAAGCTGGCCTTGTCCCCGAAAGTCTCGAATGAAGGGTTGAAACTATCCGCCAACGTACCGGCCTCCGAACACATCCCGGACTTTACGACGAGTGGCGAAGGCACGAAGATCCCTGCCTTGAATCAGCCCTTCCTGCCGCCACCGTCTCTTCAATTCCGGGTCCATCCTGTCCCAGGACTCGGGATACCCGTGCCACACCACGCCTTCATTCGTAGTCCGCGTCCTGCGCGCCACAAACCCGACCCCATCGTGAGTCGCCTGCAAGGCGTTTCCGACCGGTTCCGCAGAATCCAGAATTTTCTGGGCAATCGCCGCACTCCACGGTGGGCACTTCACGCCCGGATTTTGGGCCGTGATCGGCTCGCAATGCCTTGGGCTTGCTTCATAGATTCGATTTTCGTCGCACATCGCAACCGACCTTGTGCCCGATGTCCAGCCCCCAAAGGCCCGTTCAGCAAGCAGAACGGGAAGATGGCCGCTTCCCGTGACCCTGATGCATCCGTCGGGCGCCGACAACGCATTTCCATCGGCGCGCTTAGCCGGAACTTCATCGTCAGGAATTCGCAAAGCCCCTTGGAATCAGCGCGATCGCCGGTTCCGGGCGGGACTCTGCATGTAACAGCCCCTGCGTGTCAAGGCAGGCTCTTGGCGGGGTCGATCTCCAGCAGCTTGAAGGCGCGGCGCTGCAGCTCCGTCGGCGTCGCCAGCAGCGGGAAGGCGTGGTCCGGGCCGCCCGGCAGCGTCACCTCGTTGAGCGTCAGCGTGCCGAGGTCGGCGAGCAGGGTGCGCAGGCTGTGGACCGGCAGCCCGTCGGGGGTGCGCTTCGTGCCGGCCTTCGCGCGTGCCGAGACCTCGGCCCTCTCCACCGGCGAGTTCCGTTGCGCCCGGGCGCCCTCGCGGTCGTCGTCCTCGAACAGCATCGGCGCGAGGCGCCGGCGCATGTGCCATTCCACGTGGCACGCGAGCATGCAGAGGAACACGTGCGCCTTCACGTGGTCGGCCGAGTACACGTGCACGGGACGGATGCGCAGGTCGGTCTTCGCGTTCCGGAACGCGCGCTCCACGCCCGCGAGCGACTTGCAATCCTCCACCGCCGCCTCCGCGCCGATGGAGGCGGCGTCCAGGCTGGTGCGGATGACGCAGACGCCGTCGAGCCGGGCCTCGGCGGCGATCCTGCCGGCGTTGCGCGCCCAGTCCATCCCCCCTTCGTGCACGGCGACGTCGAAGTGCTTCTCCACCTTGCGGCGGTTCGCCTCCCGCCCCAGCGCCTTGAGGGTCCGGTCGCGGTTCGCCGGCCCCGGCTTCCGCTGCGCGGCCGCCGCCGCGATGCCGGCGAGCGCCTCCTCCGTCGCCGCGAGCAGGTCCTCGCGCTTCCTGCGCCTTTCCTCTCGCAGCCGCGGGTTGAGGCAGACCATCAGCCGCTCGCCGGGGAAGTCCGGGCCCGTGACCTCCGCCACGGCGTCCGCGACCAGCGCCTCGGGCACGAGCGGGGCCGGCGCGCCCTCCGGGCCCGCCTTCAGCAGCTTGCGGATGTCGCCCGTCTTCAGCGCCGAGATCCAGTCGAGCCCCGCGGGTTCCAGGTCCTCGCGGATGCGCGCCGTCGTCAGCATGCCCCTGTCGCCCACCAGCGCGACGCGCCCGATGCCGAAGCGCCTGCGGACCTTGCCGACCTGGGAGGCCACCGTGGAGGGGTCGGACGCGTTGCCCGCGAACACCTCCACCGCCACCGGGCAGCCGTCCGCGGCGCAGAGCAGGCCGTAGGTGACCTGCATCTTCCCCCGCTTGCCGTCCCGGTTGTGGCCGAAGGCCGCCAGCGGGCAGCAGCGTCCCTCCAGGTAGCTGGAGCTGACGTCGTACAGGATCAGCGTGTTCCCGCCCTTGAGGTGCCGGCTGGCGAGGCTCCGCTCGATCCAGGGCTGGCGCTCCAGCAGCCAGTCGAGCATGGCGAGCACCTCGTTGCCCGTCACCTCCCCGAGGCCGAGCACGGCGCCGAGGCTGGTCGTCGCCGTCTCCGGCGACAGCGCCCTCGCGGTGGCGAGCTTTGAGGCCGGGTCGAGGGTCCGCGCGGCCACCGCGGCGAGCGCGAGGTCCCGCAGCCGCTCCTTGCTCCGCCCGAGGAGGCGCCGGAAGCCGAGGCGCCGCATTGTCCCCAGCACGGCGGCGACATGGCCGTGGGGCAGCGCGCGGCGGATGGCGACGGCGTCCCCGGGACGGGCGACGGCGACGCCGCCCCGGAACAGCGCCCTGACGCCGTCGACGACGTGGGGCGGCAGCCGGGTGAGGTTGGCGACGGTCCTCTTCCTGAGGCGCCCGTCCTCGCGCCAGGCCTCGCGGATGAGGACCGTCGGCCTGCTCTTGCGGTTGGGGATGGTCTCGACATGAAACGACATGGAACGCCTGCATCATGAATGCTGCACCATACATGGGTAATATGGGCGCATGATGTCAAGAGACATGTAACTCATGTCCCGGAATTTCTCCCGGCCGGACCCGGAAAGCCCGTGCAGGGTCAAGGGCTTGCGCCCATTCGGTCCCCTTCTGTTCTCCCTGAAGTTCAGCTTAGCCCAGGTCGCTTATCCAGGCAACACCCTCCCGCCTTGCCCGGGGCAGGTTGTAGACCAATTTCCTGACGTCAGGCGACCATGGCCTGACCATCAAAGCTGGACTGCACCCCCCCCCCATCTTCTTGGTGGCAGTTAAGAAGTTGCGATCAATCGCCAGCTTGGCCACATGAAATCCTTTGGCATCAAGGTCCTGAACAGAAACTTGAACGAATACGTCCGGCTTGCGGCGTCCGGCGAGACGTGTTGGTGACCGGCCGGACCCAGGTGGTCGCCGAACTCGGCCCGCTCCGGGAGATCCGGAGCCCGATCCTCGCCGACGCCTTCCTGGCGGAAGCGGTTCGGTCCGGCGCACTGACGTCAGCCAAGCTGACCGCCTCGGAACCGCCGCCCAGGCCCAGGCCAGTCGCCATGCTGGAAGACGTCCTGGCCGATCCGGACGAGAGATGGCGCGAGCGGCGGTCTGCCTCGATTCGTCCGTCGCGATGTTGCGACTGGCTCGAAGCGCCCGGTCCATGCATGTTCGCCTGCAAGGCAAGATCGGCAGAATGGACCGCTCTTCATGCTGGCCGGGCAAGCGGTTTTCGCGCCGGGAATCCCGTGCCGTCCTGAATGGAAAGCGGCGGTTGCGTGCGGTGCCGCCCATGCTCATGTCATGGTGGAACAACTGGATGCGACGGGGCGAAGCAGTGTCGGGAAACGCCTCATTGGAAATCTCGAGGCGGGGTCGAACGACCATCTTCGGCAGATTGCCGTCGGCAGGTCATGACTTGGGCATGTCTTGCGCCTGGCCGGCTTGGCGTATAGCTCTTCTGGCAGTCGGCGCAACGTGGATCATGCCGGTCCCGGGCGTCCGGGCGCCGGGCTGGCGGAAGTCGCCCGGATCCGGGAGAGCGGCCAGCGAGCGAGCCGCTTCCTGCCCGGGCCAAGGAGGCGAAAGATGAACGGAAGGCCAACGGAAAACGCCTGCCCTGATGAGAGCCCGTTGCCTGACATGGAAGCGATGCCGACAATGCAGCCAGCCAGAGAAGGCTTCATGGACGCCGACATGATCTCGTTCTGGCACAACCTGAGAGCTTGACCTAAAATTCATGCCAAGACACTATATGTTGTGCTAAAATCCTTTGAATACGCCATTATGGAACTATATATGGAGTTTTAGGTCAAGCTCTGAAAGGACCGTTGCAAGGTGACCTTCGTCTCTACGGAGGGACGGCGCTCGCATTGTATCTCGACCACCGGCAGTCCACGGACTTCCACTTCGTCACCCCGCTGCCCATTGTCGATCCTGGTTTCGCACGAAGTCTCGGCTGGCTGAAGGATGGCCGTCTGAGCGGCGGACCCGGCATGGTCGATGCAAGGCTGCCAGGGCAAGGACGGCAGCTGCTGATCACGCTGATGGAGACAGGGGCTCTCGTTCCGGCACCTGTTCGTGATCCGGTCCTGGCTCCGAACGGGGTCGCGGTTGCGCATCCCTTCGACCTCGTGATCGCGAAATCGCTGGCTTGCCTGTCCCGGAATGCAGAGAGGGACTATGTTGACCTCGCGTCGGCGACAGGGGCCTGGCCGTCGCTGAGCCGCGAGGCGGTGACGAGCATCGGGAAACAACCGATTGGCCGGGTGGCTGCATGCATCGGCGACCCGCCGCCTTCGGCTGCCGAAGCGCTCGGCCGCGCCGGGACGGCGGCGCTTCGCGACTTTGCCGCCGCAGTCCTGGAAACGGCCGGACCCGCGGACGGACGCGGCATGGACGAACCGACATGACCGACAGCTGGTTCCGTCCCGAGGTTTCGGCCTGGCGGGGCACGCCGATCCCGTCCGTGTCCATGCCGCTTGATCCCACTTCCGGGCGGGTGAAGGTCGCCGAAGCCGTCTGGTGGAACGGCCCGGCCTGGACGATCTTGCGAAACGGGCCGCAGTTCGTTCGCCAAGTGCTTGATTTCGGGCATGACGAGGAGGTCGCGTTCATCCGCGCGGACGTCGGCCGGCGGGTCTGGGTGGCCGCCCTCCGGGGAGCCGTGGCGGGATCGATTTCCCGGGGCTCCTACATCCTCTGGTCGATCAAGCTTGGGCTTGCCGACGCCGGCATGGAGTGCGACTGGCCGCGGGACGCCCATGTCCGCGACATCCGTCCGCTTGCCTTCGCGTCGCGCGAGGACCTCTACAGGCGGCACCGGCTCCGACGTGACCGCCGCCGCCGGACCTCGAGCGCCGAGGCATGACAGGCGCGCCTCTTCCCGGCCGGCCCTGCGTGCCCTGACGGGACGTGGAGGACGGCCGCCTGCAGCCGGGCGCTTCCGCCCGCGTCGCAGCCCAGGCGGATCGTGCCTCACCAGGCCGAGTAGCCGCCGTCGACGCTCACGAGCTGCCCCGTCATGTATCCCGCCGCTTCGGAGGCGAGGAACAGCATGACGCCGGCGATCTCGTCCGGCTGCGCCATGCGGCCCGCCATCACCAGTCCCGACACGCGGCGCTGGAACTCTTCCGGGTGGCCGTTGAGCACCGCGCCCGGCGCGATCGTGTTCACGGTCGCCCGGCGGTCCGCCCAGTAGCCCGCGAGCCAGAGCGTCAGCCCGTGGATGCCGGCCTTCGAGACGCCGTAGGCGGGGAAGTTCCCGAACGGCATGCCCTCGTAGATCCCGTGGTGCGGGCTCCTCAGCGCGTACATCGACGCTACGTTGATCAGCGTCGCCGGATACCGCCCCACGATGTCCCGGTCCATCTGCCGCGCCACCATGAAGGCGCCGGTGAGGTTGGTGCGGAGGGCCCTTTCGAAATCCTCGACCCGCGTGCTGGCGAGGTCCGGGAATTCCCGCCCTTCGCCCATCAGCATCTCGCCGGTGATGGCGGCGTTGTTGAGCACGACGTTCGGCTCCCAGCCGTCGTCCATCACGCGCCGGAAGATGCCCTCGACCGCCGCCTCGTCGGACACGTCAAGCTCGTAGAAGCGGAAGCCGGCGCTGTCGCCGTGCCGCTCCCTGAGCCTGTCCGCCCGCTCGCCCGGCAGGTCCGACGCCACGACCCGCGCGCCGGCCGCGAGCATCCGCGCCGCGTAGGCCGAGCCGAGCACGCCGCCCGAACCGGTTATGAAGACCGTACGCCCGTCCAGGTCAGCCATCCCGCCGCTCCTTCATGAGGAATTCCGCAATCCTGAAATCCAGCTCCGTGTCGATGTCCAGGCAGCGTTCCGCAGGCATCAGGTAGGGGCGCACCCGACCCTGCAGAAGGCCCGTCGCGCGCCTCAGGTAGCCCGGGTCCACGACGTAGGTCGAGGCCGCATGCTCCCAGACCACGGGCGCCTGCTGGCGGGCGACGACATCGCGCGGAAGCGGCTTCGACAGCCTGAGATTCCCGTCGCGGTCCGGCTCGACGAGATTGAAGTACGGGTTCTTCCGCGCTTCGGTGCAGGACATGACCATGTCCGGACGTTCGTCGAGGAACGCGCCGAGCGCGCCGTCGATGTCCTCCGGGGCGCGCAGCGGCGCGGTGCAGTCCAGGTCGACGAAGACCTCCGCCGGGCCCGCGATCTCCTCCGCCTTCGCGAGCGCGTGCTGCCAGACACGCCACTTCGCTGCCGTGTCCGTGGCCAGTTCCACCGGCCGCAGCCCCATGTCGAGGCAGCCCTTCGCGACGGCGTGTCGGCGAATGCGCGGATCGTCGGTGCTGACCACGACGCGATCGACCCTCGGATGCTCCAGGAGCTGGTCGAGCGACCAGTCGATCAGGGGCTTGCCCAGCATGTCCCGGAAGTTCTTCCCGGGCACGCCCCTCGAACCCCGTCTCGCCCCGACATGCCCGAGAATCATGCGCCGCCCCACGCGATCTCGCCGTGAAACCGCCGCGCCTCCCAGGCGCGCGCGATGAGCGCCGAACTCTCCCGGACCAGGTCCAGCCGGGGCAGGAGCGGGTTGCCCGGCGGCTGCCCGCCTTCCGCCAGGGCCATGAAGTCACGCATCAGGTCCAGGAACATCGCGTTGCGCTCGACCGTCCATTCGCGCTCGACCTCCCTCGCGCCGCCCCAGCGAACCTCCCGGCCCGCCGCCAGGTCGAGGTCGACGCCGCCGCCGCATCCCCGCACCGAGAGCCGGCGAACGCTCTTCGGCGACAGGTAGTCCATCGCGACGTCCCCGGCCAGCCCGGCCCCGCGCAGGCTCACCCGCGTCGCGAGGTCGACGCCGGGAAAGCGCCTGTCGCCGAGGCACGCCACCTCGCCCAGCGCCAGCCCCGGGAAAAGGCACGCGGCGGTGTCGATCTCGTGGCAGAGGTCCAGAAGCGCGCCGCCGCCGTCCCGGCGCGCGGCGTAGCTGTCGGGAAAGCTCCAGCCCTGCCGCCAGAGCCGGACGTCGTGACCGACTTCCATGCTGAAGCCGAAGGCGTCGACGGGATCCCGCGCCAGGGCCGCCAGCGCCGGATGGTACCGCATCATGAAGCCGGCCACGGAGCGCTCGGCGA
The DNA here is from genome assembly GCA_965221845.1 of Paracoccaceae bacterium. GTDB lineage: Bacteria > Pseudomonadota > Alphaproteobacteria > Rhodobacterales > Rhodobacteraceae > JAJEFO01. The sequence continues at coordinate 791,973 of OZ244919.1, forward strand.
CCGGCCCGGCCGCCTCCAGCACGGACGCAAGTCCGGAAACCCGGAAGGCGATCGGCTTCTCCACGTAGACGGCGACGCCGAAGCGCGCGCACAGCGCCACGAGCTCGAGACGCACGTCCGTGGCTGTCGCGATGACCGCGCCCGCGGCGTCCGGCAGATCCCGCTCGAGCCGCCCGAGGTCCAGCCCGCGCCACGGGACGAGCGTGCTCTCGCCGCCCAGCGCCGCGATGTTCGCGTGGTGGCGCCGCCCGATCGAGCCGCTTCCTATGACGATGTAGCGCCGTCCCATCCGCGCTCCCTTTCTCCCGACGAAGGCCCGGGAATGGCCCGGTCACCGGCTCCCGGCCAGAAGGGGCCGGATCGCCTCGTATATGCGCCGCGACGCGCCCCTGTGTCCGGAATGAAAGGACATCGCCTTCGCCGGCTCTCCCTGCAAGAGGGCCGCGCGAACCGCGCCGGACAGCGCTTGCGGCCCGTCGCAGACGGTCAGGACGCCCGCCGCCTCCGCCTCGACCGCGGGGAACTCGATCGTTCCCACGCGGGGTCCGGTCGCGACGGGCTTGCCGAGCGCCAGCGGCTCGATGACGTTGTGCGCGCCATGGGGCCCGAACCCCCCGCCGACGATCACGGCATCGGCCGGCGCAAGGTAGAAGTTCATCTCGCCGAGCGAATCGCCGACCAGGGCCTGCGCCGCATCGGGCGCGGACAGGGGATTCAGTTCGCCGTCGAAGTCGCGGCTGCGCCGCATGATCCTGTAGCCCGCCTCCCGAAGGAGCTCTCCCGCGGCGCGGAACCGCTCCGGCGCGCGCGGCACCCATATCACGAACGGCGGCTCCGGATCCGAGGACAGATCCCTGAGGAGCTGCAGGTAGGTCCCCTCCTCTCCCTCGACAACGCTCGCGATCGTGAGGACCGGCCTGGCGCCGAGCTTCCCGCGCAGCGCCGCGCCGGCCCGGACATGCGCGTCCGGGGCCGTCATGTCGAACCGCATCTCCCCCGCAACGCGCACGTCGGCCGCGCCCAGCGCGCGGAACCGCTCCGCCTGGGCCGCCGACTTGGCGAACACGGCCGCCGCGCGCGCGGCGGGATGGCCGACGAGCGCCGCAAGGCGCCTTGCCTTCGGCCAGGTGCGCGCGGGCACCTGCGCGTTGACGAGCGCGAGCCGGACGCCCGCCTCGCGCGCCGTCTCGATCATCCAGGGCCAGAACTCCACCTCGACGACCAGGCCGATCCTCGGTTCGCAGGACGCAAGGAACCGCCGCCAGTAGCCCGGGCGATCGATGGGCGCGTAGCGCACCGTCATCTGGCCGGAGGCGATCTCGTCCGCGAAGCTTCCTTCCGCCCTGGCGCGCGCGGCCGGCGTTGCGTGCGTCGTCACCATGCGGTGCCCGTCCCGCAGGGCGAGCCGGATCACGGGCTCCGCGGCCGTCAGCTCGCCGAGCGACACCGCGTGCAGCCAGAGATCCGCCGCGAACCTCGGACCTTCCCCTCTCCGTTCCTCCAGGTGGCGGCCGTACCCGGCATCGCCCGCGGCGCGCATCCGGAAATACCGCCAGACGAGCGGCTCCAGCGCGCCGAGCGCACATGCATACAGGAACAGGAACAGCCGGTAGCGAAGCCCTGCGGGCGCAGGCGGAACGAAACCACTCATGGCGCAGCCGGACCCCTCGACACGCGGCGTCTTGCGCAAGCTCTCAAGCGGGCGGGATACGCCAGGCGCGGACTGCCCGCAAGCGCGCGGGAAGCCTGCGCGGCGACACGCCCGCCGCGGCAGGATGCGCGGAAGGCTTGCAAATCGCCCGTTCCGGACGGCATGCATCGGTGGCATTCCCGAGACAGGAGGTCGTCCCGTGCAGATCAGAGACAGGAAGGTCGGTCCCGAACACGCGCCGCTCGTGATCGCCGAGATCGGAATCAACCACGGGGGCGACCTGGACCTGGCCCGCCACATGGTGACTCTCGCGGCAAGGTCCGGGGCGGAGGCCGTCAAGCACCAGACGCATTTCGTCGAAGACGAGATGACCGAGGAGGCAAGGGACATCCTGCCGCCCAATGCGGGCGGCAAGTCGATCTGGGAGGTGATGGAGGAGTGCGCGCTTGCCGCCGACGAGGAAGCGCTGCTGAAGGCGCATGCCGAGGCGGAAGGCCTGATCTACATCTCCACGCCGTTCTCGCGGGCCGCCGCGGACTTTCTCGAAGAGCAGGACGTCCCGGCCTTCAAGATCGGCTCGGGCGAGGCGGACCACCTGCCGCTCATCCGCCACATCGCCGCCAAGGGCAGGCCGGTCATCATGTCGACGGGGATGCAGGAGATCGGCGGCCTTGCGCGCTCCGTCGCCATCCTGGAAGAGGCCGGAATCGACTATGCGCTGCTCGAGTGCACCAACCTCTACCCCTCGCCGCCGGAAACCGTCTCGCTCAAGGGCGTCAGGGAGCTCGCGGAGGCGTTCCCGAACGCGGTCGTGGGCTTCTCGGACCACTCCGTCGGCCCGGAGATGGCGCTCGCCTCGGTCGCGCTGGGGGCCTGCATACTGGAGCGCCACTTCACCGACACGCGCTACAGGGAGGGGCCGGACATCTCCTGCTCGATGGATCCCGCCGAACTTCGCCGCCTCGTCGACCGCAGCCGGGAGATCCACGTCGCGCTGCACAACGAGAAGAGGCGAAGCGCGCCGGAGGAAGCCGTCTACCGCTTCGCCCGGACCTCGGTCGTCGCCGACCGCGACCTGCAGGAGGGCCACGTGATCGAGGAAGCCGACATATGGGGCCGCCGGCCGGGCTCCGGCGAGATCGCGGGCCATGAGTTCGACGAGGTCGTCGGCAGGCGGCTCGTCCGTGCGGTCGCAAGGAACGCACAGCTCAAGTGGTCGGACCTGGCGTCCTGAGGATCCCGCGGGCTGCCCCCTGTTCGCTTGACGGCCTCGCATGCCGGCGCGGCAGGCCGGGCGCGACGGGGCGCGCCTCGGCCCGGAAGCGGCGCGGGGCCGTCAGCGGCTGTCGCTGAAGACCTTCTGGAGGGCGCCTTCCCAGAACGCTTCCCGGCCGAGGACGTTCACGAAGCGGCGCGCCGCGCGACCGTCCCCGAACGCGGCGTCGCGGTCGTGCCGCCGCCCCCAGCTGTCGCGCAGAAAGCGGTCGATGGCGGCGGCGTCGGCCTCCACCTTCGCGACGCTGCCGGCAGATGCCCGGTTCTTCTGCCGCGTGCCGAAGTCCAGCGACGGGATTCCAAGGAAAGGGGCCTCGCGCACGCCGGCGCTGGAGTTGCCCACCATGCAGGCCGCGTTCTTCATCAGCTCCGAAAAGTGGGAGAAGCGCATCGACGGGAGCATGCGGAAACGTTCCGGCGGCAGCGCGTCGATTTCCGCGCGAATCGCGTCGGACCCGGGATCGTTGTTCGGGGCTATCACGACGAACCTGCGGCCCGACGCGACCAGGCGGCCGAACAGGAGCCTCGCCTGCTCTCCCATGGCGCCGGCCTCCGACGTCACGGGGTGGAGAATGCAGATCGCGTATTCGTCGAACGGGATGCCGTAGCGACGCCTGACGTCGGCGAGAGTCACGCCGGACGGCCTGGAATGGAGATCGAGCTCCGGCGAGCCGATGACATGCACCGAGGCCTTCGGCTCGCCGAGGGCCTTCACGCGCCGGGCCGCCGCCTCGGAGGACACGAAATGGTGGTGCGCAAGCTTCGTGTTGCAGTGCCGGAAGGATTCGTCGATGGTGCCCGAGAGCTCGCCGCCCTCCACGTGCGCGCACCGGATGTAGTTGGTTGCGCACACCAGGGCGCAGGCCAGCGTCTCCACCCTGTCGCCGTGGAGGACGACGAGGTCGGGCCGGTGCTCGAGGCAATGGTCCGAGAAGCCCACGACGGTCTTTGAAAGGATCGTGTCCAGCGGGTCGCCCGGCCGCTGGTTGAGGAATTCGTGCACCCTGATCCCGGGCACCCGATGCACCTCGATCTTGGTCATCCCGTACCGCTCGAGCATGTGCATTCCGGTCACGAACATCGAGACGGCGAACCCCACGTCCCGGGTCGCGACGACCAGCGGCTCCAGCTTGCCGAAGTCCGCGCGCGTGCCGGTGACGAACAGGACGGTCCGCACCGGGCTACGCCCCCGCCGTCCTCGGGAGAGGTCCGCCTTTGCGCCAATCGGTTCTTGGTCGAAGCTCGGGTTCAGGCATCGGGATCGATCATCCGGCTTTCCGGCCTGCCGTTACATTGGACGCAGACGCCGCGATTGACGAGTCCCTAAATCGCGCTGGGGGGGGGGGGGGGGGGGGGGGGGGGGGGGGGGGGGGGGATCCGGATTCTCACGGATCCCCGGATCCAGCCTTGATCGTTGATTCGCGGCCCGTCCTGACGTCCCCGACGGCGCGGCCTGCGCCCACGAGGCGGCGGGCGCCGCCGAGGCCGAGGCCCCGGCGCACGTCGCGGACCTGCCCGGCGTCGGGGACGCGCCCGGCGCGACCTCTCGCCGGCGGGTCCGGGGCAAGGCTGCCACGGCCGCGCCGTCGGGGACGTCAGGACGGGCCGCGAATCGCCAATCAAGGCTCAAGCCGGAAATCGGCGCGAAATTCCGGGCACGCCCGTCGCGCGGCTTTCGCCAAAGGGACGGCCGGTCAGGGTGGCGGGCGCGCGCCTCACCCGCGTGACCGCCGCCGCGAAGCCCGGTCGCTGCGTGGCGGCAGGACGTACGGGCTTCCCGGCGAGGCCGGGCCCCCGGCGGCGCCTACGGAAGGGCGCCCCTGATCACGGCCCAGGTCGCGTCCAGCACGCCTCTCCTGCCGGCCGCCACGCGCGCCGCGCTTTCAAGCACGGGCCTGCGCAGCGCGGGCGACTGCAGCATGAGCGCGTTGCCTGCGAGTTCGTCGGCATTCGCCACCCTGATTGCGGCTCCCGCCTCGTCGAGGCCGCGATAGCTTTCCGAGAAGTGGGAAGTCTCGGGACCGTGCAGCACGCAGGAGCCGAGGGCGACCGCCTCAAACGGGTTCTTCCCTTCCAGGCCCGGCGCAAGCGAATGGCCGACGAACGAAACGGGGGCGAGCCGGTACCACAGTCCCATCTCCCCGATCGAATCGGCGACGTAGGCCTGCGTGTCCCCCTCGATTCCCTCTCCCAGCCCGCGTCGGGCCACATGCGCGAACCGCGCGCCCAGGAGCGCTGCGGCGTCTTCGGCGTGCCGAACATGGCGAGGCGCAAGAATGAGCAGCGCCTCGGGGGCTTCCTCGGTCACCCTTGCATGGGCGGCGGCGATCGCCGGGTGCTCGCTTCGATGCGTTGCGGCGGCGAGCCACACCGGCCGTCCGCCGACCTGCTGCCGGAATCCGGCAAGCTCAGCTTCATCAGCCGGCAGCGGCCTCGCAAAGGACTTGAGCGCCCCGACGACGGAGATCCGTCCGGCGTCCGCGCCCAGCGCGGCGAACCGCGGAACGCTCGCATCGTCCTGCACGAGAAGGCGGTCGAAGAGTCCAAGGATGTCACGCATGGGGCCGGCGATTCGCCTTCGTCTGCGAAAGCTCCCTTCCGGCATCCTGCTGTTCACCAGGACCATCGGGATCCCGCGCCGGCTGGCATCGATCATGAGCCTGGGCCAGAAGTCCAGCTCCGAGAGGACCGCGATGTCCGGCCGCCAGTGATCGAGGAACCTCCCGACCGCCTGGGCGGTGTCCACGGGCTGGAACGCGTGGATGCAACGGTCCGGCGGCCTTGCCGCCGTCACGGCGACCACGGAAGTCACGGTCGAGCTCGTCAGCACGACATGCGCATCCGGCAGTTCCTCCAGCGCCCGCTCGATCAGCGGCACAAGAGCCAGGCATTCGCCGACGGAGAGCGCGTGGAACCAGAGCACGGCGCCTTCAGGGCGCGAGCGCCGATAGAATCCGTGCCTTTCCGCAAGGCGTTCCGGCAATTCCTTGCCAGCCTTCATTCGCCGCCGCTGGGAAAGCCGCCAGAGCGGCCCCGAAAGCCTGGAGAACCCGAGATAGAGATGCGTGAGCGGCGACATCGCCTCAGGCGGCGCCGCGACCCGGAAGCCGGCGCATCACGACCGGCCCGGGAAGGCGCGCTCCCTCGTCCGGGACGGTCGCAGCGGGAGCCCGGCGGCCTTCCGGCGCCGGCGGCGCTTCGCCCGCGATCATGTCCGGCGAGTGCGCGGCAGGGCCGGGCGCCACGGCATGCGCGTCACCTGACTCGCCCGCCTGCATTGCATGGGGCCTGCCCGGAAACCGGACGGAAGGGCAACGTGCCGGAATGGAAGACGGCGCTGCGCAAGTGACCCTCATCCCTCGACCGCTGGCACGAAACATTCTGCGAGGCAACCGGGATGACGCGGCGGGATTGCATCCCGGACAGCTGACGCATGCTCGTGCCGGATGGCGCCCGGCTCTCGCCTGGCCGGCAAGACTCCGGTTCGGGCGAGCGCGAACCGGTCAGACGAGCCCGCTGGCAGCAATCCGCGCCACGCCCGGCGCGGCGATGCGAATGTCCGTCTTGACCCTCCAGGCGTCCGGCCGCCCCGCCGTGCGGCCGATTTCGGAGTGGCCGCCCGCCCGCTGCCGTGCGGACGCGGAGGGCCGGGCAGGCTAGGCCTCGCCGTCGCCCTGCCCTTCCGACTCCGCGGCATCCGCCCCGTCGCCCTCGGCGGCCTCGCCCTCCTCCTCCGCCTCGTCGGCGGCACTGGCAAGTCCGGACGGCGCGGCGATGTTGGCGATCACGAAGTCGCGGTCGATCACGGGCCTGGCCCCTTCCGGCAGCGTCACGCTGGAGATCGTGACCGTGTCGCCGATCTCGAGACCCTCGACATCGATCGTCACGCTCTGGGGGATCTCGCCCGCGGTCACGATCAGCTCGACCTCGGGCCGCACCATCACGAGCAGGCCGCCCTGCCTGAGGCCGGGACAGCTGTCCTGGCCCACGACATCGACCGCGATGAACAGGTTGATCTTGGACGTCCGCTTGAGGCGCATGAAATCCACATGCGTGGGCAGGTCCCGCACCACGTCGCGCTGCACGCTGCGGCAGATGACGCGGACATCGTCCTGACCGTCGACCTTCAGGTTGAAGAGCGTCGAGAGAAAACGGCCCTCCTTCAGCTTCTTGAAGAGCATGTTGTAGGGAATGTTGACCGGAAGCGGGTCGACGCCGCCGCCGTAGACAATGCCCGGCACGAGGCCCTCTCTGCGAGCCTGACGGGCGGCCCCCTTGCCTGTCCCCGTCCGCGCCAGGGCATGAAGATCTGGGATCTCGCCAGCCATGGGTATTCTCCGGATTCATGACGCGGCGCGGCCTCCAAGGGTGTCCGCCCCGCATGAAGCCGCGCGTATAGCGGGCAATCCGGGAAGTGTGAAGCGGCTTTTCCGGTCTGCCGGAAACGGGAAGGGCCGGGGGGTCATGATGCCGTGACGGTGGAGGTCAGGGAGGTTCATCCGCCGGACGCGGCGAGCCGGTGACCGCCGGGCTTTGGCACGCGACAGCCGAGGAGCGGCCGGCGGATCGGGAATGATGCCCGTCTCCCGAAAGTCTTGACCCATCCGCATGTCGGCTTCGAAGACGGCACGAAGCGCGAGAGTCATGCGGCTGCTGCCATGCCCCTGCCGGAAGCAATCCCGGGCCTCGATGCCGGCCTTGGCTGGCAGCGTCGTGCGTCGAGGCCGCGTTCGTGTCTGCGCGCCTGCACGAGATCGCATGCGACCCGGCGTCGAAGCCGGGATTCGGCATCGGACCAGCCCGCCCTTTCGAGGCGGAAGGCCATCCGCCGGCTTCCGGAAATCGAGATGCTCCAGCGCCCCTCGGGATCGCCCTTCAGCGGATGAATCCGGCCGGCCAGGCGGATCGAGGTCTGAGGGCCTGCATGCATCCTCGGGGTCGGCCAGCAGCGCCAGTGCGGCACGCCCCGAAAGCCCGGACCCTGCCCTGCTCGCATCTCCGCGGTCATGCATCCGCTCGAGGCCGCGATGAAGAAAGCTTCGGATCACGGCCGCGCGCAGCGCATGTCGGCGCGCATGTCAACGAAAACCGGCGGATTCCGCGCGGGCGCGGTGGCTTGCGGCCCCCTGGGAGCGATTCCCCGTGCTCGCCAATGGCTCGCCAGGCTGCCGGGTCGGCGATCCACGAAATGCGTCCTCAAGAACATCATCGTTTCAGGGCAAGGGGCTGCATCGGGAGAGCGGAATCCACCATGGCCCTGCCCGAAGCCGCGAATTTGACAGGGGAGAGGGACGTGATATCAACGGCGTGGAAATCCAACAGCCGCCGAAGGTGCGCGGGTTATGCGGGTGTAGCTCAATGGCAGAGCAAGAGCTTCCCAAGCTCAAGACGAGGGTTCGATTCCCTTCACCCGCTCCAGTTCCTGAACCGTCTGGACGCCCCCGCCCTCGAAGCCATGGCGATCCGCGGCTGGCCCCACGGGCATCTGGATCAGGTCAGGCTCCACGAACCTGACCCTCTGGACCGCGTGAACAACGCGTCCTGCCCGGACTGGTTCGAGAACGTCCGGGTCCGGCACTTCCAGGACAGCGGGCTTTCGTCCTGCGGACGAGGCGACGACGGTCCGCGGATCGTGGTGCGCCAGCAAGCGTCGGCTGCTCGACTGCCTCGCCCCCATGCTCCGGGACGAGCGCCATGCCGTGACGGCGTGGCGCAGGACGGCAGGGCGCGGCGCCCGCACGGGGACGCGGCGGCCCGGCGCAGCCTCGCCAGCGACGGAGCGGAAACGGCGCAGCGCCTCTCAGCCGGCGTGACGGCGCACGAAGTCCACGAGCCGGGCCGTCGAGGCGTCCTTGCACCCGGCATCCGCCTCTCCCGAAACCGCCGGCTCGAGATCGCCGGCAAGCGACTTGCCAAGCTCGACGCCCCATTGATCGAAGCTGTTGATGCCGAGAACCGCGCCTTCGACGAAGACCCGATGCTCGTACAGGGCCAGGATCTGCCCCAGCACGAAGGGCGTCAGGCTTGGGTAGGCGAGCGTGGTCGACGGCCGGTTGCCCGGAAGGACCCGGTGTCGCGCCTGCCGGTCCAGATCCTCTGCCGGGCAACGATCCGCAAGCAGCGCCCGCGCCTCGGCCAGGCTGCGGCCCCTCATCAGGGCCTCCGACTGCGCCAGGCAGTTCGCCACGAGCAGCCGATGCTGGTGCGCAAGCCCGGCCTCGTGCCCCGCCGCGCCGACCATGAACTCGCAGGGCACCACGCGCGTCCCCTGGTGAATCATCTGGTGGAAGGCGTGCTGGCCGTTCGTTCCGGGCGCGCCCCATACGACGGGACCGGAGTGGGCCGGCAGGTCCGAGCCGTCCATGGAGACGCCCTTTCCGTTGCTCTCCATTTCCAGCTGCTGAAGATAGGCCGGAAGACGCGAAAGGCGCTGCTCGTACGGCAGGACCGCCCGCGTCGCGCAGCCGAGGCCCTGGTTGTGCCAAAGCCCGGCAAGCGCGAGCATGACCGGCATGTTCTGCAGGGGCGGCGCAGCCTGGAAATGCAGGTCCATTGCGTGGCCGCCCGACAGGAAGGCGCGAAACGCCTCCGGCCCGATCGCGATCATCAGGGACAGCCCGATCGGCCCCCATACGGAATAGCGGCCCCCCACCCAGTCCGCGAAGCCGAACACGCGCTCCGGGTCGATCCCGTAGGCCGCCGTGCGGTCCTCGGCAGACGAAAGCGCCACGAAATGCGCGGCCGCGCCGTCGTCGCCGACGGTCCGGGCAATCCACCTTCGAACGGTGTCGGCATTGGTCATCGTCTCGATCGTGGTGAAGGTCTTGGAAGCGACGATCGCCAGGGTGGTCTCGGGCCTGAGCGGCAGCAGGACGTCGTTGACGTGGGCAGCGTCCACGTTCGAGACGAAATGGCACCGGGGCCCGTCATGGTAGGGCGCCAGCGCCAGCGTCGCCATGGCTGGCCCGAGGTCCGAGCCGCCGATGCCGATGTTGACCACGTCCGTGACCTTGCCCCCGGTGACGCGCATTCCGCCGCCACGCACGCCTTCGGCGAAACGCTCCATGCGGCCGAGCGTGTCCAGCACGCCCCGCATGACGTCCCGGCCGTCCACAAGGACGGGCGTGCCCGCCATGTTGCGAAGCGCGGCATGGAGCGCGGCCCGCCCCTCGGTCTCGTTGATGGCCTTGCCCGCGAACATCGCCTGCCGATGCGCCGGGACCGCAGACTCCTCGAACATTCGGACCAGGAGGTTCCGGCCCGCGTCGTTCATGGACGTCTTCGAGTAGTCGAGCAGGAGGTCGCCTGCCTCGACGGCGAACTCGCGCGCCCGGCCCGGATCCTCGAAGCGCGCGAGAATCGGCGTCTCGGCCGCCTTGCGAGCGGTCCTGCGCAGCCTTTCCCAGTCCATCACCTGCCGCCCTGCGGGACAGGGACGTCCCGCCACCTCCGGCCGTCGCCTTCAAGCATGGCAGTCGCGCCTTCGGGTCCGTTCGTGCCGACGCGGTAGGCGTCCGGGTGCTCTCCGCGCTCCCGCCAGGCATTGATGACGGGGTCCGTCCATGCCCATGCCTGCTCCACCTCGTCACCGCGCATGAACAGCGTCTGGTCACCGCGAATGACGTCCATGATGAGACGCTCATAGGCGTCCGGCGCGTCCGCAGCGCCCTGCCCCAGCGCTTCCGCGAAGGTCATGTCCAGCGGAACGTCCACAAGGCGCATGCCGCCGGGCCCGGGCTCCTTGATCGTCACGAACAGGTTTATGCCCTCGTTCGGCTGCAGGACAATGGACAGGACGTTGCGGTGCCGCCCGAGCGTCTGGCCAAAGATCGAATGCGGCGCGGTCCTGAACGCGACCGCGATCTCCGAATGCCTGGCCGCCATGCACTTGCCGGTCCGGAGATAGAACGGCACGCCGGCCCATCTCCAGTTGGACACGCGGAGTCTCAGGGCGATGAAGCTCTCGGTCCGGCTGTCCGCGTCTTCGACCTGGTCCAGGTAGCTTTCCCCGGGTTCGGCGGACACGTACCGGCCCCGGACTATGTCCTGCGGAGCCGGCCGCTCAAGCGCCCGGATCACCTTGAGCTTCTCGTCCCGCACCGCGTCCGGCTCAAACCGCGACGGCGGCTCCATCGCGATGAGGCAAAGAAGCTGCATCAGGTGATTCTGGATCATGTCCCGCATTGCGCCGGACCTGTCGTAGTAGCTTCCCCGCCCGTCCACGCCGACGCTTTCCGCCACCGTGACCTGCACATGGTCCACGAACCGCGCGTGCCACAGAGGCTCGAACAGGACATTGCCGAACCGGATCGCCATCAGGTTCTGGACGGTTTCCTTGCCCAGGTAATGGTCGATCCTGTATATCTGGCTCTCGTCGAAATTGCGGCGCAGCGAGATGTTCAGTTCCCTGGCGCTCTCGAGGTCCCGGCCAAACGGCTTCTCGACGACGATCCGGCAGGCGGCGCTGGCGCAGCCATGCTTCCGCAGGCGCCCGGCCAGCGCGCCGAAGAGCGACGGCGCCACCGAAAAGTAGAAGGCCCGAAGCGTGGAGTCCCGCAGCATGCCTGAAAGCGCGTCCCAGCCCTCGTCGCTGGCGGCATCCAGGACCACGTGATCGATGCATTCCAGAAAGGCCCTGACGTCATCCTCGGGCCGCGCGGCCTCGGGGACGAACTCGCGCAGGGCCCGGGCGACGAATTCCCGGTACCCGCGCCTGCCCATGTGCCGTCGCGCGGCGCCGACGATCCTGCTCTCCGGGGGCATCTGCCCCGCGCGGAAACGGCGGAACAGGCCTGGAAATATCTTCCTCCGGGCAAGATCGCCCGTTCCTCCGAATATCACCAGGTCGAACGCCTCGACCGGGATGACGCGCGAAACCATGCTGCCCTCCTCCTTTCCTCGCGGCCGCCATTGCCGCACGCCGGCCGAAACCGCGGAACGACCTGTCGCATGCCGCCGGGATGCGGGTGCCGCCTCGCGCTGCCGGATTCCGGCATCCGGGGCCTCGATCGGCGCAAGACGCTCGATTCGGCATTCCGGTCAGGAGCGATCCATGCAATCCTTGGCGGATGCAGACAACGAGTTCAACACGACATGACCCCGAGACCGCCCGCCGCCACAGGTGATTCGCCGGACGTGCGCACCGCCGGGTCTTTGCGCTCGCCTGAGGCCGGCAGGCCCGGGCCCCCGGCGCCGCGTGCCGTTCGGCAGGGCGGCAAAGGGTGATGGACGGCACAGGGCCGCCTTCAGGCGAGAAGTTCCGAGACCCTCTCGTCACCGCCACGGGCGAGGAACGGGCCGAGGTCGCGCTGGCACGTCTCGAGACGCTCTGGTTCAACACGGGCACGCTCTGCAACATCGAGTGCTCGAACTGCTACATTTTTTCGTCGCCAAGGAACGACAGCCTCGTCTATCTCACGCTTGCCGATGTCGAGTTCTTCCTTGCCCAGGCCGGGGAGCTCGACCGTCCCGTTCGCGAAATCGGCTTCACGGGCGGCGAGCCGTTCATGAACCCGAGCATCATCGCGATGGCGCGCGCTTCCCTCGAGGCCGGGCATGAAGTCCTGATCCTCACGAATGCCATGAAGCCGATGATGCGCCGGACGGTGCGCGCCGGGATCAGGGATCTTCAGCGCTGCTTCGGTGACCGGATGACGCTCAGGATCTCGCTCGACCACTGGTCGGCGGCGTTGCACGACAAGGAACGCGGCTCCGGCAGCTTCGACGCCTCTCTGGAAGGCATGCGCTGGCTGAGCGACAATGGCGTCCGCATGGCCGTGGCCGGACGGACCATCTGGGACGAGACCGAGTCCGACGCGCGCGCCGGATATGCCGCGCTCTACGCGCGCGAAGGATTCGAGATCGACGCCCGCGATCCTGCCGCCACCGTCCTGTTCCCGGAAATGGACGAAACCGCGGACGTGCCGGAAATAACGGCCGCTTGCTGGGGAATCCTGGGCAAGTCGCCGGAACAGGTGATGTGCTCGTCGTCGCGGATGGTCGTCAGGCGCAAGGGCGCCCGGCGCCCTGCCGTCGTGGCATGCACGCTTCTGCCCTACGACACCCAGTTCGAGCTTGGCAGCCTGCTCGAGGAGGCCGCGCGGCCCGTTCGGCTCAATCATCCGCATTGCGCGAAGTTCTGCGTCCTCGGCGGTGCGAGCTGTTCGGGCTGAGCGCGCGCCTGCCTTCCCGAAGGGCAAAGTCCCGCAGCGTGCCCCTTCGCGGCACGGTCAGGTCCGGACCGGAGGTGCGGTCAGCCCGCCATTGCGCACAGCAGCTCGAACATGATCGAGGCGCCGAGGAGCGCCGTGGCGCCGCCCTGGTCGAAGGGCGGGGACACCTCGACAAGGTCGGCGCCCCGTATGTCGAGCCCGGCAAGATGGCGGCAGACCTCAAGGGCCTGGAACGAGTTCGGCCCGCCAACCTCCGGCGTGCCGGTGCCGGGCGCGAACGCAGGATCGACGAAATCGATGTCATAGCTCACGTAGAGCGGCGTCCTGCCGACGATCTCGCGGGCCTCGGCCATGACATCCTCGACCCCGCGCGCGAACAGCTCCTCGGCCCGGACTGTCCGGATGCCGACGCTCCTGGCGAAATCCATGTCCTCGCGATCGTACATCGTGCCGCGAAGGCCGATCTGGATCACCCGCCCCGGATCCAGGAGGCTCTCCTCGACGGCGCGGCGAAACGGCGTGCCATGGGTGAACATCTCGCCGCCGAAGTAGCTCCTGTAGAGATCCGTGTGGCTGTCGAAATGGATCATGCCGAGCGGCCCGCCCGTCGCCAGGCCGCGCAGCGCCGGCAGCGAGCAAAGATGGTCGCCGCCCGCCGTGAGGGGGCGGATCCCGGCCTCCTGCAGCCTGGAGAAATGCGCGCCGAACCGCTCCAGCGTGTCCGGAATGCTGGCGGGGTTCGGCCCGACGTCGCCCAGATCGGCGCAGTTCGCGGCCTCGAAGGGGCGAACGCCCGAGACCGGATGCTCGGCCCGGATCATGGTCGACGCGTCCCGGAGATGCCGCGGACCGTGCCGGGCGCCGGGACGGTTCGTCGTGCCGCTGTCCCATGGCGCGCCGACAAGGCCTATCTGGACCTCGCCGAGCCGCGGGTGCCCGGGCGGCACGTGCGGAAGGCGCATGAAGGTTGGCACGCCGGCAAAGCGCGGGAGGTCGAAGCCGGAGACGGGGCGGAAGAAGGGATCGGCCATGGCCGCAGGCTAGGCATTCACGCCGGAGATTTCCAGCCGGGATCCCGGGAGCTTCCCGGCGACGAGCCTTTCCTCGATCACGATGTCCCTGCGGCCTGACAGCAGCCAGTCGGCAAGCATCCGGGCGGAGACATCGGCATGCCCGGCCTTCCTCAAGGCGCATTCCCAGACGGTGGCCACCCTCCAGCCCGCCTCGAACAGCCGGGAGCGCACCTCGCTGTCGCGCACGACGTTCCTTTCGAACTTGGACGTCCAGTACTTGGTCCGCGTCGCGGGAACCGTGGCGTGACGGCACCCTTCATGATGGTGCCAGAAGCAGCCGTGCACGAACACGGCGGCGTTGAACTTCCGAAGCACCAGATCCGGACGACCGGGAACGTTCGCCGCATGCAGGCGATAACGGAAGCCTCGCCCGTGAAGCGCCCGCCGCAGCACCAGCTCCGGCCTCGTGTCCTTGCCCCGGATGCTGGCCATGATCCGGGATCGCGTCCTGCTGTCAACGACGTCCGCCACGGTCCGCTCCCGCGCTTCCCTGCCGCTTCGCCAAGGCCTGAGCCACGAAGACAGGCATCGTCAGCGGAATGTCGCCGGGCGCGCGCTCCGTCCCGGGGCGCCCGTTCATCGGCGTTCCTCGTTCAGAAGCGCGCGCGCCTCGTCCGGCCCGAGCGGCGCCGGACGCTCGCAGGCCGTCGTCATTTCCATGAACTCCCCTTCCTCGCCGGACTTCAGGATCCCCGCCATGACCTCGACCGCGTGAAGCGCAAGCTCCATCGAGCAGCGATGCGGACGGCTCTCCCGAATCGCAAGCGCCATGTCCGCGAGCCCTGCCGCGCGATAGTTGGCATGCCCGCCGTCCTGGTTGGCCACCGCCAGCGGATGATCCCATGGATCGACCTTGGCAAAGCCCTCGTTCGCGCGGGCCATGAAGATCTCGCCACCGAAGAAATTCGGATCGGGCAGGTCAAGGCTCGCCTCGGTGCCATGGATCTCCATCGGCCTGTGCCCGTGGGCCCAGACGTCCCAGCTCGCGGCCATCGTCACGACCGCGCCGCCGTGAAACTCGAGGATGCCATGGATCGTGGTCGGCGTCCTGACCGGGATCCGCTCGCCGCGCCTTGGCTCCGAAAGGATGGTCCGGGTCCTCGACGGTGTCGCGCTGACCGCCGCCACGCGCCGCACCGGGCCGATCAGCTGGACAAGGCAGGTCACGCAGTAGGGGCCGATGTCGAGCACCGGCCCCGCCCCGGGAAGGAAGAAGAAGTCCGGATTCGGATGCCAGTGCTCCATCCCGCGGTTCATCGCGAACGCCGTGCCGCTTGTCACCGTTCCGATCATGCCGCTGTCGATCACGTGACGCGCGAGCTGGTGCGACCCTCCAAGGAACGTGTCCGGCGCCGAACCGACGCGGCGTCCCGTCTCCCCGGCAAGCCGCGCGATTTCCGCGCCTTCCTCCAGGGAAAGCACGAAGGGCTTTTCCGAGTAGACGTGCTTGCCCGACGCCAGCGCGTTCGACGATATCTCGAAATGCGCGGACGGAACCGTCAGGTTCGCAACGATGTCGATGTCGCCCGACCCAAGCAGCGCCTCGACGCTGTCGTGACGCACCCCGAACTCCTCCGCCCGGGCAAGGGCGGCGGCATCATCGATGTCCGCGACCGCGCGAATCTCGAATCCACGGAACATCGGCGCAAGGCGCAGATAGGTCGCGGAGATGTGGCCGCATCCGATGATGCCGACCCCAAGGTTGCTCATGCGCCTTTCCGCCCAGGCCCGTTCAGGAACTCGATGGAGCGTTCCGCGAACCGCCGGTCGTCGCCAGGATTGTCATGCTCGAGGACAAGGCGGTCGCAGCCAGCCCGTGCCAAGGCGGCCACGAGAGCCGTCCAGTCCAGCGTGCCATGGCCCACATCGGACCAGCCGCCTTCGTCGACGCATGTCCCTTCAGGCGCGATGTCCTTCACGTGGGCCGTGCCGATCCGGTCGCCGAGACGCTCGATCCACGCAAGGGGATCCTCGCCGGCGCGCGCTGCCCAGGCAACGTCGAATTCGAGCGCGAGCGTCGAACCGCCCTCGAGCAGGGGCTCGATCGGATAGCTTCCGTCGTTCAGCGCCCGGAACTCGAAATCGTGGTTGTGCCACCCGAATCGAACTCCTGCGTCTCTCAGCGGCCGGCCGGCTTTCTCGAGGCGGGCGCCGAACGCGCGCCAGCCGTCCCGGTCACCCGGCCGGCCGGCGGCATCGAGAAACGGCACGTACACATCCCGCATTCCGAGCGCGGCGGCCATCGCCCTGACGGCGTCCGGCTCGTTCTCGACCGTCTCCAGGCCGAAATGCCCGCTCGTCATCGTCACGCCGGCCTCCTGCAGTTCGGCCTTCAGCCGGCCCGGATCGCTCCGGGAGGCGCAGAGGTCGCCAAATCCCTCGACCTCTGACAGGCCAAGTTCCGCAATCATGCTCAGGGTCTTGGACAGGGGGCCGAACCTGCGTGACGAATAGAGCTGGTAGGAAAGTGACATGCGCCGAATTTCCTTTCGGAGGGGACTCATGCCGGCTGCCGGACGGCGCGATGCGCCGGCTGCCGACCGGTTCCACGCATCATCGAGATGCCCGATGCAATCGAATCGCTGTCAAGCAATGTCCGCGATTCCCCCTTCGGAGCCTGACCGAAAGCCGACGGCCACGTCCTTCAGGCGCTGGCGAGAGAGCTTCGGGAGAACCCCTTCCGCGGCGTCCGGCCGGAACGCCGGGGCGAAGCGGGACATCCGGGCGGCGCGGCCCCCGGCAGCGGACCCCGGCCGGCCCGTCCGGGGACACGTCGTGATGCCCGCCATGTCCTTGCGCTCCATTCTCCTTCGGGAATTCGGCCGTTCGCGATCGCCGCGCAATCATGCTGCCCAACGAAAGGCGCAAGGTCAATCCAGTTGTCGCCTGAAGGCGGATCAAAGCAGAAGATCCCGTTTCCCGGCGAGGCGTGATGCCGTTCTGCCGCACACGCGCGCTCGCCGGCGTCCGCGCCCCGCGTCCGCGGCGAGTCGCCGCCTGCAGCGACATTGGGCTGTCCGCTGGTCCAGCGCGCACCGTCACGACCGCATCCGCAGCCCCCGGGATCGAAGAGTGGCCGCACAAGACGCCTTGCCCGACGGCGCTCTCCCGGGATCTCGATTTCGACCTCCAGGTCGTCCGACGCGAGCTCGGCCGGAACGAGCCCAAAGGCGAACGACCGGTCCTGCCAATGCGAATGCCCGCCCGACGTGGAGAAGCCGGCCATGCCGCCGAGACGCCTGATCGGCTTGGTGCCACATCCTCATTGAATTGCCGGGCATAGGGATTTCAGCCTGATGCGGACGTCCTCTGCCGCAAACTCCGCGAACCGCCAGTTGACCGGCCGCGAATCGACTTTCCGCTTCGCCCGCCACGCAGCGACCTCGCGCACCATGGTCTCCCTGTCGGGAATGCGGCGGTCCAGGCACTGGCCGGAGAGGACGTTGGTCTCGATTCGGCCATGTTCAGCCAGCTGCCGCGCTTCGGCGTGTGATGCGCTTCGCAGCGGTCAGCGAGCCGCGACGCCTCCGCCTGATCGAACGCCTCGCAGAACGTCGACAGCCTGTGGGTCCTGACTGCGGCATGCGAATCGCGGGCGGCTTGCCAGGCGGCTTTCAAAGAGAAAGGTGCCGACGCCGAAAAGCCGCTCCCTGTGAACGGGCTGCGCGGCGAGAAAATCTCACCCGCAAAGCCCAGGTCTATCCGAATGCCATTGGAACGCCGCCGGGTCAGCGACGCCGCCGGGGGCCGAAGACCTCCTCCAGCGTGCCGGCGGTCACCAGCGCGTCCAGCCAGCGGTCCAGGGTCGCCGCGTCCGCGGACCGCACCTCCGCGGCCCGGGCGGCAGGAACGCCGCCGAACCTGGTCCCGGCCATCCGCAGGAAGGCCTCGGCCTTGCCCTCGGCCTTGCCCTCGGCCTTGCCCCTGGCCAGCCCGCGCGCCTCGCCCTTCGCCAGCCCGCGCGCCTCGCCCTGCTCCAGCAGCGTCTCCGCTATCGTTCCCACAAGCGCCTCCATCTCGTCGTGTCCCCCGTCCCGCAGCCTGGCCCTGAGATCCTCCAGGTCCACGCTGCAGACCCGCAGGACGTACTCCAGGACCTGCCGCCTCAGGTCGTCGCCGCCCGCCGGCAGGCCTGCCGCAAACTCCGCAAGGAAGGCCAGCGCCTCCCGCCGCAGCGCGATGAACCCGGACCGAAGCGCCGCGTTCCGCGACAGCGCGCCGATCTCCATCGCGCGCAGGCTGCGGAGTATGTAGCCCGATCCGGGCAGGAATTCCAGTTCCGGGCCGTCGGCGTCGATCATGTCGCGAAGCGAGCCGGGCACCGTCCAGTCAGCCGCGCCGTGGTACACGACGACCGGGATGATCGGGGGCAGCGACCGGAGCCTGGCCGCCGACGCGCCCGCGTGCCGCTTCCAGATCCTCACCATGTAGGCGGCCAGCTGCAGCGGAAGCCCGGGATCCGGACGGCTCTTGTGCTCGGCCAGGACATAGGCGAACGCGCTCCCGCCCGAGGCGAGCCCGACCTTGAGCAGCAAGTCGCTCTGGCTGCCCGCCAGCGCCTCGTCGACGAAGCTCCCCCCGACGATCTCCGGCAGCGTGTCGGACAGAAGGCCCGAAACGCTGTCCGGAAGATGGTCGCGCAGGAAGTCGCGGGCCCGCCCCGGATCCGTGAGCAGCGCGCGGAAGAGCGCGTCATGCGGCGTCGGAAGGCCGGCCATCAAAGCCCCTGTCCCGCTTGTAGAGGGTCCACGCTTCCTCGACGAGCACGCCCTGCTGGACGCCCCTGCGGCGCGCCTCCGCCGCGATCTCCTCGGAAAACCCGGGCAGGACCCTGGCATGCACCTGGCCGGTGCGCGGGGACCTGGGACGCCCCCTGCGCTTCCGCGGCTCCCGCTCGACGAAGCCGAGCTCCTCTGCGGCCTCGTCGATCCTGGATTCCGTTTCCGGCGCACCCTCCTTCGGTCGCCTCCGCAGCCCCCGGATGTCGATCTGGCATGGTTCCGGTCCGCTCATGTGCCGCCCTCCGATGCCAGCCTGTCGATGACGGCCTGCGCGAAGGCGGCCGCGTTTCCCGACCGTCCCCGGCCGCGCGCATTGGAGAGCATCGGAAGCCGCGGCGCAACATGTGGATTTCTCCATGCGCGACCAGATCGAGATCAATGGCCGCATCCGGCAGCATGCAGAGTGGCTGATCGCAAGCGGCAAAGCCCCGGGCGTTCGGCACACGCTCAGGGCAGGCGGGCGTCGGATGCCTTCCTGAAGGCCCTGCGGACCGCGCGCATGATCCGGACCGGGTCGGGGGCGGGAACGGCTTGACCGCGACCGCGCCGGGGGCTACGCACGTCGCCGCGCGGACGTAGCTCAATGGCAGAGCGCGAGCCTTACCGGGCACGAGGAGGGGGTTCGATTCCCGCCCGTCCGCTCCAGCGCCGCCCGGCAAGCGCATCCCGCCTGCCCCGTGAGCCGCCCCTGGCGCACGGCCCTTCATCCGGCCTCCAGCCCTCTTCCAGCCAGCGGACCTCCCGGACGCGCCGGGAACGTCGCCGCGCAGGTGGCCCAGGCGCCGCCCGTGGAGGCGCAGCGCCGTGTCCTGCCGGACGGCTTCCGGCCAGGCGCCGCAGGCCGGCTTCGCAGCCTTCTCAGCAGACGGGCGCGAGCCGCAGCTGCGACGCCGCCGGGGGCCGAAGACCTCCTCCGGCGTGCCGGCGGTCACCAGCGCGTCCAGGGTCGCCGCGTCGGCGGACCGCACCTCCGCGGCCCGGGCGGCAGGAACGCCGCCGAACCTGATCCCGGCCTGCCGCAGCAAGGTCTCCGCCTTCCCCCTGGCCAGCCCGCGCGCCTCGCCCTGCTCCAGCGGCGTCTCCGCCATCGTTCCCGCAAGCGCCTCCATCTCGTCGTGTCCCTCGTCCCGCAGGACATGCTTCAGAGCCACCGCTTCAGGTCTCCGTCACCCGGTCTCGCCATTTCGCGACACGCCCTGCTGCATGAGCGTCACGGCACTCATATGCACGACCTTGCCCTTCGCGGCAGCCTCTTGCGCGGCCAGGCCGATCTCGACCGCGCGAGCCCCGTCAATGAGCCCGACCTCCGGCTCGCCATGACCCCTCAGCATGTCGAGGAAACGCGCATGCTGGTAGTATGTCGCACCGTTGTGGTCGCCGATGGCCTGAAGATCAGGGTCGACCGGAACATCGACCGACCAAGGGCCCCTGGGCTCGCGCGGCGAGACCACGACCCGCGGCGGCGGCGGCGTTCCCAGACGTTCTGGCCAGAACCGGCGCGGCCCCGGCACCCGTGCCTCGATCTTGCCATCCGGACCAACCGCCGTCAGTTCCTCCTGGTAGTCCGAGCCGTCGGCATACATGCAAAGCTCGAGCATCGCGCGGCAGCCGTTGTCGAACTCGACGATGACGTAGGCGCCGTCCCAGATGTCGGGGGTTTCGCCGTCATGGTCCTCGTTCAGGTGATTGACGTCCTGCCCGGCCGAGGCCATGACGCGCGCGGGCTCCGCGCCGAGGATGAGCCGCATGAGGTCGAAGAAATGACAGCATTTCTCGACAAGCGTCCCGCCCGTGTTGCGATTGAACCTGTTCCAGCCGCCGACCTTGTGCAGGAACGGAAACCGGTGCTCGCGAATGGTGAGCATCGTCGGGCCGCCGGTGGCCGCCGCGGCCTCTTCGATGAACGACCTTATGGGCGGCATGTAACGATATTCCATGCCGACCCAGACCGGCGCCGGATACTCCTCGGCGAGCGCCAGGACCCGCTGGGCGTCACTTTCGCGCGTATACAGAGGCTTTTCGATCAGCAGCGGAAGCGGGCGTCCGCGCGCGATCGCCTCGAACTGCGCCGCGTGGAAATGGTTCGGCGACGCGATCACCAGGCAATCCGGCCCGGGGTCGGCAAGAAGGCCGGCCAGCGACCCATGCATCCGCGCGGCGGGAGCGACCGCCCGGGCCGACTCGGCCATCCGCGGGTCCGGCTCGAATATCGCCGCGACCCTGGCATGCGGCAGCAGCGCGATGCTGCGCGCATGCTCCTGCCCCATCATGCCGCAGCCAACGATTCCGTAATTGATCACTTCCGGCATTGCGAGCCTCGACCCGCCCATGGCACGGGCGCCACCGCCCGGGATCGAGCCAGTTTCCCGGGATGTCAACGATTTCCCGCCAACGGGCCCCCGACTCGCAGCCGGCATAGGCGGTCGAGGCGTTCCTGGCTCCAGCCCTCGCGCGGGCCTTCCGGACAGGAGCCGAAACCAGCTTCGCCATCTGGCACCGAGGTTCTTGCGCGACCATCGGGAGAAAGGCGGCCTGGCGGCCGCGCAGCCCTTCCGGAACGGTGAGGCAGCGGCAAGGCGCCGACTGGCGGAGGGCGTTCGCGCCTGCGGCGACTGTCATGGTCACGCACCGGCCGCAGGCACCGCGGGACGGGATCCAGCGGCAAACGCGTGGCCGTGCATCTCCCGGCCGCCGCGGTTCCGGGCCCGAGGAGGAGGGCCAGACCGGCGCCTCGACTTCCTTCATGTCGCGGACGCTGTCCTCCCGCTTCGGAGGCAGCCTGAGGATGCCGGGGCTCTCCAGCGTCCCGGCATGCCGAGGCAGGCCCCGACCCTGCAGTCGCCCCTCGCCGGCCTCCAGCCGGGACGCTCGCAGACCGTCTTCGGCTATGAGAAAAATCTCCGGGATGAACAAAGAGAGCGATGTCAAGGCTTTGCGGCCTTCGAAAAAAGCGCTCGCGGAATGGCAGGCCTATCCGAATGCCATTGCCCTGCAGCCGGAGCCGTCCATTGCGTGCAGACGACCCGTCATGAACGCCTGCCTCCGCTCCCGACAGCTGATTCCCGCTTGCGGACGACGGCGAATGCGCCCTGCCGTCCCGACGGCAGCCTCCGGTCATTGCGGGGCCCGACGGGCGTTGACCCGGCACTCCGTCTCGCTAAAGTCCCTCTCGGCAAGCGGGAGACGCGCATGGACGGAAGCGGCGGGACGGCGGGATCCGAAGGCTGGGGACCGTTCGGCCGGCCGCTGTTCGACGATCCTTCGGCGCTGGCGCTCAGCCGTGTCGGCGTCGTGGACGTCGGATCGAACTCGGTTCGAATGGTCGTGTTTGACGGCGCGGCGCGGTCCCCCGCGTATTTCTTCAATGAAAAGGTCATGGCGGGCCTTGGCGCCGGCCTGGCGGAAACCGGATGCCTCAGCCCCGAGGGAAGACTCAGGGCGATGGCAGCCCTGCGGCGCTTCCAGGGCCTCGCAGAGGCGATGGGCCTGGAGCCGCTGACGGCCGTGGCCACCGCCGCGGTGCGCGAGGCACGGGACGGGCCCGAGTTTTGCGAGGAGGTTCTTCGCGAGACGGGCCTCAGGCTCTGGGTCATTGACGGCGAAGAGGAGGCGCGGCTCTGCGCTCAGGGCGTTCTTCTCGGCTGGCCCGGGGCATGCGGCCTGGCCTGCGACCTCGGCGGCGCATCCATGGAACTGGCGGAACTGCGAGGCGGCATGGTCGGCAGGCTGCTCTCCTCGCCGCTCGGCCCCCAGCGCCTTCGGGCCGTGAAGGGCGGCAAGAAGGGGCTGAGGAGGTTCCTGGCGGAGGAGGTCGGCGCCCTTGCCGAAACCATGGGACCCCAGCGTGACCGGCTGTTCCTTGTCGGCGGGTCCTGGCGGGCCATGGCGCGAATCGACATGGACAGGCGGGGCTATCCGCTGGCGGCGCTGCACGAATACCGCATGAGCCGGAAAGCGGTCTGCAGGACCATCGAACTCATCGAGGGAAGCGATCTGGAAGGGCTGCGGATGCGCGTCGGGCTGGGCGAAGGGCGCATGGAGCTGCTGCCGCACGCGGCCCAGCTCCTGAAGCGCCTCGTGCACGAATTCAAGCCGCGCGACATTGCCGTCTCCAGCTATGGCATACGCGAAGGAATGCTCTACGAGCAGATGCCGCAGGAGCTTCGCGAGCGGGATCCCCTTATCGAGGCCTGCCGCTTCCGCGAGGCCAAGGACGCGCGGATGCCTGGGTTCGGCCGGAGACTCTTCGATTTCGTGCTGCCGCTGTTCTCTGGACGCGGCGCACCCGGCAAGCGGCTCGTCAAGGCTGCGTGCCTCCTGCACGACGTGAACTGGCGCGCCCATCCGGACTACCGCCACGTGGTCTCCTTCGAAGAGGTGACGCGCGCAAACCTCGGGGGCATGACCCATCAGGAGCGCGTGTTCCTCGGCGTCGCGCTGCTGCACCGCTACAAGAACAGCCGCGCGGATTCCCCCATTCAGGAACTGCTTGGCCTCGTGGAGGGGGCGGACCTGAAATGGGCCGAGATTCTCGGAAAGGCCATGAGATTCGGCGCAATGCTCACCGCGTCCGAGAACGGCAAGATGGGAACGCTCAGGTATTACCCGAAGCGCAGGTGCCTGGAACTTCGCCTCGCGCCGGGCACGCGTGACCTGTACGGCGAGGTCGCGGAGGCGCGCCTGAATTCCCTCGCGGGAGCGCTCGGCGGCGTCAATGTCGTGATCAAGGGGCGCTGAGCGCCTCCGCGCAGCCGCCGCCGGCAGGACGACGGGTGCCGGCCGCGAGGAGGCGCTGTCGAACCGTTCCTACACGTCGAGGCACCAGCGCATTATGGCCTTCTGGACATGCAGGCGGTTCTCGGCCTCGTCGAATATGACCGAGCCGGGGCCGTCCATGACCTCGTCGGTCGCCTCTTCGCCACGATGCGCGGGCAGGCAGTGCATGAACAGCGCGTCGGCCTTCGCATGCGCCATCAGTTCCGCGTTGACCTGATACGGCGCAAGCTGCTTCCGGCGACGTTCCTTGATGGCGGGGCTGTCGTGCATCGAGATCCAGGTGTCGGCCACCACGAGATCCGCGCCGCCCACCGCCTGGAACGGATCGGCAATGAGCTCGACGGAAGCCCCGCTGGCCCGCGCGAGGTCCACGAACGCCGCTTCGGGACGAAGATCCTCCGGGCCCGTCACGACCATGTCGAATCCGAACTGCCCGGCGGCGTGCAGAAACGATGCGCAGACATTGTTGCCGTCCCCGGCCCAGACCACCTTCTTTCCGGCGATCGGGCCGCGATGCTCTTCGAAGGTCATCACGTCCGCCATGACCTGGCAGGGATGCGTCCGGTTCGTGAGCCCGTTTATCACGGGCACGGAGGCATGGCGGGCGAGTTCGAGAAGGGATCCCTCCTCGAAGGTGCGGATCATCACGAGATCCACGTAGCGCGAAAGCACCCGCGCGGTGTCGGCGATGGTCTCTCCGTGACCGAGGTGGATTTCGCTGCCGGAAAGGATCAGCGTCCTGCCACCAAGCTGTCGCGTTCCGACGTCGAACGAAACGCGGGTGCGGGTCGACGGCTTCTCGAAGAGCAGCGCAACCATCCGGCCGGCCAGCGCCCGTGCATCGTCTTCCGCGCCCCTCGGGCGACCGGCCCGCGCGTCCTTCATCGCCTTTGCCACGTCAAGGATCCCGCGGAGGCTTCCCGGTTCGACGTCGTGGATGTCGAGAAAGTGTCTCATGCAGGTCGTTCCCGGGCGCCCGGGTCCGCGTTGCCGTCCGGATTTCGGGGCGTTGCCGCGGCCATGGCCGCCTTCGCCGTCCTGTCCAGGCGGGTCATCGCCTCAGCGATCTCTTCGTCGCTGATGGTCAGCGCCGGCAGAAGGCGAACCACGTTGTCACCGGCCGGCACCGTGACGATGCCGGCGTCGTAACCGGCCTTCACGACATCCGAATTCGGCAACCTGCACCTGAGGCCGAGCATGAGCCCCTCGCCCCGAACGCACTCGAACACGTCATGGCGCTCCGCGACCATGCCTTCGAGCTTCTGGCGCAGCAACCCGGCCTTGCGGTTCACTTCCGCAAGGAAGGCGTCGTCAGCCACCGTCTTCATCACCGCGTTCCCGACCGCCATTGCGAGCGGGCCGCCGCCGTAGGTCGAGCCATGGGATCCCACGGTCATGCCGGAGGCCGCATCCTCCGTCGCCAGCACCGCCCCGAGAGGAAAGCCGCCCCCGAGCCCCTTGGCGACCATCATGATGTCGGGCACGATCCCGGCCCGCTCGTGCGCGAAGAGCGCTCCGGTGCGCCCCATCCCGCACTGCACCTCGTCCAGGATCAGCAACAGGCCTTCGTCGTCGCAGAGGCGGCGGAGCGCCCTAAGGGACTCGTCCGGCAGGGGCACGATGCCGCCCTCGCCCTGCACAGGCTCGACGATGACGGCGGCGCTCGACCCCGACACCGCCGCGCGCACGGCTTCGATGTCGCCAAAGGGAACCTGCGTGAATCCAGGCAGCACCGGCCCGAATCCCCGGACCATCTTCTCCGCTCCCGATGCGGCGATGGCGGCGCTGGAGCGACCATGAAAGCAGCCCTCGAACGCGACGATTCCGACCCGTTCCACCAGGCCTTTCTCGAAATGGCGCTTTCGCGCCATCTTTACGGCCAGTTCGCAGGCCTCTGTGCCCGAATTCGTGAAAAAGACGGTGTCGGCGAAGGTCGCGTCGACCAGGCGGTCCGCGAGCTCCGCCTGTCCCGGGACTTCATAGAGGTTCGAGACATGCCAGAGCGAGGCGGCCTGTGACGTCAGTGCATCCACGAGTGTCGGATTGGCATGCCCGAGGAGCGTCACCGCGATGCCGGAAGCCATGTCGAGAAAGCGTCTCCCGTCGTCCGTGATCAGCCAGCTGCCTTCGCCCTTCACGAACCTGAGGGGCGCGCGGGAATAGGTGGGCAGAATCGAAGGTATCATCCGGTCTTCCTTTCGACACGTCTCCAGAGGTGCCGGCAGTGTCCGGCCAGGTCAACGATGACTGAAACGGGCTGCAGACCCGGACACCGGATCAGCGTCGGCGTCGGAGCGAACGGGTGGCGGCACACGTCACGGCGCTTCGCTTACGCAACTTGCGGCGCGAAGGAAAGTGAAAACGCGAGGCCGCTTGCAGCCGTCTCCCGGACGGGCCGGCGCCGCGGGACGCCGACATTCCGGCCAATGCCATCCGACGGGACGAGGAGCGGGCGCTCCGGCGTCGCGCCCGACCCTGGACGGGGAGCCCTCGGGGGCCTCCCGGTGCGCCGGGCAGGTTGCCATGCGCTTGCAAACCGGCATTGCCGGGGGACCGTCGCGCAAGCTGCGAGGAAACCGCCGGACCCGCCGAAGCGCGCATGTGCGCGTGCATCGCACGGACGTCCGGCGTCAGCAGGAATCAAGCAGGTCCGCGCGGGAAAGTCCCGCCCGATCACGGCCAGGCCCTTGCAACGCGCGTCAGCCCGGCTAGAATGGCCCGGCTGAAGCAACGCAGGAATTCCCGATGTCGTGGACAGACGAGCGCGTAGAGGGCCTCAAGAAAATGTGGTCCGAAGGCAAGTCCGCAAGCCAGATCGCAAAGGGCCTCGGTGGCGTCACCAGAAACGCGGTCATCGGCAAGGTGCATCGCCTGGGCCTCTCCAACCGGACAGGCGCCTCGGCGCAGGACACGGGCAGGAAGCCCTCGCGCGCGCCGGCATCGAAGCCCGCGGCGCGGGCAAAGGCCAGCGAGGTCCGCGTTGTCGAGGTCGAAGTCACGCCCCGCAAGCCCATAGTGCCGGCCGGACAGCCGCTGCCGCCGCAGCCCTCGGCAAACGAGATCAGCCCCGAGGCGCTGGAAAACGTGCGCAAGGTGGAAAAGACGGCCAAGAAGATCGGGCTCCTGGAATTGACGGAACGGACCTGCAAGTGGCCGATCGGGGATCCCGCGACCGAAGAGTTCTGGTTTTGCGGCCTGGCCGTCCAGCAGGGCAAGCCGTACTGCGAAGCGCATGTCGGTGTCGCGTTCCAGCCGATGTCCAGCCGGCGTGACCGAAGGCGGTAGCCCTGCCGCGAACGCTCTCCGCGCAAGCCCGGCTACAGACCCGCCTCCGATGCGAGCTTCCCGACCAGCGCCGCAAGCGCCGTCCTGTATCCTTCGCCCGTGAGACGGCCTTTCTCGTCAAACTCCCCTTGAGCGTGGGCCACCATGACTTCGGGGCCCGTGAGGAGTCGCGGCTGAAAGGCGTTGAGGGCGAGCCGCAATGCGTACTGCGCCCGCGCTCCGCCCGCCCGTCCCGCCGTCGCCGACATGATGGCCACGGGCTTGTCGCGCCATGGATTGCCCTCGCCCCGGCTCACCCAGTCGAGGGCGTTCTTCAGGACGCCGGAGATCGACTGGTTGTACTCCGGCGTGGATATGGCCACGGCATCCGACGCCTCGATCTGGCGCATGACGCGGGCGGCGGCATCGGGAACGCCTTCCGCCTCCTCGACGTCGCCGTTGTAGAGCGGCATGTCGAGGTCGGCCATCACGGCGCCCCCCGGCCAGTGCCGTCCGGCGGCGACCAGAAGCCTGCGGTTCAAGGACCCCTTGCGCAGCGCGCCGCAGACGAGAAGAAGCGAAGGCATGGGTTCGACAGGATCCGGTCCGTTTCCGTGGCACGGTATAGCCTCCCGGCGCCCGGAAGCAAAGGGGGGGGGGGGACCCGGCCTTACCGCTTCCTGTCGGCAGGATA
Source organism: Paracoccaceae bacterium (assembly GCA_965221845.1). Lineage (GTDB taxonomy): Bacteria > Pseudomonadota > Alphaproteobacteria > Rhodobacterales > Rhodobacteraceae > JAJEFO01. The sequence goes on from OZ244919.1 coordinate 819,659, forward strand.
GGTCCCGAGAACGTGAAGCCGGGACGTGAAGTACTCGAGCTCTTCCAGCGCCAGCCTGACCGGCATGTCGTCCGGGTGCCCCTCGATGTCGGCGTAGAACTGGGTTGCGGAAAACGAGCCGTCAACCATGTAGCTCTCAAGCTTGGTCATGTTGACGCCGTTCGTGGCAAAGCCGCCCATGGCCTTGTAAAGGGCTGCCGGGATGTTGCGGACCCGGAACACGAAGGTCGTCATCATCCTCTCGTCACGGCGCGAGACGTCGGGTTCGCCCGCCATGATCAGGAAGCGCGTCGTGTTGTGGTCCTCATCCTCGACGCCACGCGCCAGAACGTCGAGCCCGTAGACCTCGGCCGCGAGCGCCGACGCCAGCGCCGCGTCTTCGGGATTTCCGAGCGCCGCCACCTCGCGCGCGGCGCGCGCGTTGTCGGAGCTGGCCCTGCCCTCGATTCCGTGCTTGCGGAGGAACCGGGCGCACTGCGGCAACAGCACCAGGTGGCTGTGCGCGCGCCTGACCCTGTAAAGACTCGCGCCCGGCACGCCGAGAAGGTTTATGCGGACGCGGACAAACGCCTCGTCCACGATGTGAAGCCCGCTCTCCGGCAGCAGGCGATGAATGTCCGCAACCCGTCCGTAGGTCGAGTTCTCGACCGGGAGCATCGCCAGCCCGGCCCTGCCCGCCTTCACCGCCTCGATGACATCCTCGAAGGTCTGGCAGGGCAAGGGCTCCATTTCCGGCCGGGTTTCGCGGCAGGCCTGATGGGAGTAGGCGCCGGGCTCTCCCTGAAATGCGATTCCTCGCGCCATGCCTCGCTCCGGGTGCGGCAACAAAGCCCGCAGGTCATGTGCCTCTTAACCCTTGAACGGCACCAATGGAAGCGGATAGACAGCGGCGGGAGCCAGACAGGACGGGGCCGGACATGTTCGACACCATGACCGTGACAAAGATCGTGGGCGGGCTCTGCGGGACCTTCCTGGTCTTCCTGCTCGGAGGGTTCGGCGCGGAGTTCATATACCACCGGGCGGAACATGGCGGCGACGGCCATCGCCAGGCCTACGTGATCGACACGGGCGAGGCAGAGTCCTCCGGCGACCGGGAGGAGGTCGCCGAGGCTGACTTTGCCGAAATCTACGCCGCAGCGGATCCCGCGGCCGGCGAGAGTCTCTTCCGGCAGTGCAAGGCCTGCCACAGCCTGGAAGAGGGAAAGAACGGCACGGGGCCAAGCCTGTACGGCATCGTGAACCAGCCTGTGGCGAGCGTGGCCGGATTCAGCTACTCCGGCAAGCTCGCTGCCGTCGTCGACGCATGGACGCCCGAAAGCCTCAGCGGCTTCATCGAGAGCCCGAGAACGTTCGCTCCCGGCACGAAGATGTCCTACAAGGGAATGCCCAAGGCAACGGACAGGGCCAACCTGATCGCCTGGCTCAGCACCATTGGCCAGTAGGGCGGCGCGCGAGGCCGCGCGGATCCCGCCGGCCGTCCGGGGCGGATGGCAGGGCGCCTCCTGGCAGGGGACGCTCTCGCCGACATGCCGGCATTTCCTCCTTGAACGATCCTCGTTTCCAAACTTAGGTGACGCGCGTCGAGAGGCCGAAGCATCCCGAAGCCTGAACGGAGTAGCTGACATGCGCCCAAACGCCCTTCGCGAGGCAAGGCCGGCGAACCTGCGCCGATGCTGCCTCGGCCTGGCTGGAATGGCCTGGCTGCTTTCCGCGCAGGCGGCGCCCGCCGACGAGGCGGAGAGGATCATCGTGAGCCACGGCTTCAACGAGTACGACGAACTGAAATACGCGCCCGACGACCCGCACCTGGCCTACGTGAACCCCGACGCGCCGCTCGGCGGCGAGATCAGCATCGCGTCGATCGGGACCTTCGACAGCATGAACCCCTATGCGACCGGCAGGGGCAGCTGGGGCGCGCTTGCGACCGTCGGCTACGAGGACCTCATGGAGACGACGGCCGACGAGATCGGCTCCTACTACTGCCTGCTCTGCGAAACCATCGAGTATCCGGAAAGCGAGAGCTGGGTGACCTTCCGCCTGCGCAGTGACGTCACCTTTTCGGACGGCACGCCAATGACGGCGGAGGACGTTCTGTTCACGTACGAGCTGCTGGCCGAGCAGGGAACGCCTTCCTACGCCAGCTACGTCAGGCAGGTCGTGACGGCGGCGGAAATCCTCGGTCCCCACGCCATCAGGTTCACCTTCGCCGAGAGCGTCCCGAAGAAGGGGCTGATCACGCAGATGGGCACGCTGCCCGTCTGGTCCAGCAAATGGTACAGGGAAACGGGCGCCCGCCTGGACGAAAGCCGGCTGGAGATCAGCCCGGGAACCGGCGAGTACATGCTGGACGGCCTCGATGTCGGGAGGAGCATCGTCTACAGGCGGAACCCCGACTACTGGGGGGCGGACCACTACCTGAAACGGGGACGCGGCAACTACGACCGCATCCGGGTCGAGTACTTCGGCGACAGCTCGGCCGCCTTCGAGGCGTTCAAGGCCGGCACGTACACGTTCCGGCGGGAAAACAGCTCGATCAACTGGGCAACGCTCTACGACTTCCCCGCGCTCGAAAGGGGCTGGGTGAAGCGAGAGACCCTGCCCGACGGATCCCTGCCCGGCGCCACCGGGCTCGTGTTCAACATGCGGCGCGACAAGTTCCAGGAGCGCAGCCTGCGCCTGGCGCTGGGCCGCATGTACAACTTCACCTGGACGAACGAGAACCTCCAGTACGGACTGTTCAAGCAGCGCGAGAGCTTCTGGGAAAACGATCGCCTGAAGGCGTCCGGCCTGCCCGAGGGGCGGGAACTGGAGATTCTCGAGGAATTCCGTGACCGGCTGCCCCCCGAGATCTTCGCCGAGCCTGCGTTCCTGCCTCATGAAAGCGGCGAAAGGCCGCTCGACCGCGGGAATCTCAGGGAGGCCCTGCGCCTCATGGCGGCGGCCGGCTTCGGTCCCGGCGAAGACGGCCTGCTGCGCGATTCACGGGGCGCGACGCTGGACGTCGAGCTCCTCGAGGACACCCAGGCGTTCGACCGTATCCTTCTGCCTTACGTCGAGAACCTCAAGACGCTCGGCGTGAACGTCGCCTACAACCGGGTCGACCCGAGCCAGTACCAGAACCGGCGGCAGGAAAACGACTTTGACATGCGGTTTGACGGCTACCCGAGCGGGCTGGTCGAAGGCTCCGGGCTGTCGCAGAAATACGGGTGCGCGGACCGGGACGACATCTTCAATCCCGCCGGGTACTGCAACCCGGTCGTCGACGAGATCGCCGACAGGGTTCTCGAGGCCGAGGCCTATGACGAGCTCGCGGCGCACGTCCGCGCCATCGACCGGATCATGCGGCACGACTATTTCGTCGTCCCCGTCTGGACGCTGCAGGAAAACTGGGTCGCCTATTTCGACATGTACGAATACCCCGAGGACCTCCCCGAGTTCGGGCTGGGTCACCTGGACTACTGGTGGTTCAACGCCGACAAGGCCCAGGCGCTCAGGGCGGCAGGCGCGCTGAGGTAGGCCTCCGATGGGCGCCTACATCCTGCGTCGGCTGCTGCTGATCATCCCGACGCTGTTCGGGATCATGCTGATCAACTTCACCCTGACGCAGTTCGTTCCCGGCGGGCCGATCGAGCAGATCCTCGCACGCCTTGAAGGCTCCGGCGACGTCTTCGAGGCGATCTCCGGCGGTGCCGGCGATGCCGACATCGGCCCCGACGCGAGCGACTCCGGCTATGTCGGCGCCCGCGGCCTGCCCAAGGAGTTCATAGAGGAGCTCGAACGCGAATTCGGCTTCGACAGGCCGGCGCATGTCCGTTTCCTGGAGATGATGTGGAACTACCTGCGCCTCGACTTCGGCGAGAGCTACTTTCGCTCGATCTCCGTCACCGACCTCGTGATCGAGAAGATGCCCGTCTCGATCACCCTCGGCCTGTGGTCGACCGTGATCGCCTATGTCGTCTCCATTCCCCTCGGCATCAGGAAGGCGGTGCGCGACGGGTCGGGCTTCGACACCTGGACGAGCGGCCTGATCATCGTCGCCTACGCAATCCCGGGCTTCCTCTTCGCCATCCTGCTCCTGGTCGTCTTTGCCGGCGGCACCTACCTCCAGTGGTTCCCCCTGCGGGGACTGACCTCGGAGAACTGGGAGGAGCTGTCCGTACCGGGCAAGGTTCTCGACTACCTGTGGCACATCGCGCTGCCCGTGACCGCGTCGTCGATCAGCGGCTTCGCCACGCTCACGCTCCTCACGAAGAACTCGTTCCTGGACGAGATCAAGAAGCAGTACGTGATGACCGCCAAGGCCAAGGGCCTGAACGAGAGGCGCGTGCTCTACGGGCACGTCTTCCGAAACGCCATGCTGATCGTGATCGCGGGCTTCCCCGGCCTGTTCATCGGCATCTTCTTCGGGTCGTCGCTGATCATCGAGACGATCTTCTCGCTCGACGGGCTGGGGCGGCTCGGATTCGAGGCGGCCGTCGCGCGCGACTACCCCGTGATCTTCGGAACGCTCTTCGCGTTCGGGCTGGTCGGGCTTCTTGTCGGGATCCTTTCGGACCTCATGTACGTCTTCGTCGATCCCCGCATCGACTTCGAGCGGCGGGAGGTCTGAGGGTGGCGGAACCCGGGCACGGCACAGGTCGGCCGCGGCTGTCCCCGCTGAACCGGCGGCGATGGAGGAACTTCCGCCGCAACCGGCGCGCGTTCTGGTCGCTCTGGATTTTCTGCGCGCTCTTCGGTCTCAGCCTTCTCGCGGAGTTCCTGGCCAACGACAAGCCGATCCTCCTGCGGCACAAGGGCGAGTACTACATGCCCATCTTCAGCTTCTACCCGGAGACGGCCTTCGGGGGCGATCTCCCGATCGAGGCGCAGTACCAGTACGAGGACATCGCCTGCCTGGTCATTTCAGGCGGCGTGACCGGCTGCTACGACGATCCCGACGGCATCCTGGCCGAAATCGCCGAGAGCGGGACGGCGCTTGGCCAGCCCGTCGACAGGGGCTGGATGATCTGGCCCGTGATACCCTACCGATACGACACGATCGTCGACGTCCAGGGGGCCGCTCCGTCGGCGCCTGACGCGCACAACTGGCTTGGAACGGACGACACGAAGCGGGACGTGGCGGCGCGCGTCATCTACGGGTTCCGCCTGTCGATCGTGTTCACCCTGATCGTGACGGCCGTCGGCAGCCTTATCGGGATCGTTGCAGGCGCCGTCCAGGGGTATTTCGGGGGCTGGCTGGACCTGACGTTCCAGCGCATCCTCGAGATCTGGTCCTCGACACCCTCGCTCTACGTCATCATCATCATGTTTGCGATCTTCGGTCGAAGTTTCTGGATGCTCGTCTTCCTGACGGTGCTGTTCGGCTGGCCGGCCCTCGTGGGCGTGGTCCGCGCAGAGTTCCTGCGCGCACGGAACTTCGAGTACGTCCGCGCCGCGCGGGCGCTCGGCGTCTCCAGCTGGACAATCATGTTCCGCCACCTGCTCCCCAACGCCATGGTGGCAACCGTGACCTTCCTGCCGTTCATCATCACGGGCGCGATCGCCACCCTGGCCGGCCTGGACTTCCTTGGCTACGGCCTGCCCTCCTCGGCGCCCTCGCTCGGCGAGCTGACGCTGCAGGCAAAGCAGAACCTGCAGGCGCCCTGGCTCGGGTTCACCGCGTTCTTCACGTTCGCGATCATGCTCTCGCTGCTGGTCTTCATCTTCGAGGGCGTGCGCGACGCCTTCGACCCCAGGAAGACCTTCACGTGAGCGGGACGCGCGACCGTCCGGCGAACGCAGGGCCCTCCGGACGCGTTCCGCCTCCGCCGCTTCCGGGGCGGCCTCCGCGGAGCAGGCGCCCGTGAACGCGGTGATGCAGGTACGGGACCTGAACGTGACCTTCCGGCAGGAGGGCGCGGAAACCCGCGCCGTGCGGAACGTCAGCTTCGACATCCATCGGGGAGAGACGGTGGCGCTCGTCGGGGAAAGCGGGTCCGGCAAGTCCGTGACCGCCCTGTCGACCGTCTCCCTGCTGCCAGAAAGCGCGGCCGTCACCGGTTCCGTCACCTATGAAGGCGCGCAGATGACGGGCGCCAGCGAGACGGAGCTGAGACGGGTTCGCGGCAATGACATCAGCTTCATCTTCCAGGAGCCGATGACGTCGCTCAACCCGCTGCACACGCTGGAAAAGCAGCTGTCGGAATCGATCCGGCTGCACCAGGGGCTGAGAGGCCGTGCCGTGCGATCCAGGATTCTCGAACTGCTCCGGAGGGTCGGGATTCCAGACCCGGAGGAACGGCTGAAAAGCTATCCGCACGAACTGTCGGGCGGGCAGCGCCAGCGGGTCATGATCGCCATGGCGCTCGCGAACGGGCCGAGCCTCCTGATCGCCGACGAGCCCACGACCGCCCTCGACGTGACGATCCAGGCGCAGATCCTGGAGCTGCTGGCCAGGCTGAAGGACGACGAGGGCATGTCCATGCTCTTCATCACCCACGACCTTGGCATCGTGCGCAGGTTCGCCGACAGTGTCCACGTCATGAAGGACGGCGAGATCGTCGAGCGGGGCGAGACCGCCGCGCTGTTCGACAGCCCGGGACACCGCTACACGAGGCAGCTGCTGTCGGCGGCCTCCACGGGCGTTCCCGAGCCCGTGCCCGCCGGTTCCGCGACAGTGGCCGAGACGGAAGGCCTGCGCATCTGGTTTCCGATCAAGCGCGGACTCCTCAGGCGCACCGTCGGCCACGTCAAGGCGGTGAACTCCGCGACCCTTTCGGTGCGTGCCGGCGAGACCGTGGGAATCGTGGGCGAGAGCGGGTCGGGCAAGACGACGCTGGCGCTGGCGATCCTGCGCCTGATACCGTCGGAGGGTCCGGTCATCCTGATGAACCGGGAGATCCAGAAGCTGGGATCGAGAAGGATGCGGCCGCTGCGGGCCGAAATGCAGGTCGTGTTCCAGGATCCCTTCGGATCGCTCTCGCCGCGGATGACCGTCGAGGAGATCATCGCGGAAGGCCTGGCGGTCCACCGGGCCGGGTCCGGGCGGGACCAGCGCCCGCGGGTGGCGGAAATCATGTCCGAGGTGGGGCTGGATCCGGCGACCATGCATCGCTACCCGCACGAGTTTTCCGGCGGGCAGCGGCAGCGGATCGCGATCGCGCGCGCAATGATACTGAGGCCGAAGCTCGTCGTGCTGGACGAGCCGACATCCGCCCTGGACATGACGGTGCAGGTGCAGGTCGTCGAGCTGCTCCGGAACCTTCAGCAAAGGCACGGGCTGGCCTACCTGTTCATCAGCCACGACCTGAAGATCGTGCGCGCCCTGAGCCACAAGGTGATCGTGATGAGGCGCGGCGACGTGGTGGAGCAAGGCGACGCAGCGCAGGTCTTTGAAAATCCCCGGACCGGCTACACGCGCCAGCTTATGGCCGCCGCCTTCGACGTCAGGGCCGTTGGCCAGGAATGAAGGGCCGTTGCGCGCAGCCCCCAATGGGAGCCAGGCGGCGTTCCGGCGTCAGTTCGCCAACAGCGGCCGGGACGGTCAGCCGTCCCGTGGCGTGTCTCCCCGGCCGCCTCGCGCGGGGTCAGTCATCGTCCTGGACTGGGGATCCCCAGGCAGCGGAACGGGTCGTGCGTCGAAACGATGAGATGGTTCTGCCGGTCCGCCTCGATGTCGTCGTCCTGCATGACGTACAGGAACCGCCGGCCATTCAATGCTCGGAAGCTGGCGGCGTCGGCGCGGACGACGCCACCGCGACGGATCGATCATCTGGGAGAGGTTCAATGCCATCCTGGCCCGATTCCCCCTGCCGCAAGCCGAGGTCAGGCGGTCGATCCACGCTCCCTGAGCGAACCCGGCATGCGAGGAACCGGATGCCCTGATGCGGGCACGTCCGGCTCCGTGGGGGGGGGGGGGGGCAACGACCCCTCCTACCCGGCCCCAACGGGAAATTTCCCTTTGAAAGCGGTGCCGGGCCTCTGATACGGACTCCCCCACGGACATGGGGCCGTATCCCTGCATGTTGCGGATCTCGCACCCCATTCATACCGGAAGGGTAACTGCTCACCCCCTGACTGAGCATGGTGCCCCCGTTCCACTCTGAAGTGCAACACCTGATGCAGTGTTCCTGGTCGTTCGGCGACACATGATGTTGCGAACCGGCCAGGCGGCGGCGACAGTCCCTTCGTTGCGAGAAGGAGACCGTCATGCCCGAGGGCCATCGCCACCGGCCTCATGCGGAACGCCGCCGGATCCACGCCCCGGGAAAGCGGGCTTTCCGGCCCGGCGATCGCCCGCCGGCCCGGCCGCGACCGCACGACGGTCTGGCGGGAGGTGCGGCGCAACGCCGGCGGGCGCGGCTGCCGCCACAAGCAGGCCCGGCGCAAGTCGGACAGGCGCCGCAGCGCGGCCTCGCATGTTCAGCGAACCGGCAATGGCCAAGGAGGTGGCTGTGGAAAAGTCGGGGGCGGATTCCTGTGGAAAAGCCGTTCCTTGCCTCCCGGCGCCCTCCCGGTCGATGCCGGGTCCGGGACCCCCTCCGCCCGGCCGGGCGGAGGGGGTGCGGGGCCTGGCCCCGCAGGACGGGCCGGACCGGAGCGGCCCTGGATCGCGCGAGCGGATCCGTCGACGAGCGTGGTCGGCCCGCCCTCCCGTTGGCCTCCCGGGTCCCGATGGACGCCGGGTCCGGGAACCGGACCGTCGCGAGGACAGGAGCGGGAGACATGACCACCGCAGCTGCGGGAATCGACGTGAGCAGGAAGTCGCCGGACATCCGCCCGGGCGGGCGGGATCACGCCGCCACCAACGACACGGACGGGTTCCGCAAGGTCGCCCGCCTCCCGGGGAAGGGAATGCGGAGCGGGTCGTCCCGGAGGCCACGGGACGGATGCACCGGGCCCTCCTGCAGTCGCTGCATGACAGGGGCTTCAAGGTCGTCGTGGCGACCCCCGCCAGTCCCGGGACCTCCCCAGGGCCGGCGGCGAGCTGGCGAAGACCGACAGGGCCGGCGCGCGCGTGCCGGCCGCCCTGCGCGCCGCGTTCCCGGACATGGCGCCCACCGCGCCGGCCGACGTCACCGTCGACAGGCTCCGCGACATGCTCGTGCTGCGGGAGGCCCTCGTCGACCGGCGCGCGGAACTGAAGGCGGTCCCGGGCGAGGTCGGAGAGCCGGACGCGGACGGCCCCGTCCGGAGGGTGCTGGAGGAACCGGACGGCGCCGTCGCCGCGTCCGGCCGGCGGATCGAGGAACTTGTCAAGGGCTCGGAGGGCCTGGCGGAGAGCTGCGGCATCCGGCCCCGGTGCCGGGCATCGGCCCGGTCACGGCCGCGTCCCCGGTCGCCCGGGCGGGCGGGCCGGGCGCGATCGGCAACCGCCGGGCCGCCGCCCTGGCCGGCGTCGCCCCCTTCGCCCGCGACGGCGGCACCCTCAGGGGCGGGCGCCACATGACCGGCGGGCGGCGGCGTCCGAGGGACGTCCTGTACATGGCGGCGATGGCGGCCTGCATGTCCGGTCCCGACATGATGGAGATGCACGGCCGGCCCGGGCCAAGGGGGCAGGGCCCGCAAGGTCGCCGTGACCGCGGTCATGCGGAAGCTCGTCGTCACCGCGAATGCGCTGCTCCGCGACCGGCGCACCTGGGAGGACAGGTCGGCGGCCGCCGCCTGACGCCCGGACGGGCCGCGCCCCCCGGCGGCCCGCCGGGGCCCGAAGGGAACCAGCCGTCCGGCCGCGCCCTTGCGGCCGGGCCGCCTGCCCCTGCCCGGACGGCCGCCGGGATGTGGACAGGCTGTGGAAAACCCCGGTCCCGGCCCCCGGAAAAGGCCGGATCCGGGCTTGACCCAGGACATGGATGCTCGTCGGCGGCGCGCAAGATGACGCCCGAGCCGTGGCGCATGGCGGAGGAGCGGCTGGCCGAGGGCCGGGCCCGGAGCAGGTCAGCGGGCGCCTCCGCAAGGAGGGCGCGCCGATGGCGGGGCGTCAGTGGACCTGCGAGCGCATCCACGCCGACCGGAAGGCCGGCGGCGGTCTCTGGCGGCATCTCCGCCGCCGCGGGAAGAAGCCGAACCGGAAGGGCGGCGCCCATGCGGGCCGCGGCCGCATCCCGGGCCGGGTGGACATCTCCGAGCGCCCGGACGTCGTGGAGGCGAAGGAACGGGTCGGCGACCGGGAGGCGGACACGAATCAACGGCAAGGGCCACAGCGGCGCGCTTGTCTCCCTGGTGGACAGGGCGTCCAGGCACACGCTGCTCGAAAGGGTCGGGAGGAAGACGGCGGACGCGGTCGGCTCGGCCATGACCGGCATGCCGGGCCCTCTCCCCGTGCACACGGTCACCGCGGACAACGGCAAGGAGTTCGCGGGCCATGCCAGGGTGGCCGAGGCGCTGGGCGCGGGGTTCTTCTTCGCGCGGCATTGCCACTCCCGGGAGCGCGGCACGGACGAGCACGTGAACGGGCTGGTGCGGGAGTGGTTCCCGAAGGGCACGGACTTCCGCAAGGTGACGGACGCAGAGGTGCAGGCCGTCCAGGACCGCCTCAACGCGCGGCCGCGCAAGGCGCTGGGCTACCTCACCCCGTCCGAGGCCTTCCACCAGGCGCAGCCGCCCTGAGGGGGCCGTTCCGGGGCCGCCGGGGGCGGCTCCGAGGGGAGATGCGCGCTGTCCGCGGCCCGCCGTCCTCCGGTCGGGCTCCGCCCTCCCTGCGTCCGGCGGGCCGCGGACAGCGCCCGGCAGGGCTTGCACCGCCCCGGAAGACTTGCTACGCCTCCCGGTGAAGGGACCGCCGCCGCTCGGGCTTCGCCCCTCGCTGGCTGATGTTGCACTTCGGAGTGGAAGCGGCGGTGTCTTTGTGATGGCTGCGGGTTCGCGTTGTGGAGGGCGGATGCCGGCAGTTCGGGCTGCGGACGGAGCGCTCCGGAACGCGCTGGTCGAAGAGGGGCGCCAGCGCCATGCTGGCGATGAAGGGCTGAGTCATGAACCTCCGGCTGCCGGACTTCCTGGAATGGCGGGCGAATCAGGCCGCGGCAGCCTAGCAAGGAATCTGAACTACACCCACAGCATATGGAGATATGGACGATGATTAGGTTTTCCCCTCTCACAAAAGGAATGATGGTCTTGTCGCTGGCGCTGGTCATGGCTGGCACAGCCCAGTCTGAATCGACCAGCTGCCCCAAATTCAGGAAATGCGGCGGATGCGATATATCGATATTGAGGTCTGTGTTAAGTGACGACAGCGCGGAAATCAGTTTAACTTCCTTGTATCTTGGACGTTTGTTAAATTCTGGCTATATTGAACCACGCATATGGCAAGAATGGGGCTACTTCACCCCCGTTCCCATCGTCCTGGAGGTAGTGAAAGATCATGAAGGGGTCTCCGAACGAGTTTTCTCGAGTAAGATTAGAGATATAACCTTTGACCGCGGATTAGGCGGCCATTCCCAGAAAATCACCGGGTTGGATCCGGACACCAGCTACATGGCGGTCGCTTACACCGGCGTTGGTGGAAAAGGCAGTTCGGATCCGTTTGCCCGAATATGCTTCCGGACAAATCCGGATAAAGAATGTCCCGAACTGACCGGCAGGAGACATCAGGTGATATCGTCAGACGGCAGCAGTTATTTCATTGTCGGCGGTCAAAAGGAACGGGAAGATTGTCCTGGAACAGGGCTGAGCGGATTTTTCGTGGACAATTGAACAATCAATAGTGTCACGATGCAAATAAATGCCGCCGGGGTGTCAACTGAAGCGGGGGTCTTTGTTGCGACCCCTGGAAGCGGTGCCAGGCCTCTGATAGGAATTCTCCCACGGACATGAGGCCGCCTCCCTGCATGTTGTGGCTGTGTAACCTTCATCATACCGAAGGGACGGCTCCATATCCTGGCCCGGCCGTCCAAAAATGCCCGTTTCACGGCGGGGAAAAACCGCGCGACCGCGGAGTTCTGCAAGAGGCTCTATTGTAAAGACGGCAGTCCGCCATGTGAGAACCACACCCGTCGCCGGGGTCGCACTTGTCACCAATATACGGGTTGCAGATCATCCGGGCGGCGGCACGCTGCCGGCCCGCCGCAGTCCGCCAGCTTCGCGAAGCCGCATGCCGCCCAACGATGCACAATCCTGTCGCTCGCGCAGCAGGGGGGTGATGGGGTCCGGACATGTCGGGAGACCAGCATGATTCGGATTGCGCCGCAAACGGCCGGCCCGCGGCGGCGACGCGCCTGCAGGCGATCGAGGGCAGGCGGCGCAAGGCCCTTCTTATCCAAACCCGCCGCCCGCCGGAACGACGCGGCACGGAATCCGGTCAGATCGGCAAGTCGGTCGTCGACTTTATCTCCTCCATGGAGAGCAGGCCGGTCACGTTGTATATCTCGACCTCGGAAATCAGCGCCTGGTAGAACTCGTCGTAGGCGCGCGCGTTCCGGACCCGCACCTTCAGCACGTAGTCGACGTCACCGGCCAGACGGTGCGCCTCGAGCACCTCGGGTCTCGACATCAGGGCCTCGAGGAACCGCGCCTGCCACGCCGCCTCGTGGGCCGAAGTGCGGACGAGGACGAAGAAGCATGCCTCCAGGCCAAGCATTTCCGCGTCAAGAACGACGGTCTGCCGCCCGATCACGCCTGATTCGCGCATCTTGCGAATCCGGTTCCAGACCGGCGTCTTCGACGACCCGACCCTGCGCGCGACTTCGTCCAGGGACTGGCTCGCGTCCCGCTGCAGCTCGCGCAGGATTTTCCTGTCCAGCGCGTCAATTCGCGTCGTCATTCCCGTCCCCTTGCGAAATCCCGACAGCCGTCCCTGATCTGGGAGAATATAGAACGAATTTCCCTAATTTCAAGATACGGATGCACTAATTTGGGAAAATGTTCTAACATGCAGGTCGAAGTGGAGCCGTCATGAAGTATTTCCCGATCTTCCTGAAGTTCGAAGGCCGCGACATAGCCGTCTCGGGCGGGGACGAGGCCGCGCTGGCCAAGCTGCGGCTCCTTGCAAAGACGGACGCCCGGCTCACGGCGTATTCCGCCGCTCCGATTGCCGAGATCCGCGAGATGGCGCGCAGCGGCCTGCTGGCGCTGACGCCCCGGGCCATCGAGGCGGAGGACATGGCCGGCAAGGCGCTGGCCTACGTCGCGAACGAGGACGCGGACGAGGACAGGCGCGTCGTGGCGCTGGCGCGCAGGGCCGGAGTCCCGGTCAATCACGTGGACAGCCCGGAGACCTCGGACTTCATCACGCCTGCCATCGTGGACCGCGACCCCGTGGTGGTCGCCGTCGGAACCGAGGGCGCCGCCCCGGTGCTCGCGCGCGCCCTCAAGGCCGGCCTTGAGGAGAGCCTCCCGCCTGCGCTCGGACATCTCGCCAGGGCGGCAAGGGGATTCCGCGGGCTGGCGAAGGCCCTGCCCTTCGGCCGAAGGCGCCGGGCGTTCTGGTCGGACTACTATTCCCGCGCGGGCCCGCGCGCGCTCGACGAAGGCGGCGAAGCCGCCCTGACCGGAACCCTGGAGGGCCTGCTGGAAAAGCACATGACCGCGACCGCCGAGACCGGCAGCGTGACCTTCGTCGGATCGGGTCCGGGCGACCCGGACCTCCTCACGCTGAAGGCAAGGCGCGCGCTCCACGACACCGATGTCGTGATCCATGACAGGCTGGTGACGGCCGGGATCCTTGACCTGGCACGGCGAGAGGCGCTCGTCGTCAATGCGGGAAAGCGTGGATTCGCCCCGTCGACGCCGCAGGCCGAGATCAATGCGATGCTTGTCCGGCACGCGTCGGAAGGACGCCACGTGGTGCGCCTCAAGTCCGGCGATGCGACCGTCTTCGGCCGGCTCGAGGAGGAAATCGACGCCTGCGAGGCCGCCGGCGTTCCCTGGTCCGTCATTCCGGGCGTGACCGCGGCCTCCGCCGCCGCTGCCTGCATCGGCCGAAGCCTCACGCGTCGCGGGCGCAACTCGGGCGTGCGGCTGATCGCCGGGCATGACGCCGAGGGCCATGCCGAACATGACTGGCGGGCGCTGGCCCGCCCGGGCGAGGTCGCCGCAGTCTACATGGGCAAGAGATCCGCCCGCTTTCTGCAGGGCCGGCTCATGATGCACGGCATGGCGCCGGACACCCCCGTGACCGTCGTGGAAAGCGCCGCGCGCGCCGGCCAGCGCGTCATCGCATCGGACCTGGGCCGCCTTTCCGGAGACATTGCCGCGGCCGACGTGACCGGCCCGGCCCTGGTCCTCTGCGGAATCGCGCCCCGCGGCGACGCCGAGGCCGACGCCCGCCCGGACAGGGAGATCGTCCTGTGACCCGCCCCCGCCATTCACCGAAGGTCGTCACTGCCAGCTCGCTTCTTGAGGGGGGCACGGTGTGGCTGACCGCCGACGACCGCTGGGCGCGCGACATGTCCGAGGCCGAGCTCATCGAGGACGAGGCGGTCGCCGAGGACCGGCTTGTCCTCGCGATCTCGCAGCCCGATCTCGTCGTCGGGCCCTACCTGGCGGACGCCGCCCCGGGCAGGAACGGGCCGGTCCCCGTCCATGTTCGCGAAACGCTGCGCACGAGGGGTCCCTCGAACTACTTCCATGGCAAGCAGGAACGGAAGAGAGCCGTCGCCCGGGCAGGCCGCTTTCGGGAGCCATGAGCCGATGTACCGGTATTCGGACTTCGACGACGCCTTCGTGCGGGAGCGCGTGGCGCAGTTCCGGGCCCAGGTCGAGCGCCGGATCGCCGGCAGCCTGACCGAGGACGAATTCAAGCCGCTCAGGCTCATGAACGGCCTGTACCTGCAGCTGCACGCGTACATGCTGCGCGTCGCCATCCCGTACGGAACGCTTGATCCCCGGCAGATGCGGCAGCTTGCAGCCATCGCCGAGCGCTGGGACAAGGGGTATGGCCACTTCACGACGCGGCAGAACGTCCAGTTCAACTGGCCGGCGCTGGAAGACGTCCCGGACATCCTGGATGCGCTCGCCGATGTCGGAATGCACGCGATTCAGACGAGCGGCAACACGATCCGGAACGTCACGGCAGACCATTTCGCGGGCGCCGCCGCCGACGAGATCGCGGATCCGCGCCCGGTCGCGGAACTGGTGCGCCAATGGTCGACGGACCATCCGGAATTCCAGTTCCTTCCCAGGAAGTTCAAGATCGCCGTCACCGGTTCGCCGAACGACCGGGCGGTGACGCGCGCCCATGACATCGGGCTGCGAATGATCCGGAACGGCAGAGGGGATCCCGGCTTCGAGGTCATTGTCGGCGGCGGCCTCGGGCGGACTCCCGTGATCGGAAAGGTCATCCGGGAGTTCCTGCCGCGCGCCGACCTGCTGCCATACCTTGAAGCCGTCGTCAGCGTCTACAACGCGCTCGGCCGGCGGGACAACAAGTACAAGGCGCGGATCAAGATCACGGTCGCCGAAACGGGCCTCGACGAATTCCGTGCCCGCGTGGACGCCAGGTTCGCGCAGCTGAGGCCGCAGTTCGGCGGCGCCGACCAGGAGATGCTGGCAAGCATCGAACGGCACTTCGCGCCTCCCGCGTTCCGGCCGGCGCCCCCGGGCCGGCACGAAGCGGCGCGAGAGGCCGATCCGGTCTTTCGCGCATGGACCGACACCAACCTCGCCCCTCACAAGGCCGAAGGCTACGCGATCGTCACCGTCTCGCTGAAGGCGCACGGCGCGACGCCAGGCGACGCCACGTCCGGCCAGATGCGCGCGCTGGCGGATATCGCGGAGCGCTTCGGCCATGGCGAGCTGCGCATCAGCCACGAGCAGAACGTCATCCTCCCCCACGTCCGCGAATCGGACCTTCCGGAGGTCCACGCGATTCTCGGGGAGCACGGGCTGGCAACGGCCAATGTCGGACTGGTCTCTGACATCATTGCATGCCCGGGAATGGACTACTGCGCCCTGGCGACGGCACGCTCCATCCCGGTCGCGCAGGAAATTGCGCAGCGCTTCGACGCGTTGAAGCTCGAGCACGAAATCGGGGAGCTGAAGGTCAAGATCTCAGGCTGCATAAACGCCTGCGGCCACCATCATGTCGGACACATCGGGATCCTTGGCCTCGACCGGGCCGGCACGGAGAGCTACCAGATAACGCTTGGCGGCGACGCGACCGAAACGGCGGCGATCGGCGAGCGGGCGGGGCCCGGATTCTCGGCGCAAGAGATCGTGCCCGCCCTCGAGCGCCTGGTTCATGCCTATCTCCGCCTGCGCAGCGACGGGCGGGAGAGCTTCCTGCAGGCGTGCCGAAGGCTGGGAACCGGGCCGTTCAGGACGGCACTGTATCCGGAGCGGGCGGGCGCCGGAGGCGGCGCGACGACGCGGAGTCCGGGAGTCGCGTCGTCAAGGGCCGGACGGCCCGAAGGATCCGTGAAGGAGATGGCGCATGACGGTCCTGGTCACTGACAGCGGATTCAGCGCGGCAGGCCGCCTTCCGTCCGGCCAGGCCGGCCTTGCCGTGGAGCTCGCGCCGGACGCCGACCCGGCGACGCTGGGGAACCGCCTGGATGCCATTGACCTGATTCGCGTCAAGTTCCCGGACTTCGCCGACGGGCGCGGCTTCACCATTGCCCGCGTCCTGCGACTGATGGGATTCAGGGGCCGCCTTCGCGCGTGCGGCCACGTGATCGCCGACCAGTACGCGATGGCGCGCCGCGCAGGCTTCGACGAGGTCGAGATCGACGACGAGCTCGCCGCCCGCCAGCCGGAAGGGCAATGGCTGCGAAGGGCCGACTGGCGCTCCCGCGACTACCAGGCCCGGCTGCGCGCAAAAGGCCGTTTACTCCGTAAGGCGCAATCCCTAGTAAGGGACGCCGACGCTACCGGAGCAAGAGACATGACCGACGAGATGGCCGTGACCGCTTCAGGCACCAGCGCGGCGACGCTTCCCGACGCCCAGGCCGTCACGCATGTCCGGCACTGGACGGATCGGCTGTTCTCCTTCCGCGTGACGCGGCCGCCGTCGCTGCGCTTCCGCTCCGGCGAGTTCGTGATGCTCGGTCTCATGGGGGACAACGGCAAGCCCCTGCTGCGTGCCTATTCCATTGCCTCCCCCGCATGGGACGACGAGCTGGAATTCTACTCCATCAAGGTTCCGGACGGCCCGCTGACATCACGGCTCCAGCATGTCCGGGAGGGAGAGCATATCATTCTTCGCACCAAGCCGGTGGGAACGCTCGTGCTCGACGCGCTGCTCCCGGGCGACCGCCTGTGGCTGTTTGCGACAGGAACCGGCATCGCGCCCTTCGCCTCGCTGGCGCGGGATCCGGAAACCTTTGAACGTTACGGCGAGGTCATCCTGATGCACACATGCCGCGACATGGCCGAACTGGGCTACGGACGCGAGCTGGTCGAGGGCGTCCGCGCCGACGGCGTGCTGGCCGAGCTCGTCGGGGAGGGCTTTGCGGACAGGCTGAGATACTACCCTTCGACCACGCGGGAGCGCGGCCCGACAATGGGCAGGATCACCGACAACCTGATGACGGGCAAGGCGCTTGCCGACCTGGCCGTTGACCGCATCAGCCCGGAAAGGGATCGCGGCATGGTGTGCGGATCGTTTGAATTCATCAAGGACATGAAGGCCGTCCTCGAGGGGTTCGGGCTTGAAGAGGGCGCGAACAGCGATCCCGGGCACTACGTCGTCGAGAAGGCTTTTGTCGGCGACGGCATCTGATGCCGGCCGCGCGCCCGCACCGGACGGCGCATTTGCCCCCGCCGGGACAGGCGCGCAGGCCTGCGGCAGGGCTGCCGGAACCTGCGGCCCGGCCCGGCGTTCCGCGTTCTTGCAAATCTGGTTGAATCCCCCCGGGTCCGGGCGTAGCTTTGCGCAGATGCAGCAGCAAAGGGACGTATCGCCATAGCACGCAGACCGCACAACGCACCTCCCGTGCGTGACACGGGCCCACGGGTAAACGACAGGATCCGCGCGCCTGAAATCCGGCTCATCGGAGCCGACGGAGAAAACAGGGGCGTCGTCTCGCCCGAGCAGGCTCTCGAACTTGCCGCGCACTCCGGCCTGGAGCTCGTGGAAATCTCCCCGAACGCCTCGCCGCCAGTCTGCAAGATCATGGACTACGGCAAGTTCAAGTACGAGCAGCAGAAGCGCGAGAGCGACGCGCGGAAGAAGCAGAAGACCATCGACGTCAAGGAGGTCAAGTTCCGCCCCAACACGGACGTCCACGACTACGACGTCAAGATGCGGAACGTGACGCGCTTCCTGGAATCAGGGGACAAGGTGAAGGTGACGCTGCGCTTCCGGGGGCGCGAGATGGCGCACCTCAACCTGGGCCGCGACCTGCTCGAGCGCGTTGCCGGCGACATCAAGGAAATCGGCAAGGTCGAGAACATGCCCAAGATGGAGGGCCGGCAGATGGTCATGATGATCGGGCCGGCAAGGTAGCGCAGGCGGCCGGGCAGCGAAGTGACTGCCGCGGGAAGGGTCAGGGCGTGGAAGCACATGACGGGATCAAGGCCGCGAACGCGCCGGGCCTCTCGGCATTTGACTGGGAGGACCCGTTCCGCCTGTCTGGCCAGCTGACCGAGGAGGAGCGGATGCTGGCGGGGTCTGCGCGCGCCTTCGCGCAGCGGCGGCTCGCGCCCAGGATCCGGGCGGCCTATGCCGAGGAGCGCGCGGAGCCGGAAGTCATGGCGGAGATGGGGGAGGCCGGGCTGCTCGGCGTCACGATTCCCGAAGCGTTCGGAGGGCTCGGCGCCGGTTACGTCACCTACGGCCTCGTGGCCCGCGAAATCGAGAGAGTCGATTCCGGCTACCGCTCCATGATGTCGGTCCAGTCCTCGCTGGTGATGTACCCGATACTCGCGTACGGCGCGGACGCGCAGCGCGAGCGGTACCTTCCCGGCCTCGCGGCAGGCAGCCTCGTCGGCTGCTTCGGCCTGACCGAGGCGGACGCGGGCTCAGATCCGGGCGGCATGAAGACCCGTGCCGAGCGGACCGGCGGCGGCTACCGCCTGACCGGCTCCAAGACCTGGATCTCGAACTCCCCGATCGCCGACGTCTTCGTTGTCTGGGCCAGGTCCGACGCCCACGGCGGCAGGATCAAGGGCTTCGTGCTTGACAAGGGCACGAAGGGACTGTCCGCGCCAAGGATCGCGGGGAAGCAGTCGCTGAGGGCGAGCGTGACCGGAGAGATCGTTCTCGACGGCGTCGAGGTCGGCGAAGACGCGCTCCTGCCCGGTGCCGAGGGGCTGAAGGGCCCCTTCGGGTGCCTGAACCGTGCGCGTTACGGCATCGCCTGGGGCGTGCTCGGGGCCGCCGAGTTCTGCTGGGCGGCGGCACGCGAATACGGCCTTGCCCGCAGGCAGTTCGGCAAGCCGATCGCGGCCACGCAGCTGTTCCAGAAGAAGCTTGCCGACATGCAGACCGAAGTCGCGCTCGGGCTTCAGGGCACGCTGCGGGTCGGCCGGCTGATGGACGAAGGCCGCGCCGCTCCCGAGATGATCTCGATCCTGAAACGCAACAACTGCGGCAAGGCGCTCGACATCGCGCGCATGGCGCGCGACATGCACGGCGGCAACGGGATCTCGGAGGAGTTTCAGGTCATGCGCCACGCGATGAACCTTGAAACGGTGAACACCTACGAGGGCACGCACGACATACACGCGCTGATCCTGGGCAGGGCGCAGACCGGGCTTCAGGCGTTCTGCTGAACGCGCCGCGCCCGACCGCGCCGGCGGCGGCCGCCCGGATCCGATTCGCAGCGCCGCCGGTCCGCACGTGCGGAGGGCGCCTCGCGTCAACGGTCGTAGTCGGGCGTCCTCGCGGCGCGGACGCGGTCCTGCAGGCGAGGCAGCAGGACTCCGGCGAGCGCGCCGGCCGCCAAGGGCACCGCATGATCCTCCGAAACCAGCCACGACGCGACCGCCGCGAGCAGCACGCACCCCGCGAGCGCGGCCGCGCGCAGCTCGACCGCCGTGATCGACGCCTCCTCGACCGACAGGACCAGCGACAGCAGCCGTCCTGCATGAACTTCGGAACGGGAGGCTCCCCAGCCTGCAGCCAGGCCCAAGACAAGCGCCACCAGCATCGTTTCACCCTTTCATGTTCTTGCGCGCCAAGCCTGGCATCCCGGCACCGCTGAAATGACTGGTCCAGCCATGACCCTGTCCTGACGCGTTGCCGGCCGGCGGCACGTCGCCGTTCTGCCCCAGCAACAGAGAAACGGCAAGCCGGCGTTCCTCGCGGGCATGGCGCCTCCCGCGCACGGTGTCGGCGCCAGGCCCGACGCGGCCGCGACGGGCCTTGAGAGAGGCAGGGCAATGGCCCGACCGGGCAGGAAGATCCATCATGTGGAGCCGGAGGACGGCGAGCGCCGCCCGCCTCGCAGGAGCTGGTCGACGGCGGCAAGAGGTCGAAGGAGCGCCGCAGGCGCGCCCATGCCCTCCTGCGGGCCGACCGGGGCGCAATCGACACTGTTGATGACATCCTGGCAGGGACGCGCCGCTGTCCCGGTCACGCTGCAGCCCGCGCCGACAATGCGCCCGCGTCCCGGCTCGCCCGAACGCGGCGAGCGAAGTCGGCAGGGCCGAATGCCGGGCTTCATTGACATTGCGGGGATGATCCCGAGCGACAGGAAGGGAATTTTCAAGCCGAGGCACTGCCCGGCGGCGGCAACGCGGCGTCATGCTGCCGCTCCCCGATCCGGCTCGAACACCAGCTCGGGAACGACCACCTCCCAGGCATCGCACTTCATGCCGTCACGGTATTTTGGATCCGAGGCTTCGCGGCTCCAGACCACCACGGCGAACACCTCTGCCGAGCGGCAGCGCATGCCCGGCGGCGGCCTGAAGGACTTGGCGAGACGTCCCACGCTTCGGCCGGCCCGATCCAGCAAGTTCCAGCGTCCGTCCTTTCCGACCCGTGCGCCCAAGGGATCGCCGGTCGAGAGCGTGGCGATGGCGGCGTGCAGCGAATCGTCGGCGCGGCGGCGCCCGGCGAACCCCAGGTCGACCTCCTTCAGCGTGAGCCGCACATGGCGATGCAGCACCGCTTCCGGGCACGGCGGGAGTTCGGCAGCCTTCCGGTGGATCGTGGCGGGATGGTCAACGAGCTCGGCCTGGAAGCCCCGGGCGCCTTCAAGCCGCGCCAGCGCCAGCGTCTGCCGCGCACGCGTCATCGCGACGTAGTAGAGCCGGCGCGGCGCGTCGGAATCCTCGTTGCGTCCCGCACGATCCCAGCCGCCGTCGAGCACGGCCACATGGTCGAACTCCAGCCCCTTGGCGCGGTGGGCGGTAAGCAGCAGCAGTCCCCGCTGGCGCCGGCGGATGTCCCGGCCCCACTCCGCCAGCCACTCGATGAAATGGTGCGCCGGAGTCTCGCCGCCGCCGGTTTCCAGGACGTGTTCCTCGACCGCCTGGCGCAGCAGGTCGTGCCAGGGATCGGAGGGTCGGTCTTTGGCCCATCGGCGCAGGGCCGCGCCATCGACGACCCTTTGTTCAAGGCTGCGCAGCCATTCGACGAACGCGCGGGTCTCTCGCAGGCGCCAGAAGTTCGGGATCTCCTCGTTCGCCATCTGCACCCGGATCTGCCCCGCCAGTTCGTGCGCCTCGCAGAACGCCCGCAACGGAACCAGATACTCCCATTCGCGCGCAATGACCGCGCAGCGCGCCCAGTCCCAGTTCTCCGCATGCGTGGAGAGGCGCAGCAGTTCCGCCATGACGGCGCGCGCCTGACGGACAGGATCGCCGCCAGCGGGCAGGATCTGAACCCGCCCCTGAGAGACCGGGTCGAGCGACGCCCACTTTCCGCCAGGGGGATCCCGCTCGCGGTCGCGGTCGACATGGATGGGATGCTCCGCCTTCATCCGGTTCCGCGCGGGCTCGATGATCGCGTTTGCCGCCGCCACGATATGGCCGGTCGACCGGTAGTTGGCCGTCAGGCATGCGGGCTTCGGCCCGTAGTCGGCCTCGAACCGCCGGATGAACTCCACCGACGCTCCGTTGAAGGCATAGATGTTCTGGTCGTCGTCGCCGACCGCGAACAGGGTAAGCCTGCCCGCCTCGTCCTCCAGCGTCCGGCCGGCAAGGGCCGAAATCAGCTCGTACTGCTCGGGACCGACATCCTGGTATTCGTCCACGAGAATCCAGCGAAAACCGCCGAGCAGGCGTTCGCGGCGCTCGTCCGCCTCCTCCGGCGACAATTCCTCGCCCCTGAGCACCGCGACGGCGCGGCGCATGACTTCCCTGAACGTCCCGTCGTCCGGGCGCTCCGACCGGCCGGTGAAGCTCTCGCCCGCCAGTCGCATGGCAAGCGCGTGGCAGGTGAGCACGGTCACGCCGCGCGCGTCGTCGCCGATCATCTCCGTGAGCCGGCGGCGGATGTCCACCGCGGCGTGGCGGTTGTAGGCAAGCGCGAGGATGCCCCTGGCGCTTTCCCGCCTGACGCGGACCAGCCAGGCGATGCGGTGGACCAGGACGCGCGTCTTGCCTGAGCCGGGGCCTGCAAGCACCAGCACGCTGGTCTGTTCCCGGTCGTCGGCCACGATGCGCTGCTGGACGGGATTCTTCAGGCTTTCGACGATGGCGCGCCAGGACGCCGGCGTCGTCTGCCGGCCGACCTCCCGGTCCCGTCCGGGCAGCCAGCGAGCGAGAAACTCCTCTTCCGGCAGCGCGAAATGGTCCGTCGCCAGCCGCAACGCCTCGCGCATGGCGGCAAGCCCGCGTTCGGCAAACTCCACCATGACGTGGATCTGCAGGACCTGTCCCCTGTAATGCAGCGCAAGGGGCTCGAAGTCAGCCTTGGAGAACCCGCGCCGGTCCCGCCGCTCCAGCCGGATCGTCATGGCAGGGCGGAACACCGCCAGCCCCTTGTTCAGGCGGAGCGCCTCCTGCTCGTGGAGCCAGAGCAGGGCCCGGTCCAGCAGCTTGGCCGGGCTTCGGACCCTGCTCTTCAGGACCAGATCGGACTCGATCGCCTGCAGGAGCTTTCCGAGCGTGGTCTCTGCCAGCAGATCGGTGCCGCGGCTGCCCGACGGCAGGCAGTCGAGCAGATGCTCCAGCAGTCTGGCGGCCGCCTCGCGGCGTATCTCGGCCCACTTCTCCAGCGCGCTCCATTCGCGATGCAGCGTGACCCGTGCAGTCTCCGCGTCGTGCTTGCGCACCGTGAGGCTGCCCACGGCACCGTCTTCCTCGCCGCGTCCATCAAAGGCGATTCCACGGACGATGCGGAACAGCCGTTCCGGCAGCGGGTCGGCCAGGCCCTGGTCCCGCAGCACCTGGGCGGCGATGCGCAGATGGAGGAGCGAACTGTCCCCCTGTCCGATGTCGGGAGCCATCTCCCGCATGTGGGCGATGAGGGCGGTTTCAAGCGCCGCCGCCTCCTCGAGGCGCTTGCGCGACGAGCGGTCGACTCCGGTGTGGACGAACGCGGTCAGCGCCGTGTCGTTGCTGGCGATGCCGAACCGCTCGAGGTCGCAGAGCGCGCCGCGCACCCGTTCCGGACTGAGGCCCGAGACCCCCATGAGCTCGTCCGTGCTGACCCCTTCGTCCGCGCCCGCGCCGATCAGCGCCTCCGCGATCAGCAGCAGCTGCACGCGATACGCGTCCGCGATGCTTGCCCTCGCGAGTCGCCGCTTCGCCTCCTCGAGCGAACCGACCCGGAGCGATGACGGAAAGATGTGGACGATGTTCTCCTCCCGGGTCAGGAGCCGGGATTCCTCCAGCCAGGCGACGGCCGTGCGCACCCGGGTGTCGTCGGTCGCGGAGTCGCGCTCGAACGCCTTGTCCTCGTCCTCGCCGAGGATCTCTCCTGCCGTCGCGACGACTTCGCCGTCGAAGCGCTTCTTCCGGTCAAGATTGCGAAGGGCCCTCAGGATCCCGTGGATTTCCTTCCGGGTGAGTCGCGAACGCGCCGACATCCCGAACTGGCGCTCGACATCGTCCTCCGCATAGAGAAGTACGCAGCGCGCCGGATCACGGTCGCGTCCGGCGCGTCCGGCCTCCTGCAGATAGTTCTCCAGGGAACCCGGAATGTCGGCGTGCACGACCAGCCGCACGTCCGGCTTGTCGATCCCCATGCCGAAGGCGTTGGTGGCCGCGATCGCGCGCAGCTCTCCGGCGACGAAGCGCCGCTGCACCTCCTTCTTGGTCTCCGGAGGCAGGCCCGCGTGGAAACGGTCCGCCGCGACCCCCTTCAGCTGGAGAAACTCCGCAACGTCCTCGCTCTGCCCGCGCGTCGCGCAGTAGACGATGGCCCCACCCGGCGTGCCGGACGGCAGACGGGAGGTCAGGACCTGGTGGATGTCGGAGAACTTCTCGCCTCCCGTGGTCGGGATCACCTCGAAGGCGAGATTTTCGCGGTCGGCCCCGCCGTTGAACACTGCAAGCTCGATGCCGAGCTCGTCCTGGAAGTGCCGGGCGATGTCCTGCACGACATCGGGCTTCGCGGTCGCCGTCAGGCACAGGACCGGAGGCGCTTTCCCGTCGCCCGCCTTCTTGCGGATGAAGCGCCCCACGTAGCGGTAGTCAGGCCGGAAATCGTGCCCCCAGCGCGACAGGCAGTGCGCCTCGTCCACCACCCAGGCGCCGATCTCGCGCTGGTCCAGCGCCCGCCGCAGGGAGCGTGAGCGCAGCTGCTCCGGCGAGATCAGCAGGATGCCGGCGTCTCCCAGCCGGATCCGGTCAAGGGCGTCGCCCCGCTCCGGCATCGACAGCAGCCCGTTGACGGTCACGCAGCAGCCGATTCCGCGCTGTTCCAGGCCGGCCACCTGATCAGCCATCAACGCCACGAGGGGCGATATCACGACGGTCAGCGCACCGGTCTTGTCGTAGCGGGAAAGCGCGGGGACCTGGTAGCAGAGCGACTTTCCCGTTCCGGTCGGCAGGATCCCCAGCGCGTGCCGCCCCGCCATCGCTTCCTCGACGATGGCCTGCTGCATGGGCCGGCCGTCGTGCTCCGGTTCGGGACGGAAGCCGTCAAAGCGGAACCAGCGCTTCAGCTCCTTCCCTGCGTCGTGGAACTCCCGGCACCAGCCGCAGCCTGGATCGGTGCAGGCGGTGTCCCGGAGGAGCCGGACCAGCCGGCCGGCTTCCGGGAATTGATGGCGCACCCAGGGCGGCATCACCGAGGAGCGGTCGCCCGCAACCGACAGCCATGCAAGCGCGTAGGCCAGCGGCCAGCCATGCCTGTCCGGATCCGCCACGACCTCTTGCGCACGGGTCGCGCAGGCCGCAGCCTCAAGCCGCCGCCCGATCGCCTCACTGGCCTCCGCCTGGGACGGGCGGCGGTCTGTCCGGACATCCCGGAAGATCTCGTCCAAGGCGCGGTCCACGCCGGCGTGCTCGGGCGTGCAGAGCCTGTGCCATGCAGCGAGCAGGTCCGGCGGGGCCTTCGCCAGCGCATCGCGCGCGTCGCCGAAGAGCTTCAGCGCGATGCGGCAGTCGAGTTCGGGGTCGTTCACCCGGCCGCGCTTGAGGCCGCCGTCCTGGTAGTGCTTGACGAGGCCGTGATACGGTTTGCGGGGAAAGGCGAGCGGGCTGAGGCGCAGCGTGTCCACGGCCGGGAGAGCCAGCAGACGGAGGTCCGGCTTCGCCGCCGCCAGGTGAGGAAGGTCGAAGGCGATCAGGTTGTGCCCCAGGACGAACCCGGCTCCGTCGGCGAAGTCGTCGAGATCCGCCAGCGCGGCGGCGAGACCCGCGCCAGCATGCGTCAGACTGCGGCCGGTATCTGCCCGCACCGCACCCAGCGCACGGATGCGGCCGTCCATGCCGACCTCGAGATCAAGAGAAATGCAGGCCGGCCGGAAGGGGGCGCCATCCCGCGACGCGGCCTCGCCGTCGTCCGGCCCTGGTTTCAGGGGTCCGCTCATGTCCGCCAACCTCCGGGAACGCCGTCAGGCGGCACGCCGCTCATGCCGCTGTCCCGGGATCGACGTCCTCAAGGCCGATGCTCCCGAAATCCCGGACGATGCGCGTCACCACCGCCATCGCGCGGAACCGTGCGAACGCCGCGACCTGGCCGTCGGCTTCGCCGGCGGGCCGGCCCGCGCGGCTGCAGTTCGTGGTCCGTGCCGACGAGGGGCGCAGCCCGGGCGCGAATGACGGCCGCCAGATTGCGCGAAGCGTTCTTGCGCTGGACGGCCTGGCACAGGATCAGCCGCGCCCCTCTCCATGGAACGGCCAACGTCGGCCGCCTGCACGCGCAGCCGCGTCTTCACGCCGTCATCGAGGCTGCGGGTCGTGACGCTCGCCATGGCCAGGCCCTCCGCCCTTCCATGAGATCAGCCTACGCAGCGATTGCGGCGCCATCAAGACGCTGCGGTGCTTCAGGTGCAATCAAGGGATGATTGGAGTCCCCCTCCATGCAGGACTTTCTCACGCCACGGTGAACGCGTCGTTTGGCAGCCGATCGGGTGTGCGGCAATTCTCCCTGGATCGGGGAGGGAAGTCCGAGGAGACGCACCAGGGATCCCTCAGGTATCCGGCCAATTCCCTCCACGATCCGTCCTGTCTCTGCTGCGACGGATCGCCCTATCGGGGGCTGCCGGGATGACACGCTGACCGCGGACACAGGAACACGCTCCAGGGGCGGCCTTCGGGCGGCCCTTTATTCGGTCAAGGTCGGTCATTTTCAAACGGGGACACTGCCAGTTCATTGACCCGGAACCGGCGGACGCCCAGATCGAGAGGGTGGATGAACAGCAGAGCGCGACCGCAATCGCCGAGCTCAAATGCGACGTGAACGCGATCCGCGCGGAGAATGACGCGATGGAATCACGGATCGACGCGAGCCTCGCCCGCCTTCAGGCCGATATGGAACGGCGCGAGAAGGAAGCCGCGCACCGCGACAAGGAGGCGGTGCAACGCGACAAGGCCAACATTCAATGGACCGCGGGACTGGTGCTCGGAGCGACGGTTCTGATTGTCGCCGAGCTCGGGATCCTCATCCGCTGGCCGGCGCCGCCAGTCTGATCCCGGGTCAATCCTCAAGGTTTCAGGAGGAACTCTGAAGCCTTCTGGCTGCTCGAAGGAATTCGCCCGAAATGAATCCGCCTCAGGGGGTGGGGTGGTCGGGTCGGCACGGGCCCCGTCGCGCGGGGCTCGACCCGGCAGCGGCTTGCGGAATGCTTGCATTCCCGGAGTGTCGGCACTAGGAACGCTTGAGTGCCGCCTTAGCTCAGTTGGTTAGAGCGCTTGATTGTGGATCAAGAGGTCCCCCGTTCGAACCGGGGAGGCGGTACCACGTTGCTCGGCGACCATCGGCTCCATCGGGCGCGCGGATCCGGAGCGCATGACAGGCGCCGCTGCCCGCTCTTCCGCTATTCCGGCAAAATCGCGACGCGCTGACGAAGATTTCCCGTCACCCGGCTGTAGATCAGGATCTCGCCAACATCGGTGACGACGGCGAACCAGTCGTCACCTCGCGTGAAAGCCGTGGCCCGGGCGCCCTCAGGCAGCACGATCTCGTCAGGAAGCTCGATGCGCGCCATCTCGCCAAAGCGCATGACAAAGAGCGTGACGATTGCTAGAAACCCGGCGACCATGGTGACTGTCAGGACCGTCACCAGCGCCTTCAGGTATTTCAGCGTTCCCGTGTCCAGAGCCTGCCCTTTTCCCATGTCCCGCAAAGTCCTTGTCACCATCGGCCATGATCCGCCGTCCCGCCTCGACAAGGCGCTGGCGCGCGACGTGCCGGCCGAGGCGCATCTCACACGCTCCCGGCTCGCGCGGCTTATGGCCGACGGCGCCATCAGCCGCAACGGAACAGTGATCCGCGGCCTCCGTGGCCGCGCCGTCTGCGGGGAAGTCTACGAAATCACGGTCGGGAACGCCACCGGCACGCACATGCTGTCCGAAGACATTCCTCTCACGATAGTCTACGAAGACACCGACATCGCCGTCATCGACAAGCCTGCGGGGATGGTTGTTCACCCTGCTCCCGGAACACGGTCAGGGACCTTGGCCAACGCGCTCCTGCACCGCTTCCAGGGCGACCTTTCCGGCATCGGCGGCAGGAGACGCCCCGGAATCGTCCATCGTATCGACAAGGATACGTCTGGACTGCTTGTCGTCGCCAAGTCCGATGCCGCTCATCACGGCCTCGCGGCCCAGTTCGCCGCCCATGCGGTGGAGCGCAGCTACCTCGCACTTTGCCACGGCGTGCCGGATCCCGGAAATCCGCGGCTGCGGGGAATCGCGGGCGTCAGCTGCGAAGCCGGCGGCATCGTGAAGCTTGACACCCGGATCGGACGCCACAGGGCCGACCGCAAGAAGCAGGCCGTGCTTCGGCACGGCGGGCGGCAGGCCGTGACCTACGTTCGGACAGTTGAAACCTTCCGTGACAGCGCGGCCCTCGTTCGCTGCCATCTGGAAACCGGCCGCACGCACCAGATACGAGTGCACATGGCCCACATCGGGCACGCCCTGATCGGCGACCCGGCCTATGGCGGACGTCGGCGACTGCCCGTGGCCGTGCCGGGCGCCAAGGCCGCCAATTCCCTCGCCCGCCAGGCGCTTCATGCCGCGACCCTGGGATTCGACCACCCTGTTTCCGGCCAGTTGATGCGCCTTGAAAGCCCGCTGCCCTGCGACATCGCGCAACTGCTTGACGCGCTGCGCGACCGCTGAACGTCAGGCTTCATCCCCGACCGGCAGCGCGAGGCGGCAAGCGAGCATCATCACTCGGTCGCGGCGGCCCGATGCCGCTCCGGAACAGGAGTCCGTCTCCCGAAATGACGCGCCTCCGTTGCGGACAGGAAAAGCACGAATCCGTGAGCGCAAGGGGCTATGGGTGGCGACGGCGCCGGGCTTCATCCATTCTCCGGCTGCGGAGTCGCGGAAACGGGGAGCCTGCCGGGCCTTGAAGCGGCCAGTGCGGCCAACCATATGTTAAACGCCGCAACATTGTGCGGACAGGGGACAGCAGTACATGGCAAATTACTCGAATCTGCCGGCGCCGACGCCAGAAGGCGGTCTCAACCGCTACCTGCAGGAGATTCGGAAGTTTCCCATGCTTGAGCAGGAAGAGGAATACATGCTCGCCAAGCGGTGGGTCGAGGACCAGGACACCGAAGCGGCGCACGCGCTTGTGACATCCCATCTCCGGCTCGCCGCGAAGATCGCGATGGGCTATCGCGGGTATGGCCTGCCACAGGCTGAAGTGATCTCCGAGGCCAATGTTGGCCTGATGCAGGCCGTGAAGCGGTTTGACCCCGAGAAGGGCTTCCGGCTCGCCACCTATGCAATGTGGTGGATCCGGGCGTCGATCCAGGAGTACATCCTCCGGTCCTGGAGCCTGGTCAAGCTTGGCACGACCAGCGCGCAGAAGAAGCTCTTCTTCAACCTCCGCAAGGCCAAGGCGCGAATCGGCGCCCTGGAGGACGGAGACCTCCGGCCTGAACACGTGGCCCGCATAGCCCATGACCTGAACGTCAGCAAGGAAGAGGTCATTTCGATGAACCGGCGCCTGTCCGGAGGCGATGCATCTCTCAACGCCACGATTTCGTCGGACGGTGAAGGCACCGCCGAGTGGCAGGACTGGCTTGAAGACGAGACGGCAGACCAGGCCGGCGACTACGCCGAACATGACGAGCTGGAAATGCGGCGCGAGCTGATGGCCAATGCCATGGCCGTGCTGAACGAGCGCGAGCAGGACATCCTGACGCAGCGGCGCCTGATGGATGCGCCGGCAACGCTGGACGAGCTCTCGCGCCAGTACAAGGTGAGCCGCGAGCGCATACGCCAGATCGAGGTCCGCGCATTCGAGAAGCTCCAGGCCAGGATGCAAGAGCTTGCGCGCGAGAAAGGCATCCTGGAAGACGCCTGATCCCGGACAGGGGCGCCTGCCTGCGCCGGACAGGCGGTAGTGTCTCAGTTTGAAATCGTCGCAATGACGAAACGGGGCGACCGGCAGGCCGCCCCGTGTGGATGGCGTCTGATGCCGGTCAGTTCGTGGTGCAGCCCAGCGTGGTCCGGTAGCCGGGGCTGCTGATGTATTCGTAGCCGTCCTCGGCATCGGTCCGCGCCCAATCGCCTGACGCGTTCCGCGCCCCGCACAGGCAGGCATTGACCTTTTGCCGGTGGTTGGGGCCCTTGCGGTCCGCAAAGGCAAAGCAGCCGCTCGCCCAGTCGCCGTGGTTGATGTCGTCATGGTGGGCGAGGGGCCGCGGACAGCGCCCGGCAGGGCTTGCACCGCCCCGGAAGACTGGCTACGCCTCCCGGTGAAGGGACCGCCGCCGCTCGGGCTTCGCCCCTCGCTGGCTGATGTTGCACTTCGGAGTGGAAGCGGCGAACACAAAAAGGCACTTGAGGACCACATGTTCGGCGCGGTCGAGACGTTGTTCAACCTGCAGCCAGTCGTCACGCTGTATGATCTGACAAACACCTGTTTCGAGGGTGAGGCTTCAGGCCAGCCCAAGGCGAGGCACGGGCATTCGAAGGAGCGGCGTTCGGATGCGCCCCTCCTCACGCTGGGCGCCGTTCTCGACAGCAGCGGCTTTCTGCGCCGGACCGAGATCTTCCCCGGTAACGTCGTCGAGGCGCGCACGCTGGCGACGATGTTGACCACCCTCGGCGTACCCAAGGGTGGCATCATCGTCATGGACCGGGGCATTGCCACCGAGGAGAACCTCGCCTGGATGCGGTCTGAAGGGTATATCTACCTCGTCGTCTCCCGCAGCCCCGCTCGGGTGTTCGACCCCGACGCTGCAACCACGACCGTCACAACCGCCGGGCAGGAGGAGATCGCTGTCTGTCTCGATCGTGTGGAAGATCAGGAGGAAGACGCGACCCCGTACACGGAGGTTCTCCTGCGGTGCCACTCGCAAGCACGGGAGAAGAAGGAGACCGGTCTGATCACGCACTTCCAGGATCGGTTCGAACAGGGTCTCCAGGATCTGCACGCAAATCTCGCAAAGCCCCGAACACGGAAGACCTTGCCCTATGTCCAGCGCAAGATCGGACAGCTCCAGAAGGCGAACGCCGTGGTCGCGCAGCATTACACCATCACCGTCACGCCCGATCCGGAGAATAAACGGGCGGTGGCAATCACGTGGGAGCTGAACCCGTCGGACGGCTCCATGCTGCAGAAACCCGGCGTCTACAGCCTGCGGTCGAATTGTCTCGATTGGGACGCGGAGGCGATGTGGAAAGCCTACGCGATGCTCACGGATGTCGAATCCGTCTTCCGGTCCCTCAAGTCCGAGCTCGGTCTCCGCCCCATCTACCACCATAAGGAACGCCGCGCGGATGGGCATCTCTTCATCTCGGTGATCGCCTACCAGGCGATCCAGGTCCTCCGGACGCGCATGGCCCAGACCGGACTGACCGCAAGTTGGACGACGATCCGCAACGCCCTGCGGACCTTGCCCCGCATCACCACCGCCTTCGCCCGCCCCGACGGCCGCCGGGTGCATGTGCGCAACACCGCGCTCCCGAATGCCGACCAGGCCGCAATCTATCAGGCGATGCAGATCGCATCCCCGGCCCCGAACCTGCGCAAGACCATCGTCTGAAACCGCCGACAAGCCGTCGCGCAAAAATCCCGTAAATCCAAGTCTGTAGTGCCACTACGTTTTTTAACGTATTGAACATAAGGCTTTTTTTCACAAGATGTTAAAGATGGGTTAGGATGACGTTACCCCCTGCAACCAGATCCGCGGCATGGCGCGCGTTCGCTCGCAGGCCACTGAATGTCCGGGTGACAGATGCCAGCGGATTGTCCCTCGTGACGGTCCCAATCATGTCAGAAGTGCGGCCAGTATTGCGTGAGCCGCAGGCCGGGGCCTGGTTTCGGGGGCCCACTGGGGCGACCTGCCGGGACTTGTCGGGCGGTGCCTGCTCGCGGCGGACCACCGACGGGATCTCCCCCAGACCGCGGTCGGGGACCGCGCCCGCGCCATCGCCCGCCGGCGGGCGGTGCGCCCATACACGAGGCCGAGGCGCGGTTCGGGGGGGGGGGGGGGGCGGCCCAACCTGCCGGTGGACGCCGGGAAGGTCTACGACCGGGCCGTCCGCGATTGCCGGCCGCGTCGGGCCCGCGCGCGAAAGAACACGGCGGCGGGAATGCCTCAACCCTCCACGCGCCGCATGCCCGCGCGGACATGCGGAACGGATTCAGACCAAACCAAAATATCTGGCGTGCACCCCGCGTCTCATGGCATCGGGACAGGTTGTCGTTGTCACTAGCCTCACGGCCCGCCCCGCCGCCAGACGGGGCGGCCGTCCCCTGACGTTGGACCCCGCCAGGGGGCCGGATCAGAGTTCGGGTGCGGACGGTGCGGGCAGCTGGTCTGGATCCAGGCCGCCCCGGGTGATGATATAATTCTGAAAACTGGGGATCGGACAGGTCAGGTGGCCCGTGTCGGAATCGTCCTGCAACGCCCCGCAATGGATGAGATGCGTGACAAAGCTTTGCGGGGAGAACCCTTCAGGAAGTTCATAATCCCCCGCCGCGTTGTCGTCATTGAGTGTCTTGATGGTCTGGCGAATCTCATCGATTCGCAGGCGTCTTCCTTCCGCTTGAGCGATCCCCAGCTCCCACATCACGCGTCCCACCAGCTTGCGCGAGATGGCCATGTCCTGGCTGAACTGGGTGGCATAATAGCCGTGCCGGAGGGTATCGCTGCGCGCCTGCACCTGGTCCCAGTCCGTGATCCTGTCGAGGTTCCCGTTCACATCCGGTTCCAGTGCGGCCTCGGCGAGGGCCTGCTGCGCCCAGTGCACATGCCGGGGCCAGCCATCGGTGGTGTCCACCACCGCCAGCGCCTGGGCGCGGGATCTCTCCATCGTCATCCCGAAATGGGCGCAAAACCGCTCCAGGAGTGTGGTCGATTCCGCCCGGGTCAGGCAACCGAGGGCATGGGCACGGATCCCATGGGTCAATCCCAGATCGCGCAGACGCGACTGGGTATCACCGAGGCCCGCACAGACCAGGGTGAGGGGTAATTTTGTCCGGGCTTCATGGATCGCCTGCAAAAACCGGGCCGCTGTGGAATCGCGGCTGGGCGCGAGGTTCTGGGCTTCATCCACCGCCACGATCACCGGTGAATCCCAGTGTGATGCGGGAAAAGCCTGATGCAGAGACCCGATGGTTGTGATGTTGTGGGATTGAAACAGCGCGGCCAGGTTCAGGGACAGGTCGGCACCCCCCAGAACATCCAGAAGGGCCAGATTGCCCAGCGTGCGGGTCGCCGTTCGGGCCAGTTTTTTCAACTGTGACTTGGGCGTGGTCCCCAGGGCCCCGATCGCCTGCAAGACGTCCCCGAATTGATCACAGAGTTCGACACTGGATATTTCCAGTGTTTTCGGCACATGCGGCTGCACATTCTGGGTCGCCAGCTCCCGCAGGACCGAGCTCTTGCCCGCACCGGGTGCGCCCTGGATGATGATGGCGTTCCCGGGCGGGGCCTGGTGTCCGGCCTGGACCCGCTCCAGGCTGCGCCGTGACTGGGTGAGAATGGCGCCGAGCAGATCCTCCCGCCCCACGAAGACCGGGGGATGATCCTTGGCCCCGTCATCGACAAAATCCTGCAACGCGTCCCGTTGAAATGCGATCATCCTGTCACCTCTTCAACCGCCGGGGGGAGGATTGATGTGCAGCATAAGAAAAGCGCATCTGCGATTCAAGGATGACCGCCCCTGACGCCGACGGGGGTGACAAACGGCCCGATGGCGGGCGGGGTGGCTCGCTGTGACATCCCCCCCCCCCCCCATCACGCCGCGGCGCGTGGACGCATCAACCCCCGTGCGCACGACAATGACACACGGGGATCCTGGGTCAAGCCAACAATCGAGCAAGATGTTTGGCCATGGCCCCGACCATGCGCCACACAACGGGGCCGGATATGAGGTCTACATGCAGCACCGGGTCGTGGCAAGGAGGAACCGGGGGCTCTTCGCCGGATCCAGGATTGACGGCTGAGTCGGCCGCAAACCCAAACGCAAACCCAAACGCACACCACATCAGCAATCAGAAGTGACCCGCATGCTCAAGGACGGCCAGTCCATCCGCGCCATCGCCCGCCATTTCAATGTCGGCGTCGCCACCATCGACCGGATCAAAAACACACCCCACTCCCGCAACTGAAATCTTGGGTAGTGGGTCAGTCTGAATTTCAGGGGTGTACTCCAGATTTTTTGGTCATGCCGCAAGAGCCTGATTCGCCTTCCAGTCGAGGAGGTCGGGCAGCCTGAGGTTCAGGACGCAGCCCCTGGGCGCCAGCATGGCGTTGGCGCCCCTCCTTGACCAGCGGGTGCCGGGGCGCCTGGGCCGCAGCCCGAACGTGCGGCATCCGGCCTCCACGACCCCGCTTCCGACCTGGATGCCCTGGTCGCGGTACCGGTCGTACCTCATCCGCTCCATGTTCCCGCGGAAGTACCGCACGCACGCGGCGACCTCCCCGTGCCTGGCGCAGAACGGCTCAAGCTCCCGGACGACCTTCGCGACCCGGCCGGCCTCGATGTCGGCCCTGACCTCCCCGAACCGCCGGTCGCGCTCCGCCCCGTCCGGGTGGATCGCCTTCACGGCGCTGGACGCGTATTCGAGGCAGTGCAGGAGATCGGGCACGAAGGTGACCTTCCCGCCCCCGAAGATCCCCTCGCAGGTGTTCCGTATCCACTCCGCCCCGTCGGAGACGACGACGGGCCCGCCGGCGTCGTGAAGCCCGCGCCGCCGCGCCGCCCGCTCCAGCCGCGCGGCGAAGTCCGGGGGCTCCCGGCCCCCGGACGGCGCCGCCGCGCTGTCGACGGGGCAGATGAAGCTCCCGCCGCGCCGGTCCTTCAGCGCCGCGCCGGTCTCCGGATCCCGCCCCCCGGCCGTGTACATGACCGCGGGCCTGGCTTCCCCGGTCCCCGGGGTGCCGTCAGCCTGCCTGCCCGCGACGCCCTCCGTCTCCCCTTTCCGCATCGGGATCCCGGTCCCGCCGATGGAGGGACACATGCGCGGTTCCAGTGGCCTGCCGTCCTCCACCTCCCCGCGCCCGGAGCGCGCCGCCGCCTCGCCCGGCTTCAGGGCCCGGCGCCGCAGGGAGCTTGGGGAAGCGTCCAGCCCGGCGAGGTTCGCGACGGTCCGGCGCGCCGCCCCGGAGCCCATCAGCGAAACGGTCTCCGCCATGACGCCCGCCGTCCCCGGCGTGACCGTCCCGCCCTCAAGGCCCAGCGCCCGGCCCGGCGGCAGACACCCCCCGCCGCAGGAGCCGCGGCGGAAGTGCGTCCTCCTGGCCCCGGCCCGCCCCAGCCTGGTCAGGAAGG
Source organism: Paracoccaceae bacterium (assembly GCA_965221845.1). Taxonomy (GTDB): domain Bacteria; phylum Pseudomonadota; class Alphaproteobacteria; order Rhodobacterales; family Rhodobacteraceae; genus JAJEFO01. The sequence continues at coordinate 854,819 of OZ244919.1, forward strand.
ACTTCGACGTCACCGGATGCCGGGCCATCGGCCTGCCGCAGGCCCCGCACTCCGGCGCCGGCAGCGTCGCGTCCAGCCGCCCGGGGAGCGTCTTCAGGACCGCCGCTCCGCCGCCCGGCGAGGCGTCCCGGAGCGCCCGCCCGCCCGCGTCCAGGTCGGGCGCGCCCGACGCCAGGTCCGCCGCCAGCCGAGGGAGCCGGGGGCCGAACTCCGCCGGGACCGCCTCCATCAGCGCCTCGGGCGGGCCGTCCCCCGCGACGTCGCGGCTGCGCACCCCGCCCCCCTCGACCCGGTACCGCGTGTGGCCGCCCTCGTGGGCGCGGACGACCGCAGCGCCCTCCTCGCCCGGCCCTCCAGATACGCCACCGCGTCCGGATGCCTGTGAAACCGCGCGCCCCTGTCACCTGCCATGGCTCCCGCTCCCCTTGCCTGCCCGTGAAAGCGCGCCGCTGGCCGGTTCACCCGGCTCCCGCACGACACGCCACCAAAACAACGGATCGGAACCGCCGGGTCAAAAAAATTGAACTACACCCGAATTTCATCCTTGCTTGGCCGAAGGTGAAGGTGGCAGAGTAAGAGCCGTCACACAAATGGAGGATTCATTATGAGACAAAGTTCACCCCCCCCCCCTGACCCTTCTGGCCGGTCTGCTGGTCCTTGTGCTGGCCCTGCCCGCGGCGGCGCAGACGACCGTCACCAGCCCAGGCCGAGTTGGTAACAATCAAAACCCGGTGTGCCCGGCGGGCATGACGGAGCTTCCGGTTGATTTCTCCATCGACACCTTGTCCACAACCAGCGTGACTTTCACGAGCCCGCAAGTCACCTGGACCCAGTATACCGGGCGGCTCGGCGATATGTCTCCACCTTCCGCCGCTTCCACTCCGAAGTGCAACATCAGCCAGCGAGGGGCGAAGCCCGAGCGGCGGCGGTCCCTTCACCGGGAGGCGTAGCCAGTCTTCCGGGGCGGTGCAAGCCCTGCCGGGCGCTGTCCGCGGCCCGCCGGACGCAGGGAGGGCGGAGCCCGACCGGAGGACGGCGGGCCGCGGACAGCGCGCATCTCCCCTCGGAGCCGCCCCCGGCGGCCCCGGAAGGCCACCTCAGGGCGGCTGCGCCTGGTGGAAGGCCTCGGACGGGGTGAGGTAGCCCAGCGCCTTCCTCGGACGTGCGTCCGTCCGGTCCTGGACGGCCTGCACCTCTGCGTCCGTCACCTTGCGGAAGTCCGTGCCCTTCGGGAACCACTCCCGCACCAGCCCGTTCACGTGCTCGTTCAGGCCGCGCTCCCAGGAGTGGCAATGCCGCGCGAAGAAGAACCCCGCGCCCAGCGCCTCGGCCACCCTGGCATGGCCCGCGAACTCCTTGCCGTTGTCCGCGGTGACCGTGTGCACGGGGAGAGGGCCCAGCATGCCGGTCATGGCCGAGCCGACCGCGTCCGCCGTCTTCCTCCCGACCCTTTCGAGCAGCGTGTGCCTGGACGCCCTGTCCACCAGGGAGACAAGCGCGCCGCCGGTGCCCTTGCCGTTGATTCGTGTCCGCCTCCCGGTCGCCGACCCGTTCCTTCGCCTCCACGACGTCCGGGCGCTCGGAGATGTCCACCCGGCCCGGGATGCGGCCGCGGCCCGCGTGGGCCCCGCCCTTCCGGTTCGGCTTCTTCCCGCGGCGGCGGAGATGCCGCCAGAGACCGCCGCCGGCCTTCCGGTCGGCGTGGATGCGCTCGTAGATCCACTGACGCCCCGCCATCGGCTCGCCCTCCTTGCGGAGGCGCCCGCTGACCTGCTCGGGGCTCCAGCCCTCGGCCAGCCGCTCCTCCGCCATGCGCCACAGCTCCGGCGTCATCTTGCGCGCCACCGACGAGGCCGCGCTGCGGCGCCTGTCCGACTTGCGCTGGGCTTGCTTGTGGCGGTAGCCGCGCCTGCCGGCGTTGCGCCGCACCTCGCGCCATACCGTCGTGCGGTCGCGGCCGAGCTGGCGGGCGATCGCCGGGCCGGAAAGCCCGCTTTTCCTCAGGGCGTGGATCTGGCAGCGTTCCGCATAGGTCAGGTGGCGATGGCCCTCGGGCATGACGGTCTCCTTCTCGCAACGAAGGAACTGTCGCCGCCGCCTGGCCGATTCGCAACATCATGTGTCGCCGAACGACCAGGAACACTGCATCAGGTGTTGCACTTCAGAGTGGAACGGGGGTTCATTAACCACTGTGTTCGCCGAGGTTTTCAACGCCGAAACAGGTGCAAGGGTGGGTGGGCAAAACATCGTTGGACCCATTAGCAGCACTATAGAAACTGCGGCTAGAAAATCCTCGACCGTATCTTCTCTGGCCGCGAAGACCCGTTATTACGTGGAACTTTTTGCGGGTGCGACAGGATCTGTCCCAAGACAGGTGTTCGGCCGCCGCTGCTTCATGACGGGCGGCACCTACACCATGAACGTCGCCCCTGGCACTCAGGACCAGTCCAGCGGGTGCTACTCGATCAGCGAATTCAAGGGGACCATGGAAACCGTCCACCATGTCCGCAACTGCTGGTGCGGGCGCAGGACCACCCTGGCGCTGTTTTCCAAAACCCTAGACAATACCAATTTCCTGTACCGGCAGGGATGCCGGCGGTGACATGAGTGTGGCGGCCGCCCCGAATCCTCAACCCAGCCGATACCGCTCCCGATACCCGGGCGGATAACCCGACCTGCAGGGGCTTCTGGGACTGGCCCGGGTTCAATCACGAAACCGGCCAGATGATCGGCCCGCCCACCTGCCTGCTGGACTGACATACGTGCGAGAGCGGCTTGCCGCAAAAGGAAAATTTCAAACTGACTCACTACCGGACAGGCGTTGGCCTTGCCCCCGTCGACGGGCTGGCCGCCCCGCAGATGCGCCTGCAGGGCCGACGCCCGGGCCGCGATCGCCCGCTTCCCGGACGGGTGGTGGGGCCAGGGCCGATGAAGGCTCCGCAGGCAGCGGCCTGGCCACGAAGCACGACGGCTCGAGGCCAGGATCCCCATCCCCCTCCATGCGCCGACCGGCGCATTGCCGGGCATCCTGCATGCCGGCGGTCGATGTGCTACCATGCCGGCATGGCAGCGACCGGCCGATACGGTTTTCGAAAGGCCGGGACGGCTGACCTCGATCTGCTGCTGGAATGGCAGTCACGGCCGCATGTTCGGGAATGGTGGGATCCGGATGAGCCCGCTGACGAGGCGGATCTGTCAGACCCTCGCGTTGCGCGATGGATGGTCTCGACAGCCGGGCGCCCCTTTGCCTACATGCAGGACTACACGGTCCACGGATGGGAAGACCATCATTTCTTCCGGCTCCCCGAGGGGTCTCGGGGCATCGACCAGTTCATTGGCGATCCTGACATGGTCGGGAAAGGGCACGGCCCCGCCTTCATCGCCGAGCGGCTCAGGACGCTGTTTGAGGAAGGGGCGCCGGTGGTGGCAACCGATCCGCACCCGGAGAACGTGCGTGCCATCGCGGCATACAGGCGAGCGGGATTCGTTGAATTCGACGCGCCTTTGCAAACCCGGTGGGGGCCGGTGCTTCCGATGAAGGTCCGCCGCAGGACCGACTGTGCCTGAGGCCCTCCCGGTTCCGGAACCGGCCCTGCCGACGTCTCATGCAAGCGGGAGCGGAGGGCGTCGCGGTCGCCAGCGTCGACGGAATCCTGCAGGCTCCCGGGTCCATGCCAGCCATCCTTCGCCGCTCCATGAACGCCGGCGCCGGGTCGAAGGCGGCGCCTCCGCCGCCTTGCGCCGGCCCGTGCGCAAGGCGGCGAACGTCGCGCGGCCGCAATCCGGGACGGCGGATTCATTGATGCCCCTGGCCGCCCTCGGGCGGAGCGGCCGGCAGGAGGGTCCCTGGAATGGACGCCATGAAATGCCCCGCGAAATCGGGAAGAACGCGAACTTTCGGCCGGAAAGGGGACTGGACCGGTTGCCGCCCGCCTTCGAAATCGCCGGGCTTCCGGGCGACGCCGCCGTGCGCAGGGACGGCATCACGCATCGCCCGTCCTTCAGAGGTCGGCATGGAACTCCTCGACAAGTGACGCCAGGACGGCTTTCATGGCCTCGCCTTCATCGCCATTGCCCTCAAGCCCGGCCTGACGGACGCGACGCTGCCGGTCCGCGCCGTTGCCGCCGGCGAGGATGTCACGCGCGGCGCCGACCTCCGCCCTGCATTCAAGCGCCTCGGCATCTTCCGCAACCATCTCGATAAGCTCGTCCAGAAGATCCGCAAACGGCACCAGCTCATTGCGCCCAAAGTCCATCATGCCCTCTCCCATGCCGTAGCGCTGCGCCCGCCAGCGGTTCTCGCCAACAAGGAAATGATCATATATGCGCCACCTCTGGTTCATCAGCTTGAGACGCCAAAGCATCCGCATCAGGCTCTGGGTAAGCGCCGCAATGGTCAGGGCATGCTCAAGCCTCGGGCACATGTCGCAGATGCGGGACTCCAGCGTCGGAAACCTGTGCGACGGCCGCAGATCCCACCAGATCTTGGTCGCGTCCTCGATCGCGCCCGACTTCACAATGGCGCCGACCGCGCGCTCGTAGCTCGAGAAGCTCCCGAGCCGGGGCGGAAGACCCGTGCGCGGCAGGTTGTCGAATACCGTCAGGCGATAGCTGGACAGGCCCGTGTCCTCCCCTTGCCAGAAGGGCGAGGAGCATGACATGGCGAGAAGGTGCGGCAGGAAGTAGACCGCCTGGTTCATCAGGTCGATGCGCGCCTCGTCATCCTCGATGCCGACGTGGACATGGCATCCCGAAATGAGCATTCTGCGCGCAACGCCCGCGAGGTCGCTCCTGAGCGCATTGTAGCGGTCCTTGTCCGTGTGATGCTGATCCTTCCAGGACGCCGTCGGGTGGCAGGAAGCCGCGATCGGCGTCAGCCCGTGGCGGCCAGCGATCTGCGCAACGGTCGTGCGCAGGCGTTTCAGGTCCTCGCGAGCCTCTCCGACGTTCCGGCAGACCTGCGTGCCGACCTCGATCTGGCACCGCAGGAACTCGCGCGCGACCTGCCTGCCAAGGACCGAAGCGCACTCCTCCAAGAGCGCGTCCGGCGCCTCCGCAAGCTCGAGCGAGCCGCTGTCGACCAGGAGGAATTCCTCCTCTATTCCCAGCGTGAAGCTCGGCTCAGCCACGGCTTTTCACGCCAGGCATTTCGCAGGAAAGGCTGAACGCGCCGCACGCCGGCACCCCGTGCAGGGCAAGGCGGGGCCTTGCACGGCCGGACCATGCGGAAACGACGACGCGGGCCGGCGCACGGAGGCGCCCGCCGACCCGATCAGGCGTCGTCCACGCCACGGCGCTTGATCGGCGCCCACAGGCGCTTGTTGGAAAGATACAGCAGCACGCTGAGAACGATCAGGAAGAGCACGGCGACGAATCCGTCCTCCTTCCGCGAATTCAGCTTCGGCTCCGCCGCCCACATCAGGAACGCCGCCACGTCCTGCGACATCGCCCGCACGTCATTGGGGGAGCCGTCGGCGAACTCGACCAATCCGTCATCGAGCGGCGGCGCCATCGAGATCCAGCCGCCGGGGAAGGCGGTGTTCTCGTAAAGGAGCGTCCCGGCCTCCTCCCTTTCCTCGCCGGTGTAGCCGTCGAGAAGCGAAGCGATGTATTCGGGCCCGCCCATCCCCCAGAAGAACTGGTTTATGCCAAGGCCGTACGGCCCGTGGAAGCCTGCCCGCGCCTTCGCCATCAGGCTGAGATCCGGCGCGTTCTCAACCCCGGATCCCGGGAAGTGATCCTGGGGCGTAGCCTCCCGGAAATCGTCCAGCTCCGTGTCAAACACCTCCCAGAACGCCGCGTATGCGCGAACCTGATCCTCGGGGAGATGCGGCCCTCCCTCGTCACCCAGCGTGCGGAGCGGCACGTATTGCAGGCCATGGCAGGAGGAGCAGACCTCCGTGTAGACCTGCAGCCCTCGCTGGAGCTGCATCTGGTCATAGGTGCCGAAAGGGCCCTCGAACGAGAACCCGAAATCCTCCACGTCGCCGACCGCCCCTGCGGCGACGGCAGGGCCTGCCAGCCCGAGGGCGGCGATCGCGGAAAGCGCGAGCTTGCCGATCATGCGCGTCAGTCCTTTCATTCCGCAGCAACCGCACCAGCGCTCCTGGCCGATGCGTCGCCGCCGGGCGGATGGTGATCGTCAAAGTCCCTCTCGATCGTGTCCGGCCTCGGCAACGGCTTCTCGATCACGCCAAGCACGGGCAGGATGATCAGGAAGTACAGGAACCAGTACGTCGAGGCGATCAGGGCGAACGTGGCGTAGGGCTCCTCGGCCGGCTGGGCCCCGAGCCACATCAGGACGAGGAAGTCGATGACCAGCAGCCAGAACCACCACCTGAACATGGGGCGGTAGCGACCCGAACGCACGCTGGAGGTGTCAAGCCAGGGGACAAGCGCCATGACCACGATGGATCCGAACATGGCCAGCACTCCGAAGAAGCTGGCGTCAACGATGCCGCCTGTCAGGAAGCTCGCGAGCTGGACCACCCACACCTCGCCGGTGAAGGCGCGAAGGATGGCGTAGAACGGCAGGAAGTACCATTCAGGCACGATGTGTGCCGGCGTGGCCAGCGGATTCGCCTCGATGTAGTTGTCCGGATGCCCGAGGTAGTTTGGCATGAATCCCAGGACCGCGAAGAACGCCGCGAGGATGACCGCGAGCGCAAACAGGTCCTTGACGACATAGTAGGGCCAGAAGGAAACCGTGTCCTTCCGCGCCTCTTCACGGGATCCCCTGCGCACCTCCACGCCCGTCGGATTGTTGTTGCCGGTCGTGTGGAAGGCCCAGATGTGCACCACGACGAGGCCGGCGATGGCGAAGGGCAGAAGGTAATGCAGCGAGAAGAACCGGTTCAGGGTCGCGTTGTCGACGGCGGGGCCTCCGAGCAGCCAGGTCTGGAGAGGGTCGCCGATGAAGGGGATCGCGCCGAAGAGGCCGGTGATCACCGTCGCGCCCCAGAAGCTCATCTGGCCCCAGGGCAGGACATAGCCCATGAAGGCCGTGCCCATCATCAGCACGAAGATCAGGATGCCGATGATCCAGGTGACCTCTCGCGGCTCCTTGTAGGATCCGTAGTACAGCCCGCGGAAGATGTGCGCATACACCGCCAGGAAGAAAAGCGATGCGCCGTTCTGGTGCGCATAGCGGATCATGTGCCCCGCATTCACGTTCCGCATGATGTGCTCGACCGAGGCGAAGGCCATGTCGACATGCGGCGTGTAGTGCATCGCGAGCACGACGCCCGTCACGATCTGCAGGCCGAGGCAGAATGTCAGCACGATGCCCCAGATCCACATCCAGTTCAGGTTCTTCGGCGTCGGGATCATCAACGTGCCGTGCACGAGGCCGAGGACAGGAAGGCGCCGGTGCAGCCAGGACCCTGCCCGGGTGCCGGGTTCGTAGCCGTCGTGGGGAATGCCCGCCATCTGAGCGCTCCTTATCCGAGAACGAGAGTGCCGTCGCCCTCGAGACGGGCGGGCGGCACGGGAAGGTTCTCCGGCGCAGGCCCCTTCCGGATGCGGCCGGCCGTGTCGTAGTGCGAGCCGTGGCAGGGGCAGAACCATCCGCCGAAATCGCCCGATTCGCCGATGGGAACGCAGCCGAGATGCGTGCAGACGCCCACCTGGACCAGCCACTCGCCGCTCTCGTCCAGGGCGCGGTTGGCATCGGCGGCATCGACGCCGTCAGTCAGGTTCGCGTTTCTGGCGACGGGGTCCGGCAAGGCCGCCGGGTCGACGTCACGGGCGGCGGCGATCTCCTCTGCGGTCCTGCGACGGATGATGACCGGTCGGCCAAGCCATTTCACGGTGAGCTGGGTGCCCGGCTCGACTCCCGACACGTCGACCCGGATCGAGGACAGCGCCTGGACGTCCGCCGAAGGATTCATCTGGTCCACAAGCGGCCAGACGGCCGCGCCGGCGGCCACGACTCCTGCGCCTCCGGTCGCGTAGTGAATGAAATCCCTGCGCGTGCCTTCGTGGCTTTCGTCTGCGTGCGACACGGGCGTCTCCTGTTCTCCGCGGGCCTTCGACCCAAGCGAACGTGAACGGACCGGCGCATCTCCGGCCGGTTCCGGAAGTTCTTAGCGCGCGATTCCAGGGGCGTCCAGCGGACAAACGGGCGCACCTCGGACATGCCCGGACGGCGCCACGGATCCGTGGCGCCCTTGCGCGACTCGCGTCGGGCAGGCGCGGCGCGCAATCCCCCTGGATCCGGTCCCGCGCTGCCGTCCCGCCGTCCGGTCCGGCCGCCGCGCCGTGCATCACGCCGCGCTTCCGTGCGCATCCGTTCGCTCGTCGCCGGAAGCTTCCCGGGCGACCTCCCGAACGCGGCTGACCGCATCGCCTGCAAGCTCCCTGCCGTCATGTCCGGAGACCCGCGCCCTGACCAGCGCGCCCTCGGGCTGGGGCGAGGACAGGCGAACCACGGCGAACTGCCCGGTCCTGCCCGTCGTCGGCGTTTCGGTCAGCAATGTCCTCGTCTTTCCGACCTGCGCATCAAGGTGCCGCGTCACGGCACGCGCGCCGGCGGCCCGAAGGCGCGCGGCGCGCGCGCGCACGACCCGCCCGTCGACCCCGGGCATGCGCGCGGCAGGCGTGCCGTGACGCGGGCTGTAGGGAAAGACGTGAAGCCATGTGAGATCGCATTCGTCGACCAGGCTGAGCGAGTTCCCGAACATCTGCTCCGTCTCCGTGGGAAACCCGGCGATGATGTCCGCGCCGAAGGCCATGTCGGGGCGAAGCGCCCGGACTTCGCCGCAGAACCTGATCGCGTCCTCCCGGAGATGACGTCGCTTCATGCGCTTGAGGATCATGTCGTCTCCGGATTGCAGGCTCAGGTGAAGCTGCGGCATGAACCGGGATTCGGTCGCGATCGCCTCCAGGAGCTCGGGGTCGGCCTCTGTCGGGTCAATGGAGGACAGGCGAAGTCGCGGGAGCTCGGGGACGAGTCTGAGAACGCGTCGAACGAGACTGCCCAGGCGGGGCGCGCCCGGCAGGTCGGCGCCCCAGCCCGTGAGGTCGACCCCGGTGAGCACCACCTCGTTGAAGCCCCGTCCGCAAAGCCGCTTGATCTGCTCGACCACCGCGCCCGCAGGCACGGAGCGCGAGTTGCCTCGTCCGTAGGGGATTATGCAGAACGTGCAGCGATGGTCGCATCCGTTCTGGACCTGCACATGCGCCCGGTGCCGCCCGAACCCGTCAATGCGGTGGCTTGCGGCCTCGGTAACGCTCATGATGTCGTCCACGAGGACCCGGCCGCCATTGCCGGCCGCAACGCGCGCCCAGACCGTCGGCGACATCTTTTCCGCGTTTCCGATGACGAGATCGACATCGTCCATGTCCGCAAAGCGCTCGGGCTCGGTCTGAGCGGCGCATCCGGTGACGATGACGCGGGCGCCCGGGTTTTCACGGGCAAGGCGACGGATCGCCTTCCGGCTCTTGCGCACGGCTTCCGAAGTCACGGCGCACGTGTTGACGATGACCGCGTCGTCCAGCCCGGCGGCACCCGCCATTTCGCGCATCGCCTCGGATTCGAAGGAGTTCAGCCGACAGCCAAGCGTGGTGATCACGGGCCCGCCGCCTGGCATCACGTGCCCTCCAGCCGGATCCGGCCGTCGAAGACGTGTGCCGTGGGACCGGTCATCCAGACGCCGTCGCCGCGCCACTCCACCCAGGCCCGGCCCCCGTCCAGGTCAAGCGTGACCCTGCGGCCGGACAGCCCTCGACGCGCCGCCGCCACCGCCGCGGCACAGGACGAGGTTCCCGAGGCCAGCGTGACGCCGGTTCCCCGTTCCCAGACCCGCATCCGGAGGTGATCCCTGCCCGCGATTTGGGCGAACTGGACGTTCGTCCTTTCCGGAAAGAGCGGGTGATGCTCGATCTCGGGCCCGCGCGACTCAAGGTCGATCGTCTCGGCATCCTCCACGAAGAAGCTGCAATGCGGGTTTCCCAGGGAGGTCGCGACCGGATCTCCTTGGATGGGAAGGTGCAGGGTGTCCGCGGCGTGCGCCAGGGGAATCTCCCGCCACTCCGTCAAGGGTTCGCCCATGTTGACCCGGGTCATTCCGTCGCCTGCGTCTTCGCATGCCAGCACTCCCCGTTCCGTGCGCAGCGTCAGTGCGTTCCGGCCCGTCTCGTCCATCAGGTGTCGCGCGATGCAACGGGTCGCGTTTCCGCAAGCCGCTGAGACCGACCCGTCCGGATTGAAGAACGTCAGCCTTGCGGCTGACTCCCGGTCGGCGTCCATCACCGCCAGCTGGTCAAAGCCGACTCCCCGACGACGGTCGCCGACGGCTCGCGCAAGTTCGGGAGTGACTCCGACCCCGCCTTGCCGACGGTCGATCACGACAAAGTCGTTCCCGAGGCCGTGCATCTTCATGAACGGAATGCCGATGATCTCGGTCGCGGACATGCCGGCGCGTATACAGCGGCGACCAGCCCTGCGAAAGCCGCGATGCCGCCCGCGCCGACGCGGCTGCGCCGCAAGCCCGAGAGCCTGACCCAGAATACCATATATTGAATCAAATGATCTATCTAAGCGATTATAACGCAACATGTAGTGATTGGACATGACTTTCAGGTCAAGCTCCAAGGCAAAGACGAGCCGAGGGGGCATCCCGGATTGCCGACCCACGCTCGTGCTGCATGGCGCCAGGCTCTCCCATGGCTGGCAAATTCGGCCGGATGCGCGCGCTTGCAGCAATCCGGGCCGCACCCCGAGCCGGGGGGGGGGGGTGTAGTTCAGATTTTGACTCCTGCGGTTCTGTTCCGTTATCCATTTGGCGTGCCGTGCAAGTGCCGGACGAACCGGTCGGCGGCGCGCGTTGAGGCAATGGACAGGAGCGAGAGCCATGGCAAGGGACGCAGGGGACAAGGGGCACCGCCATCCGGACACGGCTGACTGTCTGGAGGGTCTTGGCGACGAAGGCGCTGCGGTGGTCCGGTCGCACGAGGGCGGCCACACGCGATGCTGGATCGAGGGGGGCGAGGTGCGGAGCCGCGACGTCGCGGGGGACGGCACGCCGGAGGCGCTGCCGGGGCGGTCCCGTCGGAGTTCGGTCCGCTGCTGCCGCGGCTGGCGGCGGACCTGGGCTCGGGGGTTCCGGACCTGGACGGCGTGGAGCGGGCGCTCCGGGACGCCTCGCCGGGCGACGGCGCGGCGGCGCCGAGCTTCTGCCGGGCGGCTGGACGCGACGCGGCCGGCGCCGGAGTGCGCGGCCTGCGGCAGGCCGACGGCCCGGCATTCGTCGTCGTCGAAGTCCTTGCCTCGACCCGGCTGGGGCGGGTCGGGGCGGAGCGGTCGCGTTTCCGCTGCCGGTCCTGCGGCGGGGGATGCTTCCCGCCGGACCGGGCGCCGGGGCTGGAGGACGGGACGGTGACGCCGGGGACGGCGAGCGTCATCGCCGGGACGGTGCCGCTCACGGGCTTAGAGGCGGCGAGCCGGCATGTCGACAGCCTCGCCGGGGCGGACGCCTCGTCGAGCGCGCTGCAGCGCCGGGCGCCGGGCTGGGCGAGGCGGCGCAGCGCTTCGAGCGCGAGGAGGTGCTGGACGGCAGGCCGCCGGAACCGCGCATGCAGCTCTCCGTCGACGGGACCGGCGTCCCGATGCGGAAGGAGGAGACCGAGGGCGTTCGCGGCAGGCAGGCCGACGGCACCTCGAGGACCCGAGAAGCCAGGCTTGCGGTCATCTGCACCGCCGAGGGCCGGGACCTCGGGACCGGCGCGGCGGCCAGGACCGGGGCGGCGAATCCGTCACCTGCCTGACCGGCGGCGCGGCGGCGCCGTCCGGAGGCCGGGAGGCCTCGGACTTCGCGGCGCGGCGCGACCGGGAGGCCCGGCGGCGGGGGCTGCACGACGCGGGCGGGCCCGTCGTCGTCTCCGACGGGGCGGACTGGATCCCCAACGCCTGCGAGGGGCCATTCGGGGCCGGAAGGTCACGTTCGTGCTCGACCTCTTCCACTGCCCGGAACGCGCCTCCGACGCCGCGAGGCGGTCCTGCCGCCGGGGGCGGAGCGGGACCGGCGGTTCGCGGAGGCGAGGCGGACGTCAGGGCGGGCCGGGCGGCGAAGGCGGTCCGGGAGCTCGCGCCGGCCGGGGACCGGCACGAGGACGTGGAGGCCTGCTGCAGGCATTTCGAGAGCGGGCTCGGCCGGATGCGGCACGACGCGTTCCGCGAGCGGGGCGTCCGGGCCGGAAGCGGCGTCGTGGAGGGCGGATGCTGGCGGTTCGGGCTGCGGACGGAGCGATCGGGAACGCGCCGGGCGGAGAGGGGCGCCGACGCCATGCTGGCGCTGAAGGCCCCGGTCATGAACCCCCGGCTGCCCGGCTTCCTGGAATGGCAGGCGAATCAGGCCGCGGCAGCCTGACAAGGAATCTGAACTGCACCCCGAGCCGGGTTTGCGCTTGACGAGCCACGACGCGCGCGTTACATTGAAGTGCTTGGCGGGCCGTTAGCTCAGTTGGTAGAGCAACTGACTTTTAATCAGTAGGTCGCAGGTTCGATCCCTGCACGGCTCACCAGAAACAACGGAAAATGTTATCGACGACTTTATCGACGAATACCTGCGGGTGAACACCGACACCTGCGGCGGGCCGGAATCTCCAGGGTGATGTCACGAAAGCGGGGGCGGCTCACGGACCGCCTCTTTCATTGCTTCTGGCTGAAGGAGGAAGTGGATCAATGCGGCTGGTTTCAATCATCGTGACCGCTTTCATTGTCAGCCTGCCTGGCTCCAGTGCGCAGGCCGTTCCGCCAGTAGCCGTTCCTGCAATGGCGTGGGTGACGGCGAAGCTGACCGCCGTGGGTGCCATTGGGGGTGGTTCTTGGACCATTTATGAGATTGGCGATGCAGTCTGTCCGAAATGCACTGCTGCGGCTATGAGCAGAAGCAAGGATGCGGCCGAATGGTCAGGAAAAAAACTTATCCTTTTGAAGGGTGGACTCATCCGCAGGTACGAAAAGCTTCCCTTTTGGGCTCCCCCTGCGATGACACCCATCCGCAAGCACATGCCCGACCTCTACAAGAAACAGAATGGGCGTGATGCCCTTTGCCCGATTCCATTGCCCGCCCTGTATGTTGGGAGGCCATGGGATCGCCGATTGAACCCGGCCATCCATGTGGATCACATCATACCAAAAAGCAAAGGTGGACACGACTCTGTGGAAAACCTACAATTGACGCTGGGCAAATACAACCTCCAGAAAGGGGACCGGCCCTGGGGACCCGCCGAACGTCAGAAATATTGTCCGCCATGACCTGCAAACTCACCCCCACAGCGCCCAGGCGACAAGCAGCGTGAGGTTGACGGCAAGCGTCGCGGCCGCAACCAGAATCAGCATGCCAAGGCCCCGGGGCGTAAGGTCAGCAATTCCCGCCAGCCTGACCATCGGTGCGCGAACGCCCGGTCATGGCGGACGGCAGTTCCGTGTGCGCGCGAGCGGCGGCCGGGCGGCGGCCCGGGACTGTGGCGTTGCTGGCGAAGGGCGGGGGTTCGGGGCCGTTCGAGCGTGGCCGGGGCGGTCACGGCCCGGCACGGACGGGCCGGCATGGTCCTCCTTGCCAAGCTCCTCCGCGAGCGCGCGGCAGAGGGTCTTCCAGCCACGATCGGAATCTTCTGGTGTCGAAACGGGTTGTACATGGTGACGATGAGAAGGCGCGGCCGGTCGCCGCCTCCGTCGCCCTGAGGCGCGATCAGCGTGTTTGTCTACCTCGGCCCGGCCCGTCCGGCGACTGCCGATCGCATGCGCCAAGGCGTGCCGACACACGGCATCGGCGGTCACCGGTCTTCAAGAAGCCGACGCGCCAGCGCGCTGATCGTGGCATGAAGAATTATCGTGAAGACCGCCAGCACGATGAGCGCGGCGAACATCAGGTCCGTCTTCGCCCGCCCATTGGCCAGGAGCATGAGGTATCCAAGGCCCTTCGACGCGCCGACCCACTCCCCGATGACGGCCCCGATCGGCGCGTACACGGCGGCCAGCCGCAATCCGGACGCGAAGCCGGGAAGCGCCGCGGGAATGCGGATGTGCCACATGATGCGCGCGGGACTGCCGCCCATGACGCGGGCCAGTCGCAGCCAGTCGGGGTTCGTGCGCATGAGTGCGTCGAAAAACGACGACGTAACCGGGAAGTAGATGATGATCAGCGCCATGACCACCTTCGAGCTCAGGCCATAGCCCAGCCAAAGGGTCAGGAGTGGCGCAAGGGCAAAGACCGGGATGGCCTGACTGAAGACAAGCATGGGCCGGACGAGGGTGCGGGCGGCCGACGAGGCGGCCAGGCCAACGGCCGAGACCGCCCCCAGCATCGCCCCGAGACCCAGTCCGGCCAAGACCTCGGCGATGGTGATCATCGCGTGTTCGGCCAGCAGGGCCCGGCTTGCCCAGATGGTCTCGGCGACCGGGCCAGGGCCCGGCAGGATGAAACGGGGGACGCCCGTGCCCCACACCGCCAGCTGCCAGACGGAGATGCCGAAGATCGCCGAAGCAAGTCCCGCCTTCCAAGCCGCCATCACGCCACCGGCATTTCCCGCAAGGCCGCATCGATGAACGCGCTTCCGCGGCGCCAGGCATCGGCGAGAACGGCTTCCAGCCCATGGCGCGTTCCGGCGCCCGGGCTCTCCCGCGCCTTGCCGCGCCGGCCACGCGCGCAAGGGGTCGCCATCTTGATTTCCGCACCGCCGCAAGGCGCGTTCCGCTTGCCCGGCCGGAAAGGCATGCCGTCCCGGCCATGAGCGGACGGCGCTGACCGGTCCGGACGCATCCGCTCCGCGACGGCGGGCATTCCCGGAACGGCCCCGTGACGGCGAGGCCGCCATGCGGTTGCCGTCATGTCCCGGGAGCAGGCGGTCTGCGCCAGGGGCCAGCGAGCGGCGCTTCGTTTCCGCGCCGGCAATGCGGCGGCGCGCCAGGGGGGCGGCACGACAGCCTGCATCCATCCCGTTCCGGTCATGTCTCGCCTTCCCTGAGGCGGCCGAGGAGATCCGCCTGGGCCGCCAGGACGTCCGGCGCGTCGCAGGCACGCGGGATGGGGCCGCCGGGGACCGGAACATCGACGATTCCGCTTCTGTACATGATCAGGACCCTGTGCCCGATGCGCGCGGCCTCGGCGGGATCGTGGGTGACCAGGAGAACCGTCCGTCCATGAAGCAGCATGACCGCAAGTTCCTGCATCTGCGCCCGGGTCCGCGCGTCAAGCGCGGAGAACGGCTCGTCCAGCAGCACGACCAGACGATCTTCCATCAGCGCGCGCGCGAGCGCGACCCTCTGCCTCTGCCCGCCCGACAGTTCCCGCGGCCGCCGGTCGGCCAGGTCCGCAAGGCCGACCCGGGCCAGGACCTGCTCGGCCTTGTCCCGATCCGGCTTCGCGCCGCGCAGCCGGGCGCCGAGGAGCGCGTTCTCGCGCACAGACAGCCACGGCAGCAGCATGTCG
This sequence comes from Paracoccaceae bacterium, assembly GCA_965221845.1. Taxonomy (GTDB): domain Bacteria; phylum Pseudomonadota; class Alphaproteobacteria; order Rhodobacterales; family Rhodobacteraceae; genus JAJEFO01. The sequence goes on from OZ244919.1 coordinate 870,253, forward strand.
TCCTGCGCCATCAGGGCGACCCGGCCCGCAAGCGGCCCGTCCGCCGCCTTCGCGGCGCCCCTGAACCGGATCTCGTCGCCGATCCCCGCGAACAGCTTCAGGATCGTGGACTTGCCGACTCCGCTGGATCCGAGGATGCAGGTCCACTGGCCGCCCTCGGCCCTGAGCGCGATGTCCTCGAACACCGGCATGCCGCCGACCTCGGCAGTTCCCTGCAGACGGAGCGATGGCGACGCGGTCACGGATCAAGCCCCATCTGCCAGAAGTCCGCCTCCAGGCGGGTCGCGGTCCTGAACCGATCGCAAAGCGTGCCCCATCGCGCACTGGACTCCGGGCGATCGCCCAGGCGCAGGGCCACCGCAGCGTCGATCAAGGCGCCCACGTCATCGCAGGTCGCCTGATACTCCGCCCCGGCATACGTGGCGATCCATTCCTGATAGCGATCCGATGTCGCGGCTTCGGCCAGGTGCAGGCCGATCTCTCCGTACCCCATCACGCATGGCGCGAGGGAAGCCAGCAGGTCGGCGAGGTCGCCGGAATGCCCGGCGTCCAGGACATATCGGGTATAGGCCAGGTTCGCGCGCCGTTCCTCGGCGGACTGAAGCTCGGCCTCGCTTATGCCGTGCGCCCCGCAGATGCCCACGTGCAGGGCGATCTCGCCGTTGATCAGTCCGTCAACGATGCCGGCGCAGCTGCGCATTTCGTCGACCGTTTCGGCCTTGGTGACCGCGAGCGCCCAGGCACGCGAGAAGTGAATCAGGAAGATGTAGTCCTGGACCAGGTAGTGCAGGAACGCCTTGGGGGGCAGCGTCCCGTCGCCCAGGGCCTGGACGAACGCGTGCCCGGTGTAGGCGGACCACGCACGGCCCGCCGCAACGCGCCACATCGGAAAGACCGCGCCGTAGCTCATTGCGCGCCCAGATCCACCGCGAGGTCCGAGACGGGACGCACGCCTTCGACAAGGCCGGCATCCGAAAGGAACCTTTCGAAACGGGCATAGCGGCCTTCGTCCAGGGCCGCCGGCCGAAGCGCAAAGCGCGGCAGCGTGTCGACCCAGGCCCGGGCGTTGAGTTCGTCATCGAGTTCGGCCGAACTCCCCCTGAAGATCTCCCAGCTCTCCTCCGGATGGTTGACGATGTACTGCGTCGCAAGCTCGGTCGCGCGCAGGAACCTGCGGATCAAGGCCGGTTCCATGGTGTCCTTGTGGGCGACGTAGACCAGCTCGTCATAGGTCGGCACCCCTTCCTCCTCGACAAAGAAGCACCGTCCCTCGACCCCTTCGATCTCCATCTGGTTCAGCTCGAAGTTGCGGTAGGCGCCGATCACCGCATCGACCTGGCCGGACATCAGCGACGGCGAAAGCGACCAGTTGACGTTCACGAGATCGACACTTTCCAAGCTGACCCCGTGCTTGCCGAGGACGGCGGTCAGCAACGCCTCTTCCACGCCCGCGACGGAAAAGCCGATCCTCTTTCCTTCGAGATCCGAAATCTCCCGGATCGGGCCGTCCCTGAGGACCAGAAGGCAGTTCAGCGGCGTGGCCACGAGCGTGCCCACCCGGATCAACGGGAGCCCCTCGGCCACGTGCAGGTGCTGGCTGGGCTGGTAGGAAACGGCCAGCTCCGCATGCCCGGCCGCGACCAGCTTCGGCGGGTCCGACGGATCGGCGGGAGCAACGATCTCGACCGTCAGGCCCTGGTCCTCGAAATGCCCGAGTTCCTGCGCAAGGATGATCGGCCCATGGTCAGGATTGACGAACCAGTCCAGAAGCAGCGTCATTCGATCCTGCGCCGCGGCAGGCAGCGCCAGGAGCCAGATCACGGCAGCGCCGAGAAAACGTTTCATGACTCTTCCTTTCATGCATCTCCAAGGGCAAGGAGCACGACGTCTCCCGACCAGTTGCGCGAAAGCGCTTCGGCGCCTTTCCACGCGCGCAGCCCTGAGCGGCACGCCAGCACGACGCGCCCGCCTTCACCGGGATCCAGTCGGTTTTCCTCGATGTCGCTCAGATCAAGGCGCGCCGCACCCGGAAGCCTCGGACCCGGTTCGCCCGGGTCGCGCAGGTCGACGACGACGTCGCTCGCGCCGATTTCCCGGGTCGCGATGAAGCGCGGGGACGGAACCGGGTTTTCGGCCCCGTCAAAGCGGAACTCCCCGAAGCGCAGCTTCGTCGCCTCATAGGTCACAAGCTGGCCGGCGGGCGACGGACGGGCCCCTGTCAGGAGTGCCAGCGCCATCTGCGCCTGCAGCGCCCCGATCACGCCGACCGACGGACCCAGCACGCCATCGGCGGCGCAGGACCCGAGGCGGTCTGGCAGGTCCGGAAAGACGGCGCGCAGTCCGGGGGCGTCCTTGCAGTAGCCGCCGCAATACCCTGCGGTGCCGACAACGCTTGCGCTGACCAGATGCGTGCCCGCGCCGAGGCAATGATCCGAGGCGATGTAGCTGGCGGCGAAGCTGTCGGCGCAGTCCAGCACGAGGTCCGCAGCCGCGCACAGCCTTTCCGCATTCGCGGGGTCGAAGCGCTCGACGCACGGCTCGACGGACGTCTCGGCGTTCAGGCCTGCCAGGCGCCGTGCAGCGACCTCGGCCTTCGGGGCGCCGTCATCGGCTTCGCGAAAGAGGGTCTGGCGGTGCAGGTTGCTCAGGTCGACCGTTTCGGGATCGACCAGGCGGATGCGGCCGACGCCCGCCCCGACAAGGTACTGCAGTACCGGCGCCGCCAGGCCGCCCGCGCCTATGACCGCAACCATTGCCGCGCGCAGCCTTTCCTGGGCCTCGCGACCAAAGCCCGGAACCGCCATCTGCCGTGCATATCGGTCTAGCCGCATGTGTCCAGCCACGTCCTGACCCGGTCTTCCGGACTGCCGTGAAGCGTGATGTCCGTGATCGCCGATGTCGCGTCCGCACCTGCCGCGAAAGCCGCCACGGCCCGCTTCGGGGTCATGCCGCCGATCGCGACCAGCGGCACGTCGCCGACCCTGGCCTTCCACTCGGTCAGCCTGCCGACGCCCTGCCGCTTCCATTTCATTTCCTTGGTGACCGTCGGATGGACCGGACCCAGCGCGACATAGTCCGGCCGCAAGGCCAGCGCCCGCTCCAGCTCGGCGTGATCGTGCGTCGAAAGCCCCAGCTTCATGCCCGCCCCGCGAATCGCCTCCATGTCCGCCACGTCCAGGTCCTCCTGCCCGAGATGCAGCCACTCGCATCCCAGCTCGATCGCCAGTTGCCAATGGTCGTTCACGACCAGGATTGCGCCGTTCGCGGCGCAGCAATCCCGTGCCTCGGCGATCTGCCGGCGCAGCTCCCCTTCGGACCGACCCTTCATCCGCAGCTGCACGGCCCTGATGCCGAGCGGAACGAGGCGCCTCACCCAGGACACGTCGTCGAAGATCGGGTAGAACGCCGGAAAGCTCACAGGACGGCCTTTCCAAGCACCGGGGTCGACGGCGCGGCCATGTCACGCGGATCCATGGGATCGGCCCGACGGGCAAGCGCCCCGGCCTCGACGGCCCGGGCGAAACCCTCGGCCATGGCCGCAGGATCGCCAGCCCGCGCCACCGCCGTGTTGAGAAGCACCGCGTCATAGCCGAGTTCCATGGCGCTCGCCGCCTGGCTTGGCAAGCCAAGCCCGGCATCGACCACCATCGTGACGTCAGGAAAGTGCGACCGCAGCGACCGCAGCCCGTATTCGTTGTTCAGTCCGAGACCCGTGCCGATCGGCGCGCCCCATGGCATCAGCACCTCGCAGCCCAGATCCAGAAGTCGTCCGCAAAGCACCAGGTCCTCGGTGCAGTACGGAAAGACCTCGAATCCGTCCTCGATCAAGACCCGTGCCGCCTCGGCCAGTCCGAACGGATCCGGCTGAAGCGTGTCGGCATGGCCGATCACCTCGAGCTTCAGCCAGCGCGTTTCGAACAGCTCCCTCGCCATGTGCGCGGTCGTCACCGCCTCCCGCACGGAATGGCATCCGGCGGTGTTCGGCAGGACCTTGACCCCAAGCCCCTGGACCAGGGCCCAGAAATCCTGGCCGGCCTGCTCCGCGCCCGCCTCACGGCGCACGGACACGGTTGCGACGCCCGCACCGGACCTGCGGAACGCGTCGGCAAGAACCGCCGGTGACGGATACTGCGCCGTGCCCAGCATCAGGCGGGACGGCACGTCCTTTCCGTAGAACCCCGGCATCTCAGCCTCCTTGCCGCGGCGCGACGATCTCCACGCGATCCCCGTTCGCCAGCGTGCAGGTCCCGCGCCTGTCGGCAGGCACGAACGTTTCGTTCACCGCTGTCGCGACCCTGGACTGCCCGTGCCCGATCTGGTTCAGGAGATCAGCCAGGGTCCGTCCCGACGCATCCACCGGCTCACCGTTCACGACGATCTTCATACCAGTCCTCCGGCCTTGAACCGTGCAGCAGCAGATCGGCGGTCATTCGCGCCAGCGCCGGCCCCAGCAGGAACCCGTGCCGAAACAGGCCGTTCACGTGGGTCCGGTCGCGATCGCGCAGGATGCGCGGAAGGTTGTCGGGAAACGCCGGCCGCGCATCGGCGCCGATCTCCAGGAGCTCCGCCTCGCCAAAGGCGGGATGCAGGGCGTAGGCTGCATTCAGCAGCTCCATGACCGAACGGACGGACGCACGCCCGCGCTGGCTGCTTTCGATCTGCGTCGCGCCCAGCAGGAAGACCCCGCCGCCCCGCGGCACGATGTACAGCGGAAAGCGCGGATGAAGCATGCGCACCGGCCGGCTGAACGCGACATCGGCACTGCGGACCACCACGACCTCGCCCTTCACGCCGCGCAGGTCGCCAAGCATGTCACCTGCGGCCAGCCCCCGGCAATCGATGACCGCGCCTTCGGCATCGCCGCCTTCTACGAGCGGCACGCCCCGCTCCCTCAGGGAGCGGTGAAGCATCGCAAGCGACGCGCGCGGGTCGAGATGCGCCTCGTCAGGAACGAACACCGCTCTCTCGAACCGATCGGCAAGGACGGGCTCAAGCGCCGCAAGGCCCTCCGCGTCGAGCCAGCGGGCGTTGCGGACCCGCCTTGCGAATGTCGTCAACTCGCCTCGGTCGCGCCCCGGAGCGACCACAAGCGTCCCGTTCCGCAGAACCTCCGCCCCACGCGCCGCCCACCAGTCGGCGGCGCCGCGCCCGTGGTCGACGACGGACCTCTCGGTCGCGACGCTTTCGCATTCCGGCGCGAGCATGCCGCCCGCCCACCAGGAGCAGGCATGGCTTCCCGGCGCGCCGGCCGGATCTATCACCTTGACCGGAACGCCGCGGAAGGTCATTTCGGCCGCGACGGCAAGGCCGGCAACGCCGCCGCCCAGCACCGTGAACGAGCGGCTCATGTCCAGATTCCGTGGAAATGGTGCACAGGTCCCTGGCCGCGCCCGACTCCGAGCCGGTCCGCCGCCAGAATGGCCCGGTGCAGCCAGTCGTGCGCCGTCCGGACGGACTCCTTCAGGCCTTGGCCTTTGGCCAGCCCGGCCGCAACCGCGGACGAGTAGCTGCATCCCGTTCCGTGTGTGTTGCGGGTCTCGATGCGGGCGGCCTCGAAAGACGTCTCGCCGTCGTCGGTGACCAGCCAGTCCGTGCAATCCGGCGACGTGCCGTGGCCGCCCTTCATCAGGACGGCTCGGGGCCCGAGCGAAAGGAGGCGTCGCCCCTGGGCCCTGAGCTCGGCGGACGAGGCGGCCTCTTGCGCACCGAGCAGCGCCGCAGCTTCCGGCATGTTCGGCGTGACGAGCATCGCTCTGGGAAGCAAGAGATCGCGAAGCGCGGAAACCGCATCCGCCTGCAAGAGGCGTGCGCCGGACTTCGAGACCATGACCGGATCCAGGACGACAGGGCCCTCGAACGACGAGAGCGCGTCCGCCACGGCGCGGATGAGATCGGAATCGCCCAGCATTCCGACCTTGACGGCGCCGACGTCGATGTCGCACAGAACCGCCTTGATCTGGGCGACGACGACCTCCGGCGGAATCGCGTGAACGGCCGTCACGGCGGACGTGTTCTGGGCGGTCACTGCGGTAATCACGCTGCAGCCGAAGACGCCAAGGGCGGAGAACGCCTTCAAGTCGGCCTGGATCCCCGCACCGCCCCCGCTGTCGGAACCCGCGATGGTCAAAGCTGTGGCCACCAAGATGCAACTCCGTGTCTGCGAAATCTCACGGGCGCCGCCGTCATATGCCAAGAGGCCAAGGCGGCGCAACGCCAAGCCGGGCGTACAGGCCGGTGAAGCCGTCCCCGGCGGCGCCGCAACGGACGGCACGTCCGGACAGTGCATCCGGCAAGCACTGCCGCTTGCTCCCCTGCCTCCTACATCGTTCGGCACATTACTCGATGGAAGGCGACGCTGCGGTTTCGCCTCGCAACGGGTGAACCGTCGCGATCTGCTGTCCGACGGGATCGGGCAGCGCGCGTTGCTCGCAACGCCTTGATGTGGCGCAACGCAGCCCCGCATGGCGAAAGGACCGGGTGCAGGCCGCTTCAGACGTCCGGGCCGCCTTTCGCGGGTCATCCGCGACGGCCATGCCCGGGCCGCCGCTTCCCCGGCGGAACCTTGCATGGCCGAGGGTCCGGGAAGCGGCTGGCTGGGGTGGTAGGATTCGAACCTACGGTACACGGTACCAAAAACCGCTGCCTTACCACTTGGCTACACCCCAGTGCGCACCTGCGGCGCTAACGCTTTGAAAAGCGTCAGCTTTGCCTCCTCAAGCTGCGGACGCGAACTGGCTCCGGCCCCGCTTCGTCCGCGCCTGGAACTGGCTTCGGAAAGAAGGCATGCCGTCAGTACGACTCACTGATGCAAGAATCAAGCTGCTAACGCCGGCACAAATTGTGCGGGATGTCCGCGACACCGCCCTGGGAGGATCTCGGCGTCAGGGCCCTCGCCCGGTACGGAAGATGCATCCCCCCGAACGTAATTCGGCGGCCGGCACGCATGGAGGACCGCCGGCGGCACGGAGCGGCGCGCGAAACGGCAAGGGCGACCCTTGCAGCCGTCCGGAGGGGCCTGCCGCCAGTGTCGCCGCCCGTCGGAATGCCCCCTCCTGCCGAGGCACGCAACCGTCGCCCCGCAGGCACGAACCCGTGCATGGGCGCCAGAACGATGCCGGGGACGGCGCGTTCCGGGCTGAGACCGGCATGCGTCGGGTGACGGCGCGCGCAGCGGGAAGGAAGCGGCGCCTGGAGGCCGTTTTCCGCATCCTCCCTTTCCGCAGACGAACCGGAATGTCGTGCCTGGCCCGGGTGCGGATGCCACTTCCCTCGATTCAGCGCCTTGCGGTCGCCATGGTCACAAGTGCTGCTTCTCGATCTTGGACAGCTTGCCGGCAATCACGGAAATCACCGCGGCGAAGAAGCTGAGAAGAGCGCCCATCTTGGCCGAATCCTGCAGAGGGCCGGGATCGAAAGCAACCGTGGCGATGAACAGCGAAACCGTGAAGCCGATCGCCGCAACGCAGCCGATCACGAAAAGGTCGACGGTGCGCATGCCTGACGGCAATCCAAGCTTCAATGCGCTCGCCGCGAACCAGCCGAACAGCAGAACGCCGAAAGGCTTTCCAACGACAAGGCCCAGGAGAACCAGCCATGTCGCCGTGCCAATGGCCGAGAACTCCACGCCCGCGTTCAGCAGGCCGAAGAAAAACAGGACGACCTCGACGGGATGCTTCAGCAAATGCTCGCAGTGGTTCAGCAGATCCGTCAGGTGCTTCTCGGCCTCGGCAAAGATCCCGAATGCACGGTCCGCATGGGGGAGGGTCGGGACAACGGGCAGCAGGCCCAGTGCGGGATGCAGGCCGCTCTCCTGAAACCCGTACCAGCTGACGGCGCCCGCGACGAGATAGGGCCAGAAGGACAGCTTCCTGCGCACCCACGTGGAATTGCGGCGCTGCGGGTCCGCCCGATCAAGGCGGCGGGGCAGCAAGTTGAAAAGCACGTAGACGGCGAGCGCCGAAAGGGCCGACATCAGCAACCACTCCGGCGCCAGTTCGCCGGAAGGGTAGAAGACCGCAAGGATGATCAGGCCGCAGGCGTCATCGGCAATCGCCACGAGCAGCAGGAAACGGACCGCCGGATGCCCTGCCCCGAACACAAGCCGGCCCACAAGGTAGCTGAAAGCGATGTCAGTGGCCGTCGGTATCGCCCAGCCGTTCGCAACCGCGTCGTAGGTGTCCGAGCCAAGATAGGCTGCGAGGCCGAGATACACCATGACCGGGCCGATCATCCCTCCGGCGGTCGCGACAAGCGGGGTTGCCGCCTTCCTGCCCCGAAGCGAGCCGTTCTCAAGTATGATCGCCTCCCAGACCTCTTTCGCCGCGATCGCGAAGAAAAATGCCATCAGCCCGTCGTTCACGAGGAAATGAACGCTCAGGACCCTCTCGGCATCCGGGGGTCCGCTGATGTCGTAATGCGCGCCGTAGGCCTTAAGCCAATAGGCCGCGTCCGCACCCACCCAGTCGTTGAACCAGAGAGGATACTCGACCAGCAGCTTGTACGTTCCGGGATCGGCGTTCGCCCAGACAAGCGCGATCAGCGCCCCGATGACCAGCAGAAGCGAATTGCTGGTGACGAAGTTCCAGACGCGATACATCCCCGGCTCCCCCAAAGCATTCGGGACGGAATAGCCCGCCTGCCCTTGCCGGGCAAGTCGGCAAGGGCAGGGCCGGGCGTCGCGCGGCCCGCGGCGCAGCCGTCATTCCCGGCATGCCCGGCGCCTGCATGGCCGTCTGGCGGGGGGAGGCAGGGAGGCCGATCAGTGCGCCCGGGCAGCCATGCCCCGGGACAGTCCCGAGACCAGCGCCCCGAGGAGCGCAATCCCGAGATGCCCGGCAAAGGCCCTTGGCCCGCCGGCGACGCCGGAGGAGCGCACGCTTCGGGACGCACTGATGAACAGGCAACTTACCTGCGCGGCGGATCCTGATCCGGATCCCCGCCCGCTTTCAGTGAGGCCAGGGCACCGAGGCCCCGGCATGATTCGACCAAGCGCGCCATCCCACGAAAATGGCAACTGTTCAGGTTCTATCGGAACTGTTCAGATATGAGATGTTTTCCTGATGCGCGGTCTTTGCGGACATCTGGCATCATGTACGGGGGCCGCATTCAAAACCGATGGACCTGACGGTTGCCGGCGACGGATCTGCATCCCGACGACCACGGCATTTAGCCTTACGATATGTGTTGAGGACGAATTTTGGTGCTGAACAGTTACGAAACACCTTACCCCGCCCTCGCTAGTGGTTAGGGCCCGTTGACAGTCATGTCGCGGCGACCACGCCAGCGACGAGGTGAATCCCGGCGGCAGAAGCTAGGGCCCGTTGACAGTCGTCTTGCGAATCGTCCGGTTCCATGCCATTTCCTGCCCCGATGACCGCCGGAACGGCGGCACGAGGCAACAACGGCATGAGAGAGCAGAGACATGATGAACGCAGACAGAACGGTGGCGGCCGACGCCATGTGGGCGCGGATCGAGGACATGCTGCCGGGCAAGAAGTCCGACCCCGGCGGCACGGCGGCGGACAGCCGCCTCTTCATGGAGGCGGTGCCGTGGCGGTTCCGCACGGGGTCGCCGTGGCGCGACCTCCCCGCGCGGTTCGGGAACCGGGACGGCGTCTCCAGGCGGTTCCGGCGCCGGGCGCTTTCCGGGGTTTTCGAGCGCGTTTCCGACGCCTTGTCCGAGGAGTCCGGCCTCGAGTGCGTGTCCGGCGGCGGCACGGTGGTTCAGGCGCACCGGAAGGCGTCCGGCGCAAAAGGGGGACCTCGAGCCAGGGGATCGGCCGTTCCAGAGGCGGCCTGACGAGCAAGGTCGTGGCCGTCGTGGACGCCATGGGACATCTCGTGCGGTTCACGATCCCTCCCGGCCAGGCGCACGACCCGAGGGGGTGCCGGGGCTTCTCGACGGCCTGGCGTTCGGGGCCTTCGTCGGTGACAAGGCGTCCGGCGCCGACTGGCTGCCCGGGGACCTGGCGGAACGCGGGGCGGAGGCGGCGGTCCCGTCGAGGCGGAGCCGGACGGTGCCGCGGGCGCATGACCGGGAGGTGTACGGATGGCGGCACCTGGTGGAGAACTTCTTCGCGAAGACCGGGGAGTTCCGTGCGATCGCGACGCGGCACGACAAGACCGACGCGAGCTTCGCCGCCGGGATTCACCTCGTCGCCGGCGTGGTCGCCGCGACATGACTGTCAACGGGCCCTAATCTGGGCTACACCCGGAGCAGGGACAGGGGCTTGACACCGGCACCGAGTGGGATGTAAAGGGGTCTTGACACTTTGCCTGCAGAGAAGAAGTCCGCCATGAAACAGTTGCTGATGCCGGCTCTGGCCGCCACCCTGCTGATCACGGCCCTCGCGCCCGCGCCCGCCCTGGCGTGGCTGGCCGGCCCGGGCGCCTGCCATTCCACCCGGGTGCACACGATCCAGCACCATCAGAAAGTCTGTGCCGACTGCCTGGTCAGTCTGAGCCGGATGACACCAGACGGCCTGACCGTCACCGTCTACGACTTCGGTCTCCGCACCCATGACCTCTGGAGCTGGCAGGTGTTTGCCAACCGGGACTTCACGGCAGACCCGCTGCCACTCCGGGTCGGGGTGATGGCAAACGAGGACCGCCACTTCTCGGCCCTCCCCCTCGTCAGCCAGCCGCTGGGTGCCCTGGCGGGCTCGCAGGCCACCGTTGACAAAAGGGTGCGTCTTACTGGGCTGCGGCCCGACCATCATTACACACTCATCATCTACAGCCCGGAACTGGCCGGCGTCAACGGCCGCGGTGGCCACACAGCCCCGTTTGAACGCCGCTGCTTCCGCTCGGCCCGGGCCCCCGATTCCTAGGGGTCCGCCGGACCCTTGGATCGCGCCCGTATCCTGGCGGGCACCCCCCCCCCTGACCTTTGTGCGTCCGACGCATCTTCTCGCCACCGCCCTCGTGGCACTGCTGATCCTGCCGCTGGCCGCGACGGCAACATCGGTCTGTACTGCACCATACAGCTACAAGGGTGTCGGCAACGGCGCCGGTTCCAGCCCGAAGTGCAACGGCAGCCGGCGAGGGCGAAGCCCGAGCGGCGGCGGTCCCTTCACCGGGAGGCGTAGCCAGTCTTCCGGGGCGGTGCAAGCCCTGCCGGGCGCTGTCCGCGGCCCGCCGGACGCAGGGAGGGCGGAGCCCGACCGGAGGACGGCGGGCCGCGGACAGCGCGCATCTCCCCTCGGAGCCGCCCCCGGCGGCCCCGGAACGGCCCCCTCAGGGCGGCTGCGCCCGGGCAGGAAGGCCTCGGACGGGGTGAGGCAGCCCAGGGCCTTGCGCGGCCGCGCGTTGAGGCGGTCCTGGACGGCCTTCACGGCCTCGTCCGTCACCTTGCGGAAGTCCGTGCCCTTCGGGAACCGTTCCCGCACCTGCCCGTTCACGTGCTCGTCCGTGCCGCGCTCCCGGGAGTGGCAATGCCGCGCGAAGAAGAACCCCGCGCCCAGCGCCTCCGACACCCTGGCATGGCCCGCGAACTCCTTGCCGTTGTCGGCCGTGACCGTGTGCACGGGGAGGAAACCCGGCATGCCGGTCATGGCCGAGCCGACCGCGTCCGCCGTCTTCCTCCCGACCCTTTCGAGCAGCGTGTGCCTGGACGCCCTGTCCACCAGGGAGACCAGCGCGCCGCCGGTGCCCTTGCCGTTGATTCGTGTCGGCCTCCCGGTCGCCGACCCGCTCCTTCGCCTCCACGACCGCCGGACGCTCGGAGATGTCCACCCGGCCCGGGATGCGGCCGCGGCCGGAATGGCGGCCGCCCTTCCGGTCCGGCTTCCTGCCGCGGCGGCGGAGATGCCGCCAGAGACCGCCGCCGGCCTTCCGGTCGGCGTGGATGCGCTCGCAGGTCCACTGACGCCCCGCCATCGGCGCGCCCTCCTTGCGGAGGCGCCCGCTGACCTGCTCCGGGCCCGGCCCTCGGCCAGCCGCTCCTCCGCCATGCGCCACGGCTCGGGCGTCATCTTGCGCGCCGCCGACGAGCATCCATGTCCTGGGTCAAGCCCGGATCCGGCCTTTTCCGGGGGCCGGGACCGGGGATTTCCACAGCCTGTCCACATCCCGGCGGCCGTCCGGGCAGGGGCAGGCGGCCCGGCCGCAAGGGCGCGGCCGGACGGCTGGTTCCCTTCGGGCCCCGGCGGGCCGCCGGGGGGCGCGGCCCGTCCGGGCGTCAGGCGGCGGCCGCCGACCTGTCCTCCCAGGTGCGCCGGTCGCGGAGCAGCGCATTCGCGGTGACGACGAGCTTCCGCATGACCGCGGTCACGGCGACCTTGTGGTGCCTGCCCCTTTCCCGGAGCCGGCCGTGCCTCTCCATCATGTCGGGATCGGACATGCAGGCCGCCATCGCCGCCATGTACAGGACGTCCCTCGGACGCCGCCGCCCGCCGGTCATGTGGCGCCCGCCCCTGAGGGTGCCGCTGTCGCGGGCGAAGGGGGCGACGCCGACCGGGGCGGCGGCCCGGCGGTTGCCGATCGCGCCCGGCCCGCCCGCCCGGGCGACCGGGGACGCGGCCGTGACCGGGCCGATGCCCGGCACCGGGGCCGGATGCCGCAGCTCTCCGCCAGGCCCTCCGAGCCCTTGACAAGTTCCTCGATCCGCCGGCCGGACGCGGCGACGGCGCCGTCCAGTTCCTCCAGCACCCTCCGGACGGGGCCGTCCGCGTCCGGCTCTCCGACCTCGCCCGGGACCGCCTTCAGTTCCGCGCGCCGGTCGACGAGGGCCTCCCGCAGCACGAGCATGTCGCGGAGCCTGTCGACGGTGACGTCGGCCGGCGCGGTGGGCGCCATGTCCGGGAACGCGGCGCGCAGGGCGGCCGGCACGCGCGCGCCGGCCCTGTCGGTCTTCGCCAGCTCGCCGCCGGCCCTGGGGAGGTCCCGGGACTGGCGGGGGTCGCCACGACGACCTTGAAGCCCCTGTCATGCAGCGACTGCAGGAGGGCCCGGTGCATCCGTCCCGTGGCCTCCGGGACGACCCGCTCCGCATTCCCTTCCCCGGGAGGCGGGCGACCTTGCGGAACCCGTCCGTGTCGTTGGTGGCGGCGTGATCCCGCCCGCCCGGGCGGATGTCCGGCGACTTCCTGCTCACGTCGATTCCCGCAGCTGCGGTGGTCATGTCTCCCGCTCCTGTCCTCGCGACGGTCCGGTTCCCGGACCCGGCGTCCATCGGGACCCGGGAGGCCAACGGGAGGGCGGGCCGACCACGCTCGTCGACGGATCCGCTCGCGCGATCCAGGGCCGCTCCGGTCCGGCCCGTCCTGCGGGGCCAGGCCCCGCACCCCCTCCGCCCGGCCGGGCGGAGGGGGTCCCGGACCCGGCATCGACCGGGAGGGCGCCGGGAGGCAAGGAACGGCTTTTCCACAGGAATCCGCCCCCGACTTTTCCACAGCCACCTCCTTGGCCATTGCCGGTTCGCTGAACATGCGAGGCCGCGCTGCGCCGCGCCTCCGCCTTCCCCTGCGCCTGCTTGTGGCGGCAGCCGCGCCCGCCGGCGTTGCGCCGCATCTCGCGCCAGACCGTCGTGCGGTCGCGGCCGGGCCGGCGGGCGATCGCCGGGCCGGAAAGCCCGCTTTCCCGGGGCGTGGATCCGGCGGCGTTCCTCATGAGGCCGGTGGCGGCAGCCCTCGGGCATGACGGTCTCCTTGCTTCATCACAGGGACTGTCATCGCCGCCTGGCCGATTCGCAACAGCGTGCGTCTTCGAACCGCCAGGAACACTGCATCAGGTGTTGCACTTCACTGTGGAACGGAGGTGTTTCAAGAAACGTGGACACGGCACGGGCTGTGAACCGCATTGCGCATCCCCGGCAGGCATTGCAGCCTGCCGTCCGTTCCCGGACGCCGCGAAGGCGCCTTCACGGACACGGCCAGCCCTGTCGGAAGCCCGTGCAGGGGATGCAAGACGCAGCGGCGACAGGCGAATCATGGACAAGGGCCTTCGCGATCTCAAGAAAGGCCTCCGCGCATGCAGACTCTGCACCGCGCGCTTCGCGGCAACGGCGACGGAACACAGGCCACGCCCGGTTGTCTGGTTCGAACCCACCGCCCGGCTGCTTGTCGCCGGACAGGCACCTGGCCGGCAGGTGCACGAGATCGGCATTCCCTTCAAGGACAGGTCGGGCGATCGCCTCCGCGACTGGATGGGCGTCGACGGGCCGACATTCTATGACCGCTCGCGCATCGCCATCGTGCCGATGGCATTCTGCTTTCCCGGCTACGGCGCCGCAGGCGGCGACCTTCCGCCGCCGGCCGTCTGCGCGAGGACATGGAGGGCGCGCGTGCTCGAGAGCCTGTCGGCCGTTCGGCTGGCGCTGCTCGTCGGGGCCCATGCACAAGCCTGGCATCTCGGACTGCCTCGGAACACGAGGGTGACCGACACCGTCCGGGACTGGCAGTCCCGGCTGCCCGATTCATTCCCGCTTCCCCACCCGTCCTGGCGGAACACGGGCTGGATCGCCTCCAATCCGTGGTTCGAGACAGACCTGCTTCCCGAACTGAAGGCCCGCGTGCGCGAAGCGCTCGCTTGACGGGCGCTTCGCGGCAGGGATCGAGCCAGACGGTGAACGGCATCGCTCACAAACGTCCTGCGTCAACGCGCGCGATCCGTCCGCAGCAGCGTCAGTATCCAAGGCCTCGGTCGACGAGATGCAGCAGCGGCTCGCCTGCCTCGCCACGCCGAATGTTCTCGACGATGACGTCGACCGCCGTCTCCGGACGCGAGGCGGACGCCACATGCGGCGTCACGGTGATGCACGGGTGAGACCAGAAGGGATGACCGGCCGGCAGCGGCTCTTCGCGAAAGACGTCGAGCGTTGCATGCGCGATATGGCCGCTGTCAAGCGCGCTGAGCAGCGCGTCATCGTCGATCAGAGGGCCGCGTCCCGGATTGACCAGCGTCGCCCCCTTCGGCAGGACGGCGAGCCTTTCTGCGTTCATGATCGCTTCTGTCGCGAGCGTGAGCGGCAGGAGGAGGATCAGCAGCTCGGCCGTGCGCAGCGCCTTGACGAGCCCGCCTTCTCCCGAAAGGCACGTCATGCCCGGCACCTGCTTCGCGCTCCTGCTCCAGCCGGTCACGGGAAAGCCGAGGCCCGAAAGAGCCTTGGCTACGGCACAGCCAAGAACGCCGAGCCCCAGGACCGTCAGCGGCCGCTCGCGCGCAAGCGGCGGCACGTATGGTTCCCAGGCTGCGTCGCGACGGCAGACGTCCCTGTCGATGCCAAGGTGATGCCGCAGTGCGTGGGCAACGCACCATTCGACCATTCCGCGCGTCATCCCCGGGTCGACCATGCGCGCGAGCGGCATGGTCAAGGTCTCGTTGGCAACCACACTGTCCACGCCTGCCCAGAGATTCAGGACGGCCTTGGCGCCCGTGAACGGCGAGAAGTCCTTCAGGTCGCTCCACGGCGCATGAACGATGTAGTCAAAGGTCTCCGGCGACCGGGGCGCTGTCTCGCGAATGATCTCGGCCTCGATTCCCGCACCGGCCAGCGCGGCCGGCAGAAGACCGCCATATTCGTCCCAGTCGGCGCGCCGTCCGGAAAACAGGACCCTGATCAATTGCGCCGCCTGTGGACATGCGCGGACTGCACGAGGCCGAAGGCCACCATCAGGACCAGCAGGACCGAACCGCCGTGCGAGACAAGCGGGAGAGGGACTCCAACCACCGGGGCAAGCCCCACGACCATCGAGATGTTCACCGCGACATGGAGAAACAGCATCGCCGACACGCCCAGCGTGAGTAGCGCCGCAAAGCGGTTCCTGTTCCCCGTTGCCGACAGGATGCACACGAAAACGATCAGGCCGTAGAGGAGGATCAGGGCGCCGCCCCCCAGGAACCCGAACTCTTCGGCGAGCGTCGTGAATATGAAGTCCGTATGCTTCTCCGGAAGGAAGTTCAGGCTTGACTGCGTGCCCTGCATGAAGCCCTTGCCGGCCCATCCGCCGGACCCCAGCGCGATCTTGGACTGCGTGATGTGGTAGCCCGCACCGAGCGGATCGCTGGAGGGATCGAGAAACGTGCTGATCCGGCGGTACTGGTAGTCTTCCAGAAGCTGCCAATCCGTGCCGCGCGACAGAAAGACCGTGAACACCATGCCCGCCGCCGCCGCGGCCGCGGCGAGGAAGTACCACAGGCTGACGCCGGCGCAGAACATCACGATTCCGCCGCCCGCGACCAGGAGCGCCGCCGTGCCCAGATCCGGCTGCCCGAAGATGATCGCCGCCGGGACGAGGGTCAGCAGCAGGGGAGCAAGAACCCATTGCGGCCGCGACACGCTCGCAAGCGGCAGCCAGTCGTAGTAGGAGGCGAGGCACATGACGAGCGCGACCTTCATCACCTCCGACGGCTGGAACCGGACGAATCCGAAGTCGATCCAGCGCTGCGCGCCCATGCCCACGGCGCCGAAGAGATCCACCACGACAAGGAGGCCGACGGCGCAGGCGTATGCGAGCCACGAAATCGAGCGCCAGAACCAGATCGGCACGAGGCCGATCACCAGCATCAGGGCGAGGCCCGCGGCGAACCTGGCCATGTGAGGTCCCGCCCAGCGGGACACGTCCCCGCCTGCCGCCGAGGTCAGCATCAGGAATCCCACTGACGCGACCGCGGTCAGCAGGATCACGAGCGCCCAGTTGAAGTGCAGGAGCTTGCGCGCGCCTGCGGGGGCGAACCATGTCCTGTACTCGACAAAGCTCATGCCCTGCTCGCGTTCCGGGCCGGTTTCTGGCGCGGGCGCAGAACCATCTCCTGATGCTGCTGCCGGATCCCTTCCCTCTGGTCGGACGGATAGGCCGTCAGGGGCGGAACGCCGCCGGAAAGCGCGTAGAGCATGATGTCCCTTGCCGGCAGCGCCGCCAGCGCGCCGCTGCCGCCGTGCTCGATGACCACGGCAACGGCGTATCTTGGCGTGTCGTAGGGCGCGAATGCGACAAAGAGGCCGTGGTCCCGGAACCGCCGGGGGAGATCCTCGTTCTTCGTGACCCCCCGTTCGCGCTCGGCTTCCGGGATGCCGCGCACCTGGCTGGTTCCCGTCTTGCCGGCCATGAGGAACTCCTCGGCAACGATCTGCGCGCGCCGTGCCGTTCCCCTGGGGCCGTTGACCGCGTTATGCATTGCGCGCCGGACCAGTTGCATCTGGCCATCGGGCAGGTCGATCCGTGCGGCCGGCAGGACGGGCGCCTGCACGCCGTCGACCGACTTGACCAGACGCGGCCTGACCGCCCGCCCGGCGGCAATGCGCGCGGTCATGACGGCGAGCTGCAATGGCGAGGCCAGAACGTCACCCTGCCCGATGCCCGCATTCAGGGTCTCGCCCTGAAGCCAGCCTTCGCCGCGAACGCGCGCCTTCCACCTGGTCGACGGCACGATTCCGGACCTTGCGGCCGACACGGGAATTTCAGGGCGCTGCCCCAGCCCGAACTTCGTGCAAAGCTCCGCGATGCGGTCGATTCCGACGCGAAGCGCGGCCTCGTAGAAATAGACGTCGCAGGACTGGGCGATCGCCTTGTCAAGATCCATGCGGCCGTGGCCGCCGGCCTTCCAGCAGTGGAACCTGCGCCCTCCGAACTGAAGGTGTCCCGGGCAGTATATGGTGTCACGCGACTCGAGGACCCCGGCTCGCAAGGCCGCCAGCGCGGTCATCATCTTGAACGTGGACCCCGGCGGATACTGCCCTTGGACGGACCTGTTGAACAGGGGCGCGTAGGCGTGGTCGCGCAGCGCGTCGTAGTCCTTCACCGAAATCCCGCGCACGAACAGGTTTGGATCGAACGACGGTGACGAGACCATGGCCAGAAGGTCGCCGGTCTCGACATGCATCACGACCGCGCTGCCGCTCTCGCCCGCGAGCCTGGCCAATGCATAGTTCTGAAGGCCGTGGTCAATGGTCAGCTGCAGGTCGCTGCCTGGAACGGGTTCGTCACGGCCAAGCTCCCGCATGACGCGGCCTGCCGCGCTGACCTCGATCCTGCTGAGGCCGGCACGCCCGCGGAGATCCGTCTCGCGCTTCGCCTCGATTCCGACCTTGCCGAGCTGATAGCCCGGAATCTGCAGCACGGGATCCGGCGGGCCGGGCCGGGAAAGGTCGCTTTCGCTGACCGGCCCGACATAGCCGACGACATGCGCAAAATCCGGTCCCAGCGGATATACGCGCGACAGGCCGGCCTCAGGCGTGATCCCGGGAAGTGCCGGCGCATTGACCGCGACCTCCGCGACGTCCTCCCAGGACAGCTGATCCGCGAGCGTCACCGGCACGAACGGGTTCCGGCGACGCATCTCCTTCAATGCGCGCTGGAGCCGACTCTCATCGAGCTCCACAAGCCGCCGGACCCTCGCGATCGTCCCGTCCACGTCGCCGGCATCCTCCTGCACGATGACGATCCGGTAGTTCTGGTCGTCCCGCGCGACAAGGATCCCGTGCCGGTCGAAGATCTTGCCTCGCTGCGGAGAGGTGAGGCGGACCTTGACGCGGTTGTCTTCGGCCAGAAGCCGGTACTTCGCGCCTTCGTGCACCTGCATCCACCGCATCTTCAGCACCAGCCCGCCCAGCAGTGCAAGCTGGCCGCCGCCCAGCATGAAGGCGCGCCGCGAGAGCGTTCCGGCGCCTTCGTCGGTGTGTGTCCAATGGCGCTTCACCTTCCCACTCTCTCAGGGCCTTTCCCTGTTCTCGGGATGCGTCTTCCCGAGGCCGGGAACGCGCTCGGACAGAAACGCGACAACCGGATAGAGCAGGACGGCCAGCCCCAGATGCATGACCGCCACGTCCGCCCCGGCATGGCCGGCGCCGAACAGCGACAGCGTCGCCGTCTCCACGACCTTCATCGCCAGGAGCGCCAGCGTCACGAGAAGCCATTCCACGGCCAGGGTCGAGGCAAGGGCCCGCACGCGCCGTCGGCGAAGGAACTCGCCGGCGAGGACGGCCAGGGCCGCCCACAGCCCGGGGGGACGCATGAACAGGATGTCCGCGAGAAGGAAGAGCGCGGCGAGAAGAGGCGCGGGCACGCATTCAGGGCGCCTGACGATCCAGGCGAAGGCCACGGCAAGAACGAGTTCCTGGCCGGGCGTCCGGTGGTCCGGGCCGACATCCAGAGGCAGCAGCTGGACGAAGCCCGCGGCGAACGCCAGCAGGACGAAGCCCGCGCGAAACAGCCAGACGCGGACCGCGACGTCAGCCACCGGCGGTCTCCGGCGCTTCCTCCGCAGCCTCGACATCCGGCAGGAGCGGGCCGACCAGGACTGCCGGAGCATCCGGCTCCTCGACCACGGGGCTGCGAAGCACGCGAAGGAATTCCATCCCGTCGTAATCGGCTGCAAGCTGCAGCCTCAGGTGACCGTCGCGATCAAGAACGACGTTGCCGACCGGCAGCCCTGCCGGCAGGACGCGGCCTGCGCCGGAAGAGACGACACGGTCTCCGGGGCGGATCTCGTCCGGGGCCTCGACGAACTGGAGGTGCGGCAACCTGGAATTGTCGCCCGAAAGAAGGGCGTCCTGCCGCGAGGGCTGTATGGTGACGGGAATCCGGCTCGTGCTGTCCGTCAGGAGCAGCACACGGCTTGACCTCTTCCCGACTCCGAGGATCCGGCCCACGAGGCCGAGACCGTCGGTGACGGCCCATCCATCCGCGATTCCGTCACGGGCGCGCCCGACGTTCAGCAGCACGGAATGGCGGTACGGCGAGCC
The DNA here is from genome assembly GCA_965221845.1 of Paracoccaceae bacterium. GTDB lineage: Bacteria > Pseudomonadota > Alphaproteobacteria > Rhodobacterales > Rhodobacteraceae > JAJEFO01. The sequence continues at coordinate 889,934 of OZ244919.1, forward strand.
GCTGTCGGCGATGACCCGGCCCGTGACGGCGGTCAGCGCCGGATTCAGGCGCGCGTTGTTCAGGTTCAGCAGCCTCGCGTTTTCATGCTCCAGCTGCAGCGCGGTCTCTCTCCAGGCCTTGAGCCGGCGGATCTCGTTGCGCAACTCGCGGTTCTGGCGCTGCAGGGAGGCGTATGACCGGATCTGCATTGCCAGCTTGACCGTCTCCGCGACCGGCACCAGGGCCCATTCCAGGTTCGGCACGACGAAATCGACGACCGCGACCCGCACGCGCTCGGCCCGTGACGTGTCGATGCGCCAAAGAACGAAGCTGGCGAGAAGCACAGCCACCAGGCCGCCCACGGCCAGGCGCCTGATGGGCCGGAGGTAATCGACTGTCTTTTCGTCTCGCCGTGCCACGGTCCTACTTCGGCAACGTCCCGGTTCCGCGCCCGGGGCATCCGGTCATGCCACCCCTCCCGGCAGAAGTCGATACCGCGACATCCTCGGCGCCGGAATGCGGAAAGACGCGCCTCCCCCTTCAACTTTCGTAGTCGATCACATGGCGCAGCTGCTTTTCGTACTCCAGCGCCATCCCGGTTCCGATGGCCACGCAGTGGAGCGCGTTGTCGGCAACGCTCACGGCAAGCCCCGTCTGTTCGCGAATCGCGAGGTCGAGGCCGCGGAGAAGCGCCCCGCCCCCGGTCAGCATGACGCCCCGGTCGACTATGTCCCCGGCCAGGTCGGGAGGCGTCACCTCCAAGGTCGACATCACGGCAGCGACAATCTGCTGCACCGGCTCGACAACCGCCTCGGCCACCTGCGCCTGGTTGATCTCGAACTTCGTCGGCACGCCTTGCAGCATGTCGATGCCGCGGACCTGCATCGACTGGCCGCGCCCGTTCTCCGGCACCCGCGCGCAGCCGATCTCGGTCTTGATTCTCTCGGCGCTGGCCTCGCCGACCTGGACGTTCCGCTTCCGCCGGATGTAGCTCATGATGCTCTCGTCCATGCGGTCGCCGCCGACCCTGACTGACATGGCGTAGACTATGTCGCTCAGCGACAGCACGGCCACCTCGGTCGTCCCGCCGCCGATGTCGACGACCATGTTGCCTGTCGGATCCGTTATCGGAAGGCCGGCCCCCATTGCAGCCGCGATGGGCTCGGCAATCAGTCCGGCCTTCCTGGCGCCGGCTGCTTCGACGGACTGCCGGATCGCGCGCTTTTCGACAGGCGTCGCCCCGTGCGGCACGCAGACGATCACGCGCGGCTTCGGGAAGAAGCCGCGCCTGTGAACCTTCTTGATGAGTTCCTTGATCATCACCTCCGCAACATCGAAGTCGGCGATGACTCCATCGCGCAGCGGCCTCACCGCCTGGATGCTGCCCGGCGTGCGGCCCAGCATCAGCCGGGCGTCCTCCCCGACGGCCAGGATCTTCTTGTGGCCGTCCTGAAGGTAGTAGGCGACCACCGACGGCTCGTTGAGGATGACCCCCTTCCCCTTGACGTAGACCAGCGTGTTCGCCGTGCCGAGATCGATTGCCATGTCCGAAGAAAACATCCCGCCGATCGCCATGCGTTCCAGCCCCAGTCCCTGTCGGCCGACAGTCTCGCGGCCGCCTTGCAGTCATGGCCTTCCCGCGCGCCGGAAGGCGCCTCGGCCGAAAGCGCCGGAACTTTACTGCGATTTGCGGAACGGGTTCAACTGCCCCCGCGCCCGGATCGCGTCGGAATGCGGTGACCCGGGGCCGCGCGGCGCCGCATGCCTGGTCATCGCGAGGAATGCGGGCCTAGGCTGTGTACTTGAATATTGACAGGTCTGTCTGGAGCTGCGAGAGGAGCCCAAAAACCATCAGGCAGGAGCAGACCCATGAGCGGACACCGCCACGACATGACCGATGCGGAGTGGGCGATCCTCCGCTCGGTGCTTCCCCAGACACATCAGGGCCCGCGTCGGTTGCAGGACCGAAGGGTCATGGATGGTATCTTCTTCGTGTTGCGCACCGGCATCCCCTGGCGGGATCTCCCAGAGCGCTACGGTCCCTACTCGACCTGCTTCAATCGCTGCAACCGCTGGAGCCGGAACGGCACCTGGGCCCGAATCATGCAGGCGCTGGCCGAGCGAGCGGACGATGATGACGATGCAAACGGTGGTGCGGTCGGACCCGTGCGCCTGCGTATGCTGGACTCCTCCGTCGTGCGGGCCCACAAGCACGCCGCCGGGGCCCGTCGCGACGGGCCGCCGCCGCAGATCGGCCTGAGCCGTGGCGGCCGGACGACCAAGGTCCATCTCGCCCTGAGCGGGACGGACACGGTGCAGGCCCTGGTCCTGACCCCGGGTCAGGCCTCGGACTGTGCCCAGGCCAAGGCACTGCTTGCCGATCTCGTCCCCGGTGAGATGGTCCTCGGCGACAAGGCCCATGATGCCAATGCTGTCGTCCGGTGCATCGAACAGGCGGGGGCCCAGGCGAACATCCCCTCTCGGTCCTGCCGCAAGATCCCCCGGCCCTTTGACCGCACCCTGTACAAGGGTCGCAATCGGATCGAGCGGTTCTTCGGCAGGATCAAGGAATTCCGTCGCGTCGCCTCGCGCTACGACAAGACCGCCCGCAACTTTCTGTCGGCCGTGCAGCTCGCTGCCAGTCGCTTCCTGCTGCGGGATCTGGCGAAGCAATTAAATGGGTACACAGCCTAGGGCCCGTTGACAGTTGTCTTGCGAATCGTCCGGTTCCATGCCATTTCCTGCCCCGATGACCGCCGGAACGGCGGCACGAGGCAACAACGGCATGAGCGAGCAGTACGACGATCCAGACAGAACGGTGACGGCCGACGCCATGTGGGCGCGGATCGAGGACATGCTGCCGGGCAAGAAGTCCGACCCCGGCGGCACGGCGGCACGGCGGCGGACAGCCGCCTCTTCATGGAGGCGGTGCTGTGGCGGTTCCGGACGGGATCGCCGTGGCGCGACCTCCCCGCGCGGTCCGGGAACCGGGACGGCGCCTCCAGGCGGTTCCGGCGCCGGGCGCTTCCGGGGGTCTTCGCGCGCGTTTCCGACGCCCTGTCCGAGGAGTCCGGCCTCGAGTGGGTGTTCGTCGACGGCACGGTCGTCCGGGCGCACCGGAAGGCGTCCGGCGCAAAAGGGGGACCTCGAGCCAGGGGATCGGCCGTTCCAGAGGCGGCCTGACGAGCAAGGTCGTGGCCGTCGTGGACGCCCTGGGACATCTCGTGCGGTTCACGATCCTTCCCGGCCAGGCGCACGACCCGAGGGGGTGCCGGGGCTTCCCGGCGGCCTGGCGTTCGGGGCCTTCGTCGGTGACAAGGCGTTCGACGCCGACCGGCTCCTGGAGGACCTGGCGGAACGCGGGGCGGAGGCGGCGGTCCCGTCGAGGCGGAGCCGGACGGTGCCGCGGGCGCACGGCCGGGAGGTGTACGGCTGGCGGCACCTGGTGGAGAGCCTCTTCGCGAAGACCAGGGAGTTCCGTGCGATCGCGACGCGGCACGACAAGACCGACGCGAGCTTCGCCGCCGGGATCGCCTCGTCGCCGGCGTGGTCGCCGCGACATGACTGTCAACGGGCCCTAGGGCCCGTTGACAGTTGCCTTGCGAATCGCCCGCTTCCATGCCATTTCCTTCCCCGATGACCGCCGGAACGGCGGCACGGGCAGGAAACAGGTGACATCATGAATGCAGACAGGACGGTTCTGACCGACGCCATGTGGGCGCGGATCGAGGACATGCTGCCGGGCAAGAAGTCCGATCCCGGCGGCACGGCGGCGGACAACCGCCTTTTCATGGAGGCGGTGCTCTGGCGGTTCCGCACGGGGTCGCCGTGGCGCGACCTCCCCGCGCGGTTCGGGAACTGGAACAGCGTCTTCAAGCGGTTCCGGCGCTGGGCGCTTTCGGGGGTATTCGAACGCGTTTTCAACGCCTTGTCGGAGGAGTTCGACCTCGAGTGGGTGTTCGTCGACGGCACGGTCGTCCAGGCGCATCAGAAGGCGTCCGGCGCAAAAGGGGGACCTCGAGCCAGGGGATCGGTCGTTCCAGAGGCGGCCTGACGAGCAAGGTCGTGGCCGTCGTGGACGCGCTCGGCTATCTGGTCCGCTTCAGGATCCTTCCCGGCCAGGCGCACGACCTCAAGGGGGTGCCGGGGCTTCTCGACGGCCTGGCGTTCGGGGCCTTCGTCGGCGACAGGGCGTTCGACGCGGACTGGCTGCTGGAGGACCTGGCGGAACGCGGGGCGGAGGCGGTGATTCCGTCGAAGCGGAGCCGGACGGTGTCGCGGGCGCATGACCGGGAGGTCTACGGCTGGCGGCACCTGGTGGAGAACTTCTTCGCGAAGATCAAGGAGTTCCGTGCGATCGCGACCCGGTACGACAAGACCGACGCGAGCTTTGCCGCCGGGATCCACCTCGTCGCCGGCGTGGTCGCGGCGACATGAGTGTCAACGGGCCCTAGAACACGCGGCCGCCGATCGGGACTTCCCTGTCCGGCTTCAGCAGGACGACCTCGCCCTCCTCGTCCGGCACGCCCAGCACAAGTATCTCGGACATGACCGGGCCGATCTGGCGCGGCGGGAAGTTCACGACCGCGAGCACCTTGCGCCCCCGAAGCGATTCGACGTCGTAGTGCCGCGTGATCTGCGCGGAGCTTTTCCTGACGCCAAGGCCCGGCCCGAAATCGACCCAAAGCCTGAAAGCGGGCTTCCTTGCCTCCGGGAAGGGTTCGGCGCGCGTGATCTCGCCTACGCGGATGTCGACCTTCATGAAATCCGCGAAGCTGATCGTCATTTGCCGAGCTCCCGGCTTCGGTCGGCGGCAGCGCTGACCGCCCGCGACAGAAGCGCGGGGAATCCCGCCGAGCGGTCCATCAGGACGTCCAGCGCGGCCTCCGTCGTGCCGCCCGGCGACGTCACGTTGGCGCGAAGCCGCCCGGGATCCTCTGACGAGGCTTCGGCCAGGGCGCCTGCGCCTGCAACGGTCGCGCGTGCGAGAGCCAGGGCCAGCTCCGGCGCAAGGCCCTCCGCCGCGCCGGCCGCCGCGAGCGTCTCGATGAGAAGAAAGACATAGGCCGGACCCGATCCCGACACGGCCGTCACTGCGTCCATGTCCGCCTCCCGGCGCAGGCGCACGGTCTGTCCCACGGCGGAAAGGAGCTCCTCGCCCAGGTGCATGCCGGCCTCGGAAACGCTTCCGTTGCAGACAAGCGCCGCAACGCCCCGCCCGATCGCGGCGGGCGTGTTAGGCATCGCGCGAATCACCGGCGTGGACGGTCCGAGCGCCGCTTCTAGCCGCCCGAGCGTCGTCCCCGCCGCCACCGAGAGGAAAAGCGTTTCCGCGCTGCCCCCGAAGTGCCGCACCGGTTCCAGCGCCGCGTCGACCGCCTGCGGCTTGACCGCGACCACCACGATCGCCGGCGAGGGCGGCAGGCCGGCATTCAGGTTCACTCCGCCGAGCGCTTCCAGCACGTCGGACGGCGACGGATCGACCACCCAGGCGGCGCCTGCGTCCATGCCTTGCCCGATCCACCCCTGAAGCATCGCCCCGCCCATCCTGCCGCAGCCAAGAAGGACGAGGCCCCGTTGCGCGACTTCACGAAACCCCACGGCGGGCCTCCTCCTTCGGCCGGCCGCCCCGCCACCGCCCTGAAGCCGGCGGTCGCGAGGGCAGGCGGAACGCCGGGCCGCCCGGGCAGGCGACCCGGCTCCATGCGCGCCCGCAGCCGGCAAGGGAGAAGGCCGGGAGCGGTCGCAGCAGCCCCGGTTCAGGCGCGGCCATAGGCCTCGGCCATGGCGACGTCCATTGCGCGTTCCGGCGACTCCCCGCCCCACGCGACAAGCTGAAACGCCGGGTAGAACCGTTCCGCCGCCTGCACGGCGGTCCGGATCATCGCGTCGACCTGCTCGGCGCCTGCGGACTGATCTCCGGCCAGGACGAGGCCGTACCGCCATGCCATCAGCTTCTGCGACCGCCAGAACACGAACGCGCCCGACCAGCACATGTCGTTGGTCCGGTTCAGCGCGTCGCAGAGCGCGCCCATCCTGTCAGCCGGCGGATCGATCTCGAACGTGCAGACCAGCCGCAGCGTCTCGTCCTGAGGAGACCAGGCAAGCGTCATGGAATACGTCCGCCACTGCCCTTCGATCGCCATGGCGATCTGGTCCTCCGCAAACCGGTCGAACTCCCATGCGTGGCGCTCGGCCACGTGCTCGACGATGTCGATCGGATGAAGGTCCTCGAAGATGTACCGCTCGGTCGGCGACATGCGCTCCTGCCCCATCTTGCGTGCCTGGCGGTTGACCCCGCCATCAATGGGCGTCAACTCAAGACCAGGTGGACTCCTCCGTCCACCTTGCGACATATGGTGTTCCGAAAGCGGAGACGTGTAAAGCGAAAACTTTTCCGGATCGCAGGCGGGGCGGCGAGACGGAAGGCCGGGTTCGCCGGCGGCGCGGAAGCCGGATCTGGCAATGCGCCTGGCGCCGGCAAGCCTGCCGCAGCGGGGCGCGCCGTCAGGACTTCTTCGACTTGCGGGACTCCAGCGCGTCGACCCGCTCCCGGAGCGCCTCGGCCTCCGCGCGCGCCTTTGCGGCCATGGCCCGCACGGCGTCAAACTCCTCGCGGGTCACGAGATCGCGGCCAGCCAGCCATCGGTCGAGCATCCCCTTCATGACCGTCTCGAACTCGGTGCGGGCGCCCTGGGCGACTCCCATCGAATTCATCACGAGCCGCGCGACATCGTCCAGTCTCCGGTTTCGGGTCTGCATGCCAGCTCCTCGTCAAACCTGGCAAGGGTGTATTCCGCAATCCCCCGTCCCGCAAGCTTGACGCAGCCGCGCGGCAATGCCACGAAGGCAGGCCATGCAGCCCGGAATCCCGTTTCCCGACATTTCGCCTGTCCTGGTCGAGATTCCCCTCGGCCCGGTCGACCTGCCGATTCGCTGGTACGCGCTCGCCTACGTCGCGGGAATCGTGATCGGCTACTGGATCCTCCGGCTGGTCATCGGGCGGCCCCGGCTCTGGAAGGACGGATCCCCCGCCCTTGACCGCAGGCAGCTCGACGACTTCATGGTCTGGCTGGTCCTCGGCATCGTCCTGGGGGGCCGCCTCGGATACGTCCTGCTCTACGGCGGGGGGCGGCTTCTGGAGGATCCCCTGTCGGCCCTGCGCGTATGGGAAGGCGGCATGTCGTTCCATGGCGGCCTGCTGGGCGTTGGCGTCGCCGCGGCCGCCTATGCGCACAGGCACGGCCGCTCCCTGACGGGCCTCGCGGACGGACTGGCGCTCGCAACGCCGCCCGGGCTGCTCCTTGGCCGCGTCGCGAACTTCGTCAACGCCGAGCTCTGGGGCAGGCCGACGGACCTGCCCTGGGGCGTGATATTCCCGGGCGCCGCCGCGCAGGACTGCCCCGGCGTGCAGGGCCCCTGCGCAAGGCATCCGTCACAGATCTACGAAGCGGGGCTTGAAGGCGCGCTCCTCGGAGCGCTTCTCCTCTGGCTCGCCCTTGCACGCGGCTGGCTCAGGCGGCCCGGCGCGATTCTCGGCGTCTTCCTCGCAGGCTACGGCGCATCCCGCTTCGCGATCGAGTTCCTCCGGCAGGCCGACGCGCAGTTCGTGACGGAAGGGAATCCCACGGGACATGTCGCCTTCGCCGGGCCGATCGGGGTCACCATGGGACAGCTCCTGTCACTTCCGATGATCGCGCTCGGGCTGCTCGCCGCCCTGCTTGCGTTCCGACCCCGCCGGTGAACGCGGCCTCCGGCCTCTGCGCCAATCCGCGCCGACGGCGCGCGGCGGTCGCGCACGCTTCCGCGCGGCGGGCCCGGCGGGAACCATGCGCGGAATGCACGCCGCTTCCGCGGGGGCGCGTGCCGTGACGACCGGGCTCGAGAGGCTTCTTGTCCGGAGAATCCGGGTCGCCGGGCCGATGACCGTGGCGGACTACATGTCGGACTGCCTGCTGCACCCCGAATTCGGATACTATTCCACGCGCGACCCCCTCGGCGCGCCGGGCGACTTCATCACGGCGCCGGAGATCAGCCAGATGTTCGGCGAAGTCGTGGGGCTGGCGCTTGCGCAGGCGTGGCTCGACCTCGGCGCGCCGCGACCGGCCTGCCTCGCCGAGCTCGGCCCCGGACGGGGCACGCTCATGGCGGACATGCTTCGGGCCATCCGCACGGTGCCCGGATTTGCCGAAGCCCTGTCCGTCCACCTCGTGGAGGCTTCACCGGTTCTGCGCGAAGCGCAGCGGAAGGCGGCGGGCCGCCCGCTGCATCATCATGACACGATGGAAAGCCTTCCCCGCATCGCCCTGTTTCTCGTCGCGAACGAGTTCTTCGACACGCTTCCCGTCCGCCAGTTCCAGAGAGACGGTGCCGCGTGGAGGGAACGCATGATCGGCGTTGGCGACGACGGCGCCCTGGCCTTCGGCCTTTCCGACCCCGTCAGCCCGGAATCGCTTGCCGGCCGGATGGACGACACGCGCGACGGCGACATCGTCGAGATGCGGCCGGCCGCGAGCGCCGTTGCCGGCGAGATCGGCGCGCGAATCGCCGAAAGCGGCGGCCTTGCGCTGGTGATCGACTACGGCGGCCGGCGATCGCTGGGCGACACCCTTCAGGCCGTCCGGAATCACGGAAGCGTGCCGCCGCTGACCGATCCAGGCACGGCCGACCTGACGGCCCATGTGGACTTCGGGGCGATCGCGCGCGCCGCCCGTCCGGCGGCCGCGACCCGGCTGACTCCCCAAGGCGAATTCCTCGAGCGTCTCGGAATGGTCCAGCGGGCCGAGAGGCTGGCCGAAGGGCTGGAGGGATCCGCTCTCGAACGCCATGTCGCTGCGCTTCATCGCCTGACGCACGAACGGGAGATGGGAACGCTCTTTCGCGCAATGGCCCTCTACCGGAACGGTGCGCCCCTGCCCCCGGGATTCACGGCATGACGATTGAAGTCATCACGTCCGACGCCCTGGCACGCACGCGCCACGGCTTCTTCACGCGCAAGGGCGGCGCGTCTTCCGGCGTCTTTGCCAGCCTGAATTGCGGCTGCGGCTCGGCGGACCGGCGCAAGGCCGTGGCGACCAACCGGGAGCGGGCGGCCAGCGCTGTCGGACTCCCCCCGCAGCGCCTGGTCACCGTCGACCAGGCGCACTCGGCCACGGCGGTCGCGACGGACGTCCCGTTCGGCGCGCCTCCGAGGGCGGACGCAATGGCCACGGCGGCGCCCGGCCTTGGCCTTGGCGTCCTGACCGCCGACTGCCTGCCGGTGCTCCTCGCCGACGACCGCGCCCGGGTGGTCGGCGCGGCTCATGCCGGCTGGCGCGGCGCACTGGACGGGGTCCTGGAAGCCACGATCGACGCGATGAAGGGGCTCGGCGCCCGCCCGGAGGACATCACCGCCGTGATCGGCCCGTCAATCAGCCAGCGCGCGTACGAGGTGGGACCGGAATTCCTTGACCGCTTTCTCGACGACGATCCGGGAAACGCGCGCTTCTTCGCAAGCGGACGGGACGAGCGCCATCGGTTCGACCTTGCCGGCTACGGCCTGCAACGCCTGCGCAACGCGGGCATCGGCGGCGCGCAACGGACGGGGCATTGCACATATTCCGATCCCGGACGCTTCTTTTCATGCCGGCGGAGCCGGCATCGCCGGGAGCCGGACTACGGCCGCCTGATTTCCGTCATCCGGCTTTGAGCGCGACGGAGGCGCCGGTCCCTGAAGCGGCGGCCGGCACGTGCGCGAGCGTCCGGCGGCGGGCGTCACGCGATCTCGGCCTGCCGCTCCTCGAGAACGTCGAAGGGGACCACGGGCTCGTCCTTGGCACACCGGATCACCAGGGACGTCTTGACCAGGGTCACGTTTGGCGCCGACGTCAGCTCGTCGGTCAGGAACCGCTGAAAGGTCGGGAGATCGGGCGCCACGCATTTGAGGATGAAGTCCACTTCGCCGTTGAGCATGCTGCACTCCCGGACAAGGGACCAGCTACGGCAGCGCGACTCGAAGGCGTTCAGGTCCGCTTCGGCCTGGCTTTGCAGCCCGACCATGACAAAGACCTGCACCTCGAATCCCAGCGCGCGGGCGTCAACCAGGGCGTGATAGCCCCGAATGAGCCCCTGGTTCTCAAGCGCGCGAACCCTGCGAAGGCAGGGCGGCGCGGAAATGCCCACCCGTCGCGCCAGCTCGACATTGGTCATGCGGCCATCGGCCTGCAGTTCCGCAAGTATCCTTCGGTCGATCGCGTCGAGCCTCTCGCCTGGCATGATCGTCTGCTCCCTTGCCTGCAGAACCTTACCGGGCCGCCCGATTCTGCGCAACAATATGTCGCGAATCGCGCACGAAAGCCTTTGCATGCCTCCACGAAGGGGCGAGCTTCAGGCCTCATGAGGGACAGGATCGGGCGGAGCCTTCGCGGCGTCCGCTGCGGGATGGAGAGCGTCTTCGAGGACATGGCCCGGACCGCTGGCGGCGGGTTTCCGGACGATGGGGGGGGGGGGGGGGGACGGTCCGTCCGGGGGAGCGTGCGGAACGGCCTGCGTGACGGCGCCCGGGCCGGTCCTGGCCCCCGCGGGGACGGCAGGCGAACCGGCGGGACGGATCCCGGCGCGTGCCGTTCCCTCTGGCAGCTCGCGATTCGGCGCGCGCACCAGGGCGGCCGCCGCTCCGCCGACAAGGCTGGGCTACGCCCGGAAAGGCCCCTCCCCTTGGCATCGCCTGCAGGATCTTGCAGGGTGCGCGCGGCCACAAGAGAGAGGAGCGGCGATGACACGCACAGCCGTCCGTGCGCTTGCCAAGGCTCTTGCCGTCGCGGCGCTGGCAGGATGCCAGACCCACGGCCTGCCCTTCGATCCGTTCGCGCCTTTCGCCATTCCCGTGGATCCCGGGCCGGGATGCGGGCCTGAGGGGGATCCCTGTCCAGGCGGATGAACGGGCATCTTGAAGGGGGCACGCGCACGGCCTCACGGGACCGCAAGAAGCGTCCGGAAGGCCTCTTGGGGCCGGCGGCGGCTTCGGGCAATGCGGGCATTCGATCGGCAGGGTGCAGATGACCGAATGCCGGATCTTGCGATGCCCGGAGGGCCGGGCTAACCTCGGGCCTGACGCGGCCCCGGCAAGTTCCGGCGCGGGATGCCGGGGGCCAGGGGCCGGCAATTCCCTTCACCGGGATCTTCCCTTCCGGCGCGCCCTGCCCTCGCTCGGGACGTCGCCGGCGTCGCGCTGCCGGATCGCAAGCCGGGGAGCAAGCGCATGAGCTACTATCAGTACCATGAGTTCCAGGCGATGGACCGCCTCCTCAGCGAGGCAGACAGGCAAACACTGAGAAAGGTGTCGTCCCGGGCGGAGATCACTTCCAGGAGCTTCGCCGTCCAGTACGACTACGGAGACTTCAAGGGCGACGAGAAGGAGTTCCTTGCGCGCTGGTTCGCCAGGCGGACGGCCTCTGAGCGGATCATCGAGTGCTGCGAATTTGCGGAATTCATCGACAACGGCGAGGACTGCCTTCTCGACATATACGTCTACGACGACGGAGCGAACTACGGCGGATGGGATGACGGCACCGGCTGGCTTGACGCTCTGGCCCCGCTTCGATCCGAAATGCTCTCCGGCGACTTGCGGCTGGCATATCTCCTCTGGCTCGCGGCGGCGGACAGGGGGATGCTTCAGGACGACGCCCGCGAGCCGCTGACGGGCATCGGCCCGCTCACCGAGGGCCTGGAGGCCTTTGGCGAGTTCTTCGGAATCGATCCTGATCTTGTCCGTGCCGCAGCGGAGGCGACCGCCGGTCCGGACTGCGGCGCGATCCCGCCGGAAACCGCCCTCGCAGCCATCAGGAATCTGCCGGATGACGAGAAGACCGATCTGCTTAATCGGTTCCTTGAAGGCGACCCGGTTGCGCACACGGACCTCCTGAGAAGCGTGCGGCCTTCGGACACGCGGGACATCCCGGCCGAAGATGCGCGACTGAGGACGTTGTCTGAACTGCGAACGCGCGCAGCGGCGATCTGCGAGGAACGCAGGGCCGAACGGGAGCGGGCAAAGGCGGAAGAGCGGCGCAGACGGCGGCTGGAGCTGGAGAAGGCGCGCCGCAAGCGTCTCGACCGGCTGCGTGGAATCGGTGACGGGGTCTGGAAGGAGATCGAGACGGAGATCGCCGGGCGCACCGGCAAGGGCTATGACCGGGCGCTGGAACTGGTGCTCGACGCGCACGCGCTGGCGCGCGAGGGCGGCAACCTGGCCGGGTTCCTTGACAGGCTGGACCGCATCCGGGCGGCACACGGCGGCAAAAGGGCGTTCATCCGCCGGCTGGACGAGAATTCTTCGGTCCTGCGGCGATAGCGTGCATCTCGTGCCTGCCCACCGCACCCTGGCTTCGGCGCCAAAGGCTCCGTTGATGAACGGCTTTGCCGGATCATGCCGATCCGGCATTGCATCGGGGGAACGGATGCCATGAGGGACATTCGTCACACCAAGGTGCTGATCATCGGATCAGGCCCTGCAGGCTACACCGCCGCCGTCTACGCGAGCCGCGCCATGCTCGAACCCCTGCTGATCCAGGGCGTGCAGCCAGGCGGCCAGCTCATGATCACGACCGACGTCGAGAACTGGCCTGGCGAAAGCAGCATCCTGGGACCCGGCCTCATGGCGAACATGGAGGAACATGCGCGCGCCGTGGGCACGGCGGTCGTCTCGGACCACGTTCAGTCGCTTGACCTCTCGCGCAGGCCGTTCCGCGCGACAGGCGATTCGGGCACAGCCTACACTGCCGACACCGTCATCCTGGCAACGGGTGCACAGGCAAGGTGGCTCGGCCTTCCCTCGGAGGAGGCGTTCAAGGGCCATGGCGTCTCCGCCTGCGCCACGTGCGACGGATTCTTCTTTCGCGGCCAGGACGTCGTTGTCGTCGGCGGGGGCAACACGGCTGTCGAGGAAGCGCTCTTCCTGACCAACTTCGCGTCCAGGGTCACCCTTGTCCATCGCCGGGACGAGCTGCGCGCCGAAAAGATCCTCCAGCACCGGCTGTTCGCCCACGAGAGCATCGAGGTTCTCTGGGACCATGCCCTCGACGAAGTCTTCGGGACACAGGAGCCGAGGTCCGTCGAGGGCGTGCGGGTGAAGCACGTCAGGACGGGACGGACCGCCCGCATCCCCTGCAAGGGGGTATTCATCGCCATCGGCCATGCGCCGGCGAACGAGCTGGTCAAGGACAGCCTCGAGCTTCGCAACGGCGGCTACGCCGTGACCGCGCCGGACTCGACCGCCACCTCGGTCCCCGGCGTGTTCGCCGCAGGCGACATCGCCGATCACGTGTACCGACAGGCGGTCACTTCCGCCGGCATGGGCTGCATGGCCGCGCTTGAGGCCGAACGCTTCCTTGCAGGTCATGCGCGTGATGCGGAATGAGCGCGGACAAAGGCCGGCAAGGATGCGATGACACGGAGATGGAAACCGCAACGCGCGAATTCCGGCGGCTCGACAGGGCGGACGGCGCGCTGCGCACCGACCGGATCACCACCCGAGGGCGTCCTGGCGCGGCGGCACTGGAGAACGGAGGGCGCAGGCAAGGATCCGCGGGAATCCGGGGTCGGGCGCCACGGCAAAGACATCAGCGAAAGGGGGAGGTGATGCCGTGGAACGACGACGTCCAGCCCCTCGAGAAGCGTTTCCGCGCCGATTCCCGTCGAGCGGTTCGACAACGACATCGCGCGCGCCGTGCTGCTTCCCCTGGATCCGGAGCACCTCCTGCTCGAGAGCCTGATCGCCCGCCATCGCGCCGGGCATTCGGGCAGGCCGGCCCCGGATAAGCTCTTCGACTGGCTGGCGCCGGGCATGACGAATGACAGGCAACGGGACCTGATGGCCGAGCTGCTGGCCGACGTTCGCGAGCACGACTGTCCGCAGCTCCGCCGCAAGGACGCCGTCAGCGCCTGGCACGTCGCGCGGGCCGTGCACGACTGCGGCATTGAACGCGGCGCCCTGCCCTGTCACGCTGGCTGAACCCGTTCGCGGCGCGCCCCGGCGGCTGGGCAGGCGCCGTCCCCGGCGGGGAGGGATGCCCGGCATCGCGATTCGCCGCCGACACCTCCGGCGTCACCTTGGCCCCCACGGTCACCCTCGAGCTGAAGCCACCGCCGCTGAACGGCGGCGGGGCCTGACGGGGCAATGGCATTTCTTTTGACCGCAGGTCCCGGCGGGACTTTCCTTCGGTCCTGCGCGGCCCCGTCCGGGGCATGGCCCGGGTTCTTGGCAATCGGTTCATCTGAACGGTTCGCACTGGCAGGAAGCGCCCGGAATCACCATTTTGCCAAACGGGGGGGGGGGCCGAAAACGATGCGGTACGAGCACGCGTCAAGGAATCTGGGCTGCACCCGGACGAGGGTTCGCTTGCAAACGTCCCCCCTTGTCATGAAGAATGCCTGCATCTAAGTGCTGCCGGCAGAATCCTGGAGCGGCCTTTAATGCCGGAAACGACAAGGCTCAAGTCGATTCGCCTCAGGGGTTTCAGATCCCTCGCCGAAGTCGAGCTGTCGGATCTGGGTCCTGCAAGCGTCCTGATCGGTGCCAACGGTTCAGGCAAGTCGAACTTTGTCCGCTTCTTCGAGATGCTGAGCTGGATGCTCCGGTCTCGTCGTCTCGGAGAGTTCGTCGAGCGGCAGGGAGGCGCCGACGACCAGCTGTTCGGCGGCAGCCGAGAAACCCCAGCCATGCAAGCCGAAGTCAGCTTGGAAACCCCGCTCGGCCGGAACGATTACCGGTTCACGCTCGCGCACGCCCACCCTGACCGGCTGATGTTCACCGAGGAAGCGTTCCGGTTCAGCCGCAATGACCTGCCGACGGAGGCAAGCTGGACGCATCTTGGCGGGGACGGACATCGCGAGGCGCAGATTGTCGAGGCCGCTCAGTCCCCGCAGCCTTCGGAGGTCAACCAGAAGACGGCGCGGACGATAGTTCACCTGCTCCGGAACTGCGCCGCCTACCAGTTTCATGACACATCCGACAGCTCGAGCCTGAAGGCCAGCTGGGACACGGACAACAACAGCATGCTGCGTTCCAACGGAGCGAACCTGGGGGCGGTACTGCACAGGCTCGAGCATGAGGATTACCAGAGATTCGAGCTGATATGCCGCCACATCGGCCGTGTCCTGCCCGTCTTCGACCGGTTCAACATCGAAAGCAGCTACGGCAAGGTCCAGCTCAGGTGGAAGGCCAGGGGTTCGGACAAGACTTTCGGGGCGCATCTCACGTCCGACGGGTCTTTGCGCTTCTTCGCTCTCGTCACGCTGCTCAACCTGCCCCGGGAGATGCTTCCCGATGTCGTCCTGCTGGACGAGCCCGAGCTTGGCCTGCATCCGGCGGCCATCGTGCTGGTCGGCGACATGATCAAGGCGCTTGCCCAGGACGTGCAGGTCATCGTGGCCACCCAGTCGCCACTGCTTGTGGACGTGTTCGACTTGGAGGAAATCGTGGTTCTCGAGGCGAAGGACGGACGCACGGGATTCCGGCGGCTCGCCGTCAGCGACTACCGCCATTGGCTTGACGAGGACTATTCGCTTGGCGAACTCTGGCAGAAGAACCTGATCGGGGGCCGTCCGTGATCCGTCTTGCGGTCGTGGCGGAGGGCCAAACGGAAGAGGAGTTCGTCAAGCGAATCCTGGAGCCGCAGCTCCGGCAATTCGGCGTCGCGGCGACACCGGTCCTGCTGGGCCGTGCACGAAACCACAGGCCCGGCGGCGGGAACGTCACCGTGCCAAGGCTCGTCTCCGAATTGGCTCACTTGAGCAAGTCGTTCGATGCCGTCACGACCCTCGTCGACTTCTACGGCTTCAAGGCAAAGGAACGGCGCTCCGCAGGCGAACTGGAACAGGCGCTTCGCGCGGATGTCGAGAAGATCGCTGGCTCGCTGGGAGACAGGCTGGTGCCGTACGTTCAGCGGCACGAATTCGAGAGTCTGCTGTTCTCCGAAGTGTGCGCCTTTTCGGTTCTGCCCGGCATCTCGCCACAGGCTGTCCCAAAGCTCCGAAACATTCGTTCGGACTTCGTGACGCCCGAAGACATAAACGACCACTACGATACGGCCCCAAGCCGACGCATTACGGGAGTGATTCCGCGATATCGGAAGCGGGTTCACGGACCGCTGATCGCAGAGGAAGCCGGCCTTGAGAGAATCCGCGCGGAATGTCCGCGCTTCAACGACTGGCTTGAATGCCTGGAAGCCTTGCAGCATCGCGTCGAGCCGTAGGGAATCGAGACCTTCCGCCAAACCCAACCATCACCCCGTCGAGGGAGACCGGCAGCGACACCGCCCCTCGGCATCCCCTCCCGCGCCCGCAGGTCCGGCAGGATAGCGCCACAACGCGCCTCCATGCAGGCGCCCGCCTCCCCGGACAGCCGCACAGGCGACGCCGTAGAGGGGCCGCTGCCGCAGAGCCGCCTCCACGCGTCCTCGCTCTCGCGCGCCGTCAGGCCCGGGACCGCCTCGGCCAGAACCAGCGACGCGCCGTTCCCCGAGGGACGATGCCGCGACCGCAGGAAGCCGACCGGGCCGAACACCGTCATCGCCCGGCCCGGCGTGGCCACCAGGCGTCCCGGAAGCGTCCTTCAGGGCCGAACTGGCCATGCCGAAGACCATGTCGCGGACCGCGGCCTCCGCCTCCAGCGGTTCGTCCCGGCACAGGGCCGCGACATCCGCTGCCAGGCCGGTCTCGGCGGCCCGCTCGACGAGGGCGACGCCCGCCTCGGCCAGACGCTCCGCCGCCGCCTTGATGTAGTCGCTTAGCCGGAACTTCAGGGGAGGCGAAAGCGGTTTTCCGCGACCATCCTGTTGATTTTCAGTTATTTTCGTGCCCGAGGGCGGCCTGTCAGCCTGTCATTCTCATGGGAACGTCCCGGTCCGGCTTCACTCCGAGAAGTCCGAAGGCCCGTTCCCGGACCGGGGCGGGCGCGGTGACGACGGTCAGCAGGCTGTCGCCGTGGCCCGGCAGGCGCAGCTGGTTCAGCGCCATGCCCGAGAGATCGTCGAGCAGGGTGCGCAGGCTGTGGACCGGCAGCCCGTCCGGGGTCCGCTTCGTGTTGGCCCTGGCCTTCGCGCGCTCCGAGACCTCGGCCCTCTCCACCGGCGATCCGCGCCGCGCCCGCGCCGCCTCGCGGTCGTCGTCCTCGAACGGCATCGGCGCGAGGCGCCGGCGCATGTGCCGTTCCACGTGGAGCGCGAGCATGCACATGAACACGTGGGCGCGGACGTGATCGGGCGAGTGGACGTGGACGGGACGGATCCGGAGGTCGGTCCTGGCGTTCCGGAACGCGCGCTCCACGCCCGCGAGGCCCTTGTACGCCTCCACGGCCTCGGCCGCGCCCATGGAGGCGGCGTCCAGGCTGGTGCGGATGACGCAGACGCCGTCGAGCCGCGCCTCGGCGGCGATCCGGTCCTCCCGGCGGCGCCAGGCGATGCCGTCGTCGGTGACGTCGACCTCGAGATGCCTGCCCGCCTTGCGGCGGTTCACGTCCCGGCCGACACGGCGGCCGATCGCCTCCCGGCCCTTCGGCCGGCCCGAGCGCACCGACGCCGCTATGCCGGCGAGCGCCTCCTCCGTCGCCCTGAGCGGGTCCTCCCGCTTGCGGGCCCGCTCCTGGCGCAGCCGGGGGTTGAGGCAGACCGTCAGGCGCTCGCCGGGAAAGTCCGGGCCCGTGACCTCCGCCACCGCGTCGGGAACCAGCGCCTCGGGCACGAGCGGGGCCGGAGCGCCGTCCGGACCCTCCCTGAGCAGCCTGCGGATGTCCACGGTCTTCAGCGCCGGGATCCAGTCGAGCCCCGCGGGCTCGAGGTCCTCGCGGATCCGGGCCGTGGCGAGCATCCCCCTGTCGCCCGCCGGCGCCACGCGGCCGATGCCGAAGCGCCTGCGGATCCTGTCCGCCTGGCGCGCCACCGTGGACGGGTCCGAGGCGTTGCCGGGGAAGACCTCCACGGCGACCGGGCAGCCGTCGGAGGCGCAGGGCAGCCCGAACACGGTCTGCCGCCTGCCCTTCCTGCCGTCGCGGTCGTGGCCGAAGGCGGCGAGCGGGCGCTTCGAGCCTTCCAGGCA
Source organism: Paracoccaceae bacterium (assembly GCA_965221845.1). Taxonomy (GTDB): domain Bacteria; phylum Pseudomonadota; class Alphaproteobacteria; order Rhodobacterales; family Rhodobacteraceae; genus JAJEFO01. The sequence goes on from OZ244919.1 coordinate 907,983, forward strand.
GATGGAGCTGACGTCGTACAGGATGAGCGTGCCGTCCTCCAGGTGCCGGCTGGCGAGGCTCCGCTCGATCCAGGGCTGGCGCCTGGGCAGCCAGTCGAGCATGTCCGGCACCTCGTTGCCGGCGACCTCCCCGAGCCCGGGCAGGGCGCCGAGGCTGCCCGTCGCGGTCTCCGGCGACAGCCGCCGGGCGGTGGCGAGCCTGGAGTCCGGCCACGGCACCCGCGCGACGACGGCCGCCAGCGCCAGGTCGCGCCCGCGGCCGCCGGCGCGGTGGAGGATGCGCTCGAGACCCAGGTCCCGCGCCGTGCCGAGGACGGCGGCGGCGTGGCCGTGCGGGAGGGAGCGCTCCACCCGCATCAGGTCGCCGACGTCGCGGACGGCGCCGGCGCCCTTGAGCACCGCGCGGAAGCCCTCGACGACGTGGGGCGGGCGCCTCGAGAGGCTGGCGACGGTGCGCTTGCGGATCCGCCTTCCCTCGCGCCAGGCCTCGCGCGAGCCGGGATGGCGGGCTTTCCGGCCTGGTTTGGGACGGATTCGATGTCGGGGCCACGGCGGGCGTCCGCCATGGGAACGGTTCGCGCCCATGGGAGACCGATTCGTCTGTGATGCCAGGAGACATCACGGGAGAATGCCGAGCCCTGGTTCAACGGCGCCTGGACGGCCCGTCAGGCGCGCCGGAAACCGCGGCAATGCCGGTCATGGCAACAGGAATCCAGCTGCGGGGGTGCCGAAACGGCGAATTCCCGCTTCCTGTCAACGAGTTGGGCGAGAATCGCGGGCCTGAAGTTCCGCCTAGTAGCACATGCGGCGGCAGATAGACGGCAGCAATAGCGCATTCCCGTGGGCGCATGCCGATCATGTCTAGCCACCCATCAGCGTCGGGTGACCGGCATGTTCATTGCCGCGGTGGTGGTGATCGGCATCCTGCTGCGCCGCGCCGTCCACGCTGGCAGCCTGTCGAAGGGAATGCCCCTTCCGGAGCGGCTGGCCGACCTGATCGGCCGCCGCCATGAGAGGCATCGTGGCCGAGGGCGTCGCCATGCACGAGGCCCGGCCCCCGCCGCCCTCGAAAGGGCGCCGGGGCCGGCGGAAGCGACGGCGGGGCCACAGCCCGGCCCTGCGGCTGCGGGACAGTCGGGACGGCGTGCTGCGGCTCGCCCCGCGACCCCGCGGTTCCCGCGCCCGACAACGAGGCCGAGCGGGCGCTGCGGCCCCTCAAGGTGCAGCAGAGGATCTCCGGGAGCTTCCGCAGCGAGACGGGAGCCCGGAACCACGCGGCGCTGCGGACCGTGCTCGACACGGCCCGGAAACAGGACTGGCATCTGCTGGAGACGCTCCGCGCCCCGCCGGGCGAGCTGGTCGCACGGCTCGCTACGCGACAGCCGGCCCAGCCGGGCTGAGCCGCCTGGCCGGGTGGGAAGACGCCAGGATGGAACCTGAACAGTGAGCCTCTTGCACAATTATCGCGGTTCCGGCGGCCGTGGCCAGCCTCCGGCGTCCGCCGGCGTGCGGGAGCCGGGCCCGGCAGGCATCCGGGGCGAGCCGGAGGGCCAGGGTGTGGCGGAATGTCTCGGATGCCGGCCCTTCGGGCGCCGTCCGCGCATGGCTGTCCGCGCCGTCCCGTTCCCGGGGGCGGCGTCGGCGGCGTCCGGCGCTGCCGCTGGCGGGGCGTCAGACGACGAGCCGCATCAGCTGGCGGACCGTCAGGGCCAGCACGCCGAAGAACAGGTGGCAGGCCACCTTCGCGTGCCCCCGCACCCGGACGTGCCGTCCTCCGTACGAGTCCTTCAGGGCGGAGTTCACCCGCTCCACGCCGGAGCGCTGCCTGCAGCGCACGCGGTCGTGGCGGACGTGGCCCGCGCTGCGCTGCGCCCGCGCCTCGGTGGCGAGGCGCTCCCTCAGCTTCGCGTCGCGGCGGGGGTTCGTGTCGATGATCGCCACGCGGCCCGCCAGGCGGGCGTGCAGCCCGATCTCCCGGGAATCGCAGGCCGCGTCCATGAGTTCGCAGCAGTGGTCCACCCGCTCCGCGGTCATCCGGGCCAGCGGGATGGCGGCCTGGCTGTCGTGGAGCGACGCCGAGGTCAGGATGCAGCTGACGGGGATGTCGCCGTCGGCGGCGTCGACATGCATTCTGTACCCTCTCCAGCTTTCCTTGCATCCCTTCGCGTTGCGCTTCGTGCCCACGTCGCAGGCTTTCGGCAGCTCCCCGAGCATCTCCGCCGCGGACATGCCGCCCTTCAGCTGCCGCTCGAGGCGGGTCGGCTCCCTGACCGGCCCCTCGCCCTTCCCGGGGCGACCGCGCCTCCGCTTCGGTTTCGGCGCCGGCCTGGGCTTCGGCGCCGGCCTCTCCCGTCCCGTGATCGCCGTCGAGTCCCGGGATACGTGGCCGACGACCGATCCCTCATGGGCGGCCCTGACCAAAGCCCCGTGCATGCGCTCGGGCAGCCGGGTCTCCGCGAACCACGCGAAGGCCCGGGAGAACGCCGGTTCGCCGGGGACCTCCGACACGCGGCACCAGCCGCACAGCCTGCGCAGCGTCAGGTCGCACCGGGCCGGTCGACCGGCGCGGCCGTGGTCGGGAGGTCCCGCACCGCCTTGGCCACGAAGGCCCGCGCCAGCGCGTTCCGGTCGGAGGGAGGGTGCCCGACGCCGCGGTGGTCGCAATGGAGGTGCCGCCCGACCCGCGCCAGGTCGAGGACCGCCACGAACCTGCGGTGCGTCTCCCCCGGCGGGCCCACCTCCTCGGCCAGGAAAGGGAAAGGTTCCCCTTGAATGCGGTGCCAGGCGTCTGATACGAACTTTCCCACGGACATGGAGCCGTCTCCCCGTATGTTGTGGTTCCAACACCCCGCTCATACAGGATGGACGGCTCCATGTCCAGGCCGAGCCGTCGAAAAATGCCCGTTTCACGGCGGGAAAAAACCGCTCGTCCGCGGAGTTCTGCAAGAGGCTCCAGTTACAATGATTCAATGATTTCGCCGCTTCCACTCTGAAGTGCAACATCAGCCAGCGAGGGGCGAAGCCCGAGCGGCGGCGGTCCCTTCACCGGGAGGCGTAGCCAGTCTTCCGGGGCGGTGCAAGCCCTGCCGGGCGCTGTCCGCGGCCCGCCGGACGCAGGGAGGGCGGAGCCCGACCGGAGGACGGCGGGCCGCGGACAGCGCGCATCTCCCCTCGGAGCCGCCCCCGGCGGCCCCGGAAGGCCCCCTCAGGGCGGCTGCGCCTGGTGGAAGGCCTCGGACGGGGTGAGGTAGCCCAGCGCCTTGCGCGGCCGCGCGTTGAGGCGGTCCTGGACGGCCTGCACCTCTGCGTCCGTCACCTTGCGGAAGTCCGTGCCCTTGGGCAGGTATCCCCGCACGAGGCCGTTGGTGTGCTCGTTCAGGCCGCGCTCCCAGGAGTGGTACGGGCGCGCGAAGAAGAACCCCGCGCCCAGCGCCTCGGCCACCCTGGCATGGCCCGCGAACTCCTTGCCGTTGTCCGCGGTGACCGTGTGCACGGGGAGAGGGCCCAGCATGCCGGTCATGGCCGAGCCGACCGCGTCCGCCGTCTTCCTCTCGACCCTTTCGAGCAGCGTGTACTTGGACGCCCTGTCCACCAGGGAGACAAGCGCGCCGCTGTGGCCCTTGCCCACAATGGTGTCGGCCTCCCAGTCGCCGACCCGTTCCTTCGCCTCCACGACGTCCGGGCGCTCGGAGATGTCCACCCGGCCCGGGATGTGGCCGCGGCCCGCGTGGGCCCCGCCCTTCCGGTTCGGCTTCCTGCCGCGGCGGCGGAGATGCCGCCAGAGACCGCCGCCGGCCTTCCGGTCGGCGTGGATGCGCTCGTAGATCCACTGACGCCCCGCCATCGGCGCGCCCTCCTTGCGGAGGCGCCCGCTGACCTGCTCGGGGCTCCAGCCCTCGGCCAGCCGCTCCTCCGCCATGCGCCACAGCTCCGGCGTCATCTTGCGCGCCACCGACGAGGCCGCGCTGCGGCGCCTGTCCGCCTTGCGCTGGGCTTGCTTGTGGCGGTAGCCGCGCCTGCCGGAGTTGCGCCGCACCTCGCGCCAGACCGTCGTGCGGTCGCGGCCGAGCTGGCGGGCGATCGCCGGGCCGGAAAGCCCGCTTTTCCTCAGGGCGTGGATCTGGCAGCGTTCCGCATAGGTCAGGTGGCGATGGCCCTCGGGCATGACAGTCTCCTTGCTTCATCACAGGGACTGTCGTCGCCGCCTGGCCGATTCGCAACATCATGTGTCGCCGAACGACCAGGAACACTGCATCAGGTGTTGCACTTCAGAGTGGAACGGGGGTTTTAGGTGGGTGCATCCCAAATTTGTTGACCGCCATGATTCGCTGGCGCTGCTGCACCATCGTTCCATCAAGAAAACAAGGCTGTCAAACATTCTCGAACAGCGGGCAAGCTGGACCATTGGGGCTCGATCAACCAATCTGGGCTACACCCTTTTAGGTCGGGCTCTGACGCGTGCCGCAAGCCTGCGACCGGAAATGCGGGTTGCTGACCGGCTCCCGCGAAGCGGGCCTACCCTGCCTGAACGGAATCAAGCGAGGCGCCCAGTTCCGTCATCAACGCCGTGAACGTCGGGAAAGACGTTGCAACCGGCGAGGCATCGTCCACGGTCACGGCGTTCGTCGCGCCGAGGCCGAGAGAGAGAAGCGACATGGCAACGCGATGGTCAAGGCGCGCTTCGACACGCGCTCCTCCCGGAACGCCCGCAGGGCCCATGCCCTCCACTTCCCACCAGTCCTCGCCCTCCGTGACGGTCCCGCCGGCAGCGCGGAGCCCGGCCGCCATCGCGTCGATCCGGTCGCTTTCCTTGACCCGAAGCTCTCCCACGCCACGCATCGCGGTCCGTCCCCGGGCAAAGGCGCTGACGACGGAAAGGACGGGATATTCGTCGATCATGGAGGGCGCGCGCTCAGGCGGAACCTCTATGCCCTTCAGTTCGGGGGAAAAGCGCGCACGGATGTCCGCAACAGGCTCGCCCCCCTCCTCCCGCTCGTTCTCGAATGTCAGGTCGGCCCCCATCTCGCGGAGCGTGGCGTAGAAGCCGGTGCGGGTCGGGTTCATCCCGACATTGGGCACGAGCACGTCTGATCCCTCGACGATCAGCGCGACGGCCACCGGGAACGCGGCGGAGGACGGGTCGCGCGGGACGGAAATGGCTTGCGGCCGCAGCTCGGCATGGCCCTTGAGCGTGATGACGCGTCCGCAGGCCCCTGCTTCGACGTCGATGCCGGCGCCGAATCCCCTGAGCATTCTCTCCGTATGGTCACGTGTGGCTTCCCGCTCGATCACGACCGTTTCACCCGGCGCGTTCAGTCCGGCGAGGAGGATGGCGGACTTCACCTGCGCGGACGCGACCGGCATCTCGTAGTTGACGGGCACGGGATCCACCGCGCCCGTGATCGTCATCGGCAGCCGTCCGCCGGACCGGCCGACGGCCCCTGCCCCGAAACCCGCAAGCGGTCCGGTGACCCGACCCATGGGACGCGAACGGAGGGATGCGTCGCCCGTGAAGGTCGCCGTGATCGGAGTCGTTGCCATGGCGCCCATGACAAGGCGCGCACCGGTCCCGGAATTCCCGCAGTCGATCACGTCCGCGGGCTCGCCGAAACCGCCCACGCCCACGCCGTGAACGGACCAGCTGCCCTCGCCGGCACGGACCGCTTCGGCGCCGAATGCGCGCATCGCGGCGGCGGTGGCCAGCACGTCCTCGCCTTCGAGAAGCCCCTCGATCCGCGTTTCGCCGACGCTCATCGCGCCGAGGATCAGCGCCCGGTGCGAAATCGACTTGTCGCCCGGCACATGCGCTTCTCCCGTGAGCGCGCCGGATCGACGTGCAGTCATGGGCTGGGGTGCGCCGCTTCCGGACATCGGGATCCCTTCCTCTCGCACGGCTCCCTAGACCAGAGCGTCGCAAGGGTCCACCGTGGTCCGCCGGCGCGCATGCCGGATCGCCGAAGCGCGGCGCCGGGAAGCGGAGCGCGCGCGCCGCGCGTTCACGCATCGGGCCTTCTGAACGTCAGGTACGTGGGCGTCCGGCCCTCCCGCACCGCCTTCCGCTCGTAGCGCGTCGGCAGCCAGTCCTCCCATGGCGTCCGCCAGTCTTCAGGACGTGCCGCCTGCCACACGAATCCGGCCTTGGGGGCTTCCTCCATGGCCTGGCGCACGTAGTCCGCAATGTCCGTCGAGATCCTGAGCTGCGCGCCCGACGCCATCGTCGCGAAGAGCGGATCGAGGTGTTCCGGCGTCACGAAGCGCCGCCTGTGATGCCTCCTCTTCGGCCACGGGTCCGGATAGAGGAGGAACGTCCTTTCCACGGATCGGTCGGGCAGCACGTCCATCAGGTCGCGCGCATCGCCCGGATGTATCCGGATGTTCTCGACCCCGTCCGCCCTGATCTTCCCCAGGAGCGTCGCGACGCCGTCGATGTAGGGATCCGCCGCGACGAAGCCAATGCCCGGATTCCGCACGGCCTGATGCAGCAGGTGCTCGCCGCCGCCGAATCCCACTTCCAGCCAGACAGGGCGGCCGCCAAACGTCGCGCCGAGATCCAGCTTCTTGCGGCCGGGATTCTCGTCCCGCCCGACGCCCGCCAGGCCGATCCGGGCGAGATCGTCAAGATAGCGCCTCCGGCTCGCGGAGAGGCCCCGGCCGCGCGCACGCTTGTACAGGTTGCGCCGTGACGTGTCGGAGGGCGGCTTGCTGACCATGGGCGCGTTTCGCAAGCGGACACGGGGTCCGTCAAGGCCTGTGCGTGTCCCGGACCGGCCAGGCGGCGACAGCAGGCCATTGCCCTTCCAGGGGATCCGGACGGCCCTTGGCGCGTGACGCCGCAAGGCGATCATGGCATCCGCGAACCGCGATCACCGAACGGACGGCGGGAAGCGCCATTTCGTTCCTGTGAAACGCCGGGCGCGACAGCCCTGCCCCCGAAGGCGACTCAGGCCGTCAGGCCTTCCGGTTCCGGAACGCCGCTCGCGCGGCAGCATGCCGCCACCGTGTTCGCCAGCAGGCAGGCGATGGTCATCGGCCCGACGCCTCCCGGAACGGGCGTGATCGCACCGGCCACCCGTGAGGCGCGCTCGAAATCGACGTCTCCCACAAGCCGCGTCCCGCCCACGCCCCTTTCCGGCGCCTCGACCCGGTTGATGCCAACGTCGATCACGGTGGCGCCAGGCTTGATCCAGTCGCCCCGGACCATTGCCGGCCGTCCGACGGCGGCCACGACCACGTCCGCCCGCCGCACCACCTCCGGCAGATCCCTTGTCCGCGAATGCGCGACGGTGACCGTGCAGCTGTCGCCGATCAACAGCTGGGCCATCGGCCGGCCCACGATGTTGGACCGGCCGACAATCACCGCATCCAGGCCTGAAAGGCTTCCATGGTGATCCCTGAGCATCATGAGGCATCCAAGCGGCGTGCATGGCACCATCGCTTTCCGGCCGGTGCCGAGAAGCCCCACATTGGAGATGTGGAAGCCATCCACGTCCTTTGCGGGATCAATTGCATTGACGACAAGATCCTCGTCCAGATGTTCCGGCAGCGGCAACTGCACGAGGATGCCGTGGATGGAAGCGTCGTCGTTGAGCTGATCTATCAGGGCCAGAAGCTCGCCTTCCGGCGCATCTGCCGCAAGCTTGCGTTCGACGCTCTTCATTCCGGCCTCGACGGTCGCCTTGCCCTTTGAGCGCACATAGACCTGACTTGCCGGATCCTCGCCCACCAGCACGACCGCAAGACCGGGCACAATGCCGTGCTCGCCCGTCAGCCGCGTCACATGCTCCTTGACCTTGCCGCGGACGTCCGCCGCGAAATCCCTGCCGTCAATTATCCTTGCCGTCATTGACGTCTCCCGAACGTGTCATGCAGCGGGCTGTCCGGATATCCGCCTGGCAAGCGCCGGAAAACCGGCGCCTCCGGCAGCACGCGCGCCTTCACCGGAGTTTCGAGACGCACCGCGATTCCAATGCGGGCGGACAGCCCGGGCTGTCACGATCACGGTGAAAACGCCCGCCAAGGCCCCCCGCCTGGCATGCCGGCCCGTCAGCGGCTTCCGGGGAAAGCGTCGGCCGGGCGCGCGCCCTGCCAGGCTTCCGGGCCTAGGTCGGTTCCGGCTCGAGACCGGGATCCTCGCCCTTGCCGGACCTCCTGCGCGGTCGGGTCTTCGGGATCGCGGTGACGCTCGCCTTGCCGCTCTCGTCAGTCGAATCGTCTTCGTCGTCGTCAGCCCGCTTGAGGGGCCTGCCCGCGATGATGCTGGTGATTTCGCTGCCCGTGAGCGTCTCGTACTCCAGGAGTCCCTGCGCAAGCCGCTCAAGCTCGCCCATCTTGCTGGTGAGAACGTTCCTGGCCGTCTCGTACCCCTCGTCGACAAGCTCCTTGACCTTTTCGTCGATGCGCTTCTGCATTTCCTCGGAATGGGCCTGGCCGGACTGGAAGGCGCCAAGGTAGCTCTGCTGCTCGTACGAATAGTCGACCATGCCGAGTTCGTCAGCGAAGCCGAACTGGGTCACCATGGCGCGCGCGATCCTGCTGGCCTGCTGGATGTCGGACGCGGCGCCGCTTGTTATGTCGTCCTTTCCGAAAATCAGCTCCTCGGCGGCGCGACCTCCCATCGCCATCGCGATCTTGGACTTGTACTTCCTGAACGTGACCGAGAGCTGGTCCCGTTCCGGCAGGCTCAGCACCAGGCCAAGCGCCCGCCCCCGCGGGATGATCGTGGCCTTGTGTATCGGATCATGCTGCGGAACGTTCAGGCCCACGATGGCATGTCCGGCCTCATGGTAGGCGGTCAGCTTCTTCTCTTCCTCCGTCATGACCATGGAGCGCCGCTCCGCGCCCATCATGACCTTGTCCTTGGCATTCTCGAAATCGTCCATGGTGACGGCGCGTCGGCCGACGCGGGCCGCCATCAGCGCCGCCTCGTTCACGAGATTCGCGAGATCGGCCCCGGAAAAGCCGGGCGTTCCGCGCGCAATGATGCGAAGGTCGGCGTCGGGAGCCAGGGGAATCTTGCGTGCATGCACGCCGAGGATCTTCTCGCGACCCTTGATGTCGGGGTTGGGCACCTGCACCTGCCGGTCAAAGCGACCGGGACGCAGCAGCGCCGGATCAAGCACGTCGGGACGGTTCGTCGCCGCAACGATGATTATGCCCTCGTTCGCCTCGAAGCCGTCCATCTCGACCAAGAGCTGGTTCAGCGTCTGCTCCCGCTCGTCGTTGCCGCCGCCATAGCCGACCCCGCGGCTGCGACCCACGGCGTCGATCTCGTCGATGAATACGATGCACGGCGCGTTCTTCTTCGCCTGCTCGAACATGTCGCGGACGCGGCTGGCGCCGACGCCGACGAACATCTCGACAAAGTCGGAGCCGGAGATCGTGAAGAAGGGCACCCCCGCTTCGCCTGCAATGGCGCGCGCCAGCAGCGTCTTGCCGGTGCCCGGCGGGCCGACGAGCAGCGCGCCCTTGGGAATCTTGCCGCCGAGCCGGGAGAACTTCTGCGGATTGCGAAGGAACTCCACGATTTCCTCGAGCTCCTCCTTGGCTTCGTCGATCCCGGCCACGTCGTCGAACGTGACGCGTCCGTGCTTCTCGGTCAGCAGCTTGGCGCGCGACTTCCCGAAGCCCATCGCTCCGCCGCGACCGCCGCCCTGCATCCGGTTCATGAAATAGATCCAGACGCCGATCAGCAGGAGGAACGGCAGGAAGGACCAGAAGATCGCCATGAAGCTCGACTGCTTCTGCGGCTTGGCGTCGAACGACACGTCGTTCCTGACGAGGAGGTCCGTCGTCTCCGCGCCGGCCGGCTGGATCGTCACGTATTCCTGGCCGTCGCCGCCGCGGAAGGTGATCTCCTCTCCGTCGATCGTTGCCGCCGTCACGCTTCCGTCCGACACCCGGTCAACGAATTCGGAATAGCTGACCGTCTTGCTGCTGAGGCCGGGCTGGCCGCCCGAGACGAGGTTGAAGAGCGCAAGGACGAGCAGGAACAGGACAATCCAGAAGGCGATGCTGCGCATGTTGGTCAACGGAAGCTCCATCGGGCAGGTCGTGGCGGGCCGTTCGGATCCGGCCCATTGCAGGTCAGATAGCAATCAGGGCGGATTCTTCAACGGGATCGCAGAAATTCGTCGAATTTGCCGCGGCCCGTTGCCTTCGCGGTCCATCCTCCGGCCAGCCCCGCGGCAGGCGCGGCCACAAGCGACGCGCCCCTCCAGACCGCGGGCGACGCCAGCAGGCTTTGGCGCGGCATGCCCGTGCCGCGCCACGGCGTGTCCTTCACGGCCTCGCCAAGGGCGCGCACCTCGAGCCCTTCCTCGTGCGGCCCGTCGAGAATCCAGCGGCCGTCCCAGGGCCGGTCAGTCGGCCCGGAGACGTCCCTGACCGCATTGAACTCCCGCGAAACGCGCCAGGCGCCCGGCTGGACGCGGTCGCCGGACCCGCGCGTCACGACACAGCCCGCCAGCGTGTGCCGTCCCGCTTCCCGCAGCGCGCGGTCGAGCTCGCGCATCGCGCCGGAGCGCGGCGGATACCTTCCCCCGCCGACCCAGGCAAGTGCGTGCCGGCGCAGGCGGAACGCGATCTCCCGCGGCGCGCGGCGCTCTTGCGCGCGCATGTCCGCAGTCAGGATCACGTCGCCATTCTCCTCCGACGCAAGCCGTTCCGCCTCGCGGCGAACGTAATGCTCCAGCGCTTCCCGTGCCGCGCCCATGTTCCTCGCGACCTCGGACAAGGCGCCGGCGTCGACGCCCAGCCCCGCCAGGGACCGCAGGCCGTCTCGGGCACGCACCCGATCGAACCTGGGGTCGCCGTTGGAAGGATCCTCGACCCAGGAAACGCCCCTGCGCCGGAGGTACTCCCGCCACTCCCCGCGTCCGTGGCCGATCATTGGACGGATCCACGTCACGCCATGCCGCGTGAACCGGCGGTCCATCTCGGAGAGCCCGTCCACGCCCGCCTTTCTCGCAAGACGCATCAGGAACGTCTCCGCGACATCGTCACGGGTATGGCCCAGCGCGACCTGGTCGATGCCCGAGTCGTGCGCCCAGCCGCCGATGCGGCGATAGCGCGCCTCGCGCGCCTCTGCCTGGAGGTTGCCGGTTCCGCTCCATTTCCAGGCCAGCACCGTGTGAGGCGTGCCGGTCCCGGCGCACAGGCGCGCCACCGCCTCGATCTCCCCGGCCGCCTCCGGGCGCAGCCCATGATCCACGGTCACGGCCTCAACCGGAAAGCCCAGGCGCCGGCCGTGCCAGAGCATCGCGTCGAGGCAGGCGACCGAATCGCTGCCTCCGGACACGGCGACCCCAAGGCGCCGCGGGCGCACCCGCGCAAGAGGCCGGCCCGCCGAGTTCCTGATCATTTCGTCAAGTTCGTCGGCAGCGCGATTCACGGACACGCCATGCCGGCCCGGGCCTCCTGCGCCTCGGCGGAGAACTCCGTGTCCGGAAACCTGACCGTGACTTCCGAGAGCGTGACGCAGGCTTCCTGCCCCTGCCCCAGCGTGTCAAGGGCGACGCCAAGCCTCAGCAGGGCCACAGGCGCCGTCGGGCCGTCCGGCGTGCCCGAATAGCTCTCCAGGTACGCGCGCGCGGCCTCGGAAATCCTGCCGAGCTCCGTCAGGGCCTCGCCGCGCAGCAGGTACGCGACCCCCGCAAACGGCCCGCCCTGGTACTTCTCGTTGAATTCCCGGAACCGCTCGGCCGCAGCCTCGAAGTCCCGCTGGTCGAAACTGGCCCTGGCGCGATCGAAGTCCGCCCTTTCCGCGTGCGCCAGCTCGACGCCGCCGGTGCCGGCGAGGCCGGACGGCAGGCCGCCGTCGGCCTGCATGACGCTGGCGGCGGCGTCGGCGGAGCCGGCCTCGCCGGACGGGGCGCCGCCCAGGGTCGTGGTCTCGCCCAGCCTTGTGATGTCGCAATCCGCTTCCAGTTCGCAGAGGCGGAACTCCAGGTCGCCGATCCGGTTCGTGCCGTCGTCCACGATCCGCTGGACGCGGTTCGTCAGGCGCTCGGACGCCGCCGTCAGGCGCCGCACTTCCGCCTCAAGCGCGTCGACGCGCTCCAGCACGCCGGCGCCTTCGAGCCGCCCTGCGGGCACGCCCGTTGTCGAAAGCTCGCGCCTGAGCCGCTGCATCTCGACGAACAGCACGGTCAGTTCCTGCCGGATGTCCGCGAGCGTCCGGTCCCGGTCCTGCGCGACGGCAGGCGCGGCGAGGAGCAGGGTTGCGAGAAACAGGGCGCGGATCACGCGATCTCCTTCAGAGGCCTGCGCCTGCGGACAGCACGGTCACGGCACGGCGGTTGTGCATGTAGCAGGCTTCCTCCGAGCAGATCTCGATCGGCCGCTCCTTGCCGTAGCTGATTGTCCTCAGGCGCGCCGGATCGACACCCTGCGAGATGAGGTAGTTCTCCACCGTCGCCGCCCGCCGGGCGCCGAGCGCCAGGTTGTAGGCCTGGGTGCCCTGCTCGTCCGCATGGCCTTCGATGAGGGCCGCGTACTCGGGATTCGCCGCGAGCCAGTCGGCCTGGCCGTCAAGCGTGGCGCGCGCCGTCGGCGTGAGCGTCGACTGGTCCACGGCGAAAAGCACGCGATCGCCGACGGCCGCGCTGAAATAGGCCGCCGACCGGGGGTCGTCGAACGAGCCGTGAGCGCCGGGAGCGCCCGCGGTGTCGGTGTCGGTGTCGAAACGGGCGGCCGGGCTGCAGGCGCCGAGCGCCACGAAGACGACAAGTAACGGTCTGAAGAGCGGCATTGGATCACCTGCGACTGCTTTCTGCTGCTAGCGACATACATGACCCGTCGGCAAAGGCAACGAAAACAGCAAGCGGCGAACGCCGCCGCACACGCGAAGAGGCGAACCGCCGGCGTCGGGCGCTCGGCTGGCAGGCCCGAAGGCGGCGGCCTGCCGCCAGCGCGCCGTCGCCATGCGTCCGGCCGTCGCCGCAATCCGGCCTGCCGCGTTCCTTAGCTCAACACCCCGAGACGTGCGGGCGACGTCGGCGCCAGACCGTTCAAGGGCGGCCGAACGGTAGGCTTGAATCGCTTTCATCCGCTCCTTGATGGCGACGGTCTCCTTCTCCGGAGCGCCGGCGCGCACGGCGATCGAATCCACTGATTCTCCCTTTTGGCGCTGGTGACGAAACCCGCCTGCCGGCCTGCAGGGAGGCGTGGCGGAGCCCGGCTGCCGGCTGTGCCGCCTCAGGCCGTCACAGAGGATGACGAAGACGCCCCGCAAACGGGGGCCCTGTCGCTCAGGAAGTGGTTTCGCCGCCCTGCCTTCGGGCCGCGGGGCCGACTGGCGGCAACGCCGGCCCGTGCGCGAGAGGCCGTCAGGGAAGGAGCGGCGACCACGCCGGGTCGGATGCCGCCGTCTCGGTGCGCACCCGCCTGAGATTGCGCCCGGAAATGTCCACGGAGAAGAGTGCCGGCCTGCCCTCCGCCCCCGCGCTGTGGCGGGTGAACATCAGCACGCGGCCGTTCGGGGACCATGTCGGGCCCTCGTCGAGGAACGATGCCGTCAGGAGCCTTTCGGCCGAGCCGTCCGAGCGCATCACGCCGATATGGAAGCGGCCTGCATTCTGCTTGGTGAACGCGATGAAGTCGCCTCTCGGCGACCAGACCGGCGTGCCGTAGCGCCCCGGCCCGAAGCTGATCCTCGCGGGCCGGCCGCCGGAGGCCGGCATCACGTAGATCTGCTGGCTGCCCGACCTGTCGCTTTCGAAGACGATCCGGCTTCCGTCCGGCGAGAACGACGGGGCCGTCTCGATCGAAGGGGCGGACGTCAGCCGGGTGCGCCGCTGCGTCGCGACGTCCAGCATGTAGATGTCGGTGTTTCCGCGGCGCGCTTCGGAATAGACCACGGTCCGGCCGTCCGGCGCGTAACGGGGGGCGAACGTCATCGATTCGGCGTCTATGGCCAGTGCCGTCTTGTCGACGCGGCCGACCTTGAGTTCGTATATCTGCGGAAACCCGGTCTCGTAGCTCGTGAACAGTATCCTGTCGCCGGTCGGCGAGAACCGGGGCGCGAGAACGATTGACGACGCGTCCGTCAGGTGGCTGACGTTCTCGCCGTCATAGTCCATGATCGCGAGCCGCTTCCGGCGGTTGTCCTTCGGCCCCGTCGCCTCCACGTACGCCACCCGGCTGTCGAAATACCCGCCCTCCCCGGTGATCCGGGAATAGACCTGGTCCGCGACCTTGTGCGCCACGCGCCGCCAGCTTTCCGCGGCCCCCGCGAACTGAAGCCCGTCGCCGAGCGGCGCGTCGGCAAACACGTCGAAGAGGCGGAACCTGGCAAGAAGCCGCCCGTCTGGGGTGAGCGCGACCGACCCGACGACCAGGGCCTCCACGTTGATCGTCCTCCAGTCCGCGTAGGCCACCGGAGCGTCGAAGTCCGTCACCTGGCTGACATAGGCCTGACGCGGAACGTCCCGGAAGAGGCCGGTTCCGGCGAGGTCGCCCGCCACCACCTCCGTGATCCTCTCGGCGTAGGCCCCGGCAGCGGCGTTCTCCGCAAGAAACGGCGCAACGGCGATCATCACCGGCTCGATCACGCCTTCGGTGATCTCGATCCGCAGGGGCCCTGCCCGGTCCTGGGCCGGCGCCTGCGTTGCGAGCGCGACGGCGAGCGCGACGGCGAGCGACTGGAGAGATTGCGTCATCGGAACTGCATTCCTTCCGCGTTGAAGGTTGCCTCTACTTCGCGCCACCGGCCGTACTTTTCGGCCGGAAGCTCGAATCCCTCTCTGCCACAGCGGATGATGGCGCGTCGAGCGGCCTCGAACGCCCGGCGCGCATCCGCCTCGCTGCCGCCTTCGAACGCGCCCATCGCGATCGATTCCACGACGGGCACGCCGTCCCGCCGCAACCCGAAGGTCACGACGACCCTTGTCGCGCGCGCGCCGATCGACAGGCTTCCGACATTCCAGCATCGCCCGACCGCGAGGCCGAACGCCTCCTTCTCGCCGGCGGTCAGGGGCGGTCCGGGCCGCGCGGCGCCTCGGGACTCCGCGTCCGCATCGGAAAGCGCCGCAGCGCTTCCGGACTCGCGCGGGACGGCGTCCGGCGCGGGGAGGGGGGAGCGCGACGGCCGCGCTCTCGGCCGCCTCGAGCTGGCGTCGGCATTGGTCTCCGCTTCCTCGGCCTCGGTCACTATGCGGTCGCTGGCCTCCTCCGGCGCCTGCGGCGTGTCCGGCTCCCGGACCTGCTCCGGCGAGGCCTCTGGAACGGGAGCGGTCGCCTCGACCAGGTCCGCTCCCGTTTCCGCCTCGGGCGGCGGCGCGGGCTGCGGCACCGGCGCGATGCGGGGCGCGGGCGCGGCAACCTGGTCGGGCAGGACGCTCGCCCCGTCGATGGCCGAAGGCGGCAGTGGCGCCGTCGGCACGCCTTCGTCGACCTCCGCCCCCGGGGCGGGCTGGTCGATCGCGAGATCCGGAGCGTCGGGGCTTTCCGGAGCCTCCAGCGGATCGGGCATGGCAAGTTCCGTCGCCGCAACGGCCGGCGGGGCCCGCGGCGCCTCGTCCGCTTCGGGCGGGTCCGCTTCGGGCGCGTCGGCCTGCGTTCGCGGCGCGGCGCCCGGCGGGGCCAGCGCCGCGAGCTCCTGTTCGGAAAGGATCGTCACCTCGGACAGGACCACGGCCTCGGACTGACGGTTGCTGGCCAGGGGGCCGGCAAGGAACGCCGCCAGGATGAACGCGACATGCCCCGCGCCCGAGATGTACCAGCCCCGGCGCAATCCTCCCTCACCCGCCTCCAAGTCGCGGCCCGCCCACGTCGGTCACGAGCCCGATGTCCGTGATTCCCGACGCATTGAGGGCTCCCATGACCTGCACGACGCGGGCGTAGGGGACCGCGCCGTCCGCCCGCACGAAGACGCGCCTGGACGCCCGTTCGCTCAGGACGGCGCGAAGGCGGGGCACGATCTCCCCTTCGGCGACCTCGGTCGTCTGTATCATCGTGAGCCCGTCCGCTGTCAGCGTGACGGTCAGCGGCTCCTCCCGCTCGCTCGGGAGGGCCTGGGCCGCGGTCCGGGGCAGATCCACGGGAACGCCGACCGTCTGGAGCGGGGCGGCGACCATGAATATGACCAGCAGCACGAGCATCACGTCCACGAAGGGCGTGACGTTGATTTCGGACATGGGCCGCGCGCGCCGCCGCCGGCGGCGGTCGCGGGCCCGTTCGCTCTCGACGGCCGCGGCGCCCATCAGTCCCGGTCCAGCTGGCGGGACAGTATGGTTGCGAACTCGTCGGCGAAACTCTCGTAGCCCGCTATGATGCGGCCGCTGTCCGCGGAAAGCTTGTTGTAGAAGATCACCGCGGGAATGGCCGCGAGGAGCCCGAGACCGGTGGCAAGAAGCGCCTCGGCGATTCCGGGCGCGACGACCGCAAGGCTCGTGCTCTGCTGCTGCCCGATCTCGATGAAGGCCGACATGATGCCCCAGACGGTGCCGAACAGCCCGACGAACGGGGCGGTCGAGCCGATCGTCGCGAGCAGCGGCAGGCCTTTCTGCAACTGGTCGGCCTCTTTCTGGATCGCGACGTCCATCGAGCGGTCAATCCGCGCATGCGCCCCGGCGATGGCCGCCCCGTCCGCCTTGTGCGACCGCCGCCACTCGGTCATTCCGGCGACGAAGACGCGCTCGGCCCGCCCCGGCGGGGCCGGCCCCAGCGCGTCGCAGAGCGTTTCCAGCGGCTCGCCCGACCAGAAGGCCGCCTCGAACCTCTGCGTCTCGCGTCTCGCGCGCCAGTACTGCCCGTGCTTGTTGATGATGACGGCCCAGCACCAGAAGGAGGCGAGGACAAGCATCACCATCACGATCTTGACGACGACGGTGGCGCGCGCGAAGAGCGCCCACATGGAGAAGTCCGTCTCCTGCACCAGCGCAAGGGTTTCCGCTTCCATCGCTCGGCTCTCTCGCTGTTCCGCCCCGGGATCCCGGGTCCCTCATGCGCACGGACACTAGCCCGGCGCCGGGCGAATTGGAACAAGCCGGAGCCGCGCCGCGGATCACGGCGCATCATGAGTCAAGGCGTCGGCGAACTTCCGCCGGAAACCTGGCCGCTCGCCCGCCCTCGGCAAGCGCGACGAGGGTCACCTTGGCGGCAAACAGCGCCACGCCGTCCCGCGACACGCTCTGCGCCAGCGAGATCCGCGCGCCGGAATGCGACGACAGGCGGGTCTCCACGACGAGGTCATCCCCGAACCGCGCCGGCGACAGGTAGTCGGCCTCGATGCGGCGCACCGCGAACACGATGCCAAGGCCGTCCTTCAGGCCCGCCTGGTCCACCCCCTTCTCGCGCACCCACTCGGTCCTGGCGCGCTCGATGAACTTCAGGTAGTTGGCATGGTAAACGATGCCCGCGAGATCGGTGTCCTCGTAGTAGACGCGGATCCTGAAACAATGGGGCATTCAGCTGCCTCGCTTCGACCGGACCCTGCCCGGCAGCCCGTGCGCATCCGGCCTGTCAATGCCGCCGGGCGGCAGTACCGTTCCGCGGACGCGCCGGCAAGGCCGGTTCCGCGCGGGACCCGGGATCCGCCACCGGAACCCGCGGCGCCCTCGCAAGGCACCTGCCGCCCGCGCCGTCTCGAACGGCTTGCGCAAGGGCGGCGCGCGAGCGTTTCCATGCCGGAACCGGAAGGGCGGCGGGCCGATCCGTGCCTCCATGCGCTTCGGCGTCTCGTCCCGCGCCTCAGAGCAGCGCGCCCTGCCCGGACGGCTCGGGGGGCGGGAGACCCAGATGCCTCCATGCGCTGGGGGTGAGCATCCGCCCCCGGGGCGTTCTCTGTATGAAGCCCTGCTGCAGCAGGTACGGCTCGATGACCTCGTCGATCGCGTCCCTGCTTTCGGACATCGCCGCCGAGATCGTGTCGGCGCCGACCGGCCCGCCCTGGTAGCTTTCCGCGATCAGGGTCAGGTACTTCCTGTCCGCGCCGTCGAGTCCCCGGCCGTCCACGCCGAGCCGCGTCAGCGCCCCGTCGGCCAGTTCGCGCGTCAGCCGCCCGTCCGACTCGACGACGGCGAAGTCCACGACCCGACGCAGCAGCCGGCCGGCGATTCTCGGCGTGCCGCGGGCGCGGCGGGCGATCTCGCGCGCGCCGCCTTCGCCGGTCTCGATCCCCATGAGGCGTGCGCCGCGCGAGACGATCGCGTGGAGCTCCTCGTCCGTATAGAACTGCAGCCGGACGGGGATCCCGAACCGGTCGCGCAGGGGCGTCGTCAGAAGGCCCAGGCGGGTCGTGGCGCCCACCAGCGTGAACGGCTGAAGCTCAATGCGAACCGTCCTTGCAGCCGGCCCCTCGCCGATCACGAGATCAAGCTCGAAGTCCTCCATCGCCGGGTAGAGCACCTCTTCCACGGCCGGATTCAGCCGGTGGATCTCGTCGATGAAGAGCACGTCCCGGGCCTCGAGGTTTGTCAGGATCGCCGCGAGGTCCCCCGCCTTTGCCAGGACGGGTCCGGAGGTCATGCGGAAATTGACTCCCAGCTCGCGCGCGATGATCTGCGCAAGCGTCGTCTTCCCCAGCCCCGGGGGCCCGTGGAACAGCACGTGGTCCATCGCCTCGCCGCGCCGCTTCGCGCTCTCGACGAACACGCGCAGGTTCGCCCTGGCGTCGGCCTGCCCGATGAAGTCGTTGAGCGTCCTGGGCCGAAGCGCCCGATCCGCGTCCTCCGGCCTCGGCTCAGGCCGAAGCGCCGGGTCCGGCTCGCTCACGGCCGGCCCGCCCGCCGGACGCGGCACGGGCATTGACGCCGGGACGTGCTGTCGGGAAAGGGGCTCATGTCTTCGGCGACAGTCTCTTCAATGCCTCGCGGATCAGGGCTGCGGTGTCCGGATCCTCCGTCATTCCGGCGGCTTCGGCCACGGCCGCCGCCGCCTCTCCCGGAGCGTAGCCGAGGTTCCGGAGCGCGGACAGCGCCTCCGCCTGCCCTGCAGCCCCGGACGCCGTTCCGGCGACCGGCCCGCGCTCCGGGCCGCCGCCGGATTCGGGAACGGCGCCGCCCTGCATCGCCATCATTTCGGGGGCCTTTCCCTTGAGCTCGTTCACGACTCGCTGCGCGATCTTGGGGCCCACGCCCGGCGCGGCCCTGATCGACGCCCAGTCGCCAAGAGCGATCGCGCGGGCCACGCCATCAGGCCCCAGGGTCCCGAGAATCGCCATCGAGGCGCGCGCCCCGATCCCCTGAACCCCGATCAGGAGCCGATGCCAGTCCCGCTCCATGGGCGTGATGAAGCCGAAGAGCTGCAGGAGATCCTCGCGCACGAGGAGATCCGTGTGGAGCGATGCCGCCTCTCCCGGGCCGGGCAGCGCCGCCAAGGTCCGCTCGCTTGCGAACACGACATAGCCGACTCCGCCGACGTCCAGAAGGACGTGGTCGCTTGCGCGATGTGCGATCCTGCCTGACAGGCGCCCGATCATGCAGTCACCAAGGCGCGGCTCCGGGCCAGGTGCGCGTGGCAGATCGCGACGGCCAGGGCGTCCGCCGCGTCCTGCCCGGATATCCGCGTTCCCGGAAGCTGCATCCGCACCATGTGCTCGACCTGCCGCTTGTCGGCATGCCCGACGCCGACGACCGCCTTCTTCACCGCGTTCGGCGCATACTCCCCGACCACGACGCCCGCCATTGACGGCACCAGCATCGCGATGCCCCGCGCCTGCCCCAGCTTCAGGGTGGACACGCCGTCCTTGTTGACGAACGTGCGCTCCACGGCCGCCTCGTCGGGCGCATGCCTTTCCCAGACCTCGGTGAGCTGCTCGAACAAGGACGCCAGCCTGGCCCCCAGCGGCGCCGTCCCGGTCCGGCAGACGCCGTTCGCCACGTGGGACAGGCGCGGCCCGGAGGATTCGATCACGCCCCATCCGAGGGCGCGGAGCCCGGGGTCCAGTCCCAATACGCGCATTTCCCGACCAGCTCCGCCGCCTTCGCCGGACGGATAGCACAAAACGTGAATATCTGCCAAGGGCCTTGTCTTCTGTAGGGTGTATCCCAATTTTTTGACATCATGCGGCGACGGCCTGATTCGCCTGCCATTCCAGGAAGTCGGGCAGCCTGAGGTTCATGGCGCAGCCCTTCAGCGCCAGCATGGCGTTGGCGCCCCTCTCCGCCCGGCGCGTTCCCGATCGCTTGAGCCGCAGCCCGAACCGCCGGCATCCGCCCTCGACGACGCCGCTCCCGACCTGGATGCCCTGATCGCGGTACCGGTCGTACCGCATCCGGCCGAGGTTCCTCTCGAAATGCCGGCGGCACGCCTCGACTTCCTCGTGCCGGTCCCTGAAGGGCGCCAGCTCCCGGACGGCCTTCGCCGCCCGGCCCGCCCTGACGTCGGCCTCGCCTCCGCGAACCGCCGGTCCCGCTCCGCCCCCGCCGGCAGGATCGCCTCGCGGCGTCGGAGGCGCGTTCCAGGCAGTGGAAGAGGCCGGGCACGAACGTGACCTTCCGGCCCCCGAAGGGCCCCTCGCAGGCGTTGGTGATCCAGTCCGCCCCGTCGGAGACGACGACGGGCCCGCCCGCGTCGTGCAGCCCCCGCCGCCGGGCCTCCCGGTCGCGCCGCGCCGCGAAGTCCGAGGCCTCCCGGCCTCCGGACGGCGCCGCCGCGCCGCCGGTCAGGCAGCCGGACGACTCGCTGCCCCGGTCCTTGACCGCCGCGCCGGTCCCGGGGTCCCGCCCCTCGGCCGTGCACGCCACCGCCAGCCTGGCATCTCGGGTCCTCGAGGTGCCGTCGGCCTGCCTGCCGCGAACGCCCTCGGTCTCCTCCCTCCGCATCGGGACGCCGGTCCCGTCGACGGAGAGCTGCATGCGCGATTCCGGCGGCTTGCCGTCGACGACCTCCTCGCGCTCGAAGCGGGCCGCCGCCTCGCCGAGATCCAGCGCCCGGCGCTGCAGCGCGCTCGACGACGCGTCCACACCGGCGAGGCTGTCGACGTGCCGGCTCGCCGCCTCGAAGCCCGTCAGCGGCACCGTCCCGGCGATGACGCTCGCCATCCCCGGCGTCACCGTCCCGCCCTCCAGGCCAAGCGCCCGGTCCGGCGGGACGCACCCCTTGCCGCACGACCGGCAGCGGAAGTGCGACCGCTCCACCTCGACCCGGCCGAGCCGGCTCGAGGCAAGGACTTCGACGACGACGAATGCCGGGCCGTCGGCCTGCCGCAGGCCGCGCACTCCGGCGCCGGCCGCGTCGCGTCCAGCCGCCCGGCAGAAGCTCGGCGCCGCCGCGCCGCCGCCGCGCCGCCGCCCGGCGAGGCGTCCCGGAGCGCGCGCCCGCCCCCGTCCAGGTCGGGCGCGCCCGAGCCCGGGTCCGCCGCCAGCCGCGGCGGCAGCGGACCGAACTCCGACGGGACCGCCCCGGAAGCGCATCCGGCGTGCCGTCCCCCGCGACGTCGCGGCTCCGCACCTGGCCGTCCTCGATCCAGCATCGGGTGAGCCCGTCCGCGTGCCTGCGGACCGGCGGCGGGTGCACGGCCGCCTCGTCCTCAGGAAGGCCCTCCAGACAGTCCGCCGCGTCCGGATGGCGGTGCACCCGGCTCCCTTCGCTCTCGTCAGTCATGACACGCACTCCTGCATCTGCCTCACGCAGCGCGCCGCCGGCCGGTTCG
This sequence comes from Paracoccaceae bacterium, assembly GCA_965221845.1. GTDB lineage: Bacteria > Pseudomonadota > Alphaproteobacteria > Rhodobacterales > Rhodobacteraceae > JAJEFO01. The sequence goes on from OZ244919.1 coordinate 929,575, forward strand.
CCCGGTCCTGGTCCGACGCGCCCGCTCCTGAAAGTGCAGGCGAAAACGCGGATGTCAAAAAATTGCGCCGCTTCCACTCCGAAGTGCAACATCAGCCAGCGAGGGGCGAAGCCCGAGCGGCGGCGGTCCCTTCACCGGGAGGCGTAGCCAGTCTTCCGGGGCGGTGCAAGCCCTGCCGGGCGCTGTCCGCGGCCCGCCGGACGCAGGGAGGGCGGAGCCCGACCGGAGGACGGCGGGCCGCGGACAGCGCGCATCTCCCCTCGGAGCCGCCCCCGGCGGCCCCGGAACGGCCACCTCAGGGCGGCTGCGCCCGGGTAGGAAGGCCTCGGACGGGGTGAGGTAGCCCAGGGCCTTGCGCGGCCGCGCGTTGAGGCGGTCCTGGACGGCCTGCACCTCTGCGTCCGTCACCTTGCGGAAGTCCGTGCCCTTCGGGAACCACTCCCGCACCAGCCCGTTCACGTGCTCGTCCGTGCCGCGCTCCCAGGAGTGGCAATGCCGCGCGAAGAAGAACCCCGCGCCCAGCGCCTCGGCCACCCTGGCATGGCCCGCGAACTCCTTGCCGTTGTCCGCGGTGACCGTGTGCACGGGGAGAGGGCCCGGCATGCCGGTCATGGCCGAGCCGACCGCGTCCGCCGTCTTCCTCTCGACCCTTTCGAGCAGCGTGTGCCTGGACGCCCTGTCCACCAGGGAGACAAGCGCGCCGCCGGTGCCCTTGCCGTTGATTCGTGTCGACCTCCCGGTCGCCGACCCGTTCCTTCGCCTCCACGACGTCCGGGCGCTCGGAGATGTCCACCCGGCCCGGGATGTGGCCGCGGCCCGCGTGGGCCCCGCCCTTCCGGTTCGGCTTCCTGCCGCGGCGGCGGAGATGCCGCCAGAGACCGCCGCCGGCCTTCCGGTCGGCGTGGATGCGCTCGTAGATCCACTGACGCCCCGCCATCGGCTCGCCCTCCTTGCGGAGGCGCCCGCTGACCTGCTCGGGGCTCCAGCCCTCGGCCAGCCGCTCCTCCGCCATGCGCCACAGCTCCGGCGTCATCTTGCGCGCCACCGACGAGGCCGCGCTGCGGCGCCTGTCCGACTTGCGCTGGGCCTGCTTGTGGCGGTAGCCGCGCCTGCCGGAGTTGCGCCGCACCTCGCGCCAGACCGTCGTGCGGTCGCGGCCGAGCTGGCGGGCGATCGCCGGGCCGGAAAGCCCGCTTTTCCTCAGGGCGTGGATCTGGCAGCGTTCCGCATGAGGCCGGTGGCGATGGCCCTCGGGCATGACGGTCTCCTTCTCGCAACGAAGGAACTGTCGCCGCCGCCTGGCCGATTCGCAACATCATGTGTCGCCGAACGACCAGGAACACTGCATCAGGTGTTGCACTTCAGAGTGGAACGGGGGTTGGGATACACCCTCTTTCTGTAACAGTATTGTTGTTTTGGTCGAGACAGCGATAGATGGTTGATGGATGCAAGTTGAACGTCCGCGCCACTGCGGAGATTGATCGACCGTTTTGACGAGATCCCGAACGACCCGAAATCCGAATGGCCGCCTGAGTTGCCCCACACTTTGCGGTACTCTCTCACCGGGGTGTGCGGGTGTGCGGGTGTGACAATTCAGAATAGAGTCATGTGGCCCAAGCCATTCTGATTCACTGTTGCCTCCTCCTGTATAGGGAAATGAATATTGGGATTCGAGGCGCATGTCAAGCAACATGATCTTACAACAGAGTGGAGCGCCTTTAAAAAAATAATTGCATTTGGGGAACATTCAAATATGCTTCATGGAAAGAGCCTTGAACTTGGAGCATGAGAGGGATGGCAGGAGCGGAGAGACATAGATGATGGCAGTACAGGGGCATGTTTCGGCCATTCGGGCCGCGAACCGTCCCGGGTGGGCACTGTGAGCGCCGTCCGCAGGCAGCGCGGCCTGATGGCCACGGACTCCGAATGGGAGCGAATCTCGCGCGCCGCCGGGGCGAGCGGCATGGAGATCTCCAGGTACGTCGTCTCGCGCGCCCTGGCCCCTGACGACCTTCCTCGGGAGGTCCTGCGTCGCGCGGTGCGCGAGGCGCTCGTGCTCTCGAAGCTGGAGGAGCGCCGCCTGCGCGAGGCTGGCGCCGGCGCGGCCTGGGAGGACGCCTGCGACGCGGTCGACGCGTGGATGGACCGCGAGGGCATGCTTGACCGCCTGACCGACCCCGGCGCGGCGAACCGCTGGAAGGCGACGGCAGCGTCCGCCGGTCCGGAGGATCCATCGTGAGCGGCGATGCGCGAGAGCGGCCGAGGCAGCGCAGCCTGCACTGTCCGTCCGCGGAGCAGGAGATGATACGGGCGCGGGCGAAGGCGGCGGGCAAGTCGATCTCGCGATACGTGCTTGACCTGGCGCTGGCGGACGATCCGGACGTCCATCCGCTTGCGCTGGACGCGGATGCGCAGCTGTCCGTTCTCGACGGCGTGCTGGAGGTCCGGGACTTCGTGCGGGCGCTCCTGGACGAGCTGCCGGGCGGCAGCGGCCAGAGCCTGCTGTCGGCGATCTCCCTCATGGCCGGGGACCGGGCGCCGTGACGGGCGGGACGAGGTTCGCGAGGCACCTCTCGATCTCGGCGACCGACGCGGAGTGGGCAACCGTGCGCGACCACGCATTCCGGCGGGGGCTGCCGATCAACCGCTACCTCGTCGGCCTCGTCGAGCGCGACGGGCGCGAGCGGGACGGGTCCGCCCCGATCCTCGCGCTCAACGCCGTGGAGCAGCACGAGCTCCTGGACGGCGTGCGGGAGATCCGCGCGACGGTATCGGGCAAAGGGGACGCGAGGCCGCTGGCGGAGGACATGCAGGCACGGGTCGCCGCCATGTTCGCGGCGTGGGCGGACGGCATGCTGGACGCCGGACGCGCCGACGATCTCCACGCCGCGCTGGCGGCGGTGCGTGGCGAGCGTCAGGCGGACGTGGACATGTCCCGGATTACGCGGAATCGTGGCCTCCGGCCAGGCGCCGGCAGGAAGGCCTGACGGTGGGGTGTTGGGTCACATTGAACTTTTTCATCGCGGGGTAACCATGAAGATACTGCCGTTTGTCATCGTGACTCTGAAAATTCCCGTGCGAACGGCATTCGGAACGGTGCGGATTGGAATTGGCTTCCTCATTCGGTTGAAGCGCAAGGAATGGATCTGCATTCTGGTCGCTTTGGTAGTGATCATTGCAACGATGGCGCTGTTTGGCAAAGCGGCATTCATCTGAAAGTTCAAGGTGACCCGTCACCGGCGATGGCGGATCCGGACGCCGGCAGAAGAGGACGCGAAGGAGGGCGGAAGGCATGAGCGGGGAACGGGACGGCGGCCGGCGCGGTTCGGGCTGGAAGGACCTGATGGTCACGCGTCCGGGCCCGGGCGCGGCGGCGATCGAGGAGATGAAGGACGAGATCGCGAGGCTGGGCGAAACCATCACGGCGCAGGCCGAACGCCCCAATCCGGCGACCAGGGAGGAGCTGGAGGCCTGGGGGTCGAGGTTCCTGGAGCGCGTCGGCGAAGCGGCGTCCGGACGGGCGGCGGCGATGACGCGGGAGGAGATGGAGGAGACGGTCGCCGGACTCGCCGACCGCATCGTGGCGGCGACGGCGCCGGACCGGGAGCTCGCTGCACGGACCGGCGGCGCGGCCGAGCCGGTCGAGGCCGCGACGGAGGACGACGGGAGGACGGTCCGGGAGCAGCTCAGGTGGATCGTTCACCTGCTGACGTGGAAGCGTGCTCCGATCCGCCAGGACCTGGAGGGCATCCGGCAGACGGCGAACGGCATCGACGCGGGCTGCGCGCATGGCCGGGAGGCCCAGGAGGAAGGTTTCGTCGCCCTGTCCGCGCGCCTGGACGGGATCGAAAGGGGGATCGGGGATCTTCGGAGCCACCGGGGGATCCCGTTCCGCTGGATCATCCTCGGGGCTGTCGCCGGCATGGCGCTGGAGGCCTGGTCGGGCCCGCTCTCCCGGTTCCTTGCATGGCAAGGCTTCTGATCCGCCGCCCCGTCTCCAGCCGCCGCCGTTCCCGCTGGCATGGCTCCCGGAATCCGGCCGGACATCGCCTGCGGACATCCGCGACGGCGGCCTTCGCGCGGGAGGCCTGAGCGCATGGTCGCGACGGTCGTCGAGCTGGCCTCCGCGACGGCGGCGCTGTCCTACTACGAGCGCGACGGCTACTACGCGAAGGACGATCCCGAGCATCGGCAGGCGAGCTTCTGGCACGGCGCGGCGGCGGACGCGATCGGGCTGAGGGGCCACGTCCACCCGAAGCGCTTCGACGACGTGCTCTCTGGCGTGGTCCCGGGCACGGACATCCGGCTCGGACGGATGCGCGAGGGCGAGCGCGAGCACCGCCCCGGCTGGGACGTCACCTTCTCGGCCCCGAAATCCGTGTCGCTGGAGGCGCTGATCGCCGGCGACAGGCGGGTGATCCGCGCCCATGACGATGCGGTCCGCGCGACGCTGGACTGGATCGAGGCGGAGTTGCTGGAGACGCGCGGCTGGGATCCCGTGACGCGACGCCGTCCCCGGGTCAAGGCCGACGGCATGGCCGTCGCCGGTTTCCGGCACCTGTCGAGCCGCGACCTCGACCCGCAGCTGCACACGCATTGCGTTCTGGCCAACATGACCCGGACGCGGGACGGCGCCTGGCGCAGCGTCGAGCCGACGCGGATCCGGAGGAGCCGGAACCTCATCGGGGCTTTCTACCGGAACGAGCTTGCCCGCCGGCTCCAGGCGATGGGGATGGCGACGGTGCCGACGATGGTCGGGAACGTGCCCGGCTTCGAGCTCGCGGGTTACGACCGCTCGTTCCTGATGGCGTTCTCGGGGCGGCGCAGGGAGATCCTGGCCCACCTGGAGCGGCTCGGGCTCCCCTACACGCCAAGCCTGGCGCAGATGGCCGCGCTGCACACGCGCAGGCGCAAGCGGGACCGCGGCCTCGCGGAGCTGGTGCCGGAGTGGCGGGAACGGGCGCGCGCGCTCGGGCACGGCCGCGACAGGATGGCCCTGGCGCCGCCCCGGCCCGTCGATCCCGACACCGGCGCGATCTCCGAGGCGGTGGCCGTCCCGCCGCCGGACCTGCCGGACAACGTCATCCGGAACCGCAAGCAGGCGCCGGCGCTGCCGGAGCTGCCGCGCGGCGCCCGTGCGCCAAGGAAGGGGCGTCGCACGGGCCGGTCCTCCGCGCCGGAGCGGCTGTCGCGGGAGCCGGAGACCGGGCCGCTGGAGGCCGTGGCGCGCGCGGTGGCGCATGCCGAGGAACGACGCACGGTCATCCCGGAGACGGAGATCCGGGCCGTGGCGCTCGGCCACGCCCCGGGGCGCTGGACGCTCGACGGGATCGACGCCGCCGTCGCGCGGCTGGTGCGCGAGGGCGAGCTGGTGGAGACCGTCCGCCGGGGCGCGGACCGCGCCTTCGTCACCGACCGCGCGGTGAAGGCGGAGCGGCAACTGCTGGCGCTCATGCGCGAGGGACGCGGGAGAGCCGCGCCGCTTGCCGTTGAGGCGTCGGTCGCGGCGAGGCTGGAGGGCGGGCGTCTCACGAAAGGCCAGCGGGCGGCGGTGCGGACGCTGCTGCTCGCGCAAGACTCGGTGGTCGGCGTGCAGGGCCATGCCGGCAGCGGCAAGACCGCGATGCTTTGCGAGGCCGCGTCGCTCGCCGGGGAACGGCGGATCCTGGGCCTCGCGCCCTCGGCCTCCGCCGCGCGGGTGCTGGCGCGGGAGGCGGGCGTCGAGGCGTGGACGCTGCAGCGGTTCCTCGTTCGTCACGGGGACCTTTCCGATCCCGACAGGCTGGCGCGGGGGCGGGAGGAGTTCCGGGGGGCGCTCCTCGCCGTCGACGAGGCGTCGATGGTCGACACCGCGCGCATGGAGGCGCTCCTGCGAATCTCGCGCACGCTCGGCGTTGCAAGGGTGGCGCTCGTGGGCGACACGGCGCAGCTGCGCGCGGTGGACGCGGGCCAGCCGTTCCGGCTGCTGCAGCGGGCGGGCATGGAGACCGCCGTGATGGACGAGGTGCTGCGCCAGCGCGACCCGGCGCTCCTGGAGGCCGTCAGGCGGTCAAGGGAGGGCGCGCCGGGCGAGGCGACGGAGATCCTCGGCGAGCGGGTGCGCGAGGTTCCGCGCGGCGATCTCGGCGCGGAGGCGGGCCGGCGCTGGCTGGCGCTCGGGCCGCATGAGCGGACGGACACCGCGATCATGGCGCCCACCCACGCGATCCGGCGCGAGGCCAACGCCGCCGTGCGCGAGGGTCTCGCGGCAGAGGGCGCGCTGCACGGGCCGTCGCTCGTCATCGACCGGCTGGTCGACCGGCGGCTGACGCGGGCGCAGGCGGCCGACATCCGCAGCTGGGAGGAAGGCGACACGGTCGTGTTCCACCGAGACGCCTACGGCTGCCGGCAGGACGACGTCTGCATCGTCACCGCCGTCGGGGACGGAAAGGTCGCGCTGGCGACGCCCGGCGGCGAGCGGCGCTTCCGGCCCTCGGGCAACAGCGCCTGGTGGTGCCGGCTCCACGACACCGAGGAGATCGAGATCCGCGCCGGCGACCGGATCCGCTGGACCCGCAACCGGAAGGCCGCGCGCGGCCGGCCCGGCCTCGTCAACGGCGGCGAGGCGGTGGTCGCCGAGATCGGGAACAGCCGCGTGCGGTTCCGCGACATGGAGGGACGGGGGTTCTCGCTGTCGAGGAAGGACGTCCAGCTCCGGCACCTCGACCACGCGTACTGCACCACGGTCCATGCCGCGCAGGGCGCGACCGCGCGCTCGGCGATCGCGGTACTGGAGTCGGCTGGCGCGGTGGACCAGGCGCTGTTCCATGTCGAGCTGAGCCGCGCCTCGGAAGAGTTCCTGCTTCTCACCGACGACCGGGAGGGTCTGGTCGAGGCGCTGGAGGGACGGCCCGGACAGGACGGTGGCGCGCTGGAGGCGCTGGGCATCGATCCGGAACGTTCGCCCGTCGTCGACCCGGAGACGTTCGCGGCGCTGGTCGCGGACTGGCGCGAGCTGGAGCGGCGCGGCGAGGAGGCCGGCCGCGACCCCTTCGGCCTCCCCGGCCATGAGGAGGTGATGGCGCGGGCGGTGGCGCTGTCCGCCATAGAGGACCTGCCGCCCGACATGCGCCGGACGTTGGACGCGATGCTGGTGGGGCACGGGCGCCGGATGGCGGAGGAACGCAAGTTGCAGGACCTCGCGGCGCGCGTCCGCGCCCACTGGCGAAGGTGGCCGGAGCTCGGCTGGGCGGCCAGGGCGGCGGGCCGGTTCCCCGACGACATGCCTGGGCACGCGGCGTGGCGGCGGGAGGGCGCGGCGCTGCTGGACGAGGCGCGCGCGATGCAGGACGGGCCGCGACGTCACGAACGTCCTGACCGGGAATCCGCGCCCGGGGAGGCGGGGATCAGGACGGAGGCGGCGGCGCTGGAACGCACACGCACCCTGGACGATTCGGGACGGTTCCGGCGCGGATGGCGCGCGCTGCAGGACCGCGCCCGGCGAGACTCCGTGCCGGAGATTCACTGCGCGGGCTGGGAGGGGACCGCCCGGCTGGGAGAGAGGCTCGACGGCGCGGCGGGACTCGATGCGGGCACCGCGCGCGCCGTCGCGGGGTGGCGGGATGTCCGCGACCGGCAGGAGGCGCTGGTCGGCGAGGTTCGCGCCTTGCCTGCGCGGACCGACGCCTGGGCCGGGAGGCGCGCAAGGGATCTGCCCCTCGACCCGCACGGCCGCGCCGACCCGGCGGGTCCCGCCTGCCGCGCCTGGCGGGAGGCGGGGCTGGAGACCGAACGGGAGGTCCGCGCCATGCTGGCGGACGACAGCCCGTACCGTTCCCATCTCGACGTCATGCCGGATGAGGCGGAGCGCGTGCGCAGGTCCCTCGTGGCGACGGGAGAAGCGCTGGCGTCGGACCGGCGTGCCGGGTTCGCGTGGCTGGCGGACGAGGTCAACAGGCACGCGAGGTCGACCGGGGTCCCGCCATTCCACGCCCCGCGCTTCGACGAACTCGTCGCGCTGGCCGGGGAGATTGCCCGGGATCCGGCACGCCCGGAGAGCCTCGGGAAGACCGTCCGGGCATGGCTGAACCATCGCACGGCGGGCGAGACCCTCATCCGCGAGATCCGGGACTGGCCGGAGCGGGCCGAGGCGGAGGCGGCGCGGTTCCCCGGGCCGGACGGGGATCCGGAGGCACTGGCGGCCTGGCGGGCGGACGCAGAGGGCGCGGCGGAGGAAGGCCGGAAGATGCTCTCGGACAGGGGTCCGCATGCCGCGCATCTCAAGGCGATGCCCGGGGAGCGCGACGGGCTGACGAAAGCCGCGGACGGGCTGGACCGCCTCGTCGCGGAATCGATGCGGCAGGAGCTGCGCCGGCATGCGGACGCGGCCGAGCGCCACGCGGCGCGGACCGGCACAGTCGCGGTCGACGCGCCCGCCTGGGGCGTCCTGATGGAGCGCGTGCGGGAATTCGACGCGAAGGGTAGCCTGCCGGACGGGGTGCGCCGCGACGCCGCCTGGTACCGTGGGCGGGACGAACGCTGGGGGCGGAGCTTGGTGTTCGGCGACGCCAGGCCCGCCGGGGACGGATCCGTTCCGGAATACGACGCGGAGGACCGCCGCCTGGCAGACGACGCGCTCGTTCTCGCCTGCGCCGTCAGCGAGCGCGTCGACGCCGCGTCGCCCGTGCACCGCGACACGCTGCGGGAGGACGTCGAGGCAGTCCTGCGGCTCTCCGCGGAGGCTCCGGACGTGCCCTGGGACGAGGACGGCGGGACCGACGAGGCTGGCTTCGCCATCGCGCGCAGGAGGGTCGAGGCCGAGTTCCGGGTCGAGGCGGCGCGCAGGATCGACGCCGGCGAGATCTTCGAGGCGCGGGCGCGGTTCGAAGGCGACCCGGACTTCTACAGGAAGGGCCAGGCCGACAGGTACAACGCCGCCCTCGCCGAGGGGATGCGGTGCCTGGAGGGCGTGGAGGCGGCACCCTCGCGGATCGAGTCCGTCGCGGCGCGCGCCGTCGTCGCGACGCGCGGCACGGACGGCCACGGGCTGGCGTCGGCCATTGCGGAGGCGCTGGAGCGCGGGACGGTTCCCTCGGCGGAGGGGCTGCGGACGGAGCGCGAGGCGGTGCTCGCCGAGCTGCAGCGGGACGCGCCAGAGGGAGAGAGCTCGACCGGTAGGTCGGTCCGCGAGCAGAGGCTCCTGCGGCGCGTCTGCGCGAGCTTCATCGGCGCGGAGGTCCGGCAGATGTGCGAGGGCAAGGGGCCGGTCATGGAGCGGCTGCCGGGCGGCGCGGCGAGGGAGAGGGCGAGGGCGACGCTTCGCGCGCTGCACCGGGAGACCGTGTCCTGGGACCCGTCGCCTTGGCGCAGGCGGCAGGAGATGCTGGGGCTGGAACTCGGTCTGGCCCGGGACCAGGGGGCCGAGCACGTCAGCGGAATCTACCCCGAGATCGAGCCGTGGTGAACAATGGCCCGTTCGGCGGGAACCGGCGTTGCCCAAGGCGACAGGACCTGCATCGTCGAGCAGGGGATCGTCTCGCAAAGCGCATTCCGTTCCGGACGCCCGGCCGTTCAGGGAGCTAGGGCGGGCGTCGTGGAAAAGGTCGTGGCGTTCGCGTCTCCGAGGCGCCATGCACGCGACGGAACGCTTGCTGTCCTGCATCAATGCGGTCGAGTAACCTCAAGATCTCCGGCGAAACGGCAAGATTGGAGGCTTGGCCCGTTTTTGTCGGTTTCGGCCTCATTTTGCCTCGTGCGTGTTCCACCACGTCCAGCACAGCCAAGCGTCTCCATAGTCATGGCAGTGTTTCAATCGTGCTTGAGACCAAGCCGAGACCAAGTTATCCACCATTTTCGCGCGCCTCGACGTTGCGTGGCAGTTCGCTACGTAGCAAGGAATGGCGGCGGAGATGCGAACGCAGATGCAAGGAGGAATTCTCCTCTGATGAGCGGTCATTCCAATGGCAACTGGAGTTGGATCTGGCCCAACGTCGGTGCGACCCCGATCCACCAGGGGCTGGATTCGGAGATGTTCGACCGGACGGACTATCCATACGCCAGTTGAGCGAACCTGCTGGAGACCAAAATGAACCACGGACTGCCACCGTTCCTGAGCCAGGGCGAGACGGCCCGCCTGTTTCCGGTGCTCTCGACCACGTCCAAGGAGGGACGCACCACGGCGATCCTTCTGGCCTGCATGGCGAGGATCGAGGAACTTGCAAAGGAGCTACTGGCGAGCGCTGGTCAACGCGTCGGCAAGCGCACCAAGATCGAGTGCTTTACCGAAGTCGTGCCTGCAAACGCGTCTGCGAATGCTCGCGAACGACCTGACGGATTGGTCGTCCTTCGCACCGGCAAACGCGAATGGAAGACTCTCGTTGAAGCCAAGATAGGCAACAGCGAACTAGAGGTTGACCAAATTGAGCGATACCGGAACCTGGCTCGGGAAAGTGGCATCGATTGCGTGATCACGATTTCGAACCAGTTTGCGACTGCGCCGACAGAACATCCGCTTAAGGAGGTCCGCAAGAGCCGTTCCAGGATTCCGGTCTTCCATTGGTCATGGATGCACATTCTCACGACCGCTGACCTGCTGATCAGCCAGCAGTCCATCGCCAGTCATGATCAGCTCGTCCTCTTGAACGAGTTTCGTCGCTTCCTGGCCCATGAGAGCGCGGGCGTGCGTGGCTTCGACCGCATGCCAAGGGAATGGACCGAACTGAATAGGCTGGTTTCCGCAGGCGGCGATATATCGGTAAGCTCGCTTGAAGCGAGCAAGGTGATTGAGGCATGGCACCAGGAAACGCGCGATCTTTCGCTGGCACTAAGCCGCTTGACCGAGACCCATGTCACGCAACGGTTGCCGAGAAGCCATCTGCGCAACTTGGAGCAGCGCCACAAGGACGAGCTCGCGAACTTGCGCAACAACAAGCAGCTTTCGGTATCCTTGGAGATTCCCGATGCCGCCGCTCCGCTCGAGGTCGTGGTAGATCTGGCCCGACGCTGCATTGATGTCGGGATGACCTTGGGTGCGCCGGAGGACAGGAAGTCCAGCAAGGCGCGTGTTAACTGGCTCCTGCGCCAGCTAAAGCAGGACGACGTGACTGACCTCCACCTGCGGGTTTCTTGGCCCAATCGAAGCGTCTCGACCCAGCACTTGATCTCGGACTTGCGCGCAGACGTGGGAATCGTCGACGATGGCATGGAGCACCTGGCGGCCAAGTCCTTTCACCTGTTCGAATCGAAGCAGCTGGGAGCCAGATTCACCCAGCAGTCAAACTTTATTTCCGATCTGGAGCAGGTGGTTCCCGCGTTCTACGGCAGGTACGGCGCCGCACTGGTCGCATGGCAAAGGCCGGCTCCGACGATCAGGGGCGACAGGACCGGTTCTTCCGACGTCTCCCCGGAATCGATTTCAGACGAGGCGGATTCCTTTGTGGCAGGGATTTGATCCCCTCACCCTGGGGCAGGAAATCGTTGTACGCAAGGATTGCCCAACGCGGCTGGCGGAAATCTCGCATGGCGGCGTGACAGGCGACGCTCTGTGCTACCGAAGTCATTGTCAGTTACGGCTAGTTGGACTGTCACGCCTCTACGCCCATAGCTCAGCAAGCGGGAAACGCCAACGGAATGTTCACGTCCTGTGTAGTTAAGTCGGTTAGGTTGTCTTTGCAGAAAGACTTGCAATTTTAGGCGACAGGAGTTGCGCCTTGCATCGGATGCAATGAATGTCGAACGGTCAGTCGAGCGTCGACGTTTCCGATGGCCTTGTCAGGCGAGCGTATCCGCCATCAGTTTCGCCATCGCCTCACCGACCCGCTCGGCCGCCGCGCGGACATCCCGGTCGTCGAGATGGACGTAACGCAGGGTCATTCTCGTGCTGGAATGACCAAGAAGGCGGGAGACCACCGGCACTGGAACACCCTGCGTGACGGCGTACGAGGCGAAGTTATGTCGAAGATCGTGCAGGCGCACATCCTCGATCCCCGCCTCCCGGCGCACACGGTACCAGACGTGAAGAGTCTTGCTTCGCGGCTGGCCGGGATCGGCAAGGGAGGGAAACGCCCAAGGCCCTGGTCCGCGCGGCTGGCGGTCGAGGACCGCGCGCGCCTGGGGGTTCAGGTGCACCTTCCTCGGGCCGGTCTTGCTGTCGGCGAGAGCGAGAACGCTGCCGTCCACCTCCGACCAGCGCAGGTTGAGAATTTCGCTCCGCCGGGCTCCGGTCAGGAGCAGGAGCCGGATGACGTCGGCTTGCTGGCGCTGGCTCGGACCGCGCCGGGACGCGGCGTCGAGGGCGTCATGCAACCGCCGGACCTCCTCGCGGGACAGGAAGCGGGTCATCGGCGTTCGCCGGTTCCTCTGGACGCCGCGCGCGGGATTCGTCTCCAGATGGCCGCACGCAATCCCGAAGTTCAGGATCTGCCGCAGGAGGTCGATCGCCTTGTTCGCGCCGCCCGGAGCGGTCCTGCTGTACGTCTCGAACCAGCGCTCGACCTGCCGGCCCGTGATGCGGTCGAGGCGCGTTGCACCGAAGGCGGGTAGAAGCTGCGTCCTCAGAGCGGACTCTGTTCCGTCTCGCGTCGACGGCTTGCAGCGCTCCAAGTGCGCCGTCCGCCACTCGCCGGCCACGAAGTCTCTGAACGAAGGTGCGTCCCGTGCCGTCGCCTCCGGGCCTTCTGCAACCCTTTCGGCCTTTCTCGCCAAGCACTCCTGACGGATTTCGTCGACGGACCTCGACATCGGCGGCCCGAGGGAGACACGCTTTGTGCGTCCCTCGATCGTCCGGATGAGGACGTAGCTCCTGCCTCCGCCTGGCCGAACCCGCACCCCGAGACCGGGAACGCGGCTGTCCCAGACCGTGAACTCCCGTTCTTGCGGACGGAGCCGGGCGATGCCCGCATCGGTGAGGCGGACGCGTTTCCGTGTCGCCATCGCTCAGCCCTCCGCGAGGACTGCGCCGACGGTCGCGGCGGCCTCGGCCGCCATCGAGTCGGCATGATGCGTGTACTTCAGGGTGGTCTCCGCCGAGCGGTGGCCAAGAAGCCGGCCGATGGCGAGGACGCTCTCGCCGCTCTTCAGCGCGATCGACGCATAGGCATGGCGAAGATCGTGAAGGCGGACGTCGCAGAGGCCCGCCTCCGCGCGGATGCCGTGCCAGACCGTCGTCAGCCACTCTCCGCAAAGCGGCCCCTTGCGCTTCCGTGACGGAAACACCCAAGTCGAGGTCCGGTCGATCCCGTCAAGCACCTCCATCGCGGCGCGGGACAGCCAGACTGTCCGTGGCCCGGTCTTGCTGTCCCGGAGGAACAGCGCGCCCTCGCGAAGGTCCGGCCAGCGCAGCGTCAGGATTTCCGATCGGCGGCACCCGGTGAGAAGGAGAAGCCGGATCGCCGCGACAGCCAGTGGCTGGTCGTATTCCCGTGTCCTGAGGCATACCCCGAGGGAGCGGATCTCCGCGTCGGTCAGGAACCGCTCCCGGCCCTGCCTCCGGTAGCGGCGAATCCCAAGGCAGGGATTGGATCCCTCCTCCCGGAAGCCCATGCGCTCGGCCTCGCGCATGATGACCGACAGGACCGGCATGGACCGGTCCGCCGCGACCGGCGTTGCGCGAAGCGACGCGAACCAGTTCACGACGTCCCGCCGCGTGATCTCCGCGATCTGGCAGCTCGAGAAGCGCGGAAGCAGCTGCTTCCGGAGATAGCCGCGGTTCACCTTCAGTGTCCGAGGCTTCCAGATCCGCTCGTGCCTGCGAAAGGTCGCTTCGGCGACGGCCTCGAAGACCGTCTCGTCCGGGGAGGCTGGCAGTGGCTCCTCGTTCCGGATCGCGGCCAGCATCGCGGCTGCTCGCGAGCGTGCCTCGTTCACGCCCATCAGGTCGGCGTTTCCGACGATCTTCCAGATGCGTTTCCCGTCGTGTTGACAGTGGATGAACCAGCGCTTGCCACCCGAAGGCATGACCCGGACGCCGAAGCCCTTCAGCTTCCCGTCGCGGATGTCGCAGGCGGACTTGCGGAGCCTGAACGCCTTGATTCGGGCGTCGGTGAGTGTAGTTGATGCCATCGGCCTGTTCTCCCGTTCAGTTGCAGCGGGGAACAGAAAGCCGTCATGGCAGTGTCCGACGCTGCAAAGTTGACAGGAAAAAGCGACGTGATATCAACGACGTGGAACTTGCCCCAGCACCGAAGGTGCGTGCGGGTGTGCGGGTGTCAGTCATGGGAGCCTCCTCACGTGGTGATGGCGGGTTCAACCTGCACCTCCAGCAGGTTGCGCGCCTCCCGCCCACAGACCACCGCGACCAGATGGACAGGCTCATCGCGATCCCGGTATTTGTTCGCATAACCCCGCTGGCGCATCTGGGTGAAGGCTTCTGCCAGCTTCGTTTCAATGTCCGCGTCTGTCTCTGCCATCTTGAACTCGAGGATGAACACCTGCCCGCCAGTGCGCACCACCATGTCCGCCCGCCCATGGCTGGAGGCCTCTTCCGCGCGCACATCGACACCGATGGCGCGGAAACACATCTGCAGGAGACCGGCATACCAGGCCTCGTAGCGGGCCAGATCGTTGTTATGCCACAGATAGGGAATGCTGGCGAGGTAAGCCCTGAGCGTCTCGGCAAAGCCGGCGAAGTCATTGGCTTCGAGCCGGTCACGCAGTGTCGCCCCCTCCTCCGCAGGCACCCGATTTTGCGGGCTCAGATCAGCCAGTAACGCGTCATTCAGGCTGAGCCTGACCTCCTGATTGGGAGAGTCCAGCCGATACACGGTCCTGTGTGCCTGCTGTCTCTCGTCTGTGATGGTCAGATAGCCCGTCTGGAACAACAAGGCCTCGGCACTGAGATCCTCCACCTCGAATTTCGAGACCAGTGACTCGTCGGTGAAACGCCCCTCCAGATCCAGCGGGTTGACCGATTTGGCCTTCAGTGTCTCGAACAGGAAGCGCGGCGAACCGGTCTGGAACCAATAGGGTTTGAACTCCCGCTTGCGCAAGAGCAGCAGCACATCGAAAGGATTGTAGAGCCGCGCGTCGCCCCGCCAGTTATAGCCGTTATACCAGCGACGGATCTCATCCCGGTCGAGACCCTCCAGTTCCGGCGCGAACACGGTGTCGATATCCGCGTCGGTATAGCCACAGATCGTGGCAAAGTGCGGATCCAGGCTGATATCCTCGAGATTGTTCATGTCCGAGAACAGGCTGACCTTGGAGAACATGCTGACCCCGGTAACAAAGACGAAGCGGACATGTTTAGCGCTGTCCTTGATGATGCCGTAGACACCGCGCAGCGCCTCACGGTTGGCGCGGGCCCGATCAGGGTCGGGCAGCCCATCCAGGATCGGCTTGTCATACTCATCGACGAGGACCACCACCTGCTGCCCTGTCTGGCGATGAAGGCGATCCAGAAGGTTGCGCAGACGCCGCGGGCCGGTATCAGAGGTCGGGGCTGGCGCGAGGCCGTATTCCCGCTCGACAGACTCCAGTTGCTCAAGAACGTCCCCTTCGATCTCCGCGGGCGTGCTGTACTTTCCGCCAAAGCTCAACCGCAGCACGGGGTGGGTGACCGACCAGTCCCAGTGATCATGGATGTCCAAACCCCGGAACAATTCCTCCTGCCCCGCGAGCAAGGCACCGATCGTGTCCAGCAGCAGGCTCTTGCCGAACCGCCGCGGCCGGGAGAGAAACCAGTAATCGCCGCGATCAATCAGGTCCTGGATCAGCGAGGTTTTATCGACATAATAGCTGTCGGTTTTGCGGAGCCGGGCGAAGTCCTGAATGCCAATGGGCAGGCGTTGACGGGCCATGCTAGTCTTCCGTCCCAGCAGTTGATATCAAATCATCGAACGACACCATCATGGAGGGCGATTCGATGAGAGGCAAGGCAGTGGAAGTGGCGCTCAGCAATTCCCGCCAGCCTGACCGTCGGTGCGCGAAGGCGCGGTTATGGCGGGCGGCGGTTCCGTGTGCGCACGACCGGCGGCCGGGCGGCGGCCCGGGATCGTGGCGTTGGTGGCGAAGGGCGGGATCGGGGCCGTCCGGGCGTGGCCGGGGCGGCTACGGGCCGTCGGGGAGCGTCCCGGCAGGTCCGGGCTTCTTCATGCTCCCGGCATGGCGAGACAGGAGGTCCGCCAGCCCGGGATGCCGACGTCTGGAACAGGCTGCGCATCCGGTCCCGGAGGCAGGGGATGCGCTTCCGGCGTTCCCGCGCCTTCCCGAACAGCGGGCGGCAGTGCCGCTGCACCGGTCGACCGGAAGGCGGGCATGGCGAGCGTCATGAAGACGCCCCAAGGGCGGTTCCCGCCATGGCCGGAGCCGTGCCCGGAGCTGCAGCCCTCCCGCGTCTCGGTGCCTGGAACGTCCCGTTCCCGGCCGCACGTCCCGCACGCGGCCGCACCGCATGACGGGCATCGCCCGCGTCCCGGTCGGCCGGCAGGCCGCGGTCCCGTTCGAAGCGGTGCACGATGCCGGTCTTCCCGTCGCGTCTCTCCCGGGCCTGCTTCGTGTCGCCGGCCTCGAACCAGCTGAACAGGAGTTCGTGGTCGCCCGGCTTCGCGCCCAGGACGAGCGGAAGCCCTTCTCCTTCAGGAGGGCGACGTGCGGGCCGCCGGCCGCCAGCCCGTCCTCGACGACGACCGCCCTCCCGTGTGCGGACGCTCCCGGCGGAGGTCCTCCGGGAGCCGCCCGAGGCGTGCCGGCGGCAGCCGTCCCTCTTCGCGCCGTCCTCGTTCCGGACCGGCTCCGGGCCTATCAATCCAACACACTTGACTCCGTGTCCTCTCCCTCCGTTTCCTTCCCGGTCCCGCATGGCCTGGATGGCGATGACGGCGCCGGACAGGAGCCTGACCCCTTCCCGGAGCTTCTGCGTGCCGGGCAGGGGCTGGCGCCTCAAAGGGTGGAACCCGGCCAGCCCGCCCGTCAGCGTGACGAAGCGCGCGACGGTCATGTCCGGCGGCCCCCGGGCGACGCCGAGCCGTGGCGGGCGGCGAGGGCGCGGAGCGCCGTGACGTCCTGCCGGGTCACGTGCCATGCGGCCGGGTCGTCCGGCCTCTCGCGGGCCGGCAGGGACAGGTCCCGGACCCGGAACGCGGTGACGGCGTCGAAGGCGAGGCACTTCCTCAGGTCGCAGGCCGCGTCGAGGCGGCGGTCCTCGATCCGCGTTCCCTGCCTGAGCGCGTGGAAGAACCGTTCGATCCGCCAGCGCAGCGCGTGCCAGCGCAGGACCGTGCGGGCGGTCCCGACGCCGGCCCCGCCCTCGGTCGTCAGCAGCATCCGGTGCAGCGGGCCGCCGTCCGCGCCCGCCTTCCGGCCCGCGAGGCGGCGGGGCGGGTCCTCCTCGAGGGCGGAGACGGCGGTCATGCGGACGGGCGGATCGCCGGGCCGGTCCTTCGGGGGAAGCAGGTCCGCCTCCACGCAGCGCAGGGTCAGCTTCGCCGTCCGGCCCCTGCGCCGGTTCGGCCCGCCGCGGGCGGGAACCTCGACCTTCCGCGCCCCGACCGGGTCCGTCCCGAGCACGTGGTCCCGGAGATCCGCGCCGCCGCCGTCTGGCAGGGCAACGCGCCGCCGCGCGCCCCGGCTCGCCCGCACCGGCAGCGCCGCCCCGGTCTCCCGCGCCCGGTCGAGCAGCTCCCGGGAGTCGCCCTCGCGGCCGCAGACGGTGACCACGCGGGCGTCCGGGCAGGCGCGCGCGCGCTCCCGCGCCCGGTCCAGCCCGTCCGTCCGGCGGACGCTGTCCCTCTCCGGGTCCTGCCGGAAGTCCGCGTCGGCCAGGAACGACCCCAGGGGACGTCCGGCCCCGTCCGCCGCCACGCCGAAATGCGCCAGGATGCCCGAGGTCCCCTTGCCGCCGCCGCCGAGGGCGTCCAGGCCGCGGGTCGCCGAAAGCCCGTCGTGGTCGGGCGTCGTCGTGTCCTGGACGGCGAGCACGAGCCGCTCGGCCCGGCACCGCTCCACCGTCCGCTCGAAGTGCGACTCCGGCACGTGCTCCATCGTCACCGCCCCGTTCGACGGCAGCCGGCAGGCCGCCGCCCGCTCCGCCCGGCCCGGGAAGATCGCCGGCAGGCTCTCGCCGGGGCGGCGGATCCAGGCCGCGCCCATCGCGGCGATCCGGCGCCTGACCCGTCCGTCGGGATGCGGGCTCCTGCCGCACTCCCGCTCGGCCCGTCCGCCCCCGTCATGCATCGATCCGGACCATCCGGGAACCCGTTCCGGCCCGCGCCGCAGGACCTCCCGCCAGCCCTCCGACAGGGGCCTGAGCCAGACCGCGCGCCGCACGCCGGAGCGCCGCCCCGACGTCGGCTCCGGGCAGCGCCTCCATCCCGCGGCCCGGCAGCCCGTCCCGGACGTCCCCGGCCCCGTGAAGGTCTGCGCCAGGACCGGGCGGACCCCGCAGGCCGCCGCCCGGTCCGCGGCGACGCGCGCCGTCGCCAGGCGCAGCGCCCGGGAGGCGAGGCCCTTCACCCGGACGCCGGGAGGCAGCAGGAACCGGTTGTCGTGCACGACCCTGCCGACGTTGGCCACCCGCGCGTCGGCGGACCAGCCGACGGCGCCGTCGCGCGGCCCCGGCTGGATCCCGGCCGCCGCGAAGCCGACGCCGCCGAGGATCCCGGGCCGCTCCGAGCGGATCCAGTGCCGGACCTGCCCGCCCGGCGGGCGCCGCCACCCTTCCGGATGGCGGGTCCCGACCATCGCCTCCCGGCGGCGGCGGTCCGCCGCGTCCGCCACCGGGTCGAGCGACAGGGCGCCGAGGTCCCGGAGCGCGCACGCGACGTCGCTGTCGGGGAAGTCCGGCGCGGGAGGGGCGTGCGGGCCGGGCGCCGCCGCCGCATCCGGCGCGCCGACGCCAGGCAGGGCCGGCCGGCGGGGCCCCGCCAGTCCTCCCGCTCGCAGAGCCCGCGGGCCAGGGCGGTGCGCGTCAGTTCACCGCCCCTGCAGGCCGTGCCGAACCATTCCACCGTCTCCGCCGAGACCTGACGCATGCCAATCTGCATGGCCGGGTGATTCGCACGGAACGCGACCCGGAGCCAAGTGTGTGTCATTGATAGGCTCCGGGGCCGGGGGGAACGCCTCGGCGTGGCCGGGACGGACGGTCGCCGCGCCCGGAGCCTGACGGCAGGAGGTCCTCGACCCGTCGCGGCGGGTCCTGGCGCGAGCGGCGCCTGCAGACGGCCCTGTGCGAGGAACGGTGCCCGGTCCCGTCCACCGGGACCGGGAGACGCCCGCCGAACACCGTCCGGCCCTCGAGCACCTTCCCGCGCTGCAGGGCGGCATGGACGCTCCCGGACCGCAGCGGCGGAGGCCGCGGGGGCCGGCCCCGCCCGGGCCGCTCGCGCATCCGCCCGAGGGCGCCTTCCCCACGCCGAACAGCGAGCGCAGGTTCCGCGCCTGGACCGGATCCTCGTCGCCCCGCACCTGCCGGCCGGACTGCAGAAGCGACGGGATCCCGGGCGGGAACGCCGCGAGCCCCGACGTCAGGCCTCTCAAGAAGGCTGAAGCCGCGCGTGACGGTCGGGTCGGGGATGCGGTGGAGGCATGCGCGCACGGCGCGAAGCGTTCCGGGCATCGACGGACGCCTGCGAAAGGAATCTCTGGACATTTTTCTGCTCGGCTTTTGCCTGTCTGGCCGCGGCAAGGCCGGTCCGGCGGGAAAAGCCTGTGACGGGAAGATTCGTGGCTGCCGCGCAACCAACTGACAGCAAACGTAAAAAAAATCCTGTCGGGAATTGCTGAATCGTCATACAGCGCGTTCGCACGCTGCCCTCGCAAGACCATCACCGGCCGGAATCGACCTTGCCGGAGCGAAGCGCACCGGATGCGGCCGCCTTCCGCCCCTGTCGTCACAGGCCGGGATCCGGGCCGGCGTCCCCGTCCTCCGGAACACGGCCCGCTGACGGCGTCCTCGACCTGCTCCGCAGGTTCTCAAGGTCGTCCATATCCAGCCCGAAGCGGGCAAGGTTGCCTTCGTGGAGACCTTCGATGCTCCGCCTCACATGATCCAGCAGTTCGGGAAGGCCCTCGAGCCCTTCGTCCCGCGCCATTTCGTCAGCGCGCGCGGAGTCATAGCCTCCGTGCCGCCTGACCAGGCCGCGCACGGCGTTCGTGACGAAACCCCTGTTCTCGATGATCGCGCGCGAGGGGGCGCTGGCACGGACGGACGGCGCCCAGTACCGGCGGGCAGACTTCACGTAGGCCTCCGCGAAGACCTCCCGCGCCAGGGAGAAGTCTTTCAGTTCGTAGATCCCGAGCAGCCCGTCCACGTAGTCCCGGTGCGTGACGTCGAGAAACGAGAGCGGGGAAAGCCCGGCTTCGAGCAGGGGAATGTTCGCCGCAATCCGCGACGTCCGCTTGTTGCAGTCTTCGAAAGCCTGGAGACAGGGCACGTGAACGGTGATGAAGAACGCCTGCTCGAACGGGTCCGAAATCATGACGGCCTTCGAGACCAGCTTCTCGAAGGCTTCCCTGATCCTGTGCGGGTCGTCGAGAGGCTTGTAGGCCGACCCGCCGATCTCGACGACATGGGTGCGCAGGGCGCCCTCCCGCATCGGGTCGCCCAGCAGGTCGTGCGAGACCAGCGCATGGACGTTTCGAAGCGTTATCGCCGAGAGTGCCGGCACGTTCGGGTCCGGGCATATGTACTCGATGGCGGCAAGGTGGTTGAGAATCATCACCGTCTCTTCCCGGGTCCGGCCCTCCGCCGCCTCGCCGAACCTGATAAGGCGTTCGGTCTCCGCCAGGGAATAGGTGTTGCCTTCCAGGCGCGAGGAGGTCCAGGACAGGTCCATGAGGAACCGCTCCAGGACGCGCCGGTCTGACGGACCTGGTCGCCCCGCGGGCGGCGTCCCTGCCCGAGCCAGGCTCTCCCTGACCCCGGCGCCAAGATAGAACGTCCTGTTCGGAACGTAGTCATCGAGGAAGGACATGTGGTAGCCGACGTCTGGACGACGCGCCGGAGGCGTTTCCAGAAAGCGTCGCACTGCTGCAGGTCCGGCCACGGACCATCTTGTTCCGGACCCCCGCCCGTCCGCTGTCACGAAACCCTGCCCTTCCAGGGCCTTGAGGTCACGCCAGATGGTCTGGCGCGTCCTTCCGGGATCAACGGCCAGACGCACTTCCTCCGTGCGTGCCTGCCGATGTTCGGCAAGAAACGCGATCACTCTTTCCTTCCTGGTCATGCCGCGTCCCGTCAGGCTGAAGATGCAACAAGCGGCGTCATACAGACGATTGTCGGGAAACGCCATTCTCGGCTTGTTGCATTGAAATGCAACTGGCGGCCCTGTCCGTCAAGCATGATTCCGCAGATCGCCTTGAATGTCGGCGTCATGGCGGTACGCGCCGGGAAACGCCACCGGCGCGCGGACGCCGCCGTCCGGTTCGTCAGGGAACCGCCGCCCTTGCGGTCCGGGCAGCGACAGCTCGATGTCGGAAGCGGTCGGTCGTGCACGGCCTTCGGCATGGCGGTGAACGGGGCCGGACGCCCGCTCGGCCCGTTCCTGTGCGAGGTCTCGTCCATGCAGACCAGGACCGTGCCGTCGTCGAATTCCCGGGCGCAGGCCTTCAGCACGTCCTCGTATGTTCAGCGAATCAGCAATGACCAAGGGAGGTGGCCGTGGACAGGCTGGAGGCGATTTCCTGTGGAAAGGCCGTCCCTTGCCTCCCGGCGCCTTCCCGGTCGATGCCGGTGCCGGGACCCCGCCGCCCGGCCGGGCGGAGGCGGTGCGGGCCCTGGCCCCGCAGGGCTGGCCGGACCGACAGCTCCCTGGATCGCGCAAGCGGATCCGTCGGACAGCATGGTCGGCCCGTCCTCCCGCCGTCCTGCCCGCGTCCCGATGGACGCCGGGTCCGGGAACCGGACCGTCACGAGGACAGGAGCGGGAGACCATGGCCGCCGCAGCCGCGGGAATCGACGTGAGCAGGAAGACGCCGGACATCCGCCCGGGCGGGCGGGACGGGACCGCGACCAGCGACACGGACGGCTTCCGCAAGGTCGCCCGCCTCCCGGGGAGGGGAAGGCGGCGCGGGCCGTCCCGGAGGCCACGGGGCGGATGCACCGGGCCCTCCTGCAGTCCCTGCACGACCGGGGCCTCAAGGTCGTCGTGGCGACCCCGCGCCAGTCCCGGGACCTCCCCAGGGCCGGCGGCGAGCTGGCGAAGGCCGACAGGGCCGGCGCGCGCGTGCCGGCCGCCCTGCGCGCCGCGTTCCCGGACATGGCGGCCACGGCGCCGGCGGACGGGACCGTCGACAGGCTCCGCGACATGCCGGTCCTGCGCGAGGCGCCCGTCGACAGGCGCGCCGGGCCGAGGCGGTCCCGGGCGAGGCCGGCGGTCCGGACGCGGACGGGCCCGTCCAGGGGGTCCTCGCCGGGACCGGCGCCGGCGTCGCCGCGTCCGGCCGGCGGACCGCGGCGCTCGTCGAGGGGTCGGAGGGCCTGGCGGAGAGCTGCGGCATCCGGCCCCGGTGCCGGGCATCGGCCCGGTCACGGCCGCGTCCCCGGTCGCCCGGGCGGGCGGGCCGGGCGCCATCGGCAACCGCCAGGCCGCCGCCCCGGGCGGCGGCGTCCGAGGGACGTCCCCTGCATGGCGGCGATGGCGGCCTGCATGTCCGATCCCGACATGAAGGAGATGTACGGCCGGCTCCGGGAAAGGGGCAGGCACCACAAGGTCGCCGTGACCGCGGTCATGCGCAGGCTCGTCGTCACCGCGAACGCGCTCCTGCGCGTCCGCTCCGCCGCCGGGGCACCGCCCGGCGAACGCGTCCGCCCCGATCCGGAAACGGTCGCGGGCATGCCCGCTTTTTCCCAAGCATGTCGGCGGGTTGCCGTGATCCGGGAGATATGCGACCGCTGCATACGGGACATGCAGACTTTGAGCCTTGTCTGGTCAATGGCCCGTCTCTAGCTGCGGCACGGAACGCAACGCCAGCAAGAGGAGAAAGGCCATGGCCATCACCATGAATCGCAGCAACGCCGCCAGAGTCACCAACGTGCCGCTGTCCCTGTCCGGGCTTGTCTCGGGCGTCATTCGCTGGAACAAGGCGCGCCGCACTCGCGCCGTCCTGTCCAGGCTGAGCAACCATGAACTCGACGACATCGGCATTGCCCGGGAAGACATCGAATCGATCCGCTTCGCGCGCAGATAGGTCGGCGCCGGCCCCTTGCGCGCGCCGGGCCGGCAGCGCGCGGCATCCCGAGGGGAGCGGTTCCCGACCGGTCCCCGCTCTCGTCCGGCGCCGCCGGGATCCGGCCTTGCAAAGGGCCGCAAGCCGGGCCATGCGTCTCCGCGACATCTCTTCCGCAAGTCTCGCAGCGGTGGCGCGAATGACCGACATGGCCGGGCGCAGTGGATTTCGGCTTCCTGGATTCAGATGCGTCGGACGCCCGACGGCATCGGCGAGGGCGCGATGGCCATCGAGGCCGACTACGTAATCGTCGGCGCAGGCAGCTCCGGCTGCGCGATGGCGTACCGGCTCGCCGAAGCCGGTCGCCGGGTCGTCGTCGTGGAGCACGGCGGCAGCGACCGGGGGCCGCTGATCAACATGCCGGGGGCGCTCAGCTATCCGATGAGGATGCGCCGCTACGACTGGGGACTCGTGAGCGAGCCCGAGCCGCACCTGGGCGGCCGGCGCCTCGCGACTCCGCGCGGCAAGGTGATCGGCGGATCGAGTTCCGTCAACGGGATGGTCTACGTGCGCGGTCACGCCCGTGACTTCGACCACTGGCGGGACCTCGGGGCGGACGCCTGGGGCTACGCGGATGTCCTGCCCTACTTCAAGCGCATGGAGGACTGGCACGATCGCGGACGTGGCGGCTCGGCCTGCTGGCGCGGTCGGGAAGGTCCGCTGCACGTCACGCGCGGGAGCCGGCGCAATCCGCTGACACGCGCCTTCGTCGAGGCCGGCCGACAAGCCGGCTATCCGGTGACTCTTGATTTCAACGGCCACCGGCAGGAAGGCTTCGGCGCCTTCGAGATGACCGTCTGGAAGGGCGCGCGATGGTCGGCGGCCAAGGCGTACCTGCGGCCTGCGCTTCGAACCGGGAACTGCAGGCTGGTCCGCGCCCACGCCAACCGCGTCATTCTCGAGGGATCACGGGCGAAGGGCGTCGAGATCGCGCGCGCCGGACGCACCGAGACGGTTCGCGCCCGCGCCGAGGTCGTCCTGTCGGCCTCGTCCCTGAACTCCCCGAAGCTGCTCATGCTGTCGGGCGTCGGCCCGGCCGCGCACCTGGCCGAACACGGAATCGAGACCGTCGCCGACCGGCCCGGCGTGGGACAGAACCTTCAGGACCATCTCGAGCTCTATGTCCAGGTGGCCGCGTCGCGGCCGGTAAGCCTCTACAGGTACTGGAACCTCCCGGGCAAGGCCTACGTAGCCCTGCGCTGGCTCGTCAGCCGCAGCGGCCCCGGCGCCTCCAACCAGTTCGAGAGCACGGGATTCATCCGTTCCGCGGCAGGTGTCGAGTATCCCGACATCCAGTTCCATTTCCTGCCAATCGCCGTGGGGTATGACGGGCGGGCGGCGGCGGGCATGCACGGATTCCAGGCCCATGTCGGCCCCATGAGGAGCCTGTCCCGCGGCGAAGTCCTACTGCGGTCGGCCGAGCCGACGGACCCGCCGCGAATAAGGTTCAACTACATGAGCCATGAAAGCGACTGGCGGGACTTCCGTGCCGGGATCCGGCTGACGCGCGAAGTCTTCGCCCAGCCGGCATTTGCGCGATTCTACGGCCGGGAGCTGCTGCCCGGGGCCGGGGCCCGGACAGACGACGAGCTTGATGCCGTCATCCGGGATCATGCCGAGAGCGCCTACCATCCCTGCGGCACGGCCCGGATGGGGCGGCGCGACGACCCGATGGCGGTCGTGGATCCGGAAGCCCGCGTGATCGGGGTCGAGAGGCTCCGGCTCGCAGACAGCTCGATATTTCCGAGAATCACCAACGGCAACCTGAACGCGCCGTCCATCATGGTGGGAGAGAAGGTCGCCGACGCGATTCTGGGCCGCCCTCCCCTGCCGCCAAGCAATCTCGAGCCCTGGATTCATCCCGACTGGAAGAGCCGCCAGCGATAGCCTTCGGTCCCCGAAGCGCAGCTGCGGCCCGGAGCGCGGAGCGAGCCTTCATCCCGGACGGCCTTGCTGACGGCATCACGGTCGCAGGCATCGTGCGATCATGTCTCTGCATCCGGGCCTGCCGGGCAGCGAGAACGCCCGCGTTGATGCCTCTCGCAAGCAAGCTGGCGCCCTCCTCGTTCAAGGCCGGCGCCCCCCGGCCTGTCTCTCGGATCACGGCTGCAGACAGCGCCCAAGACTCACTGGGACCGTGCCTGCTTGCTCCGACAACGTTTGATCGGGGCGGGTTGCACAGGCGGCGAGCGCCTACAGCGCAGCTTCCCGCTGCGGCAGGCCAACGCGAACGGGAGGAAGGCCGCACCCTTGGCCTCGGTTCCGGCGACCTTGCGGACACGCTGCGCTACCAGCTCCTTCATCGGACGGCCTCCGCCATCCTGACGGCGCAGCATTATGGCATCCACCGCGCGGCCATGGTCGTGCAGTCCTTCTCTCCGGATCGCGCCTGGTTTGACGACTTCGCCCGGTTCGCCGCGCTCTTCGGCATTGCCGCGCTCGCGCGCGACCGGCTTCACGACGCGGGCACGCCCTCCGGCATCGCGCTGCGCCTTGGCTGGGCCACCGCCCCGTTCCGCAGCCCCTGACACGTTCCGTTCCATGCGCCTGTAGAGACGCTTGACCCGGACGCTCATGAAAGTCAGGCTTGGCATGACCGGGCCCGCTGCGGTGCCCGGCCGACTGCACCTGAAAGGGAGGGTGCCGGCCATGCAAGGCTCTTTCGGAAGGATCCTGGACCGAGCGCGCGAGGCCGCCGGATCGGCTGCATCCAGCGTCCGGTCAGCAGAGGCGGGCCGGGCGCTCGACTGGGGGCGGGAGCAGCGCGCCCGCCTTGGGCAGCGCCTGCCGGAAACCGAGGCGATGGAAGACTGGGTCCGGGCAAATGCCGAGAGGTTCGGATGGGGCAGGAGGCCCGGATCCTCCACGCTCGAGCATCTCGAACGGGTCCTCGAGGGGACCGTCTCGGCCGTACTCCAGAAGTCCGGCCGGCGGGGCCGGATCGCGGTCGGCGCGATTGTCGGGAAGCTTGGCGGCGCGGCGGTCACGAGCGGGCTGCCTCCCTGCCATTGAATACTCAATCATTTCTTACTTGCCACTTTGTCAAGTGCTCAGGCGATTTCGTGGTCAGGAGCCACGACGTCCGCGTGGGTGACGGCCTGATTGAGCGGGCGGGCGCCGGAGCGCAGCGCGCGGCCGGGTCCCGCGATGGCATCAAGGGCGTCCCGCCTTTGCCCGTGGACAACCCCGATGCCGGCGAGGGCAAGACCGCACGGCGCCGCGGCAGGGCATCAGCCGGGCCCGCGAAGGAACGGGCCTTGCGACGAACGCATGGGATGCCGGAAACGTCCGGCCCGGTGGTCACCGCCATGCCTCCCGACGGGAGCCGGCGGCGTCAACGCCGCATCATGCGCTCGGAACCGGGCGCCGGCGATCAGGCGCAGCCCGGGCCTACGGCGAACCGAGCGCATCCGACAGGACCGCTTCCAGGACGTCAAGCGGCACGTCTTCGGCCACGAACGCGGCGCCAATGCCGCGTGCAAGCACCATCCTGAGCCGGCCGTCGACAACCTTCTTGTCCTGGCCCATGAGATCGATCAGCGTGCCGGCGTCCGGGAGGTCGCCGGGAATGCCGGCAAGATCGAACTTCATGCCCATGGTTTCCAGATGCGAACGCACGCGGGCCGGCACCTGCCGCGCGCAGAGGCCCATGCGGGCGGACATCTCGAATGCCAGGACGCACCCGAGCGCAACGCCCTCGCCGTGCAGAAGGCGATCTCCGTAGCCGGTTGCCGCCTCGAGCGCATGACAGAAGGTGTGACCCAGATTGAGCAAGGCACGGTCCCCCTGCTCCGTCTCGTCCCGCGCGACGATTTCGGCCTTCATTTCGACGGAACGGCGCACAGCCCGGATCCTGAGATCCCTGTCGCCCCCGACCAGCGCCGGGCCGTTCCTTTCCAGCCATCCGAAGAAGGCGGCGTCCCCGACAAGGCCGTGCTTGGCCACCTCCCCGTATCCGGCCAGGAAATCGCGGCGCGGGAGCGTCTCGAGGGCGCCTGTGTCGGCCAGCACCAAGGACGGCTGGTGGAACGATCCGACAAGGTTCTTGCCGTGCGCGGAATTGATCCCCGTCTTGCCGCCGACGGAACTGTCCACCTGCGCAAGAAGCGTCGTGGGCACCTGAACGAACCTGATGCCGCGCCGCAGGATCGCGGCGGCAAACCCTCCCAGATCTCCGATGACGCCGCCGCCAAGCGCAATCATCACGTCGCGACGCTCGATCCGTTCCGCCAGCATCCACTCGACGGATCTTTCCAGCATGTCCCAGCTCTTCGTCGCCTCGCCGACGGGCAGCGTCAGGACAACGCTGCCAATCCCTTCTCCGTCAAGCCCGTCCCGGAGCGCCCCGAGATGCAGGTCCGCCACGGTCTCGTCCGTGAGCACGGCCACGCGCGGGCGCTCGAGAAACGGCCGGACCTCGGCGCCCGCACGCGCGATCAGGCCGTCACCTACGCGGACGTCGTAGCTCCTGCCGCCGAGCGCGACGTGAACGGCCCCGTCTCTCATCTGCAATCCGCCAGCACCTCGCTTCGGGCATGAAGCGCCTTCAGCACACGGTCCGTCATTTCGCCGATCGAGCAGGGCGGGGCCGCGTCGACCGTCACGTCAGCAAGGGCGTAAACGGGACTCCGTCTCTCGTACAGCGACGTGAGCGTCCGCTTCGGACGCTTCGTGTTCAGCAACGGCCGCGTCGACTTGTGCCGCACCCGCTGCCAGAGCAGGTCAGGGTCCGCGCGCAGCCAGACCGAAAGGCCCCGCACGCCGATCAAGGTCCGGTTCCTGTCACGGAGAAACGCGCCGCCGCCAGTCGCCAGAACCACGGGGCCACCGCCCATAAGCCGGGCAATCACCTGCGTTTCCCTGTCACGAAAGAACTCCTCGCCGTCACGCTCGAAGATCTCCGCGATGGTGCGGTTCGCCGCCCGTTCGATCTCCGTGTCGCTGTCCAGGAAAGGGACGCTCAGGCGTTCCGCCAGGGCGGCTCCAATGGCGCTCTTGCCGGCCCCCATCATCCCCACCATCACGACGGTCTTCCTCAGCCGGCATGGCAAGACAGGCGCTTCCCGCATCGTTCTTCGCATCGCCGCACTGAATGGCGTGATCTTCCCGAAAATACCAGATACAATTCGCAGGGCCCGGCCCAGGAAAACAGGCACAGGAGGCTCATCGGCATGCTTCGTCTCTTGAAACTCGCGCTCATCGGGCTCGGCCTTGCCGGCGGGACCGTCGTTGTCTACGCGTATGTGGGCGACCTGAGCCCCATGCAGACCAGTGTCAGCGCTCCGGTGGACCTGGATGGCGGCTAGTTCCAATCTCAGGCGGCTGGCATGCGGCCTTGCCGCTTCGCAGCTCCTGCTGCCGGCGGCATCGGCAAGCGACCAGCCGCTCTCGGCGATCGGCTGGCTCTCGGACTCCGTGACGCTGCCACAGGCGGAACCCGCGCCGAGGAACGTGACGCCGCTTGCCGCGCTGCCGTCGGAGATCGCGGTGCTGCCCCTTGACGTCAGCACGCCGGACGAGGCGGGCCTGCAGCCAGCGCAGCGGATCGGGCTGGATCCGGGCCTGTGGGGCCGCAGCTCGGCCGCCGATCTGGCCCGGGCCCTCTCAACGCTTCCGGACGGGTCCAATGCACCGCCTGCGCTCAATCGCTTCCTGCGTGACCTGCTGACCGCCAGGTTCGACCCGCCGATAGACGCGGCCATCGACGACAGGTTCTTTCTTGCACGGATCGACCGACTCCTGTCCATGGGCCACCTGCGGGAGGCGGACGAGCTCGTTCGCCGGGCCGGCCCGGAAGAGTCGCGGCGGTTTCGCCGCGCCTTCGACATCGCCCTGTTGACGGGAACCGAGACCGAGACCTGCCGAATCATCGAGGTCGCGCCGGACATATCGCCGACCTATCCGGCGCGCATCTTCTGCCTGGCCCGGCTCGGAAAATGGAACGTTGCAGCGCTCACGCTGGGAAATGCGGAAGCGCTTGGAATCCTGACGCCCGAGGAGGAAGGCCTTCTGCTGCGCTTTCTTGATCCCGATCTCTTCGAAAGCGACGCCCTTCCCGCACCTCCGCCGCTTCCGTCACCCCTGCAGTTCCGGCTGTTCGAAGCCGTCGGCGAGCGCATCCCGACAGAGCAGCTGCCCGTCGCCTTCGCCGTGGCGGATCTCTCCAGCACGGCCGGATGGAAGGCCCGGCTTCGCGCAGCCGAACGCCTGGCGGCGGCCGGAGCGCTGCCGATCAGCCGTCTGCTCGAGATCTACGCGGAAGGGAGGCCCGCCGCGTCAGGGGACACCTGGGAGCGCGTCGGCGCGGTCAGGTCGCTGGCGGCCGCCCTGGAAGCCGAGGACGGCGATCTCGTGAGCGCGACGCTGGCGCCGGCATGGCAGGCGGCGAATGCCGGGGGCTACCAGAAGGCCTTCGCGATGTGGGTTGCGGCCCGCCTCGAGGGGCTGGCCCTGTCGGATCCGGCCAGACGCGTCGCCTTTGCGATCGCGCTGCTGGCGGAGGACGCAATTCTCGCCGAACGCCTTGCCGACGACCGCATCGAGAACCGGTTTCTCGTTGCCATTGCCAAGGGCCGTCTCGGCGCACCGCCCGGCCCGGGCCTGCTCGCCCGGGCCGTCGTCCGCGGTCTCTCGGCAAGTGGCCCGGGGCCCGCGTACAGCGTTCTGGTCAAGGGCGACCGCGCGGGGGAGGCCCTGTTTCGCGCACTCCTGCATCTCATGGAGGGAGCGGCGGTCAACCCGAACGCGACGCAACAGTCCCTCATGCTGCTGCGGTCCCTCGGGCTGGAACCGCTGGCCCGGCAGGTTGCGGTCGAACTCGTGCTGGAGCACGGCCGGGCATGAACGAGGCCGAGCGCATCGCGACCTTCCTGGACGCCCATGTCGCGGAATTCAATGCGTCCCGGAACACGCAGATGGCCTACGGCCGGGACCTCAAGGACTTTCTGGGATGGCTGCAGGGGACGGGGTCCGGTCTCCTGACAGCCACCCGGAAGGAGATCGAGGATTACCTGATCCACCTCGACGCGTCCGGGCTGGCACGCGCAACCCGGGCCCGGCGACTCGCCGCCATCCGCCAGCTCTACCGCTTCGCATTCGAATCGGGATGGCGCAGCGACAACCCCGCGATCCGGGTCAAGGGGCCCGCTCCTGAGAGGCGCCTGCCGGAAACCCTGTCCGAGGACGAGGTCGATCGCCTTCTTGAAGCGGCACGCACGACAGGCCGCCGCGATGACCGGCTTCGGAATGCCTGCCTGATGGAGCTGCTGTACGCGACGGGATCGAGGGTCAGCGAGCTCGTGTCGTTGCCCGTCTCGGCCGTGCGGGGCGATCCCGGAATGCTCCTCGTTCGCGGGAAGGGCGGGAAGGAGCGGATCCTGCCGCTCTCCGGCCCGGCCCGCCTTGCGCTGTCCGCATGGCTCAGGAGGCGGGACGAGCTTGAAAAAGCCGCCCGCAGTGAAAGAGGCGTTCCGCCTTCGCGACATCTCTTCCCGTCGCGCGGCAGGTCCGGACACCTGACGCGGCACCGCTTCTATCAGCTGACCAAGGATCTTGCCGCCGCGGCGGGCGTCTCGCCGGGCAAGGTCACGCCGCACACGCTGCGGCACGCCTTTGCGACTCACCTGCTTGCCAGAGGCGCCGACCTGCGCGCCATCCAGACGCTTCTGGGACATTCGGACATCTCCACGACCGAGATATACACGCACGTGCTTGAGGACCGTCTCAAGGATCTCGTTCTCGAACGCCACCCCCTGGCGCGGGATTGAATGCGCCCCGCGAACCCTGCGCGCGACCGCCGGGTCGCCTGCAGATGCGGCGGACCGCTGCACGCCGGCTGCGTGCCCCGGAACGCAAACGACCCCAGGAACCCGTGGGCGCGGCCATGCACCGGTTCCAGCGGGCAGCCGCAGGCGAACCCGTCCACCGCGCGCCGGGCCCGGTCCGGGACCACCTGTTTTCGGATCCGAGGGCCTCTGACGTGACGGCATGCGGACACGGCCGAGGGGTTTCGCGCCACCTGCGCATCGGTTCCGGCAGTCGTCACCTGCCGTCCCGGGCTTTCCGTACACGGCTTTCGGCATGTCCGAGCACGGCCGTCCCGCCTGTCGGCACGAACCCCGGAGAGCCCGTCGATCCTGCAATGCGCGAACGGCGTCCGGGCCGGGCGCGTCCGACTGCCCGGGTCCGCCGCCAGGCGCGGAAGCGGCGGCCCGAACTCCGCCGGGACCGCACCCGGCGACCGCGACGAGCGCCTCCCGGCCCTTGGAGAAGCGGCGGTCGGAGGCGGCGGAACGGCCCCGTCCGGCCCGCGTCGGCTCCCCGACCTCCCTTTCGCGAGGGATTGCGCCGGCGCCCTCGCGCAAGACCTTGCAGGAGGCTCGCACTCGCATAGGTGATTCCGCTCCTGTATGATGCGGGGATGCAGGTCGGTCTCCGCCATTTCGATTCACGCACGCTTGACTGGCTCGCCGGGGCCCTGCGCTCGGGCGGGGTCACCCGCCACGGCCTTGCGCGCGAGCTATGCGAGCGGACCGGCTGGCTGAACGCCCGCGGCCGGCCATGCATTCAGACGGCCGCCAAGGCGCTGCCCGTCCTCGCGGCGCGGCTGGGTCTGGGGCTGCCGACGCCGCGCGCCGTGCCGGGCGCGGCCGCCGCGCCCGCCGTCCCGGCCGGCGACGTGCCCTACACGCGGCTGGCCTGCGCGCTGGAGGAGCTGGGTCGCGTCTCCCTGGACCCGGTCTGGGACGCCGGCGACCGCCGGCTGTGGGAAGCGATGATGGCGGCGCACCACCCGCTGGGATGGGCGCGGCCGCCCGGCGGCCAGGTGCGGCTCTGGATCCGCTCCGGGCGCCACGGCGTCCTTGGCGGGATCGGCTTCTGCGCGGCCGCCTGGCGGCTGCGGGCGCGCGACGCATGGATCGGATGGTCCGCCGACGCGCTCGCCGCCAACATCGGGCGCGTGATCTGCAACCACCGCTTCCTTCTCATGCCGGGCGTCCGCGTCCGCGGGCTGGCCTCCGAGGCCCTGCGCATGGCCGCCGCAAGGGTTGCGGACGACTGGGAGGCCCGCTACGCGGTGCGTCCCGTGGCGGCCTACACCCATGTCGGCCCGGAGCACGACGGCTACTGCTACCATTGCGCGGGCTGGACCGTCGCGGGGCGGGGCAGCGGGCGCAGGGGCGCGGTCGGCACGGTGCGGGTGCTGGCGCTGGAGGACGGATGGCGGGAGACGCTCTGCCGCGTGGAAAGGCGTCCGGCCGGTACGCGCGCGGGCGCGTACGACGGCACGGACGCGGACTGGGCGGAGCGGGAGTACGGACGTTCCGGCCACACCGACGGGCGGGTGCGGCGGCGCATCGTCGGCATGGGCCGCGTCTGGGCCGGGAGCATGTGCAAGGACCTGCGGGTCGTCTTCCCGACACGGGCCGCGCAGGCGGCGGCGTACCGGCTGCTGTCGAACCCGGGGGTGACCGTGACGCACGTCCTTGAGCCGCATTTCGAGGCGACCGCCGATCGCTGCCGGGCGGAGCCCATGGTCCTTGCCGTGCAGGGCAGGGCGGCCCTGGACCACACGCGCCCAAAGGCCACGGAGGGCCTGGCCGACCTCGGCGGCGGCAACGCCGGCCTCCTCGCCCATGCCGGGCTGGCGATGGCGCCGGACGGCCGTCCGCTGGGCCTGTTCGCGATGGACGCGGCCTTCCGGGACGACCCGGACGGCGACGGACGGCGCTGGTGCGACGGCCTGGACCGCGCCCGGGAGCTCGCGACGGCCTGCCCGGACACGCGGGTGATATCCGTCTGCGGCCGCGAGGGCGACCCCTGGGACCTGCTCGTCCATGCCGCGAACCGCGGCGACGCGCTGCTGGCGCGTGCCGGCCGCTTGGTGAAGGTGATGGCGGCGGAGGGCGAGGAGAGGCGCCTGCCGGAGCACATGGCGGCCCTGCCGGCGCTCGCGGTGACGGAGCTCACGATCCCGGCCGCAGGCCGCCCGCGCAGGGAGCGCGTCGCCCGCCTCGAGATCCGCGCGGCGGAGGTCCGGATCATGCCGCCGCGCCGGGACCGGCACGCCGTCCCGCTGCCCGTGTTCGCCGTCTCGGCCGCCGAGACGGAGCCTCCCGGCGGCGACGGCCCGCTGCACTGGCTGCTTCTGACGACCGAGCGCCCGGCGGCGGGCGAGGCCGACGCGGGGCACGCCGCAGCCGTGCTGGGCTGGCATCGGACGGGGCTGGGCATCGGGACCTGGTTCCGCACCCTGAAGACCGGAACCCGGATCAGGGACCGCCGGCTGGGCGGCGCCGACGACCTGCGCAAGTGCCTCGCCTTCGACGCCGTCACAGCCTGCCGCATCGCCGACCTGGCCGTCCTCGCCCGCGAGCGCCCGGAGACGCCCGCCACCGAGGCGTTCCCGGAGCGGGACGTGGACCTGCTCCACGCCCTGCTGGAATCGCAGGGCCACCCGAACGTCGTCCGGATTGCGGACGGGCACGTGCCCGGCATCCGGGCCGTCGTCACCGACCTCGGGCGCCTCGTCGGTGCGCATCCCCCCACGCGCCGGTCGCTGCCGGGAACGAAGAGGGTCTGGCAGGGCCTCGAGAGGCTCAGCTGGGCCGTCCAGGTGCGCGACGCCCTCGACAGGAGAAGGCGGGAATGAGTGCACGTGCAACCGTGGGACGCTGGAAGATCCGGCATGGTTCGAGCCGTCAGGCCTGGTGGCGATGCAGCCGAGGCGTGGGGCAGCACGCATCGGCGCGAACTCGCGATTTGTGCCGGCGGCGGAAGGTGATAGGCACATGCGGATCACGAATGCTTGGAGAGCGCCTGTGACAAGCCCCATGCCATCGACCATGCGCGCCATTGCGGTTCGCGAACCCGGCGGGCCGGACATGCTCAGGATCTCGGAATGCCCCCTGCCCCGACCCGCCCCGAACCAGATCCTGGCAAAGGTGACCGCGGCCGGGGTGAACGGCCCGGACATCCTGCAGCGGCAAGGGAGCTATCCCCCGCCCGAAGGCGCTTCGGCGCTTCTCGGCCTCGAGATTTCGGGGACCGTGGTGGCGGTCGGTCAAGAAGCCTCCCGCTGGCGCGTCGGCGACAAGGTATGCGCCCTGACCCACGGCGGCGGCTACGCGGAATACGCGGCCATAGACGCCGATCACTGCCTGCCCGTTCCCGAGGGGGTCTCGGAAGTCGACGCGGCGGGCCTGCCCGAGACCTACTTCACTGTCTGGAGCAACGTGTTTCTTGGCCACGACGCCGGCGAGGCGGCGCTGCTGCTTGTTCACGGCGGGGCCGGCGGCATCGGCTCCACCGCGGTTCAGCTCGGGCGCGCCATGGGTCTCAGGGTGTTCGCCACGGTGTCCGGCGCCGACGCGGCGGAGTTCGCGCTCGGCCTCGGCGCGGAACGGGCCATCAACTACCGCGAGGAAGACTTCGTCGATGCCTGCCGCGCGGCCGGCGGCGCCGACATCATCCTGGACATCGTGGGCGGCGACTACGTCGCGCGCAATTTCAGGGCCGCGCGCCATGACGGGCGCATCATCCAGCTGGCTTTCCGGACGGGATCCAAGGTCGAGATCAACCTGATGCCGATAATGCTGAAACGGCTGCAATACGCCGGCTCGACGCTTCGCTCGCGCCCCGCCGCCTTCAAGGCGAGGGTCGCGGAGGAGCTCGAGCGGGCCGTCTGGCCGAAGTTCGCCTCGGGCGAGATACGGCCCGTGACGCACGCCGTCCTGCCGTTTGACTCCGCGGGCGAGGCGCACCGCCTGATGGAAGGCGCCGGGCACCGGGGCAAGATTCTCCTGGTACCGTGAGGCCGCGGCGGACAGGGCAGGCGCGCGGGCGCAGGAGCATGCCGGACGCGGCCCGGCGCATCGAGGGGGAGTCATGAGTTCCGCCAGGTATCCTTCGCTCGAAGGGGTTCCGGTCCTCGTGACCGGCGGCGCCACGGGAATCGGCGCGGACATCGTCCGCGCCTTTCACGGCCAGCGTGCGCGCATCGCGTTCATCGACGTGCAGGACCGGCCCGCCAGCGCGCTGGCAGAAAGCCTTCCCGGGGCGGTCTACCGGCATGCGGACGTCACGGACATCCCGGCCCTTCAGGGCGCCATCGCCGACATAGCGGAAGAGATCGGGACGATCAGGGTGCTGGTGAACAACGCCGCGAACGACAAGCGCGAGGCGGTGGAGAACGTGACCGTCGCGGACTGGGACGCCGCGCAGGCCGTCAACCTTCGCCCGCAGTTCTTTGCAGCCCAGGCCGTGCGGCCGGGAATGGCCGGCGGCGGCGGCGGGGCCATCATCAACTTCTCGTCCATCGCCTGGCGTCTCGGCCATGGCGACATGACGCCGTACACGACGGCCAAGGCGGCGGCGCTCGGGCTGACGAACGCGCTCGCGGACGCGTTCGGCGACGACGGCATTCGCGTCAACGCGATCGAGCCGGGCGCCGTGATGACCGAACGCCAGCGCAGGCTCTGGTTCAGGACCCAGGAGGAGGTGGACGCGGTCGTTGCCCGCCAGCTCATCAAGCGCGTGCTGCGGGGCGAAGACATCGCGCACATGGTCCTGTTCCTGGCTTCGGACGAGGCCAGGATGATAACCAAGCAGTCGTTTGCCGTGAACGGCGGCCTTGTCTGAACGGGGGGCACTTTGAAATCTTCCGCCTGTAGGTCTTGGGGCGGTTGGGTTTCGGGGCCGCCTCGTCGACCAGCCTGACGATGTCGTCCAGGTCCCAGAGCCGGTCGGTCACGCCGGCTTCCATGGCCGGGGTCACTTTCAGCGTCTGGTGGATGCGGCAGAAATTGTGGTGCATGAAGTGCAAAGCGACGCTCCATGCGTGATTCTTGATTTTCTTGCAGAACGCGTTGGTCAGCCGCGTGAACCGCCTCATGCTCATGCGCATGGTGAGGTTCTGGCGCTCGACGTAGCCGGTCGAAACGCCTTCTTCCTTCGGGCGCCCCTCGACGGTGCGCTTGAGCGTGCCCGTGCACTCGCCGGGCGAACACTTCCTGCCCTGGCGGCTTGAACCGCCCCGGTCGCCGTAGATCCTGACCAGCATGGCATAGTCGATGTCGCCGCCGAACGCGCCTTCCACGGCCTCAAGGCAGGCCTTTGTGCCCGTCCGTGGTCAACTGGACCCGGTGCGCCAGCCTGTCCCGCAAGTCGTCCATCAGGTCGATTGCCGTGATGCCGGAGCGATCGCCGACGCGCCAGGCCGGGACAAGCTTCGTGTCGGCGCACATGGCCGTCCATGTGCACACGTCGCCAGCGTCCGTCGGCGCAGCCTTGGCCTTCTTCACGGTCTTGTCCTTGCAGTAGACGAACGACCATATCTCGTCGCAAAGGGCTTGATCGTCCAGCTTCCGGGAAACAGCCCTAAGCGGTGGACCGTCGCTCCCAGCGCGCGTCCGCCATCATCCGTGCATGTTCAGAGCGTTGGGCTGGCGTCATAGACCTGGCCCGCGCCTTGGCGTTCGCTTCGCCCCTGCGCACGTTGTCGGGGTTCTTCGCCTCTGGAACTTCCTGCGCCTGCCCGGTCGCCACATCGACGACGTGCTTGGCGAGCTGGTTCATGTCGCGGGGTCTGTGCGGTCGAGACATAGGCGCAAAATAGGACAGGAGCCTGCCATGGCAAGACGAACTTCGCGGCAGCGCTGGCGGCGCGGTTGTATGCCGATGCCGGTGAATCTCGCGACCCGCCAGTCCTTGATGTCTTTGTCGGCGCGACTGGAGTGGCTTTGATGTCCAGTTTTCCAAAGTTCTGAGAGACGCACGGCAAGGATTTGGGGACCGCTATGCCATAACCTGGCATGACGGAAACTATGGAACTTATGGCAGTCCGGATTTCGTCCTGTCACAGGTCAAGAAAGGCATTGACCACTTCATCGACGAGTGCCTGCAGGTGAACGCCGACGCCTGCGACGGGCCGCAAGCTCCAGGGTGATGTCCTGCCTTTCTTATGGACAAGTCGGCCTGCGACCTTGCGCCACCCTGCCTTTCATGACACTTCATCCCACATGAAGCGAGGAGGAGGAGGTGCGACGATGAGCGTCTATGCTGTGTTTCTGAACGAGCCTGACCCCGGAGCATGGGCCGCGCTCAAGGAGCGCTGGCCGGGGCGCACTTTTGAGCTGACCGAGCACATGGCGTTTGTGGCACCGGAAAATGACGTCACCCTCACATCCCACATCGGGGACGCGGCAGGCATCGGAAACAATGACGGGGAAGAGACGACGGGCATCGTGTTGGAGGTCACTGCCCATCACGGATACAACAGGTCTGACCTCTGGGAATGGCTTCGTAAGGTGCAGTCATGAGTGGAAGCGTCGTCGAACATCCATATTCTGCCCCGCCTCGTTATGCTGGTTCTGGCGGCGGGGGTAACGGCAACCTGACCGAACATCGGCTTACCGAGTTGGAACGCCGCATAAATTCAATTGATGGCGAACTCAAGAAAGTCAATGACATTTGCATTGAGATTCGCACTCTCATCAAGACATTGATGTGGGTCGGGGGCGGCTTTGTTGCGGTTGCATCTATTGTCATCCACGTGATGCTTCGTGCGTCTGGAACCTAGGATTCTCAACTCCCGCGACCCGCCACTGCCCCGTGATTTCAAAGTGACCCACTACCGAACGGGGCCCGCAGGACCGGCCGCGCGCTTACTCTTCCTCGTCGCCGGACGCCTCGTTTATGCGCCGGATCGCCTCGTCGGTGATGTCAACGGCGGGGGCCGAAAGGATCACGTTGCGGCGATCGATGACGACGAAGGCGCCTCTTGCGCGCGCGATGTCGGAAATGACGTCAAGGACGAAGCTGCGCCGCGCCTCCTCGGTCGCGCGCTCGAGCAGGCGCCCCTTCTCGTCCTGCTCGGCCCGGAGCTCCTGCACGCGGGCATGAAAGGCGTCGGCAAGGTCCCTGAACTCCTCGGGCGGAAGCGCCTCCCGCCGGTCGGTCAGCGCGCGCTCCTCGGCGATGAGCTCGTTCGCGATCCGCAGGTTCTCCGCGGCGAGCGCCTGGGCGTCGCGCTCAAGCCCGGCCAGGGCGGACGCGGCCAGCAGCCGCGTCTCCGCCAGCAGCCGTTCCTGGTCGATCGTCAGGACCGGCGTCCCGGCCTGGGCGGGAACGTCATGCGGCAGCAGGCAGGCGCAGGCGGCAAGTCCGGCGAGAAGCGGCCTAGAAGCGCGTGGAGATCGTGATGTCGAACCTGTTGGTCTCATCCCGGGCTTCCTTCTTCAGGGGCCTGGTGAAGTCCATGCGCAGGGGGCCGATCGGCGTGTCCCAGAGCAGCCCGAATCCGGCCGCCGCCC
This sequence comes from Paracoccaceae bacterium, assembly GCA_965221845.1. Classification (GTDB taxonomy): domain Bacteria; phylum Pseudomonadota; class Alphaproteobacteria; order Rhodobacterales; family Rhodobacteraceae; genus JAJEFO01. Next base: position 968,025 of record OZ244919.1, read on the forward strand.
TGAGCTTGAGGGAATCGTCCACGGTGGTGCAATCGGGCGTTTCATTTTCGTTGCAAAGTTTATCGTCTCCGCCCCTCGGGTCGTCGAGGCCCCAGAGCGATCCGGCGTCCGCGAACAGGCTGCCGGTCAGCCCGTACTCCGCGGGAAGTCCGAGGGGGAACTCCGCCTCCAGGCGGGCGGCAACGTACCTGTTGCCGCCGAGCACGTCGCGCGACACCGTTTTATGTTCAGATTCAGCGTTATCGTCCGGCATTTCGCGAGGGCCGAACCCGCGCGAGCTGAAGCCCCGCACCTGGCGGGACGACAGGAAGAACCGGTCGGTCACGCGGGAGTCCCTGCCGCCGAGCGAGTGGAGAGTCCCGCCCTCGAGCGTCGCGCGCAGCGTCACCTCCTCGCCGAACGCGTCGCGCTCGGCCACCGCGCGCGCCGTCGTCTTGACGTGCTTCACGTCACCCCCGACACCGGCATACTCCTGGCCGAAGGTCAGCAGCACGCCGCGGTTCGGGTTGAGGCCGCCGCGCAGGAGGTCCAGGGTGTAGGCGTAGCCGACCGAGCTCCGGAACTGCCTGCCCTTGCCGTCAGCCTTGTCCCTGTGGACGATCGCCGATGCTTTGTCCGCGACGCTCCGCACCTCTTCCGACGCCGCCTGGTAGTAGACCGAAAGGCGCGCGTTCCGGCCTACGGGGAAGCCGAGCCTGGGCGTGAGGCTGGTGACCCGCGTGTCATAGCTCGCGTTCCCGTAGTCGGTCGTCGCGTGCCTGACGCCGAAGCCGAGCGAGACGTCGCGTCCGAGAAAGGCCGGCTCGGTGAATGACAGCGTCGTGCGCGCGTCGTCGGTGCCGGTCTCGATCCGGAACGCCAGCGACTGGCCGCGGCCGAGGAAGTTGCGTTCCGCGAAGCTCACGGCAAGCGCGAATCCCGAATCGTCGTTGTAGGTGCCGCCAAACGACAGCGACCCGGTCGGCTGCTCCTCCACGTCGACGTCGACGATGACCTGGTCGGCCCTGGTGCCGGGGCGCGTGTCCACCGACGCGGTCCGGAAGAACCCGAGCGCCCGGATGCGCTCGGCGGAGCGGCGGATCTCGCGCGGGTTGAAGGGATCGCCCTCGACCGTCGCGAACTGGCGGCGAACCACCCTGTCCAGCGTGGTCTGGTTGCCTCTGATGTCGATTCGCTCCACGAATATCCGGGGACCCTGCACGAGCGCGAACTCGACGTCGAGCGACAGGTCGGGATCGTTCCGGGTGACGCGCGGGTCGACGCGAAGGAAGTCGAATCCCTGCTGCAGGGCAAGAAGCTCCAGACGCGTCACCTGCTCGTCGATCAGTGCCGGCGACCAGATGCTTCCGGGACGGATGCGCAGGGCGTCCTCGTACCGCTGGAGATCGACATCCTCGAACTCGCTCGCAAGCGTGATCCGGCCGACCGAGTACTTCTGGCCCTCGCGGATCACGAACGTCACGAACGTCGCGTCGCGCTCGCGCGACAGCTCGGTGGAGGCGTCGAGGACCTGCATGTCCACGTAGCCGCGCGAGCGGTAGAAGTCGACGAGGAGCTGGCGATCGAAGGCGATCCGTTCGGGGATGTACGAGTCGCTGCCGATGAGCGAGCGGAAGAAGCCGGCCTGCTTGGTGCCGATCACCCTGCGCAGCCGGCTGTCCGAATAGGCCTTGTTGCCGACGAAGTTGATCCGCTCGTTCTCGACCACCCGGCCCTCGCTGACCTCGAAGACGAGGTCGACGCGGTTTTCCGAGCGGCGGATGATCTTGGGCGCGACGCGCGCGGCCAGCCTTGCCGCAGTGGCGTAGACCCTCGCTATCGCCGCGGCGTCCGCCTCGGCAACCCGCGGCGTGTAGACCTGGCGCGGCTCCGACGAGATCACCTGGAGAAGCACTTCGTCGGAAAGCCGGCGGTTTCCCTCGACGGTCACGACGTTTATGGTCGGCCGCTCCGCGACCACGATCCTGAGGCCGTCTCCTGTCGGAATGACTTCCGCGGTCTCGAAGTGCCCGGAAGCCATGATGTCCTGCACGGCCCTGTTGATCTCGAAGTCGCTGACCGCGCGGCCGGGTGTCAGGCCCGTGAACGCAACGATGGATTCGGCCGGCAGCCGCGCATTGCCCTCGACGACGATGCTGCCGATCCGGGTTTGGGCTGCTACGGCGGTGCCGAACGACGCAAGAAGCGCCGTCAGGAGGGCGTGTCGAAGGAGACGGGCAGCGCGCCTGGGCATACTTCCGGGTATTCTACGCCGTCCGCCGGAACGCGGCGCGTTCCGGCCTGGCGGCTGGCTTCATGGCGCACAGGAGCGGCCGACGCCCCTCCCCGTGCAGGCGCGCCAATCCCGGACGCCTCGTCTCGTGCGGCCGTGTCATGTGGACCTCGCCGTGTCGAAGACCGGCGGTAGACCCGCCCTTCTGGCATGCGCCGAACGTGTCATGTTCCATCGGTTCAGTCAACTGCATGATCGTCTTTTCTCCCCCTTCCCGGATCCGCAAGCCTTGGGCAAGGCGCCAAGGCGCTGGAAACCGCCCGGCGGCGGAACAGCCCGAAGACGCCGTTCCGGTTCCCGAACCGCTTCGGCAGGCCGCGCCGGCGGTCCCGGCCGGAACCGCGCGGGCACGGCCTCCGGGAAGAGGCGACCGTCGGCCGCGGTGACGCCGGGACCGGGCGCCTTGCCCGGCAGCATGTCATCCGCCAGCCCCCGCATGGGGTCGGTCAGGGCCGTGCTGCCTGCATTCGTCATGCCGCCTGCCTGTTCTGCCCGTGCCGCCGTTCCGGCGTGCGTTGCGAAAAAATGGCAGCGAATCGATCAGCGTGCAAGCCTGATGCCTTCAGATGCCGCAACTGGGCGGCGCGGCGGCTGGCGCCGGCCGGTTTCGGAAGGTCACCGCTTTTCGTTCTCACCGCCGGGCACGCCATGCGCCGTCGTGCCTGGCGGAGGCTTCCCGGGAGAGCGCCGCGACCCGCAATGCAAGGGACGGCGGCACAACGGAGATCCCTGCTGCCGGACCGGACCGGTCCTTGGCGGGCACGCCGGCTGTCGCGCCCGGCGCCGCCGGCAGGATCGTGAACAGGGGACGGGCAAGGCCGGCCAGGGGGCACGACGCGGCGCAGTGATGCGCACGAACGGAAGGCATGGCCGTGGCCCGTGCGGCACATCCGGAGAGCGGCATGTCCCGGCCGGAGCCATGGCGTCCGCAGGGACCGGGCGCGCAGCGCCTGCATGGCCGGCGGCTCACGCGCCGGCAGGCCTCGCAGTCACGGGCACAGGATGTCGTTCCCGATCGCGAACGCCATCAGGGCGAGAATCAGGATCAGTCCCCCGGTCATGAGGAGCTTCGTCAGCCTGTCGCTCGGCGGCCTGCCCGTCACCGCTTCCCACGCGTGAAAGACGAGATGGCCGCCGTCGAGCACCGGGATCGGAAAGAGGTTGATGAGGCCGATGGCGGTGGAGAGAAGCGCGATGAACCAGACGAAGGAGAACCAGCCCTGGCTCGCGGCCTGCCCGGAAACCTCGGCGATCCCGATCGGGCCGGAGAGGTTGCAGGTCGAGATCTCGCCGGCGACCATGTGGTAGACGCCCGAGAGCGACGAGCGGATGACGAACAGGACCTCGCCGAGGCCGTATGCAAGCGCCTCGCCGGGCATCGGGGTCGCGACGGCGGGCTCGAACGCGAGCGCCCCCGTCACGCCGATCAGCCAGCGCACCTCGAACCCTCCGTCTTGCGCCGGAAGGTCGAACCGGGTCGGCGTCAGGCTCACGGTGCGGCTGCCTCGCCCTTCGCGCCAGACCTCGAGAGTCACCAGCCCGCCGCCGGCCCCGGCGACCGCATCGCGAAGCGCGCCGAAGTCGTGGATCCCGGCGCCGTCCACGGAGACGATGACGTCACCCGGCGCAAGCCCTGCATCGGCGGCCGCGGAATCAGGCACCGTCGCGGATACGACCGGGGGATAGAGCCACGGACCCGCGACGTCGCGCTCCAGGCCGTCCCGCAGGACCGTGTAGGTCAGCTCCGGCGCAGGCTCGAGGCCGGCGGCAAAGGTGCCGAAGCCGTCCGCCTCCGGAACCGCCGCGCCGTTGACCGCAAGGATCGCGTCGCCCCGGCGCAGGCCGTGCGCCTCGGTGCCGGGGAGCGGACGCAGCTCGTCGACCGTGACCGGATCGGTCGCCACGCCGCGAAACATGAACAGGGCCGCGAACAGGACCAGCGAAAGCGCGAAGTTGAACGCGGGACCCGCCGTCACCGTGGCCGCGCGCGCCCAGAGCGGCGCGCCGTGCATGGAGGCCCGGCGCCCGTCCTCGTCCAGGGAGGCCATGGCTTCGCTGTCCGGGCCCGACGCAGCGTCCCGGTCGCCGAGGAACCTGACGTATCCGCCGAGCGGCAGGATCGCGACCTGCCATCGCGTGCCGTGCCTGTCGACGCGGCTCGCCAGCACCGGCCCGAAGCCGATGGAGAAAACCTCCGCCCGGATCCCGCTCCAGCGCCCGACGATGTAATGGCCGAATTCATGGATGGCGACGACGATCGACAGCGCCAGGACGAACGCGACGACCGTGAACGCCAGGTTTCCGAAGCTTGGTATGAGCGCCGCAATCTCCAGGATCTGCGCCCTACCTGCCCAGTGCGGCGATGGTTTCCGAGGCCCGCGACCGTGCCGCCCGGTCGGCTTCGCGCACGGATTCGAGGGTCATCGCCGCCGTGCCGCGCCCGTCCCGTGAGACGCTCTCGAGCTCACGTTCGACGACCCTCGCCATGTCGGTGAACCCGATCCTGCCTTCGATGAACCCGTCAAGCGCGGCCTCCTTGGAGCCGTTGAAAGCGGCGCCCGCATGTCCTCCCGCCTCCATTGCCGCGCGGGCCAGCGCAAGCGCAGGATAGCGCCCGGGCTCCGGAGAGCGGAAGTTCAGCTGGCCGACCTTCGCGAGGTCAAGCCGTTCCACCGGGAGATGCGGCCGGTCGGGGTGGTGCAGCGCGTAGCCGATGGCATGGCGCATGTCCGGCGGCCCCACGTGCGCCATGAGCGCGCCGTCGCGAAAGCCCACGAGGGAATGGACCAGGCTTTCGGGATGGATCAGCACCTCGATCCGTTCCGGCGCAAATCCAAAGAACTCCCTTGCCTCGATGACTTCCAGCCCCTTGTTGAACATCGACGCGCTGTCGATCGTTATCCTCTGGCCCATCGACCAGTTCGGATGGCGCGCGGCCTGCTCCGGCGTCGCCTCGGCGAGGGCGTCGATCGGCCAGTCGCGGAACGCGCCTCCCGACGCGGTGATGATCACGCGCTCGACCGCCTGCAGGTCCTCCCCGTTCAGCGCCTGGAAGATCGCCGAATGCTCGCTGTCCACGGGCACGATCGTGGCATTGCCGCGCCGGGCTGTTTCCATCAGGAGCGGGCCTGCGGCCACAAGGCTCTCCTTGTTCGCGAGCGCGAGCGTCGCGCCCTGCTCGAGGGCGCGAAGTCCCGGCGGCAGTCCGGCGAAGCCGACGATCGCCGACATGATCCAGTCCGCGGGACGGGACGCGGCGTCGGCCAGGGCCCGCTCTCCGGCGGCGGCTTCGACACCGGTTCCGTCCAGCGCGTCGCGGAGGCTTCCGAGGAGTTCGTCATGCGCCGTGACCGCCACCTCCGCACCGAACTCCTTCGCCGCGGACGCAAGGCCAGCGACGTTGCGGCCTCCGGTCAGGGCCACGATCCGGTGCGCCTCGGGATCCTGCCTGATGACGTCCAGCGTGCTTGCACCGATCGATCCCGTGGCGCCGAATATCGAGACCCGGCGCGTCATTCGGTCACCGGAGGGAAGTCGAAGACCTGTCCGGCAGCCAGCACGAACAGGGACGCCCCCAGCATCGAGTCGAACCTGTCGCACACGCCTCCGTGACCGGGCATCAGGCCGGAGACGTCCTTCACGCCCGCCCTGCGCTTGAGCGCGCTCTCCGCCATGTCGCCGGCCTGGCCCGCCGCGGCCGCAAGCACGGACATGCCGACCAGCTCGGGGCCGGCATTGGCAAGCATGGCGAAGGCTGCTCCGACGAGCGCCGCGCCCGCCCAACCCGCGACGGTGCCTGACCAGGTCTTTCCGGGGCTGACGCCCGGCCAGAGCCTGGGGCCCCCGATCGCCTTTCCGGCAAAATACCCCATGATGTCAGCAACTACCACAACCAGGGCGAGCCAGACAACCCAGACGAATCCGTGGTCGTCCCGCTGCACGGCAAGTCCGTACGCGGCGACGAGAATCGCCGTGCTGTACAGTGCGTGGATTGCGCGGCCGCCCTTGAGCCGCGCGAGGCCGATCGCTGCGGGAACGAGCAGCAGCGGCAGCATGCAGGCGGTCGGGTGCGTGGCGACAAGCAGCAGGGCAAGCCCGCCGAGAATGCCGCAGGCGACCGAGATGTCCGCGACGCCCGCCATGCGGGCGACCTCCCAGATCATCAGGCCCGCCACCACGGCCAGCAGGACGTGGAAGGGGTGGCCGCCAAGCCACATGATCCAGAACCCGAGGACCGCGGCGATTCCGCCCGTCACCACGCGACGGCCAAGGCCGGCCCAGCGCCCCTCGGCGGACGTCATCCCGGCACGGTGCCGAACCTGCGATCGCGGACCAGGAACGCCGCAAGGACCTGCTCGAACTCCTCCCTTGTGAAATCCGGCCAGAGCGTGTCCACGAACACGTATTCGGAATACGCCGACTGCCAGAGCAGGAAGTTGGAAATGCGGGCCTCGCCGCTGGTGCGTATGACCAGGTCGGGATCCGGCAGCACGCAGGTGTCAAGGAACCGCGCGAGCGTCTCGCCGTCGACGCCCTCCGGGTCAATGCGCCCGGCAATGACCTCGCGGCACAGCCGCTTGGTGGCGCGCGCGACCTCGTCCCGTCCGCCGTAGTTGAGCGCAACCGTGAGATGCACGACGTCGTTCTCGCAGGTCAGGAGCTCCAGCTCGTCCATCACCGCGACCAGCGACTCGTCGAGCCTGATCCGGTCGCCGATGAAGCGGACGCGCACGCCGGCGGAGACTAGGTCCAGCGCCTCGTCCATCATGTAGCGGCGGAACAGCTTCATCAGGCCCGAGACCTCGGCCTGGGTGCGCTTCCAGTTCTCCGTCGAGAAGGCGAACACTGTCAGGTACCTGACCCCGAGATCAGGGCATGCGCTGACGATTTCGCGCACGCGGCGCGCTCCGGCATGGTGCCCGAACAGCCTCGGCCTGCCACGCGCCTGCGCCCAGCGACCGTTCCCGTCCATGATGATTGCCACATGCCTCGGCCTGGCCCGCCCCTCTTCATGCCCGCGGGCGGCCGAATCTCCCGTTCCTGCTCGCACCTGCTGCCCTCACACCTGCATGATCTCTTCCTGCTTCTTTTCCAGCGCCGCATCGATTCGATCCGTCGCCTTGTCGGTGGCGTCCTGCACGGCGCTCTCCCAGAACTTCCGGTCGTCCTCGCCCAGCCCTTCGCCGCTCGCCTTCTTGAGCTTGCCCATTCCGTCACGGCGAACGTTGCGGACCGCGATCCGGGCGCTTTCGGCATACTGGCCCGCGACCCTGGACAGCTCCCGCCGGCGCTCCTCGTTGAGCTCCGGCACCGGCAGCCGGATGATCGTGCCGTCGGTCGCGGGATTGATGCCAAGGCCGCTCTCGCGGATCGCCCTTTCCACGGCGCCGACCAGGCTCCTGTCCCAGACGTTCACCGTGATCATGCGGGGCTCCGGCACGTTGACGGTGCCGACCTGGTTGACGGGGGTCATCGCCCCGTAGGCATCGACCATGACGGGCTCCAGCATCGAGGCCGAGGCGCGTCCGGTTCTCAATGTCAGGAACTCCTGCCTGAGCGCGTTCATCGCGCCGTCCATCCGGCGCTCGATGTCGTCCAGGTCAAGCTCGAACTCTTCCGCCATGCCGCCCACGCCGTGGATGCGTTTCCCGTGAATTCACCGCTCCATACCGCAATCCCATAGAGAGTGCCACAACAAAAGGTGTCCCTCCTTGCTACACGTACAGTGCGCCCGCTCCCGCACCGTGTGGGCACAATGGCTCCCCCAACACCTTGACTACGGGACATTTCCAAGAGACTCTGGTGTTTGAACTGGGACTTGTGCCGGCAACAGGAGCAATCTTGACAGCGACTGAATTAACCAAGCATGCAAGTTAGTGCCTGCCGATCAATCATAATCGCTCTCCTCACACCTATCCAGCACTCCATCCTTATGGTACTGTTCAAAATATTCTTCGGAAAACTCTTTAAGTTTCTCTTCTTCGATATATTGATCTTCGATGTGGCCAGGCATACAGTACTCACAAACACCTATTTCAAATTTCCCATCTGATTCAATTTCATGAAAACTATGTTCTTCAGTATGGAAGAAAGCTTTACAATGCATGCATCTCAGGAGTTCTTTAGTACAATTTAAACAAACTTTGCCACCTTCGACATAGCGAAAATATTTATCATTGGAACTGAGAGATGATCCGCAATTTTCGCATATCCCAATTTCAGAATAGCAGATATCGCAAATGATATCTCCTTTCTTATCAGCTAATTGACCTTCAATTTCTCTCCACTCTCCAGAACTGAGGATTTCTCCGCAAGAGCAGCATCTTGGCCATTCATCCAAGGGCGCTAGAAGCCTTGCACGATCTCCGGGGCTTGGGTCTATATCCGTCTTTGCACAACTGTCGCAGAACGCTGGAGTAGGCCATCCAATCGCAGGAAATGAACTTCCGCAATAATAGCAGTATGTAGCCTGATCTACAGAATGTAATTTATCGAGCTCCAGTGCATCCAGTCGCTCATTATAAAGTATGAGTGTAGTTTGAATTTCTTTGAGAATCTCACTAATAGATTCTTCCATAATATTAGACATATTGTATTCCTGTTTTTCGACTTGGCGAACCAAAGTCATCGATACGAACGAGACTCCAATGGTTAAAACGGCGTCTACCGCATTTCATCCATCGAATCTCTGCCATACGATGCGTTTCGCTATCTACTAGACGCAGCCTTTCCTCCACAAGGTTTAGATCAAATGTACCAAATCTACTTTGCAGATCTACGCTTTTCTCAATTATTTCTGAACCAATTCCATTTTTAATAACAAAATCGATAGAATCAGAAAATTCTTCGAATTCCAAAAGCCGTTCCCTGTACGAGAGAGCAAGCCTCCTCTGTTCTTGATCAAAATGATCTTCAAATTTCCGCGCATCCTGCAGCTCTTGCTGTAATTTCGTCAGCTCATCCTGTCTATTAACATCCTCAATTATACTCCATGCCAGAAGCAACAACATAATGAAAGATATCAGCATGAACGCTTCGGCGGCCGTAAGTCCCATGATCGTGCCGTCGCGATAACTTCTACCATCACCTTGCTGAGTAGAATCTTGTTCCATGATGTTTCTTGTTCATCTACTCAATGCTTCGACCAAAGACTCTTAAAATTTTCCATCGTTTCGAACTAGCTTCTTCAGAATCCTGTTCGTTCATGCGGTCCAAGTTCCCCGCCACCTGATCCATGGCTTCGTGCGCCCGATCGCTCACATTCTCAAAATTATCTGTCATCTTCTCGACTTCGCCCATGCTCGCTTGATATTCCTCTAAAGGAGAGCTGATTGCGTGCTGCATCGATTTTGCAGCTTCATCCATCTGAACAGCTTCATGCACCGAGCCTTGCGCATGGACCCGCGACGTCTCTTCGGCGGAACGTCGGACTTCAGCACGCAAGTCGCTCATGTCCGCTGATATCACCGCGTTCGCTTCCTGAAGGCTGAGTTTCAGGGCCTCTGCGACTGAGCCCGTAGCTTCATTCATCGCATCGCTTGCATCTCGCAACTGCCCGGAGAAGGCGTTGAGCGCCTCCAGCATTGCCTTCTCGGCACGGGAGATGGCGCTACGGGCACTGTCCGCAAAATCGCCAACTTGCCTGATGGATGTCGTGGCTTGATCCGTAAGCACCCCTTCACGCGTCACGCACTCGGCCTGGATCCGCGATATCTCCTCGATGGAACGGCGGGCTTCGGCCCGCAAGTCGCTCATGCTGCCCGACATCACCTCATTTATCTCTTGAATGTTGCACTTCAAGCTATCAGAGGTCAAGCGGATACTTTCTTTGATAGCAACGTTGGTTTCTCGCATCTGCGTGGAGACTGTGCCTAGAGTCTCAAGTGCCGCTTTCTCGACATTAGAGATCGTATTGCGTGTAATTGAGACCAGCCCCGTATTGACCTCCTTGGCCTGTTCAACCATTCCTTCAAGGATTTTCTGTTGCTTTGTTGAGACCTCCTCCACGAGCTTGTCAAATTTCTGCCCATGATTTTCCGCAATCTTGTGATTATGCTCCTCCAGAGATTGACGAATCTCGGTTCCCAGATACTTCGTTCCACGCACAGCATCCTCGATCTCGACGTGGAAGCGTCGCATCACGTCGTTCAGCTTAAGCCTGACTTCTCTTTCGCGGGCCACGAGGTCCACTCGATACTGCAAGAGGAAGACACGGACCATCACGCCAAAGATAGTCGATGAGAGTGCAACCCCGAAACCTGCGATCACGTCACGAAAGAGACGGTCGGAGTTCTGTGATTCGGATCCCAATTGATAAAGAGTGAAAGCAAGTGAGGCCAGCGTTAGGACGAAACCCAGATAGTAAGCGTTGTCACCAGTCTGTCCGGGATCTGTGCGGGCGCGTATGGATGTGTGAGCAATGACTGCGTACGCAACGATGACGATACCGGACGTCACTGCGGGCAGCCACACAGGATACTCGCCATCCTCAAGCATCATGCTGGCACCAACATTCAACTTGAGCATCATGCCAGAGATTATGCCTACAAGATAGGCAAAGACGAGGATTGCTATGTCAATCCTTTCCCTGTCAATTGCACCCACTGTCAAAGGTCTCCAACAGTGATTATCTCGACATTGTCGAAACCTTGGGCCATCAAGTAGCGCGCCCAGAAATCATCCACGACCTCGGCCATTTCGACGACCCGTGGTATTCGCAGGATCGTTACATCAACGTCGTTGAATGCCAAGCCGAAGCGCTTGGGGCCACCTGCATCGGAAAAAGATCTCCAGGTCCCGCCACGATAGAAGCTGAATGCCTCGCTGTGCTGAATGAGATCGGACATTATCACCAGCTCGCGGGGGCGATCTGTGACCGTGAATTCAGGAATTCTACTGGCAAATTCCTGAAGACCCTCCATGATCGGAGAGCTTGGCGCTTCAGGGATGATCAGCAGGCGCTTGAGCGTGTCCTTCACTGGCTTCATGAACTCATCTTCATACTGTACCTGAACCAGGCGTGGATTCTCGAACAGTTGCGACGCGTCCTCTCCAGAGGGCGGCTTGCAGATGCTGAAGAAGGCGCTTTGCCTGACGCCTGAATCCGGACTTACTGTCGAGAAGCTGACCCGAGTACCGACGTGAGCAGCCTTTATCCTGTCATCAAGAATCTGGTGGGTGCGCTGGAGGTGGGTCGGTTTCAGGGGATCGGTCGTATCGACCAGGATGGCAAGATGCGCCCTTGGCCCGCCTGCAGGGCAAAGCTGCTCGGTTAGCCCCGGTTCGCGGCTTGCCATGAAATAGAGGTATCCTATTGCAGCCAGAATGCTAACAGCGACAAGCATCAGCAAAAATCCGAGAATGGCCTTCCAAGGTGATGGCCTTTCAGGTTCTCCGAGACGTGCCATCAGATTGCACTCTCGACGCTTGGGCTATTGCCTGCCTTGGAGACATGCTGTCCGGTGGCTCTGACGTCTGGTCCGGCGCGCAACTGGTCTTTGAGCTGATCCACGGTGGGGAAAGCGGAAATCGCACTCCTCTGGGCCTCCAGAATATTTCTGACACCACGTTCGACGATCCGATCGACCTTCTCGATTTCGGCCTTTGCCTCCTCAGTGTCGATGCTTGACACCTGCTCAGTAAACTCGTATTTCTCAAAGAAAAAATCCCGGTCAAAATACTTTGGTCTAGGCTCCGACCTGACCTTGGCATTTGCTTCACGATAGCGGGCATGGAGTTGATGGACGGCTCGGTCACAGGTCTCAAGAAAGGTGTTCAGCTGTCGTTTCAACGTTGATCGACCGCTGACCGCGTCCACTGCGGACTGTATGTTAGCTCGCATGCGCTGTGCATGCCCCTTGAGACCATCACGGGCCTGGGAATAGATCTCATCAAGCTTGCTTTGGGCTTGTTCGTATTGCCGTGCATAGCTGCTCACTGCGCGCTCTGCCGCAGAGAACGTCCTGTTGTACCCAGGATGCCGATCATACCATGTCAGCCCCTCGATGAACGCAATGATGTTGACGATGCCGCCAAAAGCGGCCACGACCCATGAATTGAAGGAGTCGATCCCAAAAACGTTCTGGCGCAGGCCAATGATTGCCTGAAAGGCAGCTTCGTCCCAAGGGTGCGACTCAAGCGCATCCCGGAAGTGAGCCACCGTTAGGTTCAGTCCCGCAAAAATTCCGAGGAACAGCAGAAATGCCATGAATCCAAAAGCCTTGCTGACGAATGATTTCAAATTTACATAGCGTGCTCCAAAACCGCAAAACAGACTGGCCATCACGTTCACGAAAGAGATGATTATTGCAATCACCATTCCGCCCACTAGACCCATCTCGTTCTTCTCCGAGAATAGAATGCCGCTGAGAGCTATTTCAATGATAAATACAATTGATATTATTCCAATCCCCCGTTCCACTCTGAAGTGCAACACCTGATGCAGTGTTCCTGGTCGTTCGGCGACACATGATGTTGCGAATCGGCCAGGCGGCGGCGACAGTTCCTTCGTTGCGAGAAGGAGACCGTCATGCCCGAGGGCCATCGCCACCTGACCTATGCGGAACGCTGCCAGATCCACGCCCTGAGGAAAAGCGGGCTTTCCGGCCCGGCGATCGCCCGCCAGCTCGGCCGCGACCGCACGACGGTCTGGCGCGAGGTGCGGCGCAACTCCGGCAGGCGCGGCTACCGCCACAAGCAGGCCCAGCGCAAGTCGGACAGGCGCCGCAGCGCGGCCTCGTCGGTGGCGCGCAAGATGACGCCGGAGCTGTGGCGCATGGCGGAGGAGCGGCTGGCCGAGGGCTGGAGCCCCGAGCAGGTCAGCGGGCGCCTCCGCAAGGAGGGCGAGCCGATGGCGGGGCGGCAGTGGATCTACGAGCGCATCCACGCCGACCGGAAGGCCGGCGGCGGTCTCTGGCGGCATCTCCGCCGCCGCGGCAGGAAGCCGAACCGGAAGGGCGGGGCCCACGCGGGCCGCGGCCGCATCCCGGGCCGGGTGGACATCTCCGAGCGCCCGGACGTCGTGGAGGCGAAGGAACGGGTCGGCGACCGGGAGGTCGACACGAATCAACGGCAAGGGCACCGGCGGCGCGCTTGTCTCCCTGGTGGACAGGGCGTCCAAGTACACGCTGCTCGAAAGGGTCGAGAGGAAGACGGCGGACGCGGTCGGCTCGGCCATGACCGGCATGCTGGGCCCTCTCCCCGTGCACACGGTCACCGCGGACAACGGCAAGGAGTTCGCGGGCCATGCCAGGGTGGCCGAGGCGCTGGGCGCGGGGTTCTTCTTCGCGCGGCATTGCCACTCCTGGGAGCGCGGCCTGAACGAGCACGTGAACGGGCTGGTGCGGGAGTGGTTCCCGAAGGGCACGGACTTCCGCAAGGTGACGGACGAGGCCGTGAAGGCCGTCCAGGACCGGACGGACGCACGTCCGAGGAAGGCGCTGGGCTACCTCACCCCGTCCGAGGCCTTCCACCAGGCGCAGCCGCCCTGAGGGGGCCTTCCGGGGCCGCCGGGGGCGGCTCCGAGGGGAGATGCGCGCTGTCCGCGGCCCGCCGTCCTCCGGTCGGGCTCCGCCCTCCCTGCGTCCGGCGGGCCGCGGACAGCGCCCGGCAGGGCTTGCACCGCCCCGGAAGACTGGCTACGCCTCCCGGTGAAGGGACCGCCGCCGCTCGGGCTTCGCCCCTCGCTGGCTGATGTTGCACTTCGGAGTGGAAGCGGCGAATCATAATGAAATTGTTCTTTTTATCATCGGGTGGGCCGACCGTCCCGTGCCTTTTGCGGTATGCTTCAAGCTTCTCATACGACCCCTTCACGAGTCCCATCGCATTGTCGAGATGGTTGGCACACGCACGGCTCTCGATTTCGAACGTCGTTGCGAATTGACCCGCTTCGACCTCCACACCGTCTCGTGCCGCGCGCGCCCCTCGAATCCTGCTTGCGTAGGTGCCTATCTGGAGCTCGTAGTGTTCGAGACCCTTCCTGCGCAGTTCACCAACCCTCTCGACGACTTCATGCTCAGCCTGCGACAGGCTTTCCTCATCTGGCTTTGGAATTCCTGCCTTGGCGTCCCGTTCCCCGCGCTTCTCGAGCTTCAGGTTCCTGCCTATGACATTGACGTGCAGCGGCGGGAAGGTCTCGCCATCTGGCTGGAATCCCCCACCGCCCGCGAGTCCCAGCAACCATTTAGATGCCATCGTGAACGTCCCTGCGAACTGACATCCTGTTGCTACAAGTCCGTGACTGCTTCAAGGCCAATTTTACTGTTCCTGATGTCGTACACGCTTGGTGATGCCATCATTTGAGGACTGTAAGTGGCTCACGCTTCGGTGTCGAGCCAGATCGTGACTGGCCCGTCGTTGACAAGGCCGACTTTCATGTCGGCGCCGAAGCGGCCTTCGGCCACCTGGACGCCGAGATCCCGGATGCCGGCGGCCAGCGCCCTGACGCCCGCCTCTCCGTCTTGCGGCGGCGCGGCGGACGAGAAGCCGGGCCGGTTGCCGCGGGACGTGTCCGCCGCCAGCGTGAACTGCGAGACCACAAGCGCCGCTCCGCCCTCGTCCAGCAGCGAACGGTTCATGCGGCCCTCGCCGTCCCGGAATATCCGGAGCCGCGCGATCCTCGACGCGAGCCGCGAGGCGGCTCCGGGCGGATCGCCCGACATCGCGCAGGCCAGGACAAGCAGGCCCGGGCCGATCTCTCCGACGACGTCGCCGTCGACGGTGACGCTTGCGCCGCTGACGCGCTGAACAAGGGCGCGCACGCGCGGCGCGGCCTCAGGCCCGGAACGCGCGTGAGGCCGCGCGGCCCGGGGCGCTCATGCCCGGTCCTGGACGATCGTGTAGGTCCCCTCGCCCGCAAGGACGCCCCGGAACCCGCCCGGCTCGTCCAGCGAGAACACGATGATCGGCAGGCCGTTGTCGCGCGCCAGCGCAACGGCGGATGCGTCCATCACCTTCAGGTTCCTCGCCAGAACGTCGTCATAGCTGATCCTGTCGTATCGCATCGCGTCCGGACACCCGGCGGGATCCTTGTCATAGACGCCGTCGACGAGGGTGCCCTTGAAGATGGCCTGGCAGGACATTTCCGTCGCGCGCAGCGTCGCCGCGGTGTCGGTGGTGAAGTACGGGTTTCCGGTGCCGGCGGCGAATATGCAGACCCGTTTCTTCTCGAGGTGCCTGACGGCCCGCCTGCGAATGTAAGGCTCCGCGACCTCGTCCATGCGAATTGCCGAAATCACCCTGGTATGGATGCCGAGCGCCTCCAGCGCGGACTGCATCGCGAGGGCGTTCATGACGGTTGCGAGCATGCCCATGTAGTCGGCCGTCGTCCGCTCCATGCCCTGCGCCGAGCCCTGCAGCCCCCGGAAGACGTTGCCGCCGCCGATCACCATGCAGACCTCGACGCCAAGCTCCTGAACCGACCTCACCTCCTCGGCGATCCTCGCGACGGTCGGTGGATGAAGCCCGAAACCCTGGTCACCCATCAGGGCCTCGCCGGATATCTTCAGCAGCACGCGGGAATAGGCGGGATCATCGGGCCTGCTCATGATGCGCGTCCTCGCATGCTCTCGCTTTGCTTCGGGCGCGAGAATGTCCGAAAACCCCGGAATGTTCAACGAGGGATCACTGAACGGCATCCTCGGCCTGGCCGGACAGGACCGCCCGGTCCTGATCGCCGGCCCGACCGCGAGCGGGAAGTCCGTGCTGGCGGCGGGAATCGCGGAGCGGACCGGAAGGCCGGTCGTCAACGCCGACGCCATGCAGGTCTTTTCCGACTGGCGGATTCTCACCGCCAGGCCTTCCGCCGAATCCATGGCGAGAGTGCCGCACGCGCTCTACGGGCACGTGCCGGGCCACCTCGAATACTCCGTGGGCAGATGGCTTCGCGACCTGGCCCCGCTCCTTGACGGCGGGGCGCCCGTGATCGTCGGGGGCACCGGCCTCTACTTCACCGCCCTGACGGAGGGGCTGGCCCCGGTTCCCGGGATCCCGGACGAAGTGCGGCGCGCTGCCGCTGAAAGGATCGCCGCGGACGGCATCGAAAGGCTTGCGGGCGAGCTGGACCGCGAAACGCGCGCCCGGATAGACGGGCGGAACCCGATGCGCGTCCGGCGCGCATGGGAAGTGCTTGCGGCGACCGGTCGCGGGCTGGCCGCCTGGCAGGACGAGACGGCGCGCCCTCTCCTGCCGCTGCCGGAAGCCGTGGCCGTTCTCGTCGACGCGCCGAAGGACTGGCTCAGCGACCGGATCGAGAGGCGTTTCGCCGGGATGCTCGCGGACGGCCTCCTTGAAGAAGTGCGCCGGAACGCGCCGGCCTGGGATCCCGCCCGCCCTTCGGCGAAGGCCATCGGGGCCGCCGAGCTGGTCGCGCACGTGCGCGGCGAAGCCTCGCTGGAGGAGGCGCGCGCGGCGGTCATCGTCGCCACGAGGCGATTCGCCAAGCGTCAGCGCAGCTGGTTCCGGAGCCGGATGCCGTGCTGGCGGAGGGTGCGCCCGCAGTCCGGCACGACCGCCCCTTCCTGAACCGGCGACGCCGCCGCTCTCGCAGCCGCGGCCCGCGAGCGTTCAGTTGGCCTTGAGGTATGCCACGAGCACGTCCCGCGCAGCCTTCAGGTCGCTCTTCTCGACCATTTCCGTCACGGTGTGGATGTACCGCGTGCCGACCACGATCCCGACGGCGCGGGCGCCTGCCGCCGCTTGCTGCGCAGCGGCCCCGTCCTGCCCGCCGGAGCGCAGCATGGTGCGCTGGTAGGGGATCTTCTCCTTTTCGGCCAGCGCCGCGAATTCCTCCGCCAGGGCCTTGTCGGCGATGAAGGATCCGTCGCGCAGATGAAGGCCGAACCCCTTGCCCTGCTCGGTCGTGCGGTCCTGCTCAGGCACGCCCGGCGTGTCGCAGGCAAGGGTCGTGTCTATTCCTATGCCGATGTTAGGCCTTACCCGAAACGCGGCCGCCCGTGCGCCCCTGAGCCCCACCTCCTCCTGCGTGGTGAAGACCACGTGGATCTCGGACCTCGTCCTGGACTCCCCGAGACCGCGCACCGCCTCGATGCCGAGCCAGCAGGCTGTCCGGTTGTCGAGCGCCTTCGAGACCACCTTGTCGCCGATCTCGAGAAAGGGCTCGTCCATCACGACCATGTCGCCGACCTTGACGACGTCCCTGGCACGCTTGCCGAGCCCGGTGTCAACGAAGAACTCGTGAGGCTGCGGAATCCTCTTACGGTCCTCGGGAGAGGAGATGTGGACCGGCCGCCCGGCCGGGTTCATGACCGCCTTGATGTCCTCGTCGCCCGTGCAGACGAGCACCCTGCGCGAAAACAGGTTCCTTGGATCGAATCCGCCCACGGCCTGGAGGTACAGGAACCCCTCCTTCGAGACGTGGCTCACCAGGAACCCGATCTCGTCCATGTGGCAGAGAAGCATGATCCTCTTCGGGTTCTTGGACCTGCCCTTCCTGACGCAATGGAGCGACCCCATGGAATCGGTGCTCACCTCGTCGAAGAGCGGCGCGGCCTCGCGCTCGATCCTGCAGCGCACGCGGTCCTCGTGGCCCGGCACGCCGGGGGTTTCGCACAAGGTCCTGAGAAGGGCGATGTTCATGAGCCTGCCTCTGTCCTGACCGGAACGGTCAAATTGCGATTCGAGCGATTCGCAAGCACTTTCGCGGATGCCGCCGGTGCTGGCGCCGCCGCGCGGGCCGGCGCGTCACGGCGGCCAGAACAACGGGATCAGCAGCGACGCCAGAATGCCCGTCGAGAGGTTGAGCGGAACGCCGACCCGAAGGAAGTCCGTGAACCTGTAGCCGCCGGGCCCGTAGACCATCATGTTGGTCTGGTAGCTGATCGGCGTGGCGAAGGTGGCGGATGCCGCGATCATCACCGCTATGACGAGGGGGCGGGGATCGACCCCGATGGAGTGCGCCAGACCTATGGCGACCGGCGTCACGACGACGGCCACGGCGTGGTTGACCGTCTCCGAAAGCGCCGAGGTCAGCAGGTAGACCGCCCACACGATCAGGAAGTGGGGAAGCGACGCGACGCGCGGCTCGACGGCGGAGACGATCAGGTCGATCGCGCCCGAGGTCTCGATCGCGGTCGCGACGGCAAGCATCGCGAAGATCAGCCCGAGAAGCCGGCCGTCTATGGTCGAGAACGCCTCGTCGGCATCGATGCAGCGCGTGAGGAGCAGGACCGCCACCGCGATCACGGCAAGGAGCAGGATCGGCGCGGCGCCGACCGCGGCGAGGGCCACGATGCCGGCAAGCGTGCCGAGCGCCAGCGGCGCGTGCCCGCGCCGGAACGCCCGCGCGGCCGGCTCGGACACGTTGACGAGGCCCGCGTCGGCGGCAAGCCGGGAAACGTCCTCGGCCGCCCCCTCCAGAAGCAGCGTGTCGCCGACCCGGATCACGACGTCGTCAAGCTGCTGGCCGATGTTCTCGCTCCTGCGGTGGACCGCCAGCGGGTAGACGCCGTAGCGTCGCCGCAGCCTGAGATCCCCAAGCGAGCGCCCCACCAGGGCCGCTTGCGGCGTGATCAGGACCTCGACCGTCGAGGTCTTGCGCGACGACAGCTTGTCGGCCAGCCGCACGTCCGGGTTGTCCTTGAGGCCGAGAAGCTCCTCCACCCGGGTGCGAACCACGACGCGGTCCCCCGCCTGCAGGCGGACCGCGCCCAGTTCCCGCCGGAGCGAGGCGTCTCCCCGAAGGACGTCGATCAGCCTCACGCCGTCACGGCTGAAGAGGCCGACCTCCGCAACCGCCTGCCCGATCAGCGCGCTGTCCTCCGGAAGCGCGATCTCCGTGAAGAACTTCATCCTTGGCTGGCCTGCGAGAAGCGTCCCCATGCCGGCGCGATCCGGCAACAGGCGCGGCCCGAGGAGACGCAGGTAGAGGCCGCCCCAGACGACCAGGATGACCGCAACGGGGGTCACCTCGAATATGGTGAAGGGCTCCATTCCGCCCGACCGCGCAACGCCGTCGACGAGAAGGTTCGTCGACGTGCCGATCAGCGTGCAGGTGCCGCCGAAGATCGCCATGTAGGACAGCGGAATCAGCAGCCTCGACGACGAGATCTTCAGCCTCCGCGCCAGCTGGACGAAGACCGGGATCATCACCAGGACGACAGGCGTGTTGTTGACGAAGGCCGAGGCGACCACGACGAGAGCCATCAGCGCGCCGATCGCCAGGGCCGGATTGTCGTCCGCCCTGGACTCGGCGAGCCGGGTGAACCATTCCAGCGCGCCGGTCCTCACCAGGGCCCCCATCACGATGAACATTGCCGCGATCGTCCATGGCGCCGGGTTGGCGAGCACGCGAACGGCGTCCTCGTAGGGAAGCAGGCCGGACGCCAGGAGCGCGCCCGCGCCTGCGATGGCCGTCACCTCCGGCGGGTAGGCCTCGCGAACGAACAGCGCGAACATCACGGCCACGACCGCAAGCGTCACGATCGCCGGCGCGTCCGGATGCAGGCCTGCAAGCGCGTGCGTCATCGCCGCCTTTCCCCGGTTTCCCGCGGTCCCGGAAGCGCGGAGGCTCCCGGACCCGGCCGGACGGGGAGCACGCCCGGTCGCAGGCGGACGGCGGCCCGGATCCAGCCCGAACGGGTCTCGCCCGGGATCAGCATCGCCCGGAGGACGCCGGACCCGGCGACGAGGCGGCTCACCCGGGCCGCAGAGGTGGCGCCGGCCCTGCCGACCGGGCGGGCATGTAGGCGGCAGGCCGTCACGCGGGCGAGCGAGGCGGCGAGAATCGCCATGTCCGGCGCCGTCCGTGGCGGCCTCGGGTCGATGAACGGCCCCGTCGCCCGGGCGGGCGCGAAGGCGCTCGCGGCGCCAAGCGCCTGAGCGCCGGACGGCGCGTCCACGGGATCGGGTCCCGCCGCTCCCCGCTGCGCGGCCAGGCCGCTTTCAAGCACGTGGAAGAAGGGCGCGCCCAGCGCGAGCGGCACGAAAGCGACGATTGCGCGTTCGGGAAAGCCCGCCTCCGGATCCACGACCGGGAGAGCGCCTGCTAGGCCGAGGCAAGGGCCAGGCGGCCGGGCCGGCGAGAAAGGCTCGACCGCGAAGGCGAGGGCGATCGGGAGGGCGAGCTTCGGCACGGGCGACAGCCGGACCGAAACGACGCCGGACGGCAGGTGCCGGACCGCCTTGCAGACCGCGGCGTTCGGAACGAGCGTGCCGACCGGCACGAGCCGGGGACAGGCCAGGAGGGCCGGGGCGTCCCGGCGGATCCGAAGGCGTCGGAAGGCCTCGAGGACGCCCGGCACGGCCGCCATCTGCCGGAAGGCCGGGCCGAACAACCGACGGCAGCCCTCGCGCACGGCGGCCCTGGCCAGGGGCCGGGCCAGCCCCCGCCCGGCGCCCGCAAGCGGCAACGCGACAAAGTGCGGGACCAGGTTCGGGGACATCCGCCTCAGGGCCGGGGCGCGAGCGTGCCGCCGTCGCGCACCGGCGTCACGTCCAGGGCCTTCCCGGTGCCGTCATCGGTCGTGACGAGGACGCCGCACAGCGTCGCCTCGCCCTGTGCGGCCTCGAAGCGGCCGCCCTTCATGCCGGTCACGAAACGGCGAAGCGGCTCCTCCTTTCCCATGCCGATCACGGAGTCGTAGTCGCCGCACATTCCGGCGTCCGTCATGTAGGCCGTGCCGCCGGGCAGGATCGTCGCGTCGGCTGTCGGCACGTGCGTGTGCGAGCCGAGAACGGCACTGGCGCGTCCGTCGCAATAGTGGCCCATGGCCATCTTCTCCGAGGTGGCCTCGCAATGAATGTCGACGAGGGTCGCGTGAACGGCGACGCCAAGCGGGAACCTGTCCAGAAGCCCGTCAATCGCCGGGAACGGATTGTCATAGGGGCGGTTCATGAAGATCTGGCCGACAACCTGGGCCACCAGCACCTTCCGGCCCCTACCGGCGTCAAGAACCCTTGCGCCCGCGCCCGGAGCGACCCTCGAAAAGTTGAGGGGGCGGAGAATGCGCGGCTCGCGCTCGATTCCCGACATCATGTCGCGCCTGTCGAACGCATGGTCGCCCAGGGTCAGCGCGTCGGCGCCGGCCTTCAGCAGCAAGGCCGCGTGCTTCGGCGAGACTCCCATTCCGGAGGTCGCGTTTTCGCAATTGGCCACCACGAAGTCCGCCTGAAGGCGCGCCCGCAGGCCGCCAAGCCGCTCAATGACCGCCGTCCGCCCGGATCGCCCCACCACGTCGCCGAGATACAGGATTCTCATGCCATCGCCTCCAGGCACGCATCGCAGGCTTGCCGAGGTTCCGGAACCGCGCCTCCGTCGGCAAGCCTAGGCGGAACTTCATTGAGGCGTCAAACAGGAATCCCCGGCGATTCAAGGGCTCGGAGGCGGCCTTCGGGCCGCCCCTTTCCGTGAAGCGACCTGTCAGTTTCAGACTGGGCCACTGCCCGAGTTGCGGCGACCCGCAATCATGATCGCTCCGGCCCATGTCAGGGCGGCAGGCCGATCAGGATGCCCGGGAACGCGAAGCCGGCGGCCAGGACGGCGAGGCCGGTCATTCCGGCGACCGCGAGCAGCATCCGGGCCTCGCGTTTGGCCGCTTCGGTGTCGCGGCGCTCCATGTCGGTCCTGAAACTTTCGAGCGGCGCCGTGCGATCAGCCTGCATGGTCTTCATGCGCTCCTCCAGCACGGCGACGCGCTCCGAAAGCGCGTTTGGCCGCTTCGCCCGTTTCTGGAGGATGGGCACGGCCGCCGGTCCGGCCAAGACCCGCCCGCAGCGCGGCCGGCTTCCGCTCGAAGACGCCGCTGTCGTGGCCCGGGCGCAAGTGTCGGAGCAACGGGTCGCTGCGGCCGGGCGACCCGGGAACGGGCAGGAGCGCGGACCGGCCGGCCCGGCGCGGGGAGGCGCGTTCAGAAACCCGAGACGTTCAGGTAGCTCGCGTAGAGAGACGTCGTTCCGCAGATGAAAAGGCGGTTCATCTTGCTCCCCCCGAAGCACAGGTTCGCCACCACTTCGGGAACATGGATCTTCCCGATCAGGCCGCCTGCAGGGTTGAAGCAATGCACGCCCTCGGCGGAACTGGACCAGAGATTGCCCTGCAGGTCCAGGCGGATGCCGTCGAAGAGCCCCGCGCCGCATTCGGCGAAGACGTCGCCGCCTGCGAGGGCCGTGCCTGCAACGGAGAAGCGGCGGATGTGCCTTGGCCCGTCCTCGACATGGCTTGCGCCCGTATCGACGACGTGCAGCAGCGTGCCATCGGCAGAGAACGCGATGCCGTTCGGCTTAACGAAGTCCGTGCACATGGCCGCGACCCCGCCGGTCGCGGGATCTATGCGGTAGACGTTGCTGGCGCCGATCTCGCTCTGGGCGCGCTTGCCTTCATAGTCCATGTCGATGCCGTAAGTCGGGTCGGTGAACCAGACGGCCCCGTCGGGCGCAACGGCCACGTCGTTGGGCGAGTTCAGTCTCTTGCCCTCGAAACGGTCTGCGAGAACGGTGACCGAGCCGTCGAACTCCGTCCGCGTGACCGAGCGCCCAAGATGGTGGCAGCTGACCAGCCTGCCCTGCAGGTCACGGGTGTTGCCGTTCGAGTTTTCGCTGGGCTGGCGGAATACCGAAACGCTGCCGTCCGTGTCGTCATAACGCATCATCCGGTCGTTCGGGATGTCGGAAAAGACCAGATAGCGGCCGGCCGGAAACCACGCCGGACCTTCCATCCAGCGCGCGCCGGTCCAGAGCTTCTCCAGGTGGCAGTTGGACAGCACAAGCCCCCTGAACTCGTCCTCGATGACCTCCAGGTGCGGCAAGAGCATGCATTCCTCCCGGTCTAAGGTCCGCGCGCACGGTCACGGCAGCGGGGAGCGCATCGCCTCGGCAGGAACGTCATTCCCGATGGCTGTCGCCGCCTGCCCGCACGTAGTCCTGCCGCCGCGTCCGTACGCGTCGCGCGATCATCCGGCTGCGAGGCATATCCCTCCGGACGGGGCGCCGCAAGATCTTGCGGCGCCGCGCGCTGCCAGCCGGCCTGGCCGGGCGAGGCCGTGCCGGCGGGAACGCGCCTTCAGACGCGCCGGCCGGCGCCGCCTGCGCGGGTCCCGGCGGCCGTCACCCCGCGTCATGCGGGTTGCCTGATGCCGGATTCCGTCACGATGAGATCAAGCGCCTGGTCGGTGGGCTCGCGCGGAACCTCGCGGCATTCCTGGACGTCGTAGGCGAACCCGATGGCGGTCAGCCTGCGACGCGGGCGCAACGCGTCCAGCGTCCGGTCGTAATGTCCGCCGCCGTAGCCGAGACGGCCGCCCCTGCTGTCAAAGGCAAGCAGCGGAACGATCAGGATGGAAGGCACGAGCTCGACGCGCGCCTGCGGCATCGCAGTGCCGAACGCCCCGTCGACCAGTCTTGCGCCGGGCGTCCACCGGAGAAACGTCAGGGCCCGGCCCGCGCCCTGCACCGCCGGAAGGCAAAGCTCGCGCGATCCGGCCAGCGCAAGCATTGCCGGCCGGGGATCTATTTCGCTGCGGATCGGCCAGTAGCCCGAGACCGTCGGCCCTGCCGCATTCCGGACCGCTGCAGCCAGATGCGCGCAGGCGGCCTCGGCAACGCCTGGATCGGCCGCCCTGCGGCGGCGCGAAGCTGCCTTGCGCATCTCCGCCTTCAGGTCCGCTACGCTCACAGGAACACCAGGGAAGCCAGGCCAAGAAAGGTGAAGAAGCCGACAACGTCGGTGACCGTCGTGACAAGGCTTCCCGATGCAAGCGCCGGGTCGACCCGCGCCCTTTCGAGGGCGATCGGCACGAGAACGCCGGAAAACCCGGCCACGACCAGGTTCACGACCATGGCGACGCCGATGACGGCGCCGAGCAACGCGGAGCCGAACCAGGCGTAGCCGATCACGCCCATGATCACGGCGAAGAGCACGCCGTTGAGGAATCCCGCCAGACTCTCCCGCCAGACGACCCTGAGCGCGTTCGAGCTCGTCAGGTCGCGCTTTGCGAGGGCCCGAACCGCCACCGTCATGGACTGCGTCGCGGCATTGCCGCCCATCGACGCCACGATGGGCATGAGGACCGCAAGCGCGACGGCGGCCAGCAGGACGTCCTCGAACTGCGCGATCACGATCGACGCGGCTATGGACGTCGCAAGGTTCACCGCCAGCCACGGGAACCTGCGCCAGACGATCCTGGCGGTTGACGTCGACAGGCTTTCGTCCCCGACCCCCGCGAGCCGGAGCACGTCCCTTTCATGCCCCTCGTCCAGCACCGACATGGCGTCGTCAATCGTGATCACGCCCGCAAGCCGGCCCGCCGCGTCGACCACCGGCGCCGAGATCAGGTGATACTGGTTGAACGCGTATGCAACGTCGCCTTCGTCCTCGTCGGCCCGAAACGTGCGGAAGCTGTCCTCGGCGATCCTGGCGAGCGGCACGTCGCGGCGCGACGACATGACCCTCCCCAGGGTCACGCAGGCGACCGGCCTGTGGCGCGGATCGACAAGGATGACATGGTAGAACTGCTCCGGCAGGTCATCACGCGCGCGCAAGTGATCGATCGCGTCTCCGACAAGCCAGTGTTCAGGCGCGGTGACCACCTCCCGCTGCATCAGGCGGCCGGCGGAGTCCTCCGGGCACGACAGCGAGCGCTCGACCGCGATCCGGTCGCCGGTGTCGAGGGCTTCCAGGATCGCCTCCTGCCGCGGCTCTCCGAGATCCTCGAGGATGTCGACCACGTCATCCGTCTCGAGTTCGCGCACCGCTTCCGCCAGCTGCTTGTCCGGAAGGAAGTCGATGACGCTCTCGCGGACGCTCTCGTCGATCTCCGAAAGCACCTCGCCGTCGATCAGGCGACCGGCCAGCAGCAGCAGCCCGCGGCGGCGGCCGTCGTCAAGCTGCTCCAGGAGGTCCGCGATGTCGGCCGGATGAAGCGGGTCGAGGAGCTCTGCGAGGCGATCCGCGTCTCCGGCCGCCAGGGCCAGGTGGATCCGGGACACGTGGCCTCGGCTGAGCACGTATTCGTCACCGTCGTTCCGCTCGGCCGCCGCTCGCGAGATCTGCTCGTTCATGGCACCGCCTCCTGCCGCACGCTCCCGCGCTCACTGTCCGGAACCTCCGGCCCCCGATCCGCCCTTTTTCTTGCGCAACGCGCTGAAACGCAATGGCCTTTGCCGCCGGCCGCGCGCCGGTGGGGCGTTCCCCCGAGCCGACGGCGGCCGCGACCGGCAGCCGGCCGGCGAGACGACGGAGGCGGGCGGGCCGTCGGGTTGCGACGCGGGCAGGAAGGCCAGGGGCGCAAGCGGCACCTGACGGCGGGCGTCGAGGGGTTCCCGATCGCGGTGCGCGTGCTGCGGGGGCGGACGTGCAGGACCGGGACGGGGCGCCGGAGGCGGTCCTGGCGATGCCGGGAAGGCGCCCGAGGTGCGGAAGCCCTGGGCGGACGGCGGCTGCGCGGGTCCGAAGCCCGGGGCCGCGCTGGCGGAGCACGGCCTGGGGCCGGTCATCGAGATCGTGCAGCGGCCCGGGGAAACAGGGGGCTTCACGGTCCCGTGCCGCCGCCGGGTGGCGGAACGGACCTTCGCGTGGATGTCGCGGCGCCGGCGCCCGGGCCGAAGGACTCCGGGCGGACGCTGGAGAGCTCGCTGGCCTGGGCGCAGCCCGCGGCGTGCCGGTTCCTGATGCGGCGGGTGGCGCGGGGCCAGACGGCTGGAATTGCGTAGCATGTTGATATTAATGAATTATGATTCAAGCTCTAAGCCCGAACCTGCTGGACACAATCCCCGTTTGCCAGGAACGGCAGAACTGGTATCAGGACTTCGCCCGCGTCATCGGCGGTGCCTCGGTCGGCAAGGCCCCCGAGACTGTCGCAACGTGGATGCGGGAGAACCTTGGGCTTCGATCCGGCCGTCCGCCGGGAATGTCCGGCCTAGACCGGATGGAGGCAGCCGCATGATGATCCCGGACGAAGACATTCGCCGCCAGCTTCGCTTGGGCGAGGACAGCCGGTGGGAATTCAAGCAGATCGAATACAGCGGCAACAAGCCGGCCAGTCCGCGCAGAGACGATCTGGCAGACGAGCTGGGTGCGTTCGCCAATGCAGAGGGCGGCATTGTGCTGTGCGGCGTGTCCGACGACGGAGCGATCGAAGGCATGTCGCGAGAACAGATGGCAGCCCTGGATCACCTTCTCGCAGAGGTCAGCACCGATACCCTTGAGCCGCCATTGCGCATCGACGTCCATCACAGGGAACTGGATGGCAAGGCATTCGTGCTGGTGGCAGTGCCACGCGGCGAGACCCTGCATGAACGGGGCGGGAAGGCATTCATTCGGGTTGGCGCAACAAAACGGCGCCTCCAGAGGGACGAGAGCGTGAGGCTGGCGCAGGATCGTGCGCAGAACCGCTATCTCTGGTTTGACGAGCAAGTCGTCCCCGGGACTGGCTTCGAGACGCTCAGCGAGCGCCTGTGGGAACCGCTGCTCAGCGTGGCGGGGGCCGCAGATCCGCGGCGGGGGTTGCTGAATCTCCGCTTGCTGGCGCGGGATGAAGCCGGCGTGGACCGTGCGACCGTGGCCGGGGTGTTGCTTTGTGCCTCCGCACCACAGGACTGGCTGTCGCAAGCCACCATTGTGGCGACGCATTATCGCGGACTGGATCGTGCCTCCGGCCAGCTGGACGCACAGGAGATCACCGGTCCGCTTCCAGCACAGATCGCGGATGCGGTCCGATTCGTCGTTCGAAACATGCGCGTTTCTGCGCGCAAGACGCCCGAACGGGAGGATGTTTCCCAGTACAGCAGGGCCGCCGTGTTCGAGGCAGTGGTCAACGCGGTTGCACACCGCGACTACTCCATGACTTCGCGGAGGATCCGGCTGTCCATGTTCAAGGACCGCCTGGAGATCGATTCACCCGGCCGCCTGCCCAACAGCATGACGATCGAGGGCATGGAGGCGAGTCAGGCCACTCGCAACGAAGTGATCGCATCCGTATTCGGCCGCATTCCCGTCGCCAACGTGGCAGGGGCAGGTGATCGCAGATATCTGATGGAACGCCGGGGGGACGGCGTGTCCATCATCCGCACGGAAACCCAGGAAGTCACCGGAGTGCCCCCGGAATACGAAGTGATCGACGAATCGAGCCTTTTGCTCCGCATCCCTGCCGCGAGGCTGGAGCTTGTTCCAGCCAACGCGACGGTCACGGTGCATTCCAGAGGCGAACCTCTCGCCGGCATCGAGGTTCTCGCGCTCTTTCCCAACAAGACCTGGGTGCGCGCAACAACCGACGAAGCCGGCAATGCGGCTCTTGACCTTTACACAGCGCACATGCCGATGACGATTTATGCCGCCGGGGCCGGGCATGCGGCCGGGCTGGAGCGGGCGTGGACACCAGGCCGGGGCGGGCTGCTGCTTGGACTCGAACCGCTTGAATCCGGTGGGGCCGCGATTTTTGCCCAGGGCACAGGACGCCTGCCAGGCCTGCGTGGACGGCTGAACCCGATACGCGACACCTCCGATCGGACCTGTCTGTACGCAGACAACATCGCCATCGATGGGGGACGGCAACAACCAGTGCCGTTTCGACCAGGCAAGCCGCTTCGACTGACGGACGCCCAGGGGTCGGAACTGTCGGTCACCGTCGTGTACATAATCGGCCGGTCCGCCTTGATCGAGTACCGACCGTTCGAGCAATGATGGCCACCGATGCATTCATTCGGGCCAAGAGCCTGCAATGCGGCTTCGATTCCCGTCCGGCATTTCGAATCGTGAGCCGGCAGCGTCAGCGCCCGCGGATTCCGGCTTCGATCCTGTCGATCAGAGCATCCGTTTCCGCCATGACCCCGTCGTGGGGGGCCGCGGGGCGTGGATCGGCAAGGCTCGCCCCACCCCTGGTGGGCGGACGTTCGTTGCAGCGCGCCTCCTGCTCGACGGTCTCGAGCTCGGAAACCAGCGGGGAAAGCGCTGTTTCAGGCATTGGCGCGACCGCCGTCCATGGGCGCCGGAGGCGACCCAGCTCCTGCGCCCGAAGGATCAAGGACGCCATGGCGCCCTTGATGTCCTGCAGCTCGGCTTCGTGACCGTCGCCATGGAGCCGGGCAGCTCCGGGGCCTCGGCGACGAAGGCGCAATGCTCGTTGCTCCGGCAGGGAATGATTGCGCACCTATGCTGTCCGCCGTCTTCTCCCGGCCGGCATTTGAGGACCGGCTGCCGGACCTGACGGGGCCTGGCATGTCCACCCCGGCCTTGCAGGCTGGCGATGTCCGCGAGGCCGTCCCTTTCAAGCAGGCGATGGCTTCCGCGCACGCGCTCTTCGAATCCCGCATGCGTCATGAGGCCGCGCCGGCCGGAGAGGCGGATGCTGGCGTCCGGCCGCCCGAGGCGTTCGGATCAGGACGCGCGGTTCCGGCCGGATCTCTTCAGGCGGGCATCGCGCAGACACGCGAAGTCATCCCCGGCATGGTACGACGAACGCGTGAGCGGCGTCGCGGACACCATCAGGAACCCCTTGCCGTAGGCCGCCTTCTCGTAGCTGGCGAACTCCCCGGGCATCACGAACCTGGCGACGCGGTGATGCTTGCGCGTCGGCTGCAGGTACTGGCCGATCGTCAGGAAATCGACACATGCAGCACGCATGTCGTCCATGACCTGGAGCACGGACTGCCGGTCCTCGCCGAGCCCGACCATGAGCCCCGACTTGGTGAAGACGGAGGGATCCAGCTCCTTGACGCGCTGCAGCAGCCTGAGCGAATGAAAGTACCGCGCGCCCGGCCGCACCTCCGGATAGAGACCCGGAACCGTCTCGAGATTGTGGTTGAACACGTCAGGACGCGATCCGACCACGGCCTCGAGCGCGGAAGGGGCGCATTTCAGGAAGTCCGGGGTCAGGATCTCGATGGTCGTGTCCGGAGACCTGCGCCGGATCGCGCGAACGGTGCGCGCAAAATGCTCCGCGCCGCCATCCTCGACATCGTCGCGGTCGACGGATGTCACCACCACGTGCCTGAGCCCGAGCCTACGCACGGCGTCCGCAACACGGCCAGGCTCGAACGCATCGAGCGCCTCCGGCGGCTTGCCGGTCGCGACGTTGCAGAACGTGCAGGCCCTCGTGCAGACCTCGCCCATTATCATCATCGTGGCGTGGCCCTGGTTCCAGCACTCGCCCACGTTGGGGCAGCCGGCTTCCTCGCAGACGGTGACGAGACCGTGCTCGCGCAGGACGTTCCGGGTCGCGACATATCCCTCGCCCGCCGGCGCCTTGACGCGGATCCAGTCCGGCTTCCTCGGCTGCTCGCTGTCCGGAAGGCGCGCCTTTTCGGGGTGGCGCCGGCCCGGGATCTTCAGGTTGCTGACATGCATGACGGCTCCGCCTGCCTTCGCCAAACGCTACCCGCGGTGCCGCGGAGTGTCCAATCGCCTCGCAGCCTCCAGCCTTTCATGCCGGACGTTCGGGACACGGACGCGCCACCTGACGGCCTGTCCGGCGGCGGTCCCTCAGGGCGGCCGCCGGGGGCACCCTACTTTCCGGCGGCGCTGCCCGCCAGCTCCCGGATCCGATCCACCATCGAACGAAGGCCGTTCGAGCGCTGCGACGTCAGGTGCTCCTCCAGCCCGAGGCGATTGAGTTCGGCGCGCGCATCGACGCTCAGGACCTCGCGCACGCTCAGTCCCGAAAACAGCGCCTTCAGCACCGCGATCAGCCCGCGCACGATCACGGCGTCGCTCTCGCCTTCGAACGTGAAGACCGCGGTGGCGCCCGCGCCCTCGACGCTCGGCACCAGCCAGACCTGGCTTGCGCAGCCCTCTACCTTCGTGGCCGGCACCTTCAGCGCATCGTCCAGGGGCGGCATGGCCTTGCCCATCTCTATGACATGCCGGTACCTCTCCTGCCACTCGTCGAGGTAGTCGAAGGCGTCCACTATTTCTTCGAATTCTTCCTGTGCCATGACAATCCCAATTAGGGCGAGTTCCGCCGAAGGTCCAGAGGCGCCCGCTGCCCTTTGCCTTCGCATGCCGCGTTCCGCCTTGCCGCCTGCACCGCATGTGCTATTCTTGCCATGCAAGCGGGCATGTGCCCTGCAGACCCCAGGTTCACGTCATGCAGGGCTTCCGACCATGCCGCGACGCCGGGCGCAAGTGGCATGACCTGCATGTCCGTCGCCTGCGGAGGCGGAGGACAGTCCCGCCGGAGACCCGAAAGTACGCGGGACGGGCCGAGAGGAGGCCGTACAATGCCGTCAACCTGTCGACACGATTCCCGTGGGCAAGGACAATGACGTCATGCAGGTGGATCCTGACATGCCTGCTGGCGGCCGGCCTGCCGGGCTGCGACGCCTTCTCGCAGTCGGAGCCCGTGCAGGACGCGACGGAAGGCGAGGTTCAGCATGCGGACGAAGACCCGCGCCCCCGGGTGGCCGAGATCACCTCGCTTGCCGTCGAGACGGTGACAGGCGGCGTCATCGTCCTTGCGACGGCCCTGCCCTCCACCCAAGGCTGGTTCAAGCCCGAACTCGTCAGTGATTCGCCCGACGGCAAGCAGGTCGGCGGCGTCCTGTCCTACAGCTTCCGTGCGCTGCCGCCGCGCGAGACGCAGCCCCCGTCGACGGAGCGGTCAAGAACGCTGACCGCCGCCGCGTTCGTCCCGCAGGCCCGTCTCGCCGATGTCCGGAGCGTTCGCGTGAGCGGGGTGCTGAATTCCAGATCCGTCCGGCCGTGACGCGCGAGGCGCGACGCCGGCACGCTCAGAACTCGAACGCCTCGACCGACGCTCCCTTGGCGCGGAGGGCGAGCCTCCCCTTGCAGAGCCCGAGCGCGTCTTCGCCGAACGCCTGCCTTCTCCAGCCCTGAAGAGGCTGGCCGTGGTAGTTTCCGGCTGCGATCTCGTCGAGCTCGGACGATGTCGCGATCAACTTCTGCGCGACGCCGAGCTCCTCCGCCTTGGCCTTGAGAAGCACGCGCAGGAGGCTTGCGAGAGCGGAATTGACCTGATCATGGCCGCGCGGCCGCCCGGGGTCCGGCAACCGGTCTTCGGGCGTCTCGATTCCCGCCTTCACGGCAGCAAGCAGTCCGTTCGCGATTTCGCCCTTGCGGGCATTCCGCGGCAGGCGCCGGGACCGCCGGAGCTGCTCCGCCGTCCGCGGCCGCGTGGACGCAAGCTCCAGGATGGCCTCGTCCTTGATCACCCGGCTGCGCGGGACGTTCCTGTCACGCGCATAGGATTCCCGGAACCGCGCGAGCTCTCGCACGATGGCAAGATGCCGGCCGGAGTCCGAACGCGTCTTGACCCGTCGCCACGCCTCGTCCGGCTCGATCTCGTATGTCGCCGGATCTGCCAGCACGGCAAGCTCCTCCTCGACCCAGGACCGTCGTCCGGACGCGTCCAGATCCGCGGAAAGGCGCTCGTAGATGTCACGCAGATGCGTCACGTCCGCCAGCGCATAGCGCCTTTGCGCGTCGCTGAGCGGACGACGGGACCAGTCCGTGAAGCGAGAGGACTTGTCGAGCTCAGCGCCCGCGATCCTTCGGACGAGCGTCTCGTAGCTGACCTGCTCGCCGAATCCCGCCACCATGGCAGCGACCTGCGTGTCAAAGAGAGGCTGCGGAACGACTCCGCCCTCGACGAAGAATATCTCTATGTCCTGGCGGGCTGCATGAAAGACCTTCGTCACCTTCGTGTTCGCGAACAGCTCGTACAGAGGGTCGAGCGTCAAGCCTCCTTCAAGCGGGTCGACGAGAGCCGCGTCCTCCTCGGACGTTCCCGGCACGGCCAGCTGCAAGAGGCAAAGCTTCGAATAGTACGTCCGCTCCCGCATGAACTCCGTGTCGACCGTCACGTACGGAGCCGAAGACGCCCTCCTGCAGAACGTCTCGAGTTCGCGCGTCTTGGTGATCGTGATCATCTCGGCGGAACGTCCGTGCGCATTTCCCGGGACTCGCGCCGACCCTTCGGCCCGGTCCCTCCGGGCAGGCAGACCGGTGACCTGTCGCCCGTCGCGAAGCGACGCAATACCGCCGGATAGAGCCGGTGCTCCATTGCCAGCACGCGGGCGGCGAGCGCATCGGCCGTGTCGCCGGGGCTGATGGGCACGCGCGCCTGCCCCAGGATCGGACCGGCATCAAGCTGGTCGGCGACTTCATGGACCGTGCATCCCGCCTCGCCGTCTCCCGACGCGATGGCCCGGGCATGGGTGTCGAGGCCCGGGTGCTTCGGGAGGAGCGACGGATGGACGTTCAGGATGCGGCCGGACCAGCGCTTGACGAACCCTGGGGTCAGGATCCGCATGAACCCGGAAAGGCAGATGATGTCCGCCCTTGCGGCTTCGAGGCGCTCGGTCAGCGAAGTCTCGAAGGCGGCCCTGTCGCCGCGGAACGGACGGTGGTCCACGACCGCGGTCTCGACGTCCATCGCCCTGGCCCGCCCCAGCCCTCCGGCTTCAGGCTCGTTCGACAGCACCAGAACCGGACGTGCCGGATGGACGCCGGCCATGTCCCGCACGAGCGCCTCCATGTTCGAGCCCGCGCCGGAGATCAGGATGGCGACCCGCCTCAAAGCAGCCTGCCCCGGTAGGCGACGTCCATGCCCGCGACCACCCGGCCGATCCGGAAAACCCGATGCCCGGCTTCGGCGAACGCCGCTGTCGCGGCTTCGACGGACTCCTCGCCCGCGGCGGCCACCATTCCGATCCCGCAGTTGAAGGTCCGCAGCAGTTCCGGCTCCCCGAAACCGCCTTTCCCGGACAGCCATGCAAACACCTCCGGCAATTCCCACGCATCAAGGTCGACCTCCGCGGCGAGGCCTTCGGGCAGCATCCGGGGCAGGTTCCCGGCCAGCCCGCCGCCGGTGATGTGCGCCAGCCCCTTCAGCGCTCCCGCGCGGATGGCGTCGACAGCGCCCCGGGCATAGAGCAGCGTCGGCGCCAGAAACGCCTCTCCCAGCGAGCCGTCGGCCCAAGGGCAGGCATCGTCCCAGGAATGGCCGCGCTCCCGCAGGATCAGGCGGATCAGGGAATATCCGTTCGCGTGCACGCCTCCGCTGGCGACTCCGAGCAGCACGTCCCCCTCGGAAACCCCGGCAGGCAGTTGCCGCCCCCTTTCCATCGCGCCGACGGCAAAGCCGGCGAGATCGAAGTCCTCGCCCGCGTACATCCCGGGCATTTCCGCCGTCTCGCCTCCAATCAAGGCGCATCCCGACTGCGCGCAGCCTTCGGCGATGCCCTCGACCACCTGGGCGGCACGGTCAACGTCAAGACGCCCGGCGGCAAGATAGTCCAGGAAGAACAGGGGTTCGGCGCCTTGACACACCAGGTCGTTCACGCACATGGCGACGAGATCGATGCCGACGCGGCCGACGCGGCCGGTCTCGACGGCGACCTTCAGCTTCGTTCCCACGCCATCGGTCGCCGCCACGATCACGGGATCCTCGTATCCGGCCGCCTTGAGATCGAAGATGCCGCCGAACCCGCCCAGTCCGCCAACGCTTCCGGAGCGGGAGGTTCGCGCGGCAGCAGGCCTGATTCGCTCGACCAGCGCATTGCCCGCCTCGACATCCACGCCCGCATCGGCATAGCTAAGACCGCCCGTGGCCATGCGCGTCCCCCTCCGGCACGGACTGCGGATATCCAAACGCTGCCGGAGTGTCCACGGGAACGGCTCGCGGCTGCGGGCCTTGCGCCGGAACCGCCCTTCCGCCAGCCGCGCCCTCGCTCCGGAGGGGGCGCCGGGCCGCCGCGTTCCGGAAGGGAACCGCGCGGACGGCGGAAGGCAGGGGAAGCGGTTTCAAGCGCGACGGCCCCGTGAAGCTTGACCGGTGCGCCGGGTCTGGTATGCCCTCGGCCAACGCCGGGCCTGTAGCTCAATCGGCAGAGCAGAGCGCTCATAACGCTTTGGTTGGGGGTTCGAGCCCCCCCGGGCCCACCACCCGCGCCAGTGCCGGACATCGGGCGAACTGGCTTGTCCGGCAGGATTTCCGCCTTGATCGGCGTTCCGGAACGGCCGGGCCGGCTTGACGGTCATGCTGCCGTGGCCACGGCGGCGACCCGAGGAAGCGCCTCGCCTTCGACGCCATCACCGCGTTCCGGGTCTGGGACCTCTCGCCCCCGGCCCGCGAAAGACCCGACGACCCGGCCACCCTGCACGTGGCCCGGGAAGACGTCACGGCGCTGACCGCCCTCGCCGCCCGCCATGGCTTCAAGGTTCTCCGAGGGCCGCCGGAAATGACCGTCGCGCGCTTCGTCACGCTGACGGGCGGTCTGGCCGGGTTCAACCTCTCGAAGCGCCGCCAGCCCCTGCCCGAAACCCAGAAGCTACGGGAAGGGGGCAGGGTCCTGTCCGGCGCCGGCATCGCCATCCGGGCGATGCGGTACCGGGACGGAAAGGGTGCATCCCAATTTCTGAATCGGGATCCAATGGTCCAGCTTGCCTGCTGTCCAAGAGTGTCGGGCAGCCTTGTTCCCTTGACGGAGTGACGGTGCAGCGGCGCCAGCGAATCATGGCGGTCAAAAAAAAATCAGGATGCACCCCCAGCCGACAGGGAATTGCATCCGATCACGCTGGCTGCTATTCACGCAACCGCATTCCGGCAGTCGGCCGCCCGCGGGATCGCCTGTCATTCCATAACGAAGCCGAGACCTCGCACCAATGCAGATCCATCGCCTGAAGCTCCGGAATTTCAAGGTTTTCTCCGATCTGGATCAGGGCCTGAACCGCCGCTTCACCCTGATTGCCGGAAACAACGGCGTGGGGAAGTCCAGCATGCTCGACGCCCTGTCCGTCGCGTTCGGCTCCTTCCTTCTGGGCATACCCGTCGCCACGGCGCGTCACATTCACCAGGGCGAGGTGCGGGAGATCGAACTGGATTTCAACGGCACGCCGGAGTTCAACAGGGCCTATCCGGTCGTGGTGGAAGCGGAGGGAAAGCTCACGCACCCGGTGTCCGGCGACGTCCGGGCTGTCCGCTGGAAGCGCGCGCTGGGCCGCGAGAATGGCCGCAGCACGATCAGGGACGCGCGGGCGCTGTCGTCCGTCGCCGAAGAGGCCTACCAGGCCGTCACGGACCGGGCCAATCCCACGCTGCCGCTGCTGTCCTACTACGGCACCGGCCGGCTATGGGACAGACCCAGGATTTCCGGCGCCGGCAAGAAGCGCCCATCCAGGTTTGACGCCTACCGCAACAGCCACGAGCCGCGCGTGTCGCCCGCAGACCTTCTGAACTGGCTGCGCCGAGAAAGGCTGAAGGAACTCGAGACCGAAGGGCCGTCGCCGCTGCTGGTCGCCTGGCGCCGCGCGGTGGAAGCCTGTTTCGACGAAGCCGTCGAGGTGACGTATTCCCCTTCGCGCGAGCGTCTGGAAGTTCGGTTCACCGATCGCGGGCAGACCGTCGCGTATGACAACCTGAGCCACGGACAGCGCAATGTCCTGTCCATGGTCGGAGACATCGCGTTCAAGGCGATCATCCTCAACCCGCACCTGGAGGCCGGCGCGGTCAGCGCGGCGCGGGGCATCGTCCTGATCGACGAGATCGACCTGCACCTTCATCCGCGCTGGCAGCGCATAATCGTGCCGGCACTTCTGAAAGCCTTCCCGGAACTGCAGTTCGTCGCCACCACCCATTCGCCCTTCGTCATCCAGTCGCTGAGCGACGGCGTGCTGCTGGACCTGAACAGGATGGAACTGGATGAGCGGGTCCACAACCTGCCTCTCCGGGACATCGTCGAGGACGTCCAGGAGGTGGAGGCGTGTGACCGGTCCGCACCGTACATGCACAGGATGCGCGGGGCGCGGAACTATCTGGGCCTGGTCGACAGGCTGGGCACCCTCACCGACCCCGAAGAGAGGACGCGGCTGGAGCTGGAGCTGGACGCGATGGAGGGGCAGATCCGGGATCCCGGCCTGGAAGCGATGCTGAAGATCAAGCGCCTGACAAGATCGAAAGGCCCTTGATGAGACCGGTGGCGAGGAGTCCGTCCCCGCGAGAAGGCGGATATCCCCGTTACCGGGACGCGCTTGACGACCTGGCCGACCGGCTCGGACGCTTCTGCAGCTATTGCGAACAGCCGATCCAGCACCGTCCCGAGATCGAGCATGTGCAACCGAAGTCCCTGGAACCCGGACTCGAGCAATGCTGGGAGAACCTTCTCCTTGGCTGCTCGACCTGCAATCAGGTCAAGAGCGGGCAGCCGGTGGTCCTTGACCAGGTGGCGATGCCGGACAGGGACAACACCTTTCGGGAGATCTCGTTCCACGAGGACGGCAGCGTCGAGGTGTCCGCCAACCTGACGGAACCGCAGGCGGAGCTGATGAGGCGGGCTGTCCGTCTTGTCAGGCTGGACCGGCATCCCGATGCCCCGAACGGGGACGATCGCCCGACTCCACGGGACGAACGGGCCAGGTGGCGCAGGGATGTCTGGGACCTGGCGAGCGACGCTCTCGACGATTACGAGCAACCTGGACCGGACCCTCTGACGGCCGGCCGGATCGCCGGCTTGATCGTCCGCCTTGCGGTAGCAAAGGGTTTCTTCTCGGTGTGGATGACCGTGTTCCGCGATCATCCGGACATGCTGAACCGTTTCATTCAGGCCCCCGTTCCACTCTGAAGTGCAACACCTGATGCAGTGTTCCTGGTCGTTCGGCGACACATGATGTTGCGAATCGGCCAGGCGGCGGCGACAGTTCCTTCGTTGCGAGAAGGAGACCGTCATGCCCGAGGGCCATCGCCACCGGCCTCATGCGGAACGCTGCCAGATCCACGCCCCGGGAAAGCGGGCTTTCCGGCCCGGCGATCGCCCGCCAGCTCGGCCGCGACCGCACGACGGTCTGGCGCGAGGTGCGGCGCAACTCCGGCAGGCGCGGCTACCGCCACAAGCAAGCCCAGCGCAAGGCGGACAGGCGCCGCAGCGCGGCCTCGTCGGTGGCGCGCAAGATGACGCCGGAGCTGTGGCGCATGGCGGAGGAGCGGCTGGCCGAGGGCTGGAGCCCCGAGCAGGTCAGCGGGCGCCTCCGCAAGGAGGGCGAGCCGATGGCGGGGCGGCAGTGGATCTACGAGCGCATCCACGCCGACCGGAAGGCCGGCGGCGGTCTCTGGCGGCATCTCCGCCGCCGCGGGAAGAAGCCGAACCGGAAGGGCGGGGCCCACGCGGGCCGCGGCCACATCCCGGGCCGGGTGGACATCTCCGAGCGCCCGGACGTCGTGGAGGCGAAGGAACGGGTCGGCGACCGGGAGGTCGACACGAATCAACGGCAAGGGCACCGGCGGCGCGCTTGTCTCCCTGGTGGACAGGGCGTCCAGGCACACGCTGCTCGAAAGGGTCGAGAGGAAGACGGCGGACGCGGTCGGCTCGGCCATGACCGGCATGCCGGGCCCTCTCCCCGTGCACACGGTCACCGCGGACAACGGCAAGGAGTTCGCGGGCCATGCCAGGGTGGCCGAGGCGCTGGGCGCGGGGTTCTTCTTCGCGCGGCATTGCCACTCCTGGGAGCGCGGCACGGACGAGCACGTGAACGGGCTGGTGCGGGAGTGGTTCCCGAAGGGCACGGACTTCCGCAAGGTGACGGACGCAGAGGTGCAGGCCGTCCAGGACCGCCTCAACGCGCGGCCGCGCAAGGCGCTGGGCTGCCTCACCCCGTCCGAGGCCTTCCACCAGGCGCAGCCGCCCTGAGGGGGCCTTCCGGGGCCGCCGGGGGCGGCTCCGAGGGGAGATGCGCGCTGTCCGCGGCCCGCCGTCCTCCGGTCGGGCTCCGCCCTCCCTGCGTCCGGCGGGCCGCGGACAGCGCCCGGCAGGGCTTGCACCGCCCCGGAAGACTGGCTACGCCTCCCGGTGAAGGGACCGCCGCCGCTCGGGCTTCGCCCCTCGCTGGCTGATGTTGCACTTCGGAGTGGAAGCGGCGAGGCATTTCCCGGGACCGATCCCGGCTCCTTCGATGACGGTCACGCCGCACCCCGCCCTGGCGGTCGATTCTGATGAACCTTCCCCGGAATCATGCCCGAACCCATGCCGATGGCTTTGGCGCCAATGCAACCGGCCGGAGCCGCACCCGACCCAATGTCAATTCGCCCCGCCCGCCTGAACCGGTCCGGGGATGCATGCTCGCACGTCCCTCGCCCGGCTCGCCTTGGATCACGTCGTCATCGCAAGCGATGACGACGGATGCGCAGGCCGTGCAGACGCCCGCGTCGAGCCAGACGAACGGCCGATGCCCGGAAACCGCCGGAGCCGCGATGAAGCGTTTCATGCCGCATCCGCCGGCGCGCCCTTCGCGCTTCCCGACTTCGATGACGGGGGCGGCGAACTGGCGGCCACGCGAGACCTCCTGGAGCGCAGCGACATCGGCGGCAGGGTGATCGCACTCGACGCGCTGCACGCGGTGCGCGGCACTGCGAAGCCGGTCACGGAACGCTGCGGCGCCGAGTGCCTCCTGACCGTCAAGGGAAACGCGTCGGAGACCCTCGAGACCCTCGGCACCATCGACCGGGAGAGGAACGCCGCGGGCAGCTTCGCGGAGGGCCTCGACAAGGTGCACGGCTGGCTGGAGCGGCGCTCGACAAGCGTCCTGACCCCGCCGAAGGCCTGGTCAACTGCCCTGGCGTCCGCCAGATCGCCCGCGTCACCCGCTGCCGGGATCCGCAGGGGAAGGGCTCCGATGACGAGGGATAGGACCAAACGGAGACCGTTCATTTCATCACCTCGCTTGATGCGGGAAAAGCGTCGCCGGAGGAGCTGTAACGCCCGACCACTCAGCCGCCGAAACCGGTCATTCCGGTCCCCTGCAGCCTTCCCCGCGGCATCGAGCGCATTGCGGCAGCGCATGACCTTCGTGCTTCAGGCATCGTCGATCAGGCATCGTCGATCCAGCACCGGGCCGCCGCGGCGCGCCGCACGGCCGGGAGGCCCCGGGATTCCAGCGCCCAAATCCGGCGGATGCCCGCCTCCATCCCGGCCTGCGCAATCCTGCAGCAATTCCTGCAATCCCGAAAATTCAGAGTTGCGTTTCCGGAAACAACTATGTAGCAATGCAAGCCGCACCGACATGGTCATTTGAATTGCAACCAAGGAGAGCCGCATGGCAGCCAAAATCAACCTCGGAAATCTTTCGGAAAGGGAGCTGAAAGCGCTCCAGCGAGGCGTCGAAAACCAGCTCAAGACCACCCGGACGCGCGCGATTTCCGCCGCGACGCAGGAACTGCAGGACGCGGCCCAGAAAATCGCAAAGAAGCACGGCCTGAACGCAAGCGATCTCCTGGGCAGGAAGAGGAAAAGCCGCAAGCCCCCTGTCCCGCCGAAGTACCGGAACCCGAACGACCACAGCCAGACATGGTCCGGCCGCGGGCGGCAGCCGGCATGGTTCAGGGAGGCAACGGCAAAGGGCAAGTCCACCAAGAGCCTCGAAATCTGAATTCGGGGGAAATGGGCGGCGCCCATTGCCGCCCATTTCACCTCGGGACTGAAATCTCGGCCTTCAGGCCGCCCAATTCCTCGCTTCTGCCAAGCGACAGGGTGCCGCCGTGCTGACGTGCAGCGTCCGCCGCAATCGACAGGCCGAGTCCCACGCCCGGGCCGTCATCCTGGTTCCTGGAAGCGTCAAGCCTGATGAAAGGCTTGAGCACGGTTTCATGCTGATCTTTCGGGATTCCCGGCCCGCTGTCCTCCACGACGAACCTGATTCGGGCGCGGTCGACATGCGCGGAAACCCTGGCCCGGCTGCCGTAGCGCACCGCGTTGACGATGAGGTTTTCCAGCGCCCGCTGCAGCGCCGCCCGGCGAAGCATCGCACGTCCCTCGCCCTCCAAGGCGCCCAGGGCAACCGGCTCGCTTCGCGCGATCCGGTCCGTCAGCGCACGCACGAACTCCAGCGGGTCAACCTGTTCAGGGGCCTCCAGGGCGTCAGCCCTTGCAAATGACAGAAATCCCTCCAGCATGTCTTCCATGTCCTGGACGTCACGGCGCATGGCTTCCGCTTCGTCGCTGTCGCCGACGAGCGAGAGTCCGAGCCTCATCCTGGTAAGCGGCGTCCTGAGGTCGTGGCTGACCCCGGACAGGATCATCGTTCGCTGCTCGATCTGGCGCTCGATCCGGCTGCGCATGTCGAGAAACGCCTTGCCCGCCAGCCGGACCTCGACGGCGCCGCTCGGTACATACGGCACGACACGTCCCTTCCCGAAAGCCTCCGCCGCATGCGCGAGGCGCCGAATTGGCCGGATCTGGTTGCGCATGTAGATGAGCGCGATCGCGGACATCAAGAGCGCGGTAAATCCGATCAGGACAAGAAACTGGTGCGGATTGCGCGCATTGAGGCGCCGCCGGGAGACGATCAGCTCGACAGGCCCCGACGCGGTGTCGACGGCGATCCGGGCAAAGCCCCGCAGGCTCGCCAGGTCGACGCCGAGCAATCGCCCGATCTCCCGGTCAAGCGTCGCGATGACGGTCTTGCCGGACAGGTCGAGCCAGTCACGCCGCGTCGGCAGAGGCGCGGTTCCGGGCGCGATCCGGATGCCCAGCGGGCCGGCAACCTCCGTTGCCGCATCGAGCGCGCCGCCTCCGTCCGGCGGATCGCCGTCGATCCGGCCGATGACAAGCTCTATCTCGTGCACCACGGCCATCGTCATCTGCTCGGTCACGCCCTCGTGCAGGCGCTGCGTGAAGACGACCGTCACGACCGCCATGATGACCGTCACGGGCACGAGCAGGATCAGGGTCGAGCGCCCGTAGAAGGTGCTGGGCATCCAGTGTTTCAGAAGCCGCGCAATCATGGCATGACCCTAAGGGCGCCAGGGCTGGAGAGAAAGGGGCCGATGGACAGGCCGCAGGCGGGAACCGTCCGAACCGTCACGAACGGGATCCGGCGCACAATCGCCCCGGACCCGGGCATGACGGCCCGTTGGGGAACGAACGGCGGCATCGCCGGAGAGGGGCGGGCTGCAGCCGTCGGTTCCGGGCCCGCGGACGGGGCCCGTCCTCGCGCGATCCTGCAGTCAGCGGCAGGCGAGGGCGTGGACCGCCCGTTCCGTCCCGGCATCGAGATGTCCGGCGGCGACGCCGTCAGCGGGGAGAGCCGGCGGCCCGACGTGATTCGCGCGCCCGGCCGCCCTGGCGGGCCATCTTGCCCTTCGGATGGATGACGCGGCCTTCTCGGGCGATCGCGTGATGGGATGGCCATCGTCGCTGGCGTCGCCACCCGACGGCAGCCTCCGCGATTTCATGGAGGCCTCCGAACGCCTTGCCCGTCCGGGCGCGCGCCCGTTCCTGCAGGGCATGGACCGGCCATCCGGGATCCGGAAGAGCGCCTCCCGTGGCTGGCGAGGCATCGCCAGGCCCGTGCGGGCGCGTCACCGAAAGGGGTCGGGTAAGTGGCGCGCGAGGTCCACGACGGCACGCTGCCTGCAGCGGCGCGAAGCGTCCTTGCGAATCTCGTCGACCCCGCGGAGACGGGACGCCCGCCTGCGCGCGCCGCATGACAGCGAAATTCGCCGTTCCGCCGTTCCTTCCCGCTGGACGCAGCCCGGAAGCGTTGCTATACGCTTCATCGGCGTTCCGGCGTAGCTCAGCGGTAGAGCAGTTGACTGTTAATCAATTGGTCGTTGGTTCGATCCCAACCGCCGGAGCCAGCCTTCAGGCGAGGCAGGGTGCCGTTCGGGACAGGCCCGGCGGTCGCGCCCGGAACCGTCAGGAAGCGGTCCTTGCAGGCGGCGGCTTCCCGGAAGTTTCGTGACGCACTCCCTTCACGGTGAAGCCATGGCAAGCGACGGGGCAGAGGAAGTCAACTCGCTCGGCTTTCCGAAACCGCCTTCGGAAACCCGCGTTGTCGTGGCCATGTCGGGGGGCGTGGACAGTTCCGTCGTCGCGGCCGGGCTAGCGCAGGAAGGCTATGACGTGGTGGGCGTCACGCTCCAGCTGTACGATCACGGAGCCGCCATGGCCAGGAAGGGCGCCTGCTGCGCAGGGGCTGACATCCGCGACGCGCGCCGGGTGGCCGAAGCGGCCGGCTTTCCCCACTACGTCCTCGACTACGAAGGCGCCTTTCGCGACAGCGTCATCGACGAGTTTGCCGAAAGCTACCTTGCAGGCGCAACGCCCGTGCCGTGCATCCGCTGCAACGAAAGGGTGAAGTTCAGGGACCTGCTCGAGACCGCGCGCGACCTCGAGGCGGACTGCATGGCCACCGGCCATTACATCCGGCGGAAGCTTGGCGAATCAGGGCCGGAACTGCACGCAGCCGCCGATCCCGCACGGGACCAGAGCTACTTCCTGTTCACGACGACGCGGGAACAGCTCGGCTTCCTCCGCTTTCCCCTCGGGCACCTGGCCTCCAAGGGGGAGACGCGCAGGCTCGCGGCCGCGCACGGCCTGCCCGTGGCCGACAAGCCCGACAGCCAGGACATCTGCTTTGTCCCGAACGGCAGCTACGCGTCCGTCATCGAGAAGCTGCGGCCGGGAGCCGCCGAACCCGGCGCGATCGTTCACGTCGACGGCCGCGAGCTCGGCACGCATGCGGGCGTCATCCACTACACGATCGGCCAGCGGCGAGGCCTCGGCATCGGCGGGCTTGACGAACCGCTCTACGTGGTCGAGCTGGACGCCGACGGCAGTCGGGTCGTCGTCGGGCCCAAGAAGATGCTTGCCACCCGCACCGTGCCCGCCCGGGAGATAAACTGGCTCGGAGACGAACCCTTCGACAGCGCCGACGCGTGGAATCTCTCGGTCAGGGTCCGCTCGACGAGACCGCCGGCGGAAGCCGTGGTACGCCCGGTCTCGGCGACCGAGGCGACGGTCGAGCTGGCGGCGCCCGAGGAAGGCGTGTCGCCCGGGCAGGCCTGCGTCTTCTACGAAACCGGCGGCAGCCGCGTCTACGGCGGAGGATGGATCTGGCGCGGACGGTGATCCCGCGAGCCGCGTGCGCGGCCTTCAGGACGGGCATGCGCCGCGGAGGCCGGATCTCGGCGGCGTCCTTGCGCCCGGCCGCCCCTGGAGGGGCCCGGCAGGAAGATCAGCGGCCCCGCCTGTCGCCCCTCCCGGAGAGCGCGGCGAGAACGGACCTGGCCGCACGCAG
The DNA here is from genome assembly GCA_965221845.1 of Paracoccaceae bacterium. Lineage (GTDB taxonomy): Bacteria > Pseudomonadota > Alphaproteobacteria > Rhodobacterales > Rhodobacteraceae > JAJEFO01. Next base: position 1,011,269 of record OZ244919.1, read on the forward strand.
CCCGGGCGCCTCCCCGCCGCCGCCGAGCCGTGCCATGGCGACGGCCATGGCGTCCAGCTGGGCCGTGCAGGCCGCGCCGCCCGACAGCAGCTCCTTCACGGCTTGCGCGATCGCGGCAGGCTTGCAGTCCGGCCCGAGGAATTCCGGGACCGTTCTCGTTCCCGTCACGATGTTGACCAGCGTGACGGTGTCCGTCGTCGCAAGACGGCTCATCAACTGCCAGGACAGCCAGTTCATGTCGTAGGCGACGACCGTCGGCGTCGCGTTGGCCGCAAGCTCCAGAGAAACCGTCCCGGACGCTGCCAGCGCCGCGGCGGCCGCGGCGAACGCCGCCCGTTTCCTTGCCGGAGGGCCATCACGGGAATCGACGACGATCGGCGCGCCGGGCCATGCGCGGACCGCCCGGCGGACGATCGGCGCGACCGGGTCCGCGGCGGGCACGACGATGCGGACGTCGGGCCGGCTCGCCAGGACCGCTTTCATCGCCTCGCCGAAGACCGGCGCGAGGCGCGCGACCTCGCCGGCACGCGATCCGGGGAGCGCAAGCACGATGGGCGCGTCTCCCGTCCCGGCGGCCGCGCGAAACGCCCGGACGTCTTCGGGGCCGGCAAGCGGCTCGGCCACGACAGGATGCCCCACGAAGTCGCACGTCATTCCCGCGCGCGTCATGTACGGCGGCTCGAACGGCAGGAGCGCCAGCACGTGGTCCGTGCAGCGGGCCATTCTCCGCGCCCGCGACGCTCTCCAGGCCCACACCGAAGGCGCCACGTAGTGGATGCATGGCAGGTCCGGAAGCCGTCTCCTGACGGCGCATGCCATGCGCTGCGAAAAGTCCGGGGAGTCTATCGTGACCAGCGCGTCCGGACGCCAGGCGACGCAGTCGGTCACGGCCTCGCCCAGCCGGCGGCGAAGCTTCAGGTACCTCGGCAGGACCTCCGCGACGCCCGTCACGGACAGGTCGTCCATGGGAAAGAGGCTCTCCATGCCCTCGTCCTGCATTTCAGGGCCCGCAACGCCGCGAAGATCGAGATCCTGCGCCAGGGACCCGAGCCCGCGGATCAGCGCCGCGCCAAGCCTGTCTCCGGAGGCCTCTCCCGCCAGCAGGTAGAGCTTCATGGGCCGGGCCGGACGGACGGGGGCTGACACGTCACGGCGGCCGCACCCAGAGGAAGATCCCGGCGTCATCGGCCGCCTTCACGGTTTCCGCGAGGCCGAGCACCATGACCCCTCCGGCCGCGACGGCGATCCCGCCGAGGCCCGCCTTCGCCGCGCGTGTCACGGTTCCCGGACCTATCGCCGGCAGGTCGACACGACGGTCCTGGCCCGCCTTCGGGGCCTTGGCGCAGATCCCTCCCGGCCCGTCCGGCCTGCGGTCCAGGCTTTCCAGCATCCAGTCGGTGCCGTAGCTGGTCTCGACCGCGACGACCTGCCCGTGGCGAACCGCGCAGGCCTGTCCGATGTCCGCGGAGCCCATGGCGCCCAGCACGGCAAAGGCGCGGGCGGCATCCGTGACGTCCCCGGGCGCCGGCTGCCTGTGCGTGGGCACGCCGGGCGCCGGCAGCAGGTCAGGGGCAAGCTCATGGGCCGCGCGGACCACGAATCCTTCCGACTCGAAGATCCGGAGCAGGATCGCGAGGGCGCCGTCGTCGCCCTTCCCGAGCGCCGCGACGACCTGGTCGACGAAGGGCCTGCTGCGGGCCTCCGCCTCGCCGGGATCGAACCGGGGGCGACGGACGGCGCCTGCGAAGCAGACGTCCGTCACGCCGCGCGCCTTGAGCGCGTCCATGAAGCTCGCGATCCGGCCGAGGCGGAAGGTCAGCTCCGTGCCGATCTCGGGCGACGTGCCGTCAATGCGCGCCAGCACAGGCGGCAGGGCAAGCGCATGCGCGACATGGCCGGGAAGCCCGCCGTCGCCGGCGACCAGCGCCAGCATCTCAGTGCTCCGGGGTCAGGTAGCTGCGGTCGGACGCGCCAAGGATGAATTCGGTGATGTACCGCACGTAGCCGCTGGAGGCTTCGTCGCGAAGCCTGCGAGCGCGGTCCTGGAACGTGCCCTCCCCCTGCGCCAGCGTCTGGAAACCGGCGCGAAGGGCCGTGATGTCCTCCCGGGAGACGCCCCTGCGCTTGAGACCCACGAGGTTCAGCCCCTCGAGCCGCCCCCTCGGTCCCTGGACGAGGCCGTAGGGAATCACGTCGTTCGTGACCATCGTCACCGCGCCGATGATCGCGCCCCTGCCCACGCGGACCCATTGGTGGATGCCGGAAAGCCCGCCGATGACCACGTCGTCCTCGATCACGCAGTGACCGGCGATCGCGCCCTGGTTGGCGACGACGACCCGGCTTCCCACCTGCGCGTCGTGAGCCACGTGCGACCCGGTCATGAAGAGGCAGTCGTCACCGACGCGGGTCACGCCCCCGCCCCCCGCCGTGCCGGCATTCATGGTCACGCCTTCGCGAATGCGGTTCCGCCTGCCGACGACCAGCCGCGTCTCCTCGCCCTTGTACTTGAGATCCTGGGGGATCTCGCCGATCACGGCGCCGGGGAAGATCACCGTCCCGTCGCCAACCTCGGTGCGTCCCGTCACGACCGCATGCGACTTCACGACCACCCCCGCCCCGAGGGCGACGCCCGGACCGATCACGGAGAAGGGCCCGACGCTGGCGCTCGGCCCTATCACGGCGCCCGCCTCGACGATGGCGGACGCGTGGATCGCGGCCCCGGCGTCGACGCTCACCTCGGCATGTCCATCATTGCGGTGAACACGCATTCGCAGGCCGACGCGCCGTCCACCGTGGCGACGCCCCTGAACTTCCAGACCTTGCCTCCGCCGCGCAGCCTGGTCAGCTCCATCCTGAGCACGTCGCCGGGCACCACCTTGCGACGGAACTTCACGCCGTCCATCGCCATGAAGTAGATCGACGTCTCGCCTTCCGGGAGGTTCAGCCCGACCCCCGCGATGACGGCCGATGTCTGGGCCATGGCCTCGACCATGTAGACGCCCGGAAAGACCGGCTCCGCCGGAAAGTGGCCGGCGAAGAAGGGCTCGTTGATCGTGACGTTCTTGATCCCGACCCCTCGCTCCGTTCCGTCGATCTCGACGACCTTGTCCACGAGCAGGAAGGGATAGCGGTGCGGGATCATCCTCTGAATCAGCCCGACATCCGCCGTTTTCAGTTCGTTGCCCATGAGGCCTCCCGTTTTCCGCGGGGTAGCAAGACAGGGCGTTCGCCGCAAGCGGGCGGCTTCCGGATCTCGCTCGCCGTCAGCGTCAGCCGCCCGGCCCGCACCGTCGGCGGCGGGGCGGGTTCGGCCTCTGCCGCGGCGCCGCGGCGGCCGCCGCACGAGCTCCCGCAGCGCAGGGACGGGCGATGCATGCGATGCCGTTCCGTCAAGGCGTCGGCGACCCTGACGGAAGGGCGAACGCTTGCAGCATGCAACGAGACGGCGCGACAGGCGAACCGGTCCGCGAGAGCATGGACGACGCGGGCCGGAACGTGACCGGAACGGCGGCGCGTTCCGGATGCGGGCGCGGAACGCCGTCGCGCCTGCTGAACGGCTGGGCGGGGGTGTCGGCGAACATGGCGCTGGCGCTGGAGCGCATCGGCTGGGCTGCGGACTCGCGCAGGTGCGCCGGGCTGCCCGGGCGACGCGCGCCGGCGTCGCCCCTATGAACGGACCCCGCGACAACCCTGCGAGGCGCGCCGACACCCGTTCTCCAACGACAGGGCGGAGCGGGACTTCAGGATGGCAAAGGTCAGGCAGAAGGTCGGCGGCCGCTTCAGGAACGTGGCCTTCGCCGAAGCCTGCTGCAGGATATCGAGCTGCCTCCAGACCATGGCGGCACTCGGAGACAGCCCGCTCGTCGCAATCACCACCGCCCTGAGGGAAAAGGCCGTTGACTGTCTCGGCCAGGACGCCTGGCAAGGGGGCAAGCAGTTACCATGATTCAATCTCTCAGAGCTTGAATCATAATTCAATAATATCAATATGTTAAGAGATTCCAGCCGCCTGGCCCCGCGCCACCCGCCGCATCAGGAACCGGCACGCCGCGAGCTGCGCCCAGGCCAGCGAACTCTCCAGCGTCCGCTCGAAGTCCTTCGCCAGACGCCGGCACCGCGACATCCACGCAAACGTCCGCTCCACCACCCAGCGGCGGCACAGGACCGTGAAGCCCCTTGTTTCCCTGGGCCGCTGGACGATCTCGACGATCGACCCCAGGCCGTGCGCCGCCAGCGCGGCCTCGAGCTTCGGACCCGCGTAGCCGCCGTCCGCCCACAGCTTCGTCACCTGCGGCGCCTTCTCCAGCATCGCCAGGATGACGGCCGGCGCCCCGTCCCGGTCCTGCACGTCCGCCCCCGTAGCACGCGCACCGCGATCGGGAACCCCTCGACGTCCACCGTCAGGTGCCGCTTCCTGCCCTTGACCTTCTTGCCCGCGTCGCAACCCGCCGGCCCGCCCGCCTCCGTCGTCTTCACCGACTGGCTGTCGATCGCGGCCGCCGTCGGCTCGGGGGAACGCCCCGCCTGCGCGCGGCCCAGCGTGCGCAGCGCGTCCAGCATCCGTTCCAGGACGCCGTTGTCGCGCCACGCGCAGGAGTGGTTCTGGACGGTCGCAGAGGGCGGAAAGCACTTGGGAATCGCCCGCCACTGGCATCCCGTGGCCAGCATGTACTGGATCGCGTCGGACGTCTCGCGCAGGTCGGTCGTCCGGCGGCGGCCAAGCTTCGCCGGGGCCGGAAGCAGCGGCTCGACCGGAAGCCGTTCCTCGTCGGTCAGGTCGGTTTCATGTCGCTCCGACTTGCGGTCATGCTCTTCGCGGGTGGTCTCGTCCCAGGCCATTGTGTCCTCCTTGTCTGGGTGGAAACTGACAGGGATTTGCCACATCTGGGGGAGGCCATCCACATTTTAGGTCAAGCTCTCAGGGGATGCCGGCCGTCTCCGCGCGGACCTCCAGCAAGTTCCGGGCCTCCCGCCCGCAGGCGATGGCGACGAGATGGACAGTCTTGCCGTGATGGGTGTCGGCATAGCCCCGCGCCCGCATCTGGGCGTGCGCGGCATCGAGTGCTGTCTCCGCGTCGTCTGCACTGTCCGCCATCTTGAACTCGAGGATGAACACCTGCTCGCCGAGAGAGAACACCATGTCGGCCCGGCCATGGCTGGTGGCTGCCTCACTGTGCACATTCACCCCGATGGAACGAAAGGCCATGTGCAGGAGACTGGCATACCACGCCTCGTAGCGGGCCAGATCCCCCGTGGCGTGCCACTGGTAGGGAATGCTGGACAGCCAGGCCTTCAGCGTGGCGGCAAACCCCCCGAAGTCGTTGGTCTCGAGTGAGGACCGGAGGCCGCGCCCCTGGTCCGCCACTTCCGTGACGGTCTTGCCCAGATACTGCAGCAGGCCCCGGTTCAGGCTGATCCGCACTTCCTGATTGGGATAGTCGAGCCGGTAGAGGGTGTCGAAGCCATCGCTCCGCTCGTCCGTGATGGTGAGGTACCCCGTCTGGAACAGCAGGGCCTCGGCGCTGATGTCATCGACATCGAACTTCGAGACCAGCGACTCGTCGACCAGGCGCCCCTCCAGGTCCAGCGGGCTGACCGACCTGGCCTTGAGCGTGTCGAACAGGAAGGTCGGGGAGCCGGTCTCGAACCAGTAGGGTTTGAACTTGCGCTTCCGCAGCAGCAGCAGCACATCGAAGGGATTGTAGAGCCGCTCGCGGCCCAGCCAGCGGTAGCCGTTGTACCAGGTGCGGATGGCGTCGCGGTCGAGCCCCGCAAGCTCAGGGGCAAAGACGGTGTCGAGATCTGTATCGGTGTAGCCGCAGAGGGTGGCAAAGCGGGGATCGAGGCTGATGTCCTCGAGATTGTTCAGGCCCGAGAACAGGCTGACCCTGGAGAACATGCTGATGCCGGTCACGAGAACGAAGCGGACATGGGCGGCAGCGCCCTTGATGATGCCGTAGAAGCCGCGCAGATAGTCGCGGTTGGCCCGGGCCCGGGCGGGGTCATGCAGCCCGTCCAGGATCGGCTTGTCATACTCGTCCACGAGAATCACGGCCCGCTGGCCCGTCGTGTGATGGAGACGGTCCAGCAAATCGAGCAGAGACTCCGGTGCCGTTTGCCATGGGGACGCTGCAAGTTCTGCGCCCCGCTCGATCGCCTGCAATTGCACAAGAACATTGTGCTCGATATCTTCCGGTCCATCATACTTCCCGTCAAAGCTCAACCGCACCACGGGATGGGTCACCGACCAGTCCCAATGGTCATGGATGGCCAGGCCCCGGAAGAGGGTCTCCTGTCCCTCGAAGAGGGCCCGGAGCGTGTCGACCAGCAGACTCTTGCCGAAGCGCCGCGGGCGGGAGAGGAACCAGTAATCGCCGCGCTCGATCAGGTCCCGGATAAGCGGCGTCTTGTCGACGTAGTAGCTGTCGGTTTCCCGCAAGCGGGAAAAGGACTGGATGCCGATGGGCAGGCGTTGGCGGGTCATGGGTCCTGTCCTTCGCTGCGGGCTGTTGGAGCCATGTGACGAGGGCCAATCTCCGGGAGTGATGGATGTGGTGTGGTTGTCATTGTCGATCGCTTCCGACTGCTTGCATGTGTCCATCTTGCTGCTCTGGGTTGGACGGGCGGATCGATCGAGTGGGCAGACCCAGGAAACCGATCCCCGGGGCGTTCGGGCCAACGCCGCATCCACCGGCCCGCAGGAGCGTCATGGGCTGGCCTCTATCGTCTGTGCCGCTTCCTCCCGACACAGGCGGCGCAACCGCCTGACCTTCCCGGCCTGCGGATTGGACCATTTGACAAGGCAGAGGGGCGGCTCGCAGTGCCGGATCAGCCGGGCTTCCAGCCCCTTGGGGTCTGAGTCTGCCAAGGCCGCGATCTCAAGATTGGCCGCCATCCATGCGCTCAAACGCCGCTCGCCATCACTCGTGAAGCGATAGTGTGTGGCATCCTTGGCGTGTTTGCCCCGACCCCGTGGCACAGCCGTCAGACGGAGCGACTCCTTGAGGATGGCTCCCAGGCTTCGGCGGACCGTGCTGCGCCCAGTGGGGCCAATGAAGTGGTTCCGTTTGACCAGATCTCCCGATTGGCCGATGTAGACCAGCCCGGTCGCAGCCAATTCGATTCCTGGCAAGCCGTCTCCCATCCGGGCAAAGAGTGCATAGACTCCGGGCCCGCCAGGGGGTACGCTACGATCGGGAGAGATGCGGGCCGCCTGCAATCGGCCAAACAGGGCTGCTGGGTCAGATCTTGGCATTGGGCTCTCCCTCAGCCGGGTTGCTGATACCGGAAGACGGTCTGAAATCCCTCATCTTGATCCCTTACGGATAAACCCGTTTGTGCCTTGGTCTCCAAATGAGTCTCGATGAGAAAGTTGGCAATTGTTCCGGCTGTACGGACCTTCAGCTTGGCATGACAGACTGATGGCTTGATGGGTGTTTTCCCACCGCGCCCGTGCGAGTTGGAGAGGCGGTTGCGCAGGGTCCCGATGCCGTTCACGAGGTTCATTGCCCGCCCAGGATGGATCTGATTGCCCCTTCCGTGTGCCGGCCGGGGCGCAAGGGTTAATCTGTTTGCCACGCGTGAATACAGTTTCGGCAAATCGTCCTTGTCAGAGTTAAGTCTCGTCGCATTCGTCAAGGATGCGCTTGATGACGGTTTCAAGCAAGGTCCGCGCAAGGGTGATGGCCCCCTCAGGTTCGCTGTTGCGGCGCGCGATGGCTTTGATCCAGACAGCATGGACTCCATTGACGTCAAATGTCTCCAGGACATTTGAGACTGCGATCGGGACATGCTCCTGGGTGGCGACAAGATTGGGTGGGTTGATCTGAAAATCCACATCGTGATCAGTCAAGAGACGGTTGATGAGCCTGACTGCCGGCATGTTCGCATGAGGGTGCTCATTTTCCTTGCAGGCGGTGTAGAATGCCTACACCCGAAGGTCGCGCGGTGCCGGGGATTGAGCCTCTCCGTGTCACGTGCGAGCCTGGGCGCGATCCCTCAATGAATTCATATGGAGGAGGCATGCGCGACACGAACGCCGATCAGGCCGGGAAAGTCAACGCCGCGATCATCGCCGGATGCCTTGTGGCTTTCCTTGGATTCGGATTCGCGGCGACCTTCGGCGTCTTCCTCGGCCCGATCAGCGAGGCCCATGGCTGGCGCCGGGAAGTCTTTTCGCTTTCGGTCGCGGTCCAGCTTCTCGCGTGGGGCGTCACTCAGCCGCTTGCCGGGGCCGTCGCCGACAGGTTCGGCACCGCGCGGGTCCTCGCTTTCGGCGCGGTCTTTGCAGGCGCAGGCTTCGTGCTGCGAGGCATCGTGACCGACCCGACGCTCTTCGTCCTCACGGGCATCCTCGCGGGCGCGGGCACGGGAGCGGCGTCATTCCCGATCGTCATCGGCGCACTTGGAAAGATCGTCTCCCCAGAACGCCGCAGCTTCATCCTTGGCCTCGGCACCGCTGCGGCTTCGCTCGGCATGTTCGCGGCCGCGCCGGCAGCAACCGCGATGATCGGGTCGATCGGCTGGCCGTCGGCGCTGGCGCTGATCGGCGCCAGCTTTGCCCTGATCCTTCCTTTCCTCGTGTTCATCGCTCGCGTGGCCGTTCCAAGCGCGCCGGGATCGTCCTTGAGGGACTTCAGAGACGCGCTTGCCATGGCATTCGGGGACAGGAGCTATGTCTGCCTGTTCTTCGGGTTCTTCGTCTGCGGGTTTCACGTCGCCTTCATCCAGACACACCTGCCGGCCTACGTGGTCGACCTCGGGCTGGCGGCATGGATCGGCGGATGGTCACTGGCACTGATCGGGCTCTTCAACGTCGCAGGATCATTCCTTTCGGGATGGTCGGGCCAGGTCTGTTCCAAGAAACGGGTGCTGAGCGGGATCTACTTCGCGCGTGCGACGGTGATCGCCGCCTTCGTGACGGTTCCGGTCACCGGGGCCAGCGTCCTGGCCTTTTCGGCCGTCATGGGACTCCTGTGGCTGTCGACGGTTCCGCTGACCATGGGCCTCGTCGCGCAGACGCAGGGGCTGAGGTTCCTGTCGACGCTTGCGGGCCTTGTCTTCCTGAGCCATCAGGCAGGGAGTTTCCTGGGCGCATGGCTGGGCGGCCGGATTCACGACCTCAGCCAGGACTACACGCCGATGTGGTGGACCGCGGTCGCTTTGGGCCTTCTGGCCGCCCTCCTGCATCTTCCCATCCGGGAGTCGCCGGGACCTCTTGCGCTTGCCGAAGAGACGTGACCGGAACCCGTCCGGAGTCCAGTGGCATTCCGGCACGTCTCGCGAAACGGCATGAACTGCCGTCGCGGCCGCGCGATCCGTCAGCAGGCGGCAAAGGCATGTCCCCGCCGACGGATCCGCCTGGGAACGCCGGGGCGGACGGCACATCGCGCGGGAAACCTGCCGAGAGGGGCGCCCGCCGGACCACAGATGCACTGCCGGCGCGTCCCTGCCGGCAGAAGCCGTCGTGCCGGAACTGGGAGCTCTGGATGAAGGCCCTCCCGTCGACCACGGCACGCACGACGCACTGGCTGACCCTCAGCCCGCACCCGGGCCGCCAGGGCGTCCGGCCTGGCCATGCCGCGTTGTCGAAGCTGGTGCGGCCGGTGACGCGCTCGTCGACGCGCAGCGGACGCCGTTACGAGGCGGCCTTGCGCCGCTGGAGGCGCAGCGCGCCTGCTGCGTTTGGGGGCTGTTCCCCCTGGCGCCAAGGGCCTTGACGGTTCGCATGCCGTCCGGAAACCGTCGGCCGGAACGCGGTCCCGCGTGGCATGAATGCCGGCCGGGAATTTCTCCGCCCCTTTCTTGATGGCACATCTGCCGGGGACTCCCGACACCGCAGCCCCGCCGGGAAATCGCGCTCGCCATCCCGATCAGGGAACCGCGCATGTGGCCAAGGTGCCGGAATCCCGGGACGGGCCATGCCGGACATGCCGGCAGCGATTCCCGACAGGATTTCCTTTCGTTCATTGTCAGCAGGTTGCACGGCCGTCACGAATTTTCCTGTCACAGACCTTTCCCGCCGAATCGGCCTTGCCGCGGCCAGACAGGCAAAGGCCGGGCAGCAGATGTCCGGAGATTCCTTTCGCAGGCATCCGTCGATGCCAGGGCCGTGCTTCGCGCCGTGCGTGCATGCTTCGACCGCATCCCCGACCCGATCGACACGCGCGACTTCAGTCTCGCTGACTGCCTGATGTCGGGGCTCGCGGTCTTCTCGCCCAGGATCCCGTCGCTTCTGCAGTCCGGCCGGCAGGTGCGGGGCGGCGAGGATCCGGTCCGGGCGCGGAACCTGCGCGCGCTCTTCGGCCCGGGCAGCGGGCGCCCTCGGGCGGATGCGCGAGCGGCTCGACGGGGCCGGCCCCCGCGGCCTCCGCCGCTGCGGTCCGGGGGCGTCCACGCCGCCCTGCAGCGCGGGAAGGCGCTGGAGGGCCGGACGGCGTCCGGCGGGCGTCTCCCGGTCCCGGCGGACGGGACCGGCCGCCGTTCCTCGCGCAAGGCCGGCTGCAGGCGCCGCTCGCGTCAGGACCCGCCGGACGGGTCGAGGACCTCCTGCCGTCAGGCCCTGGGCGCGGCGACCGTCCGTCCCGACCACGCCGAGGCGTTCCCGCTGGCGCCGGAACCGGTCCGGAACGGGGACGGCAGGAGGAGGAACGACTGCGAGCGGAACGCCTTGAGGCGGCTGCTCGAGGACCTCCGCCGGGAGCATCCGCACACGGGAGGGCGGCCGTCGCCGGGGACGGGCCGGCGGCCGGCGGCCCGCACGTCATGCTTCGTGAGCGGAGAAGGGCTTCCGCCCGTCCCGGGCGCGAAGCCGGGCGACCACGAACTCCTCGCATGTTCAACGAACCGGCAATGACCAAGGGAGGTGGCCGTGGACAGGCTGGAGGCGATTTCCTGTGGAAAGGCCGTCCCTTGCCTCCCGGCGCCTTCCCGGTCGATGCCGGGTCCGGGACCCCGCCGCCAGGCCTGGCGGCGGCGGTGCGGGGCCTGGCCCCGCAGGGCTGGCCGGACCGACAGCTCCCTGGATCGCGCGTTTGCGGATCCGTCGGACAGCGTGGTCGGCCCGTCCTCCCGCCGTCCTGCCCGCGTCCCGATGGACGCCGGGTCCGGGAACCGGACCGTCACGAGGACAGGAGCGGGAGACCCCGGGACCTCCCCAGGGCCGGCGGCGAGCCGGCGAAGGCCGACAGGGCCGGCGCGCGCGTGCCGGCCGCCCTGCGCGCCGCGTTCCCGGACATGGCGGCCACGGCGCCGGCGGACGGGACCGTCGACAGGCTCCGCGACATGCCGGTCCTGCGCGAGGCGCCCGTCGACAGGCGCGCCGGGCCGAGGCGGTCCCGGGCGAGGCCGGCGGTCCGGACGCGGACGGGCCCGTCCCGAAGGTCCTCGCCGGGACCGGCGCCGGCGTCGCCGCGTCCGGCCGGCGGACCGCGGCGCTCGTCGAGGGGTCGGAGGGCCTGGCGGAGAGCTGCGGCATCCGGCCCCGGTGCCGGGCATCGGCCCGGTCACGGCCGCGTCCCCGGTCGCCCGGGCGGGCGGGCCGGGCGCCGTCGGCAGCCGCCGGGCCGCCGCCCTGGCCGGCGTCGCCCCCTTCGCCCGCGACGGCGGCACCCTCAGGGGCGGGCGCCACGTCGCCGGCGGGCGGCGGCGTCCGAGGGACGTCCCCTGCATGGCGGCGATGGCGGCCTGCATGTCCGATCCCGACACGAAGGAGATGCAAGGCCGGCCAGGGCCAAGGGGGCAGGGCCCGCAAGGTCGCCGTGACCGCGGTCATGCGGAAGCTCGTCGTGACCGCGAACGTCCTTCTCCGCGACCGGCGCAGACGGGAGGACAGGTCGGCGCCCGCCGCCTGACGCCCGGACGGGCCGCGCCCTGCGGGCGGCCCGTCCGGGCCCGAAGGAAGCCAGCCGTCCGGCCGCGCCCTTGCGGCCGGGCCGCTTCCGCCTGCCCGGACGGCCGCCGGGATGTGGACAGGCTGTGGAAAGCCCCGCTCCCGGCCCCCCGGAAAAGGCCGGATCCGGGCTTGACCCAAGACATGGATGCTGTCCGGCTGGTTCGAGACCAGCGACACGAAGCAGGCTTGGGAGAGGCGCGGCAAGGACGGCACGGTGCACCGCTTCGAACGGGACCACGACCTGCCAACCGACGACGCGAACTTCGGCCTGAAGACCGACATGCCCGGATGCGGGGAGACCGGCACGAAAGGGAGGGTCCGGAGGTTCTCGCGGGCCGCCGACCTCCCGCCCGTCCGGGACACGGCGTGTCCGTCATGCGGTGCGGCCGCCGCAGGCGGGCGACCGGGAACGAGACGTTCCAGGCACCGGGACGCGGGAGGGCTGCAGCTTCGGGCACGGCTCCGGCCATGGCGGGAACCGCCCATGGGGCGTCTTCATGACGCTCGCCATGCCCGCCTTCCTGATCGACCGGTGCAGCGGCACTGCTGCCCGCTGTTCGGACGGGCGCGGGAACGTCAGGAACGCATCCCCTGCCTCCGGGACCGGATGCGGGAACCGGCCGGGCTTTCGTCTTCCGGGACTGGAAGACCCTCTGCCGCGCGCTCGCGGGAGAGCCTGGCAAGGAGGACCATGCCGGCCCGTCCGTGCCGGGCCGTGACCGCCCCGGCCACGCCCGGACGGCCCCGATCCCGCCCTTCGCCGGCACCGCCACGATCCCGGGCCGCCGCCCGGCCGCCGGTCGTGCGCACACGGAACTGCCGCCCGCCATGACCGCGCCTTCGCGCACCGACGGTCAGGCTGGCGGGAATTGCTGACATGCCGGACAACGCGATGGACATCGGGTCGGGAGGCAGGCAGGATCGGCCGCGAGTGGAAAGGCGACCCGACTCGCCGATGCGGAGCCTGTGCGTTGGCTGCGAAGCGATACGAGGACCTGCGGTCCGCCCGGTGGTTCAGGCCGGACGACCTGAGATCAATGGGGCACCGGAGCCGCGCCATGCAGATGGGGCTTTCACGGGATGACTGGGAAGGCAAGCCCGTCATCGCCGTCATCAACACCTGGTCCGACCTCTCGCCATGCCATCATCACCTCCGGGACCGCGCGGAATGGGTTCGACGGGGAATCCTCCAGGCGGGCGGCATGCCCGCCGAACTGCCCGTGCACGGCTTCTCCGAGCAGTTCCTCAAGCCCACCTCGATGCTCTACCGCAACATGGGGGCCATGGAAGTGGAGGAAGCCCTGCGCTCGCATCCGGTCGACGGCGCCGTGCTGATGGGAGGCTGCGACAAGTCCACTCCAGCGCTGATCATGGGCGCGATCTCCATGGGCCTCCCTTTCGTCTTCATGCCGGCCGGGGCGATGCTGAGGGGCCATCATGCCGGCAGGACGCTGGGATCGGGCACGGATGTCTGGAAGCACTGGGACGCACGCCGCGCCGGGACCGTCGACAAGGCCGAGTGGGACGGCATCCAGGGCGGCATCGCGCGCAGCTACGGAACCTGCATGACGATGGGCACGGCCTCCACGATGATGTCGATCGCGGAAGGGCTTGGCCTGACGTTGCCGGGCGCATCGTCCATCCCCGCGCCCGACGCGGCGCACAAGCGCATGGCCGCGGCGTGCGGGCGGCGCGCGGTCGCGATGGTCCGGGAGGACCTGACTCCCGACAGGATCGTGACCGCGGCCGCCGTGCGGAACGCCACCGCCGTGGCCATGGCAACCGGCTGCTCGACCAACGCCGTCATCCACCTCATCGCCATGGCGCGCCGCGCCGGCATCGACTGGGGGCTCGACGACATGGACGGGATCGGCCGCAGCGTTCCGGTGATCGCGAACGTCCGGCCGAGCGGCATGGAATACCTGATGGAGGACTTCTTCTATGCAGGCGGCCTTCCGGCCTTGATGAAGGAAATCAGCGCCCACCTCGACCTCACGTCAATGACCGTCACCGGCAAGTCGCTCGGCGAGGGCATCTCCGGGGCCGCCAACCACAACGACGACGTCATCCGGCCCCTGTCGAACCCGGTCTATCACGAGGGCTCCCTGGCGGTGCTGCGGGGCAACCTCGCGCCCGACGGCGCGGTGATCAAGCCCGCTGCCATGGAGCCGGGATTCCGGACCCACGCCGGGCCGGCGATCGTCGCGGACAGCTACGCCGAACTGCGCAAGATCATCGACGACGAGGACCACCCCATGACGCCGGATCACGTGCTCGTCCTGCGCAACGCGGGGCCGCAAGGCGGGCCGGGCATGCCGGAATGGGGCATGATCCCGATGCCCAGGGCCCTGCTCAGGCAAGGATGCCACGACATGGTGCGGCTCTCGGACGCGCGGATGTCAGGCACGTCCTACGGCGCCTGCGTCCTGCACGTGGCCCCGGAGGCGTTCATCGGCGGGCCCCTGGCGCTGATCAGGAACGGGGACGTCATCGAGATGGACGTTCCGAGGCGCACGCTCAAGGTGAAGCTGTCCGACGAGGAGCTCTCGCGGCGCCAGGCGACATGGAAGCCGCCGAGGCCGCGCTACGAACGCGGCTACGGCTGGATGTTCGCGCGTCACGTCGAGCAGGCGGACAAGGGATGCGATTTCGACTTCCTGCGAAGGGACTTCGGAGGCCCGGTCCCCGAGCCGGAAATAAATTGACGGAGCGGCGGGCCCCGGTCCGCGCAAGGCGAGCGGGACCTGCGGCGGCATCACGGGGCGCCGCACCAAGCGGGAGGCGGGGATGACGGTTTCGGAAGGCGCGATCGAGAGGCTCGGGCGCGTGTCGGTGGCAACGCTGGCCACCGCGCTGTTCGGAAGGGGGCTGAGGCGGCAGGTCGTCCAGGGCGTGACCCCGGTGGCCCCGAAGGGCCGCAACATGGTCGGCCCCGCCTTCACGCTGCGCTACATGCCGGCCCGCGAGGACAGGAACCGGCTTTCCGAGTTCCGGAACCCGAGGCATCCGCAGCGCCACGCCATCGAGACGTGCCCGCCCGGCCACGTCCTCGTCATGGACAGCAGGAACGACGCGCGGGCCGCGAGCGCGGGCGACATCCTGGTCGCCCGGCTCATGGTCCGCGGAGGCGCGGGCGTCGTGACCGACGGGGGGTTCAGGGACGCGCAGGCCATCGGCGCCCTGGACATTCCCGCCTACCACCGGCGCCCTTCCGCGCCGACGAATCTCACGCATCACGAGGCGATCGAGATCGACTGCCCGGTTGGCTGCGGCGACGCGCCCGTGTTTCCCGGCGACATCGTCGTTGGCGACGGCGAGGGCGTGATCGTGGTTCCGGCGCATCTTGCCGAGGAGGTGGCGGACGAGGCCCTCGAGATGACGGAATACGAGACCTTCGTGGCAGAGCGGGTTCGCGCCGGCGAGACGATCATCGGGCTCTACCCCGCGACACGCCGGGAGAACGTCGAGAGGTTCGAGGCATGGCAGACGGCAAGAAAGCGGTGAAGGTCCTTTCGGAGCGGGAGGCCTCCGGGGCCTGGATCGGGCGCGTGCAGCGGCCGGGCGTCGGCCCGTGCGTCGTGACGCTGCGGGGCGGCGCCCTGGTCGACATCACGTCGCGAAGCGCGCCGACCGTCCGGGACGTGCTGGAGATGGACGACCCGGTGGCCCATGTGCGCGGCACGGACGGCGAGGCCCTCGGCCCTCCGGACGCCGTGCACGGCCCGTCGGAGGGGAAGGACGGCCTGTCCTGGCTGGCTCCGTGCGACCTTCAGGCCGTCAAGGCCTGCGGCGTGACGTTCGCGAGGTCCATGGTCGAGCGCGTGATAGAGGAGAAGGCCGGCGGCGACCCGGCAAGGGCGGACGCGGTGCGCGAACGCGTGCACGGGATCGTCGGCAGCACGCTCAGCGAAATCGTGCCAGGCTCGGAGCAGGCGGCACGGGTCAAGCGGGAGCTGATCTCGGAAGGCCTGTGGTCGCAGTACCTCGAGGTCGGAATCGGGCCCGACGCGGAGGTCTTCTCGAAGGCCCAGACGCTGTCATCGGTCGGTGCCGGCGCCGACATCGGCCTCCACCCCGTGTCGACCTGGAACAACCCAGAGCCGGAGATCGTCCTGGCCGTCAATTCGAGGGGAGCGTGCCGCGGCGCCACGCTCGGCAACGACGTCAACCTGCGGGATGTCGAGGGACGCTCGGCCCTGCTGCTTCCAATGGCCAAGGACAACAACGCGAGCTGCGCCATCGGCCCGATGATCCGCCTCTTCGACGCGACCTACTCGATGGACGACGTGCGACGTGCGGAACTGGACATGCGCGTCGAGGGCGAGGACGGTTTCGTGCTGGAAGGCCGGAGCCTCATGTCCGAGATGAGCCGGGAGCCGCTCGATCTCGTCGCGCACGTCATTGGCCCGCATCACCAGTATCCGGACGGATTCGCGCTCTTCCTCGGCACCCTGTTCGCGCCCGTCGAGGATCGGGACGAACCCGGCCAGGGCTTCACGCACAAGCTCGGCGACCGGGTCACGATCTCCTCCGAGGGGCTTGGGGTCCTGCAGAACACGGTGCGACTCTCGACCGAATGTCCGCCGTGGGACTTCGGGCTGGCCGATCTCATGCGCAATCTCGCGGCCCGAGGCCTCCTGTGACGGCAGCCCCGGACCGAAGACGGCGAATCAGGAAGCCGGCCGCGTCACCGGTCCCGGCGGGATGCCGTCCCGCGGGGCGATGGCTGTGGCGCACGGCAGCCCAGCCGCGCCCGGCACGCATTTGCGCCGCCGCGAGCGCGCAGGCGCGGGGTTCGGGAAATCAGCCGGCGCTTGCCGGCTCGCGCTGCTTCTCGGCGTGTATCATCAGCGGCGGCGCCTCCGAGACGACCGCCTCGTCGTTGACCACCACCTCCTCGACGCTGTTCATCCCCGGAAGATCGAACATGGTGTCGAGAAGGATGTTCTCCAGGATCGAGCGAAGGCCGCGGGCGCCGGTCTTCCGGTCGATCGCCCTCTTCGCGATGTTCCTGAGCGCGTCATCGGTTATCGTGAGCCGGGTGTCTTCCAGCTCGAACAGCCGCTGGTACTGCCTGACGAGGGCGTTCTTCGGTTCGGTGAGAATGGTGACCAAGGCGTCCTCGTCGAGATCCGACAGGGTGGCGATGACCGGCAGGCGGCCCACGAATTCCGGGATCAGGCCGAACTTGAGGAGATCCTCGGGTTCGAGCTGCCCGAGGATCTCCCCTGCATCGCGGCCGTCGCTATCCCTGACGTCCGCGCCGAAGCCGATGGCGGAGCCCTTGCCGCGCCGCTGGATGACCTTTTCGAGACCCGCGAAGGCGCCGCCGCAGATGAAGAGTATGTTGGTCGTGTCCACCTGCAGGAACTCCTGCTGCGGATGCTTGCGTCCGCCCTGGGGCGGAACGCTGGCCACGGTGCCTTCCATTATCTTCAAGAGCGCCTGCTGCACGCCTTCGCCGGACACGTCGCGCGTGATCGACGGGTTCTCCGACTTGCGCGTGATCTTGTCGACCTCGTCGATGTAGACGATGCCGCGCTGCGCCCGCTCGACATTGTACTCCGACGCCTGGAGCAGCTTCAGTATGATGTTCTCGACGTCCTCGCCGACGTAGCCCGCTTCGGTCAGCGTCGTCGCGTCCGCCATCGTGAACGGCACGTCGAGGATCCGGGCGAGCGTCTGCGCCAGGAGGGTCTTGCCGCAGCCCGTGGGGCCGATGAGCAGGATGTTGGACTTCGCAAGCTCGATGTCGGACTTTCCGGCGTGGTGCAGGCGCTTGTAGTGGTTGTGAACCGCCACCGAAAGCACGCGCTTCGCGTAGTCCTGCCCGATCACGTAGTCGTCGAGGACTTCGCAGATCTCCTTGGGCGTCGGCACGCCGTCGGACGCGCGAAGCGCCGCCGACTTCGTCTCCTCGCGAATGATGTCCATGCACAGCTCGACGCACTCGTCGCAGATGAACACGGTCGGCCCCGCGATCAGCTTCCGCACCTCGTGCTGGCTCTTTCCGCAGAAGGAGCAATAGAGCGTGTTCTTTCCGCTGCCGGAATCCTTTGCCATGACCTACCCCTTTTCCCGCGTGCCGCGCTGCTCGACAGGACGCGTCCCCGTGCGCCGGAGCCTAGGTGAGTGCACGAGGGTGCACAACGCAAAATTCGAGGCGGCCGGCCGCCTCACGTCCCGCCGGCTTCGGGTTCTTCGCGGCGTTCCGCGATCTCGTCGATGAGACCCCAGTCCCTGGCTTCCTCGGGGGTCATGAAGTTGTCCCGCTCCAGCGCGTCCTCGACCTTCTTCAAGGACTGCCCGGTATGCTTGACGTAGATCTTGTTGAGCTGCGTCTTGAGCCTTTCGGTCTGGCGCGCGTGGATCATGATGTCCGTCGCCTGCCCCTGGTAGCCACCGGACGGCTGGTGCACCATGATCGAGGAGTTGGGCAGCGCCATCCGCATGCCCTTCTCGCCTGCCGCGAGAAGAAGCGATCCCATTGACGCCGCCTCGCCGACCACCAGCGTCGCGATGCCGGGACGTATGTACTGCATCGTGTCGTAGATCGAGAGCCCGGCCGTCACGACCCCGCCCGGGCTGTTGATGTACATCGCGATCTCCTTGGAGGGATTCTCCGCCTCCAGGTGCAGGAGCTGGGCCACCACGAGCTGGCTCAGCCCGTCGTGAACGGGGCCGTTCACGAACACGATTCGCTCCTTCAGGAGGCGCGAGAAGATGTCGTAGGCGCGCTCTCCCCTGCTGGTCTGCTCGACCACCATCGGCACAAGGTTCATGTATGTCTCGAAAGGATCCTGCATCCGCCCTGCCCGCCGTTGCCGGCGTTTCCCCAGCCTCGCTGCCTGGCAGCGTCTTAGTGGCCGCTTTCACGGGCTTCAAGAGCGCCGGGACCGCGGAAGGAGGATTTCCGGCAACGGTGCGGGACCGACTCAACACGTCACGCCCTGACCGGGGTCGCTCGAAATGTCCGCCACGAAAGGCGTAAAGGCTCACAGGACGAACCGCTTGCCACTTGACCTCCCGCTCGGGGAGCGCGCTGGATCCAGCCAGGCACCGTCGTCACCAGTCCATGCCAGTCCATGCCAGTCGGCCAGGTCCCTTCCGCTGTTCCCGGAACGATGCTCCAGCGCCGCGAGGACGATCCTGCCGGGCGCGCGGCGCGGGAGCAGCGGTTCGTGGAGGCCTGCCTCCGCCGATTCGCAGGTGGCCTCGGCCGGACGGAATGCAGGAAGTTCCGGGAAAGGGGTGTCCAAGCCGGAAGCGGCGTCGCGGATGGCGGATGACGCACGCCCTGTCTGCGAACGGATGAGGATTGAGGCTGGAAATCACTGCTCGCGTCGGCCCAGCGCCTGGACATGGCAGCGCCGATCCTTACCATGCTCTCAGCAGAGAAGATCAATCTGGACGAGTGTGACTGACCCGCGCCTCATCTGCCCGATCTGCATGCACTGTGAGGACGGATTGATCCCCGCCCCTCGGCATGTGCCGTCGTGGGATGACCTGACCGGTCCGGAACAGATGGCGATATTGGCCGAGGTCGGCGCCGCACTTGGTCGCGGGACAGCTGGTTTCGTTGCCTCATCAGATCACGACCATTTCCACCTGCGAGAAGCGCGTGGCGCACGTCTGACAACTGGTGGCCGCGATCCGCTCTTGCCTCTTCTCGCAGAACGGCTGGACACGGCGCACTCTGTCGACCTTGCAATTGCCTTTGCCATGGACAGCGGCGTGACCTTGCTTGATCCTTGGTTCCGCGAGTTGCTGGCGCGCGGTGGACGGCTCAGGATCGTGGTGGGCGATTATCTCGACACGACCGATCCAACCGCTTTGGCGCGTCTTCTGGACCTGGAGGGCGCGGAGCTCTTCGTGTTCGAGACAGGTGGCTTCAGTTTTCATCCCAAGGCGTGGCTGTTTCGCGCCGCCGATGCGCGGGGGACGGCGATTGTCGGCAGCTCGAACCTGTCGCAATCGGCGCTGACTAATGGCGTGGAATGGAACCTGCATTCCGAGGATGCGGCCGACAGCGTCGGTGCGGCCTTCGAGGAGCTGCTAGCACGCCCCGAGGTGACGCCGTTGACGGCCGCCTGGATCGACGCCTATGCGAAACGCCGCAGGGCGAGGCCAATGCCCGAGTTCACCGCCCGCGTTGTCGCCGAGGAAGGTCCACCCCCGGAGCCGCACACGATCCAGAAGGAGGCGCTGGCAGCGCTCGAGAAAAGTCGGTCCAACGGCCACCGCGCCGGGCTTGTCGTGCTGGCCACCGGGCTTGGGAAAACCTGGCTGGCCGCCTTTGACACGATCCGTGCCAAGGCGGCTCGGGTTCTCTTCGTCGCCCATCGCGACGAAATCCTGAACCAGGCCATGGTGGCCTTTCGCAAGGTCCGTCCCGAAGCCAGGCTGGGCCGTTACACGGGCACCAAGAAGGAGGCGGACGCGGAAATCCTCTTTGCCTCAGTGCAAACGCTCGGCCGTATCGGTCACTTGCGCCAGTTCGAACGGGACCATTTCGACTACATCATGGTCGATGAATTCCATCACGCCGCCGCCCGCACTTACCAAGAGCTCATCGAGCATTTCACACCCGGCTTCCTGCTGGGCCTGACCGCGACACCCGACCGGACGGATGGCGCCGACCTCCTCGGCCTTTGCGGCGAAAACCTCGTCTACGAATGCGGCCTTTTTCGCGGGATCGACACGAGGCACCTGTCGCCTTTCCACTATTTCGGCGTGCCGGATCACGTGGACTACGCACAGATTCCCTGGCGCTCCGGTCAGTTCGATCCCACCGCGCTGGACGCAGCGCTTGCCACAGAGGCCCGGGTGCTAAACGCGCTGGATCAGTACCGCAAACGTGCAAGCGGTCCCGCGATCGGCTTTTGCTGCTCCCTGCGCCACGCCGACTACATGGCTAACCACTTCCGCGCCGCCGGTTTGAAAGCAGTCGCCGTGCATTCCGGCCAAAGCTCCGCACCGCGGGCGAGTTCCCTGGCGGCGCTCGGTCGCGGCGAGATCGACATCCTCTTCGCGGTCGACATGTTCAACGAAGGCGTGGACATACCCGAGATCGGCACCGTCCTGATGCTGCGCCCAACCGAAAGCGCTGTTGTCTGGCTTCAGCAACTCGGCCGTGGCCTGCGCCGCGTTGAAGGCAAGGTGCTGCAGGTCATTGATTATATAGGCAACCACCGCAGCTTCGTGACCAAGATCGCGACCCTGCTGCAGGCAGGCGCTGGGGATCGCTCAATCTCGGCCAAGCTGGACGCGCTGCAGGCCGGTGAATTCCAGATGCCCCAAGGCTGCGAGATTACCTATGAGCTCGAGGTCATCGATATCCTGCGCAATCTCCTGCGCCCGAAGGAAGGCGCGGTCGAGCTGGAGGCATTCTATATCGACTACCGGGACCGGAACGGCATTCGTCCCGCCGCTGTCGAAGTCTTCCGCAACGGCTTCGATCCCCGCGCATCGGGCTATGGCGGCTGGTTCGACTTCGTTCGGGATATGAGTGACCCGATTGCTGAACGCCCCTTCGCCACTCACGGTCATCTCCTGCATGAGTTGGAACGTTCCAAACGTTTGTCTCCCGCCGTCTTGACCGGCTTGCACGACGTAGCAGCCGGGCGGCAACCGCGCGAAGGCGCGTCAGAGCTGGCGTTCAACACGCACCTGGCCGTAGGAAGCGACGGCTTTCGGCTGGCCCGGCCAGACGCTTCAGGTGAGTTGGAACCGCTTGTGCGCGAGCTGGTCGATTGGCGCTTGGCCGAGACACCCATGGCAGCGGCCGTCGAAGCATCCCCAACCTTTGTCGGCAAACCGGAGAAGCTGAAGCTCTGGCAGCGTTACTACGTGCCGGATATCGCCGAGTTCTTTGGTGAGGAGTACAAGCAGAATGTGTGGCGAACTGGGATGAAGGCGCTGGCAGAAAGGAAGATCATGATCCTTCTGGCCAATGTCTCGACTCCGGACCTGACATACAAGAATGCGTTTCTCAGCCCGTCATCGCTGAAATGGTTCAGTCAAAACCAGACGACGCAGGGCGGCAAGCACGGCCGGATCATCAGCGGTCAGGAAAGCCACGAGGTGCACCTGTTCATCCGCCGCGGGAAGAAGGTGAACGGCAAGGTAAATCCGTTCATCTATTGCGGGCAGCCCGGGTTCGCTGGATGGGAGGGCGAGAAACCAATTGAAGTGCAATGGGATTTGGCTTCACCGGTGCCGCACGAGCTTTGGGCAGAGCTCGGAATTCCAAATCAAGAGTAACTGTTCAGGTTCTCTCCAGGCCGGCATCCGGCAGGCGGCGCATCCATCGTGATCCTGCCTGGCAATCGGCGCTGCATGTCCCACAGGCCTGCCGGCCAGGATGGCTGAAGCCGCGGTGAAGAGCGGAAGACGTGACACGCATGCCTGCGGACCCGGGAGCCTGCGACGGTTCCGGGCGTCCGGAGAACGGGGGACGTCCGGCCTGACGGCGGAGCTCGCGTGGCGTGACTTCCTGATCGCCGGGCTCCGCGCGGAGAACGCGGCCCAGGCCGCGCGCATCGCGGAGCTGGAGCGCCGGCTCGGCCCTGGCAGATCCAGCAGCGGCAGGCCGCCGCCGGGCGACGGGCTGGCGAAGCCGACGGCGGAGGAGACGGAGGAGCGCCGGCGGTCCCGCCGGCAGGAGAGCGGCCGGCGGCCGGGCGGGCAGAGGGGCCATGCGGGCAGCACGAAACCCTCACTGCTCCGGATCCCGAAAGGCACGTCCGGTACCTGGACGCAAACCGGAACCGCATCCATTGGGAAATTGATCGCCCAACGCTCGGCAGCCTTCGCAACAGTCCGGGTCACGACCTGACGGAAGCCGAGCGCATCGACTGCCGTCGGGCATTCGCCACCGCGCTGCGTGCCGCTCAAGCATCCTGCTCCTGAAAGGAATGGCGGCAAGCAGGAAAGGCAGGCTCGGAAAGCCGGTGACGCGATGCGCCGACGATGCAGCCCGATTCGCCTCACCGCACGCGCCGTTCCGGCTTGCCTTCGCGTCTGGCAGGCGTCAACCTGCCCTCATGGCACAGGCTACCGTCCCGCCCCGAAACGATTCCGGAATCGAGACCGCCATCGGCGTGCTGAAGCAGCGGTTCGGCGAGAGCCTCCAGACCGGGCGCGCGATCCGGGAGCAGCACGGCCACACGACAACATGGATCGGCAACCAGCCGCCTGACGCGGTGGTCTTCGCAAGGTCAACGGAACAGGTGGCCGACGTCGTGCGGGTGGCGGCCGCGCACAGGGCGCCCGTGATCGCCTACGGCACGGGCACGTCGCTTGAAGGCCACGTGAACGCTCCCGCAGGCGGGATATCCGTTGACGTGAGCAGGATGGACAGCGTGCTCGCGGTCCATGCAGAGGATCTCGACGCCGTCATCCAGCCGGGGGTCACGCGCAAGGCCCTGAACGAGGAGTTGCGCGACACCGGGCTCTTCTTTCCCGTTGACCCCGGCGCGGACGCGTCCCTGGGCGGCATGGCTGCGACCCGGGCGTCGGGCACGAATGCAGTGCGTTACGGGACGATGCGGGAAAACGTGCTGAGCCTCGAGGCGGTGCTGCCGTCGGGGGAGATCATCCGGACCGGCCGGCGCGCGAAGAAGTCCAGCGCAGGCTACGACCTGACAAGGCTCCTGATCGGGTCGGAAGGCACGCTCGGCATCATAACCGAGCTCACCCTGAAGCTGCACGGAATCCCCGAGGCCATGTCGACGGCGCGCTGCACGTTTCCCGCCGTCAACGCCGCCTGCCAGGCGGTCATCGCCACCGTCCAGACCGGCGTTCCGGTCGCGCGCATCGAGCTTCTGGACGCGGACTGCGTGGAGGCCATCAACGCCTACTCCCGGCTCGACCTCCCGGTGAGCCCGCTCCTGCTGCTCGAGTTCCACGGCGCCCGGCCGGAAGTGGCCGAACAGGCCAGGACCTTCGGGGAGATCGCGGACGAGTTCGGGGGCACGGGCTTTGAATGGACTTCGAGTCCCGAGGAACGCAACCGTCTCTGGCAGGCGCGCCATGACGGATACTGGGCGCTTCTTGCATCGCGGCCCGGCAAGGACACGATCGCGACGGACGTCTGCGTGCCGATCTCCAACCTCGCCGAAGCCGTCGGGCGGTCGCAGGCAGAGGCCCGCAGGCTGGGAATCCACGCGCCGATCCTCGGCCATGCCGGAGACGGCAACTTCCACAACACGGTGTTCTTCGACAGGGACAGCGCCGAGGAGCGCGCGAAATGCAGGCGCTTCGTCTCCTGGCTGGCCACGCTCGCGATCGAGCTCGACGGCACGGTCACCGGCGAGCACGGCATAGGCCAGGGAAAGATCGCGGCGCTCTCAAGCGAACTGGGGGCCGCCACCGGGATCATGGCCGCGATCAAGGCGACCCTTGATCCCGGCAACATCATGAACCCCGGCAAGATCATCCTTCCGGGCTGACCGGCCCGCCGCGCTCCCGGACCGGATGCCGTGATCGGCCCCGCGGTCTCACGGACCGCGGCGACGCGCGCGGGCCATGTGCGGACCGGCCTTCTCGCGCCGTCGGCCGCCCCCGCGGCGTCTGGCCACCCGTCGGGCCGGAGGGCGGCACTGCGCGCCAGCCTTGCCGTTCCCGAGCGGCTCGGGATCACGCGCCCTCGCGAAGCCGGACGGCTGCATCTCCGGCCCGCATGCAGTCATCGACCCGGTCCATGCGCAGATAGGCCAGCCCCAGGCCGCCGCTCTGCGAGTGCAGCACGCCCGCCGCCTGGCCCTTGCCGTTCAGGATCCTGGTTCCGGCCGGCGCGCGCCCGGTGACCCGGACCCGTTTCAGCCCCTTCCGAAGCCGCGCCTTGTGCTTCATCCGCGCGGTGACCTCCTGGCCCACGTAGCAGCCCTTCTTGAAGTCGACGCCGTTCAGCCGCTCGAAGCAGGCTTCGAGTGGATAGGTGTCGTTCGGGAGCAGCTCCATGCCGCTTTCCGGCACGCCCGCGGCGATGCGCAGCGCCTCCCAGTCCGCCGTCTCTGCCTCCCGGCCGTCATAGGCCCGCCAGCCCAGCCCGGGATCCCGCGGGTCAGGGAAGGCGCCGGCCGGCGGGTCGCCGAGGCCCCGCGCGACGGCGATCTCCGTCTCCTCGATCGTCACGTCCGCCCGGAGCCTGTACATCCGGAGACGCCGGACCAGGTCCCGGGCAAGCGCGCCCGCCACGTCCAGCAGGATCGCATCGCCGTCGTCGACAAGGAAGAAATCCGCCAGATACTTGCCCTGCGGCGTGAGAAGCGCCGCCCAGACGAGCCCGTCCTTCAGGCGGGTCACGTCGTTGGTGACGAGGTTCTGCAGGAAGTCTTCCCGGTCGGCTCCGGCGATCCGGAGGACCTTGCGTCCGCTCATGCTGGCCTCCTGACGGCTTCCCGGCCAGTATAGGGCCTTCCCTGCCGGATTGCAGCCATGTCCGCACCCATTTCCGTCGTCATCCCGTCGCTCGACGCGGCCCATGCACTGCCGGCCACGACCGAGGCGCTGCTCGGCGGATTGACGGACGGGCTGGTCGCCGAGCTTGTCCTTTCGGATGGCGGTTCGACGGACGGCATCGCGGACGTTGCGGCAGAGCTTGGCGCGATCCTGGTCACGGGTCCTAGGGGACGCGGCGGACAGATTGCGCGAGGGGTTGCGGCCGCACGGGCTCCGTGGACGCTGATACTTCATGCAGACACGCATCTCTCGCACGACTGGGCGCAGGCCGCGCGCGGTCACATGAAGCGGCATCCCGACAAGGCAGGCTGGTTCCGGCTCGGGTTTCGAGCGAGAGGCCTTGCGCCACGGCTGGTCGCGGCAGGCGCAAACCTTCGCGCACGCCTTCTTGGGCTGCCCTACGGCGACCAGGGCCTGCTGGTCTCGCGCGCGACGCTGGAGGACATCGGGGGAGTTCCCGAGATCCCGCTGATGGAGGACGTCGCCCTCGCCCGCCGCCTCAAGGGCCGCCTGCGCCCGCTGGACGCGATCGCGCTGACGTCAGCCGAGCGTTACGAGGCCGAGGGCTGGGCGCGGCGAAGCGCCGGCAATCTCGGCACGCTTGCACGCTATCTCGCCGGTGCGCCGCCCGAGCGGCTGGCTGCAAGTTACGAACGGCGGGGCGAGCGGCGGTGAGGCCGGATCAGGCCGCGGCCTCGACATCGGCCACGATCCCGTCCACGACCTCCCTGAGGAGCGCCTCGTCCTCGCATTCGGCCATCACGCGAACGAGCGGCTCCGTCCCCGAGCGGCGGATCAGGAGGCGGCCGGTTCCCGCCAGCCGTCTCTCGGCTTCCTTTACCGCGCCCTTCACGGCCGCCGATTCGAGAGGCTGCGCGCCTTCCGAGCACCGTACGTTCCTGAGAAGCTGGGGCACGGCCTCGAACATGCTGCGAATCTCGCTTGCCGGGCGGGCGGCGCGCTGCATCTCGGCCAGGAAATGGATTCCCGCGAGCAGGCCGTCGCCCGTCGTCGCGTAGTCCGTCATGACGATGTGGCCGGATTGCTCGCCGCCCAGGTTGTACCCGCCGGCGCGCATCGCCTCGACAACGTAGCGGTCGCCGACCGAGGTGCGCCGAAGCGAGATGCGCCGGGCGTTCAGGAACCGCTCCAGGCCGAGGTTCGACATCACCGTCGTCACCAGGGTGCTGCCCCGAAGCCGGCCTTCGGCGGCCCAGCGCGCGGCGAGCAGCGCCATGATCTGGTCGCCGTCGGCCGCCTCGCCCGCCTCGTCGATGATCATGACCCGGTCCGCGTCGCCGTCCAGGCAGATCGCGACATCGGCGCCGCTGGCCGATACGGCCCTGACGGCCGCGCCGGTGCATGTCGTGCCGCAGTTCTCGTTGATGTTCCGCCCGTCGGGCGACGTGCCGACCTCCGCTATTTCAGCGCCCAACCTGCCGAGAAGCTCCGGCGCCGCGCGATAGGCGGCCCCGTTCGCGCAATCGATCACGACCTTCATGCCCGAAAGGTCCGGGTTGCCGGGAAACGCGGACCGCAGTCTCTCGACATAGCTGGAAAGCCCGCCTTCGACCCGCTGGGCGCGACCGATGTCGACCGGACTGGCCAGCCGGATGTCGCCAGCCATGATCGCCTCGATCGCGGCCTCGGCCCTGTCGGAGAGCTTGAAGCCGTCGGGGCCGAAGAACTTGACGCCGTTGTCCTCATGAGGGTTGTGGCTGGCCGAGATCATCACGCCGACGTCGGCGCCCAGGGACCGCACCAGCATGCCGACGGCGGGCGTCGGCACCGGGCCAAGCAGCTGCACGTTCATGCCCGTGGACGTGAAGCCGGCCGTCAATGCATTCTCGAACACGTAGCCGGAGAGCCTCGTGTCCTTGCCGATGACGGCGTGGTGCGCCCTGGAGCCGTCCCGGAGAAAGTGGAGCCCTGCCGCCGCACCGAGACGCAGGACTGTGTCCGCCGTCATGGGATGCGTGTTGGCGCGCCCCCGGACGCCGTCAGTTCCGAATAGCTTGCGTTTCATCTGTCCGACCGGACGCGCCGCCCTACGCGATCATGCAGTGCCTGCCTTGCACTCCGGAGCCGCCTTTGCAAGCGCAACCCTCCGACCCGGATAACGGAACATGTTGATCTCGCGGCTCGGGCGGATGCTGTGCTGGAAGATGCAGCTTCCGCAACGCTGAGCCGTGATGCGCCGGGACTTCCCGCCGGATGAAGGATCGAACCGCATGAACGTCGACGCCGAGGGCATCATCTTCGGCGAGGGCCGCATGCCGGCACCCGTCCGGAAACAGGCCCCCGACACGCAGGCGATCCGCGAATGGCCCGGCCGGCTCCTGAAGACCCTTCGCGCATCGGGCCCCATGCCTCGTGCAGAAAAGGACCTGCGCATGTGGCGGACGGTCCTGCCGAACATGCCGAAGTGGCTTCCGGACGACGAGCATCCATGTCTTGGGTCAAGCCCGGATCCGGCCTTTTCCGGGGGCCGGGACCGGGGATTTCCACAGCCTGTCCACATCCCGGCGGCCGTCCGGGCAGGGGCAGGCGGCCCGGCCGCAAGGGCGCGGCCGGACGGCTGGTTCCCTTCGGGCCCCGGCGGGCCGCCGGGGGGCGCGGCCCGTCCGGGCGTCAGGCGGCGGCCGCCGACCTGTCCTCCCAGGTGCGCCGGTCGCGGAGCAGCGCATTCGCGGTGACGACGAGCTTCCGCATGACCGCGGTCACGGCGACCTTGTGGTGCCTGCCCCTTTCCCGGAGCCGGCCGTGCCTCTCCATCATGTCGGGATCGGACATGCAGGCCGCCATCGCCGCCATGTACAGGACGTCCCTCGGACGCCGCCGCCCGCCGGTCATGTGGCGCCCGCCCCTGAGGGTGCCGCTGTCGCGGGCGAAGGGGGCGACGCCGACCGGGGCGGCGGCCCGGCGGTTGCCGATCGCGCCCGGCCCGCCCGCCCGGGCGACCGGGGACGCGGCCGTGACCGGGCCGATGCCCGGCACCGGGGCCGGATGCCGCAGCTCTCCGCCAGGCCCTCCGAGCCCTTGACAAGTTCCTCGATCCGCCGGCCGGACGCGGCGACGGCGCCGTCCAGTTCCTCCAGCACCCTCCGGACGGGGCCGTCCGCGTCCGGCTCTCCGACCTCGCCCGGGACCGCCTTCAGTTCCGCGCGCCGGTCGACGAGGGCCTCCCGCAGCACGAGCATGTCGCGGAGCCTGTCGACGGTGACGTCGGCCGGCGCGGTGGGCGCCATGTCCGGGAACGCGGCGCGCAGGGCGGCCGGCACGCGCGCGTCGACCCTGTCGGCCTTCGCCAGCTCGCCGCCGGCCCTGACGAAGTCCCGGGACTGGCGCGGGTCGCCACGACGACCTTGAAGCCCCTGTCATGCAGCGACTGCAGGAGGGCCCGGTGCATCCGTCCCGTGGCCTCCGGGACGGCCCGCTCCGCATTCCCTTCCCCGGGAGGCGGGCGACCTTGCGGAACCCGTCCGTGTCGTTGGTGGCGGCGTGATCCCGCCCGCCCGGGCGGATGTCCGGCGACTTCCTGCTCACGTCGATTCCCGCAGCTGCGGTGGTCATGTCTCCCGCTCCTGTCCTCGCGACGGTCCGGTTCCCGGACCCGGCGTCCATCGGGACCCGGGAGGCCAACGGGAGGGCGGGCCGACCACGCTCGTCGACGGATCCGCTCGCGCGATCCAGGGCCGCTCCGGTCCGGCCCGTCCTGCGGGGCCAGGCCCCGCACCCCCTCCGCCCGGCCGGGCGGAGGGGGTCCCGGACCCGGCATCGACCGGGAGGGCGCCGGGAGGCAAGGAACGGCTTTTCCACAGGAATCCGCCCCCGACTTTTCCACAGCCACCTCCTTGGTCATTGCCGGTTCGCTGAACATGCGAGGCCGACCAGGTCCGCAAGGATTTCGAGACTGAAATGGCGCGGCTTGGCCTGGACGTGTGCTCGCGGCCTTCGCCGCGGACAGGCACGGCGTCCGCCCCCGCGCACTCGGCGTCCGCCCCCGCGCAGTCGGGGTCGGGCATCTCGACGTCGACACCATCCTCGCCTTCCTCGACCATCCCAGGAACGGGCGTGGAAACGGGGTCCGCACCCGCAACACCCGTCTCGCCGCGATCAGGAGCCTCTTCCGGTTCCTGGAGTTCCGGCATCCGGACCGTCTCGACATGGCGGCTCGGGTGCGCGCGCCCCCGCAGAGGAAAGGCGATGTTCCCGGAACGGAACATCTCGACCGGAACGAGGTGAAAGCGCTGCTGAAGGCCCCGGACGCCGCCACCAGGCCTGGAACCCGGGACCGGGCGATGCCGTGCCTCGCCTGCAACGCCGGGCTCCGCGTCTCCGAACCGGTCGGCCTCGGCCTCGACGACGTCAGGACGCCGCGGCTCGACGAGGTCCGGGTAATGGGCAAGGGACGGCGGGCCTGCGTTCTGCCGCTCTGGAAGGAGACGGCCGGCGCGCTCGCGGCATGGCTCGCCGTCCGCCCCGGGGCTCCCGACCGCCACCTGTTCCTGAACGCGTCGGAACGGGGCATGACCCGGCGCGGCTTCGCTAGGCGGCTCGATCTGCATGCCGCGACGGCGGCGCGGACAGAACCGTCGATCGCGCACCGGAAGGTGACGCCGCACGTCCTGCGACACGCCTGCGCCCTGAACATCCTCGAGGCCACCAGCGACATCCGCAGGGTCTCGCTGTGGCTGGGGCACCAGTCGCTCCAGACCACGGAGATGTACCTTCGCAAGGATCCCGCCGAAAACCGGGCACCATCCTGAAGTGGCGTTCCCCGGGCCTCGGCAAGGGACGGTTCGAGGGCGTGAGGGACGAGCTGATGGCGATGCTCTCGAACGTCTGAGCCTGAACCTTTATGTGCACCTGATCAGCGGAAAGGGCGTGTCATGACAGGCAGACGGGATTCAGGATTTCCATAGCTGCCCCGTTCCCATAAGGTCAGGATCCAGGACACCTCCGGGGGCCATGAAGGGGGACGGGGCGCGGCAGGTGTCTGTTCGTCCTGGGTCCTGGGCCGGGGACTCAGCGCACCGTTGCGGCAAGACTGGTCCAGTTGCTGCCGCTGGCTGCTGTGTCGGGGCTGTAGCCGCCTGACGGGCAGGCGGGGTCGTCATTCGGCCAGGAGCGATGCCGCTGGTTGATGCTGGCGATCAGATCCTCTTCCCAGGCTTGAAACCGGATTCCGGTGATGACCAGTTTGATGGTCAGGGGGCCCTTGCCTTTCAGATCGGCAATCCTGTAGTGCAGGCCGCCGCCTTCCCGCTGCCCGCAGGAAATGACGGTCGTCCCGGTCTTCAGCGTGGCGCGTGGGCAGCCGTTCACACCATCACTATCCTCGCAGGTGATCCGGTAATCGACCTTCAGGACCCCGCCATGCACCCGGTCGACCTCGGTGTAGTAGCGGGCATCAATTGAGTCCGTGATGATGACGCGCAGCGGGAGATAGTCCCCGATCGGGTGGGCCCAGGCCTCGGCCGTGATGTCCGGGATGGTGGTGGGGGTCTGTGCGGGCGCGGGCGCGGCGAAGGCGGCCAGCAAGAGGGCGGCGGCAAAGCGAAGGGGAGAGGGGGGGGGCAAGCGAGTCATGATGATGTCCTCCAATCATTGAAGAGCCGGCACCTTACCGCCTTGACCATCGGGAGGGAAGGTTGAATTCCAGACAGGCAATGATTTGGCAGGTGAAGCAGATCGTGCATCGAAGCGGCCTTCGACTGAAGCCGGAAAAGGGGGCCAGCCTGATTTCGGGGCCGGCCAACATAACCGGGGTGATCGTGCGTGGAGAGCAGACGTTCCTTCCGAACCGTCAACTGAAGGCCTTGGCCAAGTCAAAGCAGGAGCGGCGCTTGGCAGGGACGCCCGAAACACGACAACGCCTGGACAGCCAGATCGCGAGGCGAAAGGCCCAGCGGGCGCAGGTCGAAGCAAGACCGTGAAGTGGCCTTGCAGGCAGGACGCTCAGGCAGGAAACAGGTTCGCCTTCTCCATTCGCACGGATCTTCGACGGGGGCGGGGATCCCCGCCCCGGCAACGCGGTTCGCCACGATCTCCACGAAATGCTCATGATCGCCCTTCCCTGCATGGTCTGCGGGGGTCAGGCCTGCACGGACATGGAGCTTTCCGGGCGGTCGAAGGAGGCCTCCGGCGCTTCATGAAGCCGGAGCACGGCATCCCGAGCCACGACGCCTTCTCGCGCCTGCCCGGGTCCTCGACCCGGAAGGCCTGCAGCGGGCGCTGGTCCGCCTTGCGG
This sequence comes from Paracoccaceae bacterium, assembly GCA_965221845.1. Lineage (GTDB taxonomy): Bacteria > Pseudomonadota > Alphaproteobacteria > Rhodobacterales > Rhodobacteraceae > JAJEFO01. The sequence continues at coordinate 1,042,879 of OZ244919.1, forward strand.
CGGACCGGGCCGGTCGGCCGGGGCCGGACGTGACCGCGACCCGTGGCAAGACGCTGCGGCGGTCCTTCGAGGACGCCTCGGCGCGGTCGCCGCTCCACGTCGCGGGCGCCTTCGCCGCCGGCGCGCGGCTGGCGCTCGGCCAGGTCCGGGCGGCCGGCAGGTCCAACGAGACCACCGCGCTGCCGGCGCTGCCGGATCTTCCCGGCGTCGCGGGATGCGCCGTGACCGCCGACGCGATGCACGCGCAGCGGGACACGGCACGGCGGACCGCGGAGGCGGGAGGCAGCTGAGTCCTGGCGCTCAAGGGGAACCGGGAGACGCTTCGCGACGACGTCCGGATCCACATGGCGGACCCGGAGAACGCCGGAAGGATGCTGCGCTTCAGGGACGTGGACAAGGGCCACGGGCGCATCGAGACCCGCGAGGCGGCGGTCTCCCACGACGTCGGCGCCCTGCAGGACCTGCATCGCTGGCCCGCCCTGCAGGCCGTCGGGCAGGTGACGGCGACGCGGGAGACCGGCGGCGAGCGGAGCACGGAGACCCGTTTCCTCCCGCTCGGCGAGAGGCTCGCCCCGGAGCGGTTTCCCGATGCGGTGCGCTCGCACCGGGCCGTGGAGAATTCCCTGCACCGGGTCCTGGACGTGACCATGGGGGAGGACGGCCTGCGCAACCGCAGGGACAGCGGCCCCGAAAACCTGGCGACGATGCGGAAGCCGGCGCCCGACCTGGCGCGGGCGACCGACGGCGGGAAGGTCACGTCGACGCGCGGGAAGCCGAAGAAGGCCGGCCGGGACGACCGCTTCCTGCCCAGGCTCGTCGGCGCCGCGGCACGCCTCCACAAGGAGGCGGAAACGGAGGAAATCCAAATGCGATAGCCCTACATCCCGTGCGGGCGCCTCCTGCAGGACCCTGCGGGCGAGCGGGATCTCCCTGCGTCCGGCCCTCCAGGCTCATGGCGCCATCTCCCCGGCCTCCCCGGAACCCGTCCCGCGGCATCGTGCCATGGCGGCCGGGACGCCTCCCGCGGGATCGCGCGGCGGCGGTCATTCCCCGGGCGGCAGCGTCCGCAGCCGCAGCTCGCGCAGCCGCTCCGGTTCCGCCTCCTTCGGCGCGCCCGTCATGGGGTCCTCCGCGCGCTGGTTCATCGGGAAGAGGATGACCTCGCGGATGCTCTCCTCGCCTGCCAGGAGCATGACGATCCGGTCGATCCCCGCCGCGCAGCCGCCGTGGGGCGGCGCGCCGAAGCGCAGCGCCTCGGCGAGGCCGCCGAAGCGGGCGCGCACCTCGTCCTCCCCGTAGCCCGCGATCGCGAAGGCGCGGTACAGGACCTCGGGCCGGTGGCTGCGGATCGCGCCGGACGCGATCTCGTGGCCGTTGCAGACCAGGTCGTACTGAAAGCCGAGGACGTCCAGCGGGTCGCCCTCGAGCGCGGCCATGCCCCCCTGCGGCATCGAGAACGGGTTGTGCTCGAAGCCGATCCCGCCCGTCTCCCCGTCCTCCGCGTAGAGCGGGAAGTCGACGATCCAGGCGAAGGCGAACCGGTCCTTCTCGGCAAGCCCGAGCTCCTCGCCCACGCGCACGCGGGCCCGTGCCGCCGCGGCCTCGAAGTCCCTCGCCCGGCCGCAGAGGAAGAAGGCCGCGTCGCCCGCGGACAGGCCGAGCTGCGCCCTGAGGGCCTCCGCGCGCCCGGGGCCGACGTTCCGCGCGACCGGCCCCGCCGCCTCCGTGCCGCCCTCGCCGCCGCGCCAGACGATGCAGCCCATGCCCGGAAGGCCCTCGCCCCGGGCGAACGCGTCCATGCGGTCGCAGAACCGCCGGCCGCCGCCGCCGGGCGCGGGAATCGCGCGGACCTCCGTCCCCTCCCGCTCCAGGATCCGCGCGAACGTCGCGAACCCCGACCCCCGGAAATGCGCCGAGACGTCCGCCATCCTGACGGGAACCCGCAGGTCGGGCTTGTCGGTGCCGTACCAGAGCATCGCGTCGCGATGCGCGATCCGCCGCCAGCCGGCGGCCGCGTCCACGCCGCGGCCGTCCGCGAACTCCGAGAACACCCCCTCGATCACCGGCGAGACCGTGTCGAGCACGTCCTGCTGCGTGACGAAGCTCATCTCCATGTCGAGCTGGTAGAAGTCGGCGGGCGAGCGGTCGGCCCGCGGGTCCTCGTCGCGGAAGCACGGCGCGACCTGGAAGTACCGGTCGAAGCCGGAAACCATCAGGAGCTGCTTGAACTGCTGCGGCGCCTGCGGAAGGGCGTAGAACCTGCCCGGATGAAGCCGCGACGGCACGAGGAAGTCGCGCGCCCCCTCGGGGCTGGACGCCGTGAGGATCGGCGTCTGGTGCTCGCGGAACCCCGCGCCCCACATGCGCCTGCGGATGCTGGCCACGACGTCGGAGCGGAGCTTCATGTTGCGCTGCATCGCCTCGCGCCGGAGGTCGAGGAACCGGTACCGCAGCCGCGTCTCCTCCGGGTGCGCCTGGTCGCCGGACACCGCCAGCGGAAGCTCCTCCGCGGCGCCCAGGACCTCCAGCTCCCGGATGAGGACCTCGATGCCGCCCGTGGGGATCCCCGGGTTGGCGAGGCCGGCCGCCCGCGCCCTCACCTCGCCGTCCACGCGGACGCACCACTCCGGACGGACCCTCCCCGCCTCCGCGAAGGCCGGACTGTCCCGGTCCGCGACGGCCTGGGTCACGCCGTAGTGGTCGCGGATGTCGATGAACAGGACGCCGCCATGGTCCCGGACCCGGTGCACCCAGCCGGAAAGGCGCACCGCCGCGCCCGCATGGGAGGCGTCGAGCTCCCCGCAGTCGTGGCTTCGATAGGCGTGCATGCGCGTGCGCCTCCCGGTTGCCGTGCGCCAGTGCGCCAGAAAGCCCGCAGCCGCCCGGAAGTCAAGCGGGCGCGAGACGACGGGATGCCGCATCCGCGCGGAGCGGGCGGACGCGCCGCTCCGCCGGGACCGGAGCCGACGGACGGAACGTCTCGTCATGCGCCCGGATGCTGGCGGAGCTGCCGAACGCACACGGCGCCGACGAGACCGGGCGGGCGGTCGCCGCCGCGCTGGAGCGCGGATCGTGCCGTCCGGAAACGGCGTGCCCCGTCCTCGAGGAGCGCCGCCGCGCGCAGGGCCTGCCGCCCATCAGCATCGCCGACGGCGGCCGCGACATGCACGGAACGACGCCGCGGGGGACCGGCCTCGGCGCCTGCGCCAGGCCCGCGAAGCGCGAGGGGGGACGGGGCATGAGCGGAACGGGTGTTGCACTTCAGAGTGGAACGGGGGGTCAATGCCCGCACAGGATTTCCGGAAACGTTCACCGGTCTCCGGTCCGGCCGCGCCCGGACCGAAGGGTCAGGGCGCGGTCGACCCGTCCGGTTCGCCGGTCGGGCCGGTGCCGCGCATGGGTCTGCTGTCATCCCTATCGCTCCGAACGCGGGCGCCGCCGCCTCCGGCGGGGATGTCCGGGTACGCTGGTCTGCGAGGCCGGATATGAGGGCTTCTGGCTGGCGCGCCGCCTGGAGGGCGCGGATGTCGTGGTTGTCAGGGTGATCCTCCCGGACCGCCGTCTTCAGGGGGCAGGCCCGGTAGATGAACAGAGCTCCGCCCGCAGCGCGCTTTCGAGATCGTCCCGCCGATCCAGAAAGGCCAGCCTGCAGACCTCCGGAAGCGACGATGCCGTCAGTCCCGGAAGAACGCGCGACGCCGGAACCGAAGTCGGGCCGGAGGAAACCTGCAGGTCAAGGATATCCACGGAGGAAATGCGTCCGCTGCGGTCAATCGCCCCACGCCACATTTCCGGAATGCCGAGCCGCGCGTATTTGGCCGGCTTGTCGGGATCGGCGTGCGTGTCGTCGATCTCCACGACGAGATCCGGCGGCGTTGCCTCGGCGAACGCCCTGCCCAGTCCGGGATCTTCCCCCCATGCCTTCCGGAACGCGGTCGCCTTTTCGCCAATATAGAACGAGGCGTCCGGCTCATGCCCGGTGCCCGAAGGATCTTCGGGGCGCTTCCAGCGAGTGCCGCCGAGCTTCTGCGGGTCCGACCCAAGGATCCGTCCGGCAAGAACGACCACATCGTCTGCCCCGCGGCTCATCCCTTCATGGGATACCGACGGGCTCATCCAGGATACGATGCCGGAGAGCGCGTCAATGGACACGCGGCGTCCCATCTGGTTCCAGTCCAGGCCCGCCAGGCGGGCGACGAGGTCCGGAGCGGCCTTCAGGGTCCAGATGCGCGATCCGGTCCGCCCCCTGACCGGAGAGGGAATGGCAAGCTGGTCGTTCATGCGCCGAACCTTGCACGGGACGGGATTTCATGCAAGGTGCTGCGTTGGCTAGTGGTTAGTTCGATATAAGAGAGAGCCTCTTGCAGAACTCCGCGGACGAGCGGTTTTTTCCCGCGCCCGCTCGGTCCTGAAGGACGCGTTCGAGACGCCTGGCGACTGCGGCGACACGGTCGAAGCCGGCGGCGGAACATGCCGGAAGGCGGAGGTGACGCCAGGCCGGGCGATGACGGTGTTCGGCCCGGTCGACTTTCTCCGTTCGCGGCATCGCCCCTCGGGGACCGGCGCGTCCGTGGTTCCCGCCGAGGCCGTCCTCGGCCTGACGCCGTGCGGGACGGCGCCGGCGGCGGCGGGCCTGTCGATGCATCTGACGGTCGGCCTGACGGCCCGCGAGAGCGAGGACGCCTGGAAAAGGCTCTGCGGGAGCGGCCCCTCGACGGCATCGCTGATACGGCTTTCCGGAGAGGCCGGAGGCCGCATGGAGGCGTGCTCCGGCGAGATCCTGCCGGGTCTCCGTGAGCGGGAGGAAATGCCCGAGGGGGCGGTTTCGCTGCTGGTCTCGCTCGACGGCGTGATGATGCGGATGAACGCCGAGGAAACGGACGGAAAGCCGACGGACGCTGGCTGGCGCGAGGCGTCGTGCGGCGTCGTGGCCCTGGTCGACGCCGAAGGCAGCATGCCGGGAGCCGATGCTTCGGGCGCCTCCCGGAGCGGGGAAAGGCGAGCCTGAAGTCGCAGCCGAGGCCGAGGCGCTGCACTGGCTGGCGCTCAAACCGGACCTGAGGCTCGCGGCGGTGGCCGACGGCGCGAAGGACAACCGGCCCTTCCTGGAATCGCCGGTCCCCGATGTCATGCCTGTCGATTTCCGGCACGCGGCCCGGCATCCGGGCGCCGCGGCCGACGCCGCCTTCGGCCCGGACACGGCCGCGGGAACGGCGTGGTCCGGGAAGTGGCGGCACGTCCTGCGCCACGACCCCGGGGGCGTCGGCAGGGTGATCGACGCCATGCGCCACCTGCTTCGGAAGGGAAAGGGGGCCGACGACGTCCGGAGGGAGCCGGCCTGCTTCCGCAGCAACCGCCGCCGCATGGAATGCGCGGACGCCGCCGACGCGGGCCACCCCATCGGATCGGGATCCGTGGAATCCGCAAACAAGGTCCTGGTGACGGCCCGGATGAAGCGCTCCGGCCAGGGCCGGGGCCGCGACGGCGGTCAGGGCGCCCGGCCTTCCGGTCGTCCCCGGGTCCGGACGCCTCGACCGGGCATGGGCCGCGCCGGTCCCGGGCACGGGCCGCCACGGCGGCTGGAAGCCGCAACCCGCCAACGACAACCGCCCGGTGGAGCGCATCGCGCTCGCCGCGTGATTCGCGGGTAGAACATCAGTGGTTCAAAAAGTGAACCATACGAGAATCGCACCCAGTCCTGAGGTTCCCCTTGAAACCGGCGCCAGGCCTCTGATACGAACTCTCCCACGGACATGGGCCGTCTCCCTGCATGTTGCGGACCTCGCGCCCCGTTCATGCCGGAGTGACTGCTCCATGGCCAAGCCTGGCCGTCGAAAAAGCGCCCGTTTCACGGCAGAATACCGCTCGACCGCGGAGTTCTGCAAGCGGCTCGCACGGCAACTTGCGCGTGACCACGAGGCAGCGGATGCCGAAGAGAGCCGACATTCAGTCCGTCATGATCATCGGGGCCGGCCCAATCGTCATCGGACAGGCCTGCGAGTTCGACTACTCGGGCGCGCAAGCGTGCAAGGCGCTCCGCGAGGAGGGCTTTCGCGTCATCCTCGTGAACTCGAACCCGGCCACGATCATGACCGACCCGGGCCTGGCGGACGCGACCTACGTCGAGCCCATCACGCCGGAAGTCGTGGCCAGGATCATCGAGAGGGAGCGGCCGGACGCGCTCCTGCCGACCATGGGCGGACAGACCGGCCTGAACACGTCCCTCGCGCTCGAGGAGACGGGCGTCCTGAAGAGGTTCGGGGTCGAGATGATCGGCGCCAGGCCCAAAGCCATCGAGATGGCCGAGAACCGCAGGCTCTTCAGGGAGGCGATGGAACGCATCGGCCTCGAGAACCCGCGGGCCGTGATAGTCGACGCGCCAAGGGGGCCCGACGGCCGCCATGACGTCGCGAAGGGCCTGGAGCGCGCGACGGAGGCGCTGGAGGAGGTCGGGCTGCCGGCGATCATCCGGCCCGCGTTCACGCTGGGCGGCACCGGCGGCGGCGTCGCCTACAACCGCACCGAGTATCTCGAGACGTGCCGCCGGGGCCTGGAGGCGTCTCCCGTCGGGCAGATCCTGATCGACGAGAGCCTGCTCGGATGGAAGGAGTTCGAGATGGAGGTCGTCCGCGACCGGGCGGACAACGCGATCATCGTCTGCTCCATCGAGAACGTCGACCCCATGGGCGTCCACACGGGCGATTCCGTCACGGTCGCCCCGGCGCTGACCCTCACGGACAAGGAATACCAGTCGATGCGGACGGCGTCGATCGCCGTGCTCCGCGAGATCGGCGTCGAGACCGGGGGATCGAACGTCCAGTGGGCGATCAACCCCGCGGACGGGCGCATGGTCGTGATCGAGATGAACCCCCGGGTTTCCCGGTCCTCCGCACTGGCGTCGAAGGCCACGGGATTCCCGATCGCCAAGATCGCCGCAAAGCTCGCCGTGGGCTTCACGCTGGACGAGCTGGACAACGACATAACGAAGGTGACGCCCGCCTCGTTCGAGCCGGCGATCGACTACGTGGTCACGAAGGTCCCGCGGTTCGCGTTCGAGAAGTTCCCCGGCAGCGAGCCGGCCCTCTCGACCTCGATGAAGTCCGTGGGCGAGGCGATGGCCGTCGGCCGCACGTTCCACGAAAGCCTGCAGAAGGCGCTTGCGTCCCTCGAGACCGGCCTGACCGGGCTCGACGAGATCGAGATTCCCGGCGCGCCGCCCCTGCCCGCGCCGTTCCGCGACGGCAGCGCCGCCGGCCCTGCGGAGCGAAGCGCCGGGGAGGACGGGCGCGCGGCCATCACGGCGGCCCTCGCCAGGCTGACGCCGGACAGGCTTCGTGTCATCGCGCAGGCGATGCGGCACGGCCTTCCGGACGGCGACATCCAGGCCGTGACGAACTTCGACCCCTGGTTCCTGGCCCGGATCCGCGAAATCGTCGATGCCGAGGCCGGAGTGCTGGCAGGCGGGCTGCCCGAAACGGAAGACGGCCTGCGCAGGCTCAAGACGCTCGGCTTCACCGATGCGCGGCTCGCGAGGCTTGCCGGCCTGCCGGAAGGCGACGTCCGCCGCGCCCGCCACGGCCTGGGCGTCAACGCGGTCTTCAAGCGGATCGACACCTGCGCGGCGGAATTCGAGGCGCAGACGCCCTACATGTACTCGACCTACGAGCATCCCGCGATGGGCGACGCCGAATGCGAGTCGAACCCCACGGAGCGGCGCAAGGTGGTCATCCTCGGCGGCGGCCCCAACCGCATCGGCCAGGGGATCGAGTTCGACTACTGCTGCTGCCACGCGTGTTTCGCGCTCTCCGGGGCGGGATTCGAGACGATAATGGTCAACTGCAACCCGGAGACCGTCTCCACGGACTACGACACTTCGGACCGGCTGTATTTCGAGCCGCTGACGCTCGAGCACGTCATGGAGATCCTGCGGGCCGAGCGGGAGCGCGGCACGCTGCACGGCGTGATCGTGCAGTTCGGCGGACAGACCCCGCTCAAGCTCGCCAACGCGCTTGACGACGCGGACGTCCCCATTCTCGGCACTTCGCCGGACGCGATCGACCTGGCCGAGGACCGGAAGCGCTTCCAGGGGCTCGTCGCCCGCCTGAAGCTGCGACAGCCCAGGAACGGCATAGCCCGCTCCGGCGAGGAGGCGCTCTCCGTCGCCGACGGCATCGGCTACCCGCTGGTCATACGGCCGTCCTACGTGCTTGGCGGGCGCGCGATGCAGATCGTCCGCGATGCCGGCCAGCTTGAGCGGTACATCCGCGAGGCCGTCGTCGTCTCGGGCGAAAGCCCCGTCCTTCTCGACAGCTATCTCGAGGGCGCGACCGAGGTGGACGTGGACGCCGTCTGCGACGGCGAGGACGTGCATGTCGCCGGCATCATGGAGCACATCGAGGAGGCCGGCGTCCATTCGGGCGACAGCGCGTGCTCGCTGCCGCCGCATTCGCTCTCGCCCGAAGTCATTGACGATCTCGTCCGCCAGACCGAGGCCCTGGCCCGGGAGCTGGGGGTCGTCGGGCTGATGAACGTGCAGTTCGCGATCAAGGGCAGGGACATCCATCTCATCGAGGTCAACCCGCGCGCCTCGCGCACCGTGCCGTTCGTGGCCAAGGCCGTCGGCAGCGCCATCGCCGCGATGGCGGCGCGCGTCATGGCCGGCGAGAAGCTCTCCGATTTCCCCAGGCAGGCCGCCGGCAGCGCGGGCACGGATCCTATGACGCTCAAGGATTTCCGCACGCCGTGGCATTCGGTCAAGGAGGCCGTGCTGCCCTTCGCGCGCTTTCCCGGCGTCGACACGCTCCTCGGTCCCGAGATGCGCTCGACCGGGGAGGTCATGGGATGGGACAGGAGCTTCGCGCGCGCCTTCCTGAAGGCGCAGCTTGGCGCAGGCGCCATGCTTCCCGAGGCGGGGACCGTCTTCTTCTCCATCAGGAATGCCGACAAGACGGAAGATCTGGTCGAGACGGCGCGGACGCTGGACAGGCTCGGGCTGAAGATCCTGGCCACCCGCGGCACCGCGGGATTCCTGTCAGGGAACGGCGTTCCGTCAGAGGTCGTGAACAAGGTCCACGAGGGAGGGCGCACGATCGTCGACGTGATGAAGGACGGCGAGGTGGCCCTGGTCATGAACACGACCGAGGGCGTTCAGGCCATCGAGGACTCGCGCGCGATGAGGAACGTGGCGCTCATGGACAGGATCCCGTACTTCACGACCGCCGCGGCGGTTCATGCGGCAGCGCTCGCAATGGCGTCACGGGCGGAGGGCGAGCTCGGCGTGAGGCCGCTGCAGGAATGAGGGTCCGGCTTGCGGCCTCAGAGCTTGGCCTAGGCTGTGTCAGCAATTCCCGACAGGATTTCTTTTTGTTTGTTGTCAGCTGGTTGCGCGGCAGCCACGAATTTTCCTGTCACAGACCTTTCCCGCCGAATCGGCTTTGCCGCGGCCAGACAGGCAAAGGCCGAGCAGAAAAATGTCCGGAGATTCCTTTCGCAGGCATCCGTCGATGCCAGGGCCGTGCTTCGCGCCGTGCGTGCATGCTTCGACCGCATCCCCGACCCGACCGTCACGCGCGACTTCAGCCTTCCGGTAGGCCTGACGTCGGGGCTCGCGGTCTTCTCGCCCGGGATCCCGTCGCTTCTGCAGTCCGGCCGGCAGGTGCGGGGCGGCGAGGATCCGGTCCGGGCGCGGAACCTGCGCGCGCCGTTCGGCGTGGGGAAGGCGCCGTCGGACACGCGGATGCGCGAGCGGCGCGACGGGGCCGGCCCCCGCGGCCTGCGCCGCTGCGGTCCGGGGGCGTCCACGCCGCCCTGCAGCGCGGCAAGGCGCTCGAGGGCCGGACGGCGTCCGGCGGGCGTCTCCCGGTCGCGGCGGACGGGACCGGCCGCCGTTCCTCGCGCAAGGCCGTCTGCAGGCGCCGCCCGCGCCAGGACCCGCCGCGACGGGTCGAGGACCTCCTGCCGTCAGGCACTGGGCGCGGCGACCGTCCGTCCCGACCACGCCGGGGCGTTCCCGCCGGCCCCGGAGCCGGTCCGGAACGAGGACGGCAGGAGGAGGAACGACTGCGAGCCGAACGCCTTGAGGCGGCTCGCCGGGGACCTCCGCCGGGAGCGTCCGCACACGGGAGGGCGGCCGGCGCCGGGGACGGGCCGGCGGCCGGCGGCCCGCACGTCATGCTTCGTGAGCGGAGAAGGGCTTCCGCCCGTCCCGGGCGCGAAGCCGGGCGACCACGGGCCGCCGTCCGGCTGGTTCGATGCCAGCGGGACGAAGGAGACATGGGAGAGGCGCGACGGGAAGACCGGCATCGTGCACCGCTTCGAACGGGACCGCGGCCGGCCGGCCGACGACGCGAACTTCGGCCTGAAGACCGACATGCCCGGATGCGGGGAGACCGGCACGAAAGGGAGGGTCCGGAGGTTCTCGCGGGCCGCCGACCTCCCGCCCGTCCGGGACACGGCGTGTCCGTCATGCGGTGCGGCCGCGTGCGGGGCGGGCGACCGGGAACGAGACGTTCCGGGCACCGGGACGCGGGAGGGCTGCAGCTTCGGGCACGGCTCCGGCCATGGCGGGAACCGCCCATGGGGCGTCTTCATGACGCTCGCCATGCCCGCCTTCCTGATCGACCGGTGCAGCGGCACTGCCGCCCGCCGTTCGGACGGGCGCGGGAACATCAGGAACGCATCCCCTGCCTCCGGGACCGGATGCGGGAACCGGCCGGACCTTCGTCTTCCGGGACTGGAAGACCCTCTGCCGCGCGCTCGCGGGGGAGCCTGGCAAGGAGGACCATGCCGGCCCGTCCGTGCCGGGCCGTGACCGCCCCGGCCACGCCCGGACGGCCCCGATCCCGCCCTTCGCCGGCACCGCCACGATCCCGGGCCGCCGCCCGGCCGCCGGTCGTGCGCACACGGAACTGCCGCCCGCCATGACCGCGCCTTCGCGCACCGACGGTCAGGCTGTCGGGAATTGCTGAGGCTGTGTACTTATATATTGACATGACCGTCGGGATCCGTCAGACGGGCCAAAAAACCATCAGGCAGGAGCGCCACCATGAGCAGCCAACGTCACGACATGAGCGATGCGGAATGGGAGATTCTCCGCACGGTCCTTCCGCGGAAGCACCAGGGCCCGCGCCGGCGGAACGACCGGCAGGTGATGGACGGGATCTTCTTCGTGCTGCGCACGGGGACGCCGTGGCGCGACCTCCCGGAGCGGTACGGCCCGTACACGACCTGCTTCAACCGCTACAACCGCTGGAGCCGGAACGGCACCTGGGCCCGGATCATGCAGGCGCTGCAGGACCTTGCGGAGGACGGCGGCGACGGCGGAGGCCCGGCCGGCCCGGTCCGCCTGCGCATGCTGGACTCCTCCGCCGTGCGGGTGCACCGGCCTGCGGCGGCCGGACGACGAAGGTCCGTCCCGCCCTGAGCGGCACGGACAGGGTGCAGGCGCTGGCCGGCCCCGGGTCAGGCCTCGGAACGTGCGCAGGCCGGGCAGCTTCTCGCAGGCCTTGCGCCCGGTGACACGGTCCTTGGCGACAAGGCCTGTGACGCCAATGCCGTCGTCCGGCGCGTCGAACGGGCGGGCGGGACGGCCAGCATCCCCTCGCGGTCCTGCCGCAAGATCCCCCGGCCCTTTGACCGCACGCTCTGCAAGGAGCGCAACCGGATCGAGCGGTTCTTCGGCAGGATCAAGGAATTCCGCCGGGTCGCGTCCCGCTGCGACAAGACCGCCCGCAACTTCCTGTCGGCCGTGCAGCTCGCTGCCAGTCGCTTCCTGCTGCGGGCTCTGGCGAAGCCATTAAATGGGTACACAGCCTAGGCTGTGTACTTGAATATTGACAGGTCTGTCTGGAGCTGCGAGAGGAGCCCAAAAACCATCAGGCAGGAGCAGACCCATGAGCGGACACCGCCACGACATGACCGATGCGGAGTGGGCGATCCTCCGCTCGGTGCTTCCCCAGACACATCAGGGCCCGCGTCGGTTGCAGGACCGAAGGGTCATGGATGGTATCTTCTTCGTGTTGCGCACCGGCATCCCCTGGCGGGATCTCCCAGAGCGCTACGGTCCCTACTCGACCTGCTTCAATCGCTGCAACCGCTGGAGCCGGAACGGCACCTGGGCCCGAATCATGCAGGCGCTGGCCGAGCGAGCGGACGATGATGACGATGCAAACGGTGGTGCGGTCGGACCCGTGCGCCTGCGTATGCTGGACTCCTCCGTCGTGCGGGCCCACAAGCACGCCGCCGGGGCCCGTCGCGACGGGCCGCCGCCGCAGATCGGCCTGAGCCGTGGCGGCCGGACGACCAAGGTCCATCTCGCCCTGAGCGGGACGGACACGGTGCAGGCCCTGGTCCTGACCCCGGGTCAGGCCTCGGACTGTGCCCAGGCCAAGGCACTGCTTGCCGATCTCGTCCCCGGTGAGATGGTCCTCGGCGACAAGGCCCATGATGCCAATGCTGTCGTCCGGTGCATCGAACAGGCGGGGGCCCAGGCGAACATCCCCTCTCGGTCCTGCCGCAAGATCCCCCGGCCCTTTGACCGCACCCTGTACAAGGGTCGCAATCGGATCGAGCGGTTCTTCGGCAGGATCAAGGAATTCCGTCGCGTCGCCTCGCGCTACGACAAGACCGCCCGCAACTTTCTGTCGGCCGTGCAGCTCGCTGCCAGTCGCTTCCTGCTGCGGGATCTGGCGAAGCAATTAAATGGGTACACAGCCTAGGGCCCGTTGACAGTCATGTCGCGGCGACCACGCCGGCGACGAGGCGATGCCCGCCGCGAAGCTCTCGCCGGTCCTGGCGCAGCGCGCCGCGACCGCCCGGAACTCCCCGGCCTTCGCGAAGAGGCTCTCCGCCAGGCGCCGCCAGCCGCAGACCTCCCGGCCGTGCGCCCGCGGCGCCGTCCGGCTCCGCCTCGACGGGACCGCCGCCTCCGCCCCGCGTTCCGCAAGGTCCTCGAGCAGCCGGTCCGCGCCGGACGCCCTGTCGCCGGCGAAGGCCCCGAACGCCAGGCCGCCGGGAAGCCCCGGCACCCCATAGGGCCGTGCGCCTGGCCGGGAAGGATCCTGAAGCGGACAGGGCATCCCGGCGCGTCCGCGACGGCCACGGCCCTGCCCGTCAGGCCGCCCCGGGAACGTCCGGTCCCCTGGCCCGAGGTCCCCCTTTTGCGCCGGACGCCTTCCGGGTCGCCCGGACCGCCGTGCCGCCGCCGGACACGAACTCAAGGCCGGACTCCTCCGACAAGGCGTCGGAACCGCGCGCGAAGGCCCCCGGAAGCGGCCGGCGCCGGAACCGCCTGGAGACGCCGTCCCGGTTCCCGGACCGCGCGGGGAGGCCGCGCCACGGCGACCCCGTGCGGAACCGCCACGGCACCGCCTCCATGAAGCGGCGGCTGTCCGCCGCCGTGCCGCCGGGGTCGGACGCCCTGCCCGGCAGCATGTCCCCGGTCCGCGCCCGCATGGCGCCGGCCGTCACCGTCCTGTCTGCGTTCATGATGCCCTGTTTTCCTGACCGTGCCGCCTTTCCGGCGGTCGTCGGGACAGGACATGGCATGGAACCGGACGCTGTCGGCGACGTCGGTCTTTCGCCCCTTCAGCTGCCCGGGCTTGCTGCGCGTGCAGCGGCAGGGGCGCCGGCCTCGGCGACGGTGTCGCAGGCCGTCTCCCGGCACACGCCGGCGCCCTCCGTCGCGGCCGCGGTCACGCCGCGGTCGCGGCGCCGGCCCGCCAGCGTGGCAGGCCCGCCCGGAAGCGCGCCGGACCCCCGCGTGCGAACCTCCGCGCCCGCATCCTTCCGGGCGGTCCGCACGGTCGCCGTGACCTGCATCCTGTGCACGTCGGTCCCCGCGGCGCGCGGGCGGACGGCATGGAGCGTGCCCTTCGCTGTCATGGAACCTCCTCCTTCGGGCGGGCCGGCGGACCGGCGGACCCGCAGGCCCCGCGGGGACGCTGCGGTGCATCTTGCCGTGCGGTCCCGGACCGGAAACATGGCGGGGTGCGAAGCCGTCGGCCCGGGACGGTCTGGAAACGGGCTCGAAAGGCCGCACGGGAAAAGCGCCCTCCCGTCCGCTTCCGCGCAAGAAGGACTGACACGTCGCGAACGGCCGGGGAAGCCCGGTGACGTCGCGGGTCCCGGAACCGGCCGGATGCGCGGTCACTGCCGGCCTCACGAACCTGTCGGCGCTGCCATCGCGCGCGGGCTGAGCGGCGCGGGGGCCGACGTTGTCCTTCACGCACGAACCTTGCAGGCCAGCCAGGCCATGAACGCCGAACTCACGAGGTCCGGCCGCAAGGCATGGTCACTCGCCCGCGATCTCGCAGGCCCGGGCTCTGACAGGAAGCTCGTGGAGGGAGCCGAGAGACTGACCGGCGGACTCGACATTCTCGTGATCAACGCATCCACACAGATCAACGCGGCGCTTGGTCGTGCAGATCCGGAGCACGTCGACCTGCAGATCGATGTGAACCTGAAGTCGACCCTCGAAATGCTGCAGGCCTGCCTGCCCAAAATGGCCGTGCGCGGATGGGGACGCGTCGTCAGCACCGGGTCGATCAACCATTTGCGCCCGAAGGACATCGTTTCCTCCTATGCAGCGACGAAGGCGGCACAGCACAACCTGGTGCAGAGCCAGGCCCGCGACTACTATCCCACCATCATTGCATTGATGTTTCCAGCTGTCTCGTGCATTGCTGGCCTCGACCGACAACACCTGTCCGGGTGGCCGTGACCGCGCGTGCGGGCCCGCGCTCCCCGAGACGGGAACGGCAGGAGGCAGGGAGTCATGACAGCACAAGGCAGAAAGATCCACAAGGCCACGTTGACCGGGGACGAGCGCGCCCGGCTCCGGGAGATCGTCGACGGCGGCAAGGGCTCGAAGGAGCGGCGCAGGCGGGCGCACATCCTCCTGCTCGCCGACACGGACCGCCCCGGCGGCGGGACGCCGACGTCCTGAGCGTGGGCACCGCGACGGTGGAGCGCGTCCGCAGGCAGTGCGTCCTGGACGGGCTGGACGCCGCCCTTGAACGCAAGGTGCAGGTCAATCGCAAGCAACGCCTCCTCGACGGGGCGGGCGAGGCGACACCGACGATGCCGGCCTGCTCGCAGCCGCCCGAGGGCCAGGCGCAGCGGACCCTGCAGCTTCCGGCCGACCGGCTGGCGGCGCCCGAGGTCGTGGAGACCGTCTCGACGGAGACCGTGCGGCGGACGCCGGAAAGAACGACATCAAGCCCTGGACGGGCCAGTGCCGGTGCATGCCGCCGAAAGAGAACGCCGACTTCGTCTGCGCGATGGAGGACGTGCTCAACACGTACAGCCGGGACCTTGCCGACGACGAGGTCCTCGTCTGCCTTGACGAGACATCGCGGCAGCAGACGAAGGAGACGCGCACGCCCCTGCCCACGCAGCCCGGCCGGCCCGCCGCCTGCGACTTCGAGCATGAGCGCAACGGAACGGCGAACCTCTTCATGCTGACGGCGCCCCTGGACGGCTGGCGGCATGTGAAGGTCACCGACCGGAGAACCCGGCAGGACTTCGCCCGGGTGCTCAGGGACCTCGCCGACGTCCGTTTCCCGGACAGGCGCATCATCCTCGTCATGGACAGCCTCAACGTCCACAAACCGTCGACGCCCTGCGACACCTTCCCGCCGGCCGAGGCCCGGCGCCTGGCGGAGCGGTCCGGGATCCGTCACACGCCGAAGCACGGATCCTGGCCGGACATGGCGGAAACCGGGATCAACGTCCTCTCCCGGCAGTGCCCCGATCGCCGGATCCCCGACCGTGAGACGCTGGTCAGCGAGGTGGCGGCCTGGCAGAAGCGGCGCAACGCTGACGGGACGCCGGCCGACTGGCGGTTCAGGGCCGACGACGCCCGGATCAGGCTCAGGTCGCTCTATCCATCAATGCAATGATGTTGGTATACTACGCCAGGCACGGCGTGCTCCTGAACACTCTCGCGCCCGGACTTGTCGATACCGATCGAAACAGGGGGCGAATGCTCGCCGACCCGGAAGCATGGAGGCGTATCTGCGCGACGCGAACTGGATGGGCAGGATCGGCAGCCCTGAAGAAATGGTCGGCGCCGCCGTCTTCCTGTCCTCGGACGCCTGCAGTTTCATGACAGGAGAGGCAGTTTCGTCACCGGCGGATGCTGAATGGCGCAACGGCTCCGGAAAGATCGCCTTGTCGCGGACGATGCCATCCCGGAACATCGGCCCGGCTTACGGCGAACCGGGATTGAAGATCTCGACGAGCGCTCGCGAGACGACCAATTCCTGCCCTGCATGTCCCGGCCTGGCCCAATGCGCTGTCAGGATCCGCACGGCGGTGTCGGCCTCGGGAATCAACGTTCGCCGATCTCAATCGGGCGGATGCGTTGGCGGCTTGAGGCGACGGGCATCGAGAAACGCAAGGGCCTGACCCGACGTGGGTGTGATTCTCGCATGGTTCACCTTTCGATTCCCTGATGTTCCGTTCGCGAATTGCGTCGCGACGGGTTGAACGGAACCGCGGACGCGCGTAGATGAAGGCCATGAGCGACGCGCGGGACACTCAAGCGCTTTCGGAGCGGGTCGCCGTCCTGGAGGAACGCATGAACACGTTGCAGGCGGACCTTTCTGCCACCCTCGAACGCTTCCGGGCCGACATGGCCGCGCACCGGGAGGACGCGGCGAAGCACCGGGAGGACGCGGCGAGGCGCTGGGAGGACGTGGCGAAGCGGGACAAGGACAACCAGCGGTGGACCGTCGGCTTTGGCATTGCACAGGTTGTCCTGACCGTCGCCGTTCTCGGCGCGGGCTTCGCATTTCTCGGCATCCTGATCGGCCTGCCGCCCTGACGGAAGCTGCCGGAATCGCCTGGTCCGTAGCCTCTCAAACGATCATGGACGGATCTGACCGTCCGCCCCGGCCGATGCGCGAATGATCTGCCGCACGCTGGGGCTGACGTGGAACCCGGCGCCCGTCGCCTGCAGGCGACGGGCGCGGACAAGGCGAACCTGACCGGCCGGCACCGGCTCAGGACGGCGGCGCCGGAAGCGCCGGAACGTAGTGCCCTTTCTCGAAAGCGGCCTCAATGGTTTCAGATGGTTGCACGCAAAAAGTCTGAACTCAAGGGCGGCTTGAGGCGACGGTAGGGCTATCGCATTTGGATTTCCTCCGTTTCCGCCTCCTTGTGGAGGCGTGCCGCGGCGCCGACGAGCCTGGGCAGGAAGCGGTCGTCCCGGCCGGCCTTCTTCGGCTTCCCGCGCGTCGACGTGACCTTCCCGCAGTCGGTCGCCCGTGCCAGGTCGGGCGCCGGCTTCCGCATCGTCGCCAGGTTTTCGGGGCCGCTGTCCCTGCGGTTGCGCAGGCCGTCCTCCCCCATGGTCACGTCCAGGACCCGGTGCAGGGAATTCTCCACGGCCCGGTGCGAGCGCACCGCATCGGGAAACCGCTCCGGGGCGAGCCTCTCGCCGAGCGGGAGGAAACGGGTCTCCGTGCTCCGCTCGCCGCCGGTCTCCCGCGTCGCCGTCACCTGCCCGACGGCCTGCAGGGCGGGCCGGCGATGCAGGTCCTGCAGGGCGCCGACGTCGTGGGAGACCGCCGCCTCGCGGGTCTCGATGCGCCCGTGGCCCTTGTCCACGTCCCTGAAGCGCAGCATCCTTCCGGCGTTCTCCGGGTCCGCCATGTGGATCCGGACGTCGTCGCGAAGCGTCTCCCGGTTCCCCTTGAGCGCCAGGACTCAGCTGCCTCCCGCCTCCGCGGTCCGCCGTGCCGTGTCCCGCTGCGCGTGCATCGCGTCGGCGGTCACGGCGCATCCCGCGACGCCGGGAAGATCCGGCAGCGCCGGCAGCGCGGTGGTCTCGTTGGACCTGCCGGCCGCCCGGACCTGGCCGAGCGCCAGCCGCGCGCCGGCGGCGAAGGCGCCCGCGACGTGGAGCGGCGACCGCGCCGAGGCGTCCTCGAAGGACCGCCGCAGCGTCTTGCCACAGGTCGCGGTCACGTCCGGCCCCAGACGCCCGGCCCTGTCCGCCGCAAGGCGGACCAGCACCCGCTGCAGGCCTTCCGGGTCGAGGACCCGGACAGGCGCGAGAAGGCGTCGTGGCTCGGGATGCCGTGCTCCGGCTTCATGAAGCGCCGGAGGCCTCCTTCGACCGCCCGGAAAGCTCCATGTCCGTGCAGGCCTGACCCCCGCAGACCATGCAGGGAAGGGCGATCATGAGCATTTTGTGGAGATCGTGGCGAACCGCGTTGCCGGGGCGGGGATCCCCGCCAATGGCATTCGGATAGGGATTCCGTGCGTTCGGACAGGAAAGGCGCCGCGCTTCGGGCGTGAGCCGGAAGCCGGGGCCTGTTTCGGGGGCGTTTCGGCGCGTCAGGCGGCGGCGCGCCGGGTCCACCTGCTCCCTGGCCGTTCCGGTTCCTTCGGGCAGCTGCGCCCGGGCTCTCCCGCTGCAGGCAGCGCGAGAGCCCGGTCATGATCCGCGCGACGGAGTCCCTGACCGCGCCGGCCTGCCTGAGGAACAGTGCCTCGATCTCCCTGCCGACGAGGCGCAGGCCGTTCCGGAAGTTCGCCCGCATTTCGGGCAGGTCCCCCTCCCCGCCGCCGGCGTCGGGGTCGGCGTCGCAGCGGCTGGAGAACCGGCGCGCGAGCGTGAGCGCGGGACGAAGGCGGCGCAGGGTTCCTGCCGCACGCCGCGCACGGACTTCGCGTGGAACCATCCGGTCACGGATTTTCCGCTCTTGTGCATCTCCTCGATGCCCCGGCGGCCGTGGCAGAGGTCTGGGAGCGGCTGGATTCGGTGGCGCCGGCTGTCCGGCAGAGAGGTGACGAGGCGGCATTCGGTGTCCCCGGCGACGTACCTGACCAGGCGGCCCCGGAGCGTCCGGCCCCGGAGGGAGGGCGCGTCGCGGGTGACGGTCCGGTCGGTCTCGGACGAGGCGGTGAAGGCGTCGAACACCGGGTTTGGCGTTCCCCTGGATGCGGAAGACGAAGTCCAGCCCGCGCTCGAGGTGGGCGACGGCCATGGCGAAGGACCGGCAGCCCCTGTCGTGCACGATCACGTCGCCCTCCGCGGCGCGCTCGAGGTGCGTGAGGGCGGCCAGCCGCCCGTTCCCGTGGGCGAACAGGTCGAAGTCGACGGGGATGCGGTCGCGCAGCCTGCAGGGCGCGGCCATGCCCTGGGGGCAGTGCGCCCCGTCCGGGACGCGGAAGCCGCTCTCCGCGAGTTCCCGCGGCAGGGCGATCCTCCACCCGCCGACGGCGAGGACCCTGCGGCCCTTCCAGGGGGGACAGTCGGGGCTTCGGGCGAGGATTTCCCGGCGCAGCCGCTGGAACGCGGCCTCGTCCAGCTTCTCGCGCGCCGCGCAGGCCGTCGACGCGGCCGGGGGCTCCGCCTGCGGCAGCGCGACGCCCGCCGCCGCGCACTGCTCCCGGAGCTCGCACAGGGTGGTCCGGCAGCCCTGCCCGCGCGCCGCGACGGCCGTGGCGGCCGCGCCCGGCGTCTCGAAGCGCCGGCCGAACCGGCGGCCGGAGGCGGCGGAACGTCCCCGCCCGGCCCGCGTCGGCGGCTTCGGATCCCCGGCCTCCCGCTCTCCGCGCAGGATCCCGCGGCAGGCCGGATCCAGCGGCATCACGCAGACGCCCTTCACCGACTTTCCCCTGCCCGCGGCGGTCTCGCCGACGCGCCTCCGGCTGGCCGCGCGGCAGCACGACGCCCGGAACCGGGTCTCGTCGACGAACGTCTCGCAGGGCGCCGGGCGCCAGCCGTGGCGGCGCTCCCGGTCGTCCGCCAGCCGCCGCGCCGCCATGGCCGGGACCGAGGACGCCAGGTTCTTCGACAACACCCATGGAAACACGAGATGCCGGGAATCGACCACCATGAGATGCCGCCTGCGGCCCCTGACCCTGTCGCTCCAGCCTGTCCAGCGGTCGCGGCACGGAAGCGCCTTCGCCGCCGCCTCGAAGAGCAGGCAGCCCGGCCTCCGGCCGTCCCGGTCCGTCACGAAATGGCGGACGTGCGCCCCGAAGGGGCGCCTGTAGCCGAGGCAGTGGTGCCGGTCCATGAGCGCGTTCCAGAGCTGCCGGCCCTCCGCGTCGGTCACGGGCCCGGCGCGCAGCGGGCGCAGCGTCGCGAGCGGCGCCGCGATCTCCGGCCGCGGGTCCGAGGCGGACGTCCAGGCCGGCCTGCCGGCGGCCCCCGCGTCGCGGACGCACTCCTCCCGCCTCGGCGGCAGCGTCAGGATGCCATGGCTTTCCAGCGTCCCGGCATGCCCGGGCACGCCCCGACCCGTCAGGCGCCCCTCGCCGTCCTCCAGCCCAGGTGCCCGCGGATGGTCTTCGCCAGCTCGTTGCGGCTGTCGTTGGGAAAGAGCGCCACGGTCTCCTGGACGTCCGCGATCTGCCGCCGGGTCAGGCGGCGGCCCGGGAATGCGGTCGACCTGAGGTCCGTGATTCGCTGGTCCATTGGCCGCTCCCGGAAATCCGAGGACAGACTGCGAATCGCGGACGGCTTGACAAGGGGGTGCGCCAAAAAATTCCGGGACGCGGAAAGCCGCTCGATGTCAGTGCGTTGCGGACGGCGAACAAATCGCTCCCGGAACGGCAGGACTGTCCGAATGCCATTGAAGGCTTATCCCTTTGACCAAGGCATGTCCACATTTTGTGTCCGACGGGGGTTGACGATCCGTTTTGTTCGCTTTATGTTCCTCCCATGGCATCGCGATGGAAACACGACCGGCCCATGTCCCGCCAGGAGTTCGAGGAGCGCTTCCCGGACGACGGTGCCTGCGCCGGGCACCTGGCCAGGCTGCGCTGGGGCGGTGGCTTCGCGTGCCCGGCCTGCGGCTGCACGAAAGGCTGGCAGCTGAAAGGGGAGCGCCGCCTCCACGAGTGCGCGGGGTGCGGACGCCAGACGTCGGTGACGGCGGGCACGGTGATGCACCGCAGCCACCTGCCGCTCAGGACATGGTTCCTCGCGGCCCACATCGTGGCGACGCATTCCAACGGCATCTCCGCGCTGCAGCTCCAGGCGCAGCTTGGCATCGGGAGCTGCAAAAGCGCCTGGCTGCTGCTGCACAGGCTGCGCCGTGCCATGGTCGACCCCGACCGGAGCCCGGCTCGCAGGGGATCGCGGAGGTGGACGAGACGTCCGTGCCCTGCCGCGACGGCGGCGGCGCGGAAACGGACGGGGCGAAGGGCGTCGCCGGCAGGGGCCGCAGCGCCGATGGCAGGATCCTCCTGGCCGGTGCCGTGGAGCTGTCGGAGGACGGGGCGCCGCGCCGCATCCGGCTGGAGGCCATCGGGGACTATGGATCCGGCGCGCTCCGCGGCTTCATCTCCGGGGCCGTCGCGCCGGGCGCGTGGGTGGTCACCGACGGATGGAGCGGCTGCGCCGGCCTGCCCGGCAACCCGCGGGAGCGCAGGGTGGTCGGCGGCCGAAGGGCCCACGAGGTCCTGGCCTGGGTCCACCGGGTCTTCTCGAACCTGAAGCGCTGGGCCATGGGCGTGTACCATGGCCTGCGCCGCAGGCATGTCCAGCGCTGCCTTGACGAGTTCGTGTTCCGCTGGAACCGGCGGCGCCACAGGCGGACGTCCCTCGACAGCCTGCTCGGCATCGGGCTGGGG
Source organism: Paracoccaceae bacterium (assembly GCA_965221845.1). GTDB lineage: Bacteria > Pseudomonadota > Alphaproteobacteria > Rhodobacterales > Rhodobacteraceae > JAJEFO01. The sequence goes on from OZ244919.1 coordinate 1,064,473, forward strand.
CTGCCGCCCGCCACCTGCCGCGACCTCATCGACGGACACGCCTGACGCGGACGGATCCCGCCACGGGACCGGCGGGCGCACCCGCGCACCACCCGAATCACCACATTCCCGCACCGTTCGGGCCGCCGCGCGGTGCCGCCGGCGTGGATTCCGTCGGGGATCCGGGGATCCCGCGACCGGCCGCCGGCACAACATCTTGCGGCGCCGTAGTCAAAGGGATAAGCCTTTGCCATTGATCCCCGCCCCCGTCGAAGATCCGTGCGAAATAGCCCTAGAGGCGACGGGCATCGAGAAACGCAAGGGCCTGACCCGACGTGGGTGTGATTCTCGCATGGTTCACCTTTCGATTCCCTGATGTTCCGTTCGCGAATTGCGTCGCGACGGGTTGAACGGAACCGCGGACGCGCGTAGATGAAGGCCATGAGCGACGCGCGGGACACTCAAGCGCTTTCGGAGCGGGTCGCCGTCCTGGAGGAACGCATGAACACGTTGCAGGCGGACCTTTCTGCCACCCTCGAACGCTTCCGGGCCGACATGGCCGCGCACCGGGAGGACGCGGCGAAGCGCTGGGAGGACGTGGCGAAGCGGGACAAGGACAACCAGCGGTGGACCGTCGGCTTTGGCATTGCACAGGTTGTCCTGACCGTCGCCCTTCTCGGCGCGGGCTTCGCATTTCTCGGCATCCTGATCGGCCTGCCGCCCTGACGGAAGCTGCCGGAATCGCCTGGTCCGTAGCCTCTCAAACGATCATGGACGGATCTGACCGTCCACCCCGGCCGACATGAAATTGCTTCCACGCTCGGCGCCGTTTGACCATCCTGTCGCCGTGAGACGGCACGATGGCCGCAATTTCAACTGGTGGGCCCCTTGCTCCGCGAACCCAAACTGGTCCGAGGCCGGACGGTCCGTACCCCGGAACGTTTCAGGTCCCTCGGGATCGTGAACGCGCATCAAGATGCATCCCTGCCCCTTGCGGCATGTGGCTCCCAAATCCGTCCGGTCCCGCCGTCTCCGCCAAACCTCGGAGATACGGAGGACTTGACCATGGAAGACGCACATCACGTTTTCTGCCAAATCGGAAGGCTCAGGGATGTCCCTGGCATAGTCAGCGCTTCGCGCAACGCATTGGCCAGCGCCAAAAGCTGCTCGAGTCCGATCTTGCGGCGGAGGTCGCGAGCCGCGCGGGACAGCGCCGTCGCCGCGAAACCCTCCCAGACGCGCCCAGGCGCTCTCCGCGGGCATGCCCCCTGGCGCCGCAGCCCGCGAGGCCGGCCAGGACCTGCGAACAGGGCCTCATGACGCGGACGCGTTCGAATCCTGACCTGCGGGCCAGACAGCCGGACCATCGTCCGGAACCCGGAAAGGGTGGCGCACCCGAGAGGATTCGAACCTCTGGCCTCTGCCTTCGGAGGGCAGCGCTCTATCCAGCTGAGCTACGGGTGCCGATGCAGCCTGATAGTCAGGTTGCCGCCCCTTCGCAAGAACCCTGCATCAGCGACCAGGGCCGAGGCTTCAGGGGGCGCAAGACGAGATAAAGCGGAACGGAATGGCGTTTCTCGCCGTCCTTGCCGGTCAGCTGAGGCATTCTGGAGGTTCAGCACGATGCCTCACCGGAACTTCCAGAAGCGCCAGGCGGACATTTTCCTTGAAGCGTAGCGTTTTCAATGCGCCATGCCGCTTCCGTCCGTCCCTGAGGGCGATTTACATGGCCATGGCCATGCAAACTGTCACGATGGAAGGCGGCCCTGTTGCAGGAATCCGAACTTTTCCCTTGTTTCCGGCAATCGGCGCTTGACAGCACAGGGCCGCCTGCATGCATGGCCATGCATGTCGGGTCCGTCCCCGGCCGCAACTCGCCCCCCGCCGTGCTCCTCCGCGAGGCAGGGCGGGACGGGGACGCGAAGAAAGCGCGCAAGCGCACGCTGGCCAGCCTCTCGAAGCTGCCGCCCGAACTCGTCGAGGAGATCCGCGCCTGCCTCAGGGGCGCCGCCGCAAGGCCGCTCGACGGGGCGTTCGAGAACGCGTCCTCGCTGCCCCACGGCGCCGTCGCGGCGGCGCTCGGGACGCTGCGGAAGCCCGGGATCGACCGGGTCATCTCCCCGCGGCCGTCCCGGCGGCGCGACCTCGCGGCCGCCATGGTCGTGGCCCGCATCGTCGCGCCAAGGGCCAGGCTCGCCACGGCCCGGGGCCTCTCCCCGGAGAGCGCGGCCGACACGCTCGGCCGGACGCTCGGCGACGCCGACGAGAACGGGCTCTGCGGCGCCATGGACTGGCTCCCGGACCGGCAGGAGCGCATCGAGACGGCGCTCGCCGGGCGCCGTCTCGGCGCGCGTTCCCCGGTGCTCCGGGACCTGGCCCCGGTCCGGACGGAGGGCCGGAGCTGCGCGCGCGCGAGGTTCGGCCGCTCCCGCGACGGAAGGAAGGGCAGGCTTCGGGTCGAGTTCGGCCTCATGTGCGACCGCGAGGGGCGGCCGGTCGCCGTGGAGGTCTTCGAGGGCAACGCCTCCGACCCCTCCGCCGTCGCGACGGCCGCCCGCCGCCTGCGGGGCCGCCTCGGCCTCGACCGGGTCGTCCTGGCCGGCGGCCGCGGCATGCCGGCCGACGCGCGGCTGCGCGAGGACGTCCGGCCCGGCGGGCTCGGCCGGATCACCGCGCTCCGGGCGTCCGCGGTCCGCGCCCTGGCCGGGAACGGCGCCCTGCAGCCGTCGCTGTCCGACGACACGGACATGGCCGAGATCGCCGGCGCGGCGCTCTTCCCGGGCGAGCGCCTGACGGCGTGCCGCAACCCGCTCCTCGCCGGGGAGCGCGCCCGCAGGCGCCAGGACCTGCTGCGGGCGGCCGAGAGGGCCATCCGCGAGGCCGAGGCGGCGACCCGGCGCGAGAGGCGCCGCCCCAGGGGCGCGACGGCGATCGCCCTGCGGCTGGAGAGGGCCCTGACGTCGCGGAAGATGCGGAAGCACTTCGTCACCGACGTCCGGGAGGACGGCTTCTCGTGGCGGCGCGACGCGGAGAGCGTCGCCGCGGAGGAGGCGCTGGACGGCTTCCACGTGATCCGGACCAGCCTTCCCGAAAGCGTCATGGCGGCCGGCGAGACGGTCAGGGCCTGCAAGTCCCTCGCCCGCGTGGAGCGCGCGTTCCGGACGATGAAGACCGTGGACCTGAAGGTGCGCCCGGTCCGTCACCGCCTCGCCGGCCGGGTCCGGGCCCGCGTCCTGCTCTGCATGCTCGCCTGCTACGTGGAATGGCACATGCGGGAGGCCCTGAAGCCGCTGCTGTTCCATGACGGGGAGCCGACGGCCGCGGCATCCCCCGTCGCGCCCGCCGAACCCTCGGACGCGGCCGCGCTCAAGGCGGCGGCGAAGCGGACGGCGTCCGGACCGCCGGCCCAGGGGTTCCAGGGCCTGATGGCGCGCCTCGCGACCCTGTCGCGGCTGCGCGTGAAGCCGAGGTCGGAAGCCGCCGCCGGGCTCGAGATGACGTCGACGCCGACGCCGCTGCAGGCCGAGGCGTTCCGGCTTCTTGGCCTCCGGATCTCCTGACGCCGATTCCTGCCCAGTGCCGTGAATCCGGATCCCGGGGTTTTCGTCCCGGAATCAATCAGGTAGCCCTTGAGGCACTCTGGAAGTTCGGACTCACGCCCGGATGCGGCAGGCCCAGCGGCTCGCCATCCCGCAGCCGTCCCTTCACCCGAACAGCTCCCGGCAGAGTCCCAGCGCGTCCACCAGGGCGTCGACCTCGGCCGCGGTGTTGTAGAGCCCGAAGCTCGCCCGCGCCGAAGCCGTGATCCCGTAACGCTCCATGAGCGGAGCGGCGCAGTGGTGCCCCGCACGGACCGCGATGCCCTTCTTGTCGAGCACCGTGGAGATGTCGTGGGCATGGGCCGCTCCGTCGAGCGTGAACGAGAATATCGCCGCCTTGTCCGGAGTCGTCCCCTGCACGTTCAGCCAGTCGAGCCCGCCGAACCTCGAGCGCACGCGGTCGCAGAGCCGGGCCTCGTGCCGGGCCACGTTCTCCATGCCAAGCTCCATGAGATAGTCGAGGGCGACTCCGAAGCCGACCTGCTGGACGATTCCGGGCGTGCCGGCCTCGAACTTCATCGGCGGGTCCGCCCAGGTCACCTCGTCCTTCCCGACGTCCCGGATCATGTCGCCGCCGCCCATGAAGGGACGCATCTCCGCCTGGCGCTCCCTGCGGATGTAGACCGCCCCGGACCCCGACGGGCCGTAGAGCTTGTGTCCCGTGACCGCATAGAAGTCGCACCCGATGTCCCGGACGTCGACGGGCATGTGGACCGCGCCCTGGCTGCCGTCGACGAGCACCGGAACGCCCTTTTCCCGCGCGCCGCGACAGATCGACTTCACGTCGACCCTGGTTCCCAGCACGTTCGACAGGTGCGTGACGGCCACCAGCCTCGTCCTCGGCCCGATCGCGTCGAGGACCCTTTCGGGCGGCAGCGCGCCCGTCTCGTCCACGTCGACCCACTTCAGGACGACGCCCTGCCGCTCGCGCAGGAAGTGCCAGGGCACGATGTTGGCGTGATGCTCCATGACCGACAGGACGATTTCGTCGCCCGCCCCCATGCGGGGCATCGCCCAGGCATGCGCCACAGTGTTTATGCCTTCGGTCGTGCCCGAGTTCATGACGATCTCGTCGGCGGCGCCGGCGTTCAGGAACCGCGCGACGGTGCCGCGCACGGCCTCGTACCTTTCGGTCGCAAGGCTGGAGAGATGGTGCAGGCCCCTGTGAACGTTGGAGTATTCTCTCGAGTACGCATGCGTTACCGCATCGATCACGGCCTGCGGCTTCTGTGCGGACGCCCCGTTGTCAAGATAGACGAGCGGCTGGCCGTTCACTTCCCGTCCAAGGATCGGAAAGTCGCGCCGGACTTTCTCGACGTCATACACCGCCGCCCGCCCCGATGACACCGACCACGACAGGCGAGGCCAGGAGGGAGAAGAGGAACAGCGCGATCCACGACAGCACGAACAGGACGAACGACCTCCCCAGGGAGCCGAACCCGTGCGCCTCGGCCATCACCGAAATGAACAGCCACGTCCAGTGCGCGAAGAACGCCATCCCGACCAGTCCGGTCAAGGTGAACGAAAGCGCCGCAAGGACCGGCAGGAGCATGACCCCGACGGTGAAGTACATCCAGACGAACACGAACGCCAGGAGCACGCGCTCGAAACTGCCCCGCCCTCCAAGCGCCGCGCCCAGCTTCCACAGCACCCAGGCCAGGAACAACCCGCTGCACAGCTCCAGCAGCGTGCGCAGCAGCGGCGGGAGCCTCGGCACGGGCATCACCAGCGCCTCTGCAACCGGAAGGAACCGCTCGACGGCAATGACGTAGAGCACGATGACGAGAAGGAAAGACAGCCACACGGCCTGCCGCGGCACGCCAAGCCGGAAGAGCTCGGCGGCCGTCGGCCGCGGTTCGCGCAGCATTCTCAGCGCGATGCCCGGAAGTCGGTCCCAGAGTGTCACGACGCCTCCGCACCCGCCCGCTTCATCGCCAGCATTCCGGCCCAGAGGAACGCGCAGAACAGCAGCATCGCGACCAGGCTCATGGCGTCATGCGCCGGCCCCGGGGCAAGGCCTGCGGCAAGCCCCGACAGGAGCCAGGCCGGCGTGGAGGCGAGCAGCGCCCAGAACAGGGCCGCCCGGCAGGCGTATCCGGTTGCGGGCCAGCGCGCCAGGCGCAGGACGGCCTGCGCCAGCAGCGCGATCCCGTAGAGGGCGAGCGGCATGGCCACCATCCAGGCGAAGAGGGCGCCGGCCATCCGCGCGTCAAGCCCGATCGCCGGATCCGACAGGCTCTCGCGCGCAAGCCTCGGCCATTGCGCCACGAAGACAAGGCCGCAGGCCGCGAGCGCGATGGCAAGCAGGCCGCCTTCGTGGCGGAGCCCCGCCATGCGCCTCGCCTGGACGGCCCTGGGAAACCGGTAGGTCTCCACGATGTCCAGAACGACGCTCACCGGCGGTGGCGCCGCAGCCAGCCCTCGAGCCGGCCGCGAATGTCCGTGGCGATGTCCTCGCTTTCGATCTCCTCGATCGCCTCCGCAAGGAAGGCGAGAACCAGAAGGTCCTGCGCCTCGGGCCTCGGAACGCCGCGCGACTGCAGGTAGAACAATGCGTCTTCGTCGATCGCCCCCGAGGTCGATCCGTGGGAGCATGCCACGTCGTCGGCGTAGATCTCGAGTTCGGGCTTCGAGAGGAACTGCGAGTCGCCGTCCAGGAGCAGGGACTGGCTGATCTGGTACCCGTCGGTCTTCTGCGCCCCCTCCTTCACCAGGATCTTGCCCTGGAACGCGCCGATCGCACCGTTGCGCAACACCTTCTTGAAAACCTGGCGGCTCTCGCACCCGACCGCGTCGTGGACGACGAAGACGGTGTCGTCGTGATGGAAATCCCCGTCGCCGACCGCCGCGCCGGCAATGTGGGCGACGGCATTGTCCCCGGCGAGCTCGATGAACGCCTCGTTGCGGGTCAGGACGCCGTTGGCGGTCAGGGTGAACGACTTGAAGGCGCTCTCCCTTCCCAGGCGCGCGAACATGTGCGTGGCCGCGCGACGTTCATGATCGCGGCCCTGCGCGCGGACATGATGGAACGCGCCGCCATCGGCGACATCCACCTCCATGCACTTGTTGAAGCGCGCGGCCGCCGGGCCGTTCTCCAGGACCGTCAGGTCGGCGCCGCTCTCGACCCTGATCACGAAGTGCAGGATCGCGTCGCTGTCGGGATTCTCGTGGAGGTAGGTCAGGTTGACCGGCCTGGAAACCCTTTCCGTGGCCCTGATCACGATGCCGTCCGTGGCGAACGCCGTGTTGAGCGCCGCAAAGGGGCGCGCCACGGGTTCCTGGCCCCGCGCCTCCAGCGCTCCGTAGACATCCTTCGACCAGTGGGCGTCGCGCGCCGTCACGGACTGAAGCCGTTCGATCTCCAGCCCTTCGCACGAAAGGCCGTCCGACGCCCCCGCATCGAAGACGCCGTCGCGGAACACGATTCGCAGCCGGTCGACCTCCCCGAACACCGGCGGTTCCTCGAAGCCGACCACGGCCGCGGGAGGCGCCTGCGGCGCGTTGAGGCCGTCCGGCGGCGTGAACCGCCAGTACTCGTCGCGACGCCCCGGCAGCCCGGTCGCGAGGAGCCGGGAGACCGCCTGCCTGCGCGCTTCCGTCGCCCAGGCCGCGCCGCCGGGGATCTCGAGAGCGGCGATCCTGGCTTCCGTGCCCTCCTGAGTGCCAGCGGGCAGTCCCATCAGGCAACCTCCCGGAGGATGTCGGCATAGCCGTTGGTCTCGACCTCGAGCGCAAGGTCGGGTCCCCCGGTCTTCGCGATCCGTCCGGCGGCCATGACGTGGACCACGTCGGGCTGGATGTGGTTCAGCAGGCGCTGGTAGTGCGTGATGACAAGGAAGGCGCGACCCTCGCCGCGGAGAGCGTTCACGCCGTCGGCCACAAGGCGCATTGCGTCCACGTCGAGGCCCGAATCCGTTTCGTCCAGGACGCACATCCTCGGTTCGAGGACCGCCATCTGGAGGATCTCGTTGCGCTTCTTCTCGCCGCCGGAGAACCCGACATTGACGGGGCGCTTGAGCATGTCCGCGCCGATCTTGAGGGACTCGGCCCTCTCGCGGACGAGCTTGAGGAAGTCGGCCGCGCTCACCTCGCCCTCCCCGCGGGCCTTCCGCTGCGCGTTGAGCGCGGTCCGGAGAAACGTCATGTTGCCGACCCCGGGAATCTCGACCGGGTACTGGAACGCGAGGAACAGGCCCGCGGCAGCACGCTCCTCGGGCTCGAGCCCGAGCAGGTCCCTGCCCTCGAGCGCGACGCTCCCGCGCGTCACCTCGTAGCCGTCCCGTCCCGAGAGGACGTAGGCGAGCGTCGACTTCCCCGAGCCGTTCGGCCCCATGACCGCGTGCACGGATCCGGGGCTGACGGTCAGGTCAACGCCCTTGAGGATCTTCTTGCCCTCCTCTTCCAGGCCTGCGTGAAGATCGTCGATTATCAGCATGTCTTCCTCATGAAGTTGAACTGCGGGAACGGTCTTGCCGTCGGCGCCGGGCCCATCCATGCGCCTTCCTGGCACGGGCGGCGCCGTCACGGGCGGCCGGATCGCGACCGGGCCCGCATCCTGGCTGCGCCGGGCATCACTTGCCCCCGTCCAGGACACGGCCGAGCACGGACTGCGCGAAGAGGCTGCCTAGGAAGCCGCTCGTGAAGCTGACCAGGACGAGGGCGAAGAGCCCGAGCGCGCTGGTGGCGAAATGGACGAACATGGCGAACGCCGAGCAGAAAAGGCCGGTGAGGGCCGCCGTGAGCAGCATCTTGCGGATCACGGCCGCTCCCTCCGCGCGGCCCGCGGCGGGGCGCCTGCCGCGCCGGGCGTCGACGGCGCCGCGGCGCTCATCCGACGCTTCCTTCAAGCGAAATCGCCACGAGCTGCTGCGCCTCCATCGCGAACTCCATGGGAAGCGCCTGAAGCACGTCCTTGCAGAATCCGTTGACGACGAGCGCCACGGCCTCCTCCTCGTCCATTCCGCGCTGCCTGCAGTAGAAAAGCTGGTCTTCGTCGACCTTCGACGTCGTGGCTTCGTGCTCGACCCGGGAGGAGTTGTTCCTCACCTCGATGTAGGGAACGGTATGCGCCCCGCACCCGGCGCCGATCAGCAGCGAGTCGCACTGCGTGTAGTTGCGCGAGCCGCTGGCCTTGGGATGCATCGAGACCAGGCCGCGATAGGTGTTCTGCGCCCGCCCGGCGCTGATTCCCTTGGAGACGATCCGCGACCTCGTGTTCCGGCCGAGATGGACCATCTTCGTGCCCGTGTCGGCCTGCTGGCGGTTGTTCGTGATCGCGATCGAGTAGAACTCGCCCTGACTTTCGTCGCCCCTCAGGATGCAGGACGGGTATTTCCACGTGACCGCGCTGCCGGTCTCGACCTGGGTCCACATCACCTTGGAGCGCGCGCCCCGGCAGTCCGCCCGCTTGGTGACGAAATTGTAGATCCCGCCCCTGCCGCTCTCGTCGCCCGGATACCAGTTCTGCACCGTGGAATACTTGATCTCGGCATCCTCGAGCGCGACGAGCTCGACGACGGCGGCGTGCAGCTGGTTCGTGTCCCGCTGCGGCGCGGTGCATCCCTCGAGGTAGGAGACGCGCGACCCCCTGTCCGCGATGATGAGCGTGCGCTCGAACTGGCCGGTGTTCTCGGCGTTGATCCGGAAATAGGTGCTGAGCTCCATCGGGCAGCGGACGCCTTCGGGAACGTAGACGAAGGATCCGTCCGAATACACGGCCGAGTTCAGCGTCGCGTAGAAATTGTCCGACTGCGGCACGACGCTGCCAAGATACTTCCTGACCAGGTCGGGATGCTTCCGGACGGCCTCCGAGATCGGGCAGAATATGACGCCCGCCTTCTCGAGCTCGGCCTGGAAGGTCGTGCCGACGGAAACGCTGTCGAAGACCGCGTCCACCGCGACCTTGCGACCTTCGTAGGGCGAACTCCCCGCGCCGTCCACGCCGGCGAGGATCATCTGCTCCTTGAGGGGAATGCCGAGCCTTTCGTAGGTCTCCAGGAGCTTCGGATCGACATCATCGAGCGACTTCGGCTTCTCCGCCATGGATTTCGGCTTGGCGTAGTAGTACTGGTCCTGGAAATCTATGGCCGGGTAGTCGACCATGGCCCATTCCGGCTCGTCCATCTCGAGCCACCGGCGATAGGCCTGGAGCCGCCACTCGGTCATCCATTCCGGCTCGCCGTTCTTCTCGGAGATCAGGCGCACGATGCTCTCGTCGAGACCCTTCGGCGCATAGTCCGTCTCGATCTCCGTCTCCCAGCCGTGCTTGTAGGCCGCCGACAGGGACTGCACGGCATCGACCGTCTCCCGGTCGACGCCGTCCTTGACCTCGGCCACGCTCTCCAGAACTGCCATGATGAACTTCCCCCTTCATGCCGCGCGCCGGCGGAGCTTCCTTTCCTGCCTCGTCCACGCGTCGGCGAAGCGCATGACGTCCTCCTCGCGCGTCGTCGGCCCGATCGACACGCGAAGCGCGCACGCCGCCGCCTGCGCGTCCAGCCCGATGGCCCGCAGCGCACGGGGTTCCCTCACCTTGCCCGACGAGCAGGCCGACCCGCTGGAGACGGCGAACCCCGCCAGGTCCATCTGCATGACCTGCGTCTCCCCCTTCCAGCCCGGCGTCACGAAGCAGGAGGTGTTCGGCAGCCGCCGCGAGTCCCTGCCGACGAAGATAGTCTCTTTTGCGTCGGCTTCCAGAGCCTTTTCCAGATTGTCTCGCAAAGCCTCCACCGCCGCCCAGCGTCCGGCCCCGAGATCGCGCGACGCGCCCACGGCGGCGACGCCGAATCCGGCGATTCCGGCCACGTTTTCCGTGCCGGAACGGCGGCCGAGCTCCTGCCCGCCGCCGCGAAGCAGCGCCTCGACCTCGATGCCCTCGCGCACGATCAGGGCGCCGACGCCCTTTGGGCCGCCCAGCTTGTGGGCCGAGAGAATCGCCAGATCCGCGCCAGACGCGCGGAAGTCGAAACGCACCTTGCCCGCAGACTGGGCGACATCGAGAAGCAGCCGGTCGCAGCGGACGCCGTCAAGGCGCCGGGATCCGTCGACCGGATCGGGCGGCTCCACGATCACGCCGGTCTCCGGATTCGCGTGGCTCATGGCCAGCACGTGTCCCGGCCCGTCCGGCGCGACACGCGCCGCGGCCATGTCATGATGCGCCAGAAGGCAGTCATGCGCGAGGGCGTGGACGCAGACGGAACGCCCCGGCGACAGGTGCCGAAGCACGGAGGCCGCCTCAGTCGCCCCGGACGTGAACACCACCTCCACGGGGCTGCATCCGACAAGCTCCGCCACCTGCGCGCGGGCCTGCTCGACCATGCGGCGCGCCCTGCGGCCTTCGGCATGGGCGGAGGACGGGTTGCCCGTCTCCTCCAGTGCAGCCGTCATGGCGTCCCTGGCCATCGGCCGCAGCGGCGCGGTCGCGTTCCAGTCGAGATATGCGCGCCCTTCCTTCACGGACGTCCCGGCATGCCTCCTGCGAGGGATCCGCAGCCTCCCCCGGGACCTCCCGCGCCGCTCATCCGTCGTCCACCACCTGCAGAAGCGCCGGAACGGCGGGGCACGGGACCAGCTCGTTGCCGATGACGTCGGAAAGCCGCGTCTGGTGCAGGAACACGTAGACTTGCGCGGACAGCCCCTCCCACAGCCTGTTGCTCAGGCTCTGCGCCTTCGAGCCCGAAACGCCGCCGCTCGCGCCCGCGCCCGTGTGCATCGCGCTCACCGTCTCGTCGACGGCGCCGAGGATCTCGCTGATCCTGACCTGCGAGGCCGGACGGGCGAGGCGGTACCCGCCCCCGGGCCCGCGAACGGATTCAACCAGGCCCGCGCGCCGCAGCTTCACGAAAAGCTGCTCGAGATACGGCAGGGAGATGTTCTGGCGCCTGGAGATCTGGCTCAGGGACAGCAGCTCGCTCTCGCAGGCCAGCGCCAGGTCGGCCAGCGCGACCATGGCGTACCGCCCCTTCGTGCTGAGTTTCATGGCTGGATGCCTCGCCCGCCTCTCATTGACCTTTCGCGCCGCGCGGCTTACGTGACGTAAGTCCTCAGCCGGACGTACGGATGCTGTTTAGAACGATTCTAATGTGACTTGCGGGCCTCGTCAACGATCGACGGGGATCCGGCAAGCGGAAAGGTGGCGCCAGACACATGCCCGAGGTCATTTTCCCAGGCCCGGAAGGTCGGATCGAGGGCCGCTACCATCCGCAGAGGAACCGGGACGCGCCGATCGCGATCGTGCTGCACCCGCATCCCCAGTTCGGCGGCACGATGAACAACCGCATCGTGTACAACCTCCACTACGCGTTCCACGGCATAGGCTTCAGCGTGCTTCGCTTCAATTTCCGGGGCGTCGGCCGCAGCCAGGGCGAGTACGACGAGGGAATCGGCGAGCTGTCCGACGCGGCCTCGGCCCTCGACTACCTGCAATCCATTAACCAGAACGCGAAGCACTGCTGGGTTGCCGGGTTCTCGTTCGGCGCGTGGATCGGGATGCAGCTGCTCATGCGCCGCCCCGAGATCACCGGCTTCATCAGCGTGTCGCCGCCGGCCAGCACATACGACTTCTCCTTCCTCGCGCCCTGCCCCGCGTCAGGCCTGATCATCAGCGGCGCCGCGGACCGCGTGGCGCCCCCGGAGGGCACGCACGAACTGGTGGAAACGCTTCGCCAGCAGAAGGGCATCACGGTCACGCATTCGGAGATCAAGGGGGCCGGGCACTTCTTCGAGGAACCCCACATGGACGACATGATCGCGCAGGTCACCGAATACGTCAGGCGGCGGCTGACCGAAACCACGCGGTAGCGGTCGCCCGCGTGCGCAGCCGAAGCCTTCAGGCCGTCAAGGCCTGGGGACGCGAGCCCGTGCGCCCGGCCTTGGCAAGGGCTCGGCCCCGGGGACGCAGGCGGCCCGTCGCGGACGCCGGAGAGGCAGTCCCTCAGATCGTCCCAAGGCCCCAAGGCCGCTGGCTCCCGTCTCGGGAACATGTTGCCGCAGGTCGCGCCATGCCCGCAACGCCGTTGCCCGAACCGGACACGCCGCCTCGAGCCGCGGCCCGCTGCGGCCGGGAACGGCGCCGCGACAGTCAGGTCCGGGCCGCCTTCGGCGGCGCCTCGCCGCCCGCAAGGATGCCCTGCCCGCGGCACGGAACGGGTCGCGGCGCGGCGGCGCGGCGCAAGCGGTCATTGATCGCCCGCCCGATGCCGTGATCTGGCACCGGGGCCACGGCGATTCTCGCCGCGCCCCTGGCGTCGGCTTCGTGAAGAAGCGCGAACAGCCTTGAGGCCGCTTCCCTCAGGTCCCCGTCCGGCGAAAGCGAGGCGTCTCCCGCGATGTCCCCGAACCCCAGATGCCACTCTCCCGGCCCGGCGGTTCGCGCGTCCGTCCTGACCAGGCCGCGTGGCGCGTAATGCGAGGCGGCCTGGCCGGGACACTCGACCCTGTCCGAGGCCCCGGCCGGCAAGGTGGCGCGCGGAACGTCATCGGGAACCACGAAGACCCCCTCGCGCAGCACGACCGGCCGCCCGTCCCGGAAACCGATGATCGTCGACTCAAGCCCGGCGGGCGACGCTCCGCCGTCCAGGACCGCGGCGATCAGGCCGCCGAGCCCGGCGATCACGTGATCCGCTGACGTGGGGCTTGTCCTGCCTGACGGGTTGGCAGAGGGCGCCGCGACCGGTCCGCCGAAGGCCTTGAGCAGGCGCTGGGCCGCCGGAGAGTCAGGCACCCGCAGCGCGACGGCCGAACGCCCCGCCGTGACCAGGGAGGAGATGCCGCTCCGCTTCCGCATGGGCACGACCAGCGTCAGGCCCGAAGGCCAGCCGGCCCCGACGAAATCAAGCGCGGCCTCCGGAAACGTCGCGATCTCCTCGGCGCGCTCGATGTCCGGGACATGCGTGATCAGGGGGTTGAACGCGGGCCTGCCCTTCGCCTCGTATATGCCGGCGACGGCGCGGCCGTCCCGTGCGTCGGCGCCCAGGCCGTAGACGGTCTCGGTCGGAAACGCGACGAGCGCGCCCTTGGCGAGAAGTTCCGCCGCGCGGGCGATTCCCGCCTCGTCGGCAGCCAGTCGCTCTGTGCGTTCGCGCATGTCCCTTGGCGTCACGCCCTGATTGCGGCCGTCCATCGCCGCGTGCATGGTTGCAGGGCACCCGTTAGCGCCGCGCCGCAACGATGCCAACCCGGATCCGCCGCAAGCGAAGGAGGGCGCCCTTCAGGCCGCCGGCCTCCCGCTTCCCTTCCGGAGCGTCGCCGGGCGCGCGAGACCCTGCGCACGGGCAAAGGCCTGCCGGTGCCTTCCCGAACCCTTTGCGCCCGGGAGGGCCGCCGCGTTCGGCGCCGCCCGGTCCGGACGCCTCACGCGACCTGCAGCCGTCCTTCCGCGATTTCGACCCACCACGAGCACCCGTAGGGGATCGCGGCGTCGTTGAAGTCGTACGTCGGCTGGTGAACGCGCGCCGTGCTGCCGTTTCCGAGAAGGATGTAGGCGCCCGGGCAGGCGTCCAGCATGAACGCGAAGTCCTCGCCGCCCATCGTCAGGCGTGCATGGCCGCAAGCGCCGGCAACCCGTTCAGCGGCGGCGGCGGCATGCCTGGTCTCGGCCGCGCCGTTCGCCATGGCGGGGTAGTTCCGGCGGTAGACGGTCTCCGCCGTCGCGCCAAAGGCCGCCGCGGCATGCATTGCGGTCTCGCGCACGCGTCTCTCCGCCATGTCCTGGACCTCCGCTTCCAGCGACCGGACCGTGCCCTTGAGCAGGACGCGCTCGGGAACGATGTTGTAGGCCGTCGACGACGTCTCGAAGGAGGTCACGGACACCACCAGCTGCTTGACCGGATCCACGTTCCTGCTGGCGATCGTCTGCAGGGCGAGAACGATCTGGCAGGCGACGACGGTCGCGTCCACGCCTTCATGCGGCTTGGCCGCGTGCGCCCCCTTCCCCGAGACCACGATGTCGAAGTGATCGGCGGCAGCGAAGAACTTCCCGGACCGGATCGCGAACGTCCCGACATCCGCGCCGGGCCAGTTGTGCATGCCGTAGACCTCGTCGATGCCGAAGCGCTCGATCAGGCCGTCGCCCACCATTTCGCGGCCGCCCCCGCCCCCTTCCTCGGCGGGCTGGAAAATGACCGCGACCGTTCCATCGAAATTCCGCGTCTCCGCAAGGTACTTCGCGGCGCCGAGAAGCATCGCCGTGTGTCCGTCATGTCCGCAGGCATGCATCATGCCGGGCGACCTCGAAGCATGCTCCAGCCCGGTCTCCTCCTGGAGCGGCAAGGCGTCCATGTCGGCGCGCAGGCCCACCGTCCTCCCCGACGTCCGGTCCTTGCCGTGAATCAGCCCCACGACTCCCGTGCGGCCGACGCCCGCCACCACGTCGTCGCATCCGAATTCCCTCAGCCTCTCGGCCACGATCCCGGAAGTGCGGCGCACCTCGAACAGCAGCTCCGGATGCATGTGGAAATCACGCCGCCATGCGGCGATCTCGCCGTGCAGCTCGGCGAACCTGTTGCGGATGGGCATCTTGCGTCTCTCCGGTCCCTTCCGCCACTTTCGGGCTCTGTCCGGAAAATTCAAGCCCTTCGTCCCGACGGCGCGGCGGAGGCGGCCCGTCCGGAGGCCGGGGAGACCGTCCCCGCCCACGCTCGCGGCGCGGCCCAAGGACGGACGCCCGGCTGGCGGCCAATGGCATTCGGTTAAGAAGGTTCGCCACCTGATGAGCGTGAATTGGCATTTCGCCAATCCTATATATTGTGAATGATTATTCACAATTGTCTGTATATTGTACGCAATCTTGTCACGCATCTACTTTGGCGGCATGGGAAACCGTTAACCGAATGCCATTGGGCTGGCGGCCGGCCCCGCGGCGGCGCGGCACGCGTGACTTGAGGGCCGCCAGCGCCGGGGCTAGGTATCGCGCATGTCACTCTGGAAATACGCCAACCCGAGGAAGTTCATGGCGACGACCGACAGGCTGGTCGGACCGCTGTTCCTGCTCGCCGCTCTGTGCCTCGGCGCCGGCCTGACCTGGGGATTCTTCCTCGCGCCGGACGACTTCCGGCAGGGCTCGACGGTCAGGATCATATACCTGCACGTTCCGTCCGCCATGATGGCGATCAACGCCTGGGTCATGATGCTGGTCGCGTCGCTCGTCTGGCTTGTCCGAAGGCACCACGTTTCGGCACTGGCGGCCAAGGCCGCCGCTCCGGTCGGCATGGCGATGACCCTGATGGCGCTCTTCACCGGTGCGGTCTGGGGGCAGCCCATGTGGGGCAGCTGGTGGGAATGGGATCCGAGACTGACGTCGTTCCTGATCCTGTTCCTCTTCTACCTGGGCTACATCGCGCTCTGGTCCTCCGTCGACAATCCCGACACCGCTGCCGACCTGACCAGCATGCTCTGCCTGGTCGGGTCGGTCTTCGCCCTCCTCTCCCGCTACGCGGTCAACTTCTGGAGCCAGGGGCTTCATCAGGGCGCGAGCCTCTCGCTGGACAGGGACGAGAACGTGGCGAACGAGTTCTGGCTGCCGCTCGTGGTTTCGATCGCGGGATTCGCCATCCTCTTCATTGCGCTCGTCCTCATGCGCACCCGCCGCGAAATCCGCTTGCGCCGGGTGCGCGCACTCGAGCTGAGGAGGCGCGCCTCATGATGCCCGACCTCGGCGCATACGCGTTCGAGGTGGCCCTGGCCTACGCGGGATCATTCGTGATCCTGGTCGCGATCGTCGGGCTGAGCGTGCTTCAGAACCGGCACGCCAGGCGCCTCCTGGACGAAACGGAGCGCCGCGTGCGCGATGCCTAGGACGCCGCTGCCCGTCCTGCTGCCGCTGGCGGCGTTCGCGGCGCTTGCGGGCCTGCTGCTCGCGGGCGTCTACCGCGAGGATCCGGAAGCGCTGCCGTCAACCCTCGTCGGACGCGCCGCGCCGGCCCTGAACGTCGCCCCGTTCCCGCAAGTGCGGGAGATCGATCCGGACGAGCTGACGAACGGAGGGGTCGCGCTGGTGAACTTCTGGGCCAGCTGGTGCGCGCCGTGCCGCGTCGAGCACCCCCAGCTCATGCGCCTGAAGCGGGAAGGCTTCGACGTCCTTGGCATCAACTACAAGGACGACCCGCGGAAGGCCCGGCGCTTTCTCGACGAGCTTGGCAACCCCTTCAAGGCGGCTGGCGCTGACCCCGGGGGGCGGACGGCGATCGAATGGGGCGTGTACGGCGTGCCCGAGACCTTTGTCGTCGACGGCCGGGGCAGGGTCGTCTCGAGATTTGCGGGGCCCGTGACGGAACAGGTGCTCGAAAGCAGGATCCTCCCTGCGGCCGAGGCCGCGCTCACGCGCTGAGCGCGCGGTCTCCGCAACGCCCGGCAAGCGCGCGTCGTCGACGCCGGGAGCGGACGGCCGCGCCGAGCGGCCTGTCGGCGGCGAAGCGTGTCACGCCGCCCTTGCGAGGTCGCGAAGCACGTAGTGCAGGACGCCGCCATGCTCGACGTATTCCTTCTCGATTCCCGTGTCGATCCGGCACCTGAGAGTGATCTCCCGCGAGCCGCGGTCCGCGGAATCGATCCGGCACGGCACTTCGGCGCGCGGCTGCAGGTCGCCTTCCAGCCCCGTGATCGTGATCGTCTCGTCGCCGGTCAGCCCGAGCGAGATGCGCGTGTCTCCGCCGGTGAACTCGAAGGGAATGACGCCCATTCCCACGAGATTGGAGCGGTGGATGCGTTCATAGCCTTCCGCGATGACCGCCCTGACGCCGAGGAGCGCCGTGCCCTTCGCGGCCCAGTCCCTCGATGAACCCGCGCCGTACTGGGCGCCCGCAACCACGACAAGGGGCGTGCCCTGCTCCTGGTAGGCCATCGCTGCGTCGTAGATCGACATCTGGCTGCCGTCGGGACCCTTCGTGTAGCCGCCCTCGACGCCGTCCAGCATCTCGTTCCTGATGCGGATGTTGGCGAACGTGCCGCGCATCATGATCTCGTGGTTGCCGCGTCGCGAACCGTAGGAATTGAACTCGCGCGGCGCCACCTGCCGGTCGACCAGGTACCTGCCCGCAGGCGTCGTGTCCTTGAACGCGCCCGCCGGAGAAATGTGGTCGGTCGTCACCATGTCGCCGAGAAGGGCGAGGATGCGCGCGCCCTCGACGTCGGAGATGGTTCCGGGTTCCGGCGACATGTCCTTGAAATACGGAGGATTCTGAACGTAGGTCGACGCGGCCGGCCAGTCGTAGGTGAGGCTGTCCGTCGTCTGCACGCCGCGCCACCTGTCGTCGCCCGCGAAGACGTCCGCATATCTCGACCGGAACGCGCTGCGCGTCACGGTCTTCTGCACGAGATCGGCGATCTCCTCCTGCGTCGGCCAGATGTCCCTGAGGAACACGTCGTTGCCCTCCGGGTCCCGGCCGATGGCCTCGCCGGCAAGGTCGATGTCGAGCGTCCCCGCGATCGCATAGGCCACCACCAGCGGCGGCGAGGCCAGGTAGTTCGCGCGGACGTCAGGGCTGATCCGGCCCTCGAAGTTCCGGTTCCCCGACAGGACGGCCGCGGCCACGAGGTCGCCGTCCGCGATCGCCCTGGATATCCCGGGCCGCAGGGGCCCGGAATTCCCGATGCAGGTGGTGCAGCCGTACCCGACGAGATTGAAGCCGAGGGCGTCGAGGTCCTCCTGCAGCCCCGCCGCGTCCAGGTAGGCGCTCACGACCTGGCTGCCCGGCGCCAGCGAGGTCTTGACCCACGGCTTGCGGTTCAGCCCCAGCGCCCGCGCCTTGCGGGCGACGAGACCGGCGCCGATCATGACGTACGGGTTCGACGTGTTGGTGCAGGACGTGATCGAGGCGATCACGACCTTGCCCGATTCCATCGCGTAGTCCTCGCCCTCCACCGCGACCTGCTTGCCGGCGGGACGCTTGAAGGTCTCGCGCATTTCGCGCGCGAACGCCGCCTTGGCATCCGTGAGCGGAACCAGGTCCTGCGGACGCCTCGGGCCGGACATGGCCGGCACGATCGTTCCCATGTCGAGGCTCAGCGTGTCGGAATAGACGGTGGCGCCGTCGGTCCGGCGCCACATTCCGTTTTCCTTGGCGTAGGCCTCGACCAGGGCGATCCGCTCCTCCGGCCGGCCGGTCTGGCGAAGGTAGCGCAGCGTCTCGCCGTCGACGGGAAAGAAGCCGCAGGTCGCGCCGTATTCGGGCGCCATGTTCGCGATCGTGGCCCTGTCCGCGAGCGGCAGCCTGTCCAGCCCCTCGCCGAAGAACTCGACGAACTTGCCCACGACACCCTTCCCGCGGAGCATCTCGACGACCTTCAGGACGAGATCCGTTCCGGTCGTGCCTTCACGCATGGATCCCGTCAGCTCGAACCCGACGACTTCGGGGATCAGCATGGAGACCGGCTGCCCCAGCATCGCCGCCTCCGCCTCGATGCCGCCGACGCCCCAGCCCAGAACCGCAAGGCCGTTCACCATGGTCGTGTGGCTGTCCGTTCCGACGAGCGTGTCGGGAAACGCCACCTCGTCTCCGTCCTGATCCCTGTCCGTCCAGACCGTCTGGGCGAGGTGCTCGAGGTTCACCTGATGGCAGATTCCGGTGCCCGGAGGCACGACCCGGAAGTTGTCGAAGGCGCTCTGACCCCACTTGAGGAACGTGTAGCGTTCCATGTTGCGCTCGTATTCGCGGTCGACGTTCAGCTGGAGCGCGCGCGGATTGCCGAACTCGTCGATCATGACTGAGTGGTCGATGACCAGGTCGACCGGATTCAACGGGTTTATCCTCTCGGCATTGCCGCCGAGCGCGACGATCCCGTCCCGCATGGCGGCGAGGTCAACCACGGCCGGCACGCCGGTGAAGTCCTGCATCAGCACCCGGGCCGGCCGGTACGCGATCTCGCGGGGGTTCCGGCCGCCCCGATCCGCCCATTCTGAAAACGCGCGGACGTCGTCAAGCGTCAGGGTCCTCCCGTCCTCGAACCTCAGCACGTTCTCCAGGACCACCTTCAGCGACGCGGGCAGCCTGTCGAAGCTGCCCAGGCCCGCGGCCTCGGCAGCCGGAATCGAGTAGTGGTCGACGACGTGATCGCCTGCGGCAATGGGCTTCCTCGTTCCGGATGAGTCCTTGCCTACGGAAATGGGCATCTCTTCAGCCTCCGCGCTGACTTTGGTCGGGGTCGCGCGACGGGCATACTCCCCCATTGCGGCGCAGTGCAAGGCGCGTGGCGCAAGATTCGCCCGGAACGCGGCGCGGCATCCTTGCCCTTGCCCGGGGCGCTGGCGCGCTTCTCTCCCCGGGTTCGCCGCTGTAACGTGGCCTCGCAAAACCTTGATTGGCGGCCGGAGAGGGCATTCTGTAGCGATGCGGACGATCATGCGAGACCGTAAACGATGACGAGACTGATGCCGCTTGCCGCCGCGGTCTGGATGGCGGCCTGCGGAATCGCGACGGCAGGCCAGGCGGTCGTCCTGGAACTGTTCACGTCCCAGGGCTGCAGCTCCTGCCCGCCGGCGGACAGGATCATCGGCGAGCTTGCGGAACGCGAGGACGTGATCGCCCTGGCGCTGCACGTGGACTACTGGGACTACCTCGGCTGGAAGGACGGCTTCGCCGTCCCGGGCCACACCGAGCGTCAGCGCGCATACGTGCGCGCGATCGGCAAGAACACGATCTACACCCCCCAGATGATCGTCGGCGGCCGCGACCACGTCGTGGGATCGCGGCCGATGAGAGTGTCCATGCTGCTGCAGGAGCATGCCGCCCGGGACGCCCGCGTCGACGTCGTCGCCGAACGTGACGGCGACATGATATCCATCGAGGCGACCCCGTCCGGGACGGGAGCCCGTCCGGCGGTCGTCGATCTCGTGACGTACCTGCCGGAAGCGACGGTTGACGTCCTGCGCGGCGAAAATGCCGGACGGACCCTCACCTACCGCAACATCGTCCGAGACTGGACAAGGCTCGGGACCTGGGACGGCAGGTCCGCCTTTCGCGCGACGGCGCAGGTGCCGGCGGGCGTTCCTGTCGTGGTGATCGTGCAGGCCCGGGATTCGGGACCTATTCTCGGGGCGCAACGGCTTCGCTAGTGTTTTGATTCATTCATTCGATGCCATTTCCCGGAGCTTCTGGCGGCCTCGCTTCTAGGCCGCGACGAGGTCCTCCGGTCTGCGGCTCCAGCGGAACGGCCGGGCGTCGTTGGCGTCGTGATGCGCGATGCATCCCTCGATCGCCGCGACGCACCCGGCAGGCGAGTCGAAGACGGCATTCCTGAGCCTCTGTCGCGTCAGCTTCGAGAAGAGCCCCTCGACGGCGTCCGTCCACGAGGCCGATGCGGGCGTGAAGCGGGACGTCCGGTCGGGACGGCCCTTCAGCCACCCGCGGACCTCGGCCGACCCGTGCGAGGACACGTTGTCGAGGATGACGTGCACCGGGGTTCCGGGCGCGATCCCCGCGGCGACATGGTCGAGGAAGGCGAGGGACTCCGCCGAGCGGTGCCGTTCGACCGTCCGGCCGGCGACCTGGCCGGTGGCGGCATCGAGGGCCGCCAGCAGGCATGCGGTGCCGTTCCGCCTGCAGGCGCGGGTCCTCGTCCCGGCATGGCCCGGCGTCATGGGCAGGGGCTTCTGCGTCCGCCCGAGCGCCTGGATCCGGTTCGCGCGCTCACTCGAACCGGTGGCGTTCACGCGCTCGCTCTCGTCCGCCGACAGCACGACGGCGTGGTCGGGCGGGTCGACGCAGGGGCCCGCGACGTCGCGCACCTTCAGCTCGAACCGCGGGTCGCGCGACACCTTGAAGGTCTTCACCCGGTGCGGCCGGAGGCCCCTGGCCTTCAGGATGCCGTGCACCGTGGAATGCACCGTCCCCGGCTTCCCCGCCAGCGCCCGCACCGTCCGGTGCCGGGCGTGCGGCGGCGGCGGCGACATCGCGAGGCCGGCCAGGGCCTTCACCCGGTCCTCCGGGACCGGCGCCTTCCCCGGCGGGCGGGCGGCGTCCCGGAGAAGCCCGCCGGCGCCTTCGGCGAGGAAGCGGTCCCGCCGGCGCCAGGCCGTCGGCTTCGACATGCCCGTCCGCCGCATGGCCTCCGCCAGCCCGCAGCCCGCGCCCGGCGCCAGGACGATGCGGGCCCGCCAGGCGTGCTTCCGCCGGCTCGCCGGGTCACGCACGATCCCCTCGAGACGCTCCCGCTCCCCGTCCGAAGGCGCGATTTCCCGCCTCGTCGACTTCCTGCCCGTCCGCCTGTCTCCCGTTCTCGCGGGCAGCCTGATCGCGGCGGCAGGAGGATGCCGTGATCCGGGAAGGAATGGAATCCTTTGTTTTTAACTGACCACTAGCCGCGGGGCGGGCACGCCCCGGCCTTCGCTTCCAGCGACGGTGGATCCAGAGCCACTGGGCCGGATGCGCGCGCGCCATCCTTTCGACGATGTCGTTGTACTCCTGCATCATCCTCTCGGGCGTCGACCTGGCCAGGGGCGCCTCCAGGCGCACGCAGAAGCTCCGGCCGTCGTCCTTGCGCACGCCGAACAGCGGGATGATCTCCGCGTCGCAGGCCAGCGCCCACTCCGCCGCGGACAGGGCGGTATGCGCCTCGCGGCCGAAGAACGTCAGGAGCGGCGCCCCGGCCATGGAGATGTCCGCGACTAGCCCGATGACGCCGCCGCCCTTCAGGTGCCGGATCAGTCCCGCAATCCCCTTCCTGCTGGTCGGGAAGACCGGAGACGCGACCGTCGAAATCGCCTTGACATAGTGCGCGTTGAAGGCGGCGTTGCGCATCGGCCGGTAGAGGGCGGCCATGGAGCATCCCTCGCGGCTAAGCTTTGCGCGCGGAACGTCGTAGTTCCCGAAATGCGCCGTCACGAGAATGACGGGCCTCCGCGCCTCGCGCGCAGCCTCGAGGGCCGCGACGCCCGGGCCCTCCATCGTCGCCGCCCGCGCGTGCGCCACGAACTCCTCCCCGGAATAGATCTCGATCATCGTGCGCCCGAAGTTGTCGGGCACGCGCCGCGCGATTCTCCGTCTTTCCGCCGCGGGAAGCTCGGGCATGGCATGATCCAGGTTCTCGAGGATCCTGGCGCGCCAGCCGATGAGCGGCGCCACCACGTAGGCGGCCAGCGTGCCCACGAACGGGCCCCGCAAGCGATACGGAAGCAGCCGGGCGAAGCCGAGAATCGAGCAGGCAAGCGCGTTGTTTGCCCAGTCCCTCAACCGGCTGCCGAACGCCACCGCCCGCACCTCGCCATCCATCGCGTCACAGGCCGCTGGATACGGGGCCTTGGCCAAGTGTTGCAACACGGAAAGTCGGGATCCGGGCCGAGGCGGGCCGTGCCGCCTTCAGGACGCGCCCGGGCCGCGATGCATGCGCTCGGGCCGCGGATCCCCCTCCGCCCCGAAGACGCGTCCGAATATCGTGTCGACGTGCCTGGCATGACGATCGAGGTCGAAGCTCTCCCTGATCTCCGCCTCCGAAAGCGCGGCGGTCACTTCGGCGTCGGCCAGGAGTTCCGCGAGAAAGTCGCTGCCGCCTTCCCAGGCCTTCATCGCGTTGCGCTGCACCAGCCCGTAGGCGTCCTCCCGGCTGACCCCCTTCCGGGTCAGCCCCAGGAGCACCTGCTGCGAGTGGATCAGGCCGCGAAGCCTTTCGAGGTTCCTCTTCATGTTCCCGGGATGGACGACAAGCCCGTCGACGACGCCCGCAAGGCGCGCGAGCGCGAAATCGAGATGGGCGGTCGCGTCCGGGCCGATGCCGCGCTCGACGGAGGAATGCGAGATGTCGCGCTCGTGCCACAGCGCGACGTTCTCCAGCGCCGGCACGACCGCGCTGCGGACAAGGCGGGCAAGGCCGGTCAGGTTTTCGGTCAGGACCGGATTGCGCTTGTGGGGCATGGCCGAGGAGCCCTTCTGCCCTTCCGAGAAGCGCTCCTCCGCCTCCAGGACCTCCGTCCGCTGCATGTGCCGAATCTCGACCGCGACGTTCTCGATGCTGGACGCGACCACGCCGAGGGTCGCGAAGAGCATCGCGTGCCGGTCGCGCGGGATCACCTGCGTGGACACGGGTTCCGGACGAAGCCCCAGCTTGGCGCAGACGTGCTCCTCGACGCGGGGGTCGATGTTCGCGAACGTTCCGACGGGGCCGGAGATCGCTCCGGTCGCGACTTCCTCGCGCGCCCGCAGGAGACGCGCCCTGTTGCGGTCCATTTCCGCGTAGAACCTGGCGAAGGTCAGCCCCATGGTGACGGGCTCCGCATGAATGCCGTGGCTACGTCCGATGCGGACATCCGTCTTGTGCTCGTGCGCGCGGCGCTTCAGCACGGCAAGCAGCGCGTCCATGCCTTCAAGAAGCAGGTCGGCGGCACGTGTCAGCTGTATGCTGAACGCGGTGTCCAGAACGTCGGAGGACGTCATGCCCTGATGGACGAAGCGGGCCTGCTTGTCGCCGATGATCTCGGCGAGATGCGTCAGGAACGCGATGACGTCATGCTTGGTGACGGACTCGATCTCGGCGATTCGGCCGACGTCGAACTCCGCGTCCCGGGCCTTCCATACCGCTTCGGCGCTCTCGCGGGGGATCACGCCAAGTCCCGCCATGGCGTCGCAGGCATGCGCCTCGATCTCGAACCAGATGCGAAACCTGGTTTCCGGCGACCAGATCTCCGCCATCTCGGGGCGCGTGTATCTCGGAATCATGTTCTGGACCTCCATCGGATGCGGCAGTTCGCCGAAGAGCGCGGATCCGGCCGGGCGGCTCTCAAGACTCCGTGACCCTGACGCGGTGACGCTTCAAGCGAAGCTCGGTTTCCGGATCCGGCCGGCGCAGCCGCATCCCGGCGTCAAGGCCCGATGGGGCGATGTCATCATCCCACAGCTGCGGCCCGAAACGGATCCGCCCGTCAGCATCGAACGTGACCAGGTGCGCGTCGAGGTCCCGGGACGGCCTGCCGCTGTCCGCCGTGCCCGTCTCGGCATCGACATCCACTGAGAATTCGACGGTCTCGAACTTGATCCTGAGGACCCGCAGTCCCTGCTTGACCATTTCACCGACGCCCTCTGCCAGGTCGAGCTTCAGCAGGGCCGTGCGCAGCGCGCTTATGATGCTGCCCGAGAGCGGTTCATTGGCGGCAACCTCCGGGAAGTCGGCCGGCGCGCCGTCTTCGTTTGCGACGGCCTGAACCTCGTTGAGCAGGACCGTCCTTCCGACACCCCCCAATCCAACGAAGACGAAGCCCCTTGCGGGCTTGCCGAGGCGGTTGCGCTGAATTGCGGTCTTCGCTTCGTCCAGCATGGAGTCGCGGCCGGCCGGTTCAGGCGGCGGTGTTCCCGCGCCGGGGGGCGCATGGATTCGTTCGTGGACCCGGGATGAGAGCCTGTAGCCGGTTTGCCGTCCGCTGCCATAGACTGACCGTAGGCGATTCGGGCGGACTTGTAACCAGTTCACGGGGCAGTTCCATGGACTGATGCAGAACCAGGCTCGGCGACCTCCCTGTTCACGCGGTCACGGCCGGCAAGGCGGCCACCGCGGCCGCCGCCAGCGCCCGAACGCCAGGCCAGGTCAGCCAAAGCCGCCGGAATACCCTTGCGGCACGAGAAGAATCCCCCGGTCCACATCGGAGATTCGCCGACGCCCGCACAGGGCCATGGAGACGTCCAGTTCGGTCCTTATGACATCGAGGGCGGCGGACACGCCGGCCTCGCCCATGGCGCCGAGGCCGTACACGTACGAGCGGCCGATCATGACCCCCCTTGCGCCGAGCGCCACGGCCTTCAGCACGTCCTGGCCGCTCCGAACGCCGCCGTCGAGCCAGACCTCCGTCCTGTCGCCGACCGCGTCAACGATCGGCTCGAGCATCCGGATCGACGAGAGCGCCCCGTCGAGCTGGCGGCCGCCATGGTTCGAGACGACAATGGCGTCCGCGCCAAGTTCGGCGGCCTTCATGGCATCAGCCTCGTCAAGGATGCCTTTCAGGATCACCTTGCCGCCCCACATGTCCATCAGCTCCCTGATCCTGCCCCAGTCCAGCGACGGATCGAACGCCTCCGCCGTCCACGAAGACAGCGACGACGGGTCGGTCACGCCTTCCGCATGCCCGACAACGTTCCCGAAGGAGCGGCGCTTCGTCCCGAGCATTCCCAGTCCCCAGCGCATCTTCGTGACCATGTTCGCGACCGACGCCAAGGCAAGCCTTGGCGGGACGGAAAGACCGTTCTTGATGTCCTTGTGGCGCTGTCCGAGAACCTGCAGGTCGACCGTGATGACAATTGCAGGGCAGCCCGCGGCCCGGGCGCGCGCCAGAAGGCGCGACATGAAGTCGTTGTCCTTCAGCGCATAGACCTGGAACCAGAACGGCCTGCCGGTGCTTGCGGCCACGTCCTCGATCGAGCAGACGGACATGGTCGAAAGGCAGAACGGCACCCCGGCCTTCTCGGCCGCGCGTGCCGCCTTGATCTCGCCATCGGCGCATTGCATGCCCAGCAGCCCGATCGGCGCCAGAACCACCGGCATCGCCACGTCCTCGCCGATCAGCCGGGTCGCGACGGACCGGTTTGCCAGGTCGACCGCGATCCGTTGGCGAAGGCGGATTTCCCTGAAGTCGCTGGTGTTTTCGCGAAACGTCTGCTCGCTCCATGACCCGCTTTCGGCGTAGTCATGGAACATCCGCGGCACGCGACGGCGGTAGATGCGCTTCAG
Organism: Paracoccaceae bacterium; assembly: GCA_965221845.1. Classification (GTDB taxonomy): domain Bacteria; phylum Pseudomonadota; class Alphaproteobacteria; order Rhodobacterales; family Rhodobacteraceae; genus JAJEFO01. Next base: position 1,090,692 of record OZ244919.1, read on the forward strand.
GTCGGCGATTTCCGTGATGACTGGCATGGACACGCACTCCCCTGAGCCTGATCGGCCTTTCTGTCAACTCCCTGAATTGCCGACCGGACGATTCGGCATGCCGCCCGCGACGGCCGTCCCGGAAGCCGCCGCACGCAAGCAGGCAGGCCTGTCTCCGGAAAGCCGTCAGCGGTCCGTGGCGCGAGACCGGTCGACACGATCATGGATCACGGGCCGGACGGGACAAGACAGGGATCTCCCCCGGCGCCGCTTCCCGAGCCGGGCGGCCTGGCCCGCGCCCCGCCGGCCTTCCGTGCGAACCGGCAAGGCCTCGATCAGGGCGCGCGACGCCGATCGATGGCAGCAACCTCCGCCTCCCAGTCATCCGCGGACGCGCCGCGCTCCAGTGCCGCCTCCATGAGCTCCGCCTGGCTCATCGGCACGAGACCGTCCACAGGCGGGTCGCGATCCAGGTTCGTCGGGAACGCGTAGCCCTCGGCGGAGGCGGCGACGGCGTTCCGGATCTCCCTCCATGTCAGAGACCCGGACGCGCGGGCCTCCGCCATCGCCGGATAGAGCGCGATCGACATTGCCGACCGGTTCACGGACTCGATCGACCGCCCGAACGCGGATCCGATCTGGAGCAGGTTCGCCATCCGCCGGATGTCCCTTGAGCTGTTCTCGCCGGCAGCATGCATGACCGCCGGGTTGAAGAACAGGAGATCACCCTTTCCGAGCGGCAGCTGCACATGGGCCTTCGCGAAGAGATCCTGGTACTCCTTCCGCCCGAACGCCACGTAGCCTTCGGTGAACAGCTGCGAATACGGCAGGAGCCTTGTCGGGCCGCTCTGCAAGGGCATGTCGCAATGCGCGACCGCCCCCTGAAGCGTCAGGTGGGGAGAGAACGCGTGCGCCTGAACCGGATAGGTCGCCAGCTGTTCGGCGTTCATGAAGCCCAGATGATAGTCCCGGTGCGCGGTCTGCGCCGCGCCACCGGGATTCACGCGGTTGACCTGCGCTGTCAGCTGGTAGCCCCGCCCGAGCCAGGCCCTGGCGGCCATCGAGATCGCGTCCGAGGCGTAGTAGCGCAGGAAATTCTCCGGGCTGGCCTGGCAATGCTTTTGCGCCGCGTTCCAGACGCGGTCGTTCGCGCCGGGCTTGGCGAAGTGATCTCCGCCGCCGGTGCCGCTCGCCCGCTCCTCATCGATGATCCGCTCGAAGATTCCCGTGGCCTCGTCCACGATGCCGGTGTCCGCCATGCCGTCACGGATGACGAGCATGCCCGGGCCGGAATCAAGGACAGCGTTCCATTCGGACATGATGTCGGCGGCCCGGCCGGCATGAGCCGCCGCTTCGCGCACGCGCGCGCCGTCGTAGACCGGCACGTTGCGCTCGACCGCCGCCGCCCGGGGCCATTCGTCGCGCCCCGTCGACTGCGACACCTGCTCGCGGAACCTCTCGAACGAGCCCGCCTCGTCGCCGAGCCATGCCCGCCTCGCAAGATCCGCACCCGACCCTTCGTCCATGGCAGTCTCCCTTCCGTTTCCCGCCCGAGCATGCAGAGCCCGTCCGGAAACGGGCAAGGCCCTGCAGGGCGCATGATCGCCGCCGCAGACATGCGGCAGACGGCGTCCCTGGCGGCCTTTGCGTCATCTTGCGCCGTGCGGCGCGACTTCACGCCGTCCGGTCTCGCGACCCGCCCGCGTCCGAACGGGCGCGCCGCCCGGCCAGCGCTTCAGGCCATGAGCAGCCTCAGGCCCTTGGTCACGTCTGTCTTGAGCGCCACGCGCAGCGCAGCCTCTTCCCCGTTGCGCAGCGCCGCCAGTATCAGGCGATGGCTGCTCGGCGACCTTTCCTGCCGCATGCGGCCGTACAGCTTGCGCATCGTCGGCCCGAGCTGAAGCCAGACGGTTTCGGCGAGGGCCAGCATGGCGGGAGCCTGGGCGCGAAGATAGAGCGTCCTGTGGAACTCGAGGTTCGTGCGAATGTAGGCGACGGAATCACCCCTGCCGACCGCCTCCGAGACAGCGCCGTTGATCGCGGCCAGGCGTTCGATCAGGGCCAGATGCGCACGCGGCAGGGCGCGGACGGCAAGTTCCGTTTCCAGCAGGCCGCGAAGCGACGCCAGTTCCTCGATCCGGTCGCCGGAGAGCTCGGGGGTGGCGATGCGCCCCGACATGGACATCGTCAGGGCGCCTTCCGCCACCAGGCGGCGGGTCGCCTCGCGCGCGGGCGTCATGGAGGTGTCGAATTCCTGCCCGATGCCGCGCAACGTGAGCGCCGAGCCCGGCGCCAGTTCGCCGTGCATGATCCGGGACCTGAGGATCCGGTAGATCCGCTCATGGGCGGCGGTCGGCGGCTCGCCCGGTCTCGCCTGCATGGCCGGCGATTGATCGCGGAAGACAGGCCGCGGCATCGTCAGAGACCGAAACTGTATCTGTGCAGGCCTGCGCCCTCCCGCCTCAGCCAGTTGCGGGACGCCCTGCACTGGGGGCAGATTTTCCCGACCAGGCCCCAGAAGGCCTGCGAGTGATCCATGTGCCTGAGATGCGCGGCCTCGTGGGCGGCGACATAGTCGAGCACGCTTGGCGGCGCCAGGATCAGGCGCCATGAAAACATGAGATTGCCCTCCGCCGAGCACGACCCCCAGCGGGAACGCGGGTCCTTGAGCGTAAGCCGCCGGAAGTCCCTGCCGACCGTGCTGGCGTGCTGTTTCGCTGCGGCGGACAGCCGTTCGCGCGCCATCTCCCTCAGAAGCGCCATCACCGCAGGAGCGGCAGAATGCGCCGGGGCCTCGATCGCTCCGTCCACAATCCTCGCGGCTGGCACGGACCCTGCAACGACCGTGTGCGCCTCGCCTTCGACAGGAATCGCCACGCCGACTCCAACCGCCACCGGGCAGGGCCGCCTTTCGACCGCGCTCGCAATCCAGGCGGCCTTCGTCTCGGCAAATTCCTGCGCGGCGCGCAGACTCGTGCCGGACGGCATCGTCAGGGTCACCCGACCGTCCAGGCTCGACACCCTCAGGCTCAGGCGGCGGGCGCGGGCCGACCGCCGAACATCGATCCTGACGCCCGGAACGGAGTCCAGCCCAATGACGCCCATCGCTCCCTGCCTTTCCGCAGCTCCGCACCTCAACCGGGCCCTACCGTGGCATGGCCGGTGGCTGCGGACAACGCGGATTCGTCGCGGGCATCGCGCGACGCGAGTTCCGCATCGGGTCCGCACGCCCGTGGAAGACAGCGCGCACGCCGCGCCGCACGGCCCGGATCCCGATGGCGGCATGTGGCCACCTGCGCGCAGGGCATCGCGGATCGAGGCATGGCGCATGCCATCGAAGCGCGGGAGCGGTATCCGTGAGCGGCGCCACTTCGCGAGGGGGCGATGAAGCGCATCCGGGACGCGCTGGCGGCGTCACGGCCATTCACCGGGTCCCGAAGCGGCTCGCATCGCGTCGGCACCGACGGCGCCGGCCGGGAGGAGCGGCATGACGGCATCAGGCGCCTGCGCCCGGGGTCCGGCGGCAACGGGGCCGGACCGGTCGCGTCTCGTGCAGCGAATCCCTTTGACAGCCCTCGGGCATTGTGGCACGTCGCGCGAAATTCCGAAGAGCAACCAGGACAGAGACGGACATGCCCGAGGAAGAATGGGGCACCAAGCGCGTTTGCCCGACCACCGGCAAGAGGTTCTATGACCTCAACAAGGATCCGGCCATCAGCCCGTACACGGGCGAGCCGATCACGCCTGACGCGGACAAGGCGAAGCGCGTTGCGGTGGAAGAGGCCAAGGAAGGGGAGAAGGGTGCGGCCGAATTCGAGGGCGACAACATCGTGCTTGAGGATGAAGATGACGATTCGGATGTCAGCCTGGAGGACGACGTTCTCGAGGGCGACGAGGACGACGGCAACGTCTCGCTTGACGAAATCGCGGACGTGCCGAAAGAGGAGGACGACTCCTGAATTGGCCAATTCGCTTGCGTGACGCCGCCCAAGCCTTTACCCACGTCGGTGTTGACGACGCATAGTCGTTCCTTGTGGGGCCATAGCTCAGTTGGGAGAGCGCTTGCATGGCATGCAAGAGGTCAGGGGTTCGACTCCCCTTGGCTCCACCATCCTTCAAGCCAGAGAGTTCCAGAGAAGTGCCGGACCCATGAAAGCGGGTCTTCTTCAGTCTGGCGCTCTTGCCCGTTCCGGCATCTTCCCGCCACGGCCGGCGGGGTGGAGTTCGGCGGAGCCGCTTGGAAACCGGCCGCAGCCAGTGCGACGGCGAGGCAAGTTCTGTACCCGAGCGTGAGCCGCAGCGGTTCGCGGCCGCGGGTGCGGAGAATCTCGATCGGCAGGCACCGCCGCGAGAGCGGCCCGGGATCCTTGCTCGCCGCCGGGCTCGCCCGGGGCCAACCGGACGGCCGTGGCCGCGGGGCGCGCGACCCTCTTGCCGAAAGGCACCAGACGCAGGGCGGCCGTTCCCATGTTCCGGGAGGCGACGAAGCGAACGCTCGAGGCGAACCGGCCGCGCTGGCGGAACGGCAAGCACGTCCTGTCCTGGTGGCAGACGCTTGAGCGCCGCGCCCTTCCGGCCCTGGGCGACATGCCGGTCGACCGGATCGGGCGCGAGGACGCGCGGCGCGTGCTGACGCCGACATGGGGCGTCCGGATGGAGACGGCGCGCGCATCCGCCAGCGCATCGGCACGATCCTCCGATGGTGCATGGCGCGCGGCCATGTGGTGCGCAAAGCGGCGGGCAAGGCGATCGACGGCGCGCTGCCGCCAATGCCGCTTCTGAAGGCGCATCTTCGCGCCAGGGCCCTATCGGGAGGTGCCGGCGACGCTCGCGACGGTGGAGGCTTCCGGGGCGTCCCTTGCGAACAGGTCGTGCCTGCGGTTTCTCGTGCTGACGGCCGCACGGCAGGATGCCTCTCCATTCCGCCGGGAAGTGCAACCCCCGGATCCTGCGCACGGCCGCCGGCCGGCGGCTGGAGGAAGCGATCCGGCGCGCGGCGCGCACGCTGGGGCGCGCGTCCCGCCGGAAGGAGATCGTGGCGCTGAACGGCCTCGAGGTCGGGCGACTGCCTGAGGCTGCCGGCCATGGGTGTAGTTCAGATTTTGACTCCTGCGGTTCTGTTCCGTTATCCATTTGGCGTGCCGTGCAAGTGCCGGACGAACCGGTCGGCGGCGCGCGTTGAGGCAATGGACAGGAGCGAGAGCCATGGCAAGGGACGCAGGGGACAAGGGGCACCGCCATCCGGACACGGCTGACTGCGGGTCGGCCCAGGGGTCCGGGCTGAGCTGCTCGGCACCGCCATCCGGACACGGCTGACTGTCTGGAGGGTCTTGGCGACGAAGGCGCTGCGGTGGTCCGGTCGCACGAGGGCGGCCACACGCGATGCTGGATCGAGGGGGGCGAGGTGCGGAGCCGCGACGTCGCGGGGGACGGCACGCCGGAGGCGCCGCCGGGGCGGTCCCGTCGGAGTTCGGTCCGCTGCTGCCGCGGCTGGCGGCGGACCCGGGCAGTCGGGCGCCCCCGACCTGGACGGCGTGGAGCGGGCGCTCCGGGACGCCTCGCCGGGCGACGGCGCGGCGGCGCCGAGCTTCTGCCGGGCGGCTGGACGCGACGCGGCCGGCGCCGGAGTGCGCGGCCTGCGGCAGGCCGACGGCCCGGCATTCGGCGACGCCGAAGTCCTTGCCTCGACCCGGCTGGGGCGGGTCGGGGCGGAGCGGTCGCGTTTCCGCTGCCGGTCCTGCGGCGGGGGATGCTTCCCGCCGGACCGGGCGCCGGGGCTGGAGGACGGGACGGTGACGCCGGGGACGGCGAGCGTCATCGCCGGGACGGTGCCGCTCACGGGCTTCGAGGCGGCGAGCCGGCATGTCGACAGCCTCGCCGGGGCGGACGCCTCGTCGAGCGCGCTGCAGCGCCGGGCGCCGGGCTGGGCGAGGCGGCGCAGCGCTTCGAGCGCGAGGAGGTGCTGGACGGCAGGCCGCCGGAACCGCGCATGCAGCTCTCCGTCGACGGGACCGGCGTCCCGATGCGGAAGGAGGAGACCGAGGGCGTTCGCGGCAGGCAGGCCGACGGCACCTCGAAGACCAGGGAAGCCAGGCTTGCGGTCATCTGCACCGCCGAGGGCCGGGACCCCGGGACCGGCGCGGCGGTCAGGGCCGGGGCGGCGAATCCGTCACCTGCCTGACCGGCGGCGCGGCGGCGCCGTCCGGAGGCCGGGAGGCCTCGGACTTCGCGGCGCGGCCCGACCGGGAGGCGCGGCGGCGGGGCCTGCACGACGCGGGCGGGCCCGTCGTCGTCTCCGACGGGGCGGACTGGATCCCCAACGCCTGCGAGGGGCTCTTCGGGGGCCGGAAGGCCGCCATCGTGCCCGGCCTCCTCCACTGCCCGGAACGCGCCTCCGACGCCGCGAGGCGGTCCTGCCGGCCGGGGGCGGAGCGGGACCGGCGGTTCGCGGAGGCGAGGCGGACGTCAGGGCGGGCCGGGCGGCGAAGGCGGGCCGGGAGCTCGCGCCGTCCGGGGACCGGCACGAGGACGTGGAGGCCTGCTGCAGGCATTTCGAGAGCGGGCTCGACCGGATGCGGCACGACGCGTTCCGGGAGCGCGGCGTCCGGGCCGGAAAGCGGCGTCGTGGAGGGCGGATGCCGGCGGTTCGGGCTGCGGACGGAGCGCTCCGGAACGCGCCGGGCGGAGAGGGGCGCCAACGCCATGCCGGCGCTGAAGGCCCTGGTCATGAACCTCCGGCTGCCCGGCTTCCTGGAATGGCAGGCGAATCAGGCCGCGGCAGCCTGACAGGGAATCTGAACTACACCCGCCGGCCTGAACGTTCCGGCCGCGATCCGGACAGCCGGAGCGAAGGGCGAGAAATGACAGCAGCGACGGATCCGGGCCCCGGCCTGCCGTCACCTGTCCTTGGGCAGCCGCTCCTGAAGGACGGCCTCGAGACGGGCCAGGCCCTTCGCGATCTCCGCGATCGCGGCCCGGTTCTCGCGGACCTCGGCGCGGGGACTGTCCCGCACCGACCCGATCTCGGCCCACAGGATGCCGAACGCGGCGAGGCCCGCGGCGGCGAGTCCGTACCTTGCCGAAGGCCTGGACCGTCGCTGGCCGGCAGAGTCATCCTGGTGGCGCCCGGCCTTGATCCGATCCCCGCTCCCCGTCTTCCTGCGAGGAGCCGGCTGCGGGAGATCCCGGGCGCCTGCCGCGGCTGTGCCTTGTGCGCCTCCTCGATCGGCCAGCGCCCGTGGCAGGGGGCTCCGAGGCCGCCGGCGAAACAGCCGGACGTCGGCCGGGCCGAACCGTTGGCGGGGCGGCATCACGCGAGCTCCCGCCGCGTGTCCGGGACCGGCGCGGCGGTCCGCTCACGGGCGACGATTTGTCCCGGCGCCCAGAATCCCTGTGGCGGCTTCAGGAAATTGATGTAACGTCCTCACGGGTGACGACGGATGCGTTGATGAGGATCCATGCAGTGAGCTCGCCGTGAAGATCTCGCGCACCGAAGATCTGCGCCTGGACTGCCGGCACTGCCCGGTGAGGCACCGGGCCGTCTGCGCCGCAAGCGACGACGAGGAGTTCGCCAGGCTGAACGGCATGAAGTTCTACAAGGCGGTCCCGGCCGGCAAGGCTGTCGCCCTCCGCGGCGAAAGGCTGGACGTCGTCGCTTCCATCGTGTCCGGCATCGCGACCCTCTCGAAGACCACGTTCGACGGAAGGGTGCAGATCACCGGGATGCTGCTGCCGTCCGACTTCATAGGACGGCCGGGACGCGACTCCTGCGAGCACGACGTTTCAGCCGTCACCGACCTGACGCTCTGCTGCTTCAGGCGACGCCCCTTCGAGGATCTGGTCGAACGCGCGCCGGGCATCAGCAAGAGGCTCCTGGACATGGCGTTCGACGATCTCGACGCCGCCCGAGACTGGATGCTGCTGCTCGGATGCCTGACCGCGCGCGAGAAGATCGTCAGGTTCATGATGCTCGTCATGCGCCGGTCCGTCCTGCCCGACGACGCCGATCAGCCGGTCCGGATCGACCTGCCTCTCTCTCGTGAAGCGATGGCAAGCTATCTGGGCCTTACGATCGAGACCGTCAGCCGCCAGATGTCCCGGCTTCGCAAGGACGGACTCATCGAGCTGGAGACGGCCAGGCGCGTCATCATCCCGAGCGCCGCGCGCCTTTCGGCGGAGCTCCAAAACGCGGCGTGACGCATCGCGCCCGCCGGAACGCCGGCCATGTCGCGATGCCGGCGGCGGAAACCGTCATGCCGCCCCGTTCCGCCGGCCTGCAAACCGACTTGACATGGATCAAGGCGGCGCGACTCGCCTTGCGGCACGGTTCCGCGAGAAGGCCGCCTGCCGAAGCCGCGCCAGGCACGAAGGAGCTGCCGCCCGCACGGCCTGCGGCGAACGCGAAGGGGCCAGAATGCCGACAGACATGCCCGAGCGTCCGGCCGAGGCTTCCGCGCCGCGGACTGCGTCGATCCCGGCGTGAACGCTGCAGCCGCAAACCAATCCCGGGAATCCAGCCATGTGGGACACGCTTAAACTGACCTTGCTGGGCCTGACGGCCCTGATCGCGGCACTCGCCGCGAACTGGGGGCATGACCTTGCCTACCAGGTTCATGCGGCGCTCATAATGCTGATCGCCGCCGGACTCTTCGTCTGGCAGGTCGGCCGGGTCGGCGAAAGGCGGCCGGCGGCCGACGTTTCCGGCTATGCGGACGACGTCATCCGGGCCGGCGTGATCGCCACGGCGTTCTGGGGCGTCGTGGGCTTCCTCGCCGGAGTGGCGATCGCGCTGCAACTGGCGTATCCGGCCCTGAACGTCGACTGGGCCCAGCCATACGCGAACTTCGGCCGGCTCAGGCCCCTGCACACAAGCGCCGTCATATTCGCCTTCGGCGGCAACGCGCTCATCATGTCGTCGTTCTACATTGTCCAGCGGACCTGCGGGGCGCGGCTCTGGGGCGGCAACCTCGCCTGGTTCGTGTTCTGGGGCTACAACCTCTTCATCGTGCTCGCCGCCACGGGATACATCCTCGGCGCGACGCAATCCAAGGAATACGCCGAACCCGAATGGTATGTCGACCTGTGGCTGGCGATCGTCTGGGTCGCATTCCTCGCCGTCTTCATGGGCACGGTCTTCAACCGGCGCGAACGGCACATCTACGTCGCGAACTGGTTCCTGCTCTCCTTCATCGTCACGGTCGCGATGCTGCACATCGTGAACAACATCTCGATTCCGGTCTCGATATGGGGATCGAAGTCGGTGCAGGTCTTTTCCGGGGTGCAAGATGCGATGGTGCAGTGGTGGTACGGGCACAATGCCGTGGGCTTCTTCCTGACGGCCGGCTTCCTCGGCATGATGTACTATTTCGTGCCAAAGCAGGCGAACCGCCCGATCTACAGCTACAAGCTCTCGATCATCCACTTCTGGGCGCTGATCTTCCTCTACATCTGGGCGGGGCCGCACCACCTGCACTACACCGCCCTGCCCGACTGGGCCTCGACGCTCGGGATGGTGTTCTCGGTGATCCTCTGGATGCCGTCATGGGGCGGGATGATAAACGGGCTCATGACGCTGCAGGGCGCCTGGGACAGGCTCCGGACCGACCCGATCATCCGCATGATGGTGATTTCGCTGGCCTTCTACGGCATGTCGACATTCGAGGGGCCGATGATGTCGATCCGCGCGGTCAACTCGCTGTCGCACTACACGGACTGGACCATCGGGCACGTGCACTCCGGAGCGCTCGGCTGGAACGGCATGATCACGTTCGCCGTGCTCTACTTCCTCACGCCCCGGCTCTGGGGCCGCAAGGAAATGCACTCGATGCCGGCGATCAACTGGCACTTCTGGCTCGCGACCGTCGGCATCGTGCTCTACGCGGCGTCGATGTGGGTGACGGGCATCCTGGAAGGCCTGATGTGGCGCGAGGTCGACTCCCAAGGCTTCCTCGTGAACTCCTTCGCCGACACCGTCGAGGCCAAGTACCCGATGTACGTCGTCCGGGCGCTCGGCGGCGGCCTCTACCTCGCCGGCGCGGGAATCATGGCCTGGAACATGTGGATGACGATCAGGGGCGGCGCGCGCGCCATGGCGCATGTCGGCGTCCCGGCGTAACAGGGAGGCGCGCATGTCCGCCATCAGCAAGCACCGCATCCTGGAGAGGAGCCCGATCCTCCTTCTCGTCTCCTCGCTGCTCGTCGTCTCCATCGGCGGGATCGTCGAGATCGCGCCTCTCTTCTACCTCGAGAACACGATCGAGGACGTCGACGGCGTGCGCCCCTACTCGCCGCTCGAGCTGGCCGGGCGCGACATATATGTCCGCGAGGGATGCTACGTCTGCCACAGCCAGATGATCCGGCCGATGCGGGACGAGGTGGAGCGCTACGGCCACTACTCGCTCGCCGCGGAATCGAAGTACGACCACCCCTTCCAGTGGGGGTCGAAGCGGACCGGACCGGATCTGGCCCGGGTCGGCGGACGCTATTCCGACGCCTGGCACGTGGACCACTTCATGGATCCGCAATCGGTCGTGCCGCAGAGCGTCATGCCGAAATACGCCTTTCTCTCGGACGCGCGGCTCGAGGACGGCCTAATCGAGGATCTTCTTGCGACGCATCGCATGGTCGGCGTGCCCTACACCGACGAGATGCTGGCCGAGGCCCGTGCCGACTTCCATGCCCAGGCAGATCCCGACGCGGACACCGACGGCCTGCTGGAACGCTATCCGGGCGCGGTCGTCGCGAACTTTGACGGACAGCCCGAGCTGACCGAGATGGACGCGATCATCGCGTACATGCAGATGCTCGGCACCCTGGTCGACTTCTCGACCTTCACGCCGGACGAGACCCGATAGGACGAGACGATGGACACCTATTCCTTCCTCCGCGAACTTGCCGACAGCTGGGCGCTGCTGGCGCTGTGCGTCTTCTACGTCGGCGCCATCGCCTGGGCGTTCCGCCCCGGATCCCGCGCGATCCATGACGAGATCGCGGGCATCCCGCTGAAGGACGATTCGGAAATCGCGGCCCGCGAGGACGGCCGGGCGGGCGACCGGCCAGAGGAGGCCGCGTGATGGAAGACACGGCAGGCCACGATCCGGTCACGGGCACCGAGACCACCGGCCACGAGTGGGACGGGATCCGGGAGCTCAACACGCCCCTTCCGCGATGGTGGCTGTGGACGTTCTACCTCACGGTCGTCTGGGGCATCGGCTACTGCATCGCCTACCCGGCCTGGCCCCTTCTCGACCGGGCGACGGCGGGGATTCTCGGCCACTCGACGCGCGCGGAGGTCGAAGCCCGGATCGCGGAAGTGGATGCCCGCAACGCGGACGTCGCCGCGCGCCTGGCCGCTGCCGACCTGGCGACGCTTGCGCGCGACGACCCGGCCTACCGCTACGGCGTCGCGGGCGGCGCGGCCGTCTTTCGCGCCCATTGCTCCCAGTGCCACGGCGAAGGGGCGGCGGGCGCCGTCGGATATCCCAACCTTCTCGATGACGACTGGCTGTGGGGCGGCACGCTTGACGCAATAGCGGCGTCGGTGCGCCACGGCATCAGGAACGACACCGACGAGGACGCCCGCTGGTCCGAAATGCCGGCCTACGGCGAATTCCTCGAAGAGGGGCAGATCGCGGCGGCGGCCGAATTCGTGCTCCAGCTGTCCGGCCAGGCGCATGACCCGGAGCTGGCCGCGAGCGGCGCGGCCGTCTTCGCGGAGGAATGCGCCGCCTGCCACATGGATGCAGGGACCGGCGACCGCGAGAGCGGGGCGCCGAACCTGGCCGACGCCATCTGGCTCTACGGCGGCGACCGCGAAGCGATCGCGGAGTCGATCACGTATTCGCGCTTCGGCGTGATGCCGGCATGGGGGCGAAGGCTGGACGAGGTCGAGATCCGGGCCGTCACGCTCTACGTGCATCAACTGGGCGGAGGTGAATGAGCGGCGATGCCCCTTCCGGCACGATCAGGTCCGGGACACGCCGCCACTTCGGCCGCCACGCCCGGGAGAGACGGCGCACGTCCCAATCCGGCAGGCGGGCGCCAGGCGCCGGATCCCGCGCGCCGCCGGGGGCCGGGCCTGCATGCGCACCGGCGAAGGCCGGGAAGCGCCCGGGCGCGCAGGCCCGCGCAATGAGCGAATCCGCGTCGCTCTACGCCGCGCGGGAACCGATCTTCCCGCGCCGGGTCTCCGGCGCCTTCCGCACGCTCAAGTGGTGGATCATGGGCGTGACGCTCGGCATCTACTACCTGACGCCCTGGATCCGCTGGGACCGCGGGCCGAATCTCCCTGAACAGGCCGTCCTGGTCGACCTTGCCGGGCGGCGCTTCTACTTCTTCTGGATCGAGATATGGCCGCACGAGCTCTATTTCGTCGCCGGGCTCCTGATCATGGCCGGGCTGGGCCTGTTTCTCTTCACGTCGGCGCTGGGCCGGGTCTGGTGCGGCTACGCCTGCCCGCAGACCGTCTGGACGGACCTGTTCCTGCTTGTGGAACGCCGGGTGGAGGGCGACCGCAACGCGCGGATGCGGCTCTGGAAGTCGGGATGGACGCTCAGGAAGGTCAGGCTCTGTCTCGCCAAGTGGACGCTCTGGCTGCTGATCTCCGTGGCGACGGGCGGCGCCTGGGTCTTCTACTACGCCGACGCGCCGACGCTCCTTGGCGACCTGGTCGCGCTCGACGCCGCCCCGGTCGCATATTTCACGATCATGATCCTGACCGGCACGACGTTCGTCCTTGGCGGCTTCATGCGCGAGCAGGTCTGCATCTACATGTGCCCCTGGCCCCGCATCCAGGCCGCGATGATGGATGAGGCGACGTTGACGGTCGCATACCGTGACTGGCGGGGCGAGCCGCGCGGCAAGGGCGCCAGAAGGTGCGCAATCGCCGAACGCGCGGAGGCGTCCGCGCAGGCCGCAGGCCCCCGGATGGGTGGGCGGTCGCCCAGGATTCCCATGCCGGGCATGGGTCCGGCCGTCGGCGGCGCCAGCCCTGCCAGCGACGAGCCAGGCGACTGCATAGACTGCAACGCCTGCGTCAACGTCTGCCCGGTCGGCATCGACATACGGGACGGGCAGCAGCTGGCCTGCATCACCTGCGCGCTCTGCATCGATGCCTGCGACGATGTCATGGCCCGGACAGGCAAGCCGCGCGGGCTCATCGACTACATTGCGCTGGCCGACGAGAGGCGCGAACGGGCCGGACAGCCGCCGCTGCCGGTCTGGCGGCACGTCCTGCGGCCGCGCACGGTGGCGTACACCGCCGCCTGGAGCCTCATCGGGCTTGCCCTGCTCTACGCGCTGTTCGTCCGTCCGGAGATCGACATAACCGTGGCGCCCGTCAGGAATCCGCAGTTCGTCGTGCTTTCCGACGGCTCGATTCGAAACGCCTACGACATTCGCCTCAGGAACAAGCACGGCGAGGACCGGCCCTTCCGGATCCATGTCGACGGCGACGACTCGCTGCGGACAGACCTGGAAGGCTTCGGTTCCTCGCTGGTTCCGGTGCCGGCAGACAGCACGGCGCATCAGAGGGTCTATGTGGCCGCATCCGCGGACGCGGGCCCCGCCCTTGCGGACAGCACGGGGATCCGATTCTGGGTCGAGGACGTCATCTCGGGCGAGCGGGCATACCAGGACAGCGTGTTCAACGGCAGGACCGGACCGTGAGTCGGGAGGTCACCGGCCGCCACGTGACGGCGCTCTTCGTCGGCGCCTTTGCCGTCATCGTCGCAGTCAATCTCGTGCTCGCGACGATGGCCGTTCGCACGTTCCCCGGCCTGGAGGTCGAGAACTCCTATGTCGCGAGCCAGGCCTTCGACGCCGAGCGTCGCGCCCAGGAGTCCTTGGGCTGGAACATCGTTCCGGGCTTCACCAGGGAAACCGTGACGCTCGCCGTCCTGGGGCCCGACGGGCCGGTCGAGGCAGGGATCACGGAGGCAACCCTCGGCCGCGCCACCCATGTCGCCGAGGACAGCGTCCTCGCCTTCCGGTTTGACGGCACCCGGTTCGTCGCGCCAAGACCGGCAAGCCTGACGCCGGGATACTGGAATCTCAGGCTGACCATGACGGCCCCGGACGGCACGCCGTTCAGGCAGCGGATCGCCCTGCGGGTCGAGGAATGACGTCCGCCTGCGCGACCCGCGCCGGTCCGGGAGCCGCCGCGAGCCTCGGCGCCGCACCGGACGCGTCGCCGACCCATACGCTCGTCCTGCCGGGCATGCATTGCGCAGGCTGCATGCGAGCCGCGGAGCGAGTGCTTTCCCGGCAGCCGGGCGTCCGCTCGGTCCGCGTGAACCTGACGCGCCGCCGCGCCGCCGTGTCCGGAATGCAGGGCGCGGATCCGGGCCCGTGGATCAGGGCGCTCGCAGCGGCCGGCATCGAAGCGCATGAAGCGACGCGGGACGGCGGCGGCGTCACCCATGGAGCGGACATGGTCCTGCCCCTCGGCGTGGCAGGGTTCGCGATGATGAACGTGATGCTGCTGTCGGTGGCGGTCTGGTCGGGGGCAGCGGATTCGACCCGTGACCTCCTGCACTGGATCAGCGCGGCAATCGCCCTCCCGGCGACGGTCTACGCGGCCCGGCCATTCTTCAGGCACGCGTGGTCGGCCCTCAGCGCCGGGCGCCTGAACATCGACGTCCCGATCTCCCTGGCCATCATCCTGGCGTCGGCCATGTCGCTTCATGAAGTCGCGAATCGCGGAGAGCACGCGTGGTTCGACGCCGCGCTCGCGCTCACCTTCTTCCTGCTGGCCGGCCGCGTTCTCGACCAGCGAATGCGCCGTTCCGCCCGGTCTGCCGCCGCCGACCTCGCCGCCGTCGAGCCCGCGCGAGCCATCCGGATCGAGGACGGCACGCAAAGGAGCCGTCCGATCGAGGAGCTCCGCATCGGTGACAGGCTGTGGCTCGCGGCCGGCTCGCGCATGCCGGTTGACGCAACCCTCGACGACGGCGGCGCGGAGGTCGACCGGAGCGCCATCACCGGCGAAAGCGATCCCCTGAAGCTGGCCGCCGGCGACGTCCTGACGGCAGGCGACATCGTGCTGACAGGCCCGGTGACCGCCACGGCGACCGCGGTTGGCGAGGACACGACGCTCCGTCGCATGACACGGCTTGTCGCCACGGCGGAGAGCGCCAGGTCGCGCTATTCGGGTCTCGCCGACCGGGCGGCGGCGATCTACACGCCGACGGTCCATGTCGTCGCCGCCGGGGCGTTTCTCGGGTGGCTCTCCGTCACCGGCGACGTGCGCACGGCCCTGAACGTCGCCATCGCGACGCTCATAATCACCTGCCCGTGCGCGCTGGGCCTCGCCGTGCCGGCCGTCGCCGTCGTGGCGACGTCGCGGCTCTACCGCGACGGCCTTCTCGTCCGGTCAGACACCGCGCTTGAACGACTGGCCGGCATCGACACGGTCGTCTTCGACAAGACCGGCACGCTCGCGCGCCGCGTCCTGGAAGTGCCGGCCGGCATGCCGGAGACGGACCGCGGGATCCTGCGCGCCCTGGCGCAAAGCTCGAATCACCCTCTCTCCAGGACGCTGCTTGACGCCCTCGCCACGACGCCTCCGGCGAACGTCTCGAATGTCAGGGAAATCGCCGGGAGCGGGGTCGAGGGCACATGCAGCGGCACCACGGTGCGCCTCGGGCGCGAAGACCGGGCAGGCGGGGCTTCCGAGACCGCGCTCACCGTGGGCGAACGGACCTACGCGCTTCCCGGCACCGAGACCCTTCTGCCGGACGCAAGGGGCGCGATCAAGGCGCTCAAGGCGATGGGGCTGGAGGTGTGCCTGCTGACAGGCGACACGGCCGCCCGCGCCGAGCGTGCCGCGGCCGGCCTCGGAGTCAGCCGGTTCTGGTCCGAGGTCTCGCCGGATGGCAAGTCGTCCGTCCTCCGGGAGCTTCGGTCGGACGGCAGCTCCGTCCTCATGGTCGGCGACGGCCTGAACGACACGGCGGCCCTGGCGGCGGCGGACGCCTCCATCGCGCCCGGCAGCGCCCTTGACGCCAGCCGGAACGCGGCCGATGTCGTCATCGTCTCAGGCCGCCTGCGAGGCGTGGCGGAGGCGCTCGGCACGGCAAGGCTCGCCAAGCGTCGCATACTCCAGAACTTCGGGGTTGCAGCCGCCTACAACGCGGTCGCCGTCCCGCTCGCCGTTGCGGGAATCGCCACCCCTCTGATGGCGGCCGTCGCAATGTCCACGAGTTCGCTCGCGGTGATCCTGAACGCCGGGCGCGGGAGACGTCGATGAACGTTCTTGTCGTGCTCATCCCCTGCTCCCTGTTCCTCGGGCTCGGCGCCCTCGCCGCCTTCGTCTGGACCGTGAAAAGCGGCCAGTACGACGACCCGGAAGGGGATGCAGCGAGAATACTCATGGACGACGACGGCCCGGATGCATGAGCGCGGCGGGCGAATGACGGCTTTCAGGAGCGGATCCGCGTCAAGGTCAGCGTGCTCCAGCCGCCAATGTCCTCGCGCATGCGCAGCCTGAAGCCCGCCGACCGGTAACGCGCGGCCACGTGTTCCGCCTGCCCGGCCAGGATCCCGCTGAGGACCGCGCGTCCGCCTTCCCGCAATGACCGCGCCATGTCTCCGGCCATGCCGAGAAGCGGATCCCTGAGAATGTTGGCCAGCACGAGATCGAACGGGCCGGCCAGCCGCGCGCCGTCGAATCCCGCGGCCTCGACCAGCGCCACGCAGCCTTCCAGGCCGTTGGCGGAAAGGTTGGTCCGCGCGACCTCGACGGCGAGCGGGTCGACGTCGGACGCGAGCACCTCCGCGCCGAACGCGAGACGGGCCGCCATCGCGAGGACGGCCGTGCCGCAACCGATGTCCGCCGCCCGACGGACGCGCGCGCCGTCCGATGCCAGCGTGTCGATGGCCTTCAGGCATCCCAGCGTGGTGCCGTGATGTCCGGTCCCGAAGGCCATCGACGACTCGATCCGGATCGGGATCCGGCCCTTGGGCACGGCCGCGTCGCGGTTTCCGCAATGAACGAGAAAGCGGCCCGCATCCACCGGCGCCAGTTCGCGCCGCACATGAGCGACCCAGTCGACGTCCGGCAGCTTCGAGACCGTGAATCCGTGCGCGTCATGCGCCGCGGCGAGCAGGGCGAGGGCGACCTCGTCGGGAGCTTCAGTGAAGTAGCCGCCGACTTCCCAGGTTCCGCTGCCGTCCTCCAGCATGAGGACGTCGACTCCGCAGGGGGCCGGGTCGAGCGACTCGACCGCCCTCCCGAGGGCCTCCGCCCGCCCACGGTCTCCCAGCGTTGCCAAGGCGGTCCACGTCTCCATGGGCGAAGGACCTGTCAATCAGGACGCCTTCCGGTCATCTGTTCGCCGCCCGGGCCGCGGCGCCCGTCTCCGGCAAGCCGCGCGGCGCCCGCCACAAGACGCTCCCGGTTCTCGTGATCATGGTCGCATCCCGCACACTGTCGCCAATCTCCGCCCCGCAGGCCGCCGGAACACGGATCCAGACGCGGGCGGACCGGCCCCGGTCCCGCGGACAGCGGGGGATCGGCGTGGCGGGGCTGTCGGGACGGAGCGGCTGCTGACGGTGACGGACGGGCGCACGGCAGGCATGCCGGGGCGCCGTTGAGCCAGGACCGGAAGCCGACCGGTCCATGTGCGTGAATCCGGCGAGCGCGTCGTGCCAGCCGTCGCGACGCATCAACGATGCGTCCCGCGGCGAACGGCTCCGCGGCCGGAGGGGCCGCCGGCATGGTTCCGGGACAGTCCCGAACGGCGCGCCCTCGCACCGGTCGCGGGAGAACTATGCCGCAACGCCCTTGCCGACCGGGCAGCTCACGCCGGTGCCGCCGACGCCGCAATATCCGTGCGGGTTCCGCGCAAGGTACTGCTGGTGGTAGTCCTCGGCGAAGTAGAACGGCGGCGCGGGCAGGATCTCCGTCGTGACGTCCCCGAATCCGGCTGCGGAAAGACGCTTTGCGAACATCTCCCTCGACGCCTCGGCCGCCGAACGCTGCGCATCCGTCGTGCAGTAGATTCCCGAGCGGTACTGCGTGCCGACGTCGTTTCCCTGTCTCATCCCCTGCGTCGGGTCGTGCCCCTCCCAGAAGATCCGGAGCAGGTCCTCGTAGGAAACCACGGCTGGATCGTGGACGACCCGTGCCACTTCGTTGTGACCTGTGCGACCGGTGCAGACTTCCTCGTAGGTCGGGTTCGGGGTGTGCCCGGCCGCATATCCGACCATGGTCAGCCAGACTCCCTCAAGCGACCAGAATTTCCGCTCGACTCCCCAGAAGCAGCCCATGCCGAACATCGCCACCCCGTGGCCGCCGGGCACGTCAAGCACAAGCGGACGGCCAAGCACGAAATGCCGCCCGGCCGTCGGTATCGGCGCATCGCGGCCGGGCAGCGCATCGGCCGCATCCACCGTGGACCGAGTCTTCCTGAACATCTGAAGCATGAGCCTTCCTCCTTCGCCGCGCGAACATACGGGACGTGGCCGCCGCATTCCAAGCACGTTTTCGGCCTCGTCTCCACGCCATCGCCCCCTGCTTCCCGCCGGCTCCGCTGCCATGCGGCGACGGAGCCGGTTCCGCAGGATGACGCAACCGGCCGCCGAACCTCCTCCTCGACGCGTCAAGCCCCGGCCGCCAAGGCGTCATCCACGCAACCCGAATCGAGATCCGCCTGTATGCGGCCTTGCCGGCGGACCCATCGCCGGGCTTCTGGCACGCGTCGCCAAAAAGGGAAAGCGTCGCCGGATCCTCACGCCGCCATCATCTTGCATGCAAGCCAGGTCAACCTTCAGCGACAGCTTCCCCGATCATGGCGAAAAGTCGCCCGCAACAAGGGCATCGCTGCCGCGTCCGGCTTGAATCAATGCGAGCCAGCAAGTCGCTCGCGTGACGGATCTTGTGGTAGCAACCTTTCCGGGTTTCCCTTGTGGCCCGTTCCAGGGCTTTGGCGATATCCGCTTTTGGAACGGCCTCCAAGTCAGGCGATTTCGGCAAGGCGCTTCCCTTGAATCCCTGTCCGTAATAGTGGCCCAGAGTTCCTGGATCGGCGACGATCCATGTTTCCATGACCTGAGCCATCAAGCAGACAATGTCCTCATCCGGCTTGTCGAAATTCCATCCGTCCTGCTTCTGCAGATGTTCGCCGGGCGATCCGCTGACGGGGCCCTCGGCATCCACCAGCAGCGCAATCATGGCATTGTCATGATTCTCCCGCGCTTTCCTGAACGCTTGGAACGCTTCCTCTCGACCGCCGCAGCAGACCAGCTTCCAGTTCCAGGACTTCGCTCGCACCGCGTCCTTGAGTTCGCTCAGAAAGGCATCCATGCCACGGCGCAAGGCTCCTCGGGTGTCAGGCCCCTTGCCTCCGCCTTCCATGTAGATCGTCACGCCGTTCAAGGATTGGCTCCCAACTCGCCCATCCGCCACAAGTCACCCAACCGATAGTCGTTCAGCCAATGGGCCAGCTTCTCAGCGTCGAGCCTTCGCAGGACCGTGCCGCTGCCGCACCGTTCGCAGGCCACTATCGTCTCCGGATCGTCAGTCAGCGCGGAGACCAGCGCATCTGAATGCGTCGTGACGACAAGCTGCATTCGTTTGGAGGCCTCGATCAGGAGTTCGCCGATCAATGCCACCGCATCGGGATGCATGCCAAGCTCTGGCTCCTCAATGCAGACCAGCGGCGGCGGAGTCGGGGAAAGCAGCGTCGCGAGAATGGCGATGAAACGCATTGTCCCGTCCGACAGCCGGGCGGCTGGGATTGGAGAGCCGAAGCCCGGTTCATGCAAGTAGAACTGGACCGTGCCGCCAGAAATCAGGGTGGACATCCGCTCGAACCGTGGGAGAAAGCGTTTCAGAAGCTGATTAAGCCGCTTTGGATCCCGATGCTCCACCTGATTGAGCAGCAGGGCGAGGTTGCGGCAGTCCGGAAGCAGGCAGTCTTCAGGCAGGTCGGCAGGCTGGGGCTGCCGCAACGGCGCATGCCGCCCGAAAGTCCAGTCGCGGAACGTTTGTATGCGTGAAAAGCTCCTCCCGATCCAGGTCAGTTCCGGATAGAGTTCCGGTTCCCTGCGCTGTGCCAGGACGGATTGATCCGGCAGCAGGTCATCTCGCTGGAGGTGTCTTTCCGCCCGCCTCGCACTGCACTGATCCGAAGAACCGTCATTCTGAGGCTGATCCCTGACATTGATGACCGGGCGCCCTTGCTGGAATCGATAATAGAAATAGGGATCGGCATGACCGTCAATCGGCTCGACCTCTTCGATCGCCTCGTCAAGCACTTCAACCCGGTTGTTCGCCGCAGCAAACTCGAGACGGTAGCGCAATGGTCGCCCGGTGGGGGATGGCTGGTTTGGGCCATTGCGGGCCGCGCCGGTTTCGACATCGATGACGGCTCCATCTTTCCGGTTTTCGCCCTTCCATATCCATTCTGCGGCTCCTCCGCCATCACGGATTGCACTGGCGAAGTCGGCAGGCGTTGACCTCAGGAGCTCGAGGGCTTCTATGACGTTTGACTTTCCGGAACCATTGGGGCCGATAAGAACGTTCAACGGACGCAGCTCAATCGGTTCCATGTCCGGAGGGAAGGAGAGCAGGCCATGCATCTTCAGGCGTTGAACAAATCGCATCGTCTGCACTCCCAAAGCTGCCTGGGCATCCCTGTTGACGGCTATCGTCGCCAGAGGCTTCCACTGGCCTTCCAAGCGCCTCCGCACACCCATCGGGCCACTCGAAATGCTCCCCAAGTGAGCGGGTTTTCCACATCCCGGGGGCTTTGCGCAGCTGGCCTGGACATGTGCCGTCCATCCGGCATGCCGAAGGTTTGAGACCGCAACGTCTGGAGGAGAAAGCTCCATGCCCTTGGCGGAATCCGTATCAGACAGCTGGAGCAGGTTTCAAGGGGAACTTCCCCCCCCCCCCCCCCCCTCGCCCTCGCGAACGATATCGGTCCGATGGAGGAAAGGCACCGCAGGTTCGTGGCCGTCCTCGACCTCGCGCCCGTGGAGCGCTGCGCGGCCAAGGCGTCGCCGGACGCCCGCCGACCGGCTGGCGGTCGTGCGGGCCTTCGTCGCGAAGGCAGTGCGGGACATGCCGGCGGCACGGTGCGGCAAGGGGGGGGGGCAGTCACCGGCCAGGCCGGGCTGCTCGCGGGCCTGTGGATGCCGGCTGCACCGGCCTTGCGCAGGGCCTGCGCCCTGCGCCGGGAATCACCGGAAGGACGGCAGCACCGTCTCGGACCCTTTCGCCGGGTGCCGCGGGATGAGGAAGGACAGGCACAGCGACACCACGGCCATCATGGCGGCAAGAACGAAGACCATGCCCGGCGAAACGATCCAGAGGTATCCCAGGAGCGCGGGCAGGAAGACCGCCGCGACGTGGTTGATGGTGAACGCCACGGCGGCGGTCGGCGCGATGTCGCCCGGATCCGAGATCTTCTGGAAGTAGGTCTTCTGCGCAAAGGCAAGCGCGAAGAGCAGATGGTCCAGCACGTACAGCGTGGCCGCGAGCAGGACGCCCCAGTCATGGAAGTAGATTCCCGCATACGCCATGAAGACGGCCGTCAGGCCGAGATACTCGAAGACCATCACGTTCCGCTCGCCCCAAAGCGCCAGGGCCCTGCCCATGAGCGGGGCGGCGAGCATGTTGGCGACGTAGTTCACGAGAAAGAGCGCGGTCACCTCGTGCACCTCAAGGCCGAAGCGCTCGACCATCATGAAGGCCGCGAAGACCACGAACACCTGCCGCCGCGACCCGGACATGAACTGCAGCGCGTAGTACAGCCAGTACCGGCGGCGCAGCACCATCCGCCGCGCCTGCGGACGGCCCTCGAACCTCGGGAAGGCGATCCAGCAATAGGCGGCGATCAGCGCGCAGATCCCGCCCGAGACCATGTACACCGTGTCGTAGGTCAGGTCCAGGATGTCCCAGGTCGCCACCACGGCCCCGTACGACACCAGCGACGCGGCCGAACCGGCCGCCACCAGCCACCCGAGAGCCTGCGGCGCACGGTCCTTCGGCAGCCATTGCAGCTGCAGGGACTGGTTGACGGTCTCGTAGCAGTGGAAGCCGATCGACGAGATCACCGTGACGACCAGGATGCCGCCAAGGCTCGGGAACGAGGCCGTGACCGCAGTGGCCGCCCCCAGCACCACGAGGGAGACGACCGCAAGCACCTGCTCGCGCATGAAGAGGAGGACCGCTATGACGCCCACCGCAAGGAACCCGGGAACCTCGCGCACGGTGTGCAGCCAGCCGATCTCGACGCCGGTGAAGCCTGCGCGCTCGATCACGAAGTTGTTCAGGAGCGCCGACCACGTGGCAAAGGCGGCGGGCATCGCCACCGCCATCAGCAGCAGGAGCGTGAAGGGCCTGCGCCAGAACGGCAGGGCCGCCGCGGCTTCGAGGTCAACGCTCAGCACGGCGCCGCGCGGCGCATGCCTGCAGGCGGCCGAAGGCCGGGGCCGGGCTTCGGGCCGGCGCTGCGGCCGGGCACGGAGCCGGACGGTCTCAAAGGAACCTCTGCGGATCGACGTCCACCGACAGCCTCAGCCCTGCAGGACGCCTGACCTGGGCAATCCACTCGGCCAGCGCGCCCTGGATCGGCGCCCCGCGTCCCGCCTTGACCAGGAGCCGCATGCGATGCCGCCCCCGGATCCGCGCGACCGGCGCGGCCGCCGGGCCGTAGACCTCCGCGCCGATCCTTCGCAGGGGCCCGGCCCGGGCCGCGAGCGTCCTGCCCGCCTTGGCGACCGCCCCGGCGTCCGGCGAGGACAGGACGATGCCGGCAAGCCTGCCGAACGGGGGCATGCCCGCATCGCGGCGCGCCGCCGCCTCCGCGCGCCAGAACCCCTCCTCGTCCCCTGACATGATGGCTTCCATCACGGGGTGGCCGGGCTGGCACGTCTGGACCAGGGCCAGTCCCGGCCTTTCCGCGCGCCCCGCCCTCCCCGAGACCTGCCGCACCAGCTGGAACGTCCGTTCGGCCGCCCGCAGGTCCGATCCCTGAAGCCCCAGGTCGGCGTCGATGACGCCCACGAGGGTGAGAAGGGGGAAGTTGTGCCCCTTTGCCACGATCTGGGTCCCGACAATGACGTCCGCGCCGCCCTCCGAAATGCCCTTGATGCACGCCTTCAGGTCCGTGGCGGAGCCGAAGAGGTCGGAAGAAAGCACGGCCAGCCGCGCGTCCGGAAACAGCTTCCGGACCTCTTCGGCCAGCCGCTCGACTCCAGGACCGACCGGCGCCAGCCGGCCCTCGGCCTTGCAGGACGGACAGGCGGCCGGCACGGGCCTCGTCGCGCCGCACTGATGGCACATGAGGATCCTCCGGAAGCGGTGCTCGACAAGCCGGGCGTCGCACTGGTCACAGGCGATCTGCGTTCCGCATGCCCGGCAGACCGTCACGGGAGCGTAGCCGCGGCGGTTCAGGAACAGGAGCGCCTGCTCCCCGGCCGCGATCCTCTCCCGCATGGCGCGCGCAAGGGTGCCGGAAATCCAGCGGCCGGCGGGCAGGCTCTCGTCGCGCATGTCTATCGCCCGCATCTCGGGCATCACCGCCGCGCCGAATCGGGCCGTCAGGACAAGGCGTGCATACTTGCCGGCCCGGGCGTTCGCCCAGGTCTCGAGAGAGGGGGTGGCCGACGACAGGACCACGTGCGCGCCCGCGATCGAGCCGCGCAGCACGGCCATGTCCCGGGCGTTGTAGATGACGCCGTCTTCCTGCTTGTAGGAGATGTCGTGCTCCTCGTCCACGACGACAAGGCCGAGATCGCGGAACGGCAGGAAGAGCGCCGACCGCGCCCCGACCACCAGCGCCGCGCGGCCTTCCGACGCCATCGTCCAGGCGCGGCGCCGCTCGGTCGTGGTGACGGCGGAGTGCCATTCGGCCGGGCGGGCGCCGAAACGCGCCTCCACGCGGGCGAGGAAGCCCTCGGTGAGAGCGATTTCCGGCAGCAGGACGAGCGCCTGCCGCCCGGCCGCCAGGCATTCCGCCACCGCCTCCAGGTAGACTTCCGTCTTTCCGGATCCCGTCACCCCCTGCAGGAGGGTGGCCCCGAACCGCCCAGACCCGATCTCGGAGGCCAGCGACTCCGCGGCTTCGGCCTGCTCGCGCGTCAGCGCGACCTCGGACCTGCGCGGGTCGAGCCCGGGATAGGGCAGGTCCCGCGGGGCCTCCTCCTCGGTCACGACGTCCTGCGCGGCCAGCCCCCTGACGACGCCCGGCGAGACGCCCGCCGCCTCGGCCAGCTCGCCGAGCGTGCAGGACAGCCCTCCGAACCCGTCGAGCGCCGCCACGACCCTCCTGCGCGCGTCCGTCCACCGGTCGGGCGCCTCCCGCCTGCCGCGGCGGTAGACGCGGCGCGCGGACGGCGGGCCGCCGAGGCCCGGCGACCGCGTCGCGAGGCGCAGCATCGCCGGCAGCGGCGTCAGCGTGTACTCGGCAGCCCGGGCGAGGAAGGCCTTCATTTCCGCGCGCATCGGCCGCGCGTCGTGGACCCGGACGACCTTGCGGAGCCTGGACGCGTCCAGGCGCCCCTCGCCCCGCCCCCAGACCACGCCGAGGACCTTGCGCGGCCCGAGAGGCACCTCGACGAACGCGCCGTCACGGCAGCCTCCGGCAGGGGCCGCGTAGTCCAGCGCGCCGACCGGCCGCGTCGTGAGAACCGAGATCCGTTCGCCTTCATGGAATTGCCGCGCCACTCGATGCCGCCTCAGCGTGGAATTGGGGTTCAGCCCGAAGGGCGTGTCGTGTATCAGTGCCACGGAACCGGAACCGTCCGCCAGAGGGGTGCGCCCATGAAGTTCTTCGTCGACACCGCAGACACCGGCGCCATCCGCGAACTGAACGAACTGGGCATGGTGGACGGCGTGACCACCAACCCGTCGCTGATTCACAGGTCGGGCCGGGACATCAAGGACGTCATTGCCGAAATCGCCGCGACCGTCGACGGCCCGGTCAGCGCCGAAACCGTGGCGACGGATTTCGAGACCATGGTCCGCGAGGGCCGCGAGGTGGCGGCGCTGGGCGAGAACATCGCCGTCAAGGTTCCGCTGACATGGAACGGCCTGAAAGCCTGCAGGCGCCTCTCGGACGAAGGGCGCATGGTCAACGTGACGCTGTGCTTTTCGGCGAACCAGGCGCTGCTCGCGGCAAAGGCGGGCGCGACCTTCGTCTCTCCGTTCGTGGGGCGTCTCGACGACATCAATCTCGACGGGATGGATCTCATCTCGGACATTCGCCGGATCTACGACAACTACGGCTTCGAGACGCAGGTCCTCGCGGCCTCGATTCGCTCGGTCAACCAGATGGCCGAAGCGGCGCGGATCGGCGCGGACGTGGCCACGGCCCCGCCCGCCGTGATAAGGAAAATGGCCGGGCACCCGCTGACGGACAGGGGCCTCAGCGCGTTTCTCGAGGACTGGGCGAAGACCGGACAGTCCATTCTCTGAGGCCCGGCGCGGGCGCGCCCGGATCCGGGGCGTCCGTTTCGCGACGGCCGCGATTCAGCGGATCGCCTTCCTCACCTCCGCCATGAAATCGTCCCCGCGCTCCTCGAAGCTTCCGTAGGCGTCGAAGCTTGCCGCCGCAGGCGCCAGGAGGACCGTGTCGCCCGGCTCGGCGTCCCTCGCGGCGCTCCGAACCGCCGACGCCATGTCGTGGCAGAGCGCGGTCTCGACCCCTTCGAGATCCCGCGCGACCTCCGCCGCCTGCCCCCCGATCGCATAGGCCTTCACGACATTGCCGAGGCTGGGTCGCAGCGCCGAAACCCCGCCGTCCTTCAGCTGGCCCCCCACGATCCAGCGGACACGCGGAAACAGGGCGAGAGACCGCGCGGCGGCGCCCGCGTTGGTCGCCTTCGAATCGTTGACGAACGTCACCCCGTTCCGTCGGGCGACCACCTGTCCGCGATGCGGCAGCCCCCCGAAGCCCGTCATCCCTTCCCGGACGGCCGCCGCCGAAACCCCCAGCGCCCGCAGGACCGCGAATGCCGCGCCTGCGTTCTGATGATTGTGCGTCCCCGGGAGTCCCTGCATCTCCGCCAGATCGACCGACGCGGCCGGCCGGCCGTCCTCGAGTTCGACGAGGATCCCGTCCCGCGCGGTGACCGACCGTCCCGCGCCGACCGGATCCCGGCCGGCGGTCACGCGAACGACCTCGGTCCCGCACGGCCCGCCGGCCAGCCGGTTCGCGAGGAACCTTCCCTCGGACTCGTCGGTGCCGATCACGGCGACGCGAGGCCGGCCCTCGAGGAACAGGCGTTGCTTCGCCGCGAAATACCCGCCCCGCCCGCCATGACGGTCAAGGTGATCCGGCCCGAAATTGGTGAAGACCGCGACGTCCGGCGCCAGGGCGCGCGCGAGCTCGATCTGGTACGATGACAGTTCAACGACGACGATGCCGGCCGCCCCCGGCAGGTCGACGTCCAGGACGCCGCGACCGATGTTGCCGGCAAGCTGGCTGGCGCGGCCCGTCGCGAGGAGGCAGTGGTGGATCAGGGCGGCGGTCGTGGACTTCCCGTTGGTTCCCGTCACCGCCACGACCCCGGGGGGCCCGCCGCTTCCGTTCCCGCCCGGCACGGCAAGCGAGCGAAAGAAGAGGCCCACGTCGTTGTCGACCGGCACGCCTGCGGCCACTGCGGCGGCAACATGGGCGTTCGGGCGCGGATAGAGGTGGGGGATCCCGGGGCTGAGCACGAGTCCCGCGACGCCGTTCCATGCCCTCGGGCCGGAAAGGTCGCGGAGCGTCGCGCCCTCGCCACGGGCGGCGGCTCTCGCCTCCTCGCGGTCGTCCCAGCAGACAACGTCCGCGCCGCCCGCCCGCAGCGCGCGCATGGCGGAAAGCCCGCTCCGTCCGAGACCCAGCACGGCGATGCGGACGCCCGAGACTCCCCTGACCGGGGTCATCCGGCACTCCCGCCGCGCCCCGGCGACGCGGCGCTGCCGGCCCGTGCCCCGTGACCCTCCGCGGACGGCGGCGGGAATGCGCGCGGGCGGCGCCTCAGACGCTCCATGCCATCCTCCCGACGAGACGGCCGCCGGCGGGGCGGCGGGCAAGGCGCCCGCCTCCCGCGACCGGCCTTCCGGGGCGGGCGTCCGCCGTGATCCTGGCGCGGCCGGCCCGACGAAGGGGCCCGGCCGTGCCCGGGTTGGCCGGGGCGCGATGACGGCGGCCGGCCACGGCCTATCGCACCTTCAGGGTGGCGAGGCCGACGAGCGCGAGAATGAGCGAGATTATCCAGAACCGGATCACGATCTGCGGCTCGGCCCAGCCCTTCTTCTCGAAATGGTGGTGGATCGGCGCCATGAGGAAGACCCGGTTTCCCGTGATCTTGAAATAGCCCACCTGAATGATCACGCTGAGCGCCTCGACCACGAACAGGCCGCCGATGATCGCCAGGACGATCTCGTGCTTGGTCGCGACGGCCACCGCGCCAAGCGCGCCGCCGAGCGCCAGCGATCCCGTGTCTCCCATGAAGACGGCGGCCGGCGGTGCATTGTACCAGAGGAACCCCAGCCCTCCGCCGATCAACGCGGAAACGATGATCAGGATCTCGCCGGTCCCGGGCACGTAGTTGATGCCGAGATACTCCGTGAAATCGGTTCGCCCCACCGCGTAGGCAATCACGCCCAGGGAGCCGGCGGCGATCATGACCGGCATGATCGCCAGCCCGTCCAGCCCGTCCGTCAGGTTCACCGCGTTGGCCGCTCCGACGATCACGATCATGGTGAACGGCACGAAAAGGACGCCGATGTCCAGCAGGAGGCTCACGACCGGAACGGCCAGCCGGTACTGCAGGTCCGGCGGATGCAGCCATGTCGCCCAGACCGCGGCCACCGCCGCGACCGCGAACCCGGCGAGCAGCCGCATCAGGCCCGGGACCCCCGAATGCGAGTTGCTGGTGACCTTCCTGTAGTCGTCCGCGAAGCCGATCATGCCGAAGGCGACCGTCACGAACAGCACCATCCAGACATGGCCGATGTCGAGCCGCGCCCAGAGGAGCGAAGCCGTGACGACGGCGCCGAGGATCAGGACGCCGCCCATGGTCGGAGTCCCGGCCTTCGACGCGAGATGGCCGTCGGGCCCGTCGTCGCGAATGGGCTGTCCGTGCCTCTGCCTTGCGCGCAGGAGGCTGATGAGCGGGCGCCCGAAGAGAAACCCGAACGCCAGTGCCGTGAAGAACGCGCCGCCAGCCCTGAAGGTGATGTACCTGAAGAGGTTGAAGAAATCCCCGCCATCCGAAAACGCGGTCAGCCAATGGAGCATCAGGCCGGCTCCTTCCGTCCGTCCCGCGCATGCCCCTTGCCGAGCGCGCGCACCGCATCTGCCACGAGACTCGCCTTCGAGCCCTTCGAGCCCTTGACCAGCACCACGTCGCCCGCAGCGAGATGCCCGCGCGCCCCCGCGGCGAGCTCCTCGGCCGTCTCGAACCACGCCCCCCTTCGCGCGTCGGGCAGGGCGTCGTGCAGCGCACGCGCTCTCCGGCCGACGCAGATGACGCAGTCGATCCGCTCCATCGCGGGATGATCCGCTAGTTCCGAGTGAAGCCGCGCCTCGCCGGAACCCAGCTCGTGCATGTCGCCCAGCATCGCGACCCTGCGTCCGCCGGCCGCGGCCGCCGGCTCCGACGCCGCCAGCACCTCGATCGCGGCCGCCATCGAAGCGGGATTCGCGTTGAACGCGTCGTCGATCAGCACGATTCCGATGTCGTCGGCCGGATCGAGAAGGATCCTCTCGCGCCGGCCGCGTCCCTTCGGCACGTTCCAGCCTGCGATGTGGCGCAGGGCGATGTCCGGATCGGCGCCGGACAGGAGCGCCGCTCCGATTGCCACCATCGCGTTCATCGCGAGATGCCGGCCCGGCGCCCCGATCTTCATGAGGAAGCGGCCGCCGTCGAAACTGAACTCCACCACGCTCGCCTCGGCCAGCAGCGTCATCCGCTCGGCGCGAAGCCCGGCGCGCGCGCCCTCGCCGAACCCGATCCGGCGCGCGGCGCGGCGCCGCGCCTCCGCTTCCAGGATCGGCGCCGTCCCGACATCCGCGTTGAAGAGCGCGACGCCGTCCGGCTCCAGGCCCCGGAAGACGGAGCCCTTCTCGACGGCGATCTCCGCGACGCTCCGGAACGCCTCCAGGTGCGCCGCGGCGACGGTCGTCACGATGGCGACATGCGGCCGCGCCAGCCGCGCAAGCGGCGCGATCTCGCCGGGACGGTTCATCCCGATCTCGATCACCGCGAAC
Source organism: Paracoccaceae bacterium (assembly GCA_965221845.1). Taxonomy (GTDB): domain Bacteria; phylum Pseudomonadota; class Alphaproteobacteria; order Rhodobacterales; family Rhodobacteraceae; genus JAJEFO01. The sequence goes on from OZ244919.1 coordinate 1,119,881, forward strand.
TCGCAGCCCGACGGCATGCGCGCCAGGGTCAGCGGAACGCCCCAGTGGTTGTTGTGGCTTGCATCCGAGGCATGCGTCCTCCCCTGCCGTTCGAGGACGTGCCGAAGCATTTCCTTGGTGGACGTCTTGCCCGCCGATCCGGTCACCGCAATCACCTTCGCCCCCCCTCGCGCGCGCGCGGATGCGGCAAGCCGTCCCAGGCCCGCCTGCACGTCGTCGCATACCAGCAGGGGCGCGTCCCGGGCGACGCCGTCGGGAACCCGGGACACCAGGGCCGCGGAAGCGCCCTTGCCGAAGGCGTCGGCGACGAATTCATGGCCGTCGCGCCTGTCACACAACGCGACAAACAGGTCTCCCGGTTCGAGCGTTCTCGTGTCGATCGATACGCCGGACGCCTCCCAGGCGGGGCCGCGCGGCCGTCCGCCCACCGCGGCCAGGGCCGTGCGGGAGGTCCAGAGCGCGCTCACGGACGCCTGCCGTCGAGCGCCGCCACGGCCATGCTCGCCTGCTCCACGTCGTCGAACGGAAGGACCGCGTCGCCCAGGATCTGTCCGGTCTCGTGGCCCTTGCCGGCGACCAGGAGCGTGTCGCCCGCACCGAGCGCGTCGACGGCTCGCAGGATCGCCTCCGCCCGATCGCCGACCTCGGCGACGTCGGCGGACCGATCCCGCGCGCCCGCCAGGATTTCCGCCCTTATAAGGGCCGGCGCCTCGCTTCGCGGATTGTCGTCCGTGACGAACACCGCGTCCGCATGATCTGCCGCGGCGCGTCCCATCAGCGGGCGCTTGCCCCTGTCGCGGTCGCCTCCCGCGCCGAACACGACGACCAGACGCCCGAGCGTGTGGGGACGAAGGGCGCGCAGGGCCCCGGCCAGCGCCTCGGACGTGTGGGCGAAGTCGACGAAGACCGTCGCGCCGTTGTCGCGCCTTGCCGCAAGCTGCATCCGTCCCCGCACGGGCTGCAGCGCGTGCATCGAGTCGAATGTCTCCGCGGGGTCCGCGCCGGTCGCGATGCACAGGCAGGCGGCCAGCAACGCGTTCTCGGACTGGAAGCCCCCGATGAGACCCAGCCTCACCCGGCTGACGCGTCCGGCCCATTCAAAGCGCAGTTCCTGGCCCGTCGCGTCGAACCTCCGCCCGACGATCTGCAGCGCGGCCTCGCGGCCGCGCCCGACCGTCAGCAGGTCCTGGCCGTGCGATTCAGCCACGCCGGCCATGCGCGCGCCCCAGGGACCGTCGACATTGACGACAGCGGTCCCGTCCTCCGGAAGCACGCGCGAGAAAAGCCTTGCCTTCGCCGCGAAGTACTCCTCGAGATCGGCGTGATAGTCGAGGTGATCGCGGCCGAGATTGGTGAAGGCGGCCGCCCTGAGGCGTACGCCGTCGACCCTTCGCTGCGCAAGGCCGTGGCTGGAGGCTTCCAGCGCGGCGTGCGTGACGCCCGCCTCGGCGACCCGCGCCAGCGCGGCGTGCAGCGCGATCGGGTCCGGCGTCGTGTGCGCCAGGGTCGCGGTGCACGCGCCCTCTATTCCGGTCGTCCCGACATTCACCGCCTCGGCGCCCATCTCGCTCCAGAGCTGCCGCGTGAAGCTTGCGACGCTGGTCTTGCCGTTCGTTCCGGTGATCGCGACCTGGACCTCCGGCTGCGCCCTGAACCAGAGCGCCGCAGCAAGGGCCAGGGCCTCGCGCGGCTCCTCGACGACCACGAGCGGCACGCTGCGGGACGCCAGGGCGTCACGTGCCATCGACGCGCCCTCGCGGTCTGTCAGAACGGCGCCGGCGCCGTTGCGAATCGCCTGCGCCGCATGGCCTGCGCCGTGCTCCCTGGCGCCGGGAAGCGCCGCGAACAGGAACCCTTCGCGAACGTCCCTGCTGTCGGCGGCAAGGCCGGCTATCCTGACGCCGGAAGCGTTCCCGGCTGCCAGCCCGAGTGCGGCCAAGCTTGCCGATCTTGCCCGGATCCGCATCGATGAGGCCCCCGATCAGAACTGCGCCGACTCTACACCCCGCCTGCCGGAACCTTCAATGACGGGCGCGAGTCCGAGTATGGGCGCGGCGCGGCGAATGATCTCGGCGGCCACGGGAACTGCCGTCCAGCCTGCCGTTCGCCGGGGTTTCTCGCCGCTCGTCTCGACGGGCTCGTCGAGCAGGACGACAAGCGCGTACTTTGGATCGTCGGCCGGAAAGACGCCCGCGAACGTGGCGATGACCTTGTCGTCGTGATAGCCGCCTCCGGGCTTCGGCTTGTCCGCCGTGCCGGTCTTTCCCGCGACGCGGTATCCGGGGACGTCCGCCTGGCGCGCCGTCCCCCGGACCACGACCTGCCGGAGGATCTCCCGCATCTGCCGCGACGTCTCGGCACTCACGACCCGCTCGCGTGTCGCCTCCGCGTCCTTCACCAGCGTCGGCACCACCTTCACGCCTCCGTTGAGGAGCGATGCATACGCCGCGGCGAGATGCACCGGCGAGACCGAGATCCCGTGGCCGTAGGACACGGTGATCGTGTGGATCTCCGACCATCTCCCGGGCACGAGCGGCCGGGCGGCGCGCGCCTCGACCAGTTCGAGCGGCGCCGGCGAGAGCAGGCCGAGGCGCTCGAGGAAGTCCCTTTGCCGCTCCTTCCCGATCATCAGGGCGATCCGGGCGGTTCCGACATTCGAGGACTTGACGATCACGTCCTCGACGCTCAGTACGGGCCCGTAGTCCCGGAAGTCGCTGATCGCGTGCCTGCCCCACCTGAGCGGCGCCGTGGTGTCGACGAGGGTGTCGCGGGCGACCAGCCGTTCGTCCAGGCCCTGCGCGGCCGCAAAGGCCTTGAAGGTGGAGCCCAGCTCGTAGACGCCCTGCGCGGCACGGTTGAAGAGCGGGTCGTCGGACGGACGGCCCGCCGCCAGGGGGGCCGGCCTGTCGTTCGGGTCGAAGTCGGGAAGGCTGGCGAGGCTGAGGATCTCGCCGTTCCGCGCGTCCATCAGGACAGCAGTCGCGCCCTTGGCGTTCATCACCCGCATCCCGCCCTCTAGAACGTGCTCGACCGCGGCCTGGACGGTCAGGTCCAGCGACAGGACCAGCGGCACGTCACCACGGCCGGGATCGCGCAGCGCGTCATCCATGGCGGCTTCGATCCCGGCGACGCCGACGAGTTCGGCGGCGCTCACCCCCTCGCGGCCAAAGCCGGCCCCGCCCAGAACGTGCGCGGCGAGCCGCGCGTTGGGATAGAGCCGCATCTCCCGCGGCCCGAACAGCAGGCCCGGCTCGCCGATGTCCCGGACCGCGTCGTGCTGCTCGGGGCTGGTCCGGCGCCTGATCCAGAGGAACTTCCTGGACCCGGTGAACTGCTGGTGCAGGCGTTCCTCGTCGAGGTCGGGGAAGATCTGCGCCAGCTTCCGCGCGGCCGCGGCCGGACTGACGAGGTGCTGCGGCTGGGCGTAGACGGAATGGGTCGACAGGTTGGTGGCAAGGATGCGTCCGTTCCGGTCGGTGATCTCGGCGCGCGCGGAAACGATCTGGGTGCCGCTCGCCGCCGCCTTCGGCTCGGACGGATCCGATGTCGCCACGGCCGCCATTTTCAGGCCCACCGTCGCGAACGCTGCCATGAAGACCAGCCCCAGCGCGAGAAGGCGGCCCTCCGCGCGTTCGCGCAGGCCGTCGCGGCCGGCCTCGTGGCGCGCGGCAAGGTTGTCGCGCTCGATCTGGTCCGGGTTCCCGCCCGTCCGGCGCGCCACGAGGATCCGGGCCAGTGGCCGAAGCGGGATCCGGGTCATTCGCCGCCGCCGTCAAGCGATGCCGTCACGTCCGGGGCCGCCGGGTGGGGAATCTGGTCGATGCGCCGGAAACTGCCCGGGCCGAGCTCCAGAAGCCGCAGCCGGTCGAAGTTAAGCGTGGCCAGGCCGTCCAGCCGTTCGGGCTTGTTCAGGTAGGCCCACTCGGCGCGCAGCATCGACGCCCGCCCGCGCAGGCTCGCAATTTCCGCATGCAGCCCGTCCACTTCGTCCAGCCGCGCCTGCGTCTCGTAGTTCTGGCGATACGCCCAGACCGCCAGCGCCAGCACTGCGGCGGCGGCGGCGAGACGGAAGAGCGTCCTCATGCCAGGACCTCCTTCGGCAGCCCCAGCCGCGACCGGTCTGCAGGACCGGGCGGCGCTTCCGTGCGCCGGCCAAGCCGCAGCCTCGCCGACCGTGCGCGCGGGTTGCGCGCCACCTCCGCCGCGGACGGAAGGACCGCCCTTTTCCGGGCAGCGAAGCGCGGCTCCCGCACCGGGCGCTCCGGGCGGTGCCGGCTTGCACGGCCATCCCGGCCGGAACGCGCCTGCAGGAACCTCTTCACGATCCGGTCCTCAAGCGAATGGAAGCTCACCACGGCGAGCCAGCCGCCCGGGCCGAGCGCCCGTTCGGCGGCCTCGAGCCCGGCGGCCAGTTGCGCAAGTTCGTCGTTCACCGCGATCCTCAGCGCCTGAAACGTGCGGGTTGCCGGGTGGGAAGCGCCCGGCTTCCGCCGCGGCAGGACAGCCTCGACGACCTGCACGAGCCCGCGCGTCGTCCTGATCGGGGCGTCCTTCCGCCTGCTGACGATGGCGCGAGCTATGGCGCGCGCGGCCCGCTCCTCCCCGTAGCGGAACAGGATGTCCGCAAGCGCGGCCTCGCTGGCTTCGCCGACGATTTCGGCCGCGCTTCTGCCGGAGCCGCTCATTCTCATGTCCAGGGGGCCGTCCGCCAGGAACGAGAAGCCCCGCTCGGCCTGGCCGAGCTGCATGGAGGAAACGCCCAGGTCCAGGACCACGCCGGCCAGCCCGGGGCCCGCATGGCGGTCCAGTTCGGAAAACGTTCCCTCGACGAGCTCCAGCCGGCCGTCGCGGGAAGCGGTCCAGTCCGCGGCCGGCTCGAGCGCCCTGGGGTCGCGGTCCAGGGCGATCACCCGGGCTGCGCCCGCATCGAGCAGCCCCATGGAATGTCCGCCGGCCCCGAAGGTTCCGTCGAGCCAGACGCCCTGCACGGGCGCGCACATGGTCAGGATGGTCTCGAGAAGAACGGGAACATGCGGCGGCTCGGCGACTTCGCGGGCGGCAGACATGGCCTAGCCGCCTTCATCTTCTTCCAGAAGGGTCCAGATGTCGGCGCCTTCCGGCATCGTGTCGACCAGCTCCTCTATCGGCGCCTCGGAGGCCATGTAGGTCTCCGGCTTCCAGATCTGGAACGTGTCTCCCATCGCCAGGAAGAACGCCTTGTCCTCGATGCCGATCTTCTGGCGCTGCCTGATGGGCAGGACGATGCGCCCCGTGTCGTCGACGGACGCGGAGAGCGACTGCCCGTTGAAGAGGCGTTCCAGTGCCCGACGCCTGCGGGAGCCGCGCGGCATCCTGCTGATGCGCTCGTCCACCTCGTTGGCCGCGTCGACCGTGAAGCACTCGAGGAAGTCCCGCCGGCTGTCGCCGTACACGATGACGAATTCGGGCATCTTGCCCTCAGACCAGCCCGGATCGCCATCACGCAGCACGGCCCGGAAGCTGGCGGGGATCGACACGCGCCCCTTGGCGTCGACCTTATGGACGCCTTCGCCCCTGAATCTCCGAACCAATGTTGCGAGCCTCCTGTAGCGGTCCCTGAAACGGAGAGCGGCGGACCGGACTGCTGCCAGAGTGTCCGGTCCGCCACCTTCGTCCCGTTCCCGGGAAGGTCCGGCTGCGCGCGCCACCTGGGGGGATGTCTGCTCGCCCGCGCGCCGGATCTTTCGTGTCGGACGAGGGGCGCCTGTATGAAGCTCCTGCCTCCTGACGGGATCTCGACCATCCCGTATTCGCCCCACTCGCTCCGGCATCATGGAATCTACTGCCCACTTCATGGGATGGCAAGAAAAAAATCCCCCTTTTCTTGAGGATTCATGCGCCCCGTTCACGAATATTGTCTACATATTGTTTATTTAAGCGAAAAATTATGATTTTACCACAAAATGTAGATGCAAAAATAATTCCCACGATATTCCATGCAAGCTGGAAAACAGCCTGGATCCACCCGAATCAGTCAACCTTCCGGCATGCGCAGGCCGCGAGATGCATGATCCGGGGCAGTCATTGAAGCCGGACACGCGCCGTCCGTCCGGGAGGCAGGCGCGCGGGTCCGGAACCGTTCCCGGCCCGGGCGCGCCGATGCCGCCGCGCCTGCGTTCCGGGGGCCGGGGTCTGCCGGGCGGCCGCCTCTTCCCGCCGGTCAGGCCGGTCGCGACCCGTAGGCCGCAAGCGCGCGGGCGCGGCCTTCCGCCAGATCCACCACCGGCGCGGGGCGGGCATCGGCCGGCGACAGCCCCCAGCGCTCCGGAACGGCGTCGAAGAACGAAAGCGCGGTCGCCGACGGACATGCCTCGCCCTCCGCGATCCAGCGGCGCACGTACGCGCCTTGCCCGTCGAACTTCCTCTGCTGCGCATCCGGGTTGAACACCCGGAAATAAGGCGCCGCGTCCGGGCCGCATCCCGCCGTCCACTGCCATCCCATGGCGTTCGAGGCGGGATCCCAGTCCGTCAGGCACTCCCCGAACCAGCGCTGGCCCAGCTTCCAATGCGTCATCAGGTGCTTGGTCAGGAAGCTCGCCACGATCATGCGCGCACGGTTGTGCATGTACCCGGTGACGTAGAGCTCCCGCATCGCCGCATCGACGAGGCGAACGCCCGTTCGCCCCTGCCGCCAGGCGCGAACCTCGGGCGCGCCGTCGTCCTCGGACCATGGGAACCGGTCCCATCCCTCACGCCAGTTGCGATCCAGGATCCGCGGCGTGTGCCAGGCAAGATGGTAGGCGAACTCGCGCCACGCGAGTTCCCTCAGGAAGGAAACGGCGCCGGGCATGCCTTCCCGCGCCGGCCGCGCCGCGGCATGCCAGCACGCGGCGGCGCTGATTTCTCCCCAGGCCAGATGCTCGGAGAGACGGGATGTCGCGGGTTCCGCCGGGTAGTCCCGCCGCTCGCCGTAATCGTCCATTCTCTCCGCGACGAAAGACGCCAGCCGATCCCGGGCGGCGTCCTCGCCGACCGTCACGTGCCGGGCCACCACGGAGGCGCCGCGATGCATCCGCCGCGCAAGGCCCCAGCTCGCGATGTCCGCGCTCGCCGGCCAGGCCGGCGGCGGGGGCAGTCGCCCGGGGCGGGGCAGCGGGGACCGCGCGTCGATGCGTTCGACGGCGCGCCAGAACGGCGAGTAGACCTGGAAATGCCCCCCGGCCCTGGTCTGCACCGTCCACGGCTCGAACAGGACGCTGCCCGCGACGCTCGCGCCGTCGAGGCCCGCCTCCCGCAGGGCGGCTTTCACGGCCTTGTCGCGCGCGACCTGCGGCGCGTCGTAGGCCCGGCTCCACCGGATCGCCCGCGCACCGGTCTCCGACGCCACGTCCAGCAGCGCGGCCGCCGCGGGCCCGCGACGACAGATCAGCCTTGAGCCCGCGGCCTTCAGGGACTTCGCGAATGACTCAACGCCCAATCCGAACCGCCAGAGCGGCGCCGCGCCGTAGGCTTCGAACACCTCGTCCAGGACGAAGACGGGAATCACCGGCCCGCCCGCATCCAGGGCCGCGCCCAGCGCCGGATTGTCCGAAAGGCGCAGATCCTTCCGGACCCACCAGATCGCCGGATCGCTCATGTGCCCTCCCCATCGGCATTCACGTGATCCCGGAAACACTGTAGAGCGGGCCGCGGAGGCAATCCATGACGAACCTCGGAGTCGAGCATCTGGTCGGCATTGACGGCGGCGGTTCCGGCTGCCGCGCCGCCGTCGCGGCCATGGACGGGCGCGTGCTCGGCGCGGGCGAGGCCGGCCCCGCGAACGCGACAACCGATCTTGACGAAGCCGTCCGGAACGTCCTGGCCGCGCTCGCGGAGGCCGCGCGTGCCGCCGGCCTGCCCGACGCGGAAATTGCCGCAAGCCGGGCGCACGCAGGCGTGGCCGGAGCGCTGTCCGCCAGGGAGACCGGCCGGATCGCCGCCGCCCTCCCGATGCCCGCGACCGTCACCGATGACAGGCAGACCGCTGCAAGAGGCGCTCTCGGACGCAGAGACGGCATCCTTGCCGCCATCGGGACCGGCACGCTGGTCGTCGCCGTGCGGGGCGGCCGCGTCCGCCGCGTCGGCGGCTGGGGCCTTCAGCTGTCGGACGAGGCGTCCGGCGCCTGGCTCGGCAGAAGGCTTCTTGCGCGGGTCCTTCTTTGCCATGACGGCATGGCGGAGCCGAGCGCCCTGACCGAACGCGCATTCGCCGGATTCGGAAGGGATCCGGCACGCATCGCCGCGTTCGCTGCGTCGGCCGCGCCCTCCGAATACGCGACCCATGCGCCTGCAGTCATCGCGGCGGCGGATCGCGGCGACGCCGTTGGCGCGGAGATCGTGAACGAGGGCGCGAGATACCTTGACCGTGCCATTCACGTCCTCGGGGCGGAGCAGGGGCACGCGGTCTGCCTTGCTGGCGGCCTGGGGCCGGCCTACGCCCGAAGGCTGGACCCGGCGCTCCGCAGCCGGATCATGCAGCCCGAAGGCACGGCGCTCCACGGCGCCCTCGCCCTTGCGCGGGCATCGGTCATGGAAGGACGGGCCGCATGAGCCTCACCGCGCATCTCGGATCCCGGATATTCGACGGCGAATCCATGCACGCGAACCGGGCGCTCGTCGTCAGCGACGGGCGCATCCTGGCGATCTCGCCGCCCGACAGGATCCCGTCCGGCTGCCGCGAGGCCCGTCACGACGGTGGCACGATCCTGCCGGGATTCGTGGATCTCCAGGTCAACGGCGGCGGCGGCAGGATGCTGGGGGACGACCCGTCCCCCGAAACGATCGCCGCGATCGCCGCAGCGCACGCCGCGTCCGGCACGCTGGGCCTGATGCCGACTCTCGTCACCGACACGCCGGACCGCGCCCGTTCGGCTGTCGAGGCCACGCTCAAGGCCCTGGACGCAGGCGTGCCCGGCGTTCTCGGCCTGCATCTCGAAGGGCCGCATCTCGCGCCTGCCCGCGCCGGCGCCCACGACCCCGGCCTGATTCGGCCCATGGCGGACGAGGACGAGGAATTCCTTGTCTCCGCGGCGCGCCGACTGCCGAACCTGATGGTGACGCTTGCGCCCGAGTCCACGGGCCCGGACCGGATCGCGCGGCTCGCCGCCGCCGGCGTCATCGTCGCGCTTGGCCACAGCGACTGCACCTACGACGACGCCGTTGCAGCCTTCGCCTCCGGCGCCCGCGTCACGACGCATCTCTTCAACGCCATGAGCCAGATGGGCAGCCGAACCCCCGGGCTCGCCGGCGCCGCGCTGGACAGCCCGGGGGTCACGGCCGGACTGATCGCGGACGGCGTCCATGTGCACCCGGCGACGATCCGGGTGGCGCTCAAGGCGGCGAGGGGCCGCGTCATGCTTGTCACGGATGCCATGGCGACCGCCGGTTCGGACATCCGGAGCTTCGATCTGAACGGAAGGGTCGTGCGCCGCGCGGACGGCAGGCTCACGCTGGAGGACGGCTCGCTTGCAGGCGGCGATCTCGACATGCCGCGGGCGATTCGCAACATGCGCGGCTCGACCGACCTCGAAGAGGCCGGGATCCTTGCCATGGCGACTTCGGTTCCGGCCGACGTTCTCAGGAATGACTTCGGGCACGGCAGGCTCGCCCCGGGGCGCCCCGCCCGGGCAATTCACGTTTCGGACGACTGGCGTGCGGCAACACGCATCGCGTAGGCCGCCGACCGGATGCCGGACATGCAGCCGGGCCTGCCTCGGCCCGGGCCGCCGCGGCGAAGCGGGTCAAGCGGCTCCGCAATTTCAACCGCTGCCTGCGGGCGCAGCCGCGCCCTGCCCATTATCCATTCAGCGACTGGACAATGGTGTCCCACGGAACCGGTTGTGCGCGTTCCCGATGCCGGATTTCGCGGGATTCCCGGCCCCGGAGGGCCGGCCGACGGCGATCCGGGGGCCGGAGGACGCGGCCGGCCCGTGCCTGACCGGGCGCCTCAGCCCCGTTGCGCGAGATACGGATGCAGCGCACCCGCCTCGCCGTTCTCGGCGATGCGCTCGATGGTCTGCGCCCCGACGACCAGCCTCGCGTATCCCTCCCAGACCGTCTGGTGGCCCGGCGGGCCGTCGTTCCTCCGGTTCAGGTGGCCGCCGAGCCGGGCGACGAGGAGCAGGGCCTGCCCGAGCGACACGGCCTCGAGGTCCGGCGGGTCCTCCGGGCGCTCCCGGCCCGGGACCGGCAGGCCGCGGGCGATGGCGAAGTCGAGCAGCATCGCGATCTCGGAGGCCGACAGCATCCTGTGGGCGGGCAGCTCCGGGGTGTGCCGCCCCATGAGCGTCAGCGCCGCCAGGCGCCAGGCGATCACCGCGTTGACCGTGACCGCGGCCTTCATCCGCGCGGCGGTGCGGAAGCCGGACTTCTCGATCCCGCAGCCGGTCTTGAGGATCCTGTGCCAGTCCTCGATGCGCCACCTCAGGGCGCAGAGGTCGAGGATGCGGCGCGCCCCGTCCGCGTCCCCGACAGGAAGCGTGGCCGGCAGCAGCCATTCCAGGCCCTCCGCCCCGGAGGGCGGCGCGGGCTCGAGGGCGTGCACCGCCGTCAGGCGGACGGGGTCGCGGCCGAGGCGCCCGCGCTCGCCCCTCGGCACGGGGACGTCGAGCTCCAGCCAGCGCAGCTCGACGGCGGCGCGCCGCGCCTCGCGTCCGGCGAAGGCCTTCTGGCCGCGCGCGGCCCTCCGCGCCGAGGCGCGGTCGACGCGGACCTCGTGGCGCGCGCGCGGCACGGAGGCCCGCACCGTCGCGAACAGCCTGCCCCCGTCCGCCAGCACGCGGTCGGACTTCGCCCGCACGAGAAGGTCGGCGCCGCCCCTGTCGCGCCGCTCGGCGAACAGCGCCGCGATGTCCCCCTCGCGGTCCATCACCGACACGGCGGCGGTCCCGCCTGCCCGCGTCCTGACGGCGTTGGCTTCCGCGGCCAGGGCCGAGCTGTCGCGCCATCCCCTGAGCCAGCGCGCCGACTTCCTTTCCTCGGGCGGCTTGCCGCGCTCGCCGCCGCCGTCGGGGCAGTCGAACTCGATCCTCGGAACCCCGAGGGGGATGCCCTGCCCGCTGACGGCAAGCGTGCCGTGCATGTGGATGCCGAGGGTGCCCGACCCTGCCTTCCCGCCGTTCCGCGAGATCACCCCCAGCCCCTCGCAGCCGTGGTGCGTCGCGAAGTCGAGGTCCGTGCCGTCCTGGATCAGCAGCACCGTCCCCGCGCCGCGCATGCGCTTCACCGTCCGCTCCCTGTGGCCGGCCAGGATGCCCTCCGGCGTCAGGCCGACGTGCTCGTGGTCCGCTTTCCCGATCATCCTGTAGCATCCCCGCACCGCGGCCCGGTCGCCGCAGGCCGCCGTGAAGAACGTTTTCGAAGGCGCCGCCGCCTGGATCGCGGCGCTGGCCACGAGCCGGGCGCCAGCGGGCGCACCCACACCGCCTTCGGCGGAACCCGTCCGCCCGTCTCCGCCCGCCGCCCGCGCCCCGCGCTCTCGCCCACATGGGTCCATCCCGCCGCGCACAGGCTGCCGCCGCAGTGGCCGGGGCCGACGAACGTCTCCGCCAGAAGAGGGGACACGCCGCAGCGCTCCAGGAAGTCGTCCCCGAGGCGGCGCAGGACCGGCGCGAGCGCCTTCGGGGCCAGGTTCCGGCAGGAGACGCCGGCCCGGACCAGGAACCGCGACATGCCGACCACCCGGCCGAGCCCTGCGGCGCGGGCGGAAGCGTCCCAGCCGATCCAGGCGTCCCGCGCCGACAGCCTCGGCGCCGGGCTGGCGAACACGAACCCGCCGAGCCAGCCGTGGCCCGAGCCGATCAGGTGCCGCAGCTGCCGGCCCGCGTGCTGCGACGCGCCCAGCGGATGGTCGTCGGCGAGCATCCGCGCCAGGAGACGGCGCTCCGCCTCGCCGTCGACGGGCCGCACCTCGAGCCCGCGGACGCCGTCCACCCGCGACGGCAGGCCGACGGGCGCCGCCACGGGCGCGGCCTGCAGCCGCGGCGCCCTCAACACGCCCCTGCCCGGACCTCCGGGCGGCAGCCGGAACGCGCCCTCCGCCTCGAGCGCCGCCAGCGCCGCCATGCAGCTCGCGACCCGCGGACGCCCCAGGGCGTCGGCAAGGCCGAGCCCCTCGCACACGGCACGGGCGACCGCCATCCGCCCAGGAAAGCGCCCGGGCGGCGGAAGGCCGGCAAGGAAGGCCCGCCCGGCCTCCGACTTCAGCACCGCGGGAATGGAAGGCGATTCGGTCATGGCGGACGCAGCATCGCAGACTGTGGATCGATTGTTTAGGGGGTCAATGGGTCATGGGCAGGTTGCGGAAGTCCCGGCAGAGGAGCTCCGCGCCCGGCAGCAGGGCGTCGTTCGGGCCGATGCCCCGCAGCCTGACCAGCGCCGCCGCGTGGCGGGCGTGCGCCGGGACCTCCGCCTCCCGTGCCGGCGCGGCGGCCTCCGCCCCGCACGCCTCCGCGGGGCCGTGATGCGCCTCCCGCGCCGCCGCATCCCGCGCCGCCTTCAGCGTCGCCGCCTTCTCCGCCTCCACCGCCTCCGTCTCCGCGACGCCCGGCTCCAGGCGGCCGGGGACGCCCGCGGTCTCCGCCCGCACCCCCGGCGGCAGCGCCGCGCCGCAGCCCGTCCTCATGCCCCCGAGCCGGTCCCGGAACCCCGCCTTCGCCGGATCCCCGGGCGGCACGCCGTGCAGCCGCAGCAGCCCCGCGACCGCGTTCGCCAGCCGCAGCCGCTCCTTCACGAGCCGCTCCCGACGCCCCGGCAGCCGCTTCGCGTCCTCCTCCGCGACCGTCGGCACCCGTACCGGCGACATCGCGTCCCGGTCGCCGCCGTCCCGGGCCCGCAGCGCCCGCACCGTCTTCCGCGCGTCGATCCTGCCGGTCCTCGCCTTCTTCCCGCGCCGGACCACCTCAAGGCTCGCCGGGTCGCAGACCGCCACCTCCGGATCCTCGCCCTCGAGCCGGCGCGCCAGCCGGAACCCCTCGTACCCTGCCTCGCAGACCGGCATCACGCGGACGTCGCCGCCGGAGACGGCGGCGGCCCGCTCCCGCGCCTGTCCGAGCCTGCCCGGAAGGCCGTCCACGTCCAGAGCGGCGCCAGCCTGTGCAGGCCCGTCCGCGACGCGTCCGTCGGATCGCCGACCGCGAGGATCCAGCTCGTGCCGACGGCTTCCGGCGCCGCATGCACCGTGGCAGTCTCCCCATCGAAGGGGGCGGGCGAACCGTTCATTCCTCTCTCCTTTCGATCGGCAAGGGGTGCCGCCTGTCGGCCCCCTTGCCACCATATGCTGACGTCCGGACGTCCCTTCGGACCGAATCATCCCCAGACGCAGATCCCGACCAGGCTCATGGCATCTGGTGGCGCACCTCGCGACCCTGTCGTGGCTGCGCGTGAAGCCGAGGTCGGAATCCGCCGCCGGGTTCGAGATGACGTCGACGCCGCTCCAGGCCGAGGCGTTCCGGCTTCTCGGCGTCCGGCCCTCCTGAAGCCGCCGATTCCTGCCCAGTGCCGTGAACCCGGATTCCGGGGTTCCCGTCCCGGAATCAATCGGGTAGCTATTGAGGCACTCTGGAAGTTCGGTTGGACCGGTTGCGGGACAAGGCCAGGGGCCGCAAGCAGACCGCTGCGGAAGCGCTGGTCCGCGAGGACCAGTTGTTCATAATGAAGGCTTTGGCCGCTCGCTTTCCTGACCGATGACGATTGCCGCGTCCTGCACCGGAACGGACATTTCCGGCAGATCAGTCCGGCTGCCCGGCAAATCGCTCTCGCCACGTTTCCCGTTCGTCATCGGTCGTCTTCCGGAAGAGCATGTCCGTGACGGCGATGGCATGCCCCGGCCGCAGTGCGGCGAGCGCATCGTCCATGTCCGATGGCCATGCGGTGTCGGACGAGTTCATCGCGCCAAGCATCCGGGCCGAGGCGTCCGGGATGAACGGGGCTGAGATCACGGCATAGATGCGGATCAGGTTGAGCGCGAGGCGGACGGCGACTGCCGCACGGCCGGGGTCTTCGCGGTAGGCGGTCCATGGCGCCGCAGCCTGGAGATACTCGTTGCCGGCCGCCCACAGCGCGCGCAGTTCCGCGGCGGACTTGCGGATCTCGATCGCTTCCATATGGGTCTCGTAGGCCTCGAGTCCCTCTCGAAGGCGCGCAGCCAGAGCCTCCTCGGCCGTCCCGGGCGCTCCCTCCGCCGGCACCGCGCCGCCAAAGCGCGACATGCAGAACTTGGTCACGCGACTCACGAAATTGCCGAGAACGTCGGCCAGGTCCTTGTTCACGCTCGCCTGGAAGTTGTCCCAGGTGAATTCGCTGTCCGAGCTTTCGGGCGCGTGGCTCAGCAGCCACCAGCGCCAGTAGTCGGCCGGAAGGATGTCAAGCGCCTGGTCCATGAAGACCCCGCGGCCGAGAGAGGTCGAGAACTGTCCGCCGTCGTAGTTCAGGTAGTTGAAAGACTTGATGTAGTCCACGAGCTTCCAGGGCTCGCCGGACCCGATGAGCGTCGCGGGGAAGCTGAGCGTGTGGAAGGGCACGTTGTCCTTGCCCATGAACTGGACGTAGCGCACGTCGTCCGCGCCCTTGTCGACCCGCCACCACCGCTCCCATTCCGCGTCTTCGGCCCCGCGCCCGTCAGCCCACTCCTTCGCGCAGGCGATGTATTCGATCGGGGCATCGAACCAGACGTAGAAGACCTTGCCTTCCATCCCGGGCCAAGGTTCGTCGCCGCGCCGCACCGGAACGCCCCAGTCGAGGTCGCGGGTGATTCCCCGGTCCTGCAGGCCGTCGCCGTCATCCAGCCACTTGCGCGCGATCGAGGTCGTCAGGACCGGCCAGTCGGTCTTGCTGTCGATCCAGTCGGAAAGCTGCTGCCGCAGGCTGCGCTGCTTGAGATAGAGGTGCCTGGTCTCCCGCATCTCGAGGTCGGTCGAGCCGGAGATCGCGGAACGCGGCCCGATCAGGTCGGTCGGGTCGAGCTGCTTCGTGCAGTTTTCGCACTGGTCCCCCCGCGCGCGTTCATATCCGCATTCGGGGCAGGTGCCTTCGACGTACCGGTCTGGCAGGAACCGTCCGTCCGTCCTGGAATAGAGCTGGCATTCGGTGACTTCCTCTATCAGGCCGGCCTCGGCCAGCTTTCCCGCGAAATGCTGGGTCAGCCTGTGGTTCTGCGCGCTAGACGACCTGCCGTACTTGTCGAAGGAGAGGCCGAACCCGTCCGCAAGCCTCTTCTGGACGGCCCACATTTCCGCGCAGTATTCGGCGACGGGCTTGCCCGCCTTCTCCGCCGCGAGCTCCGCGGGAGTGCCGTGCTCGTCCGTGGCGCACAGGAAGAGGACCTCGTGCCCCCGGGCGCGCATGTAGCGGGCGTACAGGTCCGCGGGAAGCTGCGAGCCGACGAGATTGCCGAGATGCTTGATCCCGTTGATGTAGGGAATGGCGCTGGTGATGAGGATGCGGTCCATCGGGGGTGCTCCTTCGGCTCGAGGCGCTCTCTAGCCCGGCCCCGGGCGGGCGTCACCCCATGTTCCGTGATCTCAGCGCCGGACAGGAGGAGGCGCCGCGACCGCGAGGGTGGCGCGCGCATGCCGCAGCGCCGCCCGCCTGGCGGGCGTGGCATGCGACCCCGGGCCGCGCCGATGCCGCCGCGCGGCCCGAAGCGGCTTGCCGCCTGCGAACGCCCGGCCGGTTCCGGGATTCAGGGCGCAGGGCCCGTGACCGGGCGCTTCGGCGGCCCGGTCCGGCCGGGCGTCTTCCGGGCTTGCGGCCCCCGAGCGCTCTCTGACTGGAATATTCCAAGAACGTGATAGCCTCCGTCGACGCGTATTATCTCGCCCGTCGTGAATGCCCCATGGTCCGAACAGAGGTAGACTGCCGTGCCGCCCACCGCTTCCAGCGTTGCGTTTGCCCGAAGGGGTGCATTGGCCTCAATGGCCTTGAAGGTTCCCCGCGCCCCGCCGATCGCTGCGCCGGCAAGCGTCCTCATCGGGCCCGGACTGATGGCGTTGACGCGTATGCCCTTGGGTCCGAGATCGTTCGCGAGGTAGCGGACCGCCGATTCAAGGGCCGCTTTAGCGATCCCCATCACGTTGTAGTTCGGCTGGACACGGTTCGAGCCCATGTACGTCAGCGTGACGAGCGTGCCCCCGTCCGCCATCATGGCCTCGGCGTGCCTGGCGACCTCGACAAAGGAGTAGCAGGAGATGTCCAGCGAGTTCAGGAAGTTGTCGCGGCTCGTGTCGACGAACCGCCCGCTGAGCTCGGCCTTGTCGGAATAGGCAACGGCATGGATCAGGAAATCAAGCCGCCCCCAGCGGCTTCGCAGCGTCCGGAAGCACGCCTCGACCGAGGACGCGTCCTTGACATCGACGTCGATCAGGATGTCCGATCCAATGCCTGCGGCAAGGGCCGCGACCCGCCTGCCGAAGGCTTCGCCCTGATGGGAGAACGCCAGCTCCGCGCCTTCGTCGGCCAGCGCACGCGCGATGCCCCAGGCGATCGACCGGTCGTTTGCCACGCCCATGACCAGCCCGCGCTTTCCCTGCATCAGCCCCGGCACGGCGCTATCCGTGAAACTTGCTGAGCGCCACGGTGGCGTTGGTGCCGCCGAAGCCGAAGCTGTTCGAGAGGACCGTGTCCAGCTCGGCTTCCGTCGTCTCCGTGACGATCTCTTCCGGCCGGAGCGCGGGATCAAGCGTCCTGACGTTGATTGACGGCGCGATGAAGCCGCCTTCCATCATCAAGATGGAGTAGATCGCTTCGTGCACGCCGGCCGCGCCAAGCGAGTGGCCGGTCATCGACTTGGTCGACGAGATCGGGGCGTGGTCATCTCCGAACACGCGCCGGATCGCCTCGACCTCGATCACGTCGCCGACGGGCGTCGACGTTCCGTGGGCGTTTATGTAGTCGATCCCGCGGCCGCCCAGCCCCGAGGTCGCGATCCGCATCGACCGCTCGCCGCCCTCGCCGCTGGGGGCGACCATGTCGAAGCCGTCGGACGTTGCGCCGTAGCCTGTCACCTCCGCATATATCCTCGCGCCCCGCGCCTTCGCGTGCTCAAGCTCCTCAAGCACGATCATCCCGCCGCCGCCGCCGATGACGAAGCCGTCACGGGATTCGTCGAAGGCGCGGGCGGCCTCGGCCGGCGCGTCGTTGTATTTCGAGCTCATCGCGCCCATGGCGTCGAACAGGCATGAAAGGGTCCAGTCGATCTCCTCGCCCCCTCCCGCAAAAACGATGTCCTGCTTGCCAAGCTGGATCTGCTCGGTGCCGTTGCCGATGCAGTGGAGCGTGGTCGAGCACGCGGAGGTGATCGAGTAGTTCACCCCCTTGATCCTGAACGGCGTCGCGAGGCACGCCGACACGGTCGACGACATGCAACGGGTCACCATGAAGGGGCCCATCCGCTTTGGCGCGCCCTTCTCGACGACGGTCCGGTGAGCGGCGAACAGGTTGGACGTCGAGGGTCCTCCAGAGCCGGCCACCAGCCCCGTGCGCTCGTTCGAGACGTCGCCGCCTTCAAGCCCGCTGTCCGCGATCGCCTGCTCCATGGCAAGATAGGCGTAGGCGGCGTTCGGCCCCATGAACCGCAGCTGGCGCTTGTCGATCGCGTCTTCCAGCACGATGTCCGGCGTGCCGGCAACCTGGCTCCGGAACCCGAGCTCAGCATAGTCCGGCTGGAAGGTGATTCCGGAGCGGCCGGACCGGAGGCTGGCGGCAACCTCGGCGCAGTCGTTGCCGATCGGGCAGACGATGCCGAGGCCGGTTATGACGACTCGACGCATTCGCGCTTCTCCCTTGGTCAGCTTTCGGAAAGGGCAATCTTCATGTCTTTCGTTTCATATATAGTTTCGCCGTCCGCTTCCACCCGGCCATCGGCAACGCCCATCGTCAGGCGGCGCGTCTGCACCGCCTTGGTGAAGTCGACGAAGTATCTCAGCAGCTTGCGGTCGGGCCGCACCATGCCGGTCAGCTTGACCGAGCCGACGCCCAGCGCATATCCGCGGCCCTTCCATCCGCGCCATCCGAGATTGAAGCCCGTCAGCTGCCAGAGGCCGTCGAGGCCGAGGCATCCGGGCATGATCGGGTTGCCGGGGAAGTGGCATTCGAAGAACCAGAGATCGGGGCTGATGTCGAATTCGGCGACGACGTGGCCCATGCCATGCAGTCCGCCGTCGCCGCTGATTTCGCTGATTCTGTCCATCATGAGCATCGGGGGGGCCGGCAGCTGCGCGTTGCCCGGGCCGAAGAGGTCGCCCCGCGCGCAGGCCAGAAGGCCCTCCCTGTCGAATGATGTCGGATGCTCCGCCACTTGGCGCTGCCCCCCAGACAATGACGCCGGTCACTTGCCTGGCCAGATAACAGGGGCGAGGATTGCGGTGCAAGGGGTGTCGGCGGCGGGCAATGCCGCCGCCGCACCTGAATTTGATTGAACCGGAGCGGGACTTTCCACTAGGTTCGGGCGCGCACGCGAACCAGGACCGGTGGGCATGAAGTTCCAGGACGTCATTTCAGAATGGCTCGGCAAGGCGGGACTCAGGCCGACTCGGCAGCGAACGGCCCTGGCCCGGCTTCTTGTCGGCGACGGCCAGCATCGGCACGTCACGGCGGAGAGCCTTCATTCGGCGGCGCGAAGCGCCGGGGAGATGGTGTCGCTGGCTACGGTCTACAACACGCTCCGGGCGTTCCGCGACGCCGGGTTGCTGCAGGAAATCACCGTCGACGGCACGAAGAGCTATTTTGACACGCGCACGGACGACCATCCGCATTTCTACTGGGAAGACGAGGGGCGCCTCTCTGACGCTCCCGCGGACGAATGGGAGATTCACCGCCTGCCCGGAGCGCCTCGTGGCGCCGAGATCTCGAAAGTGGACGTCGTCATCCGGCTGCGCAGGGCCTGAGCGCCGGATCCGGCGCGGGATCGCAGGCGCTCCGGGCGGGCCGGACGAGATCAGGTCCGCTTGCGCGGCTTGAGTTCACCTCGGCATTCACCCGGTGGAACCGGAGGCTGTCGTCGGGTGCAGGGCGCATCGCTTCCGCAGCACCCCTGCCCGCCTCTCCGAGCCAGAGCGGCCAGTCCCGCGCATCCAGGATGACAGGCATGCGATGGTGGATCGCGGACAGGGTCGTGCTGGCGGTTGTCGTGACGATCGCGCAAGTGACGATGGATGAGGCTCCCCGCTCCCAGACCTGCCAGACGCCCGCGAGGGCCATTGCGCCCTTCTGCCTCGGGTGGACGTGCCACGGCAGGCGGCTGCCGTCGGCGCCGCGTGTCCATTCATAGAATCCGGACGCCGGAACAAGGCAGCGGCGACTGAAGCACGCTTCCCTGAAGGTGGGTTTCCGCGCGATTGTTTCCGCCCGGGCGTTGATGAGCAGCGGCCCGTCGGCCGGCGTCCTGTACCAGCGAGGGAGGAAGCCCCATCGCATCGACCTCAGACGCCTGGTCCCGTCTTCCGACGTCACCGCGCTTACGCTGTCGGACGGGCAGATGTTGTAGTTCGGGGTGTCCGGGAGATCATTCGCCGGAACGGCATCAAAGAGTTCGGCCATGGCCTCATGGGGCAGGGTCAGAACGAAGCGTCCGCACATTGCGGAAGACTATTCCCAGATCCTGCGCCAGGCAAACGGCCTCCGATGCCCGAAATCGCACCACGCGGGCAAGGGGCGGCCCGTCCGGGCGGCGGGCCGCGTCATTCCAATGGCATTTCCTTTGACCGCAGGGTTTCGCCCGACTTTCTTTTGGGCCCGCGCGGCCCTGTCCTGATGGCATGGCGGGCTCGCGCGCATTTTTTGGCGAGGGGGGGGGGGGGGGGGGTAACACCGGCCCCGGTCCATGCGACGTACGCTGCGGGACACTCCGTCCTCCGGAGGGCGCGCGATGGATCCGCGCATCACGAACCTCGAGTCCACCACCTTCTTCGGCCGCCGCCTGACCCGGCGCCAGATCGCCGGCATCCAGAAGACGGCGGCGCTGCTGCCCGGCAACAGCCGCACCGAGATGGCGCGGACGGTCTGCGAGCACCTGGACCGGCGCGCGCCGAAGGGCGGCCACCGCGTGTCGGCCTGCCTGCGCATGCTGGAGCGCCTGGAGGGGCTCGGGATCCTGACGCTTCCGGCGCGGCGGGGCGCCGGCGCCGATCAGGCACACGGCGGCCTCGGACCCACGGCCGGAGACCGCCTGCGACCTGTCCGCCCTCGAGCCCCTGTCGCTGCGCGCCGCGGACGGCGCCGGGGAGAGGGCGGAATGGAACGGGCCGGTCGACCGCCACCACTGCCTTGGCTGCCCGCGGCCGTTCGGTCCGCACCTGCGCTGGTTCGTCCTTGACCGGGACGACCGGCGCCTCGGCTGCCTGCTGTTCGAGGCGGCGTCCCGGACGCTGCCGGCCCGCGACGGATGGATCGGATGGAGCGAACGGGACCGCGGGCGCCGGCTGCACCTCGCGCTCGGCAACTCCCGCTTCATCGTGTTCCCGTGGGTGAAGGTCCCGAACCTGGCCTCCCGGACCCTCGGCATGGCGGCGGCCCGCCTTCCGGGGGAGTGGGAGCGCCGCCACGGCTGCCGGCCCGTCCTGCTGGAGACCTTCGTCGACCCGACCCGCTTCGACGGCGCGTGCTGCCGCGCCGCCGGCTGGGAGCGCATCGGCACGACCGCCGGGCGCAGGTCGGGCCGGCGGGCGAAGCCGGCGAAGGAGATCCTCGTCCTGCCCCTCGACCGCGCTTCCGCGACGTCCTCCGGGGGCGTGCGTCCCCGGCGCGCGCCCCGCGTCCGCCGCGTCCCGACCGGAACGACCCGCCGGGCGCGGCGTGGCTGCGGACCGTCGACGCCGGCCACCCGCTGCCGAACGCCGGCGCGCACCATCCGCAGGGCCTGGTGTCCTGCCTGTGCCGGCTCGACACCAGGGTCCCGGTCGACTTCTCGCTCTGCGCCCGCGCCTGCGAGCGGACCGCCGCGCCGGGCCACCTCCACGCCCTGGAGGCCGGGGACGTCGCCGTGTTCGGCCGGGGATGCTTCTCGTTCGAGACGCTCCACGCCGTCATCCGCACGGGCGCCCGCCCGGTGTTCCGGCTTCAGGCCGGCAGCGCAGCCGACTTCAGGGACTTCATGGCGGGCGACGGAACCGAGACCGTCGTCGCGGCGTCCCCGGGACCGGACGCGCGGCGCGAGCTTGCCAGGCGCCGGCCCGGCGAGCGGTTCGATCCGGTCGACGTCCGGCTGGTCCGCTGCAGGACCGACGGCGACGACTTCAATCTCGCCACGACCCTGCTGGACGCGGACGTCTCCGCCGCCGACCTCGGCGCGCTCTGCCACGGGCGCCGGGGCATCGAGGAGCTGTACAAGGTCTCGAGGCAAGCCGTCGCGGCCGACGAGTTCCACGGCCGGACCGAGCGCGGCGTGCGCCAGGAACCCTGCGCCCGCTTCAACCTGATCGCCATGACGCGGCTCCTGTCCGGACATGGCGACGACATGCGCGCGGACATGCGCGCGGAGGGAAGGGAACGACAGACCGTGAACTTCTCCAACGCGGTCGCGGTCGTGGCCGCCAACCTCGAGGAGACGCTGCTCGCGCAGGCCGACGCCGTCGCCCGGGCCGTGACCCGGATGGCCGAGGGCATCCTCAGGGTGCGCGCCCGGCTCCGGCCGGGACGGTCGCATCCCCGGAAATCGATGAAGCCGGTCAGCAAGTGGAGCCGGCGGAGAAAGGCCGCGGCCTGAAGCCGGAAGATCCCGAAACGGCGGGAACCGCCCGCAACGGACAGGCGCGAGTCCTTAAGGAAATGACGCAGAATCCTTAAGGAAATGCCATTGCGCGTCATTCGCCCCTGCGCAGGCCTTCAGCCGCCGGCGGTCCTGCCTCGTCCGCACCCGTTTCCGGGACGACATCCCGCTCGCTTGTCGCAGCGGTGCCGGCTGCGCCGGGCCCCGTCACGGCCCCTTCATCGGCGGCCGCATCCCGTTCGCCCCCGCCTTCCGAATCGCCCATGTTCTGCAGTTCGCCGAGTTCCGCGGCGCCGATTTCGTCGAACATCTCAGCGATCTCGAGATCGGCCCTGGCCTCGTCCTCGGCCGCCTGCTCGGCGATGTTGACGCCCTTGGCCTGAAGTGCGGCCTCATCCTCCGAACGGGCCACGTTCAACTGGATCTGGATCTCGACTTCCGGATGAAGCCTGACGGCCACCCCGTGCAGGCCGAGCTCCTTGATCGGCGCCTCTATCGCCACCTGGCGCCTGTCGAGCGTGAAGCCCGCCTCGGTCGCGACCGCGACCGCGTCACGGGGCGTGACCGATCCGTAGAGGGAGCCGCCGTCGGAGGCTTGCCGAATCACGACGAACTGCTTGCCGTCGAGCCTGGCCGCAAGCACGTCCGCCTCGCCTCGGGTCTCTACGTTCCGGGCCTCGAGCTGCACTTTCTGCTGCTCGAAGCGCTTGATGTTGGCCTCGGACGCCCAGAGCGCCTTTTTCTGCGGCAACAGGAAGTTGCGCGCATAACCGTCCCTGACGGAGACCACGTCGCCCATCTGGCCAAGCTTCGCGACGCGTTCAAGAAGGATGACTTGCATCGGCATCCGCCCTCACTTCACTGCATAGGGAAGAAGCGCAAGGAACCGTGCGCGCTTTATCGCGCGCGCCAGTTCGCGCTGCTTGCGCGACGACACGGCGGTGATGCGCGACGGCACGATCTTGCCGCGCTCGGACATGTAGCGCTGCAGGAGCTTCGTGTCCTTGTAGTCGATTCTCGGCGCGTTCTCGCCGGAGAAGGGGCAGACCTTGCGGCGGCGGAAAAACGTCTTCTTTGCCATGGGACTTCCTCCTCCTAGCGGCGTTCGCGGCGGGATTCGCGCTCTTCCGCCCTGCGCTTCTGGACCGACGGGCCCTCCTCGTGCTCGTCGACCCTGACGGTCAGGACACGCACGACGTCGTCATGAAGGCGCATCAGGCGCTCCATCTCCTGCACGGCCTGCGCCGGCGCGTCCGTCTTGACGAATGCGTAGTGGCCCTTTCGGTTCTTGTTGATCCGGTAGGCCATTGTCTTGACGCCCCAGTACTCGCTGCCGACGACCTTGCCGCCGTTGTCCGCGAGCACCGTTCCGAAATGCTCGACCAGCCCTTCCGCCTGCGCGTTGGAAAGATCCTGGCGCGCAATGATCACATGCTCATAAAGCGGCATGTCGTCTCCGTTCGTTCAGGCGCGCTTCAAAGGAGGGGCATTGTCGCCGCGCCCGTCCACGAGAGGCTGCGCCGATGGCATGACCTGCGGCGAAGGGCGTGCTTATACACGGGCCCGGGCGGGTTTCAACCCCGCACGAGCGTCGATCAAAGACCGTCGCGCCTGGACTTTCGGCCTTCGCATCCCCGGAGGCCTGCCGCGGCGCCGGCGCGCTCCGGGGGGCAGCGGCCATCCCGGCCGGCGTCTGCCTGCCGCGCATGGACGTCATCTTCCCGACGCCGGCGGTTCGCGCAAGGCGGCCCGCCCGCCTCGGCATGCCCGGATGCCACGGGGCCTTGCACGGAGGAAACGTGAGAGCGATCCGGACGCCGGTCACAAAAGAACGCCCAGACAGCCGGGATCCGGCCGTCTTTAGGCGGAAAAGGCTTATCCCTTTGACTACGGCGCCGCAAGATGTTGTGCCGGCGGCCGGTCGCGGGATCCCCGGATCCCCGGCGGAATCCACGCCTTCGCCGCCGCGCGGCGGCCCGGACGGTGCCGGAATGCGGGGATTCGGGTGGGGTGCGGGCGCGCGCGCCGGCCCGCCGGCGGAGTCCGGTCGGGGTTTCCGGCGCCTCAGGCGCGTCTCTCGGCGAAGTCGCGGCAGGTGGCGGGCGGAAGTCCCGGCCCGATGGCGAGCAGGCTGTCGAAGGAGGCCCGTCGGTGGCGCCGGCGGTTCCAGCGGAACACGGACCCGTCGAGGTAGCGCTGGAAATGCTTCAGAAGGCCGCAGGACGCCGGATGACCTGGCTTCAGGCAAGGAGCACGATCACGAGGATCGAGGCCGCCAGGACGCTGATTCCAAGCAACTCGCGCGGCTTGAGCGTTTCGCGGAACCAGAACGCGCCTATCAGGGCCGAGAAGATCAGCTCGACCTGCCCGACTGCGAAAACGTAGGCGGCGTTCATGAGCGAAAAGGCAGCAAACCAGCTCCAGCTTCCGACCAGGGAGAAGAAGCTGACGATCGATGTCCGGCGCCACGCGGCAAGGGTGGCGGTGATCTGGCCCGGTTCCTTCAGCCAAAGCCAGGCGCCGAGCGCCGACATCTGCCAGAGCACGACAACGGCCAGGGTCACGCCGCCTTTCAGGACCGGGTCTTCGGACGGAAGCGACAGCGTGGCACCCCGATAGGTGACGGCCGAAAGCGCGAACAGGATGCCGGACAGGATCCCTAGCACCGCCGCCCTGTTGAAGACGCTTCCGCCGTCGGGCGGGTCTGAAAGGAGCAGCACGCCGACAAACCCGAAGGCGATCGCGGCGGCCCCCGGACCCGAAATCGCGTCGCCCAGGATGACAAAGCCGGCGAGGGCAGTCAGCATGACCTCGGTCTTCTTGAAAGTGATGCCGACAGCGAACGCCCGCATCGAGAACAGGCTGACCGTGCAGATGGTTGCCAGTACCTGAAACGTGCCTCCCAGGATCGCCTGGACGAGGAACGCGGGCGTGAGCCCGGGAAAGTCGGCTCCCGTTGCACGGCCATACGCAAACGCCAGCGCAGCGGCGAGGGGCCAAGACCAGAGAACCCGCGCCCACGTCGCCGCTGCGGGGCTGAGCGCCGCGCCCACAAGAACCTTCTGCACCGCAAAGCGGATGGTCTGCACCGCTGCCGCCAGCACCGAGAAGAGGACCCAAGGCTCCATGCCTCGGCGCTCTGCCCGTCATGGCGTCGAAAGACAAGGCCGCCCGGCCGGCTTGCGCGCGAGAGCGGAACCGGCCAGGCGCTTGCATCTCAGTGACGGGAGGCCGGGTCAGGAAACCGGCTTGGCCAGGGCATGAGGCAGCTCACTCTGCCGCCTCGTCGTGCTCCAGCAGCGCGTTCCAGCCGGCCGTGAACCCGCGCAGCGACATGTCAAGCTCGACGTCCCTGCCGGGCGCCGCTGCGGGAACGATCGTCACCTTCGCAACCGCACCTTGCCGGAACTGGCCGATCTCGTCATCGGTCAGCCCAAGCTGCGAGAAGCATCCTGTCGCGCGGCAGAAGAGAAACCGATGGGTGCGGGCCTCGCCGCCATCCACCGCGATACGCAGGTTTTCCGTCAGCAAGGTCTCGAGCGGCGTCACGATCATGGCCCAGGCCACGACCTGCGGGTCGCCGGAATCGGCGAAAACGGTGACCTCCGCCACCGGGTTTCCGTCTTGATCGCGGAGGAGCTGGTAAAGTTCGCAGGGATCCAGCCTGTCCGCGACCCTGACGCAGAAAAGCTGCCAATCGCCGAAGCTGTCCTTGACCTGGATGTCGGCCTCTTGCTTCGGCACCCCGAGAGGCAGGCCTGCGTTCGGGACGTCCTGCCCGGCCGCCGGGGTCTGGGCGACGGCCCCGAAGGGAAGCGCTGCGAAGGCAAGCGCCAGCACAGGCTTTCCGATCAAGGGGTTCATGGTCTCCTTTCCAGCGCCGACCGGAACGCGTCTTTTCGGCTTTCGCCCCACAAGCCACTCTCCCGGGCAGGAGCTGCCGACTCAACGATTCCATGCAGCCGGATGCCGTGCGTCTAGCCTGAATCGAGAGAGGCGGCAATCTCTGGCCGCGCGCGGGCTGCAGCCCGCGCCGTCCGGCCCGCGGCCCGTCCCGTCGCCGGCGACGGGACGCTTGCCGAAGTCACGCTCTCATGACGCGCCATGCCGCACGGCACGCCCGCCCAGTCCGATAGCTCGGCCAGGGGTCGAGCGGCCCCGGAACGCGGCACTTCCCGGCCGGCCGCCGGACCAGAGGGCCGCATGGCCTGAAACGGCACCGCCCGGGAGCGGCATGGACGGCCGATGGCAGGCGACGGCCGGGCTGCCGGGAACCTCTGCAAATACGGGTTGCAGGCGGGCGGGATCTGGCGTATGGTATACCATAGGACAAGGACGCATCCTCGAGGTACGGGCCATGATGGCCGGCAGATTGCCCCTGAAGCCGATCGCGACGAACTTCACCCTGAAGGATCACATCTACGAAGAGCTTCGGGGCGCGATCACGAAAATGGACATCTATGTCGATGGCGCCGACCTTCGCCTGGACGAGCGTTCCATCGCGGAGCAGCTCGGCATCTCCCGCACCCCGCTTCGCGAGGCCCTGGCCCGTCTCGAAAAGGACGGGCTCGTCAGCATCGCGCCGCGAAAGGGCGTCTTCGTCGTGCGCAAGTCGCTGACCGAGATCCTCGAGATGATCGTTGCATGGGCGGCGCTCGAGTCCATGGCCGCAAGGCTGGCGGCGTCCTGCGCAGGCGAAGCGGAGGCAAGGCGGCTCCGCAAGCACGCAATGCGCCATTCCGAGAGCTCGGCACGCGCCGACCTCGGCGAGTATTCGGACGCAAACATCCGGTTCCACCAGATGATCCTGGGAATGTCTGGCTGCAAGCTGCTTGCCGACATGGCCGAAGGCCTCTTCGTCCACATGCACGCGATCCGGCGGCGCGCCCTTGGCGAAGGCGACCGCGCAAGCCGGTCGGTGGTTGACCACATGTCCATCATCGAGGCGATCGAGGCGCGTGACCCCGATCTCGCGGAACGGCTCGTGCGCGAACACACGATGCGCCTTCACGACCATGTCGCCCGCACGTGGGCGCGCCTGGAGCCCGCCGCCGGGCCGGGCAGCCGGCCCGGAGCATGACGGGCATGGGCGGACCGGACCCGAAGACGGAGGCCGCGCGGGAGATCACGGACGGCTTCCACCTAATCATTGACGCGCTCAGGCTCAACGGGATCAGCAACGTCTACCATGTCCCCGGCATACCGGTGACGGATCTCGGCCGGATGATGCAGGCCGCAGGCATGCGGGTCATTTCGTTCCGCCATGAATCGAATGCCGGCAACGCGGCGGCGATCGCGGGGTACCTGACACGAAAGCCGGGCGTGTGCCTCACCGTGTCGGCGCCGGGGTTCCTGAACGGCCTGGTCAGTCTTGCCCATGCGACCACGAACTGCTGGCCGATGATCCTGGTCTCGGGAAGCTCCGAGCGCGAGATCGTGGACCTGCAGCGAGGCGACTACGAGGAGCTGGACCAGCTCGCCGTCGCAAGGCCTCTTTGCAAGGCCGCCTACCGCATTCTCCGCGCGGAGGACATCGGCGTCGGAATCGCGCGCGCGATTCGCGCCGCCGTCTCGGGACGGCCGGGAGGCGTCTATCTCGACATCCCCGCCAGCCTGCTCGGGCAGGTCATGGATGCGCAGCAGGGAGCAAGGAGCCTGATCAAGGTCGTCGACCCGAGCCCGGCGCAGATCCCCGCGCCGGACGCCGTCGACCGCGCGCTTGACGCCATCAGGGATGCAAGAAGGCCGCTGGTCGTCCTGGGCAAGGGCGCGGCCTACGCCCAGTGCGACGCGATCGTGCGGCGGTTCGTCGAGAGGACCGGCGCTCCCTACATCGCGATGTCCATGGCGAAGGGCCTCCTGCCGGACGACCATCCGCAATATGCCGGCGCCGCGCGAAGCCTCGTCCTTAAGGAAAGCGACTGCGTCATGCTTGTCGGCGCGCGGCTCAACTGGCTGCTGGGCCATGGACAGGGACGGCAGTGGGGCGAGCGCTACACCAAGAGGTTCATCCATGTCGACATCGACCCAAGGGAGATGGATTCCAACCAGCCGATCGACGCGCCGCTGGTCGGCGACATCGAAAGCGTGCTTTCCGCGATGCTGGCGAAGATGGACCGGTGGACGGCCCCGCCCGCGGACTGGACCGAGACGGTCTACGCCAAGCGCGCCGCCAATGTCGCGCGGATGGCCCCCAGGCTCGTCAACAACAGCGTGCCGATGGACTTCCACGGCGCGCTTGGCCGGCTGAAGAGGGTGTTCGCCGATCACCCGGACGCGATCCTTGTCAACGAGGGCGCGAACACGCTCGACTTCGCGCGGTCGATCATCGACATGGCCAGGCCGCGCAAGAGGCTTGACGTGGGCACGTGGGGCGTGATGGGCATCGGCATGGGCACGGCGATCGCCGCCGCGGTCGAGACCGGGCACCCGGTCGTGGCGATCGAGGGCGACTCTGCATTCGGGTTCAGCGGCATGGAAGTGGAGACCGTCTGCCGCTACGGGCTGCCCGTGTGCATCGTGGTATTCAACAATTCGGGGATCTACCGGGGCACCGATGCCGATCCCACCGGCCGCGACCCGGGCACCACGGTGTTCGTGCAGGAGTCAAGGTACGACCTCATGATGCAGGCATTCGGGGGCGAAGGAATCACCGCGCACAGTCCCGATGACCTGGAGCGCGCCGTGCGCGACGCGATTGCCGGCGGCAAGCCAACCCTCGTCAACGCGATCATCGATCCCGAGGCCGGCACCGAGTCCGGCCGCATAGGCAAGCTCAACCCGCAAAGCGCCGTGGACAGGAAGTGACACCCCCACCCCCACCCGGCGGCTCCGGGCAAGGAGCCGCCGAACGCAGGCGACCCGGAACGGAGGCCGGGACACGAAGAGAGACGAAGCGATGAAGGCACTCGAAGGAATCAAGGTCCTGGACTTCACCCATGTCCAGTCCGGCCCGACCTGCACCCAGCTTCTTGCATGGTTCGGGGCGGACGTCATCAAGGTTGAGCGCCCGGGCGTCGGCGACGCGACCCGACGGCAGCTGGTGGACGTCCCCGGCGCCGACAGCCTGTATTTCACGATGCTCAACCACAACAAGCGCTCGATCGAGCTCAATTCGAAGAACGAGACCGGCAAGGAGATCCTCACCCGCCTCATCGAGACATGCGACGTGCTGGTCGAGAACTTCGCGCCCGGGGCGCTTGACCGCATGGGCTTTTCCTGGGAGCGGGTCCGGGCCATCAACCCGCGCATCATCCTCGCCTCGATCAAGGGTTTCGGGCCGGGCAAGTACGAGGACTGCAAGGTCTACGAGAACGTGGCCCAGTGCGCCGGCGGATCCGCGTCGACCACCGGCTTCCTCGACGGCCCGCCCGTCGTCACCGGCGCCCAGGTGGGCGACAGCGGCACGGGCCTGCATCTCTGCCTCGGCATCGTGACCGCTCTCTACCAGCGTGAAAGGACCGGGCGTGGCCAGAAGGTCTCCGCCGCCATGCAGGACGGAGTCCTGAATCTCACGCGGGTCAAGCTGCGTGACCAGCAGAGGCTGGCCCGAGGGCCGCTCAAGGAATACAGCCAGCACGGAGAAGGCATCCCGTTCGGCGAAGCCACCCCGCGCGCCGGGAACGATTCCGGCGGGGGCCAGCCGGGGCGCATCCTGAAGTGCAAGGGCTGGGAGACCGACCCCAATGCATACACCTACTTCATCACCCAGGCCGCGGCCTGGGAGCAGGTCTGCGACGTCATCGGCGAGCCTGAATGGAAGACGCGGGAGGGCTACGCAACCCCGCAGGAAAGACTCGACAAGCTCAACGAGATCTTCGCGCGGATCGAGCGGTGGACCATGGACAGGACAAAGTTCGAGGTGATGGAGATCTGCAACCCGCTGAACATCCCCGTCGGGCCCATCCTGTCGATGAAGGAGCTGATGGAGGACGAGGGCCTTCGCGCGACCGGCACCATCGTCGATGTCGAGCATCCGGAACGGGGGACGTATGTCTCGGTCGGCTGCCCGATCAAGCTGTCAGACAGTCCGGCGGAAGTGACCCGCTCGCCGCTGCTCGGAGAGCACACGGAAGAGATCCTGACCCGAGACCTCGGCTACGAAGGCGACGACCTGATGCGCGTGCTTGCAAGCGGCGCCGTGGGGGACGCGAACGGGAAGGCGGCCGGCTGAGCGCCGGCAGCGCACGGAGAGCGGCATGAGAGTCATTGTCATGGGCCAGCAGGCGTTCGGAAAGGACTGCATCGCCCGCATTCTCCGCGAGGGCCGTGACGAGGTCGTCGCTGTCTGCTGCGAGCCTGACCGTGAAGGCAGGCCGGTCGACCCGGTCAAGGAGTTCGCCTGCGAAAGGTCGCTCCCGGTGATGCAGCCGCGCGACTTCGGCGACGCGGCGGCGCTGGAGCGGCTAGCAGGGTTCGACCCCGACCTCATGATCATGGCCTTCGTCAACATGTTCGTGCCGGAAGCGGCGCGCGACACGCCGAGGCTCGGCTCCATCTGCTTCCATCCTTCACTTCTGCCGCTGCATCGCGGGCCGTCGGCGGTGAACTGGCCGATCATCATGGGGGCGACGAAGTCGGGGTACAGCTGGTTCTACCCGTCGGACGGCCTCGACGAAGGCGACAGCCTCCTGCAGCGGGAATGCGAGATCGGGCCCGAAGACACCGTCATCGACCTTTACTTCAGGAAGATCTACCCGTCCGCGGTCGAGAGCGTCATCGAGGTCTGCGACCTCTTCCGTGCCGGCAGCCCGCCCCGCATCGTGCCGGAGGAATCGAAGGCGACATACGAACGGCGCTGCACGAAGAGGCACAGCCGCATCGACTGGAACAAGCCTGTCGGACAGGTCCACAACCTGATCCGCGGCACCAACCCGTCGCCGGGCGCCTGGACGACCCATGACGGGCGGGAGCTCGGAATCTTCGACTGCGCCCGCATCCCCGGCGACGGGATCTCGTCGCGAGTGACGGACGTCAGCGACGAGGGCGTCGCGGTGCAGTGCGTTGGCGGACGCGTCCTGGTCAAGCGTGTCCGGCCGCAGGGGGCCGGCAAGATTCCGGCCGCCGGGTGGGCCGCCGAGGCCGGCATCTCCAAGGGCGACGTTCTGGGAGAGTAGCCGTGGAACAGGAGGGGCTGGAAACGACAGGGACCAGAGGCCGGAAACCGGTGCCGGAACGCGCATTGAATGCCGTCATGCCGCCGGTTCGCGGCGGCGGGACCGGAAGGAACGTCATCGCCCGCGACGCCGCGCCTGCCGGGCGCTTCGGCGCGCATGTCGGGATCGAGCGCTGCCATCCCGCGCCGGACGGCACGATGCCGCACGACGTCGCCATCCCCGGCGTGCCGGGAAAGCAGGCAGGGAAAGACGCGGGCATCGCGCGGGCACGGCCCGCGACCGGGTTCGGGGATCTCATCGCGGGATTCGGGCTGCAGGACGGGGAGCCGCGGGCGGGCACGGAGTCCGTCACGATCGGATCCGCCGCCGGCCAGCCGGTCGCGGAATCCGGACCGGCCGGCGCCGGCACGCTGATCATGGGCGCCCGTCACCACGGCCATGAGCGCGGGCCGGTCTTTGGCGGAAACAGCCAGGCAGCCGTCTCCTAGGCGGACTTGCCGACAGCACTGGTTCATTGAGGCAGATGTCGCAGGAAGTCGATCGAGATCACCGCTCCCGCAGCGCAGGGACAGCCGGCACAGACCGGCATCCGGCGCGCCGGGGGAGTCAAAGTCATCGCAGAACCATGGGAGGAATACCATGAATTACTTGAAGACGCTCTTGGCAGGCGCACTGGCGCTGGCCGTGTCGGCACCGGCGGCGATCGCGCAGTGGCAGCCCCGCAAGCCGGTGGAGTTCATCATCATGGCAGGAACCGGAGGCGGCGCCGACCAGATCGCGCGCCTGCTTCAGGGCCTGATCGAGCAGAAGGGGCTCAGCCCGCGCCCGTTCATACCGATCAACAAGCCCGGCGGCTCCGGCGCCGAGGCCCTGCGCTACATGCAGGACAAGGCCGGGGACGACCACACGGTGATGATGACGCTGAACAGCTTCTACACCACGCCCATCATCCAGGAGGATCTTGGGGTCGACGTGACGAAGTTCACGCCTATCGGGCTGATGGCGATGGACACCTTCCTGCTCTGGGTCCATTCCGACCGCGACGACATCACCGACCTCGACTCCTATGTCAGCGTGGTGAAGGGCGCCGGCCTGGACTGGAAGGTCGGCGGCACGGGCTCCGGCCAGGAGGACAGCGTCCTGACCGCGATGATGGAGGCGGCCTTCGACTACGAGGTGACTTACATTCCCTTTCCGGGCGGCGGCACGGTGGCCAAGAACCTGATCGGCAAGCAGGTCGATTCGACGGTCAACAACCCCTCCGAGCAGCTTGCCTTCTACGAGGCCGGCGACTCGAAGCCGCTGGTGCAGTTCACGGGCGAGCGGATGGCCGCCTTCCCGGACGTTCCGACCGCGAGGGAGCTCGGGGTTGACATCGAGTACTACATGCAGCGTTCGGTCAACGGCCCTCCTGGCATGTCGCCCGAGGCGGTCGCGTTCTACACGGACCTCTTCCAGACGCTGTTCGACAGCCCGGAATGGCAGGAGTTCTGCGTGTCCGACGGCCTGACCTGCGACGGCATGCTCAGGGGCGACGACCTGGCCGGCTTTCACGCCAGCCAGGTCGAGTCGCACAGGAAGCTGATCGCCCAGGTCGGCGCCGGCGCGATCACCGGCGAGTAGGCAAGAACGCTCCGGGCCGGGGCTGCCGGCCCGGAGCCCCGCGCACGAGCCTGGCGGGATGCGCCAGGACGGCCGCCCTGCAGGGAGGGGCAGGATGTCGACAAGAGCCGCGGAACTCCTCATGGCCGCCGGGCTGCTCCTGCTGTCGCTCGGGCTGATGTGGAACGTCGTTGCAGACGGCCTGCACATCGGCTGGGTCGAAGGCAGGGGGCCCGGCGCCGGCGCCTGGCCCTTCTGGCTGAGCTCGGGCATGGCCCTGGCTTCGTTCTGGACGCTTGCCCGCTGGTTCCGGGGCGCGACTCCGGAAAGCCGGAACGGGGCGCCCTACATCGACAGCCGCAGCCTCGGGCTCGTCATGACCTCCTTTGCGGCGCTCGCGGCCATGCTGCTTCTCGTGCACGTTGCGGGCACCTACATCGCCACGGCGCTGTTCCTCGGCTTCTACATGCGGGCGGTCGGCAGGCATTCCTGGCGCTCTGTCGCAAGCATGTGCGCCGGCATGGTGCTTCTCATCTACTTTCTTTTCGAGTGGCAGCTCACGAAATACCTGCCCAAGGGCGCGAAGGTGTTCGAGGACGGATTTCTCTGGATCGACAACTTCCGCTGGCAGTACCTGATGTAGGCCCGGGAGCGGGGAGCACGACATGCTGGACATCGCAACGCTTCTGGGCGCGGGACTGGTCCAGGCCTTTGAGCCCCTCAATCTCATGATGATCTTCGTCGGGTGCCTGGCGGGGCTGTTCATCGGCGCGATGCCGGGGCTCGGTTCCGTCAACGGCGTGGCAATCCTCCTGCCCGTGACGTTTCTCGTACCGCCCACGGCGGCCATCATCTTCCTCGCGGCGCTCTACTACGGAGCCATGTACGGCGGCGCCGTCAGTTCCATAACCCTCGGCATTCCCGGCGCCTCGACCGCCGTGGCCACGGTCTTTGACGGACGTCCCATGGCGCAGCAGGGCAAGGCGGACCAGGCGCTCACGGCCGCCGCCGTGGCGTCCTTCATCGGCGGCACGATCTCGGTGGTCCTCTTCACCCTCTTCGCGCCGCCGCTGGCGGCGTTCGCCCTGAAGTTCGGCCCGCAGGAAGAGTTCGCCCTCATGGTCCTTGCCTTCGCGACCTTCATCGGGCTCGGGGGCGACGACATCCCGAAGACGATCTTCTCGATCCTCCTCGGACTCGTCATGGCGGCGGTCGGCTTCGACATCATCTCCGGCCAGCCGCGCCTGATCTTCTTCGACCTCGTGGAGCTGCAGCGCGGAATCGGCTTCCTCGTGCTCGCGATCGGCATCTACGGCATCGGCGAGATGCTGTGGACGCTCGAGAACACCAGGGGCGAGGTCAGGATTCACGCGGTGCGCGGCACCTGGAGGCGTTTCAGGAAAAACCTCTCCCAGGCCCGGGAATACCTTCCCACCACCTCGCTTGGCTCGGCTGTCGGGTTCTTCGTCGGAACCCTTCCGGCTGCGGGGGCCACGCCGGCTTCGCTCATGTCGTACGGCCTGGCCAAGACGTTCGCGAGGGATCCGGACAGCTTCGGCAAGGGGAACGTCTCAGGCGTCGCGGCGCCCGAGGCGGCGAACAACGCCGCCTCCACCGGCTCCATGCTTCCGATGATCACGCTCGGCATTCCCGGCTCGCCGACCACGGCGATACTCCTGGGCGGCATGGTCATCTGGGGGCTGCGGCCGGGCCCCCTGCTCTTCGCGGACAGGCCCGACTTCGTCTGGGGACTCATCGGCTCGATGTACGTCGCGAATTTCGTGACCGTCGTGCTGAACCTCGCGCTCATCCCGATCTTCGTGCGCGTTCTTGCCATGCCCTTCACGATCCTGACCCCGATCATCTTCATCCTTTGCTTCGTCGGCGTCTTCGCGACCACCGACCGGATGTTCGATGTCTGGCTCATGCTCCTCCTGGGCCTCGGCGGCTACCTGATGCGCAAGCTCAACTACCCGGTCGCTCCGGCGGTGCTGGCGATCGTCCTGGGCCCGCTCGCCGAGCGGTCCCTGAGACAGTCGCTGATCTCGAGCCGGGGTGACGTCCTGACGTTCTTCGAGCGCCCGATATCGCTCGCCTGCATGCTCCTCGCCCTGGCATTGGTGATCTACCCCGTCTGGCTCGGCGTCCGGCGCAGGCGGGCGGGCGCGGCGAACCGGGCCGGATGAGCGCGGCTGCCCCAGGCCCGGAGCACGGCCCCTGGAACCCGGGCCTGTCTTCGACGATCAAGCCGCGCCTCATGCCGCGGGCAACCATCTACGACCCCGCAAACGGCCTGGTGTCATGGGCAGAGGCCCGCGACCTCGCGGAAGCGACCGGCCTGAAACCGCAGGAACTGGCTGCCTACAGGCCCGAGCGCCTCCTGCTGCACCATGTCATGATCCGCGTGACTGCGGAAACCCACGTTCCGGACGGCCCGTCATACGCCGATCTCGGCATCAACCTGCGCAGCATGGCGACCGAGATCTACGCCATGGAAATCGCGCCGCGTCTCCCGGACTTGCGGCGTGAGTTCGATGACGCGCGCGATCGGGCCAGGGCCGTGATCCGCGAGGCGCTGGAGGACAGGATCTTTGGATGCCGGCCCGTCGCCGAGCCGACGGGCCTCCTGCGGCGCCTGCTCGGGCGCCGGCCTCCCAGGGCGCCCGCCATGTCGCGTGACGAACGCGCTCTGGCCGCCAGCACGGCATGGGCGGAAGGCGCGAACGACGAATCGAGGCCGCTTCATGCATCCTGCTGCAGGGCGATGTCCCGTACGGTCGGCGCGGTCCTGGCACACAGGGGATCCCTCGTTCTGCCCAGGGGCGTCATCGAGGACGTCGCCGTCAACATGGTGTCGAACGACCATGTCGACGCGCTGCTGGCCAGGCGCGTGGCGCCCCTGTTCGACGCCGCCGCGAAGAAGCTTGGCTTCTTCCGGCTGCCGCCACAGCCCGAACCGGTGGTTCTCAACGCAAAGGGCGCATCCGCGAGCGGAAAGAGCTCGATCCGCAGCCAGCAGCGCCGCATCGCGGAAGCGCTCGGGATCGACTGGAAGAGCTTCGCGGTCATAAGCCCGGACTACTGGCGAAAGCTCCTGATCGACTATGACGGCCTGGGCGAAGACTACAGGTATGCCGCCATGCTGACCGGGCAGGAACTGGAAGTCATCGACCGGAAGCTCGACGCCCTGATGGCCGAGAAGGCGGCAGACGGCACGGTGCCGCACATGCTGGTCGACCGGTTCCGGTTTGACAGCTTCCTGGCCGCAAGGAACGATGCCGCCGAAAGCAGCCTTCTCACGCGCTTCGGCGCCCGGATCTACATGTTCTTCATGATCACGCCGCCTGAAGAGACCGTGGTCAGGGCATGGCGGCGCGGGCTGCAAACCGGACGCTACAAGGCGGTGGACGACCTGCTGTTTCACAACTTCGAGGCCTATTCCGGCATGCCCGGCCTGTTCTTCGCCTGGGCCCGGCTGGAGGATCGATGGGTCCACTACGAGTTCCTGGACAACTCCGTTCCACAGGGCGATCCCCCCCGGACGATCGCTTTCGGCCAGAACGGCAGCTTCTTTGTCCTGGACCTGGAGCGGCTGTGCGACGTCGAGCGGTTCCGCCACGTCGACGTCAATGCGCGGGCCGCCGACCAGGTCATCAGCAGGACGCTTGACTCGCATGAAGCCATGGCCTTCGCCCGCAGCGCCTGCACCGAGCTGGCGGAGGTGGCGTTCGTCGCTCCCGCGACCGGACGGATCTTCGCCAGGTCGAGGGAGCGAAAGGTCATCCTGGACACGTCCTCCCTGCCCGAAGGCGTGACGCCCTCGGATTTCGGCCCTCACGAGGCCACGACCCGGGATCTTGGCACGTTCGATCCGCGCGCTGCGGCGCATGTCATCGGCGATCTCGGCTGCGGCCGGCAGGCACGGAGGCAGGCGTCGTGACGAAGCCGGCCAGCGCCGTTCCAATCGGGCGCACGCACCGAAAGGTTTCGCGCTGCACGTCCTCGAAGAGGGGAAGGCCGGAGCAGAGCGGAGCGATCGACGTCGTCACTTCCGCAGGCCGCGCCGTCCGTCAGGCGCTTCAGCGTGGCCAGATCGCCAGGAAGCCGCCTCCCTTCTCTCCCGACCAGCTCGGGGCTTCCGGAGCTCTCGCTCTCGGCGCGCCCGACCCGCAAGGGCGCCAGCGCGGCCTTCGGGTCTTCCAGAGCCCCGTTCCAGATGCCGGCCTTGTCCGGCGCGCCGCCTGTCACGACCGAAGTCCCGGCAAGGCAGTGGAGGCACCGATTGCGGAACATCGCGTTGCCGACGCTGACCCCCGCTTCCCGATTGAAAGGCGTTGCCAGCACCAGGCCTCCCGCAAGAAGACGCTTCCTGAACCTCCTGGAAGCTCCGGCGGACGGCGGACATCATGACGCCTTGCGACACGCCCCGTGCGCTCTCGGCCCAGGGGCCGGACGGCCGACGCGCGCGGGCCCCGTGCAGCCGGTTCGAGCAGGATGCGGGCCTTGCCGGCGCCGAGCCTCCGGCACTTGAAGCCGCGCCGGTCACCGCGCAATGACAGCAGGCCGGGAGCCGGACTGGGACGACCTCGCCCGCTGGGGCCGGCGTGCCGCCGAGTGGGGCGCAGACTACCATCGCACCATCCGCGAGCGCCCGGTCCGGTCGCAGGTCTCGCCCGGCGAGATCGCGGCCGCGCTTCCCGAAGCGCCGCCCGAGGAGGCGGAGGACATGGAGACGATCTTCGACGACGTGGATCGCATTGTCATTCCCGGCATCACGCATTGGCAGCATCCGGGCTTCTTTGCCTATTTCTGCTGCAACGCGACGCCGCCCTCCGTGATCGCGGACTACATGATCGCGAACCTGGCCGTTCAGTGCATGATCTGGCAGACGTCGCCGGCGGGAACCGAGCTCGAAACGCGGGTTCTTGACTGGCTCCGCCAGGCGCTCGGCCTGCCGGATACGTTCCATGGCGTCATTCACGGGAGCGCCTCGGAAGCCACGCTCGCTGCCGTCCTGACGATGCGGGAACGCACGCTCGACTGGCACGGGAACCGGGCCGGGCTGCCGGGGCAGAAGCCCCTCCGGATCTACGCGACGGACGAAGTGCACGCTTCGATCGACCGCGCGATCTGGGTTGCCGGGATCGGACAGGACAACCTCGTCAGGATCCCGACGGCAGGCCCGATGAGATCCATGTCTCCGATGGCGCTGGACACCGCGATCAAGGCCGACCTTGCTGCGGGACGCCTGCCCGCTGGCGTCATCTCCTGCGTCGGCGGCACGAGCATGGGCGCTTCCGACGAGGTGGGCCGCGTCGCGGAGGTCGCGCGGAGGCACGGCCTGTACCTGCACGTGGATGCGGCCTGGGCCGGAAACGCCATGATCTGCCCCGAGTTCCGGCATCTCTGGGCCGGCGCCGAGGAAGCGGACAGCGTGGTCTTCAATCCCTACAAGTGGATCGGGGGACAGTTCGACGGATCCGTTCATTTCGTGCGCGCGCCCGAGGACCTGACCCGCACGCTGGCGATCAGGCCAGACTACCTGGAGACCCGTGGCGCAGACGGATCCATCAACTATTCGGAATGGTCGATTCCCCTTGGCCGCAGGTTCCGCGCGCTGAAGCTGTGGTTCCTGATCAGGGCCTACGGGCTGAAAGGCCTCCGCCGCCGCATCCGGGACCATGTCGCATGGTCCGAAGAGCTTGCCGGAAGGCTTCGGCACGACGGCAGGTTCGAGATCGTGACCGACCCGATCCTGTCGCTGTTCACGTTCCGCCTTGCCGGAAAGGACGACAAGAGCCAGCTGGATTTCGTGAACCGCCTGAACGACGACGGGCGGATCTACGTGACGCAAACCCGCATCGACGGGCGGGCGGCGATCCGCTTCCAGGTCGGCCAGTTCAGCACCAGGCGCGAAGACGTTCTGGCGGCCCATGGCGTGATGACGGAACTGGCGTGAAATCCGCGACTTCAATTCACGGCAGCCAGCGCTTCGACGGTGTCCGGAAACGGCACCGCCACGATTTCGCCCGAACTCCCGGAGTGGCCCGCACTGACGGAAGTCCGCGCGGCGGACGGACCCGACGCGCTGGCTGACGCCGCAGCGAGCCGTGTCCCCTCGCACAGAGGCCTCCTGCCCGAACCTCCGTCGGGGAGACGCGCCGGATCGCCTGCATCGGCACCGGCTTGCGCGACGGGCACGGCAGCGACGGGCCGCGCATGCCGCCATTCCACCTCCTTCGAGCAGCGCCGGACGTGATCATGGATGACGCTCAGGCAGTCCGGAGCGAGGTGCGTTCGGCCCGAGATCGCGCACAGCCGGCAGCTGGGCCGGGCGGTTGCCGGCCGCTCTCCTGCCGGCGGGACCGCTGGCGTTCCTCCGGCTCCTCCGCCGTCGGCTTCGCCAGCCCGTCGCGCGACGGCGGCCTGCCGCTGCTGGAGCTCTTATGAGCCCCGGTGCTGTCAAGCGCTTTCTTCATGAATCGTCACATCGATCCGTCTCCTGTCCGGGGCGGCGTCAGCGCCGCTCGGGGATTCTCCAGGCAGAACGTCGCGGTTCCTCGGCGCGCCCAACATT
Organism: Paracoccaceae bacterium; assembly: GCA_965221845.1. Taxonomy (GTDB): domain Bacteria; phylum Pseudomonadota; class Alphaproteobacteria; order Rhodobacterales; family Rhodobacteraceae; genus JAJEFO01. Next base: position 1,158,894 of record OZ244919.1, read on the forward strand.
CAACGGCGCGTCCAGACTCCTGTCCGGTTCGGTCTGCCGGCCTGTGTGCCGGCCCCGTGACCACGGTGCCCGGTTCGGGCGGTGCGACGTTCCGGGGGGCGGGACCCATCTGTGCGGACGGTGCCGCTGCCTGAGGCCGCGGCGAACCATGCTCCAACACGGTCACACGCCCTGCCCGGGATCCCCGAGGGCCCCGTCGGGCCGCCCGGGTGTTCCGGTCTTCCTTCCTCCCGTGCCTTCGACAGGACGGCGCCCCCGTGCGCCAGCCCGGTCGTGGCGAACCGCCCGGCGCCACGAGCGGCCTGCGCGCCAGCGCCACGATCCCGCGCTTCCCCGACCGCCCGTCGCGGGCGCTGACGTACCCGCGGAACCACCCCGACAGCGCGCTGTCCGGCTGGTGGCGGAGCCAGCGCCAGGCCATCTGCACCAGATGTTTCCGCAGCATCGGGCTGCCGGCCTTGCCGGTGCCCTGGTCATGGTCCACGGCGCCGCTCGCCCACGGCACCGGCGCCAGCCCGGCCATGCCCGCCAGCTCGCGCCGGTTGCGGAAGTCCCGGCAGAGGAGCTCCGCGCCCGGCAGCAGCGCGTCGTTCGGCCCGATCCCCCGCAGCCGGACCAGAACCGCAGCGTGGCGGGCATGCGCCGGCACGGCGGCCTCCGCGCCACCGGCCTCCTCGGGGCCGTGATGCGCCTCCCGCGCCGCCGCCTCCCGGGCCGACTTCAGCGTCGCCGCCTTCTCGGCCTCCACCGTCCGCAGCTCGGCCACGCCCGGCTCCAGGCGGCCGGGGATGCCCGCGACCTCCGCCAGGAGCCCCGGCGGCAGCGCCGTGCCGTAGCCCGTCACCGTCCCGGCGAGCCGGTCCCGGAACCCCGCCTTCGCCGGATCCCCGGGCGGCACGCCGTGCAGCCGCAGAAGCCCCGCGACCGCATTCGCCAGCCGCAGCCGCTCCTTCACGAGCCGCTCGCGCCTGCGCAGGAGACGCTTCGCGTCCTCCTCGGCGACCGTCGGCACCCGCACCGGCGACATCGCGTCCCGGTCGCCGCCGTCCCGGGCCACGGGCGCCCGCACCATCTTCCTCGCGTCGATCCTGTCGGTCTTCGCCTTCTTCCTGCGCCGGACCACCTCGAGGCTCGCCGGGTGGCGGACCACCACCTCCAGGTCCTCGCCCTCGAGCCGTCTTGCCAGCCGGAACCCCTCGTACCCTGCCTCGCAGACCGGCATCACGCGGACGTCGCCGCCGGAGACGGCGGCGGCCCGCGCCCGCGCCTGCCCCAGCTTCGCCAGCAGGCCGTCCGCGTCCAGAGCGGCGCCAGCCTGTGCAGGCCTGTCCGCGACGCGTCCGCCGGATCGCCCGCCGCGAGGATCCAGCTCGTGCCGCCCGCTTCCAGCGCCGCATGCACCGTGGCAGCCTTCCCGCCGAAGGGGGTGCTTGAGTCGATCATCTCTCTCTCCTTTCGATCGGCAAGGGGTGCCGCCTGTCGGCCCCCTTGCCACCAGATGTTGATGCCCTGACGTCTCCTGGAACGAATCGCCCCCAAGGGCAATTCCCGATCAGGCTCATGGCATCTGTCGAGCCCGAGCCGGCGCTCGAGTTCGGAGATGCGCGCGGCCTGGTTTGCGATGCGCTCGGCCTGGGCCGCGCCCGTCGCGCGGAGCTCGGCGATCAGGGAGTCACGCCACGCGAGCGCCGCCGTCAGGTCGGACGTCCCGTTCTCCGGACGCCCGGAACCGTCGCAGGTTCCCGGGTCTGCGAGCATGACTGTCCCGTATTCCGCTCTCGCCGCGGCTTCAGCCGTCTTGGTCGGCAAGATCACGATGGATGCGCTGCCGGCCTGGAGAGAACCTGAGCAGTTACTTGCCGACTTGCCCTTCGCATGGCATGCTGCGGCCAGCGGATCGAGGCTGGACGGGTGATCGTGTCAGGATCATCCGCCCTCCGGTGGTCACGGCACATGCAGACTGCGGGATTTCCGTCACAAAGCCATGGCTCTAGCCCGCCGATTCCAGAAAGGTCACGCCCATGAAAGACTCGAACTTCCTGAAAGAGCAGAACGCGCGCCTGCTCTGGCATCCGATGGCACGGCCGGCGGAATGCATCGAGAGCCCGCCGGTCATCGTCACCGGGGCGGCGGGAACGCGCATCCGCGACATCGACGGACACGAGGCGGTGGATGCCGTGGGCGGGCTCTGGAACGTCAATCTGGGATATTCCTGCGAACCCGTGAAGCAGGCGATCGCCGACCAGCTCGAATCGCTTCCCTACTCTTCGGCGTTTCGCGGCACCACGAACGACAAGATCATCGAACTCTCGCACGAACTTGCCGACTTCTTCGGTCCGGACGGCATGGCTCGCGCATTCTTCACCAGCGGCGGCTCGGACAGCGTCGAGACCGCCCTTCGCCTTGCGCGGCAATATCACAAGATACGGGGAGAGGCCGGCCGGGTGAAGTTCCTGAGCCTGAAGAAGGGCTACCACGGAACGCATATGGGCGGTGCCAGCGTCAACGGAAACGCGAACTTCCGTGCCAACTACGAACCCCTGCTGCCTGGCTGCCATCACATACCGGCTCCCTGCACCTACCGGAACCCTTTCGACGAGAGCGATCCGGAACGGCTCGCCAACCTGTGCGCGGCGGCGCTGGAGGACGAAATCGCGTTCCAGGGCGCGGGCACCATCGCCGCTTTCATCATGGAGCCGATTCTCGGCGCGGGCGGCGTGATCCCGCCGCATTCCTCGTTCATGCCAATGGTGCGCGAGATCTGCCACCGTCATGGCATCCTCCTGATCTCCGACGAGGTCATCACCGGCTACGGCCGCACGGGCGCATGGTCCGGCGCGCGGCTTTGGGGCGTCCGTCCGGACATGATGACCACCGCCAAGGCGATCACCAACGGCTACTTTCCGTTCGGCGCGGCAATGATCGGCGAAAGGATGGCAGAGGTCTTCGAGAGCGACAGCTCGCCCAACGCCTTCATCGGCCATGGCTACACCTATTCGGGCCATCCGGTCGGCGCGGCCGCCGCACTCGCCTGCCTGACCGAAACCAGGCGCCTCAACGTGATCGAGAACGCCGCGATGCGCGGGACCGAGCTGTTTGACGGACTGCAAGCCCTCAAGCGCAAGCATGAGCAGATCGGCGATGTCCGGGGAGGATATGGCCTGATGCTTGCCGTCGAATGCGTTTCGGATCGGGCGACCAGGGCCGCAGACACGGATGTGCCTCTCAAGGTGCAGCAAGTGGCCTACGAAAGCGGCGCGATGACACGGGCCTCTGGGCCAAACCTGCTGATTTCGCCGCCCCTCGTGCTGACGTCCGAGGACGTGCAGATCATTCTCACCGCGCTCGATGCGGGCTTTGCGGCGCTCTGAACCCGGCTGAGGGCCGCTCGAAAGCCGGTTCCGTTTGAGAACCGCGGCGCGCGATGGCCGGCCGAAGCGGGTGCGCTCGTGGCAGCGGGCGAGTCCCGGCATCCGTGCGCGGCCGAGATCGGAAAGCCCCGAAGGACGCCCTGAAACGGCGGCGGCGAGACGCAGGAGCAAGCGGCGCCAAGCACGCGAAGGGCGCATGCCCCAGGTTTCGCCACGAAAGGGAGCCCGTCGAGAGAATTGAGCCGAATGTCGTTCGGCAAGGATGCCTTGGTCGCGAACGGGTGCTCGGGACGTTGATTGCCAGGACGGGAATGCCGGATCGCGATGCCCGTCAGGGCGGAAGATGCCTCGGGACGCTTCGACTCCGGAGGCGCCGCCAGGTGCGTGTCGTCGACTCACGATGCGGCCGGCGCCGAGGGCCCGTTCATCGCCGGCGGCAGGGTGGCGGCCGTTCAAGACGACGCGTCCGGCGATACCAGCTTGCTGAGGCGCGCCGTGTCCATGGCGCACGTGATCGGAGGCCCGCGGGCGGCGGCATGGGAGGCGATGCGATCACTGCCGGCACAATCACGATGACTGGCGAAACGGCTGCGATCAAGAGTCCCGATTGACCAGCCGGTTCAGGAGAATCCGGGCCGCCCCCTGCTCCGCAGCGCGTTTCAGCGATGCGCTTGCGATGGCTGATTCTCCATTTTCCAGAAGCACTTCCACGGTGAAGACCGGCGCATGGGCCAGACCTTCCCGCCTGACAACCGAGTAGGCCGGCGGCGGCTGGCCGCGCGCCTGCGCCCATTCTTGAAGGCTTGTCTTGGCGTCCTTCGCGTCCTTCTCCACATTCCGGATGAGGTCGCTCCAAAGGCGCAGCACAACGCTGCGTGCGGCATCGAAGCCTGCATCGATATGGACTGCCGCAATCACCGCCTCCATCGCGTCTCCGAGAAGCGTCTCCTTGCCGCGTCCGCCGGATTTCATTTCCGATCGCCCAAGCCTCAGAACCGCGCCCAAGTCGATTTGGCGAGCCACCGCGGCACAGGTCTCATGACGAACGAGGGCGTTCAGCCTGGGCGCAAGCTGGCCCTCGCTCGCTTCCTCGTCGGCGGCCATGAGCGCCTCCGCGATGACCAGTCCGAGGATCCTGTCTCCGAGAAACTCCAGCCTCTGGTTGTCCGGTCGCGACGGCGAAGACGTGGAGGCGTGCGTCACGGCGCGCGCCAGAAGTTCCGGGTCGCAGAACTCGTGGCCGAGCCGCCCGGCGAATCCTGCAAGCTCGGAGCCGGGGGCCATCAGTCGATCCGCTTGAAGAGCCGATCCGGGCGCCAGGTCCAGACAAAGAACAGGGACCGGCCGGCCGATGAGAACATCACGCGGTCCGCGCGTCCGATCAGGTGATCGTGCGGGACGAACCCGACGCCGCCGAACTCGTGCCTGACCCTGCTGTCGGTCGAGTTGTCCCGGTTGTCTCCGACAAAGAAGTAGTGCCCGTCGGGCACCGTGAAGACGCCAGTGTCGTCAAGCCGCCCTTCAAACACGTTCAGGACCGAATGCCGCACGCCATTGGGCAGCGTCTCGACCGCCCTTGCCTTGCTGCAGGTTCCGCCAAGCCCGACGGCGCCTTCCTGACAAAGCGGGAGCGAGCCGACCGGACCCTGCCGTTCGTAGGTTTCCACGAAGGAGCCGCCCTCTTCTTTCGGCACTTCAGACCCGTTCAGGACGAGGTGGCCGTCACGCATCTGCACCGTGTCGCCAGGCAATCCGACGACCCGCTTGATGAAGTCCTGCCCGTTCACCGGATGCCGAAAGACCGCGACGTCGCCGCGTTCCGGTTCTCTCCCCAGGATCCTCCCGCCGAAAGGGCACATGGAGAAGGGGCAGGAATGGCGCGAATACCCGTAGGCCATCTTGTTGACGAACAGGAAGTCTCCGATCAGCAGCGTGTCCTTCATCGAGCCGGACGGAATCCAGAAGGGCTGGAAAAAGAGCGTGCGGAAAGCCCCGGCAATGAGGAGTGCATAGACGATCGTCTTGATCGTCTCGACGATGCCTTGCTTCAGGCCGCCTTCGCCCTTGACCATCGGACCTGCCTCCACTGCTTCGGCGCTTTCTGGTTGTCCGGCAACGGCAAGTCAAGGCAGAGGAGCGCGACCGCCGCTTGGCCGGCCGTCAGCCGCTCATGAGGGCTCGTCCGGCTTCGGGAGCGCCTCGATCACCACGACGGCCTGCACCCATGGATGATCGTCGGAAAGCGTTACGTGAATGACGGCCTCATGCCCTTCCGGCATCAGCTCGGCAAGCCGGGCGGCCGCCCGTCCGGTGACATGCATGACTGGCTGCCCAGACCGGCGGTTGGTCACCGACATGTCCTTCCAGGCAATGCCCATCCGCAGCCCCGCACCGAGCGCCTTGGAACATGCCTCTTTTGCCGCCCAGCGCTTTGCGTAGGTGCCTGCCGTGTCCTTCCGCCGCTCGGCCCTCGCCTGTTCGATTTCCGTGAACACCCGGTTTCGGAACCTGTCGCCAAACCGTTCCAGCGTGCGGCCGATCCGTTCGACGTTGCAGATGTCGGTACCGATGCCGATGATCATGGATCGCTCATATGCGGTCTGGACGGCAGCCTGACCAAGTCACGAGCCGGGAAGATCCCGATTGCGGCGGCATCGAAGCCGCAGGCAAAGATGATTGCATCGCGCCTGAGCTAATCGAGTGCGGGCAGGGCGATGCGTTCGGACGCCTCCACATGGGTGGCATGGGTGGCGCCCGGCGGAAGCGGCACGTTGACGCTTGCGCCCTCGCCCCGTGTTTCGGGGCAACCGGTGTCGAGCGGACAGTTCCGTTCCTGATGCATCGATATGGTGAGTGTGTCCCCATCCTCGATGAAGACCGCCTCCGTGCCGTTACCGTGATGCACCTCCCAGTCCCGCACAGCCACGCGGTCAACCCCGTTCGCCGTGCGGGCGGCACGAACCGCAATGGCGATGTTGTTTGGCAGTCAGAGGGCGTTTGGCCAGTCGGGAACGCAATGATGCCCCAGCGGGCGGGAAAGCGCATGCCCCGCATTAGAGGCACGACCGTCGAGCGCCGCGAAAAGCGCCGCCTTGGCGAGACCAGCCGAAACTGTGGCCATTTCGGATCCGCCCTTGGCGAAGGGCGCTCGGAATCCGATCTCTCCGCCTCCCGCATCGGCTTGAATTTCCGGATGAACGATCGCGGGTGGACGCAAGCAAAAGCCTCCAGACCCGCGGGGTCGGCACCCTGCGTGTCCCGTTCGCGAACCAGGCCCGCAACGCCGACGAACAGGCTCTTGAGTCGCCGCGTCGTCCCAGGGCGCTCGGGAAGGCCGCCCGCGACGAGCGGCCGCGCAAGGCCTCCGACCGGAAGCGTGAAGGCGCAATTGCCGCCGCCGTGCCAGAAGCACCTTCCCGTCCCAGAAAATGCCGTGCGTGCCACCACCTTGCCCAAGCCCGTTCGCGGCGCTGTTCCGACGTCATGGCCGGAGCCATGGTAGAATCACCTTCATCCAATTGCCAGTGCCGTTTGTACCAGCGGGTGCACTCCAGATTTTTTGGTCAGGCGGCGACGGCCTGATTCGCCTTCCAGTCGAGCAGGTCGGGCAGCCTGAGGTTCATGACGCAGCCCTTCAGCGCGAGCATGGCGTTGGCGCCCCTCCCTGACCAGCGGGTGCCGGGGCGTTTCAGCCGCAGACCGAACGTGCGGCATCCGGCCTCCACGACGCCGCTTCCGACCTGGATGCCCCGCGCCCGGCATTCGTCGTGGCGCATTCGCCCGATGTTTTTCCGGAAATGGCGGCAGCACGCGGCGACCTCCCCGTACCGGGCGCTGAACGGCTCAAGCTCCCGCACGACCTTGCCTGCCCGGCCGGCCTCGATGTCGGCCCTGACCTCCGCGAACCGCCGGTCGCGCTCCGCCCCGGTCGGCACGATCGCCCCCACGGCGGCGGCGGATTGCTCCAGGCAGTGGAAGAGATCCAGCACGAAGGTGACCTTCCGGCCGCCGAAGATCTCCCCGCACGTGCCGCGTATCCATTCCGCCCCGTCGGAGATGACGACGAGCGCCCCGGCATCGTGGAGCCCGCGACGCCTGGCCTCGCGGTCCAGGCGCGCGGCGAACGCGGAGGGCTCCCGGCTTCCGGAGGCCGCGGCCGCGCTGTCGACCAGGCAGGAGACGGACTCGCTGCCCCGGTCCTTCAGCGCCGCGCCGGTCTCCGGGTCCCGGCCCTCGGCCGTGTACACGACGGCCAGCTTCGCTTCCCTGGTTTTCGAGGTCCCGTCAGCCTGCTTTCCCCGAACCCCCTCCGTCTCTTCTTTCCGCATCGGGATGCCGGTGCCGTCGATGGAGGGACACATGCGCGATTCCAGCGGCTTGCCCTCGGCCACCTCCTCGCGCTCGAAGCGCGCCGCCGCCTCGCCGAGCTTCAGGGCCCGGCGCCGCAGGGAGCTTGGGGAGGCGTCCAGCCCGGCGAGGTTCGCGACGTGGCGGCCCGCGGCCTCGAAGCCCATCAGCTGAACGGTCTCCGCCATGACGCTCTCCATCCCCGGCGTGACCGTCCCGCCCTCCAGCCCCATCGCCCGGTCCAGCGCGAAGCGTCCCCCGCCGCAGGAGCCGCAGCGGAAGTGCGACCGCTCCACATCGACCCGGCCGAGCCTGGTCGAGGCAAGGACTTCGACGTCACCGAATGCCGGGCCGTCGGCCTGCCGCAGCTCTCGCACTCCGGCGCCGGCAGCATCGCCTCCAGCCGCTCCGGCAGCGTCTTCAGGACCGCCGCGCCGCCGCCCGGCGAGGCGTCCCGGAGCGCCCGCTCCACGGCGTCCAGGTCGGGGGCGCCCGACTGCCCGGGTCCGCCGCCAGCCGCGGAAGCAGGGGACCGAACTCCGCCGGGACCGCCCCGGCGATGTCATGCTCCGGACCGTCGCCCGCGACGTCGCGGCTCCGCACCTCGCCGCCCTCGATCCAGTGTCGGGTGAACCCGCCGTCATGCGCGCGCACCAGCGGCGGATGCACCCTCGCCTCGTCCTCCGTCAGTCCCTCAAGATACGCAACCGCGTCCGGATGCCTGTGAAACCGCCCGTCCCCGTCACCTGCCATGGCTCCCGCTCCCTTTGCCTGCCCGTGAAAGCGCGCCGCCGGCCGGTTCACCCGGCTCCTGCACGACGCAACACGAAAATAACGGATCGGAACCGCCGGGTCAAAAAAATTGAACTACACCCTTGTACCAGCAGTTCCCGCCAGATTTCCTTTCGTTCATTGTCAGTCGGTTGCGCGGCAGCCGCGAATCTTCCTGTCGCAGGCCTTTCCCGCCGGACCGGCCTTGCCGCGGCCAGGCAGGAGCCGGGCAGCAGATGTCCGGAACCCCTTTCGCAGGCATCCGTCGATGCCAGGGCCGTGCTTCGCGCAGTGCGTGCATGCTTCGGCCGCATCCCCGACCCGATCGACGCGCGCGGCTTCAGCCTCTCCGGGAGGCCTGATGCCGGCCCCCGCGGCCTCCGCCGCTGCGGTCCGGGAGCGTCCACGCCGCCCTGAAGCGCGGCAAGGCGCTCGAGGGCCGGACGGCGTCCGGCGGGCGTCTCCCGGTCCCGGCGGACGGGACCGGCCGCCGTTCCTCGCGCAAGGCCGCTGCAGGCGCCGCCCGCGCCAGGACCCGCCGCGACGGATCGAAGACCCGCTGCCGCCAGGCCCCGGGCGCGGCGACCGTCCGCCCCGGCCACGCCGGGGCGTTCCCGCCGGCCCCGGAGCCGGTCCGGAACGGGGACGGCAGGAGAAGGAACGGCCGCGGGCGGAACGCCTTGAGGCGGCTGCCGGAGGACCTCCGCCGGGCGCGTCCGCACGTGAGAGGGCGGCCGGCGCCGGGGCGCGGGACGGCTGCAGCTTCGGGCACGGCTCCGGCCATGGCGGGAACCGCCCTCGGGGCGTCTTCGCGACGCTCGCCTTCCCGGTCGATGCGGGTCGCGCCGGCACTGCCGCCCGCCGTCCGGACGGGCGCGGGAACGCCAGGGACGCATCCTGCATCTCTGGAACCGGATGCGGGAACTGGCCGGGCTTTCGCCTTCCGGGACTGGAAGACCCCTGCCGCGCGCTCGCGGGGACGCCTGGCAAGGAGGGCCATGCCGGCCCGTCCGTGCCGTGCCGGGCCGTGACCGCCCCGGCCACGCCCGGACGGCCCCGAACCCCGCCCTTCGCCGGCACCGCCACGATCCCGGGCCGCCGCCCGGCCGTCAGGCGTGCGCACGCGGAACCGCCGGACGGCATGACCGCGCCTTCGCTCACCGACGGTCAGGCTGGCGGGAATTGCTGGGGCTGTAGCCCAGTTTCTTGACAACCGGTTCATCTGGCCGGTTCGCACTGGCCGGAAGCGACCGGGAATCAATTGAGTTGCGTTCCGCATTTCGCTTCACGGAAGCGGCTCCGGCCGGGCCGAACAGGCGGACGAGGCCGCGTGGCGACGCCGACCGGATCGGCAGACACGCCGGGACCTCGTCCTGATGCGCGAGGCCCGGCGTGTGCGGCACGGCATGCTGGACAATTCACGCGATTGCTTGGCAAGAAGCCCTGTCTGAGGAGTTCGCCCATGGCCGACATCGCGACGCGCGTCTGGAACCACAAATGGAAGATCGACCCCATCGTCCGTTCCCTGATCGACACGGATTTCTACAAGCTGCTCATGTGCCAGTCGGTGTTCCGGAACCACCCCGAAACGCGCGTGAAATTCAGCCTCATCAACCGCACGGAATCAGTCCGTCTCGCCGAGATCGTCGAGGAGGACGAGCTCCGTGAACAGCTGGACCATATCCGATCCCTCACCCTGAGCAGAGGCGAAAGCACCTGGCTGCGCGGCAACACCTTCTACGGCAAGCGGCAGATGTTCCGGCCGGACTTCATGGCATGGTTCGAGAGCCTGTCGCTGCCTCCCTACGACCTGAAGCGGCGCGACGGCCAGTTCGAACTGACCTTCGAGGGCGTCTGGCCAGAGGTCATGCTCTGGGAAATTCCCGCGCTGTCCGTTCTCATGGAGCTCAGGTCGCGCGCCGTCACGAAGGATTTCGGCAAGTTCGAACTCGAGGTCCTCTACGCGCGCGCCATGACCCGCACGTGGGAAAAGGTCGAGACGCTCCGCAACCTCGACGGTCTCGCCATCGCGGATTTCGGAACCAGGCGGCGCCACTCGTTCCTCTGGCAGGACTGGTGCGTGCAGGCAATGACCGAAGGTCTCGGCAACGCCTTTGTGGGAACTTCGAACTGCCTGATCGCCAAGAACCGCGATCTGGAAGCCATCGGCACGAATGCCCATGAACTGCCGATGGTGTATTCGGCGCTCGCCGCGTCGGACGAGGAACTAGCAAGAGCCCCGTACCGGGTTCTTGCCGACTGGCACGAGGAGCACGATGGCAATCTCAGGGTCATCCTGCCCGACACCTACGGAACCGAACAGTTCCTCAGGAACGCTCCCGACTGGCTCGCCCGATGGACCGGCATTCGGGTCGACTCGGGCGATCCGGTCCGCGGCGCCGAAATCGCGATCGAATGGTGGGAGAGCCGCGGCGAGGATCCCTCGGAGAAGCTGGTGATCTTTTCGGACGGGCTTGACGTGGACAGGATCGCCGAACTGCATGAACGCTTTTCTTCTCGGGTCCGCGTCAGCTTCGGATGGGGCACCATGATGACCAACGACTTCCGGCACCTTGTCCGGGATGACAGGCTTGCGCCCTTCAGCCTCGTCTGCAAGGCGGTCAGCGCGAACGGGCGTCCGACTGTCAAGTTGTCTGACAATCCGCGGAAGGCGACAGGACCAGAAAGGGAAGTCAGGCGTTACAAACGCGTGTTCGGGGTCGAAGAGCAGGAGGCGATCGAGGTCTCGGTATGACGCCAAGGCCGTCGCGCTCGAAGACTGGCCCGCCGCCCGGCTGCATGACCGGGATGCACGTGCCGGAGGGCGCGAGGAACCGCCATGCCGGCCCCTGAACCGGTCCACGGCAAGGCGGCATGGCATTCATTGTCAGCGGGACCGCCACAACCGTGAGGGCTTCTCGATTCCCGAGAACCTGTCAATGCAGGTGGGTGCCAGGTAACCGGACCAAGGTCCAGACAGAGCCAGCGCCCTCGGAGGTCGTCAAGGCCACCGGAATCATGCCCCGGCACGAATCGGGCAGTGCCCGCCTTGAGGCAGAGGTAGCGCCGTGCGCCCGCGAGGACAAGGCGCAAACCGTTCCGGGCAGCAATTCCCGCCAGCCTGACCGTCGGTGAGCGAAGGCGCGGTCATGCCGTCCGGCGGTTCCGCGTGCGCACGCCTGACGGCCGGGCGGCGGCCCGGGATCGAAGGGCGGGGTTCGGGGCCGTCCGGGCGTGGCCGGGGCGGTCACGGCCCGGCACGGACGGGCCGGCATGGCCCTCCTTGCCAGGCGTCCCCGCGAGCGCGCGGCAGGGGTCTTCCAGTCCCGGAAGGCGAAAGCCCGGCCGGCTCCCGCATCCGGTTCCAGAGGCAGGGGATGCGTTCCTGACGTTCCCGCGCCCGTCCGAACGGCGGGCGGCAGTGCCGCCGCGACCCGCATCGACCGGGAAGGCGCGCATGGCGCGCGTCGCGAAGACGCCCCGAGGGCGGTTCCCGCCATGGCCGGAGCCGTGCCCGAAGCTGCAGCCGTCCCGCGCCCCGGTGTAGAGGAAAAGGCCACGGGAAGTGGCCTACATACACGCTACAGGCGGGACCCTCGCTCTCGCATGTGCGTTACATTGCAGCATGTTGGGCGATGTAGCAAGCGGATTCCGCGAGGCGGTGCGGCGCGCGCCCGGTGAGCGTAGGCCGCGGCCGGTTGCATCCGGGTGCGTCGCGGGAGCGCGTTGCGTCGCTGGCATGCGGTGCCGCCGACATATGGGCTGCAGATGGGAACGGCGGGCGGAGGCAGGCCGGTTGAAGCCGCGCTCCGCGCATGTATCATCGCGGAGCGACGGGAACGGGAGGCCTGCCATGGCACGGACGGCCGGAGAGAGGACGCGGCGGCGCTGCGTCATGGCCACCGACAGCGAGTGGGAGATGATCGGCGCGCGCGCGGGCCGCGCGGGCATGCCGGTCTCCCGCTTCCTCGTCGAGCGCGCGCTGGAATCCCGCGAGCCCGCGCCGGAGGCGCCCGCCGGGCTTCCGCCGGAGGTCCGGCGGCGCGTGGCGCTGGCGGCGCTGGTCCTCGCCCGGGTGGAGGAGCGGCGGCTGTCGGAGGCCGGCGCGGCGGCCGCCTGGGAGGAGATCGTCGCCGGGGAGGGCGCGTGGCTCGACGCGGAGCTGGCCCTGGGCGAGGCGTGAGCGGACGCGCGGTCCGGACCCGGCGGCAGCGCTGCGTGACCTGCCGGCCGTCGGAGTGGCGGGCCATCGGGGCGAGGGCCCGCGCGGCGGGCATGGACGTCTCCTCGTACATCCTGTCGCGCGTGCTCGACGGCGCGTCCCCGGACGGCCCGCCGCACCCGGAGGCGGGCTACCCGATGGCGCTGACGGGCGCCGAGCAGCGCCGGCAGCTGGAGATCCTGGAGCGCTGCGTGGCGGGCTGCGGCCCGCTCGTCGGCGCGCCGCTCGTCGCGGGGGGCGCGCGCATGACGGTCGGGCGGGCCATGAACTTCATCCACCGTTCCCTGGACCCGGGCCCCGCCGCGTCCGGGGACCCGTCCGGCGGGCGGCGGGCGCCTCGGGATCCCGGGCCGGAGACCCCGGCGGCGGACGCGGCCCCGCGCCAGCCGGACCTGTTCGGCCGGCCCGCCGGCCCGGAGGGGGACGGCGGCCCGTGACGCGGCGGCGGAAGGAGCGGGCGGTCAGCAACTCGATGTCGTGCCCCGACGCGGAGTGGGCGCGCATCCGGGCCGCGGCGGAGGCCGCCGGCGAGGCGATCGGCCGCCACGTCGTGCGCCGGTGCCTGACGGACGATCCCGCGCCGAGCGCGCGGCCGCGGGCGTCGCAGGCGCTCAGCCCGGAGCAGCAGCGCCACATGTACGACGCGGTCATCGGGATGGCGCGGACGAAGCCGGACCCGATGCTTCCGGAGCATCCCCAGCTCTGGATCCTCCGGCTGGGCATCCTGCAGGTCTGCGTGAGGCGCATCGAGGCCATGGAGCGGGAGGGGCGGACGGAGGAGCTTCATGCCCTGCTGCGGGAGGCCTTCGGCGCGGACGACGGCGCGGACGCGGCCGAGGCGATCCGCGGGGGCCTGAGGCGCGCACTGGGCTGAACGTCCCCGTCGCGGGAACCGCGGGCCGCGGTCCTACCGCCCGATGTCGATCCCGGCGCCCATGCCGCGCGAGGGGCGCCGGAAGGCGGCGGCTGACGCGCCCTTCCCGTGTCCGGCTGCATGGCCGACAATTCCGCGACCAGCGGCGCCAGGCCCGGACTGGCAGCACGTCAGACGGGTGCAATCATGGCGAAGTCAACGCCCGCGACGGGCTCCCGTCCCGCACCCATCCTGCAAATCCCCTGACATCTTAATGTTTCGGCAAGACGCTCGGCGCTCGAAAGTCTGACAACCTTCGGCTAGGGCCCGTTGACAGTTGCCTTGCGAATCGCCCGCTTCCATGCCATTTCCTTCCCCGATGACCGCCGGAACGGCGGCACGGGCAGGAAACAGGTGACATCATGAATGCAGACAGGACGGTTCTGACCGACGCCATGTGGGCGCGGATCGAGGACATGCTGCCGGGCAAGAAGTCCGATCCCGGCGGCACGGCGGTGGACAACCGCCTTTTCATGGAGGCGGTGCTCTGGCGGTTCCGCACGGGGTCGCCGTGGCGCGACCTCCCCGCGCGGTTCGGGAACTGGAACAGCGTCTTCAAACGGTTCCGGCGCTGGGCGCTTTCGGGGGTATTCGAACGCGTTTTCAACGCCTTGTCGGAGGAGTTCGACCTCGAGTGGGTGTTCGTCGACGGCACGGTCGTCCAGGCGCACCGGAAGGCGTCCGGCGCAAAAGGGGGACCTCGAGCCAGGGGATCGGTCGTTCCAGAGGCGGCCTGACGAGCAAGGTCGTGGCCGTCGTGGACGCGCTCGGCTATCTGGTCCGCTTCAGGATCCTTCCCGGCCAGGCGCACGACCTCAAGGGGGTGCCGGGGCTTCTCGACGGCCTGGCGTTCGGGGCCTTCGTCGGCGACAGGGCGTTCGACGCGGACTGGCTGCTGGAGGACCTGGCGGAACGCGGGGCGGAGGCGGTGATTCCGTCGAAGCGGAGCCGGACGGTGTCGCGGGCGCATGACCGGGAGGTCTACGGCTGGCGGCACCTGGTGGAGAACTTCTTCGCGAAGATCAAGGAGTTCCGTGCGATCGCGACCCGGTACGACAAGACCGACGCGAGCTTTGCCGCCGGGATCCACCTCGTCGCCGGCGTGGTCGCGGCGACATGAGTGTCAACGGGCCCTAGACCGGGCGGAGGGTCCGACAGGGAAGGCACTCGACCGTCATGCAACTGACAGAAGGCGAGACCATCGACGTTGCCGGCACCATTGATGGCCGGCAGGTGGTCGAATACGGCGAGGGGCAGACCATGGCCAATGCGGCGCTGCTCCCGGATGGTGGCGGCGCTCCCGTGCAAGTCGTCTGGTGGCAGCATGGCCGTGCGCCGCCCGACGGAGCCCGCGTTCGGGTCAGTGGCGTCGTCAAGGAATTCAAAGGACAGCTCCAGGTCCACGCGGAGAAAACCGGTGTTGAGCGGGCCGGGTCGGCCGGCGGAGCGATGTCCTCCATCGCAGCGTTCTACCTCGCGTGCGTCGAGGCGGAGGCCGCCGGCGCCCTTCGACTCCGGCCCGACGACGGGCGGCACATCGTGCTGTGCGGCACGACGAGCCCGTTGCACGGGCCCGTCTGCATTCCCGAAGGCTCCCGACACGACCGGTGGTTCCGGGACCGTCAGAGGGAGGTCGGCGAAGCCCTTCTGGCAGGCTGGCCTCTGGTGGTCGGCCCCGACACCGACACCGACACCGACACCGGCGGCCTCGTCACGTCCCCCCTCCTGATCGCGGAGACCGAACTCAGAACGTCCGACGGTGCCTGGCGGATTCAGTGCCTGGATCCCGGCGCGGAACTGAACCCGTTCGCCCTTGATCTCCTCGAACCTGGACGGGAGGCGCGCGAAGAACTGGTGTCCGCGGTCCAGGCCCGCGTCGAGGTCGAGGAATCCGCCACATCGGCGGCCCGTGCGCAGGCGATTCTCCGCGCGCTCCGTGACGAAGGCGTAAGGGGGCTCGACACCCTCGATCCCGCGTCCCTCTCGTCGGCGGCCGACGGCGAAGGGATCCACAACGCCGGCGCGGTCATTGCCGCGGCAGGCGGCCTGCGCGCCACCCGGAACCTGGCGAAAGACCTCGAGGAGATCGCGAACTACCCCGAACTCGTCTCCAAGGGCCCGGCGGCGGTCCTGCTCGGCCACGCGCCGGCGCCGGACGTCCCGCTCCCGGCGCCTCACCCGACCGTCGGCTTCTCCTCCCTTCGCCAGGACCAGGCCGTCCATTCCGCGATGGTGAACGACTTCACCGTCGTGACCGGCCCTCCGGGAACCGGCAAGTCCCAGGTCCTTGTGAACGTCGTGGCCGCCGCCGTCGCCCGGGGCGAGACCGTGCTGTTCGCCTCGAAGAACAACCGTGCCGTCGATGTCGTGGTCGACCGGCTGCGGGTCGCCTCGCCAAGTTCCGTCGTCATCCGCGCCGGCGCCGCGGGCAGGCGCAACGAGGTCGCCAAATACATCGCCGACGCCCTGTCCTCTGACCTTGGACAAGGGAGTCCCGCCGCCGCGCACCGCGCGTGGGACGGAGTCGAGAAACAGCTGCGCCGGCTTTACGGGTCCCTGCACGAACGCCGGCGCCTGGAGTTGGAACGCGACGATCGGGTCGCGAAGCTGAAGGCGGCGTTCGACCGGCTGCCGCCCGGAACCGGAGCGGGCACGGACATTGCCGAACTCGATGCCGCGCTGGCGCAGGCCCGCAATGCGCTCGACGCCTTCGGTGACCGCCTCGGGCTGATCGGCCGGTGGCGCCGCCATCGCGCACGCCTCGAGAGAGCGCGCCGGGCGCTCGAGCGCGTCGGCGACGTCCTCGGAATCCGGTCTTCGGACATCGAGGCATGCCTGTCCTCCGTCTCCGAAAGGCCGGAACGCACCCTGGCGCCCCGACGCGACTTCCGGCCGGTGGAGCAGGTCGCGGGCGACCTGCGGGAGGTCGCCGAGCATCGCCGCGAGATCCACCGGCCGTCTCCTGGACGTCGGCGATCTGCCGCCGTGTCAGGCGACGCCCGGAGAAGGCGGTCGACCTGAGGTCGGTGATACGCGGATCCATGGCGCGCTCCCGCACTTGCCTGACGCCATCATGCAAATCGCCGGCCGCTTGTCAAGCGGTTATGCGAAAAAATTCCGGGATGCGGGAAACCGCGCGATATCAGGAGGTTGCGGCCGGCGGAAAAATCGCGCCCGGAACGTTAGGCCCATCCGAATGCCATTGCCCCGCTGCCCGGGCCGAACGGCGTGCGCAGGTTGCGCGCCCGGACCGGATCCTCGCCGCCCCGCACCTGCCGGCCGGACCGGAGCAGGGACGGGATCCCGGGCGGGAACGCCGCCGGCCCCGGCATCAGGCCTCCCGGAGAGGCTGAAGCCGCGCGCGTCGACCGGGTCGGGGACGCGGCCGAAGCACGCACGCACCGCGCGAAGCACGGCCCTGGCATCGGCGGATGCCTGCGAAAGGGGTTTCCGGACATCTGCTGCCCGGCTCCTGCCTGGCCGCGGCAAGGCCGGTCCGGCGGGAAAGGCCTGCGACAGGAAGATTCGCGGCTGCCGCGCAACCGACTGACAATGAACGAAAGGAAATCTCGCGGGAATTGCTGGCCATGGCAGGAACCGCCCTTGGGGCGTCTTCGCGACGCTCGCCATGCTCGCCTTCCCGGTCGATGCGGGTCGCGGCGGCACTGCTGCCCGCCGTTCGGGAAGGCGCGGGAACACTGGGGACGCATCCCCTGCCTCCGGGACCGGATGCGGGAACCGGCCGGACCTTCGCCTTCCGGGACTGGAAGACCCCTGCCGCGCGCTCGCGGGAGAGCCTGGCAAGGAGGACCATGCCGGCCCGTCCGTGCCGGGCCGTGACCGCCCCGGCCACGCCCGGACGGCCCCGATCCCGCCCTTCGCCGGCACCGCCACGATCCCGGGCCGCCGCCCGGCCGCCGGTCGTGCGCACACGGAACTGCCGCCCGCCATGACCGCGCCTTCGCGCACCGACGGTCAGGCTGGCGGGAATTGCTGATGACGATACATGTGACCTTGACATGGCGCGCTGGCTGCCGGACGAGGGGGCCGAAAGGGTTCTTGCCCACGGTCGCGGCCCTGCCCCGGACGATCCGGCCGTCGGCGAAGCCGGGGGGGGGCGACAGCGTGAGCGTTCTTCTGATGACCGCCTCGGAACGGCCGCGCGCGTCTTGCGACCGCGGCCAGCGGGTCGAGGTCCTAGGAGCGGGCGGCATGGCACCGCCGGCTATGTGTCCGAGACGCGTGTCGAGACCGCGACATCGGACGGCTGTGTGCGCCCTCCGCTCCTCACGGAGCTCTGCGAAGCGGCCCGCACGGAAGGGATTCCGTGCGTTCGTGAATGCCGCTGCAACCGGGACAGCGCCGTCGGTGTCCGGCCATGACGGCCTGGTGGCGCCCGCACTGGCCGAGGCCGCGAATGTCTCGATGGCCGGGGACCGCACGGTCGCGGTCGATGAAGGCCTGGAATGAGCCGGTCAGGGTGGAGAGTGCAGTTGCCTGAGGAATTCGCGCGTTGAAAAGGGACCCGTTCGGACTGCGCAATCCGGTCTTCCTGCCCCTGTGGCGCAGGATTGCGATCTTTGCCCTCTGCCTCGGCTGGAGCCTGCTCGAACTGCATTGGAACAACCCGTTCTGGTTCGCCCTTTTCTTCGCCCTGGCGATCTACCTGGCCTACGAGTTCTTCCTCAAGTTCGATCCGGAAAACTACCGGTAGAGCCTCCTGCAGGGCCGTCGGGCCGGGCGGTCCCGTGATTGTCCGGCGCCCGGGCGCGGATCACCGGGCGCCGGTCAGCCCCAGCCCGAACTCGGGCCCCAGGCCGCGAAACGCCCGGCGCAACCGCTCCAGCCGGGTGTCCGCCCCGGGCGCGCGCCGAAGCGGCACGGCCTTGCCCGCGAGCAATGCGAGCACCGCCTCGGGCGTCGTCTGCGCCCGGTTGCCCGCCACCCCGTGAAACGCCGACAGGCCGACATCCGGGCCATCGAGCACCGGCAGCGCGGCCCAGGTCGCGGCCAGGCAATTGCCGAAGGCGGCATGCGCCTCGGTCTCCTCGGATCCCGGCCGTTCGCCGCATTCCGCGATCAGGAGCCGCGCAAGGCGGTCCTGCAGGCGCGCGCCGAAGCGGGCGTCCGGATCGAGGCCATGCTCCTGCACAAGCCGGTCCAGTGTCGGATATATGATCTGGTAGGCCCCGGCGGCCGTCGAAATCGCCCCGGCGGCACGCACCCTGAGCTGCCAGTCCATCACCGCCGCGACGCTCATCTCCGTCAGCCGCCGCGGCGGGGCCAGCGGGATGCGGCGCTCGTAAGCGTCATACCCTCCCGGCGCCTCGAAAAACCGGATGAACGCCAGAAGGTCCCGGGTGGTGGCAGTGCCCTCCTCGGGAAGCGCCGGGACCGGAAGGCACAGAATCATCGCCGCCCATGCAAGCCGCGTTCCAAGGCGCATCCGACGCCCGGACCCTTCCGCGCCGCCAGTCCGCCATTTCACGCGGGCCATGGCCAGCCTGTCCAATGCACGGCGCTCCTCCCCGTCAGGGGACCGGCCTCGGTCCCTGTCACGCCGGCCAGGCGGAGACGCTCTCCGCGGGCCGCACGTCCGCCGCTCGGGCCGCCCCCGCAAGGCCGGCCTTCACCGCCCCACGGCCCTCCTGCCCTCTGCCCGGGTCCGCCTGAGCGCGATCTCGCGCCGCCAGATCGTCAGGCCGGACATCGCGATCATCAGCGCGCCCAGAACAGTCCATATGTCCGGCAGGTCACCAAAGACGGCCAGGCCGCCGGCCAGCATGTAGATCAGGTAGCTATAGGAATACGGCATCAGGTAGCTCGCCTCCGCAATCCGGTGCGCACGGATCAGGAACTCATGGCCGATCCAGGCCAGCAGTCCGAGCAGGACCATGAGGGCAAGATCAAACGCCTCGGCGGGCACCATCCAGCGCAACAGGCAAAACGGCGCAAGCGCGACGGTGCCGGTCAGCCCGAGAACGAACTGCATGACGAGCGGCTCGACGTCGTGCGACAGCCGCCGCGTCAGGATGGAGTAGAGCGCAAGCCCGGCTGCAGCCAGCAGCATCAGGAACGCGGCGGGATCCAGGCCCTCCCCGAACGGACGAATGACGACAAGCACGCCGGCGAAACCGAGGGCCACAGCCATCCACCGCACACGCCCGACCCTTTCGCCCAGAAGCGGCCAGGAGAGCGTGCAGACGATGATCGGAGCCGAGAACATGATTGCCGAGGCAATGGCCAGCGAAAGCGACCGCAGCGCCAGGAAATTGAAGATCGTGGCCAAGACCAGAAGCGACGCCCTCAGACAGAGAACCGGCAGCAGCGGCCGGGCGGCGGCAAGCCCCCGGCCGCGCAGCCCGACCAGCACACCGGACGTGACGGCGAGCTGGACCGCGTAGCGGAAGAACGCCAGCTGGACAGCCGCGTACCCCGCGCCCAGAAGCAGCTTCGCGGAGATGTCGGCGGCCGCGAACATGAAGTTCGCGAACAGCATCATCAGGACGGCCGCCGTGGCGATCGCCCCGAAACGCGACACGGTCAGGCCGCCCCCCGGGCGGCACGATCAACCCGCATCGGCGCCGATGGCCGCGAACGCCCGGTCCTTCAGGCCCTTCTGGATCTCATAGATCGAGACCGCCACGTCCGGCTGCGGCTGCGGGATGCGCACCGGAATGTCCTTGAGACGCGGCTCGAGCGTCGACTCGCCGCACAGCATCCGGCTGTCGTAGTCCTCGATGCCGTCCCATCTGGTCATCGATCCCATGATCGGGAAGGCGTCCGCCGCCATCATCTCGTAGAACAGGAGCCGCCGAGGCCGGTTCGAGCGGTTCAGCGCTGAACCGTGCAGGATGCGCCCGTGATGGATCGAGAGGGATCCTGCAGGGCCGGTGAGCTGCACGGCATCCTCCAGGTCCAGGCCCAGCGCCTCGGGCAGCACCGCGCCGGCGAAGACGCCGTCGACATGATGATCGTGGACGGGCCCCTTGTGGCTGCCCGGAAAGACCATCAAGGGACCGTTCTCCTCTCCCATGTCGTCGATCAGGACGCCAGCCGCAAGGATGTCGTCGTTGGTGTGGGGATAGAACGCGTAGTCCTGATGCCACTCCACGGCGGCGCCGTAGCCCGCCTTCTTCATGTTCAGCTTGGTCGTGTGGAGCCTGAGGTCAGCGCCGATCAGGTCGCGGACGGGCGCCAGGACGTGATCCGAATACATGAGGTCCCGCACGACCCTGGACTGCGTGTGCGGCAGCTTGATCCTTCTCAGGCGCGGCTCCTCGGGCGTATGGCTGTCCTCGAGGTCAAGCCTGTCGTCCGACCCGGTCATCGTGCGCGCAACGTCCTCGAAACGCCCGATCTCGTCTCGGATGGCATCGATGATCTCGGGGGGCACCCTGCCCTCGAGCACGAGATAGCCGTGCTCCGCGTAGAAGGCCTTCTGGGCCCCCGTCAGCGCCTCGCCCCTTTCGGACGCAACAGGGAGGGAGCCGGTCCCGGATGCATCGCCCATTGCCAATCCCTCCCGAGGCCTCTGGCGGATCTCAGGCGCAGTGGGGACCGGATCCGTCCCACCTGTGCTGCGCCACATGCGGCGAACGGGCCAGGCGGCGGCGGGCCTCTTCCCACATGCCCTTCCAGACCCGCCAGTCCTTCAGTTCGCGCGCAGGGTCGCGACGAGACCGCGCAACGAATTCCGGAAAATGGCTGCGGCCCGTCGGCTGGCCCGTGACGCTGTAGCGAAGGTCGAATGACCAGCGATAGCCGTCCGATTCGTTTGGCAGGGACGCGTGAGGCGTCATCGGGTGCAGGATCACGGCGCCGCCGGCCTTGACCGGCACCGGCACGGAGCTCTCGGGAACGCATGCATCCGCGAGCGCCGTCTGGGCCTTGGGGCAATGGGGCATCATCTCGTCGTGCCGTTGCGTCGCCACCTTCAGGCAGCCGTTCTCGACCGTCGCGTCGGTCATGGCCAGCCAGACCGTGACGAATGTGGTGCCGTCCGCCTCCGGCAGGGTCACGCCCTGGTCCTGGTGCCAGTCGGTCGAGACGACATGGGCCCGGACCTCGTCCTTCGCCGCCGCCCGTTCCGGCGGCTTGATGCGCACATGCTGGATCGGGTTCGAGGTGATCTCGGGGCCGATCAGCGTCTCGACGGCGTCGAGGATGTCGCCGTCCGTCACCATGCCGAAGACGGCAGGCCCGAAATGGAACGGCGTGTCCCCCGTGATGCCCGCAAACGGAAGGCTGATGTCGAAGGGCTGGTACCAGTCGAAGCCGCCCCGGCTGCCGGCGTCGAGCTTGTCCCAGAAGTCCATGCCGGGGCGCGGCGCGTCGACGAGGCCCTCCGCGTGCCACCGGGAGTAGAGACGGTCCATGAGCCCGCCATACTCGTCGCGCACGCGCCGGAGAACCTCTTCGTTCACGAGACCCTCGACGGCCAGGTAGCCCTGCCGCTCGAACGTCTCGGCATCCCGCGTGGTCAGCATCGCGGCCTCCCTTCCTTTCCTACAGTAGCACCGTCACGATGCCCGGCCAGACGAGGAGCACCGAAAGGGCCAGAAGCTGCACGCATATGAACGGCAGGAAGCCCCTGAAGATGTCCGTCAGCGAGATGTGCGGCGGCGCGACCGATTTCAGGTAGAAGGCCGCCGGACCGAAGGGCGGCGACAGGAAGCTGACCTGCATGTTCATGCAGAACAGGACGCCGAACCAGATCGACACGTGTTGCGGGTCCAGCTGGCCGATGAAGCCGATCTCTTCTATCGGCAGCCGCTTCACGATCGGCAGGAAGACCGGAATGATCAGCAGGACGATGCCGACCCAGTCCATGAAGGCCCCCATGAAGAGCAGGATCGCCATCATGCTGAGCAGCACGAGCATCGTCGGCATCTCGCTCCCGACGATGAAGTTCGCGATGTAGCTCGGGCCGCCCGCCAGGGTGTAGGCGCCGGCCAGCGCCGCGGCCCCGATGGTGACCCAGATGATCGTTCCGGTCGAGCGCAGCGTCCGCATGAGGCTGTCCCAGACCAGTCCGACGGAGGCCTCCCCGCGGAAGGCCGCGATGACGAACACCGCGAGCGCGCCCATTCCGGCCGCCTCGGTTATGCCGGTCACCCCGCCGTAGATCGAGCCGAGCACGACTCCGATGACCGTGAAGGGCGACACAAGGCCCTTGCCGTGCTCCCAGGCCCTGGCGCTTCGCTCGCGCCCGAACACGAAGAGCGCCAGGAGGCCGCCGACCGCGACGGCGACCGCGACGTAGGGGATGTGGTGCGGCATGCCCCAGGCGATCGGGTCCTCTCCCGCTTCCAGAACGTTCTGGCCCGTGACCGTGAAGTACAGCGCCCGCAGGAGCAGGAGGGTCGCGAACCCGGCCAGCAGGATCGACAGGAAGGCGGCGAACATGGCGAGCTTCTCGCGGCCCGGAACGTCGCCCTCGCGCGGCTCGGGCAGCGGCGCCAGCGAGGGGTTGAGGTTCACGCGCGCCAGGATGTAGATGATGATGAGGCTCGCCAGCATGAACCCCGGAACGAAGGCGCCGGTGAAAAGGGACTTGATCGAGGTCTCCGTTATCAGCCCGTAGATGATCAGCACGATCGACGGCGGAATCATGGTGCCGAGGCTGCCGCTTGCGCAGATCGTCCCGATGGCCAGGTTCTGGTTGTATCCCAGCCGCAGCATCTGCGGGAGCGCGATGAGCCCGAGAAGAACGACCTCGCCGCCGATGATCCCCGACATCGCCGCCATGATCACCGCCATGAGCGAG
The DNA here is from genome assembly GCA_965221845.1 of Paracoccaceae bacterium. Classification (GTDB taxonomy): domain Bacteria; phylum Pseudomonadota; class Alphaproteobacteria; order Rhodobacterales; family Rhodobacteraceae; genus JAJEFO01. The sequence goes on from OZ244919.1 coordinate 1,182,287, forward strand.
GTCACCACCGCGATGCCGCCGCGCGCCCGGGACAGCCAGTAGTCGAGCGAATCGTACATCGCCTTGGCGATGCCAGAACGCTCCAGAAGGGCCGCCATGAAGATGAACAGCGGCACCGACAGCAGGACGTATTCCGTCATCAGGTCGAAGATCTTCTGGGTCAGGATGTACAGCGGCCCGGTTCCGGGGTTCTTCGTCAGGAGCCCCTCGCCGAAGCTCAGCGGGTTCGTCAGCAGAGCGGGCTCGAACTTCATGACCAGCACGAGCGCGGCGAGGCAGCCCGACGCGAGGCCGAGCGGCATGCCGATGGCGAGCAGGACGATCAGACCCAGGACCAGGACCAGGGAAATCGTTCCGACATCCATCAGCCCTCTCCCACCGCGCGCCTGATCGCCGCGAGCTCGTCCTCGTCCATGTCATCCGCCGCCGAACGGGCCTCAGGCTCGAGGTTCCAGTCCGAGACGACGTTCACGACGGCCTGGACGGCCACCAGCACGATGATGACGAGGACCGCAGGCTGGACGGTTGCCGGTATCGGCGGATCGAACGCCGTGCCGAACATTTCCCAGTTGTAGAACTTCGTCACGAACACCTGCTTGTAGCTGCCGTAGACCAGGAAGAACGCAAACAGCGCGAACAGCGACGTCCAGACGACGTCGAACGTGCGCTGCAACGGCCGGGACACGGCGTCGTAGAGCAGGAAGATGCGGATGTGGCTACGCTGCTGCATCCCGTAGAAGCCGGAACAGAGGAAGACGAAGCCCCCGATCCAGAGCGTCAGCTCGTTGGCCCACAGGGTCGGGGCCTCGAGCGCGTAGCGAAGGAACACCTCGTAGAGCATGATGCACGTCATCAGGATGATCAGCATCATGGTCACGCGCCCGATGAAGAGCGCCACGCGGTCGACGGGCCGCCAGCGCTGGAATTCCATGTGCGCCACCCGCACGCCGCGCATGCCCGCCGCGAGCAGGGCGGGGATGAGCGCAAGCGCCGCCCAGTCGACGGCGTCCGCGACGCCGCCGAAGAGGCCGGGAAGGCCGGGCGTCACGTCCTTCGACTCGTGGATCGCCGTGACCTGGGCAAGCGTCGAGGGGTTCTCGTGCGGCGCGAGCGTCAGGATGTACGCCGGAATGTGCCAGATGGCCCAGCTCGCGCAGACGACGAAGCAGAGCGGTATCGCCCATTCCATAAGGCTTCCCGCTTGGTCCTTCACGGCGTTCTCCCTTCAAGCGACCCTGTACGTTTCGATGAATTCCCGGTCTGGCAGGACACCCAAACCCGGCGCGTCCGGGATTGCAACCCGTCCGCCGTTCCTGGGTGCGATTCTCGTATGGTTTACCTTTTGGTTCCCTGACATTTCTCCCGCGAATCACGCGGCGAGCGCGATGCGCTCCACCGGGCGGTTGTCGTTGGCGGGTTGCGGCTTCCAGCCGCCGTGGCGGCCCATGCCCGGAACCAGCGCGGCCCAGGCCCGGTGGAGGCGTCCGGACCCGGGGACGACCGGAAGGCCGGGCGCCCTGTCCGCCGTCGCGGCCCCGGCCCTGCCCCGAGCGCTTCATCCGTGACGTCACGAGAACCCTGTTCGCCGCCTCCACGGAACCGGAACCGATCGGGTGGCCCGCGGCGGCGGCGTCCGCATACCGCATGCGATGCCGGTTGTTGCGGAAGAAGGCCAGCTCTCTCCGGATGTCCTCGGCTCCCTTCCCCTTCCGCAGCAGATGCCGCAGCGCGTCGACCGCCCTGCCGACGCCCCTGGGGTCATGGCGCAGGACATGCCGCCACCTCCCGAACCAGGCCGTTCCGGCGGCAGTGTCCGCGCCGAAGGCGGCGTCGGCCGCGGCACCCGGATGCTGGGCTCCATGCCAGAAGTCCAGGAGCATGACATCCGGGCCAGGCGATTCCAGGAAAGTCCGGTTGTCCTTGGCGCCGTCGGCCACCGCCGCAAGCCTCAGGTCCGGTTTGCGTTCCAGCCAGCGGAGCGCCTCGGCCTCGGCTGCGGCTTCAGGCTCGCCTTGCCGGCCTCGGGAAGGCGCCCGAAGCATCGGCTCCCGGCATGTTCCCTTCGGCGCCGGCCAGCGCCACGACCCCGCACGACGCCTCGCGCCAGCCGGCGTCCGTTGGCTTTCCGTCCGTTGTCTCGGCGTTCATCCGCATCATCACCCCGTCGAGCGAGACCAGCAGCGACACGGCCCCCCTCGGGCATCTCCTCCCGTTCCCGGAGACCCGGCATGATCTCGTCGGAGCATTCCTCCATGCGGTTTCCGGCCTCCCCGGAAAGCCGGACCAGGGACGCCGTCGAGGGTCCCTGGCCGCACAGCCGCCTCCAGGCGTCCTCGCTCTCGCGGGCCGTCAGGCCGACCGTCAGATGCATCGACGGGCCCGCCGCCGCGGGCGCCGTTCCGCACGCCGTCAGGCCGAGGGCGGCCTCGGCCGGAACCAGCGACGCGCCGGTCCCCGAGGGGCGATGCCGCGACCGCAGGAAGCCGGCCGGGCCGAACACCGTCATCGCGCGCCCCGGCGTGACCTCCACCCTCCGGCAAGTCCCGCCGCCGGCCTCCAGAGACGGCCCGTGGCCGTCCAGCGCCCCGAACGCGTCCGTCAGGACCGAACGGGCAAGGCGGAGGACCATGTCGCGGAACGCGGCCTCGGCCTTCAGAGGGTCGTCCCGGCAAAGGGCCGCGACGTCCGCCGCCAGGCCGGCCTCGGCGGCCCGCTCCACCAGGGCCACGCCCGCCTTCGCCAGTCGCTCCCGCGCCGCCGTGACGGCTTCGCCTCCGCCGCAGATGTTGGCAACCGGGGATTCGGGCTGCAGGCTTTCCATCGGAATGCTCCTTTCCGCCCCCGTCCAGGGGCGTTTTTCACATTGGCTTTGGGAGCACCCTGCCACACCCCGGATCCAGGGCCAGGAACGGCGGCCGACAGGGCGGCCGTGGAAAAATCCCGGTCCGCGCCCTGGATTTTCGCGGAATCCGCCGGATCAGGGACGATCTCCGGAGCCGGCCCGAAAAATGCCGTTTGATTCCAGCCCTGTTGCAAAAAGAGAAATCCGCCATATGGGAACCACACCCCCGTTCCTCCTGACCTGGCCCTGGACGTCCAGGGGCTCGACGAGGAGGCCGTCACGGAAGACGTTCTCCGTGGTGTCGAACTCCAGCATCGGCTCCCAAGGGTGCAGGCCTCCCGGAATCGTCGGCATCGCGGGGAGCAGCTGCAGGTTCAGGGCCACGACGACGGCCAATCCCCAGACATGGTTGACGACCGGCGTGTGATGCGCATGGCAGAGCGCAAGGACGCGAAGGTACTCGCTGACGCCGCCGAGCGCGCAGGCCTCGGGCTGCGCGATGTCGAGGCCCCTGTTCTCGAGGATGGCGCGCCACCCCCAGCGGCTGAACTCGGCCTCCCCTCCGGCGATGCGGACCTTGAGGCCGGCGCGCAGCTCGCGGCAGCCGTCGAGGTCCTCCGGCGCCACCGGCTCCTCGAACCAGTAGGCGCCGAGATCCTGCAGCGCATGGCCGACTTGGAAGGCGTCTCCGGTCGTGTAGCAGTGGTTTGCATCCGCCATGAAGCGGAAGTCGGGGCCGATCCCCTCCCGCACGGCCTTCGCAAGGCGAATGTCGTCCTCCGGCCCGAGTCCCAACTTCATCTTGGCCGCGACGAATCCCGCCTCTCCTGATCGCGGCGGCCTCGTCCCGGAACCGCGCGGCCAGCTCGGCCGCAGGCTCGGGCCGCAGCATCATGCCGTAGCCGTAGACCGGCACGCTCTTCCGGTGCGCGCCGCCGACCAGCTTGTGAAGCGGAAGCCCCGCCACCTTCCCGGAGATGTCCCAGAGGGCGATGTCGACGCCCGAGAGCGCCTGGAGCGGCATGCCCTTCCGGCCGTGGTCACGAAGGAGATTGTAGGCCCTGTGCCAGATCGCGTCGCGGTCAAGCGGATCGGAGCCCAGCGCCATCGGCTGGATCACGTCCTCGACGATGCGCCTGTTCGCGAGCGCCACGTCCCCCGGGCCGAAGCATTCGCCCCAGCCGCTGACGCCCTCGTCCGTCTCGACCTCGACGAGGTACGCGGTTCGCCTGTCATAGTACCGCTGCGAATATCCGAGCGCCTCCGGCATGTCGCAGGACAGCACGTGGCTGACGATTCGGGTGATCCTCATGGGGGTCCGGGCGGCATGCGGCGGGGCCCGAGGCCCCGCCGCTGAACGTCGGGCAACGGCCCGACGCCTACTGCTGCATGGCGCCGATGCCGATCAGGAAGTCGATATGGCTCTGCAGGAGCGCCTTGGCTTCGGGCGTCGTGGCGAACTCCTCCCAGCCTGCCTTCACGGCGACCCGGAACTTCGCGAGCTCTTCGGGCGACCATTCGTACAGGTTCACGCCCTGTTCGCGCAGCAGGACCGCGTTCTGCGCGTTCTTGACCTCGTTGATGGACGCGTTGTGCATCGCCAGCGCATCCATCGCCACGATCATGATGCGCTTGTGATGCTCCGGCATCGCGTCCCAGACGTCCTTGCGGCAGGCCAGATGGTCCGCCGGCATGGAGTGGAAGCCGGGGAAGTTGGTGTGCTTGGCAATGTCGTAGAGGCCCAGGCCGATGTTGTTGGTCAGGTTGGCCGCATCCGCGCCGTCGATGATTCCCGTCTCCAGGGCCGTGAAGATCTCGTTGAAGTCCATCACGATCGGCGAGGCGCCGAGATTCGAGAAGACCTTGGTCGCAAGGCCGGGAGGCGAGCGGAACTTCCAGTCCTTGAAGTCGTCGACACCGCGGATCGGGCGGGTTGACGAGAGCGACTCGGGACCCGGGATCCACCAGCCCACGAACTCCATGTTGTGCTGGTTGTACAGCTCGTTGACGGCGTCCCGCCCTCCCGCATGGAGGAGCCAGGCCATCTGCTGGTAGGGATTGGTGTAGCCGCCCATGAGGTCGCCGGTGAACTGGAACGCCGGGTTCTTGCCCGTCTGGTAGGCGCCGCCGGTCATGTCGCAGTCGAGGATGCCGGTCGCGGCCGCGTCGAACGTCTCCGCGGACTTCACGACGGAGGAGGCGTAGAACATCTCGACCTCGATCTCGCCGTTCGACATGGCGGTGATGTCGTCGATGTACTTCTCAGCCATCTGGCCCGAGAGCGTCTCCTGGCTGAAATGCGTCTGGATCCGCAGCTTCGTCTGGGCCGACGCAGCGGCGGCCCCGATCGCGAGCGCCGCGACCGACGCCGCGAGAACAGTTACCTTGGTGAGTTTCATTCTGCATTACTCCCTTGAGCGTTCTGTCCGGACGCCCGCTTGCCACCCAATGGCCAGAAAGGCGCCCGAACCCGAGATTGATGCCCGTACTGGCAAGACACTTGTCACAAACGCAGCCAGAGCCGCAGCTTACCGCCCCATCCAGCCGCCGTCGACCACAAGGATCTCCCCGTTGACGTAGTCGGACGCCGGCGACGCGAGAAAGACGGCCGGCCCGGCGAAGTCTTCCGGCTTCCCCCATCTGCCCTGCGGAATGCGCTCCAGTATGGCCTTCCGCCGGGCGGGATCCTTCCTGAGCGCCTCGGTGTTGTCCGTCGCGACATAGCCTGGCGCGATGGCGTTGACGTTGATTCCCCGGCCCGCCCACTCGTTCGCCAAGGCTCTGGTCAGCTGCCCGACCCCGCCCTTGGACGCGGAGTACCCCGGCACCGTGATCCCGCCCTGGAACGTCAGGAGCGAGGCGATGAAGATGATCTTTCCGCGGCCGCGCGCGATCATGCCGCGGCCGACCTCCCGGCTCAGGACGAACTGCGACGAGAGGTTCACCTCCATCACCTCGTCCCACCATTCGTCGGAATGTTCCGCCGCAGGCGCGCGCCTTATGGTTCCGGCGCTGTTGACGAGGATGTCGGGCGCGACCCCGTCCCGGGCAAGGTCCGCGGCGAGCGCCCTGACGGCCGCCCGGCTCGCGAAGTCGGCCCGGTAGGCCGCGAAGCCGCGCCCCATGCCCGCAACGGCAGCGCCGACCTCCGATCCGGCGTCCTCGATGCTGGCGCTCACGCCGACGATGTCGGCGCCGGCGGAGGCAAGGGCCTCGGCGATGCCGCGGCCGATCCCGCGCCGGGCGCCGGTGACAAGCGCCGTCTTCCCCGTGAGGTCGAACGCCTCAAGCACGCTCATGCGCCTTCCCCTACCCTGATGAGGCTCTTCAATGCCGTCGGACTGCCGTCCAGTGCCTCGAACGCCGCCTGGATGCCGGACAGCGGCCTGACATCCGTTATGATCCTGTCTGCGTCGACGCCGCCGCCGGCGATGACGGAGATGGCCTGCTCGTAGTCCTCGGCCTCGTACACCCGCGCACCGAGGAGCTCGAGCTCGCGCCAGAAGAACTGGAAGAGGTCGACCTGCGGCTTCCGCGCGTGGATCGCCACCATGACGATCCTTGCGCGCGTCGCGGCGCAGGCCGTCATCGCATCGACCCCGGCCTGCGTGCCCGACACCTCGAACACGACATCCGCGCCCTTGCTGCCGGTCCGCGCGCCGATCGAGGCCGAAAGGTCCTCCGCCTCCGGATCGACAACGTCGAATCCGAGGCTACGGGCGATCTTCACGCGGTTCGGGTTCACCTCGGAGACCACGACATTGCCGCCGCGTCCGCGCGCGACCATCGCGCAGAGGATCCCGATCGGACCGCCTCCGATGACGAGCGCATCCTCGCCGGGCCGGAGCGCCGAGCGCCGCACGTCGTGGCAGGCCACGGCCACGGGCTCGACGAGCGCCGCGTGATCCATGGGCATGTCGTCGGGCAGGACATGAAGCGTGCGCGCCGGCACGTTCCAGATCTCCTGCATCGCGCCGTCCGTGTCGAGGCCGAGAAACCTGAGGTTGTGGCAGACGTGCTCGTGACCGGCCGCGCACGCCGGACAGTCGTCGCAGTGGTCCAGCGGACGCACCACGACCTTCTGCCCGGCGGACAGGCCCGTCACGCCCTCCCCGACGGCGGCGACGGTCCCGGACATCTCGTGTCCGATCACGCGGTCCAGGCCGACCCTTGCATCCATGTTGCCATGAAAGACATGCATGTCGGTTCCGCATATGCCGCAATAGGCAACGCGAACCGCGACCTCGCCGGATGCGGGCGCGCGCGCGTGCCGCGTCCCCACTGCGAAGGACCTTCTGCCCCGGTAGAATGCTGCCGCGATCTCCTTGTTCATGCCGCCTTGCCCGCGCCCTCGTTCCGGTCCGCCGCACCATGCGCGACCTCAAGCCGCTCCCAGTCGAAGAGGACGCCGATGCCGGGCTCGTCCGGGGCGACGGCCAGGTGACCCTCGACGACAAGCGGGCGGTGCGTCCATGCGTCCGTCGGAAAGCTGTGCACCTCGAGCCAGCCCGCGTTGGGGCGCGCCGAGACAAGGCTGACGTGAATCTCATGCATGCCGTGGCTGCAGAGAGGGACGCCATGCCGCTCGCTCAGCTCCGCGACCCGGAGCCAGCCCGTGACGCCGCCGCAGCTCGAGGCGTCCGGCTGGACGTAGCTCAGCCTGGCATCGCGCAGCGCGTGGCGGAATTCGTGAACCGTGCGGAGGTTTTCGCCCGCCGCCAGCGGCACGCCGGTCGCCTCCGCGATACGGGCATATCCTGCATTGTCTTCGGGAATGACCGGCTCCTCGAACCAGAGCACGTCGTGCTCGGCGAACGCGCGCGCCGCCGCGACCGCGTCGGGACCAGAGAAGGCGCAGTTGGCGTCCACCATCAATGCGCGACCCCGCCCCAGGGCCGCGCGGACGGCGCGGACGCGTTCGACGTCCTCGGCCAGTTCCGGCCGGCCCACCTTGATCTTCACGGCATTGTACCCCGCGTCCATGTACCCCTCCGCCTGCCGGACGAGCCTGTCGAGCGGGAAATTCAGGTCGATGCCTCCGCGATAGGCCCTGCAACGGTCCGCCGCACCTCCCGCAACCTGCCAGAGAGGCTTCCCGGCCGCCCTGCAGCGGATGTCCCAGAGCGCGATGTCGACGGCAGATATGGCGAAGGACGCGATGCCTCCCCTGGCAACGTAGTGGACATGCCGCTGCATGGCGTCATGGAGCGTCTCGACTTCCGCGGCGTCCCTGCCGGCCAGAAAGGGCGCCAGGTCATGCTCGATCATCGCCGCGATCGCGCGCCCGCCCCTTCCGCCCGTGTAGGTGTATCCGGTGCCCTCCCGGCGATCATCCGTCCGGACGGTGACGGTGACAAGCTCGAATTCCGTGTGATCGCCATGCCTGGCGTCGGCCATCACTTCCGGCAGCGGAAGGGCGAAGCGCCGAACGGACAGGTCCGAGATTGCCGACATGCACGTCTCCAGATCGCATCCGCCCTGACCGTTGCAAGGCTGGCTGCGGTTTGGTATGACAAGAGCGCACGGACTTGTCCAGCCATTCCCGCAACGCCTGCGTGCCAGGCAGGATCGAACCGTCCTTGTCATACGAAACAGGCTGCCGATCAATGAAGGAAGAGAGCGTTCGAGATGCGCGCGCCCGCGCGGCGGACACCGTTGTCTCGACCTACGAGCGGCAGATCATCGACGGCACGCTTGCCGCCGGAGAGCCGCTGCCGCCCGAGCGCGAGATCATGCGGTCCTTCGGCGTCAGCCGCACCGTCGTTCGCGAGGCCGTGCAGGCTCTTTGCGCCAGGGGGCTTGTCAAGGCCAGGCCGCGCTTCCGGCCCGTCGTCCGAACGCCCGGCTACGAGTCGGCGATCGCGGCCGTCGGCTCCGTCGTCAACCGCCTCCTGAACGTGCCTGGCGGCGTGCGCAACCTCTTCGAGCTGCGCGTCATGATGGAGGCCGCGCTCGCGCGCGGCGCAGCCCTGCATGCCGGCAAGGATCATCTTGCGCGAATGAAGCGGGCCCTGGCGGACAACAAGGCCGCGGTCAGCGACTCCCGGCGCTTCTTCGAGACCGACATAGCCTTCCACCGCGTTCTCTACGAGGTTCCCGAAAATCCTGTGCTGCCGCAGATCCATCATGCCTACACGGACTGGCTGTCGGGCCACTGGACGAGAATGCCGCAGGATCCGGAGCGCGACCGCGCGAACTTCAGGGCGCATGGCAGGATCTTCGAGGCGATTCTCCTGCGGGACCCGGATGCGGCCGAGCGCGCGCTCCGCGACCATCTCGACGATGCCTGGAACCAGGTGCGTCATTCATTCCCGGAGCGCTGAAGGCCGTGGACCGGCTTTCACGGATAGCGTGCGTCGGCGAAGTGATGATCGAGCTGATCGCGGGGGACGGCAACGCCGCGGAACTGAACGTGGCCGGCGACACCTACAACGCCGCAGCTTACCTGAAGCGCCTCGCGCCCGAACTGGACGTCGCGTACGTCACGGTTCTCGGCAGCGACAGCTTCTCCGACCGCATCGTCCGCGACATGGAGGCGCGGGGCATCTGCGCCACGGCCGTCACCCGGCACCCGACCCGGATGCCGGGCCTTTACGCGATCGAGACCGATGCAGACGGGGAGCGGCGATTCGCCTACTGGCGTTCGTCCTCCGCGGCGCGGACGATGTTTGACGGGGACGGCCGGGATCCGGCGGATGTCCTCGCCGGCCACGGCCTCGTTCTTCTGTCGGGGATCTCGCTCGCGATTCTTTCGAGCGCGGCACGGGACCGCCTGCGGGACGCGCTGGAGGGCTTCAGGGCGGATGGCGGGCTTGTCGCGTTCGACAGCAACTACCGCCCGCATCTCTGGAACGACCCGGGACTTGCGCGGGCTGAAACGGAGAGGTTCTGGCGGTGCACCGACATCGCCCTTCCCTCCGTCGATGACGAAATGGCGCTCTACGGCGACACGGATGGCGGGGAGGTCGCCGCACGGCTCCGGTCATGGGGCGTCTTGCGCGGAGCGATGAAGCGCGGGAAAGCGGGGCCGGCGGACCTGGGACCGCAAGGCCGCGCCCTGGATGCCGGCACCGCCCGAAAGGTCGTGGACACGACGGCCGCGGGCGACAGCTTCAACGCGGGCTACCTTGCGGCAACGGCCGCTGGCCGGCCGTCGGTCGAGGCGATGGAGGCCGGTCACGCCCTCGCGCTGAAGGTCATCGGCAAGCGGGGAGCTATCGTGGATTTCAGCTGAGCCGGGTGCGGCGGAACGGGGGACGTCGCGGCCGCGGGCGCTACCCGGACGTCCTGACCTTCCGGTCGCTTCTCAAGTCCGGACGCTTCGACCGGGCATGGGCCGCGCCGGTCCCAGGTCTGAGCCGCAGCGATGGCTGGAAGGCCTCACAAAGCGCCAACGAAAACGGGCCGGTGGCGCAGGTCGCGCGCGCCGCGTGATTCGCAAGCGGAACATCCAAAGGAAAGGCCGGAAGCGGATCAGTATTGACGCGAACCCCGGGCCAGCCTTGAACTGACAGCCCGGATCTGGACAGGCTGCGGAAAATCCGGTTCAGGACCCCCGGCAAACCGCGCGGAAAGGCCTGATACGGGCCTGGCCCGAAACATGGATGCTTGCGCGCGCGGAGGCGTCAGCGCCATTTCACGCCCGCAACAAGGCGGAGCGCGACAATTCCATGCCGAATGCGAAGCGATCCCGGCGGGCGGGAGGCCATGGGACCCGAAGGCCCGCCCGTCTTCACCGGACCGGAAATCTGCGCCCTGGAAGCGCACGAGGCCGTGGATCTCCTCAGACGGCGGGAGATTTCCGCGAAAGAGCTTGTCGAAGCGGCACTGGCCAGGATCGCTGAGACCGAGCCTGCCGTGAACGCCATGCCGACCGTGTGCCCCGACCGCGCGCGGGCGGCCGCGAAGGCGCTCTCGAACGCGCACGCCGACCATCCCGGCTGGCTCGGCGGCCTGCCCCTCGGGATCAAGGACCTGGACCGGGTCAAGGGCGTCCGGACGACGTCCGGGACCCCGGGCCTTGCAGATCACGTGCCTGACTTCTCGGACCACTTCGTCGAAAGGCTGGAGCAGCGCGGCGGACTTGTCGTCGGCAAGACCAACACTCCCGAAATGGGAGCGGGAGGCAACACCTTCAACGCGGTCTTCGGCGCGACCAGGAACCCATGGAACACCGCCATCAACCCCGGCGGATCCTCCGGCGGGGCGGCGGCCTCGCTCGCCACGGGCGAGACATGGCTCAGCCAGGGATCCGATCACGGCGGGTCGCTGCGCACGCCGGCCGCCTACTGCGGAGTGGTCGGGCTTCGCCCCGTGCCCGGACGGGTGCTGACGACTCTCGTCCCGGGCGTCAGCGCGGCCCATGTCGGCGACAGCGTGGTCGGTCCCATGGCCCGTTCCGTCAGGGACTGTGCGCTGTTCCTCGATTCGCCCTCGGGATTCGAGACGCGGTTCCCGCTGTCCCTGCCTTCGCCGGAAACGTCACTCCAGGAGTCGGTCGCAAGAGCGACGCCAGAGGTGAGGATCGCCTTCGCGCCTGACCTTGGCGGCCTCTGCCCGGTGGAATCGCCGATCCGGGAGGCGCTCGCATCGGCCCTCGAAAGAGTCGAGGCCGAAGGCGGAACGGTCGTTGAGGACTGCCCGGACCTGACCGGGCTGGAAAGCGCCTACCGAAAGCTGCGGGCGCTCGGCCTGGCGACATCAATGTCGCGCCTGCCCGAGGACGTGCACAGGCATTTCAAGCCTGCGCTGCGCGACAACTGGGCGTATGCACGGACCTTGACGCTCGAGGACTTTGCCGACGCCAACATCAACCGGACGCGGATCTTCCTTGTCATGCAGGGCTTTCTCGAGGACTTCGACGTGCTCGCCTGCCCGACCGTGAGCTGCTTGCCGAGGAATTCTGACATTGAGTGGATCGAAAAGGTCGAGGGCGAAACCTTCGACGACTATCTCGGCTGGATGAAGTTCGCCTTTCTTGCCACGACCGCCGGGCTGCCCGCGGCGTCCGTCCCGGTCGCGGTCTCGTCCGACGGCCTGCCCATCGGCATCCAGCTGATCGGGCCGCCGAGGGGAGAGGCGACGGTGCTCGCCGTCGCGCGCGCCGTCGAGATGGCGGTCGGCGGCCCGTTCGGGCCGATCGATCCGGTTGTCACGGAACAGCGGATGCTCGGCAGCGCGTGATGCCGACGTCGCGGATAAGCCGGTGCGCGGGTCCGACTGCGTTCGTCGCGCATGAGGCAGGCAGGGAACCCGAAGGCCCCGAACGCCGTCGGGGCCTTCGAGACGCGATCCTGCTCCCTTGCCAGGAATTCTTCCTGTCGATCCACGGCCCATTGCGTGACGGACGCAGCTCTCCTCTCGCAGACTGTCGCTGCTGTCCCGCTGCAAGCGTTCGGTCGTGCGGTGACGACGGTTGCCGCTCCCCTCCGGCGACACCCGGGGCGTCTCCGCGCACTGGCCCCAAAGTGGTGCAGCCCTGCCATTTCGCGCAATCGCGCCTGCCACGTTTGGCGCAAGGCGATCGAGGGCCGAAGGAACTAGCCCGCCGCCGTTTCCATCATGGCCTGGTAGAGGAGCGTTCTCAGAGGACGCCTGACAGGCAGCGTGTTTGACGGCGCAACCTGCGTCAAAAACAGGAAACTCAGGCTCTCGGCGGGATCCACGAAGAAAAACGTGCTCGCCAGCCCACCCCAGCCAAATTCGCCCGGAGTGCCAATGATCTTCGCTTCAATCGGATCGATCAGGACGGAAAGGTTGAAGCCAAAGCCAATCCCTTCCGTGGTCGTCTCCATGAAGCTTGGCTGCCCCATCGCCGCGAGATCACCCGGCAGCTGGTTCGCGGTCATCAGGCGCAACGTCTTCGGGGAAATGATGTCCGCCTCTTCCCAATCCACCTGACCGCGCAGGACCGAGACAAACTTCTTGTAGTTGTCAAGCGTGGAAACAAGCCCGCCACCACCCGACATGTAGACCGGTCTTTCGAGGAACTGGCCTGAAAGAGCGTCCGCGAAAGGCCGGGCACGACGCTGCGCATCAAGCTGGTAGTTTTCCGCCAGGGCGGAAGGGTCGCCACCCTGGACGAAGAAGCCGGTGTTCTTCATGCCTAGCGGGGCAAAGACGCGATTGTGCAGGATCTCGTCGAGCGGCTGTCCGGTCACGACCTCCAGAACCCGCCCCAGCACGTCTGTGGACAGGCCGTATTTCCAGCGGCGACCCGGCTGAAAGCACAGCGGCAGCCTGCCGATCCGCGCGGCGGCCTCGGCCAGCGGGATCGGGCTGTCGACGGACCGGAGATTTTGCTGGGCGTAGCAGGTCTCAAGATATCCGGTGTTGCGGTGGCTGGTGATGCCTGAGGTGTGTGTCAGGAGATCACGGATCGTCACCGGCCGATCCGCTGGAGAGCATTCCGAATCGGAGATCCCACGACCTTCGTAGACGCGCTGGTCGCAGAATTCCGGCAAGAAGCGGCTGATCGGCGCGTCAAGCTGGAAGGCCCCTTCCTCGTAGATCGACATCGCCGCGACGGCGGTGATCGGCTTGGTCATCGAAAAGATGCGAAACACTGTATCAGGGCCGACAGCCGCGCCCCCGTCCAGCCTTGTCCTGCCAGAGAAGGCCTCGAGTACGGTCGTGCCGCGCCGCTCCACCGATATGGCGTAGTGCGGCAGCTCGCCCGCGCCTCTCAGCGCATCGAGATAGTCGAGCACCCTTTGCAGACGGCGCGGCGAGAATCCGGCCTCGCGAGCGGCACCGGCATTGATCCCGCCCGTCATCTCACCAGCCCAAGCCAGCTGGGGATCGCGAGCGTCAGGCCCGGGAAGATCCCCAGCGTCAGGATGATTCCAAAGATCAGGATCAGGAAGGGCAGCAGTTCCCTGGACATCTCCAGAATGTCCACGTCGACGATGCTTGAGATCGCAAAAAGGACGTTCCCGACCGGCGGCGTGCACAGGCCGATCATGCAGTTGACCATCACCATGATGCCGAAGGTCACCGGATGAATTTCCACTGCCTGCATCATCGGCGCGAAGATCGGGACAAAGAGGATGATGATCACCGAGGGCTCCGTCCAGAAGCCGAGCATCAGGATGATCAGGTTTATGACGAGTATCGTCAGCAGCGGGCGCCCTTCAAGAAAGCTGAGCCAGCCTTTGACGAGGTTGGGCACGTCCTCGATCGCGAAGATGAAGCCGACCATTGTCGCCATCGCGATGATCAGCATGAGCTTGCTGGAGTCCTGCGCCGCCGAGGACAGCGATCTCACCACGTCGCCCGGCGAGAGGGCCCGGAACACAAAGCCGCCCACCAAGAGCGCATAGACGGCGGCGGCGGCGGCGGCCTCGGTGGGGGTCATGACACCGCCCAGCAGCGTGCCGATGATGAACACCGGCATGAACAGCGCCAGCAGTGCATCGCGCGCGATCACCGTGGCCTCCCTGGGCGCGATCCGGGTCTCGCGCTTGGGGTATCGGCGCCTGTGCGCCTGGATGGCGACGATCACTGTGCAAACGCCTGCCATCATCGCGCCGGGCACCAGTGCGGCGGCGAACATCGCCGCCACGGAGACATCCATGATCGAGGCATAGAAGATGATCAGGACGCTGGGCGGGATAATGGGTCCCACCAGGGACGATGCTGCCGTGACGGCCGCGGCAAAGGCGCGGGAATAGCCCTCTTTCTCCATGTTGGGAATGAAGATCTTGCCCAGCGACGCAACATCGCCCACCGCAACCCCGGTGATGCCCGCGAAAAGAAGGCTTGAGGCGACATTCACCTGTGCCAGACCGCCCCGAACGCGCCCCACGACCAGGTTGGCGAACTCCACCAGCCGGTCCGACATGCCGGATCGGTTCATCAAGTCGCCCGCGATCAGGAAAAACGGGATCGCGGTCAGGACAAAGTTGTCGAGCCCGTCGAAAATGCGGCTCGGGATCGTGAGCATGAAGGCGTCGATGCCGCTGAACATGAAATAGAGCAGGCAGGGCACCGCCATGACCAGCCAGATCGGCGCACCGACAACGATCAAGATCAGGAACAGGGCGAGGAAGAGCTCGATTGACATCAGCGACCCTCGGCACCCTTGGCTTGGAAAGGGCGGGCGAGGCCAACATCCGTCAAGAGATGGCGCGCGAAGGCGACAAAGATCAACGCGGACGCAATGGGCAACACAAGGTACACCCGATCCAACGTGATCTGCAGCGCCGGAGCGGTCGTGATCTGCACCACGTTCAGATACTCGATGCTCTTCACAAATAGGACGCCGCTGAACAGCAGCCCGCAGGCCAGGACGGTCAGGCGGCACAGCCATTGCACCGCGGGCGGCATCCGGCTGACAGCAACGTCAACGGCCACATGACCCCTGCGCCAGGTGACCACCGCGCCCGCCAGCATCGACATCCATATCAGCGAGAAGCGCACCGCCTCTTCCGCCCAAGGCAAAGAGACGCTGAACACGTACCGCATCACGACCTGCGTTGCCATCACGGCCACCATCAGCGCCAGCAGCGACGCGCAGAGACACGAAACGGCGTCGATGATCGCGCTGAGAGCCCGGTCGATTCTGTCCATGCTCCGCCCTCCGCCCCGTGCCGCATGCCGCCCGGGCGGCATGCGGCAGTCGTTCAACCCGGATTATTGCGAGACGCGCTCAACCTCGGCCAGCACTCCGTCGACAAGGTCTGCACGGGTGATGTTGTCTTTCAGCCAGGCAATCGCAGGCTCCTTGGTCGCTTCGCGGAACAGGTCCTTCTCCTCGGGCGTCGGCTCGTAGATCTCCAGGCCGTAGTCCTTGAGGTAGGCCAGCGACTCTTCCTCATAGCCCAGGATCATCTCCCTGGTCCTGGCCTGGCCGGCAATCGCGCCATCGCGCACGACCGCTTGCAGATCCTCGGGAAGCGACGCCACCCAGTCGCTGTTGAACACAGCCGCCGAGATTGCATAGACATGCCCGTCCAGCACCATGTATTTCTGCACCTCTTCCAGACGCGGAATCCGGAAGGTGTTCACCGGGTTTTCCTGCCCGTCCACGACGCCGGTCTGCAGGGAGGTATAGAGCTCTTTCCAGGCGATCGGCGTTGGTGACGCACCCAGGTTCTTCACCATCTCCAGGTGCAGTGGAATGTTCTGCACGCGCAGCTTGAGGCCTTTCATGTCCGAGGGCGTTCTGATCGGACGAACGTTGTTGGTGAAGTGTCTGAAGCCGCCGTTCTCGGACCAGGCAAAGACCTGCAGGCCTGTCGTTTCCGCCATGTCCTGCATCAAGGACTGGCCGAAGTCGCCGTCAAGCACCTTGTGCGCCACGGAGCGGTCCGCAAACAGGTAGGGGATCGAGAAGACCTGCAGGTTCGGATAGACCTGATTTATGTTGCCGTCATTGGCATAGGTCATCTCGATCGCGCCCGACTTCACTTGCTCCAGCGCCGCCTGGCCTTTGCCAAGCTGCCCGCCGGGAAAGAGACGCACATCGATTCGGCCGTCGGAGTTCCGTTCGATGTGCTCTTCCATCGCGAGCAGGCCGGCCCAGGCGGGATGCTCGGGATCTTCCCGATTGGAATACGCAACCTTCAGCGTGAAATCGGCCGCCGCGGCAGTGATTGCACTCGCAAGCAGCGCGCCCGCGCACATCGCTGCGCCAAATGTCATGTTCCTCATCATGGTCCTCCTTCCAAGGTGGCTTGGGCATAAGGATTGCCCTTGCGTCTCCACTTGTCCTGATGTCCGGACAAGTTCGTGTTTGTATGGATGACCGGACAGGTGTAACCTGTCAACATGCATCGTGGGTTTAGCCCAACTTTCTTGTCAGGCTGCCATGGCCTGATTCGCCTGCCAGGCGAAACCGGGCAGCCGGAGATCCATGGTCAGGGACTTCAGCGCCGGCATGGCGTTGGCGCTCTCCGGGCGCCGAGTTCCAGGCCGCGCCGTCCACATCCCGGACGCCCGGCATCCGCCCTTCGCGACTCCGCTCCCGACCTGCATGCCCTGCTCGCGCCACCGGCCGTGCCGCATCCGCCCGGCGTCCCGCACGAAGCGGCGGCGGCACGCCGCGACCTCCGCGAACCTCCGGCAATGCGCCGCCCCGTCGGGGAGGATCGTTTTCACGGCGCCGGACGATTGTTGCAGAACGTGCCGCATGCCAGGCGCGAAGGCGGCCCTCCGGCGCCGAGGATCTCGTCGCATGTGCCGCGCATCCATTCGGCCTCGTTTGAGATGACCGCGAGTTCCGCCGCGTCGTGCAGCCCGCGCCGCCGGGCATCCCGGCCCGGCCGCACGACGATCGCGAAGCGATCCCGGCGCCCGGACGCCGCGCCGGCGGTCGGGCAGGTCAAGGACCCGCGCTCCCTGTCCTTCACGGCCGCGCCGGTGCAGGGATCCCGTGCCTCGGCCGCGCGGGTGAACGCGGGCCTTGCCTCCCTGACCTTCGAGGCCACGTCCTCCCGTTTCACCGCCACGCCTTCCGCCCGCATCGGGATCCCGGTCTCGTCGATGGAAAGATGCATTCGCGGTTCCAATGGCTTGCCGCCCATGACCGCCTTCCGCCCGGACCGGATCTCCCCAACAGGCGCGAGCGCTCGGCGCTGCAGCGGGACTGCCCTCAGCAGCGCCTCGGGAGTCCCGTCCCCGCAGTCCGCAGCCCAGTGCCGGATGTGGCAGCCCTCGCGCCAGAGAACCGCCGCCACGCCCTCTTCTCCGAGACCCGCGGGACAACCAGCCGGATGCCGATGCCCATGCTTCCATTCGTTTCGCGTCATGACCCGCCTCCTGCCACTGGCCTCGGAAAGCGCGCCGCCTGCCGCGCCGCCCGGCGCTTGCGCGGCACGCCTCGCACGACAACGGGCCGCAAAGCGCGGAGGTCGGGAACGTTGGGCCGCGCCCACGCAACGTGCCTGGATGCACGGGCGCATCAGGCCAGGCCTGTGATCGCAATACCGGAGGTTGGAATGCCGTCATGACAAGCGAATTTTGGTCACCGTTCGACAGGGCACAGCCTAGATACGCTCGCCTCGGGCGCGAGATCGCGGAAGAGATCGATGGCGGAGGGTTTCCGGTAGGCTCCTTGCTGCCGACCGAGGCGCAGCTGTGCCAGCGCTACGGCGTCAGCCGTCACACTGTTCGGGCCGCTCTGAAAGAGCTGCAATCGGTCGGGCTGGTTACGTCGCATCAGGGCGTCGGAACACGGGTTGTGGCGGTCCAGCCCCCCACCGTCTTTCAGGCCACATGGCGGTCCATGTCGGAAATCTGCGACGGGAACAACACGATCTCCTACCGATGCGTCGGCAGCCGGGTCTGCATGGCTGACGCAGAGCTCGCAAGAAGGCTCGGCTGCACGTCCGGCAGAGCCTTCGCTTGCGTCAGGTTCGTGGCGTCAAGGACGGGCGACAAGCAGGGGGAGCCGGTTGGTATCGTTGATGTCTTCATCGATTCCGCCTTCATGGAGATCGCTGGCCAGAAGTTCGTTTCCGAAGCGGAGCTCATGGCTGGACTGGAAACGTTCAGCGGCCAGAAGATATGCCGAATTGACCTTTCTTTCAAGATTGAAGCGATCACGGAAGAGAAGGCGCAATGTCTTGGCCGCTCTGAGGGTGAGGTGCTGACGTCGGTACGCAAGTCTTACTCCTGCACCAGGATCGAGCAAGCCGTGATCTCCAACTCCGTCTGGCTGCCCGGCGAGTTTGATCTCAGTTACAGTTTCGAGCGGAAAGTGCAGAATATTTGATTTGGTTCAAGGATCCCGAACCAGGATCAGGGAAATGCCAATGCACGCTCAACGGGCGTAGAATCTCCTTGAACCAATGCCATTGGATCGCGCCTTGACGTCCTGCACGTTTCCTTGCCGCCGTGGACAGGCTTCTGGATTCCGACGGTTGCCATTCATTCCCGGCTGCGGCCAAAACGGCCTGCGGGACTGGCGGCCGCGAGTCGGTCAGGGGACATATCGACCGGGCCGCCGAACTTCCGCCCCTTAACCGGGATCTCTGCATGGAGCGCCGGCGTCCTGCTCCATGGCCGCCTGCTTGCGGCGCGGGCGGCGGCTTCCAAGCCATTGCCGATTGCCGCCGACGCTCCTGGCCTGTTGAAAGAGGTCCTGACCGAGGCTATCGTCGGTCAGGTGCTGACCGGCTTCCTCAAGGCGAGCATTGATGAACGCTTCAACGGAAAACTGGTGGACTGCAAGCCGGCTCCGGAGAGCCTCCTGTCCTGCCAAGCGCACCTCCCCGACCGACGCATCCCCCCTCTGGATGCTCCGTGCGGCCATGACGCACGCCAATGCCGCTGACGGGAGGCACTTGCGGAGCCTGACCCTGGAACGGCGGCAACTGCCGTCGGCCGCCGCCGACAGCCGGGGCGAGCGCCCCGACAACCGGGCCGGCCGGCGCAGCGGCGAGCATGCCATTCCCTTGGCGCCCGCTCGATGACCCCCCTCGAAGACACCAGGCCCGGAACCGTGTCG
The DNA here is from genome assembly GCA_965221845.1 of Paracoccaceae bacterium. Classification (GTDB taxonomy): domain Bacteria; phylum Pseudomonadota; class Alphaproteobacteria; order Rhodobacterales; family Rhodobacteraceae; genus JAJEFO01. Next base: position 1,201,579 of record OZ244919.1, read on the forward strand.
CGTGGCCTGACGCCGAACCATTCGGTCCAGGCCGTTTCGATCGACCGGATTGGCAACCGGGCCATCAATCGGGTCTGTCGTGACGACGCACCCGGGCCGGACACTGGACCGCGCGGTCGCAGCTGGTCATTCGATGGAGATGCCATCCTGCTGCGCCTGATGGCCGGAGCGAACCGGATCGCGCTCGCGCACCATTTCGACCCCTGCCCTGCAATTCACGCCCGCCTCGTCGATTCGCTGCAGCACCAGATATCGGCCGTCTGCCGCGACATGCTGGCGCGCCAGCCGCAGCGGTTCCCGCTGGCGGACGATCCCGGCTCAGGCAGGACGGCAATGGCCGGTTCGGCAAAGGATCTCGCGCACCGCCAGTACGACACATGCGCCGGCAAGAGGCATGCTGCCAACGAATCGCCCTCCGCCCGGATCAAGGCGGCGGGCGCCCAGCCGCATCCGCAGTTGCGAAGGATTCACCAGCTCGCATCCGACGAGCAGGAGGGCGCCCAGCCGCATCCGCAGTTGCGAAGCGCCCGCCGCACCGGGACCGAGCACGCGGCACGCGCGGGGGAACGGCGTCACGGGCCGGACCGGAAGGCCCCGTTCCTTCAATCCACGATTCGGGCGCGGCCTGAATTCCGGCGCAAGGCCTCTCTCTCGACCCCGAAGCGGCATGGTGCGCCGCGCGAGCGGGCTGACGCCCCGCCTGATGAATCACGGTGGCGGAGCAATGCCGTGCGTCAAAGCGCACGGCCACGCCTCAAGACGCGCGGTCCCGCCGGACATGACCCGGGGCGGCTCGTCCGAAGCCCGGAGGAGTCCCTGTCGCCAGTCGCGGTCCGCCCGGGATCACGGCCTGCCCGGCCCGGCCAGCCAGGCCCCCACGACCGAAAAGACCCTGCGCTCGGACGCGGCAAGGGCGGAGACCTGATCCGGATTATGCGAACGCCTCCCTGGACGACCGCCTTTCCTTCCCGCCACCTTTCGCTCGCGGGAAGCTACCGCATCCGCGCACCGGCCGACGTCGCTGCAGCGGCTGCGGCCGGTGACAGATTGGCCGCAACGATCGCCGATCCGGCGGTGAGGGCCGTCCAACGCGAGCCGAACTGAAGGAGCCGCGGCGTGGCACTCAAGGCAGCACTCGTCGGTATAGGCATGATTGCCCGGAACCAGCACATTCCGGCGATCGAGGCCAGCGCCGGATTCGAGCTTGTCGCGACGGCCAGCCGAAACGCCGAGGTGAAGGGCGTTCCGTCGTTTCGCGACCTGGCGACGCTTCTTGAAAGCGTGCCGGAAGTGGATTGCGTTTCGCTGTGCACGCCGCCGGCGGCACGGCGTTCCGACGCGAGACTGGCCATCGCTGCCGGATGCCACGTGATGATGGAAAGGCCGCCCGGACCCACGCTCGCGGAGGTCGAGGATCTGGCCGCGCGCGCCAACGAGGCGGGCGTGACCCTGTTTGCATCATGGCACTCGCGCGAGGCCGCCGCCGTGCAAGCGACCAGGGAATGGATGACGAAGAGGCGAGTCCGGGAAGTGAAAATCGACTGGAAGGAGGACGTCCGGTCCCGGCATCCAGGACAGGACTGGATATGGCGGGCAGGAGGCTTCGGCGTGCTCGATGCCGGAATCAACGCGCTTTCCATACTGACGGCCATCCATCCGTACGCCCTGGCCGTGTCCGAGGCCAGGCTGTCGGTCCCCGAGAACCGCGAGACGCCGGTGGCGGCACGGATTCTTCTTCACGACACGGAGGGAACCGAAGTGTCCGCGGGGTTCGACTGGCTGGAGAAAGGATCCCCGAAATGGGACATCAGGATCCTGGCAGACGGCAGTGAGGCGCTGCTCTGCTACGGCGGGGCTCGGCTGCCGGTTGACGGAGAGGAGACCATGTCGGGCCCGGACCGGGAATGCCCCGCCCTGTACGATCGCCTGGCAGCGCTGATCTCGTCCGGGTCTAGCGACGTTGATCTCTCGCCAATGCGCATCGTGTGCGACGCAATGGCGACGGCGCATCGCAACGTCGCCCCTGCCTTCGAGTGGTGAGGCGGTGACCAAGACCGCATTCCTCGTCGTCGCGGCCGGCCGCGGCGTGCGCATCGGCGGCGCCGTTCCGAAGCAATACGTCGATCTGGGCGGCAAGGCGCTGCTGCGACACACCCTCGAACGCGTTCTCGCCATCCCGGAAACGTCCTGCGCCCTGGTCGTCATCGGCAACGGAGACGACAAGCTGTATGGCGCGGCCACGGAAGGGATGGATCGGAATCGCCTGCTGGATCCGGTCTCTGGAGGCGAAACCCGCAGCCAGTCCGTCCTGGCGGGCCTTGAGGCGCTGGCGCCGCTGGCGCCGGACAACGTCCTGGTGCACGATGCGGCCCGGCCGTTCGTGACTCCCGAAGTCATCCGCGGGGTCATCACTGCGCTAGAGGAGCACGACGGCGCCTTTCCCGCCCTGGCCGTCGTCGACGCGCTCTGGCTGGCGAAGGACGGCGTCGCGGTGGAGGCACGATCGCGGAACGATCTCTGGCGTGCGCAGACGCCGCAGGGATTCAGGTTCCAGCGCATCCTGGACGCCCACCGGAATTTCCCGGGCGTCGCCGCCGACGATGTCGAAGTGGCCCGTGCCGCGGGGCTTGACGTGCGGATCGTCGAGGGCTCGGAGGCCAACATCAAGGTCACGATGCCGGACGATCTCGCCAAGGCGCGAATCATGCTCGACGAGTTCTCGCGTCCTGGCTGAGGGACGCTCTGCCCCCCCAAACACGCAGGAGGATCAGGAAGACTTCGGCGCGCAAACGACCCCGCCCGGAAGGCGGGTGTGTCCGGATTTATCCCGCTCAGGCAGCGCGCCGCCGGTCGAACAGGTCGGTCATCCGGTTGTTGAGCGAGCGGCACCTCAGCGCCATGATGCTGTTGGCTCCCTTCATCGGCCATCGGGCGCCGCCTTTCTTCATGCGCCCGCAGATCACCGGCCCGCATCCTCCCTCGACGACACCGGATCCGACGGGCATGCCTTTCGCGCGACAGTCGCCGTAGCGCATCCTGTGGATGTTGTTGCGGAAGTGCCCGACGCATTTCGCGACCTCCTCGTGGCGCCTGGCGTGCCGCGACAGCTCCCGGATCGCCGGCGCGACCCCGCCCGCTGGCCCCGAGGATGCCGGAGAGGACGCCGCCGACGCGAAGGCCGGCGCCGTCGACGATCCTGTGGACGCGGCTGCGCGTCCGCGTGCGCCCGGCGACGGTCTTCCTTCGTGCCCGCGCGACCCGGCGCAGCTCGCGGAACGCCTTCGGCGGCGCCATGCCCGGGCTGCAGGGGCCGGACCGGCAGGCCCGGGCCGGCCGGACGCTGCCGGCGACGTCGGCCCTTCGCCCCTTCAGCTGCCCGGGCGTGCTGCGCGTGCAGCGGCAGGGGCGCCGGCCTCGGCGACGGTGTCGCAGGCCGTCTCCCGGCACACGCCGGCGCCCTCCGTCGCGGCCGCGGTCACGCCGCGGTCGCGGCGCCGGCCCGCCAGCGTGGCAGGCCCGCCCGGAAGCGCGCCGGACCCCCGCGTGCGAACCTCCGCGCCCGCATCCTTCCGGGCGGTCCGCACGGTCGCCGTGACCTGCATCCTGTGCACGTCGGTCCCCGCGGCGCGCGGGCGGACGGCATGGAGCGTGCCCTTCGCTGTCATGGAACCTCCTCCTTCGGGCGGGCCGGCGGACCGGCGGACCCGCAGGCCCCGCGGGGACGCTGCGGTGCATCTTGCCGTGCGGTCCCGGACCGGAAACATGGCGGGGTGCGAAGCCGTCGGCCCGGGACGGTCTGGAAACGGGCTCGAAAGGCCGCACGGGAAAAGCGCCCTCCCGTCCGCTTCCGCGCAAGAAGGACTGACACGTCGCGAACGGCCGGAGGCGCGGTCACCGCCGGCCTCACGAACCTGCATGACAGCGCGGGGTGGGCGGCCCGACCCGATCATGAGCGTTTGGAAAGGGACTCGCCCCGGTCGTTGAGCGCCGCGCCGGTCTCGCGATCACGTCCCACGGCGGTCTGCACAACCGCGAACTTGGCCTGGCATTCGAGGCGCCGCCCTCCTCGCGACGCCCGCGACCTCCTCCGTCCGCATCAGGATCCCGGTTCCGCCGGCCGCAAGATGCATGCGCGATTCGCCGGCAAGGCAGGCTTTCATGAGGTGAACCGCCCCCCCCCCTGTCCGCTGCGCACAGGTCCGCGCAACTGGAGCGAGGCCCAGGCAGCAAGGGGCCCTGCCGATCACCCTGTGCGCGGCGACCGGACATGTTCGCGATGTCCGGCGAAACGCCGTTCCGGGACGCTCCACCGGATTGGGGCAGGATGAATCGCGCTTGCCGGACATCGGTCGGTTCGATAGACCCGGCGGTGGAGACGTGGCCGAGCGGTCGAAGGCGCTCCCCTGCTAAGGGAGTAGGCGGGAAACCGTCTCGAGGGTTCGAATCCCTTCGTCTCCGCCACAACTTCAATTCATGCCACTGAAATGCAATGATAAATTAACGCATATGACAAACCGTTCCCACGCGCGGCCCTCGGTTGACCGGGGACCCGGCCTCGCTCGGGCACGTCATCGCCGGTCACGCCCGTGAACGGCGTTCTCCGGCGGTCCCGGCCGGCCTGGCCGCAGCTCCGCAAGGCGGTCGGCGCGTCGCATGGCCGACGTCCCGCGCGATGGCAAGGCGCGGGCTGACGCGGGGGCGGTCAGTCGAACCGCGCGTCATGGAGGCGCCACCAGACGCCCGTGCCTTTCAGCTTTTCGTTTGACTCGGCCCAATCGAAGGGATCCGGCCATTTTCGTCCCGCGCCCCGGGGTTCGCCCCTGCATCAAGCAGCGCATTGACGGCTTCGGCGCTGCCGAACGCCGCGGGGAAGTGCAGCGGGGTCCTGTTTCTCTTGTCACGCGCCTTGATGTCCGCCCCAAACGCAAGGCACCGCTCCACGTCCGCGACGGATGCGGCATCGAAAAAAGCCGGCGTGCTCCAGTCCGCGCAGCCGGCCTGCGCATGGGCCGGACCTGCCAGGGCCAGGGCAGCCGCACAGGGGGCAAGCAGTGCTCCAGGATTCCAGATCAGGACCCCCGCCCGAGACATGCGATCCTCCTGCCTTCCTCTTCCGCGCCCATGACGCCCTCCATCGCGTCGTTCATGCCTTCGATGACATGCCCCACCGGCCCGGTCAACGCGGCCACGTGGCCGGGACCGGCCTGCTTCCCGCCCCGTCCGCCGTTCCCGGGCCTTTGCCCAGCCCTCCGAATTCCGCCAGGAACGCTGCATCAGGTGTTACACTTCAGAGTGGAACGGGGCTCTTGAAAGCGGACAGATGGGAGAAATCATCTTTGGGGTCCGGGCGCGGACCGGCCAGGACATCGGATTGGGCTCCAGCCACACGATGAACCTCAAGCTGGAAAAGGCTGGGGCTATCCAAGCTGACAAGTCAATTACAGGGTCTACAGCTCTACAGCCCGGCGATCCGCCTGATCGCCGCGGGCGGCAAGGGCTGCCAGACCCGAGAGAGTCATCCGTCTTGCAAAGGCTACTGGCAGTGGCCCGGATTCGATCCCCTCATCGGCCAGCTGATCGGGCCGGCCACCTGCCCGCTGGAGTGAGGCCCGTGCAGCAGCGTGCGGCACGCCGCCCCGCCCGGATCGTCGGCCCGTCTGAACATCGGGGGCTTATGACGAACAGTTGATGGAATGCAGCATAACGGGTTTTGTCGGACGGCAGACATGACACAAGGTGGCGGTTGGTTGCCTTTGCAGACAAGCTCCAGTCGCTTTCGCGCGCTCATCGCTCTCGCACGGATGGAACCGGTGCGGACCGTCGCGCACCTTGGCAAGCCTGCAGGCTGCAGAGTGCTTCTCCAGCAAGGCCTTGATCGACTGCGGCGAAGCCGACATCGCAACGGCGCGGCGCGGTCACGCCACCGCCCTGCACCTCGCATGGGCGTCTGTGGCGCAGTCGGGAAGCGACTGCCGCCCCGCGAATGTCGGGTCCCGACCGGCGGAAATCCCGAGCGGACCGCGCGTCGCGCACGTGATGCGAAACGGCTGGAACCACGCGGCGGACCGATGTAGCATGAGGCTGACGGAGACGGAAAGGATCCGGACCCATGGCCGAGGCCGCCTTCAACATGATCGCCGAGACCCAGCGCCTGCGCGACGCGGGACTCCCGCACGAGCAGGCCGAGGCCGTCACCCTGGCGATCCACGCCGGCGTCACCGGAGGCGTCGCGACGAAGACGGACGTCGAGGCCCTCGGGGGCAACGTCAAGAGGGACGTCGAGGCGCTCAGGGGCGACGTCAAGAGGGACATCGAGGCGCTCAGGGGCGACGTCAAGGCGCTCGACGTCAGGGTCGACGCTCTAGATACGAAGATCGACGGCCTCGCCGACAGGCTGGACGCCAGGATCGACGCGCAGTCCGACAGGATCACCCTTCGGCTGGGGGTCGTGATCGCGGGCGCCGCCGCCGCGCTTTTCGCCGCGCTGAGATACCTGCCGCCGCCGGGCTGACGTCACTGCACCACAATGCCAGGCCGTCAGGGCCAGGTCCTGAAGCCACCGCCACGCCGCCGCGACGAACCCAGCCATGAGGGCCGGGACCGGCCACGGCCCGGTCAGGGGCTGTGCTCTGGCGCTCATGCGGCGCGGGACGGGGCAGGCCAGGAGGTGAAAGCACGGTCCGGTCCAGTGCAGCGCGTATTGCCCTTACGGAAAGGCCGTGCGTCTGGCGGATTCCACCCGGCTTGCCGGCAGCTGGAGGCGTTGGACGACGGTCCGGCGCCGGGCCGCGTGTCGGGCGACGCGGGACAGGACCGGCGCCAGCGATCCCCCACAGGCAGGTTCATTCCGGCGCATTCCCCCGAGAGGTCCCGATGCCCTTTGGGTCCATCCAGAGAACTTCCGGGATCGCCCGGGATCAGACGGGCGCCAGCGGCAGGCGGGTCAGGATCCCGAGAACGGCGATGATCAGGACCGTCGCTCCGAGCACAAGCCCGGCGGTCCATTGAATGTTCGCTTTGTCGCGTCGCTCCGCATCGGTCCTGAATCCTTCCAGGTGGCGCTGAGATCCGCTTTCATGATCTCCATGTCCTTCTTCAAGAGCCAGCTGCCTTTCCAGTTCGCGGTTGTCGAGCGTGCCGTCCGTCCTCTCAACATAAGCAAGCCTCCCCCGGCCCTGGGTCAACGGCTCTGGACCGACCCTCCGCGGGCCAGCGTGCCCAGCGCGTGCAGTGCGTCCGGAGACGCCGCCGTCGCGCCAGGGGTGGAAGTGGTTCCGTACGGTCGTGAAGCGGAGAGCATCCGGGAACCGCCCGCCACCGGCATCCCGTCGCCAGCATGTGCCGGACAGCGTCAGACGCCTCGCGGAGACTGGTCGTCCGGCTGCGGCCGGGCTTCGGCGGGGATGGAAGCGGCGGCCTGACCGCCGCCCGTTCCCCGTCGGCCGGTCGCTTTCATGTCGCCCCGGCTTGCGGCCATGCTCCTCGTGGATGGTCCCGTTCCAGGCCATGGTGTGACCAGAAGTTCCGCGCGCTCGCTGCCGCAACCGATACGGGATGCCAGTGCACGCAAGCGCGCAGAAGCGCGGGACGGCCCCTCTGGAAAGACTCGGCCAAATGTGCAATCACCCCTGAAAGCCGCACCGGGGGAGAAGCATGGCGTTCGGCAAGGGACATCATCTCAGCCTGATCGACGGCTCCGCCTTCGTCTTCCGAGCCTTTCATGCGCTTCCGCCACTCACCAGAAGATCCGACGGCCTGCCCGTCGGGGCCGTTTCCGGCTTCGTGAACATGCTCTGGAAAATGGTGGAGGACAACAAGGGCCACCATGCCCCGACCCACATGGCCGTCGTCTTCGACAAAGGCGCGCACACGTTCAGGAACGACCTGTACGGGCTCTACAAGGCGAACAGGGAGGAGACGCCCGAGGATCTTCGGCCCCAGATCCCGCTGACACGCGACGCCACCCGCGCCTTCAGCATCGCCTGTCTCGAAGAGGAAGGCTACGAGGCGGATGACATCATTGCCACGCTTGCGCGCATGGCCCGCGAAGCCGGAGGGCGTGTCACGATCGTGTCCTCCGACAAGGATCTCATGCAGCTCGTCGGAGACGGGGTGGAGATGCATGACGCCATGAAGAACGTCAGGATTGACGCCGACGGCGTCGCGGAAAGGTTCGGCGTCGGGCCGGACAGGGTGATCGACGTTCAGTCGCTGGCCGGCGACAGCGTCGACAACGTTCCAGGGGCGCCCGGAATCGGCGTCAAGACAGCCGCGCTCCTGATAAACGAGTTCGGCGACCTCGACACCCTTCTCGCGCGGGCGGAGGAGATCAAGCAGGAGAAGCGACGCCAGACCCTTGTCGACCACAAGGAGCAGATCCTCCTGTCGCGAAAGCTTGTGACGCTCGTCCAGGACATGGACCTGCCCTATTCTCTCGATTCCCTGGAGGTCAGGGCGCCTGCAGCCGATGACCTTCTGGCCTTCCTGGAGTCGATGGAGTTCCGGACCATAACCGGGCGGGTGGCGAAGGCGCTTGGGAAGGCGGTTCCAGCCGGACGGGAAACCGCCCCCCGGAGACCGGAAGACAGGACGCGCGAAACGCCGGCCATCGACCGCGACGGCTATGTGCGGATCAGCGACGCAGCCGCGCTTGATGCCTGGGTCGCAGATGCACGGGCCCTTGGCGTTCTCGCCATCGACACGGAGACGACCGGTCTCGACGAGATGCAGGCCGAGCTCGTGGGAATCGCGCTTGCGATCCGGCCGGGAAACGCGTGCTACCTGCCGCTGATCCACAAGGCTTCGGCAGGGGAAGACCTCTTCGAGAACGGCGCGCTCGCGGAAGGCCAGATCAGGCCAGAGGCCGCGCTTGGGATCCTGAAGCCGGTTCTTGAAGACCCGGCCGTCCTCAAGATCGGGCAGAACGTCAAGTACGACGCCAAGATCCTGGCGCGCCACGGGATCCGGATCGCCCCCTTCGACGACACGCTCCTGATGTCCTATGCCATGAACGCGGGCATCCACAATCACGGCATGGACACGCTCTCCGAGCGATACCTCGGCCACCGCCCGATCAAGATCAAGTCGCTTCTGGGCGCGGGCAAGAGCCAGATCACCTTTGACAAGGTGCCGGTCGAGGAAGCGGTCAGGTATGCCTCCGAGGACGCCGACATTACGCTCAGGCTCTGGCAGCTGTTCAAGCCGGAACTGCACAGGAAGAAGGTGACGACAGTCTACGAGACGCTGGAGCGCCCCCTGGTGCCGGTCCTGGCCCGAATGGAGATGCACGGCATCAAGGTCGATGCCGGCACGCTTGCACGCATGTCGAACGCCTTTGCCCAGAAGATGGCCGGGCTGGAAAACGCGATTCATGCGCTTGCCGGCCTGAAGTTCAATGTCGGCAGCCCCAGCCAGGTGGGTGACGTGCTCTTTGACCGGATGGGCCTTGCCGGGGGCAGGAAGGGCAAGACGGGAAAGTACGCCACGCCCGCGGACGTGCTTGAGGAGCTGGCGACCGAACACGAGCTTCCGGGCCGGGTGCTGGACTGGCGGCAGCTCCAGAAACTGAAATCGACATATACCGACGCGTTGCAGGATCACGTGAATCCCGACACGGGCCGCGTTCACACGTCGTACTCCATCGCGGGTGCCAATACGGGGCGCCTCGCCTCGACCGATCCCAATCTCCAGAACATCCCGGTGCGCACCGAGGAGGGCCGCCGGATCCGCGAGGCTTTCGTTGCCGAGGACGGACACGTCCTGGTCAGTCTGGACTACTCGCAGATCGAACTGCGCATCCTGGCCCATGTCGCCGGGATCGCGGCGCTGAAGGAAGCGTTTCGCGACGGGCAGGACATCCATGCGGCGACGGCTTCGGAAATGTTCGGCGTGCCGCCGGACGAGATGACCCCCGACGTAAGGCGCCAGGCCAAGGCGATCAACTTCGGCGTGATCTACGGGATCTCAGGCTTCGGCCTGGCGCGAAACCTCCGCATCCCCCGGGCTGAGGCGCAAGGATTCATCGATCGCTATTTCGAGCGTTTTCCCGGGATACGCGACTACATGGACGAAACCGTCGCCTTCGCCAGAAAGCATGAGCATGTCGAGACGCTCTTCGGCCGACGCATCAACACGCCGGAAATAGGCAAGCGCGGTCTGCACGCCGGATTCGCGAGACGCGCCGCCATCAACGCGCCCATCCAGGGCACGGCCGCGGACATCATTCGTCGCGCGATGATCAGGATGCCGGACGCCATCGCCGGGCTTCCTGCAAGGATGCTCCTGCAGGTGCACGACGAACTCCTGTTCGAGGTCGAGGACTCTGCCGTCGACGACCTGATCGGAATTGCGCGCGGCGTCATGGAAGGGGCCGCAGACCCGGCGGTCCGTCTCGACGTTCCGCTGATCGTTGACGCCGGCCAGGGCGGCAACTGGGCCGAGGCGCACTGAACCGGGTGCAGTTCAACTTTGGTTGGTGATTGCGATTCGCAGATTCCCGTGATGGCGTTGCAGCGCCATGCAGCAAAGGCTGTTCCACGTCCTCGACCAAGCCGCGCGAGTCAGGCCGTCGCCGCCTCGCCAACGAATTTGAACTGCACCCCGCTGAACCGGCCCGGATCTGGCCTTCCGCCGGAGCCAAGCCCGTGGCAGGGGCGGGCCAGCCCGACGCAAGGCTCATTCTCCTGCCGAGCAGCGGCAAGGATCAAGGCCGGCCGGGAAAGAACGCGATGGCAAGAGCGAAGATGACGGAACCGATCGAGGAAACAAGGAGGGTGAGTGCCGGAATGGAGCCACTCCAGCAACGGGACGCATACGTATTCTGCTCGGACGCCAGGGACGCCTTGCGGCAGACGTCGCGAAAGCGGCCGAGGGCGGCTTCGTCGAGGGCGGGGGACCGTCGTTCGTCGTTCCGCAGGAGGAAGGGTCCGGTTCAGGATCGCCGGCGGACTCCCGATGAGGAGGGTCACGCTGAAGGTCCTGTCCGCTCCCTGCGAGGCTGGCTCGCGGCTGCAGTCTCGTCCGCCATCGCCACGCAGGAAGTGCCGGCAGACGTCGCTGCCGCGGGACGGCGCGATCACGTCTTCGTGCCGGCGGACAGGGCGGACGAAGCATTGACCGTGCTGCTCGGGCTGCAGGCGGAATGTCGCCCGCCCCTTCACCCACCATGCCCGGCCCCTCTTCCATGAGTGCGGCAGCCTTGAAGGGAAGGGACATGCAGGAACCCGAGATCACCGAAGATCTGGCCGCTGCACACGGGATCGCTCCGGAGGAGTACCAGGACGTCGTCCGCATGCTCGATCGCGAGCCGACATTCACCGAACTCGGCATAATCTCCGCGATGTGGAACGAGCATTGCTCCTACAAGTCCTCGAGGAAATGGCTGAAGACCCTTCCGGCGTCAGGGCCCCAGGTCATCTGCGGCCCGGGCGAAAACGCCGGCGTCGTTGACATCGGGGACGGCCAGGCCGTCGTCTTCAAGATGGAGAGTCACAACCATCCTTCGTACATCGAACCCTTTCAGGGAGCGGCGACAGGGATGGGAGGCATACTCCGCGACATCTTCACCATGGGCGCAAGGCCCGTTGCCGCAATGAACGCGCTCTCCTTCGGCGAGCCCGGGGATCCGAAGACCAGGCGCCTCCTGTCAGGCGTCGTCGCGGGGATCGGTGGCTATGGCAACGCCTTTGGCGTGCCGATGACGGGCGGCGAGGTGCGGTTCCACAGCAGCTACAGCGGGAACTGCCTCGTGAACGCCTTCGCCGCCGGCATCGTCGACGCAGACAGGATATTCTACTCCGCAGCGAGCGGCGTCGGCATGCCGGTCGTCTATCTCGGCGCGAGGACGGGCCGCGACGGCGTGGGCGGGGCCACGATGGCCTCGGCGGAATTCGGCGAGAACGGCGAGGACGGACGGACGGCCGTTCAGGTCGGCGATCCCTTCACCGAAAAGCGCCTCCTGGAAGCCTGCCTCGAACTCATGGCCACCGGCGCGGTTGTCTCGATCCAGGACATGGGCGCGGCGGGCCTCACCTGCTCCGCGGTGGAGATGGGCGACAAGGGCGGCCTGGGCGTGAGGCTTGACCTTGATGCCGTTCCGCAGCGCGAAGAGGCCATGACGGCCTACGAGATGATGCTCAGCGAAAGCCAGGAACGGATGCTGATGGTGCTCAGGCCGGCGTTCGAGGCGGAGGCCAGGGCGGTTTTCGAAAAATGGGATCTCGACTTCGCGGTCGTCGGCGAAACCATCAGCGAGGACCGCTTCATCGTCGTGCACAAGGGCGTGACAAAGGCGGACCTGCCGCTTTCGAGGCTTTCGTCCAGCGCACCGGAGCACGACCGTCCGTGGATCGAGACGCCCGCGCCGGCGCCGCTCGCGGACACGCCCGAAATCGACCCGATCGAGGGGCTGACGGCGCTGATCGGCTCGCCCAACTACGCGCGCAAGCAGTGGGTGTGGGAGCAGTATGACAGCCAGGTCATGGCCAGCACGGTGCGCACCCCGGGTCGCGGCCCGGGCGTCGTCCGGGACCGGAGAACCGGAAAGATGCTGGCATTCACCTCCGACGTGACGCCCAGGTACGTGAAGGCGAACCCGTTCGAGGGAGGGAAGCAGGCCGTCGCGGAAGCCTACCGGAACCTGGCGGCTGCCGGAGCCAGGCCGCTCGCTGCAACCGACAACCTGAATTTCGGCAGCCCGGAAAGGCCGCGCATCATGGGTCAGTTCGTGGGTGCCATCAAGGGGATTGCCGAGGCCTGCGTCGCGCTGGACATGCCGATCGTCTCCGGCAACGTCTCGTTCTACAACGAAACCGACGGCCGGCCGATCCTGCCGACACCCACCATCGGCGCGGTCGGCCTGATCCGGCCGGAGGACGCGCTCGTGGCCGGCGACGTCCAAAGCGGAGACTGGGCGCTCGTGATCGGGGAGACGACAGGATGGCTCGGGCAGTCCGCGCTCCTGGCGGAGGCCCTTGGCCGAGAGGATGGCGAAGCCCCGCCCGTCGATCTCGCCGCCGAGCGCGCCCACGGCGAATTCGTCATGGCGCACAGCGCCCTGATCCATGCCGCGACCGACCTGTCTGACGGCGGTCTCGCGCTCGCGGCCTTCGAACTGGCGGATGCGGCAGGCCTGGGCGTCACCCTGGACACGGAAGAGATTGGCGCCCTGTTCGGCGAGGACCAGGCCCGGTACCTGGTCGCCTGCGGCTTCGACCAGGCCGAGGCGATCATGGCAGGCGCCTCCCGCGCCGGCATCCCGGTCAGCCAGGTCGGACGCTTCGGAGGGGGCCGGGTCTCGTTCGGCGGCGCCTCCGCGCCGCTCGCCGACCTCTCCGGACTCTATCGCACCGCCTTTGCCGACGCGCTTTCGCTGCATGACGGGTAGGCACGAACGCATTCCGGGCCCCGGCCGTTCAGGAACGGTTTCATGCCGGGCTTCGGGGATGGCATGGATGAAATCCATCACCTCGACTTCAAGCGCCTGCGGCCCGGGGGCGAGAGGGCGCATCGGATTCACCGTTGCCGGGCCTGTTCCGAAGGAACCGGATCATCGTCGTGCCGCACCCTCGCCTCGCAACCGGACGGACGATTCAGACCGAACGCGTGATCCCGCCGTCCACGCGGATGTTCTGGCCCGTGATGTAGGCCCCTGCCTCCGAAGCCAGGAAGGCCACGACCCCGCCGATCTCCTTGAGCGACCTTCCGTAGCGCCCCATGGGGATCATATCCCGAAACTCGTCCCTTTCGGGCCGGCTGTCGATGAAGCCCGGCAGGATGTTGTTCATGCGTATGTTCCCTGCCGCATGCCTGTCGGAGAAAAGCTTGCAGAACGAAGCCAGGCCGGCCCGCATCACGCCGCTTGTCGGAAACACCGGATTCGGCTCGAACGCCGCAAAGGTCGAGATGTTGATGATGCAGCCCCCGCCCTGGGCCTGCATGATCGGCGTCACGAGCCGGGTCGGACGGACGGCGCTCAGGAAGTAGACCTCCATCCCCTCGTGCCAGTCGCCGTCCGTCAGCTCAAGGATGTCCGCACGCGGCCCGTGGCCGGCCGAGTTCACCAGCACGTCGATGCGGCCCCACGCGTCCATGGCGGCCCCGACGAGCCGCCGCAGGTCGGCGTCCTCGCGATTCGATCCCGTCACGCCGACGCCGCCGAGCTCCTTCGCAAGCGCCTCCCCCTTTCCGGAGGAGGAAAGGATCCCCACCTTGAAACCGCTGGCGGCCAGGGCGCGAGCGCTGTCCGCACCCATGCCGCTGCCGCCGGCCGTGACGAGGGCAGTTCTTGTCATCGCATGCTCCCGGGCCAGCCGTTTCCGTCCTTGGCGTCGGCAAGACGACCGCCGGCGCCGCGCGCAAGGGCCGATGTTTCCGCTCCACAGGCAACGAAGGCGAGGCCCTCGTTCGGGATCTCCGCCGCAAGACCTGCATCCGGAGCCAGGGTGCCGGCAGGCTTGACGGCCTCCTGCACGGCGCAAGCGGCCGCGCGGGCCTTGTCCCGGGCTTCCGCCGCCATCGGCCGCCCCGACTTGCCGGGAACGCCGAAATGGTCGCCGGGGCCGCGCTCCGTTCCGGCCGTCGCCCGGTCATCGCGCGAAACGGCCCCGGCGGCAGGATCGCTCCCCGGGGCGATCCAGGTCACCGCCTGTTGCGCGCCGGCCGCGCTCGCGTGCGTGAATCCGTTCCGCTCCAGGCGCATTCAGATGACGGCCCTCTCGATGGCCGGGGCATTCTTCACGATCCGCTCATAGTTGAAAGGCGACAGATCCAGCGCCCTGTACTCCCCGTAGGTCAGCTACTCCGCGGTGCCGCGCCCCATGGCCGGCGACTGCTGCAGCCCGTGGCCCGAAAACCCGTTCAGGAAGACGAAGTTGCCGACCTCGGGATGCGGGCCCAGGATCGCGTTCTGGTCAAACGTGTTGTAGGCGTAGTGACCCGCCAACTCACGCGTGACCCTCGCGGCCTCGAACCTGGGAATGCGGGCCGCCAGCGTCGGCCACACGACATCCTGCCACAGCGCATGATCCATCGTGAAGTCGTCGCATTCGACCGCGGGATCATGGCCGGAATGCCCGCCTGCCAGATACGTGCCGCCGCCGTTTTCGCGCACGTGAAAGCCCGAAGGGTCGATGGTCAGCGACAGGTCCCGCTCCAGCGGCCTCTCGGCGGAGAATATCCAGGAGAAGCGCTTTCGGGGCTCGACCGGCACCTCCAGGCCGGCCATGGCCGCCGTCCGCGCCGCGCGCGGCCCTGACGCGTTCACGACCTGCCCGCAGGAAACCGCCTCGCCCGACCTGAGCCTGACGGCCTCGATGCGCCCGCCGGAGCGCGTCATGCCGACGACCTCGTTCTCGACGCACTCGACGCCCCGCTCGCGCGCGATTCGACGAAGCCATTCGAAGACCGCCCACCCGTCCCAGTAGCCCTCGTCCACCCTGTTGATCGATCCAAGCACGATGCCGTCGACATTGTAGAAGGGATAGGCCGCCTTGATCTCGTCGGCGGTCATGAGGACAGTCCCGGCGCCAGCCGCGCGCTGGGTCGCGAGATTCGCCCGAAGCGCGCCGGCGGCTCTCTCGCTGTCAGCGAGATACAGGTAGCCGTGGCTGCGGAACAGGATCTCCGGCACCCGCGCGTCGCCTCCCATGCGGTCCCGGAAGCTCTTGACGAATTCCGCCGCGAACTGGCTGATCCGGACGTTCAGTTCCTGGGAGAACTGCTGGCGCATGCAGGAGTTCGTGTGCGCCGTGGAGCAGGCCTCGTAGGTCATGTCGCGCTCGACCACGAGAACCCGGCCGCCAAAGTCCGGGCATTCGGTCAGGAACCACGCGGTGGACGACCCCATCATCGCCCCGCCGACGATCACGACGTCGTAGGTCGAATGCGTCGGCGCCTCGGCGATCGCGGCCATTCAGAAGGCCTCCCCCTTGCGCACGGCCTGCTCAACCGCCCGGATGTCGTCATGCGACAGGCCGTAGTCGCGCGCGGCAGTCTCGGCGGATATGTAGCCTCGCGCGAGGTCGCGCTTCACGAGCCCCGGATCCCTGTCCGCAGGATCTCCGTATCCGCCGCCCCCCGGGAAGGCCAGCATCACCTTCCGTCCGTGCGGAACGAACTGCTTTCCCTTGCCGCGCATCGGGACGCCGTCGTCACGGATGATCGTCGTTGGCGCACCGGGCCGGCCGCCGGCGCGGCCACGCGCCGGATGGCGGACCCGGTCAAGCATGGCCTGAAAGTCGAATTCGTGGCCCTCCGCCGCGCCGACCTCCATGCACTGGCCCAGGCCGCCCCGCCGCCGGCCGGCGCCGCCGGAATCCGGGCGCAGCTCCTTCCGCCAGATGATCACGGGACCAGTGTGCTCGGTCGCCTCGACGGGCATGGTCATGACGCCGGAGGGAAACGCGGTGGCATTCAGCCCGTCGCGTTCGGGGCGCGCTCCCGAGCCGCCGGAGTTGAATGTCAGCACTTCCCCGCGCCGAGCTGCGGCCGGGGCGGGCGCGTCCCGGCGCGGCCGCAGCGAGAGCTGGAAGTTGCAAAGGCAGCCGGCCCCTTCGGCCGGAACGACGCCTGGCAGGATCCCGTCAAGGGCGGCATAGACGGCGTCCGGAACGAAATGCCCGACGACGTGTCGCAGCGCGACGGGGGCGGGATGCACGGCGTTCACGATCGTGCCTTCCGGAGCCGTCACCTCGAACGGCTCAAGCGACGCGTGGTTGTTCGGGACCTCCGGCGCGATGGCGCACTTGAGGGCATAGCAGGC
Organism: Paracoccaceae bacterium; assembly: GCA_965221845.1. Classification (GTDB taxonomy): domain Bacteria; phylum Pseudomonadota; class Alphaproteobacteria; order Rhodobacterales; family Rhodobacteraceae; genus JAJEFO01. The sequence goes on from OZ244919.1 coordinate 1,218,338, forward strand.
ATAGGCCTTCGCATAGACAAACGGGCAGTTGATGCCCTTCTCGTCGACGCCGCTCGTGCCTTCGAAGTCCGCCAGGACCCGGTCATGCCTGACCGAAAGCCTGACCGCGAGGGTGATCGGGGCGTCGAAGCCGTCCAAGGTCATCGAGCCGCTGGCCTCCTTTCGGGGCAGTGCGGCAATCCGATCGACGGTCGCGCGGCGGGAGTTTTCCAGAATGAAGGCGGCGATGCCGTCCAGGCCCTCGAGCCCGAACTCGTCCATCATGCCCGAGAGGCGGCGATGCCCAATCTCGTTGCAGGCTGCGAGCGCATGCATGTCCCCGATCAGCTGGTCCGGTTCTCGCACGTTGCCGCGCACGATGCGCAGGAGGGTTCCGTCAACTTCGCCGCGCTCCGCGAACTTCATGACGGGAATGTAGAGGCCTTCCTCGTAGACGCTGCGGGCGTCGGCGCCGAGGCCCCGGCCGCCGATGTCGACGACATGGGCCGTGCAGGCGAGAAAGCCCGAGAGCGCGCCGCGGTGGAAGGACGGCGTCACCATGGTGATGTCATGCAGGTGCCCGGTGCCCTCCCAGGGGTCGTTGGTGACGTAGATGTCGCCCTCGAGGATGTCCCGGCGCCCGATCCTGCGAATGAAATGAGCCACCGCGTCCGCCATCGCGTTCACGTGGCCGGGCGTGCCGGTGACGGCTTGGGCCAGCATCCGGCCCTGCACGTCGTAGACGCCCGCCGACAGGTCGCCGGCTTCGCGGACGCTCGTCGAGAAGGCCGTGCGCACGAGGGCCTGCGCCTGCTCCTCGACGACGGAAATCAGCCGGCTCCACATCACCTGGAAGGACACTTTCGGGGATTCCATGACCTACGGCCCGAGACGGATGTCGATGCACCCGTCGGGCTGGCACGTCGCCGTGCTGCCGACGGGCACGATGATCGTCGTCTCGCCTTCGGTGACGGCCGCGGGCCCGGCGACGTGCTCTCCGGGCGACATGGAACGCCTGTCGACCGTGACGGCATCCCGGTGCCGGCCGCTCGCGGGGTCGACGATGCGCCGCCGCCCCGACTCCCTCGCCTTCCTTCCCGCAGGCGCCGCGCCCACCGGATTCACGGCTTCCGCCGGCGTCGACGCCTTGACCGACCAGACCGTGATTTCCGCGTCCAGCCCCGCAACGGCGCGCCCGAAGAGTCTGGCGTAGTCCTCCTCGAACCGCTTCAGGAACGCCGTCGCATCCGGCTTGCCTGCCAGCGCCCGGGACAGACGGACCGGGATCTCCCAGCCCTGCCCCGTGTAGCGCATGCAGACCTGGAACTCCGAGACGATCTCGCTGGCCGCGTCGCAGGTCCGGACGAAGCCGGTCGCCTCCCTGTCCAGCCCGGCAAGCAGCTCCCTGCCCCGCGCCGGATCGAAATTCGAGAGCCTCATGTAGACGGAGCGGCTGGCCTCGAAGCTGAACGGAGCGCGCAGGAACCCGACCGCGGAGCCGACGCTCGCGGCGGGCGGCACGATCAGCCGCTCCATGCCGAGCTTCCCGGCCACCCGTCCGGCATGCAGGGGCGCGGCGCCGCCAAACGCGATCATCGTGTACCCGCTCAGGTCCTCGCCGTTCTCCGCGGCATGGACGCGGGCCGCGTTCGCCATGTTCTCGTCCACGACTTCCGACAGGCAGAGAGCGGCCTCGTCCGGCGCCATGCCGAGCGCGTCGCCCACGTGGGCCTTGAGGGCCGCTTCCGACAGGCCGGGACGGAGACCGATCGACCCGCCGGCGAATTCGTCCGGGTCGATCCTGCCAAGCACCAGGTCCGCATCCGTCACGCCGGGACGCTCGCCGCCGCGGCCGTAGCACGCCGGTCCGGGTTCCGAGCCCGCGCTTTCCGGCCCGACCCGGATCTGCCGCATTGCATCGACGCGGGCGAGGCTGCCGCCTCCTGCCCCGATCTCGACCATGTCGATCACCGGGATCGAGATCGGCATGCCGGATCCCTTCTTGAACCGGCAGCTCCTGGCCACTTCGAAGACGCGGGCCGTTCTCGGGGCCTGGTCCTTGATCAGGCATATCTTCGCGGTCGTCCCGCCCATGTCGAAGCTCAGCGCCTTCCGGATCCCCCGGCGCGCCGCGACATGCGCGGCGAAGACGGCGCCTCCCGCCGGCCCGGATTCCACCAGGCGGACCGGAAATTCCGCGGCGTCCCCCAGCGAGATGATCCCGCCGCCGGAGTGCATCAGGAAGATGCCGCAGCGCACGCCCTCCGTCCGCAGCCGCCCTTCAAGCCGGCCGAGATAGGAATTCATGAGCGGCTTGACGTAGGCGTTGGCCAGCACCGTGTTGAAACGCTCGTATTCGCGCATCTGCGGGCTGACCTCGGACGAGAGCGACACCATGGCCCCCGGGATCCGCTCTGCCAGGACGTCTCGCACCATCGCCTCGTGCGCGCCGTTTGCATAGGAGTGGATCAGCCCGACGGCAACGCTCTCGACGCCGGCCTCGGCGACCCTGTCGGCCGTGGCCGCGACGTCGTCCCGATCCAGGGCGACCAGCACGTCGCCTTCCGCGCTCACGCGCTCGCGAACGGTGAATCGCATCTGCCGCGGCGCAAGCGGCTCGGGCAGATCCAGGTCCAGGTCGTATTGCTCGAACCGTGATTCGGTGCGCATCTCGATGACATCGCGGAATCCCTCGGTCGTGATCAGCGCTGTCCTTGCGCCCCTGCGCTCGATGAGGGCGTTGGTCGCAAGGGTCGTGCCATGGATGACCTGTCCGATGTCGCCGGGGCGAATTCCCGCCTTGCCGCACGCCCGATGCATGCCGTCGACGATCGCGTCCTCGGGGGCCGCACAGGTGGTGAGGACCTTCGTCGGAAACATCTCGCCGTCACGCTCGAGCACGACGTCGGTAAAGGTTCCCCCGATGTCAACGCCAAGTCGGATCGAGCCGTGCGTCACGTCGCAAGTCCCCGGGGAAAGCCTCTGGAATCGCCCCTGCACATCTCGAACGGACCGGTGGGGAACGCAACCCCCCAAGTCGCCAGGTGGCGCCGACGGGCCCGCTCGCCGGGGCCGGCGCAGCCCTTCCGGGCCGTGCCGCGCAATGGCGGGGGGCCGCGCGCCTCGCCGCAGGCTGCAACGTGCAGGTTGCAGGCCCCGCTCCTGCGCCATAGGTTCGCGACGGACATTGCGAGGGAACGGCCCATGCCGATGCAGGCTCATGAAATCGAGGCGCTCCTGCGAGAACGCTTTCCGAACGCCACCATCCGGGTCGGCGGGGACGATGGCGTCCACATGTCGGCGATGGTGGTCGACGAGAGCTTTCGCGGCATGAACCGCGTTGAGCAGCAGCGCGCGGTCTATGCAGCGCTGAAAGGCAGCATGGACGGGCCGGACGGGGCGCTGCACGCGCTGGCACTGACCACGAGGGCCCCTGAATAGCTGCATGCAGTGCCGGGAATCCCCGATGAGGTCCCGGAAGCTTTGCAATTCGGACAATCACGCGCTATCTGTCAGGAACATGGCCACGAGCGCAAGAGAGATCGACATGGACGCGCAGGAGCAGATCAAGGACACCGTCAAAGCCAGTGACGTGGTTCTCTTCATGAAGGGCACCAAGGCGATGCCGCAATGCGGGTTTTCGAGCCGCGTGGCCGGCGTGCTCAATTTCATGGACGTCGAGTTCAGGGACGTGGACGTCCTCGCCGACGAAGAGATCCGCCAGGGCATCAAGGAATATTCGGACTGGCCGACGATTCCGCAGCTCTACGTCAAGGGCGAGTTCGTCGGCGGCTGCGACATCGTCACCGAGATGACCCTTTCGGGCGAACTGGACCAGCTCTTCGACGAAAGCGGCGTCGCCTACGACAAGAAGGCCGCCGAGAGGATACGGGAACACAACGGCGAGTAGGCGCAGGCGTCGTTCGCCGCGCAGAGCCTGGCGCGCGACCCGCGCGCAGGACGAGGGACCGGCGTCCGCTCTCGCCCGCCGGATCATGGAGCCGCCGGTCATCCGTGACGTGACGGGCGCGACCGCGCCGGCATTGGCGGCCAAGCGGGGCCCGTCCGAAGGCGGCCCGCGCGTCCGGGCCTTCAAGCTGCGCGGAGACACGGGATTCCGTGACGGCCCGCGGCCGCGGGGACGCGGTCTTCTCGTTCAAACGCGCCATGCCCCCGGAGAGCGTCTGCAAGGAGCTTCCCGCTTCGGCCAGGGAGATGAGAAAGGGCGACGCTTGCGCACTCCTGCGCCTCCGGAGCCGCGTTGCGCTCCAGCGCCCGTCCCCGGCATCCATGCCGGGCATGCCGCGAGGAGCTCTCCTGCAGATCAGCCGAACGGATTGTAGCCAAGCCACCAATGCAGCATTGCCGCAGCGACGAACACGGCGACGGCGCCCGCCGCGGCCATGACCTCCCTTGCCGCCGCCGCAGACGCCGGCGGCGACCACGCCGGCACGGCGCGATTGATGACCGCGATCTCCGCCAGCGCCCAGGCCAGCAGGCCGCCGAACATGACAAGTGACGGCAGGTCGCCGTTGACGAGGATGTGGGCGAACGCCCAGAGCGCGAAACCCGTGAGCTGGGGATGGCGAACGATGCGGGTTATCCGGGTCTTCAGCCCGCTCGCGGCGAACATGTAGAAGGCGGCGAGCACGAGGAGGTTGTTGACTCCCGTGAGCGCCGGTCCCCTTTCCCAGTAGGCCGCGCTCTCGGCCATGCGGTAGCCCGCAACCATCATGGCGACCGCGACGGCCAGGGCCATCGCGACCGGGACCTTGCCGGCGTCGCCCATGCGCGCGCGCCGTTCCGGCGCGATGCGCTTGAAAAGATGTGCCGCCCACCAGATCGCGAGTCCCGCCAGGAGCCAGATCATGTCCTTGCCTCCGGTTCACATGTCGTGCGCGAAGGCCCAGGGCCTTGCCAGGGGCGCGCAGACGATGGCGCGGTTCGGACGGCTGCACCCTGGCCTAGGACCGCCACCGCGCCGAACTCCGCCGCCATGGCCGCACCGTGCCGATCCTGTCTGCGTTTGGCAACCATGTCGAGAGGGTCAGCGCCCGGGACCGGACGGCCCTTCAGGCCTGACCGCTGCCGCCTGTCGCGAAAGGGAGGGCCGGCCGCCGGCTTCATGGGGCCTTCGCTCCAGATCTCCGTCGAGCGTCCCGTGCAGGATCCCGCGTCACTGCGGCGCACGAAGTCCGGAACGGGGCGGCGGGGGGGGGGGACCGCGGACTGCGCGACGACTTGCCATCCTCGAGAAACATGCCAGAGTGACGCCTGCTGACACAGAAGGGGAATGCAATGACGGCAAGAGCTTCATCCGGCGTACTGGGCTTCCTGCTGGCGACCGGCATCGCCACCGGCGCGCAGGCCGAGACTTTCAGATGGGCCGGCACCACCGACCCGCAGACGATGGATCCGCATGCCGTGAGCTCTGCGCCGGTCCTCGGCTTCCTGAACAACGTCTACGAGGGCCTCGTGCGCCGCGGCAGGGACATGTCCATCGAGCCGGCGCTGGCCACGCGCTGGGAGCCTATCGGCGATGGCGCGGGCTGGCGCTTCTTCCTGCGTCAGGGCGTCACGTTCCACGACGGCAGCGCGTTCGACGCCGACGACGTGATCTTCTCCTACGAGCGCGCGTCGTCGGAAGCGTCCGACGTGCGCAGCTGGTTCGCGACCGTGACGGAGGTGACCAAGGTCGACGACTTCACGGTCGACGTCATGACCGGCGCGCCGAACCCGATCTTCCCCGATTCGATCGCCAACTGGATGATGATGGATTCGGGATGGGCGGAGGCGAACGGCGCGGCCCTTCCGGACAAGGAATCAGGCAACCATGCCACGCTCCACGCCAATGGCACGGGCGCCTTCGTGCTGAGCGGCCGGCAGCCCGGGCTGGAGACGGTCCTGCGGCCGTTCGGCGACTGGTGGGGCGAGGTCGAGCACAACATCACTGAAGCGAGGTTCCTGCCCATCCAGAACCCGGCCACGGCCGTCGCCGCCCTGCTGTCGGGAGACGTCGACCTGATCAATCCGGTGCCGGTCCAGGACGCCGAGCGGCTGTCCGGCCAGGACGAGGTCAAGGTCATCCGCGGGATCGAGGCCCGCGTCATCATGCTTGGCTTCGCCCACGAGGCGGAAACCCTGAAACACGGCGCCAACGCGGGCGACCCGAACCCTTTCCGGGACGTGCGCGTGCGCGAGGCGGTGGCGCGCGCAATCAACGTGCCCGCCATCCTCCAGACAATCATGCGCGGCAGCGCCGAACCGGCGAGCCAGCTTGTCAGCCCCGTGATGCGGGGCTTCTCCGCGGCGAACGACGCACGCCCGGCGTTCGACCCGGACCGCGCAAGGGAACTGCTTGCCGACGCCGGCCATCCCGACGGGTTCGGCTTCGGCCTGAAGTGTCCGAACGACCGCTACCTCAACGACGAGGCTGTCTGCCAGGCCGTCGTCGGCATGCTGGCCCAGGCGGGCGTCACGGCTGAACTCGATGCCATGCCGGTTCGCAGCTACTGGCCCGAACTGCGCGAGGGCAGCTTCGACATGTACATGCTCGGCTGGTCGCCGGGCACGTTCGACCACGAGCATCCGATCCGCTTCCTCGCGTCGACCCCCAACAGCGAGAAGAGGCTCGGCAGCTGGAACTTCGGAGGATACTCGAATGCCAGAATCGATGAACTCCTGCCGATGATCCAGTCCGAGATCGACGATGGCAGGCGGCAGGCGATGCTGGACGAGGCGACCGCGCTCTACCAGGCCGAGCACGCCTACGTGACGATGTACGTCCAGCCGCTCCTGTGGGGCGCGCGGTCAAACGTCGAGCTGACGCAGCGGCCGGACAACTTCTTCATCCTGCGCTGGGCGAGGGTCAAATGAACTTGCGGGCGCGGCGGCGCCGGCCCGCATCCGCGCGGGCCGGTCACGGAAAAGCCAGGTGCTGAACTACGTCGTCCGCCGCATCTTCCAGTCCGCCCTCGTGCTTCTCGTCGTCGGGCTCGTGGCGTTCTCCATGTTCCGGTTCGTCGGCGACCCGGTCGACAACATGCTCGGCCAGGAACGCACCCAGGCCGACGTCGAGCGCCTTCGTGCGCAGCTCGGGCTCGATCAGCCGTTCCCCGTGCAGTACTGGCGCTTTCTCGAGAACGCGGCGCAGGGCAGTTTCGGGGTCAGCTACAGGCAGGGCCGCCCCGTCGCGGAGATCATCGGCGAACGCGCGCCGGCAACGCTGGAACTGGCGGCCGTCAGCGGCCTCTTCGCCATCGTGCTGGGAATCGCGCTCGGCGTCTTCACCGCGATTCGACGCGACGGCTGGGCCTCGAACGTGATCATGACCGGATCGCTCATCGGGGTCAGCCTTCCCACGTTTCTCATCGGCATCCTCCTGATCTACGTCTTCTCCGTGGAACTCGACCTGCTTCCCAGCTTCGGGCGCGGCGAAGTGGTCGATGTCGGCGGATGGTCCACCGGTCTCCTCACCGTGAGCGGCCTGAAGGCGCTTGTCCTGCCTGCGGTCACGCTCGGCCTGTACCAGATGACGCTCATCATGCGGCTCGTGCGCGCCGAGATGCTCGAGGTCCTCCGGCAGGACTACATCAGCTTCGCCCGCGCCAGGGGGCTCTCCGAGCGCGTCGTGAACTTCCGCCACGCGCTGAAGAACACGCTCGTCCCGGTCATCACCGTGACCGGCCTGCAGCTCGGCTCGATCATCGCCTTCGCGATCATCACAGAAACGGTGTTCCAGTGGCCGGGCGTCGGGCTGCTCTTCATCAATGCAATCCAGTTTGTCGACATCCCGGTGATGGCGGCCTACCTCGTGCTGATCTCGGTCATGTTCGTCGGAATCAACCTCGTGGTCGATCTCCTCTATGTCGCGATCGACCCGCGTCTCCGCGGCGAGGGGAGCGCGACATGACACGGGCACGCACCGCACCCGGCCGGCGGAGCCTCATGGCATTGCGGATAAGGTCCGCGTGGCAAAGCGATCTCGGGTGGGCGTTCCGCCGCTCGCCGGTCGCCATGGTCTCCTTGGCCGTGGTGGCGCTTCTGGTCTCGGGCGCCATGCTTGCACCGCTGATCGCGCCGCACGACCCGTTCGATCCCGCGACGCTCAACCTGATGAACGGGTTCACGGCGCCCGGCACGCCGAACGCGTTCACCGGGGAGAGCTTCTGGCTCGGCACCGACGACCAGGGCCGCGACGTGTTCTCGACCATCCTCTACGGCATGCGCATCTCGCTGCTGGTGGGGTTCTCGGCCGTGCTGCTCGGCATGGCCATCGGCGTGACGCTGGCCTGATCGCCGGCTACCGCGGCGGCTGGACGGAAACGGTCATCATGCGAGTCGCCGACGTGCAGCTGACCTTCCCCGCGATTCTTGTCGCAATGCTGATCTTCGGCATCGCCAAGGGGGTCACGCCCGTCGAATACCGCGACCAGATCGCCATCTGGGTGCTGATTCTCGCGATCGGACTTTCCGACTGGGTCCAGTTTGCGCGCGTGGTGCGTGGCGCCACGCTTGTCGAGACGAAGAAGGAGTACGTCCAGGCCGCGCAGCTCATCGGCAGGTCGGGCGCCGCGGTCATGATGCGCCACATCCTTCCGAACGTCCTCTCGCCCGTGCTGGTGATCGCCACGATCTCGCTCGCGCTCGCCATCATCGCCGAGGCGACGCTGTCCTTCCTCGGGGTCGGCGCGCCGCCTACGCAGCCCTCGCTTGGAACGCTGATCCGGATCGGCCAGGGATTCCTGTTCTCCGGCGAATGGTGGATCCTCTTCTTCCCCGCCTGCACGCTGCTTGCGCTCGCGCTCTCCGTGAATCTTCTCGGCGACTGGCTGCGCGACGCGCTGAACCCGAAGCTGAGATAGGCATGGCCCGGACCGGGATCCCGGACGGCGGACAACGGCGGCTGACGCCAATGCCGGGCGGCAGGTGAGCGCAATCCTCGAAATCGCCGACCTGACGGTCGAGTTTCCGACGCGAAGGGAGGCCTTCGTTGCCGTCGACAGGGCCAGCCTGACGGTCTCGCCCGGCGAAATCCATGGTCTTGTCGGCGAATCCGGGGCGGGGAAGTCAACGGTCGGGACGGCGGTCATGGCGCTTCTGGAGCGCCCGGGCAGGATCACGGGCGGCACGATCCGGCTCAGGAACGAGATCATCTCGGGACTCGATCGGGTGGCAATGCGGCGCCTGCGCGGCGGCGAGATCAGCATGATCTTCCAGGATCCGCTGACGTCGCTCAACCCGCTTTTCACGATTGGCCAGCAACTGACGGAAACCATCACGGCCCATCTGGGCGTGACCGGCGCCGAAGCCCGCGAGCGGTCGCTTGACTTGCTTGCACGCGTCGGGATTCCCGAGCCCGAGATGCGGCTCGACCAGTACCCGCACCAGTTCTCGGGCGGCATGCGTCAGCGCGCTGTCATCGCGCTCGCGCTCTGCTCGGAGCCCAGCGTCATCATCGCCGACGAGCCGACAACCGCGCTTGACGTCTCGATCCAGGCTCAGATCCTGGATCTCTTGAGGGAACTCGCGAACGAGCGACAGGTCGGCGTAATCCTCATCACTCACGACATGGGAGTCATTGCCGACACGACGGATCGCGTCACCGTCATGCACCGGGGCAAGGTCGTGGAGGCAGGCGCCACAAGACTCGTTCTGGGCAAGCCGAGCCATCCCTACACGAGGTCGCTCATCGCTGCCGTCCCGCGCCCCGACGTGAAGCTGCACAGGTTTCCGCTCGTTTCCCATGACGGGTGCGCCACCGAATTCCGGATCGACGACCTGGCGCGGAACTGGCACAAGGCCGATGCAGCGGCCGCCAGGCCGCTGCTCGAGACAAGGGGTCTCGCCAAGCGCTTCCTGCAGAGGCGCTCCTTCATTCCGTCGCGGCGGAAATACCTTGTCGCCGTGGACGGCGTCAGTTTCGACATCCTCCGGGGCGAAGTGTTCGGAATCGTCGGCGAATCGGGTTCAGGAAAGTCCACGGTGGCACGCATGATCGCCGGGATCTGCAGGACTGACGGCGGCACGATCCTGTACGACGGAAAGCCGGTCACCGGCTCCGGCTCCATCGCCTGGTACCGCCGCCAGATCCAGATGGTCTTTCAGGATCCCTACTCGTCGCTCAATCCGCTCATGCGGGTTGATGCCATCGTCGCCGAACCCGCGCTCCATCACGGGCTGCTGTCCGGCAAGGCGCTGAGGCGGAGGGTGGACGAACTGCTCGAGCATGTCGGGCTTGGCGCGGCTGCGGGGCTCAAGTACCCTCACGAGTTCTCCGGTGGCCAGCGCCAGCGCATCTCAATCGCCCGGGCGCTCGCGACGCAACCGAAGTTCCTGATCTGCGACGAGCCGACATCCGCGCTCGACGTCTCGATCCAGGCGCAGATTCTCAACATCCTGATGGACCTGCAGGAGCGCCTGAACCTCACGATGCTGTTCATATCGCACGACCTGCCGGTGGTGCGGCAGATGTGCGATCGCGTCGCCGTCATGCGGAACGGCCGCCTGGTGGAAATCCAGGACGCGGAGGCCCTCTTCGCTGCGCCCCGGGAAGATTACACGCGATCGCTTCTCAGCCTGATGCCGCGTCTCGACTGGCTTGCAGGAGAAGGCATTCAGGGTCAGGTCGAAGGCGGAGCGGCATCCGCGGCGCCCGCGTGCCGGAGGCAAGACGGCGGCCCGCCGTTGCCGCATTCAGTCCGGCGCGGCTCATGCGCGGTCCCTTGACCTCCTCTCAGCTGTTTCCTCCAACGCCTCGACGGGCGGCCGGCTGCCGGGAAAGGAACGGCCCGGGCCGGGACGTCCGTGGTGCCGGAAGCGAGGCGAAGCCCGGGCGGGGAAAAGGACTTGACAGAGGCGGGCTCATAAGAGCTCCTCCGCCGCCGGCTTCGCCAGCCCGTCACCGCGGCTTCAGCCGTCCTGGTCGGCGATCCTGTGAGACATGCAGAGCCGATTGCCAGGCAAGGCCACGATGGATGCGGTGCTGGTCTGGAGAGAACCTGAACGGTTACCCGGATAGTTCATCAGATGGATTCAATACCTGTCAAATGGCATCGGATTTTGCAGATCAGGACACACCCCAGCGTCCCGGCGACCACAGGGCACGACAGGGGCGGACATCGGGTCGACTCCGGCTGAGTGCAGAATATCACTTAAGCTGAAGTTCTTAGGCGATTTTCAGAATATTCGTTTCCCGCCAGCGGGATGCGTTTGAGCGGAACGTCCGTCTCTGCCTACATCTTTGCGTTTGGCTGCATTTTCGCGATGTCCTTCAGCAGCGTCATCGCCCTTTCCTGTTCGGCGTCGGGCCGGGTCGTCACCTCGATCATGGTTTCCGCCTTCCCGCCGTCCGTGCCTGGGATCGCATGCGTGGAGCGGACTATGGCGGACAGGCTTTCGAGAAGCGTGCGGAAGCTGTGCACGCCGCTGCCGTCCGGCAGGGCGTGTGAGCGGACCTTCGCCATCGCCGCTTCCGACCGCCGGGCGGGCAGGACCGGATCCCGGGTCCCGTCGGGTTCGGTGTCGGTGCAGCACAGGGGGGCCCATGCCTTCCGCATGTGCCATTCGACGAGGTAGGCGAGCATGCAGATGAGGAAGTGGGCGCGGACCCGGTGTTCGAGGCGGTGCCGGACCGGCCGGACCTGCAGGTCGCTCAGCTTGAGGCAGCGGAACGCGCGCTCCACGCCGGTCAGCCTCTTGTAGCTCCTGACGCATTCCGCGGCCTCCATGTCGCCGGGGCCGAGCGAGGTGCGGATGACGTATATGCCGTCGAGGGCGGCCTCGGCGTCGATGGACTCCTGCCTGCGGCGGAAGCTGAAGCCGTTCGCGGCGATGTCGAGACGGAAGTGTTTCTTCATCTTCCGCCTGTTGATGACCTCGCCGACGGCGAGGCCGATGTTCGCCTCGCCTTCGAGGGTTCCGCGCCGGACGCGCGCGGCGATCTCCGAGAGCGCCGCCTCCGTGGCCGCGAGCAGGTCCTGCCGCACCCGGCCTCGGTGACCGGCGAGACGGGGGTTGCGGCAGGCGACGAGGCGCTCGCCGGGGAAGTCCGGATGGTCCTGGATCTCGAACAGGGTCTGCCCGCGCCCGGGATCCCCGAAGCGGTCGAGACGGCCCTGGCGGGCGAGTTCGCGGAGCGTCCGGCTCTTGAGGGCGGTGATCCAGTCGACGCCGTCGCGTTCGCGCAGGGCCGCGATGGTGGCCTTGATGATCATGCCGCGGTCCCCGACCATCACCGCCCGGGAGAACCCGTAGCGGCGCTGAAGGCGGTCGAGCTCGGGCAGGAGGGTCTCCCCATCGGTGACGTTGCCCGGATGCACCGAGACCGCGACCGGCCGGCCGGCGCGGTCGCAGAGGAGGCCGAAGTTGATCTGAGGGAGCCCCCGCTTGCGGTCGCGGCTGTAGCCGAAGCGCGCGAGCGGGCAGCGGCTCCCCTCGTACCACGTCGAGGACAGGTCCCAGAGGACCATGTCGCCTTCCGCGATCCAGCGCCCTGCAAGGCGGCCCTGGATGCCTTCCTGCCGCCCGTGAAGCCAGTCCATCGCCGCGTAAAGGTCCCCGGCATCGGCCGCGCGGCCGATGCCGAACGCCTCCGGCAGGGTGGTGCCCTGCCACCAGCGCGTCGTGGCGAGCTTCGAGTCCGGCCGCAGGATGCGGCCGGCGACCATGGCCAGGACGAGGTCCCGCTCCGGGCGCCGCCCGCGGGAAACGAGGCGGGGAAGGCCGATGGCGTCGATGGCCGCGCGGACCGCCTGCACCGCCCCGTGTTGGCGGGAGCGAACGGGATCCCCGAGGACGTCCCCGACCTCCGCGTACCGCCGTCCGGCAAGCGCGCCCTTCAGCAGCGGGATCGTGTGCGGCGGCAGGTGGGAGAGATTGGCCAGGGTCCGCTTCTGCACCCGGTTTCTTTCGTCGCGGTAGCTCTGGCGGAGGAGGACCGAGGTGTACGTCCGCCCGTTCTGGCGCGACCTGATGACGGCGACGTGCATGGAGGAGGTCATGGGGGCGTTCCACTTCATAGTGCCTACATCTTCGTCCTTCCCATACGAGTGCGGCCATCATGTCAAGCCACTACATCCCGAATTCAGGACTTGTTTTGCGGAAATGCAGGAAACCGTCATCCATGAGATGCATGACGGGCCGGAATATACTGCCTACAAATGACCGTCCGGGAATGGCCTGCGCACCCGCAGGCCATTGAACGGAAACAGCAAATTCAAGAACGGGGCCGAAAATCGACAGGAACTTCAGCTTAAGGGTCCGTTTTGACCCGCAAACGGCCCCCAGTATCCATTATGAGAAACGGAGTTCTCGATCCAGCCCCTCATAGACCGTGTGGCACACATCATTGCTATCAGCATTGGTCTTGGGATTTTATATGACGCCGCTTCCACTCCGAAGTGCAACATCAGCCAGCGAGGGGCGAAGCCCGAGCGGCGGCGGTCCCTTCACCGGGAGGCGTAGCCAGTCTTCCGGGGCGGTGCAAGCCCTGCCGGGCGCTGTCCGCGGCCCGCCGGACGCAGGGAGGGCGGAGCCCGACCGGAGGACGGCGGGCCGCGGACAGCGCGCATCTCCCCTCGGAGCCGCCCCCGGCGGCCCCGGAAGGCCCCCTCAGGGCGGCTGCGCCCGGGCAGGAAGGCCTCGGACGGGGTGAGGTAGCCCAGCGCCTTCCTCGGACGTGCGTCCGTCCGGTCCTGGACGGCCTTCACGGCCTCGTCCGTCACCTTGCGGAAGTCCGTGCCCTTCGGGAACCACTCCCGCACCAGCCCGTTCACGTGCTCGTCCGTGCCGCGCTCCCAGGAATGGCAATGCCGCGCGAAGAAGAACCCCGCGCCCAGCGCCTCGGCCACCCTGGCATGGCCCGCGAACTCCTTGCCGTTGTCCGCGGTGACCGTGTGCACGGGGAGAGGGCCCGGCATGCCGGTCATGGCCGAGCCGACCGCGTCCGCCGTCTTCCTCCCGACCCTTTCGAGCAGCGTGTGCCTGGACGCCCTGTCCACCAGGGAGACAAACGCGCCGCCGGTGCCCTTGCCGTTGATTCGTGTCCGCCTCCCGGTCGCCGACCCGTTCCTTCGCCTCCACGACGTCCGGGCGCTCGGAGATGTCCACCCGGCCCGGGATGCGGCCCCGGCCGGAATGGCGGCCGCCCTTCCAGTTCGGCTTCCTGCCGCGGCGGCGGAGATGCCGCCAGAGACCGCCGCCGGCCTTCCGGTCGGCGTGGATGCGCTCGCAGGTCCACTGACGCCCCGCCATCGGCTCGCCCTCCTTGCGGAGGCGCCCGCTGACCTGCTCGGGGCCCGGCCCTCGGCCAGCCGCTCCTCCGCCATGCGCCACGGCTCCGGCGTCATCTTGCGCGCCGCCGACGAGGCCGCGCTGCGGCGCCTGTCCGACTTGCGCCGGGCCTGCTTGTGGCGGTAGCCGCGCCTGCCGGAGTTGCGCCGCACCTCGCGCCAGACCGTCGTGCGGTCGCGGCCGGGCCGGCGGGCGATCGCCGGGCCGGAAAGCCCGCTTTTCCTCAGGGCGTGGATCTGGCAGCGTTCCGCATGAGGCCGGTGGCGATGGCCCTCGGGCATGACGGTCTCCTTCTCGCAACGAAGGAACTGTCGCCGCCGCCTGGCCGATTCGCAACATCATGTGTCGCCGAACGACCAGGAACACTGCATCAGGTGTTGCACTTCAGAGTGGAACGGGGGGGGGGGGGGGGGGGGGGGATCTTGCGAACTCCTGACGACGGGTTTCCGACTGAGAGCGTGACGGACGCGCATGCCGTCCGCCCGGTCTGGGCGCGGGCGCAGACGGCCGACGACATGCATTCCGACGCCGCTTCCGGGCAGCGTCACGTGACCGCCCACGCCATCGCCGGCGACGTGCTGACCGCAACAGCCGAGCGCTTGCGCGCGTCTTTCGAGACCGCGAGCCAGAGGACCAGCAGCGTTTTGCCGGTTGGGCGAAGCCGGAACAGGCCCGTTGCCGACGGCCGGGAAATCGTCGATTCACACTCGGGTACACCCGACACAGAAGTCGGTTGCCTTGATGCCGTGATCGACCTGCCATTCCCGATCTCGAGTCCGAATCAAGCGGATCCGGTGCTCCCCCGTCAGTTGGAATTGCGCGCAAGCGCCGCGGCATGCTCGGGTCCGAGAGTCGAAAGCCCCTTCAGGATGTCGATCGCATAGGCCAGCTGATAGTCTTCCTCACGCAGTTCCGCCGCCTCTTCCGCCCTCGTGCGATCCTCCTCGATCTGGCGACGCTCGTCCTCGCTGAGGCTGTCGTTTGACAGCGACCCGCGCAAGTCCGCCTCGAAACGCGTCTGCCGCCCGGGTTCGTCCTCCTCGTCAGGCTCCCGACGCGGCGGCTGCTGGACAATGATGTCAGGAGACACGCCGAGGGCCTGAATCGAGCGGCCGGAAGGCGTGTAGTACCGCGCCGTCGTAAGCCGCATTGCAGCCTCGCCGCGCAACGGCACCACGGTCTGGACCGAACCCTTTCCGAACGACTTCGTGCCCACGACGATCGCGCGCCGATGATCCTGGAGCGCGCCAGCCACTATTTCCGATGCAGACGCGGAACCGCCGTTGATCAGGACGACGATCGGCTTTCCGTCAGCCAGGTCTCCCGGCTTCGCGTTGAACCGGCCGCTGTCGCGAAGCTCGCGACCGCGGGTCGAGACAATCTCGCCGCCTTCAAGAAACGCGTCGGACACCTTGACGGCCTGGTCGAGAAGGCCTCCCGGATTGTTCCGGAGATCGATGACGAATCCGTTCACCGCGGCCGGGCCGCCCGCCCCCTCAACCATTTCGGGCAATTGCTCCTGCAACGACGTAAATGTCTGGTCGCTGAAGGTCGTTATGCGCAAGACCACCGTTTCCCCGACAATCCTCGACCTGACTGCCGTCAGCTTGATCGTGTCGCGAACGATCGAGACGTCGAACGGCTCGCTCTCGCCTTCGCGCACGACGGTGATGACGATCTCGGAACCGACAGGCCCCCGCATCATCTCGACCGCCTCGTCGAGCGTGAGTCCCAGAATGCTCTCGCCGTTGACATGGGTGATGAAATCGCCCGACTGCATGCCCGCTTCGTCCGCCGGCGTTCCGTCGATCGGCGAAACCACCTTCACGAAACCGTCTTCCTGGGTCACTTCGATGCCGAGCCCGCCGAACTCGCCCCTCGTGTGGACACGCATCGCCTCCGCGTCGTCCGGCGAAAGATAGGACGAATGCGGATCGAGCGACGTCAGCATCCCGTCGATCGCGGCCTCGATCAGCTCGCCCTCGTCAACCTCCTCGACGTACTGGGCGCGGATGCGCTCGAAGATGTCGCCGAAAAGGTCGAGCTGCTCGTAGACGCTCAGCCTGTCGTTCTCCTGCGCGATCAAGGGTCCTGTGACCTGCGTCGCCGCCAGGGCGCCAAGCGCCACGCCTCCGACGGAAGCCAGAAATAGGTTCCTCATGGTCTGTTCCTTGTCTTGGCCCCGCGTCTTGATCGGGACTGGGTGCGTCAGGCAGTCCCCCATGCCTGAACCGCCTGTATCGCGTTTCTGGTCCCGAAAGGCCACCGTTTCGGCCTGAAGGCCCGCTCAAATTCTCTTGTGCCCGCCATCGCTTGCGCATCGCCGCCCCCTGCGGGCGGCGGCAGGAACGCATGCTCAGGCACGAATCAGGCTCCTTCCGGTCATTTCCTCCGGCCGTGTCAGTCCCATGAGTTCCAGGACGGTGGGCGCCAGGTCGCAGAGGCGTCCGCCGGCGAGCCGCGCGCGCGCCGGACCCCCGAAGAGCGCGACCGGCACCGGATTCGTCGTGTGCGCCGTGTGCGCCTCGCCGGTTTCAGGATCGACCATCGTCTCGCAGTTTCCGTGATCGGCCGTCAGCAGCATGGCGCCGCCTGACCGCTCGAGCGCCGCGACGACGCGTGCAAGCCCCTTGTCCACGGCCTCGCAGGCCCTGACAGCGGCATCGAGGTCTCCGGTATGCCCCACCATGTCCGGGTTGGCGTAGTTCACGACAATGAGATCGTAGCCGGTCTCGATGGCGTCGACGAAGGCGTCGGTGACCTCCGCCGCCGACATTTCGGGCTTCAGGTCGTACGTGGAGACGTCGGGGCTCCTGGGCATGAAGCGGTCCTCGCCCGCTTCCGGCTCTTCCTTGCCGCCGTTCAGAAAGAAGGTGACATGCGCGTACTTCTCGGTTTCGGCCAGCCTGAACTGCCTGAGTCCGTGCCGTGCAACCCACGCGCCGAGGGTGTTCCTTATGTCCCGCTTCGGAAACATGCTGGTCATGTAGGCGTTGTGCTCGTCCGAGTACTCGGCCATGCCGAGACATGCGGCCAGAGCCGGACGGGAGCCGGTGTCGAAGGCATCGAAACCGGGCGCCGCGATCGCGGCCATGATCTCCCTGGCGCGGTCGGCACGGAAATTCGTGAAGAGCAGTCCGTCGCCGTCGTTCATGCCGGCATATCCCGCGACCACCGCAGGCGTGATGAACTCGTCGGTGACGTCCCCGGCGTATGCGTCGTCAACCGCTGCCAGCTCGGATCCGGATGTCGCGCCCTCGCCCCTCACGATGGCGCGAAAGGCGCGCTCAACCCGGTTCCACCGGCTGTCGCGGTCCATCGCGAAATACCGGCCGGAAACGGTGGCGAACTTCACGCATGGCGGCATGGCCCTGCGCAGGCTGGAAAGGCACTCGCGCGCGGACCTGGGCGGAACGTCACGGCCGTCGGCAATGGCGTGGACAACGGTCTCGATCCCGGCATCGGCCAGGATCCGCGCCGCATGCGCCATGTGCGCCTGATGCGCGTGAACGCCGCCCGCCGACGCCAGGCCCGCGAGATGGGCGCGCCCCCCCGAGGCTTCGAGAGCCGCGATGAATTCCTGCAGCGCCGGGCGCCGCGCAAACGATCCGTCCTCGATCGCCATGTCAATCCGGCCAAGATCCATGGCGACGACCCGGCCAGCGCCGATGTTGGTGTGGCCGACTTCCGAATTGCCCATCTGCCCCGAAGGCAGGCCGACATCCGGGCCGTGCGTGACGAGCGTCGCGCCGGGGCATTCGGCCATGATCCTGTCATAGGCCGGCGTCGCGGCCAGTGCGGGCGCATTGTCGCTCGGATCCTCGCGAAGACCCCAGCCGTCAAGAATGCATAGCGCTACGGGCGTCGGGCGGCCCATCGTGAACCCCATGTCGTCGTCCAGGCGGCAACCCCGGCTCCGGAGCGGCCGGGAGACCTTTGCCGTCCTCCCGTAGCGGAGCAATGTAGGTTCCGCGCCGCATTTGCAAGCCTCGGAACGGCGCCGGGGCCCGGCGTCCCCGGCGGACCGTCGCACAGGTCACGGCCCCTGCTGGCGCGGCTGCGGACGTCCGGGCATCTCCTTGAGCAGTCCGCCCACGCCCATTGCCGCGACGCCCTCTCCGGTCACGGGCATCCCGGCCGCCAGGCGCTCAAGCACCCAGTCGACTCCGTTCAGGGCCGGGGAGCGGGCGCACCCCGGCAGCCCGACGACGGGAACGCCCTTGAGGTCGGCGAGGAACAGGAGGTTGCCCGGGTCGACGGGCATGCCGAACCGTTGAATGGCTCCTCCCGCCGCCGACACGGCTGCGGGAGCCACGTCCGCACGGTCTGAGGTTGCGGATGCGCCGAGAATCAGGATCACGTCCATTTCGGGATCCAGCGCTCCGGCGATCGCCTCGCTCCGGTGCTCGACGACGGCGACGTCCGCGAGCGCGAGGCCGAGGGCGAGGATGCGGTCCTCGACGACCGACCTGCCCTTTTCGAGCAGGCTCTCCTTGAATCCCGGCAGCCGCGTCAGGATGAGCTGCACCCGGCCGGGCCTGAATGGCGCCAGCCGGATCGCGCCATCGCCCAGCTTCTCCGCCGCCGCACTGACCCGCGCGGCGGCCACCGCGTACGGGATCACTTTGATCGTGGCAACCAGCTGCCCCCGGCTCACCCGCATCATGTCAGGAAGCGTGGCAAGCGTGATGCCCTCGTCGACGCGGTTCATGGCATGAACCGCCGCCGAATCGACCGTGACGATGCCCGGCCGGTCAGCGACGAGATTGGCGCGGCCCTTGAATGCCTCGCTCAGGTCCAGGCCCGGCGCGGCGAGCTTCGCGGCGATCCGGCCCGCCGCGTCGCTTTCCGCGACATCCCCGGGCTCCAGCCGCGCCGCGATGACGGACTCGAGGCCCGCCTCCTTCAGTCGCAGCAGGTGCGACGCATCCAGAACCGTGCCTTTGCCGACGGTGACCCCCGCGAGTTTCAAGGTATGGGCGAGGACAGCGCCATGCGCCGCATCCAGGGCAAGCTTCCCGAACGTCACGGGCCGGTCCCGGGGCGCGTCTCCGGGCGCCGAAGGCGTTCCGTCATCTCGGCCATTATGGACACCGCGATCTCTGCCGGACTGCTGGCACCGACGTCGAGGCCCACGGGCCCGTCGATTCGCGCGAGCGCCCTTTCCGGAACGCCGGCGCCGGAAAGCGCCGCGACACGCTTCGCATGCGTGCGGCTGGATCCGAGCGCCCCGATGTAGAACGCCTCGGACGACAGCGCCGCGCGAAGCGCCGGCGTGTCGATCTTCGGATCATGGCTGAGCGTGACGACGGCGGTGCGGGCGTCGACTCCATGGACCTCGAGGGCCTCGTCCGGCCAGCCCTCGAGAAACCGCTCGCCCGGGAATCGTTCCGCGCTGGCGAAACTGTCCCGCGGGTCGCACAAAGCGACCTCGTATCCGGCAAGCCGCGCCATCCGGACAAGCGGCTGCGCGATGTGAACGGCGCCGACGACGACGAGGCGGAGAGGCGGATTGTGGACGCCCAGGAAAAAGCGGCCCTCGCGAACGGACCTGTCGGTCCGGAAGCGTTCCTCGAGCGCCTGGTCCGAGGGGTCTCGCGCCAGGAGTCTCCGGGCCCAGGACGAGGTGTCGACTTCCCAGACGACAGGCCGGCGCGCGGCGCGCGCGTCCACCAGCGCGCGAAGCTCCTCGACGGAGGGCCCCTGCCCCTTTCCGACAGGCTCCACCATCACCTCCATCTCGCCGCCGCATGCCAGGCCCACCTCGAACGCGGTCTCGTCCGAAACGCCGAAGCTCAGCATCCGGCAAGTGCCGTCCTGCATTGCGTCGGACGCCTCGAACAGCACCGCGCTCTCCACGCAGCCGCCCGACACGGATCCCTGGAACGAGAGGTCTCCGTCGACAACGAGCTGCGCGCCGACAGGCCTGGGCGCGGATCCCCAGGTCCTCACGACCGTCGCCAGTGCAACGGACCGGCCGGCCTGGGCCCATTCGAGCGCCTGTTCAGGCATGTCGTCGCGCGATGTCATGCGCCAGGCCGGCCGGGGCCGGCTGAACGGCACGTAGCGGCCCGCGCCGCGGCGTGGCGCTGCAGGCGCGGCCCCGCGGCCACGCAGGGAGTCGGCGCCACCTTGCCTGCCGAAGGCGCGCACCCGCGCTTGATCGAGAGGGTGCCCATGTCAGCTGCCGGGCGCGAGGGGCGCGGGCGAGAAGAGAACGCCGAACTGCTCGCACCAGATCACGACCGACCCGAACGCGTCCAGGTCTGTTCCCGCGGGCACCGGATAGGCCTGATCGCCGACATTGCCCTTGAGCCGGCCAAGCGACACCCAGGGACTGTCCGAAACGTCCCCGGATTTCCGCGGATCGGGGTGGGCCGACAGCCATACCTCGAGATCCGGGCCGTTCGTGACCTGAAACCTCGACAGCTGTACCTCGTGCCCGCCGCCGGGAAGGGCGACCAGGGCCGCGACGCCCTGCCCCTTGTGCCTGTCATCGGCGTCGCGGAAGCTTCCGGTCGCCACGACCTCAGCCTCGCTCAGGCTCTCGAACACGATCTCGTCGAACAGGAGCGGCGAATAGGCATACCAGAGAAAGGCCCCGACCGGCGCCCCCACGACGAGCCCGAGAATGAATGCGGATACCCTGCGCATGGCCGGCCCTCCTCTGCGGCCCGGAACGTAACCGACCTTCCCGGTGGTTGGAACCTCTCCGGCCCGCGGCAGCCGGACGGACGGCAGCGCGACCGCCACTCGCAGGCGACGTGCGGTCCCCGGGCCAGGCGCTCCGCGGGGCGCCTCCCGCAGCGCCTGCCGGCCTCGCAGGGGTCGCTTTCGGTCTGCATCGCGTCGAATCGATTCCTGCCCTGACGGCCAGATAGGCTAGGGCCCGTTGACAGTTGCCTTGCGAATCGCCCGCTTCCATGCCATTTCCTTCCCCGATGACCGCCGGAACGGCGGCACGGGCAGGAAACAGGTGACATCATGAATGCAGACAGGACGGTTCTGACCGACGCCATGCGGGCGCGGATCGAGGACATGCTGCCGGGCAAGAAGTCCGACCCCGGCGGCACGGCGGCGGACAACCGCCTCTTCATGGAGGCGGTGCCGTGGCGGTTCCGCACGGGGTCGCCGTGGCGCGACCTCCCCGCGCGGTTCGGGAACTGGAACAGCGTCTTCAAGCGGTTCCGGCGCTGGGCGCTTTCGGGGGTCTTCGAACGTGTTTCCGACGCCTTGTCGGAGGAGTTCGACCTTGAGTTCGTGTTCGTCGACGGCACGGTGGTCCAGGCGCACCGGAAGGCGTCCGGCGCAAAAGGGGGACCTCGAGCCAGGGGACCGGACGTTCCAGGGGCGGCCTGACGAGCAGGGCCGTGGCCGTCGTGGACGCCCTGGGACATCTCGTGCGGTTCACGATCCTTCCCGGCCAGGCGCACGGCCCGAGGGGGCGCCGGGGCTTCCCGGCGGCCTGACGTTCGGGGCGCTGGTCGGGGACAAGGCGTTCGACGCCGACCGGCTCCTGGAGGACCTGGCGGAACGCGGGGCGGAGGCGGTGATCCCGTCGAGGCGGAGCCGGACGGTGCCGCGGGCGCATGACCGGGAGGTGTACGGGTGGCGGCACCTGGTGGAGAGCCTCTTCGCGAAGACCAGGGAGTTCCGTGCGATCGCGACGCGGCACGACAAGACCGACGCGAGCTTCGCCGCCGGGATTCACCTCGTCGCCGGCGTGGTCGCCGCGACATGACTGTCAACGGGCCCTAGAACCTGCTCCCGGAACGGAGGCGCGCTCCATGAAATCACATGTCAAGGCCCTGATCGTCGGCGGCGGCGCGGCAGGCGCCTCGATCGCCTACCATCTCGCCAAGGCGGGCTGGAAGGACGTTCTGCTGCTTGAGCGGGACGAGCTGACCTCCGGCTCGACCTGGCATGCGGCAGGCCTCCTGCCGTACTTCAACATGAGCTATGCGGCGACGCACATCCACGACTATTCGATCAGGTTCTACAAGACGCTTGAAGCGGAAACCGGCCTCGATCCCGGCTTCCGGGCCGTCGGCAACCTGCGCATGGCGCAGTCGCAGGACCGGATGGACGAATTCATGCTCTATGCGACAACCGCCGAGACCTGCGGCGTCCCGCATGAATGGATGACGCCGGCCCAGATAGGCGATCGCTGGCCGCTCGTGCGCACCGAAGGCCTGAAGGGCGCCATATTCCACCCGACCGACGGCTACGTGAACCCGGCCGACGTGACCCAGGCCATGGCGAAGGGCGCGCGCGCGCGCGGCGCCGTGATCGAGAGGAAGTGGCAGGTCGACGGCTTTGCCTGGGACGGCGCGTGCTGGAAGGTGCGGGCCACGAAGATGGAGGAAAGGGGCGGCAACCTGCTGCCCTCCGGCGAACGGGCAGACATTCATGCCGAGCATGTCGTCACGGCTACGGGCAACCATGCGCAGCGGACGGCCCGGCTCCTCGGAATCAAGATCCCGGCGATCCCCGTGGAGCATCAGTACATCGTCACGGGACGGGATCCCGAGCTTGTGGAATTCCGGAAAACGCGGCCCGAACATCCCGTGCTGAGGGACGCCGACGCGAAATGGTACGTGCGCGAGGAGCGCGGAGGCTGGATCCTCGGCCCCTATGAACGGAACGCGCCCGCCCGCTTCGAGTTCGGCTGCCCGGACAGCTTCAGGGCCGACCTCTTCCCGCTCGACCTCGATCGGATCGAGGAGGAGTACATGTCCATGATCCACAGGATCCCCTCGTCGGAAACCGTTGGCATCAAGGACGACTTCAACGGCCCGATCTGCTACACGCCGGACGGCAATCCCCTGCTCGGGCCGGCGCCGGGACTTCGCAACATGTGGCTGGCGGAGGGGTTCTCCTTCGGCATCACCGCGGCAGGCGGCGCCGGCCATTACCTTGCGCAGATGATGGTCGACGGCGAGGCCGAGATCGACATGGCGAGTCTCGATCCGAAACGGTACGGCCCGTGGATGACGACGGAATACGCGGCGCGGAAGAACGAGGAGTGCTATTCGCACGTCTACATCCTGCATCATCCGGACGAGGAGCGCGAGGCCTGCCGGCCGCTCAGGACCGCACCGGCATATGACAGGCAGAAGGCGGCAGGCGCGCAGTTCGGCCAGGTTAACGGCTGGGAACGCCCGAACTACTACGGGCCGAAGGACGCGCCGGACAGCTTCGACCGAGACGCCCGGAGCTTCCGGCGGGGCGCGTGGTGGCGGCATGCGGTCGACGAGGCCGAGGCGATCCGCAAGGGCGTGGGCCTGATCGATGCCACCGCGTTCTCCAAGCACATGGTGCACGGACCGGGCGCGGCGGCGTTCCTCGACCGGTTCACCTGCAACAGCCTGCCCCGGACCGGACGGGTCGCATTGACCTATGCGCTCACTTCGCACGGCACGACGCGTTCCGAATACACCATCATGCGCGAGGCCGAGGATCGCTTCCTGCTTGTCTCTGCGGGCGCCTGGCACGCCTATGACAGGGACTTTCTCCTGAAGGCGGCGGAGGGCATGGAGGCGGAGCTTGGCCGGATCAACGTCGAGGACTGGACGGCGCGGCTGGGCGCCTTCGCAGTGGCCGGGCCGAAGTCCCGAGACGTCCTCAGGTCGCTCATCCGCGATCCGGACCCTGACACGGCCCTGTCAAACGCCCGGTTTCCGTGGCTCTCGCTGCGGCAGGTCGAATTCGGGATGTGTCCGACGCTTGCCGTGCGCATGGCCTACACGGGAGAGCTCGGCTGGGAACTCCATCATCCGGTCGAGATGCAGAACCATCTCTGGGACCGGCTGATGGAAGCCGGCGCACGGCACGGCATGAAGCTCGTCGGAGCGCGCGCGCAGAACTGGCTCCGGCAGGAAAAGTCGTACCGCGCGTTCGGAACCGAGCTTGGCCGTGATGCAACGCCACTTGAAGCCGGTCTGGACCGCTTCGTCGATCTCGGAAAGGACTTTCACGGCAAGGCGGCGATGACGCGCGCTGGCGTCCGGTTCAGGTGCGTCACGCTGCTGATCGACGGGCCGGAGGATGCGGACCCCTGGGGCCGGGAAGCGATCCATGCGGGAGAGCGGATGGTCGGGCGCCTGACGTCCGGCGGCTATTCCGTGCACTTCGGCAAGTCGATCGGAATGGGATACGTCCCGCCGGAGCACGCGCAGCCCGGCAGCCGGCTCAAGATCAAGATGCAGGACAGGCTCTGGAACGCGGAAGTGACGGAGGAGAGCCCCTACGATCCGGACAACGCGGCGCCTCGAACCGACGGGTAGGCGTCGTCTGCAGACCGGGCGTCTCCGCCTCAGGCGGCAGCCTGCGCGCTCCCGGTCTCCGTCTTGACCCGCCGCGCCCTGTCGCTCCGGCGCCGGGCGGCCGGATGGGCCAGTCAGCCGTCGAGCGGCCGGACGCCATCTGGAACCCCTTCGGGACACAGCGTCATGCGGTCTTGCACGGCCCTTCACGGATCCCCGTGACGCAGGACCCCTGCGGCCAGGCGACATCGTCCGGCAGGCGCGCCCCGGCCTTGCCGGTCAGGCTGCGGCAGTCTCGATTCCGGCCGGAAGCCCGGTCATGCATGAGCGAAACCGCCTCTCAGAGGCTGACCTAAACGGAACTTCATCCTGACAATTTCCCGTCCGCTTCGCGCAAACCTCTGGTAAGGCTGGGCTTTTCCGCGCCAGTGCAGGGGTTTGCATTGGATTTATGTTGCCATGTAACTGCGCGCATTCTGTGTTGACATCTCCTTTTCATGCCATATGATGGCCTGAAACGTGTTGCCATGTAAGGATCCGGCCCGTGGCCCTCAGCGTCGACGTCATCCCCAACCGTTCCTCCCCGCCCGCCATCCTGCTGCGCGAGGCCTGGCGCGAGGGAAAGCGCATCCGCAGGCGGACCGTCGCCAACCTGTCGAGGATGCCGCCCGCCCTCGTCGACGCCGTCCGCGCCGCCCTCGCGGGCGGGGTGACGTTCCCGTCGCCGGACGCGGCCGTCGCCATCCGCCGCTCGCTGCCCCACGGGCACGTGGCCGCCGCGCCGGGGACGATGGGGCGGCTCGGGCTGGTGCGGATCCTGGGCCGGAGGGCGGAGCGGAACCGCGACCTCGCGCTCGCCGCGGTCGTGGCGCGGGTCGTCGACCCCGCCTCAAAGCTCGCCACCGCCAGGGCGCTGGATCCGGAGACGGCGACGACGAGCCTCGGGACCCTGCTGGGGCTCGGCCCCGTCACCGGCAACGAGATGCTCTCCATGCTCGACTGGCTGCTGAAACGCCAGCCCTGGATCGAGCGGAGCCTCGCGAACCGGCACCTCAGGGGCGGGAACACGCTGATCCTGTACGATGTCTCGTCGAGCTGCCTGGAGGGGCGCTGCTGCCCGCTCGCGGCGTTCGGCCACAACAGGGACGGCAAGAAAGGCAAGCGGCAGGTCACCTACGGGCTTCTGTGCGCAGCGGACGGCTGCCCGGTGGCCGTGGAGGTGTTCGCGGGCAACGCGTCCGATCCCTCCACCGTCCCAGGCCAGGTGGACAGGGTCCGCGGGCGCTTCGGCGTCGAACGGGTGGCGCTGGTCGGCGACAGGGGCATGCTGACGACGGCGCGCATCCGTGCGGACCTGGAGCCGGCGGGTCTCGACTGGATATCGGCCCTGAGGACCGCGGACATCCGCAGGCTGCTCAGGGAGGGCCCGGACGGCGCGCCCGCCCCGCTCGTGCCCGAGGCGCTCGTCCCCGACGCGGTGGCGGAGGTCACGGGCCCGGACTTTCCCGGCGAGCGGCTCATGGTCTGCCTCAACCCGCGGCTCCGCGGGGAGAGGCGCCGGAAGCGGGAGGACCTGCTCAGGGCCACCGAGGAGACGCTCGCCGGCATCGCCGCCGCGGCCGCGCGCCGGAAACCGGGGCCGGCGAACCGGGACCGGACCCTCAGGGCCCTGGGGCGGGAGGCCAACCGGCGCAGGGTCGGGAAGCACTTCGACGTCGAGGTGCGCGACGCGGGCATGGACTGGGCGCGCAACGCCGGCAGGATCGAGGCCGAGGCCAGGCTCGACGGGATCTACGTCATCCGCACCAGCCTCGGCGCGGAGGCCATGGGGACGGAGGCGGCGGTCGACGCCTACAAGTCGCTCGCGGGCGTGGAGCGCGCGTTCCGGAACGCGAAGACCGACCTGCGGATCCGTCCCGTGCACGTGTACTCCGAGGACCATGTCCGGGCCCACGTGTTCCTCTGCATGCTCGCCTGCCACCTGGAATGGCACATGCGCCGCCGCCTCGCGCCGATCCTCTTCGAGGACGACGACCGCGGGGCGGCGCGGGCGCGGCGGAACTCGCCGGTGGAGCCCGCGAGGGTCTCGGAGAGCGCCAGGGCCAAGGCGGCGCGCAGGCGCACGCCCGACGGGCTTCCGGTCCACAGCCTGCGCACGCTGCTCGCCGACCTCGGCACGCTGACGCTGAACGAGGTGACGCTGCCGGGCGCTCCGGACCACGCCTTCCCGCTTCTCGCCACGCCGACGGAGCCGCAGCGCCGGGCCTTCGAACTTCTGGACATCGACCCCGCCCGAGGGATGTTGCCATGTAAGTGACAGGTTCAAAACCCCGGAATCCGCCTCCGGGTCCTTGAATCGTTGGGGATTCCCGTTTGAACCCTAAATGAAGTTCCGCCTAAAATTCATACCAAACACTATATGTTGTCAATGTATGGCATTTTAGGTCAAGCTCTCAGGCCGGTTACGTTCCGTCGACGGCCCTCGCGCGCCTCGGTTTCGCGCACGAAACCGCCGGGATCCTGCACGATTGGACATCAGGCGTCCCGCCACATATCCAGTGGGCCGTGCAGAACCCGAATCGGGGCTGCGGAGAGTTCGTGGCGATCCGGCAGGAGGCGTGTCCGGAAAGGCGCGAGCGCTGATGTCGCGCTCGCACCGGAGGGAAAGGGGGAGGAAATCGATGCCGGCCAACGCGGAAACGAACAGCCTGGCGGTCCTGATCGACGCCGACAACACCAGCGCGAAGCACGCGCAGGCGATATTCGACGAGATCGTCAAGCTGGGCGAGGCCAACGTGCGGCGCATCTACGGCGACTTCTCGGGAGGCCGTCTCTCCAGCTGGGACGGTGCGGTCCGGTCCCTGGCGATCCTCCAGCACCAGCAGCGAAGCAATTCCAGGGGCAAGAACGCCTCCGACATCGCGCTGGTGATCGACGCGATGGATCTCATGTACAAGCGCACGCTCGACGGGGTTGTGCTGGTCAGCTCGGACAGCGACTTCACGCGCCTCGCGCAGCGGCTGCGCGAGGAAGGTCTCCAGGTGTACGGATTCGGCGAGCGCAAGGCGGTCGAAGCCTTCCGCAAGGCATGCAACCGGTTCATCTACGTCGAGAACCTGATGGAGGCCGAGCCGGTGAGCGGCGAGGACGCCGGCGAGCCGGCCAGGGCCGCGCAGAAGAAGGAGCTGCCGCGCAAGGCCCGGAAGATCATCGCTGACGCGATCGGCGAGCCCGACGCCGACGGCTGGGAGAACCTCGGCAGCGTAGGGCAGCGGATCCAGGGGGCGCATCCGGACTTCGACGCACGCAGCTACGGCTGCGCGAACCTGAGCACGCTGGTCGAGAGGTCCGGCGGGTTCGACGTCCGCAAGGAGGCAGGCAGAGTCCATGTCCGCCGCAAGGCGACCGCACGAAAGGCGCCGGGCGCCGGAGAGGGCACGGCGGCGTGACCGCCGCGCCGGGGTTCGGCGCCGAGGCGCGGGTCGAACGCCTTGCGCAGCCGCTTCCCTCGCTGACGCAGATGCAGGAGCCGTGCCTTCGCGATTCCCGGAAACGGCATGCGCGCGTGACTGCCCTGAAGGGCGGCCGCGGTCCCGGTCCCGCTTGAGGGCCTGTGCAAGCCTTCTTGAGGCCAGCTCCACGCTCTGCATGTGCAAGCCAGCTGAAACGCCCGCGACCCGCGCGTCGAGAAAATCAGGCCAGCATGGCTCCGAAGGCTGGCGGCACCAGGACGCCTGCGAGACCCTTACCCTCCCGTCACCGTTCAGCGGCGAAGCCGGCAAGCGGACCAGAAACGGTCCGCATGGCGCGAAGCCCTGATCCGTCTGGCGAGGCGCTGCCTGCCGCTCGAGGCGCCCGCTCCTCAGGTGGCGGCCTGCGCGCTCCTGATCTCCTTCTTGATCCGTTGCGCCCTGTCGCTCAGGTCGGCATCTTTCGCCTTCATGAGAAACGCGTCCAGCCCGCCCTTGTGATCGACGGTGCGCAAGGCCGCGGCGGACACCTTCAGGCGAAAGGCCCGGCCGAGTGTCTCCGACGCCAGCGCCGTCTCCGTCAGGTTCGGCAGAAACCGGCGTCTGGTCCTGTTGTTGGCATGGCTGACATTGTTGCCCACCATTGGGCCTTTTCCGGTCAATTCGCAGCGACGCGACATTGCTTGTCCCCCGATAAACTTCAGAAGCCTCAAAGTCAGGCGGGCGGCAACGTCGGCGCAGCCCGAGGATTCGCGCGGGGTGGTAGGCCGTCGCCGCCGGGACATCAAGCCCCAGAGCGATTTCATTGTCGGCCCGGTGACCGCCACGGCGTGATTTCGGGGGCGACCATTTCGTTTTCCATGTGGCGGCCTGCGGTCCATGGCGGTTCCTGCGGCACCGGAGCCGTCCGTCGACCTGCGCGCGGTCACGGTGCGCCCGGCCCGCGGCGGGCACCGGCTCCGGGACCGCCTGGCCGAGGAGCGCCGCTGCCTGCGGTTCCACGGCACCGTGGGCAAGGGCCTGCTGGCCGGGTCGCGCTGCACGGCGGGACCTGACTGGCGCCGGGCGGCCGGCGGCCGGGCGCGTTCAGGCCGGCGGCGCGGGACCGCTGGATCGGGTGGTCGCAGGAGCGGCGGTTCTCCCGCCCGCACCTGGCCTGCAACGACTCCCGCTTCGTCATCCCGCTCCCGGCGGGTGCCGGACCTGGCGTCCCGCGCGCCGGGCCCGGGCCTGCGCCGGCTGTCCGCCGACATCGAGGCCGCGCACGGCTGCCCCGGCCCTGCTTGCGGAGACGTTCGTCGACGTCTCGCGCTTCACGGGCGCTGGCTGACGCGCGTCGAACCGGCGCTCGCCGGGGCTGACGCGCGGCTTCGCGCGCGCGTCCGGCGGAACGGCGCGCTTCCACCATCACGGCCGGCCCAGTGAGATCTTCATGCACGGACTCGCCGCCGCCGAGGCGACGGGCCGGGAGGACATCCCGGACGCGTGGAACGCGCAGCGGCACGACGGCGCGGCGCCGATGGCCGCGCCCTTGCGGCCGGGCCGCTTCCGCCTGCCCGGACGGCCGCCGGGATGTGGACAGGCTGTGGAAAACCCCGGTCCCGGCCCCCGGAAAAGGCCGGGTCCGGGCTTGACTCAAGACTATGGATGCTCCACGGGAGCCGCTAGTATCCCAGCCTCATTGAATTGCCGGGTACAGGGATTTCAGCCTGATCCGCGCGTAGTCGGTCCTGAACCGCCAGTCGACGGGTTTCGCCGAGCCGTTGCGGTGCCGCTGCCATGCAGCGACCTCGCGCACCATCGTCTCCCGGTCCGGGATCCGGCGGTCGAGGCACTGCCGGGAGAGGACGTTGATCCCGGTCTCGGCCATGTCGGGCCAGGAGCCGTGCTTCGGCGTGTGGTGCACCTCGAAACGATCGGCGAGCCGCGACGCCTCCGCCGGATCGAAGGCCTCGCAGGGCGTCGACAGCCTGTGGGTGTCGGGGTTGTCCATGACGAGGACAATCCGCCTGCCGGGGAAGTGGACGTCGGCCATGTCCCTGAGGAGCCGGGCGAAGTCCCGCTTCGTGCGGCGGTCGGTGACCTCCACGTGGCGCCAGGCGGCCAGCGGGGCGCAGGCCATGAACAGGTTGGCGGTGCCGTTGCGCTCGTACTCGAAGTCGAACCCGGCCGGCCGGCCGGGACGGGTCGGCAAGGGCGTCCGCGTCTCCCGGGTCTGCTGTTTCGAGGTCTCGTCCATGCAGACCAGGACCGTGCCGTCGTCATGCTCGCGGGCATAGGTCTTCAGCACGTCCTCCATGGCGGCGACGAATTCGGCGCTCGCCTTCGGCGGGATGCACCAGCACGTCTTCAGCCAGGGCTTGATGCCGTTTTTTCTGGCGCCCGCCGGACCGTCTCCCGGCCGATGCCGTCGACGACCTCCAGTTCCACCAGCCGGTCGGCCGGCAGCTTCAGGGTCCGGCGGGCGTGCCCCTCGGGAGGCTCCGAACAGGCCGGCATCGCCAGCGTCGCCTGGCCCTCCCCGTCGAGCCGGGGCCTCTTCCGGTTCTCCTGGACCTTGCGGTCCAGGGCCGCGTCAAGGCCCTCCATGACGCACTGCCTGCGCGTCCGCTCCGCCGTCGCCACGCTGACCTCGAGCGCGTCCGCGATCCTCGCGTCGGTCCAGCCGCCGTTCGGACGGCCCTCGTCGGCCAGCAGCAGGACATGCGCCCGCCTGCGGCGCTCCTTCGACCCCCTGCCGCCGTCGACGATGTCCTTCAGCCGCGCGCGCTCGTGCGCCTCGAGCCGCACCCTGTGGATCTTCCTGCCTGTCTGTTCCATGGCCTGTTCCGCCCCTGACATGCCCCCTGACGCCGCCCGGGGCGGCCGGAAGGTCTGTTGCACGGTGTCACGGTTGGGAGCGTAACCCGTCCCGCGCCAGGATGGAACCGGCAATTCAACGAGGATGGGATACTAGGGCCCGTTGACAGTTGTCTTGCGAATCGTCCGGTTCCATGCCATTTCCTGCCCCGATGACCGCCGGAACGGCGGCACGAGGCAACAACGGCATGAGAGAGCAGAGACATGATGAACGCAGACAGAACGGTGACGGCCGACGCCATGTGGGCGCGGACCGGGGACATGCTGCCGGGCAAGAAGTCCGACCCCGGCGGCACGGCGGCGGACAGCCGCCTCTTCATGGAGGCGGTGCCGTGGCGGTTCCGCACGGGGTCGCCGTGGCGCGACCTCCCCGCGCGGTTCGGGAACCGGGACGGCGTCTCCAGGCGGTTCCGGCGCCGGCCGCTTTCGGGGGTCTTCGAGCGTGTTTCCGACGCCTTGTCGGAGGAGTCCGGCCTTGAGTTCGTGTCCGGCGGCGGCACGGCGGTCCGGGCGACCCGGAAGGCGTCCGGCGCAAAAGGGGGACCTCGAGCCAGGGGACCGGACGTTCCCGGGGCGGCCTGACGGGCAGGGCCGTGGCCGTCGTGGACGCCCTGGGACATCTCGTGCGGTTCACGATCCTTCCCGGCCAGGCGCACGGCCCGAGGGGGTGCCGGGGCTTCCCGGCGGCCTGGCGTTCGGGGCCTTCGTCGGTGACAAGGCGTTCGACGCCGACCGGCTCCTGGAGGACCTGGCGGAACGCGGGGCGGAGGCGGCGGTCCCGTCGAGGCGGAGCCGGACGGTGCCGCGGGCGCACGGCCGGGAGGTGTACGGGTGGCGGCGCCTGGCGGAGAGCCTCTTCGCGAAGACCGGGGAGTTCCGTGCGATCGCGACCCGGTACGACAAGACCGACGCGAGCTTTGCCGCCGGGATCCACCTCGTCGCCGGCGTGGTCGCGGCGACATGAGTGTCAACGGGCCCTAGGCTGTGTACCCATTTAATTGCTTCGCCAGATCCCGCAGCAGGAAGCGACTGGCAGCGAGCTGCACGGCCGACAGAAAGTTGCGGGCGGTCTTGTCGTAGCGCGAGGCGACGCGACGGAATTCCTTGATCCTGCCGAAGAACCGCTCGATCCGATTGCGACCCTTGTACAGGGTGCGGTCAAAGGGCCGGGGGATCTTGCGGCAGGACCGAGAGGGGATGTTCGCCTGGGCCCCCGCCTGTTCGATGCACCGGACGACAGCATTGGCATCATGGGCCTTGTCGCCGAGGACCATCTCACCGGGGACGAGATCGGCAAGCAGTGCCTTGGCCTGGGCACAGTCCGAGGCCTGACCCGGGGTCAGGACCAGGGCCTGCACCGTGTCCGTCCCGCTCAGGGCGAGATGGACCTTGGTCGTCCGGCCGCCACGGCTCAGGCCGATCTGCGGCGGCGGCCCGTCGCGACGGGCCCCGGCGGCGTGCTTGTGGGCCCGCACGACGGAGGAGTCCAGCATACGCAGGCGCACGGGTCCGACCGCACCACCGTTTGCATCGTCATCATCGTCCGCTCGCTCGGCCAGCGCCTGCATGATTCGGGCCCAGGTGCCGTTCCGGCTCCAGCGGTTGCAGCGATTGAAGCAGGTCGAGTAGGGACCGTAGCGCTCTGGGAGATCCCGCCAGGGGATGCCGGTGCGCAACACGAAGAAGATACCATCCATGACCCTTCGGTCCTGCAACCGACGCGGGCCCTGATGTGTCTGGGGAAGCACCGAGCGGAGGATCGCCCACTCCGCATCGGTCATGTCGTGGCGGTGTCCGCTCATGGGTCTGCTCCTGCCTGATGGTTTTTGGGCTCCTCTCGCAGCTCCAGACAGACCTGTCAATATTCAAGTACACAGCCTAGGCCATCCGCGTCGAGCGCGGGCGCGAGGTCCCCAGGACCGGAGGCGCTTCCCGAGCCGGTGCGCAACCATTGGGTGACAGGGAATCGTTTGCACTGCGTGCGCGACCTCACCTGCGACGGGGACCGCTGCCGGGCGCACGTCCGCAACCTGCCGCGCAGCCTCTCCTGCCTGACCGGCGCCGCCATCGCCGTCGTGCGATGCGACGGTCGCTTCGGCCACATGCCCGAGGCCGGCCGGCACCGGCCCGCCCGCGCCCGGGAGGCCCTCGACCTGGTCCCGGGCCCGCCCGGCACATGATCCTCCGGTCCCGGCCGCGCGAAGGGCGCGCGGAACGCGCCGCCAGACGGCGCGGGGGCAGAGGCGTGCCCGAAACCCCGAAAACCGCCCCGGCAGACCCCGGCACCGCCAGGGCCGGCCGTCGAAACCGTTGCCCCGATGGCTCCGACCGCCCCGGCCACGCCCTCCTGCCGTCACGTCAGGCACCGGAACCCGAAATAAATGCTTCTGGCCGCCCTGCGGGGTGTATCCCGCAAACTGTGGTCAGGAACGTCCGCTCCGCGTAGGGGCCCATCCCCTCCGTCCCCTCGCCCAGCCGTGCGACCACGGCCTTCCGTTCCTTCCTGATGGCGTCGGCCGTCGGCACCGTCCCGCGCTCCAGGGCCTCCGCCATGGCCAGCGCCAGCCCGTGCCATTCCGTGCCACGGGTCGCGACCACGGCGCGCGCCACCCGGCGCTCGATCCCCGAGGGACGCGGCGGCTCATCGTCCAGGCGGCGCAGGGCCGTCTCGATGGACACCCGGCACGCGTCCCTGATCTCCTTCTCCGCGTAGCCCGGATCGCCACCGAACCGCGCCTTGATCTCGAAGTATTCACCCTCGCCTGTCTCCCGGGCGGCGGCGACCCGGAGGTCGGTCCCGGCCCGCATCCGCGCGATCCGGCGGGCAAGCCCTCCAGCCTCGTCCCCGGAGACATCCGCCGCCCGCGCTGACACCAGCATGACCTCCTCGATGTCCTCCGCCAGCGTGTCTCGGTGGACAGGCGAGGCGGCGTCGACGCGCTCGGAGACCGCGCAGGAGAGGACGAGAACGCCGTCGGCGAGGTGCGGATCGGGAATGGCGACGTCACGGCCCAGCTCCGCGAGAAGCGACTGGACGGAACGGCGAAGTCTAGGAAGCTCATCCACGGCGGCATACTATCTTCGGTTCGATTGACTCATATTGATGCGTCAGGAAATTGCGGAGACCGACGGCGTTCGGCAGATCGAGAATCCGCGCGGCCGAGGCGGGTGACTCGCCTTTCAGCCTGTTCAGCGCCTCACCAATTGTATGAAGCGGCGCTCAACACCATCCTGAAGCAGGGAGTTGGAGAGATACCCGTCGAAGTCGGTGCCGGCGACGTAGTCCGCGATCACTTCCGCCGACCGGATGACGTCCTGCAGGCAGACCCTGGAATCACGCTTCATAGACGATCTCACGGCACTCGTTGATGCTGGCCAGAAGCTACCTGTTCTCCGGCAGGGCCGAGAGCAGGTCAACCTCGCGGCCGAGGACACCGGCGAGAGCCTCCTTGAAATCGATGTGCCGCCTAATGCCTCTGGCTCAGCGTGACCAATCGAACCGCACCAGGAAGTCCGCATCGCTCTTCGCCGGGTCGAAGTCGGTCGCGCGCGCGACCGAGCCGAAGATCTCGAGCCGCAGCACGTGGTGGCTGCGGCACACCACCGCGATCTCTTCCCTTCTGCTGGCGATCTCCGCGTGCATCGCGTCCCGGTCCCCGGACTGCCGGCTGGCGTCCGGGGCGACCATAGCGTCCCGGACGCACGTTTTCCATACCCTTGACGCGGAACGTCCACCCGCCCGCTCAGATCCCGATCTCGGCGCCCAGTCCCCGCCCGCGTCCCCGCTCCACGTCCAGCCCGGCCGCCCGCGCCACGGCGTCGTGACGCCCCCGCCAGGGCGACGGCTCGGGATACGCGGTGTCCCGGTGCAGGCGCACGAGTGTCTCCCGGACCCCTGCCCGCGCCGCGGCGTCCGGCAGGCGCTCCAGGAGCGGTCCCCGCCCCTCCGAGATCCCCCTGATCTCCGCGTCCGTGAAGTTCGCGTAGACCCGCCGCAGGAACGTCCGCTCCGCGTGGAAGCCCATCCCCTCCGTCCCCTCGCCCAGCCGTGCGACCACGGCCTTCCGCTCCTTCCTGATGTCGTCCGCCGCCGGCACCGTCCCGCGCTCCAGGGCCTCCGCCATGGCCAGCGCCAGCCCGTGCCATTCCGTGCCACGGGTCGCGACCACGGCGCGCGCCACCCGGCGCTCGATCCCCGAGGGACGCGGCGGCTCATCGTCCAGGCGGCGCAGGGCCGTCTCGATGGACACCCGGTACGCGTCCCTGAGCTCCTTCTCCGCGTAGCCCGGATCGCCACCGAACCGCGCCTTGATCTCGAAGTATTCACCCTCGCCTGTCTCCCGGGCGGCGGCGACCCGGAGGTCGGTCCCGGCCCGCGCCCGCGCGATCCGGCGGGCAAGCCCTCCAGCCTCGCCCTCCGGGACGTCGCCTGCCCGCTCCGAAACCCGCAGGATCTCCTCGATGTCCATCGGCAGCGTGTCCCGGTGGACGGGCGAGGCGGCGTCGACGCGCTCGGAGACCGCGCAGGAGAGGACGAGAACGTCGTCGGCGAGGCGCGGGTCGCGACCCGGCGCAAGCTCCCCGGGAGGATGGTAGACACCCTTCGACGTGACGCCGCCGTTACCGTGGCGGTAGTGCGCGCGTCCGGCCACGATGCCCTCGGCCCGCATAGCGGCCGCCCTGGAGCGGGCGAGCGCCAGATCGCCGAGATACTCGACGAACGCCGGGAAGTTTCCCTCGTCCGCCGCATCCAGGGCGTTGATGTAGTCGTCCTTCTGCTGTGCCGGAATCACGGGCGGGAACTCGCCCGCCCTCGCGTAGGCGTAGGCCATCAGCAGCCGGGAAATCCGGCCGTTGCCGTCCTGGAACGGATGGACGCGCACGAACTCGTGATGCAGCCAGGCCGCCTCCGTTTCCGGCGCGAGCTTCAGTCCGGAATGGCTCCCGTGGAACGCGAGGAAGCGGTCCATCTCCGACGCGACCTGCTCCGGGGGGCAGTATTCGTGGACATGTCCGTCCCTCCGGCGGGGATTGTTGGGATGGATCTTCCACTGGCCCTTGCGCAGGGGGATCTCGACCCTGTTGCCGTCCGGATCGACGCCAGCCGCTGTGTTCTGGTGCCGCGTCAGGAGCGCATGCCACTCCTTTATCGCCGACGTCGTCAGCGGCCGCTCGTCCCTGACGTGCGCGAACATCATCTCGAGGGCCGCCTCCTGGTCCTGAAGCAGGCCCTTGATGGTCCTGTCGTTAACGTTGCCTACGGTGTGCGCGGCCCGTACGTTCTCGAATCCCTCGGCGATCAGGGTCTCGGTCACGCCCCGGCGCAGGAGGTACAGCCCCTCGATCTGCCCCGTCTCGATGGCGAAGGCCCGCCTCTGGGACCGGAGCCAAACATCCATGGAGGACCGGTCGACATCCGGATTCTCGAGCTTCCGCCTGACCTCCCGCCAGCGGGCCGCCGCCTGCCGGGCGGCGGCGTGCGCGAGTCCGCGGTGCTCCGGCGCAAGGTCCCGCACCGGCCTCCAGACCGCGCCGACCGGCTTGTCGTCCATCATCCCTACCCCGCGCTCGGGGCGGCACGCCCCGCCATGGTCTTTACGGATGCGATCCTACACTTTCCGCTCCGCGAACACACTACCCTTCGGTACGCGGGCGTTCGCGCCCGTCGCTACCGTCCAACCCGGACGTCAGCACCATACGCCCTGCCTCGGGCGCACTGCTTTCCCGCAGCCGTACTATCTTACTGCCGTTCTGGAGGGGGTGGCGGAAATCCGAAATCCAGTGGACTGACGAAACCTGGAATCCGGTGACGATTCTCCTTCACACATTCCGCCCGATGCTTCCATGTTCCGAAATTGTCCGTTTTGGTCGACTGGCCCAGCAGCTCAGTCCGCTAATGTCAGCCCATTATCGATCGCTGCAAGTGTATCTGGCGATCTCCGCGTGCATCGCGTCCCGGACGCACGTTTTCCATACCCTTGACGCGGAACGTCCACCCGCCCGCTCAGATCCCGATCTCGGCGCCCAGTCCCCGCCCGCGTCCCCGCTCCACGTCCAGCCCGGCCGCCCGCGCCACGGCGTCGTGACGCCCCCGCCAGGGCGACGGCTCGGGATACGCGGTGTCCCGGTGCAGGCGCACGAGTGTCTCCCGGACCCCTGCCCGCGCCGCGGCGTCCGGCAGGCGCTCCAGGAGCGGTCCCCGCCCCTCCGAGATCCCCCTGATCTCCGCGTCCGTGAAGTTCGCGTAGACCCGCCGCAGGAACGTCCGCTCCGCGTGGAAGCCCATCCCCTCCGTCCCCTCGCCCAGCCGTGCGACCACGGCCTTCCGTTCCTTCCTGATGGCGTCGGCCGCCGGCACCGTCCCGCGCTCCAGGGCCTCCGCCATGGCCAGCGCCAGCCCGTGCCGCTCCGTGCCGTGGGTGGCGACGACCGCCCGGGCGACGCGCGCCTCCAGCGCCGTGGGCAGCGGCTCCTCGCGGTGCAGGCGGCGCATGCCCTTCGCGACGAGGGCACTGTAAGCGCCCCTGTCCTCCGGGTCGGCGAAGCCCGGTTTCCCTCGAAGCGCGTCCTTGCCTCGAAATACCCGTTCCCGTCGACGGCCCGCGCCGCAGCGGTCCGCAGGTCCGTCTCCGCCCGTCTCCGCGCGATCCCGGACGCCAGATCGTCGACCTCGCCCCCGGGCACGTCCCGCGCGGCCGCGCCGTCCCGCAGGACCGCCTCGACGTCGCGGGGCAGCGTGCTCCGGTGCACGGGCGACGCGGAGCCGACGCGCTCCGAGACGGCGCAGGATAAAGCGAGCGTGTCGTCGGCCAGGCGCGGATCCGGGGCGGTGTCCCCGCGTTCCTGCACCGGTGCCGTCCGGAACGCCTCCGCGACCCTCCGCCGGCCGTCCGGCCCGAGGCCGGCAAGCCCCCCGGGGACCTCCGCGTCCGGATCGCGCAGCGCCCGCATGCCGTCGAGGCCGATCGACCGCGCGAGGTCCCCGAAGATCCCGCGTCCCTCCGGCCGCGCCAGCATTGAGGCGATGACGGGCATCGGGTCGGGCCCCGGGCCCCGTTCCGGATCTTCGGGCGGCGCGAAAGTCTGGAGGTGCAGCGCCACGTCACGGCGCGTGTCGCCGTCCAGGGCGGGCAGGCTCTCCGGCAGCGGACGCCGCGCGTCGTGGAGCGCGAGGATCTCGCCCTGCGTGAAGCATCGCGTCATGCGTTCGCCAAGGTCGGGCAGCGGCTCCGGCGCTACGCTCTGGGAGGACAGCTCCGCCAGCAGGTCCGAGCGCGCGGAGTGGAGCGCGTCGGCCTCCGGAAGCCGGCCGGACGCGGCGGCCTCCACGACCGCCCGCAGCAGCCCGCGCTCGGCCCCGTCCCTGGCCCCGAGCCCCGCGAGGGCGGCGACCGGGTCGCCGGCTCCGGGTCCCGCGCGCTCCAGCAGCGCCGCGATCCCCTTCCGGAGATCCTGCCGGTGGACCTGCGCGGCCACGGGCACCCGCGCCGTGACGGCCATGGCGAGGCGCAGCGCCAGATCCCCGGTCCCGGCCTCCCGTCCCTCCGCCTCACCGGCCCGGCCCCGCCCGCCGGGTCCGGCGGACGCCGGCGCGGGCCGCGCCGCGGCGGACATCGCCTCCCGCGCGGCCCGCACGGCCCCGGCCCGCTCCGGCCAGTCACCCGCGAGCCGCAGTTCGGCGACGCAGCGCCTGACGTTCCCGGGACTCAGCTGACCCGCAGGCCCCGTGGGGACGCTGCGGTGCATTTTGCCGTGCGTTCCCGGACTGGACCGGAAACATGGCGGCGTGCGAAGCCGTCGGCCCGGGACAGTTTGGAAACGGGCTCGAAAGGCCGCGCAAAAAAGCGTCCTCCTCGTCCGCTTCCGCGCACGAAGGACTGACACGCCGCGAACGGCCGGGGGAAGCCCGGTGACGTCGCGGGTCCCGGAACCGGCCGGATGCGCGGTCACTGCCGGCCTCATGAATCTGCATTACAACGCGTGGTGAGTGGCCCGACCCGATCATGAGCGTTTGGAGGCGTGGGATTCAACCCAAGAGATCAAACGGCATCCAGTTCTACTGTCCGGCAGCAATTCCCGGCAGATAATTATCTTCTTTATGTCACGATCACGGGGATTGCCTGCCATGGTTGCGGCTGCAATGGTGGTGCTGGCCTCAACACCTGCCGGTGCATGGGTTGTCGGATCATGCCGCTCATACCACGAAGGCGTGACCACATTGCAGGCCACTGAAATCTACAAACGCTGTTTTCCGGACTGCCTCACCAGTCTCTTCCCGACCCACAATTCCGCGAGATCCTCCGTCATTGACTGGTACCACCCGGGGTACGTGGGGCCTGTCTACGTGGCGGTCATCAGCAACGATTCCCGCCTGGGGCCAGGGACGATTGGTACGCCGCAGAGGCTGGGCACCCTTCCGCATCCCGAAGGATTGACCAACTGGCGTCTCTCGTTCGGCGGCCTTCAGCCGGAACACCACTACGCCATGGTGATCTATGGTTCTGATCCCGCCAAGCACTTCTACCGCGCGTGCTTCCTGAGTGACGACGCCCCCGATTCGCAATGACGCCCACCACCTGATGTAGGTGTAGGTGATTTCTGGTCTCGGCGACGCAGAATCCAGGCCCCCGTTCCACTCTGAAGTGCAACACCTGATGCAGTGTTCCTGGTCGTTCGGCGACACATGATGTTGCGAATCGGCCAGGCGGCGACGACAGTCCCTGTGATGAAGCAAGGAGACTGTCATGCCCGAGGGCCATCGCCACCGGCCTCATGCGGAACGCTGCCAGATCCACGCCCTGAGGAAAAGCGGGCTTTCCGGCCCGGCGATCGCCCGCCAGCTCGGCCGCGACCGCACGACGGTCTGGCGCGAGGTGCGGCGCAACTCCGGCAGGCGCGGCTACCGCCACAAGCAGGCCCAGCGCAAGGCGGACAGGCGCCGCAGCGCGGCCTCGTCGGTGGCGCGCAAGATGACGCCGGAGCTGTGGCGCATGGCGGAGGAGCGGCTGGCCGAGGGCCGGGCCCGGAGCAGGTCAGCGGGCGCCTCCGCAAGGAGGGCGCGCCGATGGCGGGGCGTCAGTGGACCTGCGAGCGCATCCACGCCGACCGGAAGGCCGGCGGCGGTCTCTGGCGGCATCTCCGCCGCCGCGGGAAGAAGCCGAACTGGAAGGGCGGGGCCCACGCGGGCCGCGGCCGCATCCCGGGCCGGGTGGACATCTCCGAGCGCCCGGACGTCGTGGAGGCGAAGGAACGGGTCGGCGACCGGGAGGTCGACACGAATCAACGGCAAGGGCACCGGCGGCGCGCTTGTCTCCCTGGTGGACAGGGCGTCCAAGTACACGCTGCTCGAAAGGGTCGAGAGGAAGACGGCGGACGCGGTCGGCTCGGCCATGACCGGCATGCTGGGCCCTCTCCCCGTGCACACGGTCACCGCGGACAACGGCAAGGAGTTCGCGGGCCATGCCAGGGTGGCCGAGGCGCTGGGCGCGGGGTTCTTCTTCGCGCGGCATTGCCACTCCTGGGAGCGCGGCCTGAACGAGCACACCAACGGCCTCGTGCGGGGATACCTGCCCAAGGGCACGGACTTCCGCAAGGTGACGGACGCAGAGGTGCAGGCCGTCCAGGACCGCCTCAACGCGCGGCCGCGCAAGGCGCTGGGCTGCCTCACCCCGTCCGAGGCCTTCCACCAGGCGCAGCCGCCCTGAGGTGGCCTTCCGGGGCCGCCGGGGGCGGCTCCGAGGGGAGATGCGCGCTGTCCGCGGCCCGCCGTCCTCCGGTCGGGCTCCGCCCTCCCTGCGTCCGGCGGGCCGCGGACAGCGCCCGGCAGGGCTTGCACCGCCCCGGAAGACTGGCTACGCCTCCCGGTGAAGGGACCGCCGCCGCTCGGGCTTCGCCCCTCGCTGGCTGATGTTGCACTTCGGAGTGGAAGCGGCGAGGAATGATGTGCGTGACTGAAGGCCCGGACGATTGGCCGCATGGCGTTGTGCGCCCTGTCGCGCCTCAGCCATCCCGATTGACGGGGGCTCCGCAGGCATGGCCGTATGGAGGCCGCTGGCCAGGCCACAGGGATCACGCGGGCCGTGCGCCCTCTCCTTAGAACCTGAACACAAGTCATTGATATCATTAATACCGCGAAATTCAAGCTGACTCACTACCGCCCTGCGGTCTGGCTTGACAGGGGCGGCGTGAGCGCCTAGCTCCGAGGCATGGGCGACGCGCCGGACACCCGCACGCTTTCGGAGCGCATCGCCGTGCTGGAGGAACGCATGAACGCACATCAGGCGACGTATGAAAAGGCGCTGGAGCGCTTCGAGCGCCGTATGGCGGAGCGTGACGCGCGGGCGGCGGAGCGTGACGCGCGGGCGGCGGAGCGTGACGCCGCACTTTCGGAGCGCATCGCGACAGCAACCGACCGCATGGCTTCGTCGCGCTGGTGGCAGACCGCCATCATCATCGCGGCCATCGCCGCCCTGATCACCTTCGCGCCCGTTTTGCAGCTGATCGCCGGCGGCCCGTAGCCAACGGCGGCAATTTCCAACAGGAGTAACTGTTCAGGTTCTGTCTTGGCGGCTTCCCGGCCGACAGGCGGCTCAGCCCGCCCGGGCCGGCTGTCGCCTGACGAGCTGCCCGACCAGCTCTTCCGGCCAGGTCCGCAGGGTCTCCAGCAGATGCCAGCCCTGTTTCCGGGCCATGCCGAGCACGGTCCGCAGCGCGGCGTGGTTCCGGGCGCCTTCGGCGCTCCGGAAGCTCCCGGAGAGGAACCTCGGCCGGATGCGGCACGACGGGTTCCGGGAGCGGCGTCGTGGCGGATGCCGGCGGTTCGGGCTGCGGCCCGGGCGATCGGGAACGCGCCGGTCGGAGAGGGGCGCCAACGCCATGCCGGCGCCGAAGGGCTGCGCCATGAACGTAAGCGGTTAAAGCACGACGTTTCGCCTGCGTCTTGATTTCGCCGGCCCTCGCGCGAGAGCATCTTCCGGTCCATTCACCCTGACCGGAGGCTGCTTCATGACAGGCGATGCACCGACGATGAGTGTTGACGGGTTCGCCCGGAAGCTTTGGAGCGAGGCCGACCGCCTGGCCCTGATGGCGGAGTTCGAGCATTGGGACGGCACGCAGGCCGACTTCTGCGAAGCCAAGGGGGTGTCGACCAAGACGTTCCGGAGCTGGCGTCAATGGTACGGTCCCGCCAGGGTGTAGCCCAATTTTTTGGGAATTATATACCAAAGTCACATTTTTCGTCGAATCCGCAACGGTTTCACCGTCGGTTACGCATCGGGATCTTTCACGACCCTGGCCGGACGCAGTACGGCGGCCGCCAGTTCCTCCG
Organism: Paracoccaceae bacterium; assembly: GCA_965221845.1. Classification (GTDB taxonomy): domain Bacteria; phylum Pseudomonadota; class Alphaproteobacteria; order Rhodobacterales; family Rhodobacteraceae; genus JAJEFO01. Next base: position 1,260,529 of record OZ244919.1, read on the forward strand.
GCGTCGCGTCGATGCTCACGTCCTCGTCCAACTCTTCCCTGGTCGGGTAGTACGATCCGGGCTTGATCCTCACGGTCGGTCTTTCGGGCTTCGTCATGGTTCGGTTTCCTTCCTGTCTCGTATACGGTGATTGGCTAGTGGTTCGATGTAAAACCACGTTGATTTAACGGAACCGACGGGCGGATACGTCGAACTCAAATAGCTCTTTCTTGGAGTTTCTTTTTCTGATCGCGCGGTATTTCACATCTTCAAACCCTACATCCTCCAGCATCGCCGCATAGATCTTCTCCACTTCCAGATGTACGCCGTAAAAGGTGGAATTCCCCACGATATAGTGAAGTTCACCTCCCTTCTTGATTAAAGGGGGTAAGGAGCGAATATGCTCCCACATGTCGCTAAAGTACCTGGAAACATATGCCGAGAGCACAGCACCGTTTTTGTTTTTTTGATGCGCAATCGCGGTTAACGTCTTTTTTAAGAAAGGGTGAGCGTAAGAATCTTTCGGAGGTTCCCAATGAATAAGTCTACTCGTGGCAATGCCCCAAGTACCGCCAATCGCGGACCAGTCCAGCTCACCGGCGTCTCTCCCGTTTTCCAGAAACCCTAACCAATACATGTAAGGGCGTAGCTCCCTGATATACGACATTCTATTGGCATACGGCGGCGAAGTAACCATTAAATCAAAGGGATCCTGAAGGGTATCTTTCAGATTTCTGGCGTCCCCAAAAACTACTTGGCTGGTCCCTCTTGGATTATCTCTCGCCCCCAACAGTACAAATCTCAGGTCTTCACAAAATTTCCGCTCCATGTCGGAGCCGGAAAACAGCTTCATCTGCGCGTCGTTCTTAAAAGACATTGACTGATGATTAAACGCGGCATTCGAAAGACCGATAAGGGTCCGGCAAAACGCCACCAGCAGAAGATTTTTTTCTGGGGAGCGCTGTCTGGTTTCCCGTTCAATCCCGGATTTTAGTTTACATAAAAAGTCTAATGCTTCCCTAGACCACCATCTACCTACGTTGTGTATGGGAGGAACGTTTACCGGCTCAATTTCATTGTTTTTAACGGCTTCAACCACACGTGCGCCAGCTTCGACCGCCGACGCTACCCTTCTCGTGGAGTATCGTGCGGTCTTTACGTTCCCAAGCCATACCAAGAAGGGATTAATATCTACCGTTACGCTTTCGTGCCCGTGGTATGCCGCGCATAATGCAGTAGTCGCCGTCCCGCAAAACGGGTCTAGCACGCGGCGCAATCCGTTTTTCCGCGCCATTATCTCTTCAACGATTTTCACGGAATACGCGGGGGTCAGGCGCAACCAACCGTGCCGATTCGCTTTCATGTTAAACTTGTGCGTGTAGTCCGCCCTTTGTCGCAAAGTATCTTGAGCGAAGGCCGCGAAACTCATGTCTGTTCCGCCGCCAGTAGGGAACGCAGAAGATTTTCGGTCTCTTTCTTAATGGAAGGGCTGTTTCTCTCAAAAAATGCCGCTAGGTCGTACCCAATGATTTCTTTCCCCGGCGCCACTCCGAAGCGCAACGCCGGGCCCTTTCCGGAGCGAGGGCGGAGCCCGAGCGGAGGAAAGGGCCCGGCGTTGCGCTTTTCGCGCCCTCCGACCCCCCTGATTCCGCACGGGAATGGCCCGGTCCCTTCGAATCGGAGCGTAGCGCCATCCGCCAGGCGGCGCAAGGCATGCCGACAGGTGCGCCGGGACGGCCCGCGGCGCGTGGGGGACGATCCGGCCGGACGGGGGGTCCCTCAGGGAGGCCGCGCCCGCAGGAACGCCTCCGCCGGCGTCAGGTAGCCCAGGACCCTGCGCGGACGCGCGTTCAGGCGGTCCTGGACGGCGCTCACCTCCGCGTCCGTCACTTTCCGGAAGTCCGTGCCCTTGGGAAGGTACCCCCGCACCAGGCCGTTGGTGTGCTCGTTCAGGCCCCGTTCCCAGGAGTGGTAGGGCCGCGCGAAGAAGAAGTCAGCGCCGAGCGCCCCGGCCACCCGCGCGTGATCGGCGAACTCCTTGCCGTTGTCGGCCGTGACCGTGTGGACGGGGAGGGATCCGAGCATGCGCGTCATGGCCGCGCCGACCGCCGCCGCCGTCTTCCTGCCGGGCCTCTGGAGAAGGGTATACTTCGACGCCCTGTCCACCAGCGACACCACGGCGCCGCTGTGGCCCGCGCCGTTGATTCGTGTCCGCCTCCCGGTCGCCGACCCGCGCCTTCGCCTCCACCAGCGCCGGGCGCCCGGGGATGTCCGCCCGGCCCGGGATGTGGCCCCGGCCCGCGTGGGCCCCGCCCCTGCGGTTCGGCCTCCCTGACCGGCGGCGCAGGTGCCGCCAGAGCTGGCCCCCGGCCCTGCGGTCGGCGTGGACGTGCCGGCATGTCCACTGGCGCCCCGCCACCGGGTGGCCCTCCAGGCGCAGCCGCCCGGAGACCTGCTCGGGGCTCCATCCCTCGGCCAGCCGCCCCTCCACCAGCGCCACCGGCTCCGGCGTCATCCTGCTGGGCACCGACGGGGCCGCGCCTCGGACCTCCGCTGCGCCTGGGCGTGCCGCTGGCCCCGGGCTCCGCCGTTGCGCCGGATCCCGCGCGGGACCGATGACGGACTGCGCCCCGGCTGGCGGGCGATCGCCGCGTCGGAGATCCCGCTTTCCCTCAGCGCGTGGATCCGGGATCTCCCGGTATGGGTCAGGTGGCGCTGGCCCTCGGGCATGGCGGTCTCCTCGGCTCAACACCGGGACTGTCGCCGCCATCCGGCCGATTCGCAGCATCATGCGTCGATACGACCACCATTCACCCACATCGGGTGTTGCACTTCACTGTGGAACGGGGGTTTCATAAAGCCGTAGGTTGATATTGTAGGGTCTTCGGTACCGGGTCGTCCGGTTATGATAGACCATTTTTCAGTTCTATAGCGATGTTCTATTGTGCTATCTATCTGGCCCGACAGAACAACGGCACAAGGAAGATAGCTATTTGTATATGCTGTTGCGGCGTTGGCTATATCGGCATTCTGTCGTTTGGAGTCTTTGCTTTTATACCCTTGACGAACTTCAAAAACCGTACCCGACAAGCTTTCAAAAACTTGCTTATCGACATCCAAAGTCTTTGCGGAGTGTTTCATCCAATCATAAAAACACATTCGTTTCTTCCGGTCAGCTATCTTGTTCAGGGGCACTCTCCCGTCTAAATGCAGAGTTCTCTTGCGTCCGCTAGGTGACAGGATCTGATATGACCAAGTGACGTCGTTTTCTGTCAATCCAAGAGAGTCCCTGATAATATTGCGAAACAGTTTTTCGCAGCCAATCCCAATTTGTCGGTATACGCTTGTCATGCCTCCCGCTGTTCTGTGGGCAGAGTACATCATGGGATTATCCAACCCGAACCAACTGTAGAACGGGTCTTAGCGGTATAGTTCCCGAAACTGCTCCAGAGTTAAGCCCTTTCTTGTTCCCTGACCGAACTTTGGTTTATACTGAGAGCAAATCCTAATTGAGTCCAGTATGGGCTGGAGATACTGCTTGTCCCGCGCTTCAACGTTTTCCACGACTGGTCTCAGCTAATTTTACCTTATCGCTAAAGGGTTCGCGGTTCAGGTCGCCAACTCTCACGACCGCGCCCCGCTGTCCAGTCCGTTGTGGGCGGTCAGCTGCGCGTAGGTCAGCCGCCTGCCCACCATGCCGGAGGCGATCCCGCCCATCTGGTCTATCGTGTCCATGTCCCGCGCGTTGCGCCTGCCCGCGAATTCATCGACATATCTCTGGAGGTGTTTCCTGCTCATCTTGTGGAACACTCCCTTGTGGCCCCGCTCAACGGCCGCCCAGAAGGATTCGACGCCGTTGGTATGGGCCCGCTCCCTGACGTACTCGCCGACCCGGTGACAAACCGCCTCGTGGGTGCGGCCGCCCTCCTCCTCAAGCCCGACATAGGCCGAGTGCTCGTCCGTGTAGACGGTGGCCCTGTCAGTGGTATGCCCTTTCGCGAAGCCCTGCAACGTCTCCGTTTTCGTGTCGGGTACCACCTCGGCGACGATCCTTCCGCTCCCGCGGTCTTTCGCGGCGGCGACGATGGACTTGCCGACGCCGCCCCGGCCGGCCCTGAGTTTCTTGCTTGAGTGCTTGTTCTTCTCCAGTCCGCCGATATAGGTCTCGTCGATCTCGGCCTCCGCGAATTTCACTTCCTCCCCGGCCTTGTCGAACGACTTGCGCAGCCGGTGCGCCAGGTGCCACGCCGATTTCTGGGTTATGGCCAGGTCCCGGTGAAGGTGCATCGAGGAAACCCCCTTGAGTCCGGTGGTCGTGAGGTAAATGGCGATCGCCCATGTCTGGTAGCCCAGCTTCGATCCTTCCATGATGTTTCCGGTCCTGAGACTGAACATCGGCCGACCGTCGCACTCGCGGCAGCGGTGGGTCATCGTTCTGTGCCTGATGCCGGACTGGACGTTATCGGTACCGCAGTGCGGGCAAACCGGGCCGTTCGGCCAGATCCTGCCCTCGAACCATTCCCGCGCCGCCTCATTATTCGGGAACATCTTTATGAGTTGGGGAAGGCTGATGCCTTCGCGGAAATGCTTGCCGGGTGCCTTGGTCGCCATCTGATTCCCTCCGTTGTGACTTTAATATGGGGATTCCCGGCGGGGACTTCAAGGAGAAAATGTGACTTTGGTATATAATTCCCAATTTTTTGACATCATGCGGCGACGGCCTGATTCGCCTGCCATTCCAGGAAGTCGGGCAGCCGGAGGTTCATGGCGCAGCCCTTCAGCGCCAGCATGGCGTTGGCGCCCCTCTCCGCCCGGCGCGTTCCCGATCGCCTGGGCCGCAGCCCGAACCGCCGGCATCCGCCCTCGACGACGCCGCTCCCGGCCCGGATGCCCTGATCGCGGTACCGGTCGTGCCGCATCCGGCCGAGGTTCCTCTCGAAACGCCGGCAGCAGGCCTCGACTTCCTCGTGCCGGTCCCCGGACGGCGCCGGCTCCCGGACGACCTTCGCCGCCCGGCCCGCCCTGACGTCCGCCTCGCCTCCGCGAACCGCCGGTCCCGCTCCGCCCCCGCCGGCAGGATCGCCTCGCGGCGTCGGAGGCGCGTTCCAGGCAGTGGAAGAGGCCGGGCACGAACGTGACCTTCCGGCCCCCGAAGGGCTCCTCGCAGGCGTTGGGGATCCAGTCCGCCCCGTCGGAGACGACGACGGGCCCGCCCGCGTCGTGCAGCCCCCGCCGCCGGGCCTCCCGGTCGCGCCGCGCCGCGAAGTCCGAGGCCTCCCGGCCTCCGGACGGCGCCGCCGCGCCGCCGGTCAGGCAGCCGGACGACTCGCTGCCCCGGTCCTTGAGAGCCGCGCCGGTCCCGGGGTCCCGCCCCTCGGCCGTGCACGCCACCGCCAGCCTGGCTTCCCTGGTCTTCGAGGTGCCGTCGGCCTGCCTGCCGCGAACGCCCTCGGTCTCCTCCCTCCGCATCGGGACGCCGGTCCCGTCGACGGAGAGCTGCATGCGCGGTTCCGGCGGCCTGCCGTCGACGACCTCCTCGCGCCCGGAGCGGGCCGCCGCCTCGCCGAGATCCAGCGCCCGGCGCTGCAGCGCGCTCGACGACGCGTCCACACCGGCGAGGCTGTCGACGTGCCGGCTCGCCGCCTCGAAGCCCATGAGCGGCACCGTCCCGGCGATGACGCTCGCCATCCCCGGCGTCACCGTCCCGCCCTCCAGGCCAAGCGCCCGGTCCGGCGGGAAGCGCCCCTTGCCGCACGACCGGCAGCGGAAACGCGACCGCTCCACCTCGACCCGGCCGAGCCGGCTCGAGGCAAGGACTTCGACGACGACGAATGCCGGGCCGTCGGCCTGCCGCAGGCCGCGCACTCCGGCGCCGGCAGCGTCGCGTCCAGCCGCCCGGCAGAAGCTCGGCGCCGCCGCGCCGCCGCCCGGCGAGGCGTCCCGGAGCGCGCGCCCGCCCCCGTCCAGGTCGGGCGCGCCCGAGCCCGGGTCCGCCGCCAGCCGCGGAAGCAGCGGCCCGAACTCCGCCGGCCGCCCGCCGTCCGGACGGTGGCCCGCCAACGGCAGCTCGGCCGCCGCGACGTCGCGGCTCCTCACCTCGCCGCCCTCCAGCCAGCATCGGGCGAACCCGTCCCCGTGTTCGCGGACCACCGGCGGATGAACGGCCGCCTCGCCTTCCGTCAGGCTTTCCAGACAGTCCGCCGCGTCCGGATGGCGGTGCACCCGGCTCCCTTCGCTCTTCGTCATGACACGCACTCCTGCATCTGCCTCAAGGCGCGCCGCCGGCCGGCTCTTCCAGCCCTGGTCCGACGCGCACCCGCCGGAAAGTGCAGGCGGAAAACGCAGATGTCAAAAAGTTGGGCTACACCCTTCCGCGCACCTTCGGTGCTGAACGGGCTCCCACGCCGTTGATATCACGTCGCTTTTTCCTGTCAAACCCGCAGCGTCGGGCAGGGTCATGACGGCCTTCTGTTCCCCGCTGCAACTGAACGGGAGAACAGGCCGATGGCATCAGCAAACCTCACCGACGCCCGAATCAAGGCGCTCAAGCCCCCGCAAGTCCGCCCGTGACATCCGCAACGGAAAGCTGAAAGGATTTGGCGTCCGGGTGCTGCCGTCCGGCCGCAAGCGGTTCTTCCTGCACTGCCAGCATGGTGGGGAACGCATCTGGAAGATCGTCGGCGACGCCGCCGAGATGGACGCAAACAAGGCGCGGGCTCGGGCCACCGCGATGCTGGCCGCAATCAGGAACGAAGGCCCCTTGCCCGCCTCGCCCGAGGACACGGTCTTCGAGGCCGTCGCGGAAGCGACCTTCCGCAGGCACGAGCGGATCTGGAAGCCAAGGACGCTGAAGGTGAACCGAGGCTACCTGCGCAAGCAGATCCTGCCCCGCTTCGCCGGCCGCCAGATCGCGGAGATCGCCCGGCAGGACGTCGTGCACTGGTTCGCGTCGCTTCGCGCGACTCCGGTCGCGGCGGACCGGTCGATGCCGGTCCTGTCGGTGATCATGCGCGAGGCCGAGCGCATGGGCTTCCGGGAGGAGGGGTCCAATCCCTGCCGCGGCATCCGCCGCTACCGGCGCAAGGGCCGGGAGCGCTTCCTGTCCGACGCGGAAATCCGGTCCCTCGCAGCATGCCTCGACGCCAGCGAGGGCGCCCGGCCCCTGAAGGTCGCGGCGATCCGGCTTCTCATGCTGACCGGCTGCCGCAAGTCGGAGATCCTGACGCTGCGATGGACGGACTGCCGGGAGGGCGCCCTGTTCCTCCGGGACAGCAAGACCGGCCCGCGGACAGTCTGGCTGTCTTGCGCCGCCGAGCGCGTTCTCGACGGGATCGCGCGGACTTCGCCCTGGGTCTTTCCGGCGGCGCGGGGCGACGGTCCGCGCCCCGCGCCATGGCTGGACGCCCTCTGGTTCGGAGTGCGCGAGGAGGCGGACCTCGGCGACGTCCGCCTTCACGACCTTCGTCATTCCTATGCGTCCTTCGGGCTGCGGCGCGGCGAGAGCGTCACCGCCATCGCGCAGCTGCTTGGTCACCTCTCCGCAACGACCACCCTGAAGTACACGCATCCCGCGGACACGATGGCCGCCGACGCCGCCGCGACCGTCGGCGCAATCCTGGGGGGCTGAACGATGGCGACACGGAAGCGCGCACGGCTCACGGACGCGGGCATCGCCCGTCTCCGCCCGCAGGAGCGGGAGTTCACCGTCTGGGACAGCCGCGTCCAAGGACTCGGCGTGCGCGTGCGTCCGAACGGAGGCAGCAGCTACGTTCTCATCCGGACAGTCGGCGGCCGCACGAGGCGAACCTCTCTCGGCGCGACCGCGTCGAAAGGCGTCGACGAAGTCCGGCAGGAGTGCCTGACGATCCAGGCCGGGGCGGGAAGCGAGGCTCCGGAGGCAACGGCTCGGAAGGCACCGCTGTTCCGCGACTTCGTCGCCGGTCCGTGGCACGAGGCGCATCTCTCGCACTGCAAGCCCTCGACCCGGAGGTCCGTCGGCTACGTCCTCTCGGCCCGGCTCCTGCCCGCCTTCGGCGCGACGGAATTGGACCGCATCACCGCGACGCAGGTCGAACGCTGGTTCGACCGCTACAGCCGGGACGCCCCGGGCGGCGCGAACAGGGCGATCGATCTCCTGCGGCAGATCCTGAACTTCGGGATCGCATGCGGCCACCTGGAGACGAATCCGACGCGCGGCGTCAGGAGGAACCGACGGACCCCGATGACCCGCTTCCTGTCCCGCGACGAGATCCGGCGCCTGCACGAGACGCTCGACGCCGCGTCCTTGCGCGGACCGTCCCAGCGACAGCAGGCCGACGTGATACGGCTGCTCATGCTCACCGGATGCCGCAAGGGGGAGATCGTCGGCCTGCGCTGGTCCGAGGTCGACGGCGGCATGCTCATGCTCGCCGACAGCAAGACCGGACCGAGAAAGGTGCACCTGAACCCTCAGGCCCGGGCCGTCCTCGACCGCCAGCCGCGCGGGCCAGGGCCGTACGTGTTTCCCTCTCCCGACAGTCCCGGCCGCGACACCCTCGGCCTCTGGCTCCGGGTCCGCAGGGAGGCTGGCATCGAGGACGTGCGCCTTCACGACCTTCGACACAACTATGCCTCGCATGCGGTCATGAACGGCGTGCCGGTGCCGGTGGTCTCCCGGCTCCTCGGTCACCGGAGCGAAAGAATGACCCTGCGCTACGTCCATCTCGGTGACCGGGACGTCCGTGCCGCGGCGGAGCGGATCGGGGAGGGGATGGCCGCCTTGATGAATGGCGGCGCCTCCTGAGGCAACGGCAACGGGCAGGAGCGAATTTTCTCCACTCCTTACATCAACCGACCGTTCTTTCGATGCTGTCGTAACGCCACAGCACTACGTTGCAGCGTTCGAACTCTTGCTCGTCAAGTGGCTTTGGAATTTGCATTGGAGTCATCTTGATAATGTGGTCAGTCTATGTGTTGTTCGACAGTCTCGCCATGGGTTTACTGCCTTTGTCTCCCAACTCACTTGCGGCCGACGCAAATTAACCTGCAAAGTAGCCATCTTCCTGGCTCGCAACCAAAGCCGACTGAACTGCAAGCGAAAGCAATGTCACTAGGCGATCTTCCGTCACGGTCGGCTCCCATGGCTTCCCGACAAGCGCTTCGAGGCCGGTATCCTCGATCGTGAGGCGCAAACGCTGGTTCTGCCCATCAAACCGGTTCACTGCGGTCGCGAGGTGCTGGCTGATGACCATCGATTCCAGAATGAACTGGAAAGCTTCGCGCACTGACACCTTGCCTAGACCGACAAGCCGACACCGCAGGTCTTCCAGAGACAAACGAACTGGACCGCCATGCCCTGCCAGGCGAGCGTCATCGCCTGAAACACCAGCGTAGGTCACACAGAGCAGTATCCCGGCGAAAGAGAATTGAGCGTAGGCAGGGTCGCTGTTCTTGAATCGCTCTTGAATTGAATCGATCAATTCGAAGGGGTCTGAAAGGCGCTCTTCCTGAACGGCCTGAATGAAGCCATTGATATCGCTGGCCTGCTCATCAAGTGTGGCGATCATCGCGTCTAGCGTTTCTATTCCTTCAAGACCGTGCTCATGACCATCCCAATCAGTGCTGAAGCGTTCAGCCATGGCAGACGTTTCGGTGACCCGGCCTTCGAGAATGCTGCCTTCACACCATGAGAGCAGGCACTCCATCGAAAGGCGCTGAAGTTGCCGGATCTGCAGCGTGAGCCAGTTGTTGCGAACAGCAACCAGCACTTCGGGCGGATCATATGGCTTGCCATCGTTCGACACGGACAGTGCCATGCCACTTCGAATTTCGTGGGCGTCGACCGCCGAAGAGCATTGGTTCAGGTGGTGGATGGCAAGAGCAAGAGTTGTACTTCTCCTGCCGATCAGGGTCTTTGTGTTACCGACTTCATCCGCTGAAAAGAGAGCGGACGCGAAGGCTTCCCTTTCGCCTTCGGTGATCTCTTCGGGCGACCATAGTTCCCACAGGGCCACCGCGTCATCTTCGCTTGCCGTGACTGCTTCAAGCGTCGCAAGCAGCCTGTCATAGAGTTCCTGATCCTGGCGTAGCTGTGCGTCCAATGCTTCTGCCAAGCGAGTTCCGGCTCCCGTTGTGCGGAAGAACCCTGTGTAGTCTGGTACAGGCATCAGAAACCCGAGACCGGTCACGGTCTTTGAGGCGGGACCGTACCAAAGAGCGGCAATTAGGCTTGTGGAAGCTTGGACACGCTTCCAGTCCTTGAATGCCAACGGCACCCGGCCATCGCTTGAAGGCTTGGGTGGTACAGCCCCTGTACCCGGAACGCGACCGCTCGTTTCGTGAAGCTTGGCACCCCAGGAAAAGAGAACTTCAATTCTCTCTCTGAACCGGTCGATTTCATCGCGTGACGGCTCCTCTACCCCGGATGCGGCACAGAGATCGTGGAACTTCCAAAACACCCAAGACATCAGGGAGAACGGCCGAATGTAGTCCGTCACGTTGTTGATCGACGGGATCATTTCGGCCATCATGTCCAAGTTCACCTGGCGCAGCCCGAGAAAATCGACACCGCTGTTCTCGCCGATGCGTTGCGGGAGGAAGAAGGGATGGTCAGGTGAGTGAATTGTCATGGCAGGACGTTCAGTGAGAATTTCTTGCATTGTATGCAGTGCCCTATGCGCTCCTTGCGAAAAATTGCCAATTCCTGCTTCGGGAATTGAGCGTAGCAGTGGCTGCAAGATTCGTAGCTCGGTATCGTCTTGACGATGCGCTTTTGCCAAGCCGACCGATGCATTGACTCATGAAGCCTCTTTCCGGTATTTGACTGGAATACCTCCCATTCGGCGGGCACAGCCTTTCCTTCCGACAGCAATCGCAAGGCCTCTTCCAGTTGCTGGCGGCGCGTCCTCTTGGCGAGCACGCGTTCGAGCGCAGTGCGCAAGTCAATGTTGTCGTCCCCTTGCTTGAGTGCCGCTGCGAATCCTTGATGGCTGTCTTCGATCAACGCGGCCAATGCGAAAGCATGATCAACAGGCCCGCCAAAGAACTTCTCAAGGTCATCGTGCAAGGCAACGAATTGATCGGAGTTTCCTACTTCCGACAACAAAGCCGCGCGGATGGCCGCTGATGTCACGAAGTGCTGGGAAAGCTCAGTTACTGTGTCTTGCGGCACCGTCACATTCTGAGCTGATCGCCTGATCCAGCTTCCCATGAATTCGAACGCCCCATCGATGTCTTCGAGTCGATGCAGCCGCATCCACATCCCGATTTCGAGCTGGATTGTCAGCAAGCCGCGCAGCCTGTCGGGGTGCTCCGCACAACCCTCGACCAATGTGTTTATGGCGCATTCGAAATCCTGAAGGCCAAGGCTATGGGCAATCCGTTCGGGAGTTTGCCGCTGCACTTCGTCTTCTGCCAGAACGGCAGAGCCAAGAGCGGCTCGCATCGCCATGGTCCGAGAGCTTTCGTGACTAAGAAACATGCGCCTTAGTCGCGCGAGCGCCGTATCAAAGCGATCTTCGGTCGACGAGCCCAACCCGACTATGGGGATCGCACCTTCAGGAAGGTCTGCCAAGGGAGCGAGTTCCTGAAGGCTGACACGAACCGTGCCTGATGCGGTGTCATCAGATGCCTTAGACGCTCTGCCTTCGTCATCTTTGAGAATCGGCAGATTGAAGACGCGCAAGTGCTTTTCGGCGAACACGCTCAAATAGTCGAGCAGCGCCCGGATGTCATCGTCGCTGCCCTCGCGTCTCATCAAGCGGCTCATGGTTCCGGCCGTCAGCCTGCGACGCGCACCAACGCCAAGCAGCATTTCATTATGAACCCAGCCGCGGGCCTCGCGCCCGTCACGTTGCAAGACGATCTGCAGCGCAGGCGACTCCCCGAATGCTTCAAGCGCCTCATTTACGACAGAGAATGCACCATCATTTCCGAGCATTGCTTCTCCGTCGTGGGATTTGCCGTCGGCCTGAACGACGCGGAAGAACCATGCTCCACCGACGTCCTGAAGGCTGATCAGCTGACCGTGGAGCCGCCCGGGATCGTTTCGATCAAAGCTCGCATAGACGATTTCGGACTGCCCAAGCCCTGATGGAAGGGGTTTCGCGGGCTCAAAACTGGGCGAGCTGCAACTCGCCCAATCAAGAGCGCTTTCCGAATTTCGGACTCTGCGCAGTACACCAAGCTCAACATTGTCGGTCGTCGCAAGCGCCTTCCTCGTTGCGTTGAAGCTGCCAGTCAACAGCAGCGTCTCGTCCGGGAACACACATTCGATCCACTTCGCATGGACGAAGCGCTTTCCGCCGATCTTCGGCCTTTGCGCCAGAACGGCGCGCGGCCACTCTTCAGCTTCGGCGAACGGGAACGGGCTCTTGTCTTCGTCGGTAACTGCCACGACCCCGGTTTCAGCATCCATTGTTTCGAGAAACGATCGCACCGCTTCTCCGTGCCGATCGTGGTAAGGCGAGACAACCTTCACACAGCCACACGCACCCAACCCGGCCGCTGCTTCGCCGAGTTGCTCGATGCCTGATCGCTCGATCGAGTGGATCAGGCGAACAGGTGTGTCCGAATTGTCCACACCGCGTGCCGCAGCTTCCGAGGCGCGACCCGCGAAATCACCGATCCAATCCCGACGGGCAATCCTGACACTTGGGCTAGCGCCCAGCGTCTTGAGGAACGCTACGAAATCAGAATATGCAGTTGCGTGCTCGCTCGGAAGAAGAGCTTCGAAAACTTCGGCATTTCGCCCATGACCCCCGAAAGTCACGTTACCGCTGCCAACGAGGAGGACTTGCTCTTCGTCTGAACACAAGTAGATGCACTTGGGATGGAATACGCCACTCGGCAGGCCGACAGGAACAATTCTGTATTCCTGTCCGACACGCATGGAACGGCGTTCGAGGAGTGAAGAACGATATCCCTGGGCATCACAAACGAGCCAAATGTCATCGCATCCTTGCTGCAAGAGCGGGCGCAAGACTTCTGATTCGAAGTAACTCAGGCTCAGCGCATATGTCGTGAAGAGCGCATGCTTCCAGCGCGACGCTGACAGAAACTCAGCAATGGTTGGAGCATGTCCTTCTATTTTGGAGCTCATCTGCCATATCCTCAACGTGCCTTCGATCAAGCAAAATGGCGGAGCAAAACTCTTCCACGGGCAACCAAGGCGCAGGTCACTTACGGGTTTGGCGAGAGCTTCGCAACCGGCAAGGCAAACTCGTCAACCTTGTTGACCCAAAAGGAGAGTACCGCAAAGTGAGGGCCTTGCGCTGTCCGTAACGGGCTGAAAAGGCGCCGGTTTTCCGGGGCCGGAATCTTTCCTCACCCGGCCTTGCGTGATTCGCGCCGCCTTTCGGTCGTTTTCCGGCGCCGTACCGTCGCTATCCGGCATGGGGCCGCATCCGACCGCCCGGCCCCGGGAGGCGGCGCGCCGCGGCGTCGCCGGGCGTTCCCGGAATATGGGCCCGGATGGGGTGGGTGCCACATGGTATGGGTGAATCACCAGGACAGACCCCATCCGCGCGGAGGCGGCACCATGGCACCCGCATCCAGGATGCCCTTTTCCCGGGACGGTGCCGGGAGGCTTCCGGCCCGAGGCGCCTGGAGCCCGCCCCCGGCACCCTGCCCGGCGGCCCGCTGCCGGGGGAACTGCCGGAACGCCGGGGCGCCGGCCGCGACGGCTGTCCCGTGGAGGCCATGTGGCGGGCCACCGTCGCCGGCGTGGTCCTGCGGCATGAACCGATCGGATCCCTGATCCGCGGGCGCCGGCGCGACCCGGCGCTTCCGGACATCCGCGGGTCCGGCCCGCTGCCCGGGGCGGTGCGGGCCGGCGACGGCACGGCGCGGATGGTGGACGCGGCGCCGGACCCGTGGAACCTCACGCGCTTCCTCCCGGCCCTGACCGGGGTGGAGGAGGATCCCGGGCCGGTGTCGGGGATGGGGAGCGCGACGCGCACGGCGCTGATGGCGGAGCTTCCCGGCTCCGGGCGGCGTCCCGGCCATGACGGCAAGGCCATCGCGGGCCACTCCACCGGCCGGAAGGACGGCGGGGCCGGCAGGACCCCCGGCCCCGGCGCGGCCCGGGGCAGGCACGGGACGGCCGGTGCCGGCGCGAAGACGGGCAGGCCCCGGAGGAAAGTGAAGGGCCGGTCCGGGTACACGCCGCACGTCATCGCCGGCACCACCTGCGGGATCCCGGTCGGGATATCCGTCCAGCCGGCCCCGGTGCCGGAGGCCGGGGAACCGGAGCGGATGTCCGGCAGTCTGATGGCGGAGGCGCCGGACCTGGCCGGGAGGCGCGGGACGTCCAGCGCCGGCCGCGGCCCCGGCAGCGGGCCGCTGGAGAGGACGTTCCGGGACGGATGGGAGACAAGGCCGGCCATCGACACGCGCCTGATGTGGAGCGCGGAGAAGAGGGAGCCCGGCTACGATCCCCCGGTCCCGATCACCCGCCCGCCGGACCCGGAGCGCGCCGACACGACCGTCCACGGCGGGCGCGGCGGGCCGTTCCGCGCCTGTCCGGAGACGGGCGGGCGGAGGGACATGGCTTTCGAGGGCTTCGGGCGCGACCGGCAGACGCCCGGATACCGCTGCCCGGCGGCGGCGTACGGGTTCGGATGCCAGGGACGCGCCGCCTGCCCCAGGATGGGCGGCGGCAAGGCCGGTGACCACCGACGCGCCGTGCGCGTCCCGCCCGCGGACCCCGACACCGGCCGGCGCGTGTTCACGCCGGTCCCGTGGGGCAGCCCGGCCTGGCGGAAAGACTGCAGCCGCCGCAGCGCCCCGGAGCGGACCAACGCCCGCGTCGACCGCGTTCACGGAATGGGGACGCACCTCATCCGCGGCCCCGGCAGGATGTCGCCGCGCCGCGGCCCCCTCGCCCCCGTCATGATGGCCATGGCGCCCGGACACGTCCGGGCCGGACGCCCGGAAATGATGCGCCCGCCGGTCAGGGTGCCCATACCCGGGGCGGCCTGACGCCGCACCCCGACAGCCGGAAGGGACAGCCGGACCCGGCGCCGGGTGGCCCGGCGTGCCCGGGATTCCGTCCGGACCGCCAGAATGTCGCGGCCGACGGCGCTGGGGTGCCGGAACGGCCCTTCCGGCAGGGATTCCGGTGCCTGACAGCATGCGGACCAGGCCGGCAGCCGCTGTGGCCGGGTGCTGATATCGACGGCGCTGGCCCAAAAAACCCTGCAGCGCAATCGCCTCTTGTTCTGGCGTGACTTCCAGATGAACTGGCCAATGTCGTGACCGCGAACGTCCTCCCGCGCGACCGGCGCATGTGGGAGGACAGGTCGGCGGCCAACGCCGCCTGACGCCCGGCGCCGGGCGGACCGACCGGCCGGCCGCGCCCCGCGGCCGGCCCGCCTGCCCCTGCCCGCGCGGCGCCCGCCGGTGGAAAGCGGTGTGCAGAACCCGGCTCCGGTGGCCCGGAAAACGAACCCCCGTTCCACTCTAAAGTGCAACACCTGATGCAGGGCCCCGGGCGGTTCGACGACACAAGATGTTGCGAATCGGCCAGGCGGCGGCAACAGTCCCTTTCGTTGGAAGAAGGAGACTGTCATGCCCGAGGGCCATCGCCACCGGCCTCATGCGGAACGCTGCCAGATCCACGCCCTGAGGAAAAGCGGGCTTTCCGGCCCGGCGATCGCCCGCCAGCTCGGCCGCGACCGCACGACGGTCTGGCGCGAGGTGCGGCGCAACGCCGGCAGGCGCGGCTACCGCCACAAGCAGGCCCGGCGCAAGGCGGACAGGCGCCGCAGCGCGGCCTCGTCGGTGGCGCGCAAGATGACGCCGGAGCTGTGGCGCATGGCGGAGGAGCGGCTGGCCGAGGGCTGGAGCCCCGAGCAGGTCAGCGGGCGCCTCCGCAAGGAGGGCGTGCCGATGGCGGGGCGTCAGTGGATCTACGAGCGCATCCACGCCGACCGGAAGGCCGGCGGCGGTCTCTGGCGGCATCTCCGCCGCCGCGGCAGGAAGCCGAACCGGAAGGGCGGGGCCCACGCGGGCCGCGGCCACATCCCGGGCCGGGTGGACATCTCCGAGCGCCCGGACGTCGTGGAGGCGAAGGAACGGGTCGGCGACCGGGAGGCGGACACGAATCAACGGCAAGGGCACCGGCGGCGCGCTTGTCTCCCTGGTGGACAGGGCGTCCAGGCACACGCTGCTCGAAAGGGTCGAGAGGAAGACGGCGGACGCGGTCGGCTCGGCCATGACCGGCATGCCGGGCCCTCTCCCCGTGCACACGGTCACCGCGGACAACGGCAAGGAGTTCGCGGGCCATGCCAGGGTGGCCGAGGCGCTGGGCGCGGGGTTCTTCTTCGCGCGGCATTGCCACTCCTGGGAGCGCGGCCTGAACGAGCACGTGAACGGGCTGGTGCGGGAGTGGTTCCCGAAGGGCACGGACTTCCGCAAGGTGACGGACGAGGCCGTGAAGGCCGTCCAGGACCGGACGGACGCACGTCCGAGGAAGGCGCTGGGCTACCTCACCCCGTCCGAGGCCTTCCTGCCCGGGCGCAGCCGCCCTGAGGGGGCCGTTCCGGGGCCGCCGGGGGCGGCTCCGAGGGGAGATGCGCGCTGTCCGCGGCCCGCCGTCCTCCGGTCGGGCTCCGCCCTCCCTGCGTCCGGCGGGCCGCGGACAGCGCCCGGCAGGGCTTGCACCGCCCCGGAAGACTGGCTACGCCTCCCGGTGAAGGGACCGCCGCCGCTCGGGCTTCGCCCCTCGCTGGCTGATGTTGCACTTCAGAGTGGAAGCGGCGTCGTCAACCGCCGCCGGACGATGGTCAAGGTCCTCGGCTTCGAGCATGGCGGGTGCTTCGTCTGGGCCAGGCGCCTGGAGCGGGGCCTGTTCGCCTCGCCCCCGGCGCCGGCTCCGGGACGCAGGTCGCTGTCGCGGACCGAGCTCTCGGCGCTCCTGGACGGGATCGACATCACCGTCCGGCGCCGCCGCAGGCGCTGTCCCGTCCCCGTGGCGGCCTGAAGCCGCGGTCCGGCCGTGGCGGCCGCGACGTCGGACGTCATCGGGGCGTGGGCGAAGAGCTCCTTCCAGCGCCTCGGCGCCAGCTCGGCGACCCGGCTGGCCGGGTGGCTGTCGATCCGCAGCAGGACGTCGGCCGTCCAGGCGCGGGGATCGACGCCCTGCATCCGGCAGGTGGCGAGCATGGCGTTCATGATCCCCGCGTGCTCCGCGCCCGGCTCCGTCCAGGCAAGCAGCCGGTTGCGCTGTCCGAGCTTCGCGCCGCGCAACTTCCGCCTCGGCCTCTTCAGGACCCCGATGCCCGCGCGACACGCGACAGCGCCTCCCGCGCCGCCGCGCCGGGAGCGCGGGTTCCGTGCGCGACGGCGTCGCGGAGCGCCTGCATCTCATTTTCGGACGTCCGGTCCGCCGCGAAACGGCGCAGCAGTCCCCTGCGAACCTCCTCCTCGAACCAGCAACATGCCTGCTCGGTGCGCCGCGCGTCCCAGAACCCGCTGGCCTTGCGGAAATCCGCCAGCGCGGCGACTTCGTCCCAGGCCTCGCGCAGTCCCGTGCTTTCGAGCGCGGAAACCGGCAGGACCTTCGGAAAGCCCTCCGGGTCGCCCTCCCGCCTTCTGAGAAGCCTCAGCGCGCCGGAATAGTCCGCAACCGTCCGTCCGGCGGCAGGCTTCAGGTCTCCGTCCGCCTTGTTCACAAGTATCAGGTCCGCGATCTCCACTATGCCGCGCTTCACGCCCTGGAGCTCGTCTCCGCCGGCCGGCGCAATCAGGAGCAGGAAGACGTCAGACATGTCCGCCACGGCGGTTTCGGACTGGCCGACACCCACGGTTTCGGTCAGGACCACGTCAAAGCCTGCCGCCTCGCATAGCGTGACGGCATCCTTCGTCCGCCGAGCGGTCCCGCCGAGGTGCGACTGGCTCGGGGACGGGCGAATGTACGTTCCGGGCGCGCGCGCGAGGAGCTCCATCCGCGTCTTGTCGCCAAGAATCGATCCTCCCGACCGAACCGAGGACGGATCCACCGCAAGGACCGCAATTCGCATGCCCCTCTCGGCCAGCATGCAGCCGAACGCCTCGATGAACGTCGACTTGCCAGCCCCGGGCGTGCCGGAAAGCCCGATGCGCAGGGACTGCCTGCCTGGCGCCGTCACGGCATCCAGCAAGTCCTCCGCACGCGCCCTGTGATCATCGCGGCCGCTTTCGACAAGCGTGATGGCGCGCGCCAATGCGCGCCTGTCGCCCTCCATCAGGGCCGTTGCCAGCGTTCCGACGCCTTCCGTCATCGTGCCGCGGACTGTGGCCCGGGCCGGGACGGGTGTCCAGACGCGCGGCAATGCCGATCTGGAAGCGGCCGGGCCGGCTCGTGGCGAGCCGGGTCATCCGCGACCCCTCGGCTCGGACCCGGGCGCGGCGGCAGCGGGATTCTCTGGCCAGCGATGCTTCGGATAACGCGCCTTCATTTCCTTTCGGACCTCGGCATAGGAGCCTGTCCAGAAGCCGGGAAGGTCAGTCGTGGTCTGAACCGGCCGGCCGGCCGGAGACAGCAGCGTCACGCGGAGCGGCCTGCCGGCGACGGACGGATGACGCCGGACGCCGAAGAGCTCCTGGAGCCGTAGCCTGACCTCGGGCTCGGAAGCCGTGTAGTCGATCACGACCGTCCGGCCGAGCGGCGTCGCGAACTCCGCGGGAGCGTGCCGGTCGAGAATCCGCATCTGCCGCCCGTCAAGCATTGCGCGAAGGCACGGCAGCACGTCAAAGGCCTTCCAGCCGGAGGCGGTGCGCACGTCGCCCAGATGCGGGAGAAGCCAGTCTTCAAGCGTGTCGAGGAGGGTCCCGTCCGCCATGTCCGGCAGGTTGTGACCGGCGGCACGAAGCGCCGTCACCCGGGCCTGGAGCTGCCGGGCCTCGGGAGACGGCGACAGGCCAAGGCGCCTGACTCCGTCCAGCATCGCGCGGGAACGGGCCGCGAAGGGCGCGTCCTTCCAGCGCCGGGACGAAAGGACGATTGCGCCAAGACGCTCCTCCGCCACGGCCAGGACACGCCCTGACGAAGCGGACCAGCGCACCGCGCGATTCCACGTCACGCGATCTCCGAGCACGTCCCGCACGGTGCCCTCCGAAACGGGAAGCGCGGTGCGAACGACCGCCTCGGTCGGATGGCCGTCGGTATCGGTCACGACCAGCAGCGGGCTTCCGGCCAGCGGGTCGCCCGCGTCCATCCTCACGCCTTTCCCGCCGGAAAGAAGCCAGCGCGGATGTCGCCCCGCGCGTCGCTGCGCGATGCGGTCCGGGTATGCCAGCGCCGCCTGCGCCGACGGGTCGGAGATCCGCGTGTCCGGCGCGGCCCTGGAAAGCCGGGCCGACTCCGCGCGGATCCTGTCGAGCGCCGGATCGCGGTCCGCGGACGCAAGCGCCTCCAGGCGGATCGAGAGATCCGCTCCAGCGTTCCTGAGCGGATCCCGGCCGGACAGCAACGCGGCGAGCGGCGCCGCGGACTTTCCGGCGCGTGACAGCATGCGGGCTAGCCGGGGATGCAGAGGCAGACGCGCGAGGGCGCGGCCGTGATCGGTGATGCGCGTCCCCTCGATGGCGCCGAGTTCCGCGAGGAGCGCCCGCGCGGCCGCCAGCGACCCTTCCCGCGGAGGCGTGAGCAAGGGCGGCTCGCAACCCCATTCGGCAATCTCGAGCGCGAGCCCGGCAAGGTCGCCGGTCTCGATTTCAGGAGGCGGGAACGGCGCCAGCGCGCCTTCCTCGCCCTTGGTCCAGAGCCGGTAGCAGATCCCGCGCGCAACCCGGCCCGCGCGGCCCCGGCGCTGCTCGGCCTCGGCACGGGTGACGCGTTCGGTAGTCAGGCGCGACATGCCGGATCCAGGGTCAAAGCGCGCGCGGCGCGCGCACCCGCTGTCAATCACGACACTGATGTCGGGAACCGTAAGCGAGGTCTCCGCGACGGATGTCGCCAGCACGAGCCTGCGCCCGCCCGCCGGTCCAAGCGCCCTGTCCTGGTCCGCGGCCGGAAGCGAGCCGTGCAGCGGCAGGACCTCCGTGCCCGGCAGGTCGAGCGCGGCCATGACACGGCGAATCTCCCTTTCGCCGGGCAGGAACGCAAGAATGCCTCCCTTCGTCTCCGCCGCAGCCGTCCTGATCAGGGCCAGCACGCCGGATTCAACCGGTCCTGATCGCGGCCTGGCAAGCCAGCGGGTGTCAACGGGATGGCTTCGGCCCTCCGAGGTGACGACCGGAGCGCCTCCCATCAGCGCCGCGACCGGCGCGGCGTCGATGGTGGCGGACATGACGAGCAGCAACAAGTCCTCGCGAAGCGCCGCCCGGCACTCGAGCGCCAGCGCGAGGCCCAGATCGGCGTTGAGGGAACGCTCGTGAAACTCGTCGAAGATCAGGGCCCCGATCCCCTCAAGGCCCGGATCGGCCTGGATCATGCGGGTCAGGACGCCCTCGGTGACAACCTCGACCCGCGTCGCCTTCGAGACGCGCGTCTCGCCCCGCGTGCGATAGCCGACAGCCTGGCCGACAGCCCCGGAAAGCGCGGCCGCCATGGTTCGCGCCGCGGCGCGCGCCGCGAGCCGCCTCGGCTCGAGCATGACGATGCGGCCCTTGGCCAGGCCCGATTCGAGAAGGGCGAGCGGCACGCGCGTCGTCTTGCCCGCACCCGGCGGCGCCCGCAGAACGGCCTGCCTGCGCCTGGCCAGCGCGTCCGTCAGCCGCGGCAGCACGTCGTCGACCGGAAGGTGGCCGGGCATGGGGCGGGAGCGGCCAGCCGGTTCCGGGCCCGGAGCGCCCGTCATCCGGTCGCGGACAGGCACGGACCCGTGACCGGCCCGCTGCGCTGACGCCGGCGGCCTCCCGGACCCTGCGCCGCCTCACCACCGGGCAAGCGCGTCCTCGTCCTCTTGCCTGGCCGCGACCCATGTCTCTCCGCCGGAGCCGATTTCCTTCTTCCAGAACGGGGCGCGGGACTTCAGGTAGTCCATCAGGAACTCGGCCGCCGCGAAGGCATCCGCGCGATGACGCGCGGCCGTGGCGACCATCATGATCTGGTCGCCCGGCGCGAGCCGGCCGTAACGGTGGATGACCGCGGCGCCCAGCAGGGGCCAGCGTTCCATCGCCGCGAGGCGAATCGCCTCAACGGATCCTTCGGTCATGCCAGGATAGTGCTCGATCTCCATGGCCGTGAGCCTTCCGCCGTCGTCCCGCGCCAGGCCCGAGAACGTCACGACGGCGCCCGCGCCGGGAACCGACTGCGCGAAGCGCCGGATTTCGACATCCATGTCGAACGGGGAGGGCTGGATGCGGACGGTCATCCGCCCGTCATCGGCGGAAAGAACGCCACCTCGCGCGCTCCGGCGAGGGGCGAGTCCATTTCGGCCAGGTCCTGATCGATCGCCACGCGGACCGCGTTCATGTCGGAAAACGCCAATGCATGCGCCTCGCTCCGCGTCCGGAGGTCCGCCACCAGCTCCGCCACCGTGGCGGCGCCGGTCTCGATCCGTTCGGAGCGCTCTCCGACGCGCTCGCGAAGCCAGGCGAAGTAGAGAACCTCGATCATTTCCCGTCCCTCAGATGCGGAAGCCCCTTGCGGAAGTAGTCGATTCCCGAAAGGAGCGTCAGGGCCGCCGCGACCCACAGCAGGACCACCCCGACCCGCCACGCGCCCTCGGCGGCAAGCAGGAAGAGCCGGTCCGCCCGCGACAGGTCGCCTCCCGCCTCGCCGTCGAACATGTGGACGAACGCCCCGGAGGCGAAAAGGACCGCGATCGCGATCATCTGCGCCGCCGTCTTCAGCTTCGCGACCCATGTCACGGTGAGCGCACCAGCCGCGTCGCCAAGAAACTCCCGCAGCCCCGAAACGAACGTCTCCCGAAACACGATCGCGGTCGCGGGCAGCAGGATCCAGGCGTTCAGGCCGGCCTGCGCCGTGACAACCAGCAGCGCCATGACGACCATGGCCTTGTCCGCGATCGGATCAAGCATGGATCCGAACCTGGTTTCCTGCTTCCAGCGCCGCGCGAGGTAGCCGTCAACGAAGTCCGTTGCGGCGGCGCCCACGAAAAGCAGGAACGCGAGCCAGTCTGCCCAGGGGCGCGCGAAGTACAGGAACATCACGCCCAGTCCCGGGGCCGCCAGAAGTCGCAGCGATGTCAGCACGTTCGGGATCGTGAAGGTCATGCCCAAGACTTAGTCCCATGGCGCCCTGTTGGGAAGTGCCCGCATCACTCCGGCCGTCGCGGCGCAGGCCGCGCGAACCGGCGGCACGTCATCCCCTCTCGTGGAAGAAGTCGTAGATCCTCTCTGCCGTTCTCGTCGAAATGCCGTCGACGGCCTTGAGATCGGCGAGGCCGGCACGGCTCACCGCCTTGGCGGAGCCGAAATGCGCAAGCAGCGCGCGCTTCCTGAACGCCCCCACGCCCGGCACGCCGTCCAGCGGCGTCGCCCCGATCGCCCGCGAGCGCTTCCGCCTGTGCGCGCCGACGGCAAAGCGGTGCGCCTCGTCGCGCAACCGCTGAACGAAGTAGAGGACGGGGTCGCCGCTCTTCAGCGCGAACGGCCGCGCGCCCTTGCGATGGAACTCCTCGTTGCCCGCGTTGCGGTCGACGCCCTTTGCAACGCCCACCACGGGCATGTCGTCGACGCCGAGATCCGCCAGCACGTCATGGACGGCAGTCACCTGCCCGGCGCCTCCGTCGATCAGGAGCAGGTCGGGCCAGACATCCGTCTGACGGTCCGGATCTTCCCTGAGAAGCCGCTCGAAGCGCCGGGAGAGCACCTCGCGCATCATCGCGAGGTCATCGCCCGGCGCCAGTTCCGGCGCCTTGATGTCGAACTTGCGGAACTGGCTCCGGACGAATCCCTCCCTGCCCGCGACGACCATGCTGCCGACCGCGTGCGCGCCCTGGATGTGGCTGTTGTCATAGACCTCGATCCGCTGCAGGTCGACGTCCAGGCCAAGGGCCCGCGCGAGACCTTTCAGGAGCCTTTCCTGATTGGCGGACTCGGACATCTTGCGTGCCAGGCTCTCGCGGGCGTTCCGCAAGGCGCCCGCCACGAGATCCATCTTCTCGCCGCGCTGCGGAACGGAAATCCCGACCTTCCGGCCCGCTCTTTCCGACAGCGCGGCCGCCATGAGGCCGGCATCCTCGATGCCGTGGGAGAGCAGGACGAGGCGGGGCGGCTCCTTCCTGTCATAGAACTGGCCGACGAAGGCCCGCATGATCTCCGCGGCACCGGCCCCGGATCCGGTGCGCGGATAGAAGTCGCTGTTGCCCCAGTTCTGGTTGGCGCGAATGAAGAAGACCTGGACGCAGGCCTGCCCGGATTCGAGGTGAAGCGCGATGACATCCGCCTCGGCCACGCCCGCCGGGTTCACGACCTGGCTGCCCTGGACGAAGGTGAGTGCCTTCAGCCGGTCACGAAGCGCGGCGGCGGTCTCGAACTCGAGCGCGTCGGACGCTGCCTTCATCCTCCTGGCGAGTCGCTCCTGGACCGTGGTCGTGCGCCCCTGCAGAAAGCGCTCGGCGTCCCGGACGAGGCCGGCGTACTCCCCTTCGCCCACCTTGCCTGCGCATGGCCCGCTGCAGCGCTTGATCTGGTAGAGCAGGCAGGGCCGCGTGCGGCTCTCGAAGGTGGCGTCCGAGCAGTTCCGCAGCAGGAAGACCTTCTGGAGCTGGTTTATCGTCCGGTTCACGGCTCCGGCGCTGGCGAAAGGCCCGTAGTAGTCGCCCTTCTCCTTCCGGGCGCCCCTGTGCTTCCTGATCTGCGGAAAGGCGTGGTCCTTGGTCACGAGAATGTCGGGAAAGGACTTGTCGTCCCGGAGCAGCACGTTGTAGCGCGGCTTGAGCTGCTTGATGAGATTCTGCTCGAGCAGCAGGGCCTCCGCCTCGGTCCGGGTCGTCAGGAACGTCAGGGACGCCGTCTCCCGGATCATCCGCGCGATCCGGGGCGAGTGCCCGCGCGGCCGGGCGTAGGACGACACCCGCGCCTTCAGGTTCCGCGCCTTGCCAACGTAGAGCACGGAACCCCTTTCGTCGAGCATCCGGTAGACTCCGGGACTTGCGTCAAGCGTCTCGAGGCTGGCCCTGACGGCCGCGTGCCCCCGAACGGGCGACGGTCTCGATCCTTCGTCCATGATCCCCGGACACGCAGCACAAGTTGAATCCCGAGGCAAGGGGAAAGCTGTCCACCAAACCTGTGGACATCCCTGCGGAAAACCCGCGATGGCGGCGGATTCCTCCCTGATTTCAGCACCCTTAGTGCATGTGCCCAATTTTTGGGCAAATTCGCAACACATTGATTTCAGGAGATATTTATCACTTCCTCGTCAATGCGTTGATAACGCTGGAGATTGTAACGCCTGCGTGACGGCCTGCCGCCGCTGTGCACAACTCGCGCCGGCTCCCGCGCGCCCGGTCATTCGACGCCCCGGACGTCGGGGGTTTCCCAGGCCAGGTGCTGGCCTCCGTCGGGACAGAGAAGCTGTCCCGTCACGCTCGGGGAATCCAGGAAGTATGCAAGCGCCCCGGTCACGTCCGTGACGTCGCTTCCTCGTTTCAGGATGGTGCTCCGGCGCTGGCTCGCGAAGTGCTCGCGCGACTGGCGCGCGCCCTGCAGGGTCGGTCCGGGCCCGATCGCGTTGACACGGATGGCCGGCGCGAGCGCTTGCGCCGATGTCCGGGTCAGCGCCCAGAGTGCGGACTTGGCGATCGTGTAGGACGCGAAATGCGGCGTCAGGCTTCTCACGCGCTGGTCGACGACGTTGACGATCAGCGCCCGTGCGCTGGGTTCGTTCCATTCGCCGCCGGCTTCCGGCTCCGGGGCCTGTCCGGCAAACGCCTGCGTCAGGACGAACGGGGCCCTGAGGTTCGACTCGATGTGCCTGTCCCAGCTTGCGCGCGTGCAGGTGCGGACCGTGTCGTGCTCGAAGACCGAAGCGGAATTGACCAGCACGGTCAGCCGGCGTCCGAGCGCCTCGACGGCTTCCGGGACCAGACCCTGCATTTCGGCCTCGACGGTCAGGTCGGCTTCCAGGACAGCGGCCTTCACGCCGAGCGCGCGCGCCGCGGCCGCGACGGCGCCGGCCTCTTGCCGGGACCTGCGGCAATGCACCACGACGTCGAGACCGCGCCCGGCGAGGCAGAGCGCCATCGCGCGCCCGATGCGCCTGCCCGCGCCCGTCACGAGCGCCGCGCCGGTCCTCGCCCGCGCCTCATCCATGCTGCACCGCCATGGTCACGTATGCGGCATACAGGACCGCGAACAGGACCCCGAAACGGCGCGTCAGCTCCCATCGGCCGGAAAACGCGAACGGCGCGAGCAGAAGCGACGCGCCAAGCATGCACCACAGGTCAAAGACCAGGAACTCCCTCGGAACCGGAATCGCGCCGAACAGCGACGCGCCGCCGGCGATCAGGAGGACGTTGAACAGGTTCGAGCCGATGACGTTGCCAAGCGCCACGTCCGCGTTCCTGCGCAGGGTCGCCATCGTCGTGGTGGCAAGCTCGGGCAGCGACGTGCCGACCGCAACGATCGTCAGGCCGATCACGCTGTCGGGAACGCCGAAGACCGCCGCCATCTCGACAGCCGCGTCGACGAGCAGGCCGGCGCCAAGGGGAAGGAAGGCGATGCCGAGCGCCAGGAAGAGCGCAATGTTGCCTGGCCCGAGTTCCGGCCCCGGCGTCCTGGCCGGCTGAACGCCCGCGACGCCGCGGCGGCCGGCGGAATGCCGGACCTGGTCGGTCACGACCAGCACCAGAACGGCGAGAAGAATGATCCCGTGCACCCAGCTGAGCGGCCCGGTCGCGCAGAGCAGAAGGAACACGGCGCTCGCGCCAAGCATGGCCAGGTAGCTCCTTCGGCAGTCCGCCTGCCCGAAACGCAGCGGCGCGATCAGCGCAGGCACGCCCAGCACCAGGAGCACGTTCGCGGTGTTCGACCCGACGACATTGCCGAGCGCGAGGCCGGGGACGCCGCCGAGCACCGCCTGTATCGACAGCAGGAGCTCCGGGACGGACGTGCCGAGGGCGACGACCGTGAGGCTGACGACAAACGCCGGGATCCCGAGGCGCGACGAGACGCCGACGGCGCCACGCACCAGAAGGTCGCCCGCCAGGAGCAGGATCGCCAGTCCCGCGGCGCCCGTGATCCAGACCAAGCGTCAGGACCTTCCGCAGGGGCACGGTCCCTTGCCGATCCGGTATCGCCCGCAGCCCACGCACCTTTTCGAAAGCCTCTCGATGCGGCGCGGCAACAGGAGCCGGAGCTTCCCGAACATGGCGAGCACGGCAATGACGACGAGAAAGATCGTGACGATCTTGAGCATCATGGCCTCATATCCCGAAACGCCTGAATGCCAGCCGGCCCTCGATCTCGGCCATTGCGTCGGCGGCAAGCGTCATGCCGAGCCGGTCGAGGAACGGACGGCGCCGGCCGTAGGGCCTGAGAACGACCTTCTCGCCGAAGACCTCCTTCATTTTCGGCACGAGGTGTCCGACCCCGTCGACAAGCCCCGTGGCAATGGCCGCCGAACCCACCCAGATCTCCCCGTTGAAGAGATCCTCCTCCTCGTTGAGGCGCACGCCCCGGCGGGATTTCACATGGTCTATGAAGCCGGCATGGATGTGCTCCTGCAGCGCCTTCAGCCGCCTGACGTCCTCCGGCTTCTCCGCCTGAAACGCGTCAAGCATGCTCTTGGTCTCGCCCGCGGTATGGACCCGGCGCTCGATTCCGTGACGCTCTATGAAGTCCTTCAGGCCGAAGCCTGCCGAAATGACCCCGATCGATCCGACGATGGAATGCCGGTCCACCCAGATTTCGTCCGCCGCGCTCGCGATGTAGTACCCGCCCGAAGCCGCCACGTCCTCGACAAAGGCGTAGACCTTGACGCCCTTTTCCTCGGCGAACCGCCGGATGCGCGCCGAAATCAGCGACGACTGCGCAGGGCTTCCTCCGGGCGAATTGACGGCAAGCGCGACGGCGGCTGGCCTGCCCTTCGTGAACGCCTTCTCGACAAGACCCGCGATGCTCGCGTCGCTGAGCGTGCCGCGCGTTCGCGCGGCAATCACGCCGTGGAGCTTCAGAACGGACACGACGGGCGGGGACTTTGCAAAAGGAATCAGTCGCCTCATGGCCTCCATCTAGGCGCACGAGGCGGCGGCAACAAGTCGACGTCCCCCCGAAAGCCCGAATCCGCGACGCCAGCGGACGGCCCGGGATCCATTCGCGGCCCCGTCCGGCGCGCAGGCGCACCCGACGACGGGAAGCCGATGGCGCGTCAAGACCGGTCCCGCCAGCGGTTTACGATCGGATAACGACGGTCGAGCCAGAAGGAACGGTTGGTCAGCCGCACGCCGGGCGCCGACTGAAAGCGCTTGTACTCTGCGCTGAACAGCAGCTGCTCGACCTTCTCGACGACCTCGCGGTCGAATCCCAGCCCCACAATGTCGGCGACAGGCCTCTCGTCATCGATCAGCGCCGTCAGGATCACGTCGAGAGCGTCGTATTCGGGCAGGGAATCGCTGTCCTTCTGGCCTTCCCTCAGCTCAGCCGTCGGCGGCTTGTCGATCACGGCCGACGGAATCACCGCGCCGGCCGGCCCTTTCATCCAGGGACGGTGGTTGGCGTTGCGCCAGCGGCAGGTCTCGAAGATCCGGGTCTTGTAGAGATCCTTGACCGGATTGTAGCCGCCGGCCATGTCGCCATAGATCGTGGCGTATCCCACGGCCGCCTCAGACTTGTTGCCCGTGGTCAGAAGCATCTCGCCGAACTTGTTTGAAAGCGCCATGAGCATGAGGGCGCGCAGTCGCGACTGGATGTTCTCTTCCGTGACGTCCGGCTCGCTGCACGCGAAGAGCGGGTCCAGCGCCTGCAGCGTCGCCCCGACCGGCGCCGTGATCGGCACGGTGTCGAGCCTCGCCCCAAGCGACGCTGCCACCGCGGAAGCGTCGTCCAGCGACCGTCGGCTCGTGTATTGCGATGGCATCATGACGCAGCGCACGTTCTGAGAGCCGAGGGCGTCCGCGGCGATGCAGGCCACGACCGCGCTGTCAATGCCGCCGGAAAGGCCGAGAAGCGCCTTCGAGAACCCCGTTTTCCGGAAATAGTCCCGGGTGGCCTCGACCATCGCACGATAGTCCATCTCCCACGAATCCGGAAGGGGCGCAACCTCGCCCTTCCGCGCGCGCCAGCCGTCCGGCCCCTCCCCGAACTCCAGATGGAAGACCGATTCCTCGAAGAACGGCAGCCGGGCCGCCATTTCGCCGCCGGGGTTCAGGACGAAGCTGCCGCCATCGAATGCCTGGTCGTCCTGGCCCCCGATCATGTTGAGATAGGCGAGCGGCAAGCCGGTCTCGATGACCCGCGCAACCATGACGTTCAGACGGGTGTCGAACTTGCCCCTGCGATAGGGCGAACCGTTCGGCACCAGGAGAATCTCCGCCCCCGATTCCGCGAGCGCCTCCGGCACGTCTTCATGCCAGGCATCCTCGCAGATCGGCGTTCCGATGCGCACGCCCCCGAGATCGAACGGGCCCGCCAGGGGCCCGCGATCAAAGACGCGAACCTCGTCGAACACCGTCCCGTTCGGAAGGTCGTGCTTGAGAACACGGCGGAGCACGCGGCCATCCTTGAAGACGTGAAACGCGTTGTAGAGCTTCCCGTCCTGGCGCAACGGCCCGCCGATCCCGAGTGCCGGGCCGTCGGCGCATGCCGCACGCAAGGCGTCGAGGCGGGCCTCGGCGTCACGCACGAACGATGGCCTCATAACGAGGTCCTGCGTGTTGTAGCCCGTGATGAACATCTCGGTGAGAGCCACAATGTCGGCCCCTGCCGAGCGGCCCCGCTCCCACGCCGACTGCGCCAGCGCCGCATTGCCCGCGAAGTCCCCGACCGTCGGATTCATCTGCGCCAGCGTCAGGCGAAACGTTCTGGCCATCACGCGCCTCCAAAGGGCCTTTCTGCAGGGTCAGGCGCCGCAGCATTCCCCCGTCTTGCCCGTCACGGGCCGGAAACCATGCATTCCGGCCCTATGTCCGGCGAGGTCGGAACGCAACACTCCGTCTCAAGATGCTGCCGGATCGGGATGCGGAACGGGGGGATCGCGGCAGGGAAAAGAGTTTGCGGGCAAGGGACCTGTCAAATATGCTCTCTTGCACGTGGCAAGCCACCGCGCATCGGGCCGGCGGCGAGTCTGAGGTGCACCATGAAGCTGGCATTGGGACTGATCCTGCCGTTGGCTGCGGCAAGCCCCGGAGGGGCGCTTGCCCAGAAAGTCGTCACCAAGCAGTACGACGACGGCGGCGTCTACGAAGGCACGTTCAAGGATGGCAGGCAGCATGGGCGAGGAACGTACCGGCTTCCTGACGGCTATGTCTACGAAGGCGAATGGGTGGAAGGAAGGATCGAGGGCAACGGCAAGGCCAGCTACAGCGACGGCTCGGTCTACATTGGCCAGTTCCTGGACGGAAGGCCGGAAGGGAGGGGCAGGATCGCCTTTGCGAAAGGCGGCACGTACGACGGCCAGTGGCACGGGGGCAAGATCAACGGCCGTGGCGTCGCCCATTACGCAAATGGGGCGCGCTACGTCGGCGAATTCGTTGACGCCCTGCGTCACGGGCATGGCCGGCTGGAGGTCCCGGACGGCTACGTCTACGAAGGCGAGTGGTCAAACGGCGAGAAGGAGGGCCAGGGGCGCATCGAGTACGCGGACGGCGCCGTCTACGAAGGCGGTTTTGCCGGGGGCCTTCGTGACGGTCACGGGTCCTTCGCCGCAGCCGACGGCACGCACTATGTCGGCGCGTGGTCAAAGGGCCGGATCAACGGCGACGGACGCCTGTCCCAGCCGGACGGTGACATCTTCGAAGGCACGTTCCGCGACGGCGCGCGGCATGGAGACGGGCGCATCGAGTACGCCAGCGGCGATCTCTACGAAGGGACGTTCAAGGCCGACATGCGCGACGGCCAGGGCGTCTTCACTGGCGCTGACGGCTACAGGTACTCGGGCGCCTGGGTCGCGGACAGGATCGAGGGCGAAGGCGAGGTCACCTATCCCGACGGCTCTGTCTACACGGGCGCTCTCAAGGACAACGAGCCGCACGGGACCGGAAAGATCGTCTACGCCGAT
This sequence comes from Paracoccaceae bacterium, assembly GCA_965221845.1. Taxonomy (GTDB): domain Bacteria; phylum Pseudomonadota; class Alphaproteobacteria; order Rhodobacterales; family Rhodobacteraceae; genus JAJEFO01. The sequence goes on from OZ244919.1 coordinate 1,290,593, forward strand.
GGCGGCAGCTACGAGGGCGAGTGGGATGGCGGCGTGATCAATGGCCGCGGATCCGTGACCTATGCCAACGGAACCGTCTACGAAGGCGAGTTCAAGGACGCCCGGATGCACGGCACGGGCAAGATCGTCTTCGAGGACGGCTTTTCCTACGAAGGCGAGTGGTTGAGCGGCCGCCGCGAGGGCGAAGGCGTGGCGCGCTATACGGATGGCTCGGTCTACGAGGGCACGTTCGTGAACGGCAAGCGCGAAGGGACGGGCACGATCAGGACGGCCGACGGCTACACCTATGCAGGCGAGTGGCAGGCGGGCGGCATCGAGGGCAAGGGGGTGGCGACCTACGCGAACGGCGGCGTCTACGAAGGCGCGTTCCGGGCCGGAAAGCGCCATGGCCAGGGCACGATGCGCTACGAGAACGGCTCGGAGCTCAGCGGCCGCTGGGAGAACGGGTCTCTGGCCTCCGGATCGGGCGGGCCAGAACCGCCGGATCGGGCCGAAGGCGAGTGACGGCAAAGATCCTGATCAAGCGCGGCGCGGCATCGAAGGTCGCTGCCGCCGAGCCGCGAAGGCGTGATGCTTGAACGCCTGCCCGGCGCTCAGGCGGCTGATTCCGTCCAGAACTTCCCAGACCGTGATGGACGCAAGGCCCACGCCTTCGCGCTCGGGACCGGCCAACCGATTGGCGGGAACGCCGTCCGACATGGGATGCCCTGCGAAAGGCGCGACAATGCGGAGCTCTTCCTGATTCAATTTGTCGGATTGACAAGCCTGAGTGATTTGCTAAGCTTTTGTGCGGCCTTGGCCAGCGGCCGAAATCGGTGGCGGGCCAAGACACCCGGAACACCCGGAACACCGAAGGAGCGGGCACATGGAACCCATTTCCGAACAGGCGGACGCCACCTGCATGGGCCGGCGCGGAATTCCGCTCGTCGCGTTCCATGACGGACTGCCGGGCGCGTCCGGCCCCGAATGCCTGATCCACGCGGCCGAGACGGACGGGCGGAGCCTGCCATGGCGTTGAGCGTTTTCCAGCGTGTCTCAGGTTCCCTTGACAGGATGCTTCCGGCGCATGAGGCGAAGGATCTCGCGAAGGGCGGCGGGGCAGGACGCACGCCGAGGGGCGAACGAAAATGCGGGCATCGCCGCCATCCTGGCCGGCACGGGATCGCTCTCCTGCGGCGAGCGGGCCTGTGTGCGCATGCGGCTTTGCCTCCTGCCGAGCGATCCGGAAGAAGGAGCGCGACCGCTTCTCGGACGACGCGCGCGAAAGCCGCCGCCACGACGGCCCTGGAATCCAGAACGTGCGCCACTGCGAGTGCGTGCGGATGGGCGGCGCACCCGTCTCCGGCCCGCGCTTCCCGGCCTGGTCGCCGAAGCCGGCACCGGCTGCGATGCGGGGATGGCCGTCAAGCTCGCGCCAACGATGATGGCCCTTGGACGGAACAGGACCGCGGCCGAAGCGGGGGTCAGCGACGACATGACGCTCGGATGAGGAAACGAGGCGGGCGAGGCGCCGGTGACGGGCGGCCTGATCGACCAGACCCGCAGCATCGAGCGTGTCGTGGCGGCCCCTCGGGGTCGAAGCCATCGAGTTCGAGGGATCGGACAGCCTCGACAACCCCGACGCCGTCCTCGAATGGGCAAGGCAGGGATCCACTGCCATGATCGTCTGCCACTGCAAGCACGTCACGGACCACGACATCCATGCCGCCATCGACTGGATGCGGGCGGCGGACCCCGAAGCCCTGATCACCCCGGGCAAGGTTCAACGCGCCCTGGGCAAGCCGGCCGGCTGCGGCGGATGCATGGCCTTGTTTCTCGGAACCATGCGCAGTAACCCCAACCTTGGGATACCCATGCACCTCCGCGCTTCCCGCGGAGCCACACAGGAAACCGGAACATGCAAGGCGAAAGCAAAGTCATCGACTACCTCAACCGTGCGCTCCGCAGCGAGCTGACCGCGATCAGCCAGTACTGGCTGCACCACAAGCTGCAGGAAGACTGGGGCCTGGGCCACATGGCCCGGAAGAGCCGCGAGGAAAGCATCGAGGAGATGAACCACGCGGACAGGATCATGGGACGGATCATAACGCTAAGCGGCCATCCGAACCTGCAGAAGCTCGATCCCCTCCGGATTGGCCAGAATCCGCGGGAGACGCTGGAATGCGACCTTGCGGCGGAAGAGGAGGCGCGGGCGCTGTACAAGGAGGCGCGCGAACACTGCCGCGAGGTCGGGGACTACGTGACGATGGCGATCTTCGAGGAGCTTCTCTCCGACGAGGAGGGCCACATCGACTTCCTGGAGACGCAGATCGAACTGCATGACCGGGTCGGCGCCGAAAACTATGCGAAGCTGAACGCCTCGAAGATGGACGAGGCCGAGTAGGCTCCGGCCGAAACCGCGACAATCCCGCGCAAGCGCCAGCCGACGCTGGAGCCGGGAATCGCGGCGGCCCGGACTGCCAGGCGCAAGCTTGAAGTCCCCAGCTCGCGGCGCAGACAGTCCGGACGGACTCTGCACGTGTTCCGGAGAAGCCGGCCATGGCCACTGCGCGGCTCGGTTGACGGCGTTCGGCTGGGCCGGCAGGCACGGCGCCGCCGAAAGCCGAGCAGCCATGGCCTGGCGCCGTGGTTTCCGCCTCGCCAGGCGGCGGAACGGAACAAGCCAGGGACCGCGATGCGCGCGGACCAGGAGAGGCTTGCCGGCCTTGGCCGGTCGGTTGACGGCCTGCGTCGCCGGGCGCTGTCCGGCTGGGGGAGCCCTGCGGCACGAGCGCTCCTGGCCGAATGCCTCGCGCGATGCGCGACCTCCACCGACGTCGAGGCGGCCGAGGGCCGGAACCGCGTGGACATCGCATTGCCGGACGGGACGACAGTCGCGGTCAAGCGCTCCTCTGGCAGTCTGCAGCCCGGGACGGGAGGGAAGCCCGTTCGTACGCCGCCGCGCTTCGGCATGGGCAGGAAGGGCCGGGAACGCACGAATTGGGCGCTGGCTGCCGGAACCAGATGCGGCCAGGCGGTGGGCTGACGCCTGCGTTCTCTGCCGCGCCTTCTGCCTGGAGAAGGAGACCCATGACATGACCCGCTGGATCTTTCGCAGCGGAAGGCCTTCGTGATTCCCGCATCCAGGATCAACGAGGAGCTTCCCGATCAGAAGGCCGTTTCGGCGAACAGGCTGTTGCAAGAGGGCTTTCGGTCCGCGGGACCGGATCGTTTCGGCCCGGAGATCGCGCGGGCCCGGCAATTCGTCACGACAGGCGCAGCGACGGGCCGAACCTGCCGCCAGGCAGCGGATCCGAGCCCACGGAGGCTCCGCTGGCAGGGCCCGGCTGGAAAACCGGGTTTGGGACTGCGCGGCATTCGGTAAGCCCGGTCGAACCGGGCGACGGAAGCGAATGGCCCGGCCGAGGCAATCCCAGATTTTCGCGGCGGGTTCTGCGCGGCTTTGGAGACGGCCCCGACGTGAATCCGGCGCCCCCGTCTCAAGAAGAGTCGTCCGGCGGTTCCAGGGTCCTTGGCGTCGGCACGAACCGGGGCCTTTCGAGCGCGGCCAAGGCTTCAGAGATGGAACCGCGCATGCCCACCAGATGGTTGAATTGCGCGTCGCATCCGGCCACCGGCGCCGGATAGCTGCGGATCTCCGCCTCGACCAGCTGCCGCGCTGCCTCGAGCCTTTCGAGCGCGGTGGCCAGGCAATCCTGATATGTCATGGTCGCCTCGCGATCTGCGGAATGTCCATCATCATCCCGTCAGGCAACGCGATCAAGGCCGCTCCAGACCCGCCGCGGAACGAAGACCTGGCCCTCCGCCAGCTTGCGCGCCGTTCGCACGAGCCCGGCCCAGTTCACCACGAACCGATCGCCGTCCCGGGTATAGTCTGTCACGACTTCAAGCCGGCCCATCGGGTGCTCCAGGGCGAGGCGTGCCGGTGCGGATGGCGGCGCCTCGATGATGCCCTCCCCCACGGTGCCCGGGCACAGCAGGCACGCGGCCATGCATTGCGACCCCGTCACGGCCAGGCTGGGATGGGCGTTCCAGGGCATGAAGTAGCGGGTTGCCGCAGCGCCGCCCGCCATGGCGCGGGCGAGGAGGCCGAACTTCGGCGTTACGGACTTCGAGGCGTCCCCCATCCCCATCAGCCTTGCGGCCGCCAGCCTGATCGATTCCATGCGTTCGCGGAATTCGCGGTTGCCGTCCAGTTCAGCCGCGCTTTCACGGCAGGTCAGGCCGAACGCCTCGGCATGGGCCAAGACCATGGGCATGGCCACATCCATGCATGTCACTTCGACGCCATCGATCCGGTCGACCCGTGCGCCCGTCGGAAACATGGCTCCCGTCACGCTGCCGACAGTGTCCATGAACTGCAGCTCGACCGGTGCCGCCGTGCCGGGAACGCCGTCAATCGACACGTCACCGTCATACTGGACCGAACCGCCGTTCATGCACACTTTCACAAGCACGCGCGCGCCCGTGTTGACTGCCCGGATTCTCACTTCGGCCACGTCTCCGGACGCCGGCGCCAGGCCCATCTCGATCGCCGCAGGGCCAACGCCGGCGAGGATGTTCCCGCAGGTCGGCTTGAAATCGACCAGGCGGTCCTGGACGCTGACCTGCGCGAAGAAGTAGTCGACGTCCGCCCATTCGTCCTCCGAGGATGACAGCATCGCCACCTTCGTCGTCACGGCGGTGCCGCCGCCGATTCCGTCTATGTTGGCCGGATGCCCCGAGCCCACCATCGTGACCAGGACCTCCGCAAGCCGGTCCATGTCCTCGGGCAGCTGGTCACGCCTGAGGTAGGGCCCGCGCGAGGTGCCCCCCCGCATGAACAGGAAAGGTATGCCCGTCTGGGCCATGCTGCGCCACCTGCATTGTCCGCCTCAGCTTGCACGCCGGGGAGGCGCTTGACAAGCGAGCCGCCGCCCGGGGCGCGCACGACGCCGGAAATGCGTATCCGGTCCCGTGCGGGCGGCTCTGCGCGAAGGCGCATGCAGGCTGGCATCGGAAACAGGGAAGCCGCCTGTCCAAGGCAAGGCGCAAGGCCAGAACTGGAGCGCAACGGCAGAAGAACCAGGAATGCGCAAGAACGACGGCTGGCGGGAAGTGGCCATGGAGGGCGGCCGCGTCCAGCTCAAGCACCCGACAAAGCCGGGCCGGATGGCCGGCGGCCTGCACCTCAGGCACAAGACATCAAGACCGGGACGTCCATGTCCATCGGGACGCAGGCGGGGAGGGCTCCAGACGCGCTGCACAAGGAACCAGGGCGTGCAATGCGAAAGGATCATCAAATGAATTGCGTGGCGTTTGTTCATGCGGATGACGCACCCGGCTTCGGCGCAAGCTCCCGGACTTTCCGGGCTGCGTGACTCAAGGCGGCACGCTTGAAGGGGCGCCACGGATGGTGCGCGAGACTCCCGCGTTTCATGCCGAGGGCATGATGGCTGACGGCAAGGCCGTTCGCGCACCTGGCTTTGTCCGGCAAGTCGGTTCCGGCCCGGATCTCGCCGGGTGGCGGGAATGCGCAGCGCCGGCCTCTGTGCCGCTGATCCCCGATCAGGGTTCTCCACCCAAGCGGGTCAATGCATCGGCCGCCCCTGGACTGCTGAAGGCCATCGAAGATGACGCGAAGGCGCGCAGAACGGGCCGCCAGGCGTTTCCGGCAGGCGCCACGAGGAAGGAAGTCGCGGGCAGCTGGCAGGAGAGCCGCCATCGCCGGCCAGCGCCGAGGGCCCGGACGCCATCACGCAAGTGGCCAGGGCAGGTCCACGAAGGATTGAAGCACTCCCGGCGGGAAGTCCCGGTTCAGCAGCCACGCCATGAAGCACATGAAGGCGATCCCCGCGGCGGCGTACGCCGCCGCGAAACCCGCCGAACGGCCGGCGCGGTGGTGGATGAAGGCGAACAGGAAGGCTGCAAGCGCAAGGACGAAGCCCAGGAGCGCGGTCAGGGCCAGGAGCGCCGCGAACCACGCCAGTGTCGCCCAGAGGCCGTGAACGTCCTCCCGGTCTCCGCCTCCCGCATCCCGGTCGGCGAACAAGGCATGGGACTCGGGGCGGACGATCATCTGGACCAGCAGAACCAGGGCGCCGGCGATCGCCACGCCGGAAACGAAGCGCGGGAAAACCCTGTCAGCCGCAGCATGGTCCGGTATCAGCGACGCATCGGCAAACGAGATCAGGAGATATGCGAGCACCGCCAGCAGGAAGACCATGGGCGCCCTCTTGCGCCCGGACCTGACGGCGCCCTCGGCCATGATCGTCCGGGCCTGCCTCAGCCCGACAATGACAGAGACCGTCGTGATTATGACGAGCAAGACGACGATCGGCGAGAAGATGTAGTCGATGCCCTCGGCAAATCCCTTCCTGAACCTTGACTGCGCGATCTGCACGGCCTGGTTGGCATAGGTCTCGGCGGGATCGGACAGGACGAACCCGATAAGGAATGCCGGGCGCGACCAGTCGAAGCGGCGCATCATGATGCCAAGGAGCCCGACCGCAAAAAGCGCCACGAGGTCCATCAGGTCCTGGCCCGACTGGAAGGCCGCGAAGGCTATGATCATGAACAGGAACGGGGCCAGCAGGCTGAAGGGGATCGTCGTCAGCCGCGCGATTCCGCCGGAGGCGCCGATGCAGATCAGCGTCCCGACGACGTTGGCCAGGGCCAGAAGCCAGACGATCGCGTAGGTGATGTCCAGATTGCTCTTCAGCATCGAGGGCCCGACCTCGATGTTTCCGGATCCCAGCAGCGCGATCGCGCCGATGAAGATCGCCATTGACCCCGAACCCGGAATCCCGAAGAGAAGCGTCGGGACAAGCCCGCCGCCCTCCTTCGCGTTGTTGGAGCTCTCGGGACCGATCACGCCACGCACCTCGCCACTCCCGAAACCCGACCTGTCCTTCGTGGTCTGGACCGTGTGGCCGTAGGCGATCCAGTCGACGACCGAGCCTCCGAGTCCGGGTATGACCCCGACGACGACGCCGATGATCGAGCAGCGGACGCTCAGCCAGGCGTTCGCCAGCCAGTCGCGGACGCCGCGCATCCAGCCGCCGCCCAGAACCGGGCGTTCCGAGATGGCGCGGTCCTGGCGCAGCAGGGCGACGATCTCCGGAATCGCGAAGATCCCGAGGCCGACGATCACGAGCTTCAGCCCGTCCACCAGATAGGGCAGGTCGTAGCTGGCCATCCGGAGCTCGCCGGAGGAGTCTCCCTCCCCGATCGTGCCGACCATCATGCCGAGGCCTGCCGCCACGACGCCCTTCAGGGCGACGCGCCCGGCCAGGATGCCCACCATGGAAAGGCCGAAGACGGTTATCATCAGGAGTTCCGGCGTCCGGAACTCCAGCACGACCGGTCGGGCGACAAGGATGAAGAGCGTCAGGAACGCTGCGCCGATCAGGCCGCCGAAGAGCGATGACGCAAAGGCCGCCGACAGGGCGCGGGCCGCCTCTCCCCTCTTCGCCATGGGGAACCCGTCAAGGACGGTCGCCTGAGAGGCCGACGACCCGGGAATTCCCATCAGGACGGACGCGAAGGTGTCGGAGGTCGGCACCACGGCAACCATGCCGATCATCAGCGCCAGGCCCAGGACCGGATCCATGCCGAACATGAACGGCAGGAGAAGCGAAAGCCCGGCGATTCCGCCAAGGCCCGGAAAGACGCCGACGCAAAGCCCCATCACGACGCCGAGCGCGAGATAGCCGAGGACGACAGGTTGCAGGATCAGCCCGGCGGCACCGCCAAGGGCGGGAAGCGCGACTGACAGGATGTCCATGTGCCAGGCTTTCGGTCCGTTTGCCGCGTGAGTCCGGAAGCGCGCCCCGGCCGGCAGTGCCGGGCGGGGCGCATGGCCAGGTCCCTAGAGCGAGACGCCGTAGCGTTCCATCAGCCAGTTCACGACAAACGCCTTCGCCGAATCCGGCACCCGGGTCGCGCTCGAAAGCGCGCCGGTCGCCGCGGCGCCGGTCATCTGCGGATAGACGCCAAGGCGGCCCGTCGAGATCTCGGCAAAGTCCGGGCGTGCCTTTACGGCCTCAAAAGCCTCCGTGTAGGTGGCGACAGCGGCATCGGGCGCACCTGCGGGCAGGAAGACCATCTTCTGGGCCGGGAAGCCTGCCACGAAGAACGCCTTCCAGGCGTCCCACCTTTCGCCGCTTGTCTCGCAGCCCGGCGTCGCTTCGCAGACTTCCTTGAAGGTCGGCATGTCCGGGAAGGTCGGATCGCGCACGATGTCGCCGCTCGCGTCCAGGGCGCCCCAGCTCATCATCGGCACGGCGGTTCCGGCCTCGACCAGGGGGGTCACGCCCTTCAGGTAGGATGACGAGGTCTGATAGTCGATGTTGGCCTCGCCACGCTCGAACATGAGCCGACCGTCGCCGCGCCCCTTGATTCCGAAGACCGGCTCCACGTTGAGGCCCAGCATCTCCCATGCCAGCAGCGGAACGAGATCAAGGCGGGTCGCGCCCTGGCTGCCGTAGATGAAGTCGGTGTCCTCGAGGCCGCTGGCGTCAAGTCCGTCCATCATGCCGGCCAGGTCCGGCGGCAGGTAGGCAACGCCGCCCGTGCCGGAGGCGAGGACCACGTTCCAGTCACCGTACTCGTAGCGCACCCGCGGGTCGCCCAGCAGATACGGGAACTGAGTGGAGCCCGAGGAACCGAAGATAAGCGTCCCGTCCTCGTAGGACTGCTCCTGGAACCAGTTTGCGCCCTTCGTCGAGCCCGCGCCCGGCATGAACTTGACGACCACCGTGGGTTCGCCGGGAAGCGCTTCGCTCAGGAGCGGCGCATAGAAGTTGGCCCATTTGGCCGAGCCGCCGGTCTCCGAGAACGGGATGACCCATTCCACCGTCTTGCCTTCGAGGTCGATGCCCTGGCCGGCGGCCATTGCAGTCATGGATAGGGTGGCTGACACGGCCGCAGCCAGGCCAAGCGCCGCGCGGCGCGAAGTCGTCTTCAGTTTCATTGTCTATCTCCCTGCTGGCCCCCTGCACATGCCCGCGGCGTCAACGCCGCGTGGCCCGTTCCGGGCGCGCGCCATGCTGCCCCGTCACTCCTGGAAACGCAACTGCCGGTCGCCGTGCTGCCGCATCCTGCCCATGGGCAATGCACATGCACTCCGCTTGCGCGCGTCCGCAGCCGGCTGCATTGAATGACCGGTCGAGAGGAGGCGGCGACGCCGTGCAAGGAGGAAGGCTGCCCGGAGATCCGAAGTCGGCGCCCTCCGAAAGCCCGGGCCGCGCTGCCTCCGGGCGTCAGAACGCGACCTCGTCACCGCCCTTGAGCCCGAGCCTTTCGCGCGCCTCTTCGGGCGTTGCGACCTCAAGGCCCAGCGCTTCGACGATCGCGCGAATCCTCTTGACCTGCTGTGCGTTGGAGACCGCCAGTTCGCCCTTGCCGATGTAGAGGCTGTCCTCGAGCCCCACGCGAAGATTGCCGCCAAGAAGGGCCGCCTGCGTGGCCATGCCCATCTGCTGCCGCCCGGCCCCGAGAACCGACCATTCGTAGCTGTCCGGCCCGAAGAGCTTGTCGGCCATCCGGTTAAGGTGCTGCAGGTTCTCCAGATCCGCCCCGGCACCTCCGAGAATCCCGAGCACGAACTGTATGAAGAAAGGCGGCTTGATCATTCCCCGGTCGACAAACCACTTCACGTTGTAGAGATGGCCGAGGTCATAGCACTCGAACTCGAACTTCGTGCCGTGCCTCTCTCCGAGTTCCCGCAGCGCGCACTCAATGGTGGCGAACGTGTTGGGAAAGATGAAGTCCCGGGTCATGGACAGGAATTCCGGCTCCCAGCCGAACTTCCAGTCCTTGTACCTTTCCAGCATCGGGAAGATACCGAAGTTCATCGACCCCATGTTGAGCGAGGCCATTTCCGGGCTTGCGGAACTGGCGGCGGCGAGTCGTTCGTCCATCGTCATGCCAAGACCGCCGCCGGTCGAGATGTTGATCACCGCGTCGCTCGACTGCCTGATGACCGGCAGGAACTGCCGAAACGTCTCCGGTCGCGGATCGGGCTTGCCGGTCTCGGGGTCGCGCGCATGGAGGTGGATGATCGACGCCCCGGCCTCGGCCGCATCGATGCTCGCGCGCGCGATTTCGGCAGGCGTGACCGGCAGGTGCTCGGACATTGTCGGCGTATGGATGCCGCCGGTCGGCGCGCAGGTGATGATCACTGATCTGGACATGCCGCCACGCCCTTTCATGCTGGTCATGATCCGGGAAGCCGGATATTCCCCGACCTTTCGCACTTCTGCAACATGCGAGGCCTTGCTGCCCGGAACTGCCGGGTCTGGAGATCCCAAGGCCGCAAAACGAGAAACCGGCGGGAACGGAACGGGAGCGGCGCCGCCCCTGCGCGTGCCCGGCAGCGCCAAGGCCCGGAACCGAGGCACGGCCGGAGTACGATGAAAGGCCTAAGGCGTCTTCTCCGTGCGGCACGCTGCCCCTCGGAGAATGGGGGGCGGGCCGGCGGAGCGTGCCGTGTCCGCGACAGGCCCGTCTCGCCCCCGGAGTGGAAGCGGCGTTGGTATTACAAGGCACCGCGAAATGATTTTTCGTGGACTTTCAGTGCCGGCTCCTCACATCTCCAGCCCGATGCAGGGTCCTGTTCAAGTCATGTTTTCAATGACTTCCCCTGTGGAAAGCCGCTTGTTGCCATGCGGTCGCGCTAGCGGGAATTGCTGCGCGTGGCGGGAAATGGCTGGAACCGCGTGGCGGAACGGTGTATGTCGCTCCCGACGGAGACGGAAAGGGAACCGGACACATGGCCGAGGCCGCCTTCAACATGATCGCGGAGACCCAGCGCCTGCGCGATGCGGGACTCCCGCAGCAGCAGGCCGAGGCAGTCACTCTGGCGATCCACGCCGGCGTGACCGGAGGCGTCGCGACGAAGGCGGATCTGGAGGCCCTCAGGGGAGACTTCGAGGCCCTCAGGGGAGACTTCGAGGCCCTCAGGGGAGACTTCAGGGCCCTCAGGGGAGACGTCAGCAGGGACCTCGAGGCCCTCAGGGGAGACGTCAGGAGGCTGGACACGGACCTGAAATGGATCAAGGCCATCGGCGGCGTGATCGTCGCCATCCTGGTGCTGCCTTGGCTGGCCGGGATCCTCGGAGTGGCCCTGCCGGGACCGTGACGCCCGACCGGGTGCGGCCCGGGCGTGGCGCCCTACAGTTCCAGCGCCTCGCGCAGCAGCGCGTTCGCCCGTGTCTGCCAGCCACGGCCGTCGGCCTTCAGGCGCGCGATGATGTCGGGGTCGAGCATCATCGTCACGCGCCGCTTGCGCAGGTCGGCGGGCATGGGAGGGCGGCCGAGGCGGGCCGCATGCTTCATGTCCGCCCTGGTGATTTCGCGCACCTTGCCATCCCTGCCGACAAGGGGCTTTCGATCAGCTGCCTTCATGGAGCTTCCTTTCCCGTCCGTTCGCTTTCCTCAGAGCTTGAATCATAATCCATTAATATCAATATGTTACGTGTTTCCAGCCGCCTGGCCACGCACCACCCGGCGCATCAGGAACCGGCACGCCGCGAGCTGCGCCCAGGCCAGCGAACTCTCCAGCGTCCGCTCGAAGTCCTTCGGCCCGGGCGCCGGCACCGCGACATCCACGCAAACGTCCGCTCCACCACCCGGCGGCGGCACGGGACCGTGAATCCCCTTGTTTCCCTGGGCCTCTGCACGATCTCGATGACCGGCCCCAGGCCGTGCGCCGCCAGCGCCTCCCCGGGCTTCGGCCCGCGCAGCCGCCGTCCGCCCACAGCTTCGTCACCTCGGGCGCCTTCCCGGCATCGCCAGGATGACGTCCGGCGCCCCGTCCCGGTCCTGCACGTCCGCCCCCGCAGCACCCGGAGCGCGACCGGGAACCCCTCGACGTCCACCGTCAGGTGCCGCTTCCTGCCCCCTGGCCTTCCTGCCCGCGTCGCAACCCGACGGCCCGCCCGTCTCGGTCGTCTTCACCGACTGGCCGTCGATCGCGGCCGCCGTCGGCTCGGGGGAACGTGCGGCCCAGCGTGCGCAGCGCGTCCGGCATCCGTTCCAGGGCGCCGTTGTCGCGGCCCGGGCGCAGGAGCGGTTCTGCACGGTCGCAGAGGGCGGAAGGCGCCTGGGAATCGCGCGCCACCGGCATCCTCTTCCGGCGTGTCCTTGCGCAGCTTGTCCGTGATGTAGCAGCGCAGTTTGCCACGAGGCACAAGGCAGGCAACATTGTCAGTCATTGCACACGTGGCTTGTCGGTCATGTCAGGCACCCCCTGCGCGAACCTGAAGCACGGCCTGCTTCCCGTCCAGCATGAACGGCTTGACCTTCTCGGGCTCGCGCGTCTCCAGGGATGATAATCATCTACCGGGAATTGCTGCGCCACGCGCGCGACGCACGGCCCGCTCGGAAGGTCCGCCGGTCGGGACCCGGCATTCGCGGCGGGGCGGCCGCTTCATCGCAATGGCAGCGCGGCGGACGCCCGCGTGACCCCTCTGCCCGCCCGGCTGCCGGCCGCTCTCCTGCCGGCGGGACCGCCGGCGCTCCTTCAGCTCCTCCGCCGTCGGCTTCGCCAGCCCGTCGCCCGGCGGCGGCCTGCCGCTGCTGGAGCTGGCAGGCCCGAGCCGGCGCTCCGGTTCGGCGATGCGCGCGGCCCGGGCCGCGTTCTCCGCCCGGAGCGCGGCCATGGTCGCGTCACGACCCGACAGTTCCTCCCCTGAAACGTGCAGCGCCGATTGCCAGGCAGGATCACGACGGATGCGCTGCCGACCTGGAGAGAATCTGGACAGTTGCCACAACAGGAACATTTCGGAACCCGCCGGAACGCGTGCATGGCGCGCGACGACGCGATGCAGCGCGCGCCTGCCGGCCGGCGCCTCGGGAAACCGCGCGCTTCACGTGTCGCCGCCGTCAGATGCCGAGCATCTTCCGGTTCGCGGCCAGGTCCGTGCCGCCATCCGCGAAGTCGTCAAACGCCCTTTCGGTCACGCGGATAATGTGGTCCCTCACGAAGGCGGCGCCTTCCCGGGCGCCGTCCTCCGGATGCTTCAGGCAGCACTCCCATTCCACCACGGCCCATCCCTCGAACCCGGCGGCCGTGAGCTTCGAGAACACCGACGCGAAATCCACCTGCCCGTCGCCCAGGGACCGGAAGCGGCCCGCGCGTCCGACCCAGGGCTGATAGCCTGAATAGACACCCTGCCGGCCGGTGGGATTGAACTCGGCGTCCTTGACGTGGAACATGCGGATCCGGTCCCTATAGATGTCGATGTTCTCCAGGTAGTCCAGGCATTGCAGCACGTAATGCGACGGGTCGTAGAGCATGCAGGCCCGCGCGTGGTTGCCCGTTCGCTCAAGGAACATCTCGTAGGTGATCCCGTCATGAAGATCCTCGCCGGGATGTATCTCGAAGCAGATGTCCACCCCGCAATCCTCGGCATGGTCAAGTATCGGGCGCCAGCGCGCGGCGAGCTCGTCAAACGCCGTCTCGACCAGGCCGGCCGGACGCTGCGGCCAGGGATAGACATAGGGCCACGCCAGCGCTCCCGAGAACGCCGCCTGCCGCGCGAGGCCGAGATTGCGCGAGGCCGACAGCGCCTTCCGGACCTGGTCGACCGCCCATGCCTGCCGCGCCACGGGATCGCCGCGCACGGATCCGGCCGCGAACCCGTCGAAGGCGGCGTCATACGCCGGGTGCACCGCCACGAGCTGGCCCTGAAGGTGGGTCGACAGCTCGGTCACCTCGATGCCGCTCTCCGCAGCCGTTCCCTTGAACTCGTCGCAATAGTCCCTGCTTTCCGCCGCCTTCTCCAGATCGAAGAGGCGGCCGTCCCAGGACGGCACCTGAACGCCCTTGTAGCCGTGACCGGCCGCCCATCTGGTGATGCCGCCCCAGGAATTGAAAGGCGCCTCGTCGCCTGCGAACTGCGCCAGAAACAGAGCCGGCCCTTTCATCGTCCTCATGAGGGTTCTCCATGGTTCACGCGCCTTCCGGCGTGCGGGGATTCGCGCCGCCGCCCGGCAAGGTATGCCTTTCCGGGCCGTGCGCAACCGCGCGCCGGCACCGCCTCGGCACTTGTCATGCGAATCGCCGCAAATTACGCTCGCCCGATGGGGATGGCCCGCATAGGCGCCGATGCGCTCTTCGCCCGGCTCGGAGCCAGGCGCAACGACCTCGTGGCGCTGACGCGGGAACCGGTCCTCATTCCCACCGTCAATCCTCCGGGCGAGAACCATCGCGACGTCTGCGAGCCTCTCGCCCGCCGCCTCGAAGGGTCCGGCTTCGCGGCAACCGTCGAGCGCGCCGTCGGCGTCCCCGGCGACGGCGGCCGCCATCCCCGCTGGAACGTCGTTGCATCTCGCGAAGGAGCTTCGCCGGGACGGTGCGTCCATTCCAACGGCCACACCGACGTGGTCGAGGCCGGCCGCGGATGGACGGTCGACCCTTTCGGGGCCGCGGTCGCGGACGGGAAGGTCCACGGCCGCGGAGCCTGCGACATGAAGGGGGGCCTGGCCGCCGCGATCATCGCGGCGGAGACCTTCGTCGACGCGGGCCCGGACCGTCCGGGCAGGATCGAGATCTCCGGGACCGCCGACGAGGAGACCGGCGGCTGCGCGGCGCATCTCGCGAAGCAGGGCCTGTTTGCGCATGTCGATCACGTGATCATCCCGGAGCCTCTGCAGAAGGATCGCATCTGCCTGGGCCGTCGCGGCGTCTGGCGGGGCGAGATCGAGACCCACGGGGAAATCGCGCACGGATCAATGCCGTTCCTCGGCGACTGCGAGGTGCGCCACATGGGAGCGGCACCGCGCGCAATGGAGGACCGGCTCCTTCCGGCGCTTGCCACGAAGCGCACGGCCATGCCGGTCGTGCCCGAAGGCGCGCGGCATTCGACGATGAGCATCAGCAGCATGCGCGGGGGGCAGGCGGAGCCTCCGCAAGGCTTCACGGGCTGGCCTTCGGCCTGCGTGCCCGACATTGCGCGCATGATCGTCGACCGGCGCCACCTGACAGGAGGAGAGCCGGAACGAGGTCGTGGGCGAGATCGCGGACCTGCTCGAGGGAATCGCGAGCGAGCGGCCGGGCTTCAGCCACGGCCTTCGGGAGCTCTGGAGCGTGGCGCCCGCAATGACCGACAAGGACGCGCCGGTCGTCAGGAGCGTCGCCAAGGCCGTCAGGGACGTCCTTGGCCGGGACCCGGACCACGTCGTCTCTCCCGGCACCTGCGGCCAGAAGCACGTCGACCGGATCGGCAGGCTCGACAACTGCATTGCCTACGGACCTGGCCTTCTGGAACTCGCGCAAGGGCCGGACGAGCACGTCGCGATCCAGGACATGACGGACTCGGCCAAGGTCATGGGGCTGAGCCTGATCGACCTGCTCGCCCCGCAACGACAGGCATCTGAGCAACACAAGGGAGACGCTCATGAAAGGGATCCAGAAGCACGCCGCCGCCGCGATCCTGGCGCTGGCCGCCGGCGGGGCATGGGCCGCAAAGACGGACGTCACCATCGGCATCCAGCTGGAGCCGCCCCATCTCGATCCCACGTCGGCGGCGGCCGGTGCCATCGACCAGGTGCTGTACTCGAACGTCCTCGAGGGCCTGACCCGTTTCGGCCCCGACGGCTCGGTGGGGCCGGGCCTCGCCGAAAGCTGGGAGATCTCCGCGGACGGCACGACATACACGTTCACCCTGCGCCCGGACGTCCGGTTTCACGACGGCACCGGCTTCGATGCCGCGGACGTCGTCTTCTCCCTGGACCGCGCGCGCGCCGAGGACTCGCAGAACGCCCAGAAGGCGCTCTTCTCCGGAATCAGGTCCGTCGCGGCTGCAGGCCCGACGACCGTCGTGGTCGCCCTGAACGCGCCGCAGGGCGACTTCCTCTTCAACATGGCCTGGGGTGACGCCGTCATCGTCGCGCCGGAGAGCGTTGACGGCATCAAGGGCCGTCCGGTCGGCACGGGCGCGTTTCGGTTCTCCGAATGGAAGCGCGGCGACAGCATCACGATCGTGCGCAACCCGGACTACTGGGGCGCCGCCCCGGCCCTCGAGAAGGCGACGTTCAAGTTCATCTCGGAGCCGACCGCGGCCTTCTCCGCGATGCTGGCCGGCGACATAGACGCCTTCTACTCCTATCCGGCCCCGGAGAACCTCGCGCAGTTCGAGGCGGATCCCCGCTTCACCGTGCTGGCCGGCAACACGGAGGGCGAGACCATCCTCGCGATCAACAACGGCGCGGCGCCCTTCGGGGACGTCCGCGTCCGCAAGGCGGTCGGCATGGCCGTGGACCGCCAGGCGATCATCGACGGCGCCATGTTCGGATACGGAACGCCCATCGGGACCCACTTCGCGCCGCACCACCCGGACTACGTCGACCTGACCGGAAACGCGCCGCACGACCCTGAAGCCGCCAGGGCCCTCCTTGCGGAAGCGGGATACCCGGACGGCTTCGAGACGACGCTCAAGCTGCCGCCGCCATCCTACGCGCGCCGCGGGGGCGAGATCGTGGCAGCGCAATTGCGCAAGGTCGGAATCAGGACCGAGACGTCCAACCTCGAATGGGCGCAGTGGCTTGAACAGGTGTTTCGCGGCCGCGACTACGGGCTGACCATCGTCAGCCACACCGAGCCCATGGACATCGGCATATACGCCCGCCCGGACTACTACTTCCAGTACGACAATCCGGAGTTCCAGGCGCTGATCGGCGCCCTGGGCGTCGAGAGCGACCCGTCAAGGCGTTCGGCAATGCTGAAGGAGGCACAGAGAATCATCTCGGAGGACCATGTCAACGGCTTCCTCTTCCAGCTGGCGCTCACCTCGGTCGTGGACGCAAGGCTGAAAGGCATCTGGACCGACGCCCCGACCCAGGCCGTGGACCTGACCGGGGTGCGCTGGACGGAGTGACCATGCGGTCAGTCGGCTGACATGCTCCGCTACACCGTCAGGCGACTGGGCTCGCTCCTGGCCTCGCTGGTCGTTGCGAGCCTCGTTGTCTTCGCGTGCATCGAGGTCGTGCCCGGCGATCCGGCGGCCTTCATGCTGGGCATCGGCGCGCAGCCGGACACGGTGGCCGCGCTCAGGGAAGAGCTTGGCCTGGACAGGGCGCCGCACGCGCGCTACCTCGCCTGGGTCGGCGGCCTGGTCACGGGAGACTTCGGGACGTCGTACACCTACCGCTCCCCGGTGTCCGAGATCGTGGCGGAGCGACTCGCGGTTTCGCTCCCCCTCGCGATCTACGCGCTCGGCCTGACGGTCCTCGTCGCCTTCCCGGCCGGCATCCTTGCGGCGGCGCGGCGCGGGTCGCTGACCGACATCTCCATCATGGCGACCACGCAGCTCGGCGTCGCCGTCCCCAATTTCTGGTTCGCGCTCCTGATGGCTCTCGTCTTCGCCGTCAACCTGCGCTGGTTCTCGGCGGGCGGCTTTCCGGGATGGGACGCGGGGTTTCCGGCCGCCGTCAAGGCGCTGACGCTGCCCGCGGTCGCGCTCGCGCTCCCGCAGGCATCCATCCTGGCGCGCGTGATGCGCTCTTCGCTGCTGGACACCCTGTCGGAGGACTATGTCCGGACGGCCCGGGCCAAGGGCCTCACGATGCGGCAGGCGCTCCGGAGGCACGCGCTGCGCAACGCCCTGATCCCGGTGCTGACGATCATCGGGCTGCAGTTCTCGTTTCTGCTGGCCGGCGCCATCATCATCGAGAACGTCTTCTTCCTGCCCGGGCTCGGAAGGCTCGTGTTCCAGGCGATCTCGCAGCGCGACCTGATCGTGGTCGAAAGCGTGGTGATGCTCCTGGTCCTTGCCGTCATCATCGTGAACTTCCTGGTCGACCTCGCCTATGCGTGGGTCGACCCGCGCCTGAGATCGCGGGCATGAGGGAGGAGGGCCTGTTTCGCGCGGCGCTGCGGTCACGCAACATCGTCGCGGGGCACCTGCTTGCCGCGTCCTTCGCGATCGGGGCGCTGCTGTCCCTGGGCTGGACCCCCCATGACGTCACGGAGATCGACATCGCCGCAAGGCTCCAGGCGCCCTCGGCGGCCCACCTGTTCGGAACGGACCACTTCGGCCGGGACATCCTCTCCATGATCATGGTCGGCGCGCAGACCTCGATCGCGGTCGCGGTCGTTGCGGTCGGCATCGGCATGGGCGTCGGCGTGCCGCTCGGCCTGGCGTCCGCCGCGCGGCGCGGCCACCTTCTCGACGAGGCCCTCATGCGGGGCAACGACATTGTCTTCGCGTTCCCGAGCCTTCTCATCGCGATCATGATCACGACAGTCTTCGGGCCGTCGGCGCTGAACGCGATCATCGCGATCGGCATCTTCAACATCCCGGTCTTCTCGCGCCTGACGCGCGGAGCGGCGCTCCCGCTCTGGACCCGGGACTACATCCTGTCCGCACGGGTCTCGGGCAAGGGAGCGGCGCGAATCTCGGTCGAGCACATCCTGCCCAACGTGACCAGCCTCCTCATCGTCCAGGGCACGATCCAGTTTTCGCTCGGGATCCTGGCAGAGGCGGCGCTTAGCTACGTGGGACTGGGAGTCCAGCCTCCCACGCCCTCCTGGGGCCGGATGCTTGCGGACAGCCAGACGCTGATCGCGATCGCGCCTCACATGGCCCTGTTCCCCGGCTTCGCGATCCTCCTCACCGTGCTTGGCCTGAACCTTGCCGGCGACGGCCTGCGCGACCTCCTCGACCCAAGGATCCGGAACCCGAAGCCGTGACGCTGCTCGATGTCCGCGACCTGGCCCTCTCGATCCACGGAACGCCCGTCCTTAGGGGGGTCTCGCTGGACATAGCCCCGGGAGAGGTCTGCGGCGTGATCGGCGAAAGCGGCTCGGGCAAGTCGCTCACGGCCCTCTCGGCGATGCAGCTCCTGCCCGAGGGCTCGGACTGCGGCGGCCGGATCACCGTCGCGGGCCGTGACGTCCTCTCGATGCGCGAGGCCGAGCTTTGCCGCATGCGCGGCAAGGACGTCGGCATGGTGTTCCAGGAACCCATGACGGCATTGAACCCGGTCCAGACGATCGGGAGCCAGGTTGCCGAGACCATCCTGGTGCACGAGGCCACGAGCCGCGCCGAGGCGATGTCCCGCGCCGCCGAGACGCTCGCCCGATGCGAGCTTCCGCAGTCCGGGTTTCCGCTCGACCGCTATCCGCACGAGCTTTCCGGGGGGCAGCGGCAGCGGGTGGTCATCGCCATCGCGATAGCGCTCGGCCCCAGGCTCCTCATCGCCGACGAGCCCACGACCGCGCTTGACGTCACGACGCAGGCGGAGATCCTCTCGCTTCTTCGCCGTCTCGTGGACGAGGACGGCATGGGCCTCATGCTGATCTCGCACGATCTTGCGGTCGTGGCCGGCCTCGCCGGCGACGTCGTCATCATGAAGGACGGGGAGGTCGTGGAACGGCGGGCGGCACGCACGCTCCGCCGCGACATGACGCACCCCTACACAAGGGCGCTCCTTGCAGCCTCGGCCCATCAGCCCGACCGCAGGGAATCGCGGGCCGGGGAGCGGCTCCTGGAGGTCGAGGGCGTTTCACGCGACTACGTGCTGCCGCGCCGCACGTTCCTTGGCGCGCACCCAAGAATGCGCGCCGTCGACTGCGTGCATCTCGAGGTCCGCCGGGGCGAGTGCGTCGGCCTCGTCGGCGAGAGCGGCTGCGGCAAGTCCACGCTGGCCCGCGCGATACTGGGGCTTGAGCCGGTCCAGGAGGGGCGGATCACGCTCGACGGCAGGGACGTGCTCGCCGAACCGGATGCCCGCCGAAAGATGCAGGCCGTGTTCCAGGATCCGTTCGGATCGTTCAACCCGCGCCACAGGGTTGCCCGCCTGGTCGGCGAGCCCTTCCACCGTATCGGCCGTGCCGCAACGGCCGACGAAGTCGAGGAGGCGTTGGCGTCTGTGGGACTGGCGCCCGAGGACCGGCACAGGTACATCCACGAGTTCTCCGGCGGCCAGCGGCAGCGCATTGCCATCGCGCGCGCGCTGATCACCCGCCCGGAACTCATCGTCCTCGACGAGGCCGTGTCAGCGCTCGACGTCTCGATCCGGGCGCAGATCCTCGACCTGCTGGCCGATCTGTCGGAAGCGCACGGCCTGGCCTACCTGTTCATCACGCATGACCTCACGGTCGTCCGCGCGGTCGCCGACCGGATCCTCGTCATGCATGCAGGCCGCATCGTCGAACAGGGGGATGCGGACGAGGTGCTCGGGGCACCGCGCCACCCCTATACCCGTCGCCTGCTCGATGCGGCTCCGAAACTGCCCGCGTGACGCAGGGAGGACAGCCATGACGTTCGATCCTCTCCTCTCCCGAACGCAGCGCTGTTTCATCGACGGTCGCTGGACGCCCGTGACCGGCGGCAGGACGCTCGCGTTGAACGATCCTTCCACCGGCACGCAGCTCTGCGAGATCGCCCGATGCGACGCGGGCGACGTG
The DNA here is from genome assembly GCA_965221845.1 of Paracoccaceae bacterium. GTDB lineage: Bacteria > Pseudomonadota > Alphaproteobacteria > Rhodobacterales > Rhodobacteraceae > JAJEFO01. Next base: position 1,310,988 of record OZ244919.1, read on the forward strand.
GACCATTCCGTCGCGTCGACCGGGGCAGCGCTTGCAGGCGACTGGGGCGCGGACGCCGTCGCGCTTGCCCGCTGCATGGAGTTCTGCGGCGGCGCGGCCGACAAGCTGCACGGCGAAACCATCCCTTACCCGAACGGATGCACGGCGTACACTCTCCGCGAGCCGCGCGGCGTCACAGGGCACATCATTCCCCGGAGCTGTCCCATGCAGGTCATCGGCCGCTTGGTTGGCGCGGCGCTCGCGACCGGCACGAAATACGGCGGCCTTGTCGCGTCCTGCCGGACACGGAACGGCGCCAGATGCGCATGGCCCGAAAGCTGCCGGCGGGACAGGACTTCCTCGACAACTGCGGCGGCGGCGTGGAGCTTCCGTTCGGCGGGCGCGGCCTGTCGGGGCATGGGCGGGAAAAGGGATTCGAGGCGATGTACGGCTTCACCGTTCCGAAGGCCGTCGCGGCGCCGCATGGACAGGAGATCGAGATGCGTTTGAAGGGGAAGTCCGCCATCGTGACCGGAGGCGCCTCCGGGTTCGGCGCCGGCATTGCCAGCAAGTTCGTCTCGGAGGGCGCGCGCGTCATGATCGCGGACGTGAACGGCAAGGCCGCCGGCGCGAAGGCGCGCGAGCTTGGCTGCGAAGCCGTCGATGCCGACGTGTCAAGCGACGCCGACGTTGCCGCAATGGTGGCATCCGCGAAGTCGGCCTTCGGGAGGATCGACATCCTCGTCAACAACGCCGGCGTGACGCACCTGCCCGCGCCGCTGGACGAGGTCAGCGAGACGGACTTCGACCGCGTGTTCGCGGTCAACTGCAAGTCGGTCTACCTGACGGCCCGGCACGCGGTGCCCGTGTTCAGGGAGCAGGGTTCCGGCGCGATCCTCAACGTGGCTTCGACGGCCGGCGTCAGCCCGCGGCCCCGGCTCAACTGGTACAACGCGTCAAAGGGCTGGATGAACACGGCAACCAGGGCCATGGCGGTCGAACTGGCTCCCGCTGGCATCCGGGTGAACGCGCTGAATCCCGTTGCGGGCGAGACCCCGCTGCTCAGGAGATTCCTCGGCGAGGACACGCCGGAGGCGCGGGCCAGGTTCCTCGCGACGATACCCCTGGGCAGGTTCTCGACGCCAGAGGACATGGGCAACGCCGCGTGCTGCCTCTGCTCGGACGAAGCCGGCATGGTTACCGGGGCCTGTCTCGAGATCGACGGCGGGCGCTGCATCTGAACCGGCCGGAACCGGGAGCTGCGCAACCGGTCCGGCGATCTCTCGGCCGGTCCACGGCACGTTCCTCGGGGCGGCGCGCCGATTCGTCCGGCGCCCCGGCCGTCCAGCCCTGCATGGCCGCGCTCAGGTCGCCCCTCAAGCCCGGACGGACCCCCGACCCGGTCACATGCCCGAAACGGGGCGGTTCAGGCCGGGAACTTCGTTCCGGACCGGGTCGCCGATTCGGAATTTCCCCTGCGCTTCCACGGACGAAGCGTGACGGCATCCCTAAGTGCCGTGCGCGTGTTGCCCGGCCGCAATGGAAGGAGCATTGTGACGGCGGGGACAGGATCTCGCTCCGGGCTTCGGTTCCCGGACCGGCACAAACGCAAGGAACGACAATCATGGCGCTGCGAATCAACGACACGGCTCCGGACTTCACGGCCGACACGACCGAGGGCCCGATGAGCTTTCACGAATGGATCGGCGACGGATATGCAGTCCTGTTCTCGCATCCGAAGGACTTCACGCCGGTCTGCACGACCGAGCTCGGACTGATGGCAGGCATGCAGGAGGAGTTCTCGAAGAGAAATGCCAAGATCATCGGGATCTCCGTCGATCCCGTGGACGACCATCACCGCTGGAAGGCGGACATCAAGGCGGTCACCGGGAACACGGTGGGCTACCCGATGATCGGGGACCCGAAGATGAAGGTCGCCAAGCTCTACGGCATGCTGCCCGCCAGCGAAGAGCGGGTCGAAGGGCGCACGCCCGCAGACAACCAGACGGTGCGGACCGTCTTCGTCATCGGGCCGGACAGGAAGGTCAAGCTGTCACTGACCTATCCGATGACGACCGGCCGCAACTTCGACGAGATCCTGCGCGCCCTCGATTCAATCCGGCTGACAATGGACCATCAGGTCTCGACGCCGGCGAACTGGAAACAGGGCGAAGACGTCATCGTCGTGCCCGCCGTGTCCGATGAAGACGCCAAAGCGCGGTTCGACGGTTTCGACAAGGTGCTGCCGTATCTCAGGACCGTCAGGCAGCCGACATGACCTCGGCATCCGGCCATGCGGGCCGCCGCTCGACGTCGGAAGCCGTTCTGGATGAACGGGCCGGACCGGCATGAGCTTTCGACCGGAATCACGGAACGGCCGGCTACCGCCGCAGGACCAGGCGGAACAGGTGACGCACGCCAAAGGCCAGCAGGACATATGCCAGGATTGACAGGCCCAAGCCAAGAAGGGGCGCGAAGCCGTGCACCTGGCCGAGGTGCGTGTCGTGCAGCACGGCCACGGCAATGTACGGCGCCAACAGGACGTTTCCCAAGGCGGCGCTGACCTGCAAGCCGACGAAGATGCCGATGACCGGCACGACGGTGCCGACAACGATGCCGATCACGAGCGTGATGACGTTGCCGGGCGTCAGGAGGGATTTCGGTCCAAGTGCCATCATCCGACATTCCGGAAGGCTGTCTCGCGCGGGATCCGTGCACCGAAGGGCAGATCGCCAGGAACGCGACCTGCTCGACAATCAGGCCGACAGCCTGTGCCGGAAAGACCTGGATCCTCGGTCACCCGCTTTGCCGCATTTTCGACTTCGTTCATTTTTCCTCCCCGCAGCCGCAATGCGTATCCTCCGGGCATGCCCGTTCGCGTCGGGTTCCGTCGAGTCCTGCATCAGGATCACTGGCCGGCGGCATGCTCGGCTGAAACCTCCGCGATCGCGCCCCTCGCGTGCGCCAGGATCTCGCCGGCGCTCTTGAGGCCGTCCTGGCCGTTGGCGGAGCCGTGGCCTTCGATGTCGTCGTCGGACGCGCCGGCGCCAAGGCACAGCCACATCGACTTGTTCAGGATCTGCTCGGGCAGGCGGCCTGCGGCGGCAAGCCTCTCGCATATGGCTGCGGCGGGTTCGGCCGCCTCGCCGGTCGCGTCCCCGAAGGCCTTCGACAGCGACCGCATGACGTCCTCCGTGATGCCGGACGCCTGCGCGGTCGCCTCCTCCGCGAAGCCGCCGCCGGCCAGCAGCGTCGCCATCCGGAACTTGCGTTCCGCTGATTCCAGCAGGGCGCGCGCTTCCGCGAGACGCTTCTCCGCCTGCTCCTGCTTCGGGTCGGGGCGGCTGCTCCGGTACAGGATCTCCGCCGTGCTTGACGTGAGCTTGAGGAATCCGGACGCCTCGAGCTGAAGCAGCTTCTCGTAGGTCTCGCGGTCGAGCGCCTTCACCGGCATCCCCGAGACGTCGTCATCGTGCGCGGCGACGTTGCCGTCGTCATCCGGGTCGACGACGGCCAGCAGCGACTTCTGGCCGTCCTCCGATTCCCGCGTCTCCAGCATGACGAGCCTTTCGCCGTACACTTCCCTGAAACGTTCAAGGGCTTCGACTTCGGGCCTGGGCGTCCGTTCCCTTGGGACGGCGGCTCCCATGACCTCCTCCAGACGCTGGAGAAACGCGGCCTTGCCGGACGGCAGGTTCAGGGTGCCGGACTCCGATTCGCCGTCCAGGACGGCTCCGGCGACGGCCTTCTTCTGCTCCATAAGGAAGAGCATGTTGTGCTCGATCGAGTTCTCGCTGACCAGGTTCGCGACGGTCACGGAGCGCTTCTGGTGCTTTCGCCATGCGCGCGCGATCCTCTGTTCGAGCTTGGCGGGATTCCATGGCTGGTCGAGGTTCACGACCGCATTGGCGACCTGCAGGTTCAGCCCGGTTCCGCCGCTCTCCGACGAGAGGAAGACCCGGCAGTCCGGATCCTCCTTGAACCTGCTGATTTCGGCCCTTCTCTGCTTCTGCGGCACGGAGCCCGTGTGCAGGGCGTAGTCGACGCCGATGTCGCTCAGCAGCGACTGCACGAGCGACAGCATGCGCACCCACTCCGAGAAGATGATCACCTTGGAATCGGCGTCGCTCAGCATCTCCTCGAGCACGCGCTCCAGCTCCTCGAGCTTCGGGCAGTCCCGCACCTTCTCGTCGAGAATGTAGGGCGTGTCGCAGACCATGCGCATGCAGGCCAGGCCGAGCTGCAGCCGCTTGAATTCCGCCTCCCTCAGCGGGCGCTTTCGGGCGATGGACGCGATTCTGGCAACAACGAGCGCATAGTCCTCGTAGCGCGCCTGCTGCTCTTCGGTCATCGGCACGAAGTAGTTGTTGACGGTGCGGGCGGGAAGGTCGTCCTCCACCTCGACCTTGCGCCGCCTCAGCATGTAGGGCTTCACGCGCTCGCCGAGCTCGTCCAGATTCTTGTATCCGACCGCCCGCCCCCGGTCGTCGAGGCTGTAGTACCGGCGATTGAACCGAAACAGCGGGCCGAGGATCATGGGATCCAGGAACTGCAGGATCGAGTATATTTCGTCGATCCGGTTCTCGATGGGCGTGCCGGTGAGCACGAAGGCGAACCTGCTCTGCAGCTGCTTGACGGCGGTGGCGGTCTTGGTGCGCCAGTTCTTGATTCGCTGGGCCTCGTCGAGGATGACGACGTCTGGCCGAAGCAGGTCCTGAAGAGCCGCACCGTCGATCAGGACCTGCTCATAGTTGGCGATCGTGAAGAATTCCGGGTTCCTGTAAGCATCGAGCCTCGCGGCGCGAGGCCCGAACACCGCGCGGTAGGGCAGGCGCGTCGCGGCCTCGATCTGCTCCGCCCATTCCGACTTGAGAGACGCAGGGCACACGACGAGCGCGCGCTCGATGCCTTCGATCCGTCTCAGGAGTTCGCAGGCGGCCAGCGCCTGGCAGGTCTTGCCCAGGCCCATTTCGTCCGCCAGCAGCGCGCGCTCCTTGAATGCCAGGTGCATCATTCCCTCGCGCTGATAGGGAAACAGCGGGAAATTAAGCACCTCGAAGGTTCTCTCGCCCGCATCCACCGCTTCGAGAAAAGCCTCACGCCGCTTCGCAGGCCGCTCCCGCGCAAGCTGCCGGTCCCTCCATCGCTCGAGCAGCCTCGAGACGCGCACATGCCGCGGATGCTCGTCGGCAAGCCGTCGCAGGCTCGCGAGCGAACGGTCATCATGACGTCGCCGGAAGTCCTCCAGCAGGCCCTCGACGTCACGGCGGACATCCGGGGGACAGGGCCCTTCAGGCAGCAGCACGACAGGCGCCGGATCGCCCATGGACCCGAGATGCACCTCGATGCGGGGAGACTGGCGGCTTGCGGATCCCGGACGCATCCGCCGTCGGGTACCTGCAATCAGGTTGAGCACGCCCTCTATGTGCTTGCAGGTGCCGAGTCCGGCGGTTTCGAAATCACGGCAGGTACAGGAATTCATCCGTTGCTCGAGGTGCCTGATTTCGACCACGTAGCTGCTTCCGGTGCGGGACTGCACTCGAAATGACCCGAAGGCGTGAAACTCCGGTTCCAGTTCCTCGAACTCGGCGACCTCCGTAACCCCTCTCCAGCGCCGCCGCTCGATTTCCTCCTCGTCCGTCGTGTGCCAGCCAAGGAATTCCGGCCGCTTCGGTGCGGGCGCCCTTTGGCCCTTCCTTGCTCTCTCCGACGGTCTGGACATTCGTTCACCTGTTCATTCAACGACGTAGCGCCGCCCCGGGAGGCACGCTGCAGAGCGCAGTCCCGGAAGCGTCTCAAACGGCTACCGGAACGCGTCTCCGGCAGCAACATGCATCCGCGCCCGAGGGCATGGCCCGACTTCGTTGATGAGGCGGCCTGGTTCGCCCGCCATTCAAGGAGGTCGGGCCGCCTTTGTTGCATGGCGCTGCAACGCAATCCTGCGCATCTGCGAATCGTAATCACCAACAAAGCGGGGCTGCGCCCCCTGCCGAAACCGGGAATGCCGGGGTTGACGGCAAATGTCGGCCCCTGTCCCGAACCGGGAACTCGCGCCACACGGTCTTGCAGCGATCCTGCCGGACACGCCGGGTCACTTGGGCACGCCAAGGCGCGGCCCTGGGCGCTTCCTGCCGGAACCGCGCCGAACCGCGCGCTCTTCGACGCTGGGCTCGCATTCCACGATCCCGCACCAGAGTCGGCGGCCTCAGGGGCCGAGAGGCGTTCGGGACGGCCCTGCTCGCACCGATCATGTCAGGGCGTTCAGGCGGCGGCCGTCGTTCGGGCCAGGCAGATGGCGTCGTGGCAGGCCGCCAACCGGCGTGGTCACGGAATCCGGCCGGCCTCAAGCGCCCTGACCCGTCCTTCGTAGAAGTCCCGGATTTGCCCTGCACTGCGATCGTCGATTCGCCTCTCCTTCAGGAGCCGGTCGACCTGCGCATGGGCGGCCGCAAGGGTTGTCCAGCCGTTCGGCGGCGCGTCTGCATCCCGCCACCTCGCAAGGATGTTTCTGGCCGCCGAGGCCACCGAATCGGCAGGCATGGTCTCGGGAGCCAGCAGAGCCGCTGCCCGCCTTCCAAGCTGCCGAAGCCGCGCGTCGCCGAACTGCTCGATGACCGAGAGCCGGGCCTGCCAGTCATCGGCCATGTTGAGGCTGCGAAGCAGCTGTCTGTCCTCGCGCGCATAGAGCCTGTCGTAGATGCGCTCCTCGACCCGCACTGCACCACCGTCGCCGGATGGCGTGCGCCTCAGCGCCCTTTGCTCGGCCATAGCTGCGCCAACGCGGCGGCGGAAGCCTGAACTGGAAGCGACTTGACGGCATCTGCCCCGCACGGCCTCGTCCGCAGCCGGTGCGCGGAAGACCATCGGAGTTTCGTTGATCTTCAATCTGTGCACGACGCGAGGCGATCGCTCCAGGAGTTCGATCAGCCCTGCCCGATCAAGCCCGAAGCACGCGACCGGATCCGCGACCTCGACATCGATGAAGCCCGCCGTGTTCGCGCTTTCCGGGTCACGGCCGCAGCCGCAGCCGACGACGCCCCTGGGAGGCGCGCCCGGGGACCGCGTCACAAGCTCCAGGGGATCCCCGGACGCAAGCAGCCCGTTCACGTGCGTCTTGTCCCTGTTGGCAAGAACGTCCTTGAAGAGATCGGGCGCTCGGCTCCTGACAAGCTGAAGCAGATGCCGGGTGGCTTCCACGTCGCCGAGAGCGTCATGCGCATCGTGGTCCCTGAAGCCGTTCGCAGGCGCGAGCGCGTCCAACCTGAAGACCGCGTGGCCGGCATCCTCCACGGGCCACTCGAGGGTTTCCGGCGCGCGCGAATGCGCCGCGTAGAGCACCTGCATGACGTCCAGTCGCGAGTTCCCGTTGAACTGGGTTGCAAAGACGTCCGGCTGGAGCGTCTGATAGAAGGACTGCCGCAGGAAGTTCTCGTCAAAGCTCATCGAGTTGTAGCCGGTCCACGTGGCCGGAGCCCACGCCGCGATGAGGCGCTGAATGTCCCGCATCATTTCGAACCAGTTCGGCAGCGCCGGATCCGCAAGCTGGTCAATTCGGACCCCGGTGACTGCAAGCGCGGCCGGAGAGGGCAATATGTGGGGCGCCAGGCGACAGCGCATGTTCACGCGTTCGAGCGGCTTGAGATCGTCATCCGCAAGGACCGCCGCAAACTGCAGGGGCTGATCATAGGCCGGCGACGTTCCGGTGGTTTCGAGATCGTAGAAGGCAAAGGGCATGGCGGCCAGTCTACGAACCGCCGCACGCAAGCGAAAGCCCGCTTGCAAAGGTCCGCCCTGTCCCCTGCGCAGATCGAGCCTGCCTTGGCGCGGGATGCGGCCATGCAGCACGGCCGCGCTGGCCGGAACAGCCGGGACAGGACTGGCGGACAGGTCCCGAGCATGGTTTCCGCCTGCTCGGCCTGACAGTACCGGACGGCCATGACGCTGTCCCGAGCAGGGCTTCAGCCCGTCGAGTCTACCAGGCCTGTCCTGCCTGGTGCCGATCACCCGTTCGCGGCGGCGACGGATCGGGCAAGTTCGCGGTCCCATGGCGGCGCCCTGGATGGCAGGAGCCGTTCTGCGTGGCCCTTGACGTTGATCCGTGCAATGAATGCATTCCTTAGCCTGCAAATGCTTGCCGGCAAGCACGAAAGGAGGAGGAAATTGATAAATGGAATCCGGGCGCTGACGCCGGGGACGTTGAGGCCGCCATTTGCGCGATACGCGCACGGAGTCGAGATTCCGGCAGGCTGGCGCTTGGTCCAGACCTCCGGCCAGCTGGGAGTTCGCGCCGACGGCAGCGTCCCGGAAGACGCCTACTCCCAAGCCGTGGTCTGCTTTGAGAACGTCGCCCAAGTGCTGCATGAAGGCGGGATGACCTCGCGCGACGTGGCACATGTCTCGGCCTATGTCACTGACCGTGCCTGCATGGCGGGCTACATGCGCGCCCGGGACGAGTTCATGAACGGTGCGACACGCCTTCCAGCCTCCACCTTGCTCATTGTCTCGGGCTTCACCCGCCCCGAATTCATGGTCGAGGTCGAGGCACTGGCGGCAGCCTCTCAGCTCGACTTTGTATAAAATCTGATCAGGTCCAGGTCCAGAAGATTTCGGTTTCGGCGATGGTTTCGAAGGCTTCGTCGAGGGGCAGCGCGAGGTCGCCCATGTCGCCGACTTCCTTCCATCGGTTCCGATACGACCGGTACTGGATCCGGAGCTTGCCGTCCGGTCCATCGGGCTTGAGCCGTGCGATCGGGGCGTCCGTGGCCGTCTGGGTGAGGGTGTGACCGCGGCGGCTCTTTTCCGCGGTCACGCCGCCGCGGGCTTCCTTTTCGAAGGCCTGCACGCGGGCGAGAACGGGGTCCGGGTCTGTCATGGTCCGGCCTGTCACGCTACGCGGTCCCGTGCGCAGGCCCTGTTGTTGGCTCCATGGACTTCTGATTCTATGGATGGCGCTCCATTGCGGCAGGAGCGGACCATGGGATATTTCGGATCGAAGGCCGCGCCCGGCCTGTGCCAGGCGATCATCAGCCTCATGCCCCCGCACAGCGTATATGTTGAAGCATTCCTGGGCGGCGGCGCGACAATGAAGCGCAAGCCGCCGGCCGAGCGGTCGATCGGCATCGATCTCGACCCCGCCGCCGTCGGATCCTTCAGCTGCGGCCACCCGGTCGAGCTGCATCATGGATGCGCGCTGCGCTTCCTTGCCGGGTTTCCGTTCCAGGGGTCGGAGCTCTTATGAGCCCCGGTGCTGTCAAGCGCTTTCTTCATGAATCGTCACATCGATCCGTCTCCTGTCCGGGGCGGCTCGGCGCCGCTCGGGGATTCTCCAGGCAGAACGTCGCGGTTCCTCGGCGCGCCCAACATTCAACGGCGCGTCCAGACTCCTCGCATGTTCAGCGAACCGGCAATGACCAAGGAGGTGGCTGTGGAAAAGTCGGGGGCGGATTCCTGTGGAAAAGCCGTTCCTTGCCTCCCGGCGCCCTCCCGGTCGATGCCGGGTCCGGGACCCCCTCCGCCCGGCCGGGCGGAGGGGGTGCGGGGCCTGGCCCCGCAGGACGGGCCGGACCGGAGCGGCCCTGGATCGCGCGAGCGGATCCGTCGACGAGCGTGGTCGGCCCGCCCTCCCGTTGGCCTCCCGGGTCCCGATGGACGCCGGGTCCGGGAACCGGACCGTCGCGAGGACAGGAGCGGGAGACATGACCACCGCAGCTGCGGGAATCGACGTGAGCAGGAAGTCGCCGGACATCCGCCCGGGCGGGCGGGATCACGCCGCCACCAACGACACGGACGGGTTCCGCAAGGTCGCCCGCCTCCCGGGGAAGGGAATGCGGAGCGGGCCGTCCCGGAGGCCACGGGACGGATGCACCGGGCCCTCCTGCAGTCGCTGCATGACAGGGGCTTCAAGGTCGTCGTGGCGACCCGCGCCAGTCCCGGGACTTCGTCAGGGCCGGCGGCGAGCTGGCGAAGGCCGACAGGGTCGACGCGCGCGTGCCGGCCGCCCTGCGCGCCGCGTTCCCGGACATGGCGCCCACCGCGCCGGCCGACGTCACCGTCGACAGGCTCCGCGACATGCTCGTGCTGCGGGAGGCCCTCGTCGACCGGCGCGCGGAACTGAAGGCGGTCCCGGGCGAGGTCGGAGAGCCGGACGCGGACGGCCCCGTCCGGAGGGTGCTGGAGGAACTGGACGGCGCCGTCGCCGCGTCCGGCCGGCGGATCGAGGAACTTGTCAAGGGCTCGGAGGGCCTGGCGGAGAGCTGCGGCATCCGGCCCCGGTGCCGGGCATCGGCCCGGTCACGGCCGCGTCCCCGGTCGCCCGGGCGGGCGGGCCGGGCGCGATCGGCAACCGCCGGGCCGCCGCCCCGGTCGGCGTCGCCCCCTTCGCCCGCGACAGCGGCACCCTCAGGGGCGGGCGCCACATGACCGGCGGGCGGCGGCGTCCGAGGGACGTCCTGTACATGGCGGCGATGGCGGCCTGCATGTCCGATCCCGACATGATGGAGAGGCACGGCCGGCTCCGGGAAAGGGGCAGGCACCACAAGGTCGCCGTGACCGCGGTCATGCGGAAGCTCGTCGTCACCGCGAATGCGCTGCTCCGCGACCGGCGCACCTGGGAGGACAGGTCGGCGGCCGCCGCCTGACGCCCGGACGGGCCGCGCCCCCCGGCGGCCCGCCGGGGCCCGAAGGGAACCAGCCGTCCGGCCGCGCCCTTGCGGCCGGGCCGCCTGCCCCTGCCCGGACGGCCGCCGGAATGTGGACAGGCTGTGGAAAACCCCGGTCCCGGCACCCGGAAAAGGCCGGATCCGGGCTTGACCCAAGACATGGATGCTGTCCGGTTCGGTCTGCCGGCCTGTGTGCCGGCCCCGTGACCACGGTGCCCGGTTCGGGCGGTGCGACGTTCCGGGGGGCGGGACCCATCTGTGCGGACGGTGCCGCTGCCTGAGGCCGCGGCGAACCATGCTCCAACACGGTCACACGCCCTGCCCGGGATCCCCGAGGGCCCCGTCGGGCCGCCCGGGTGTTCCGGTCTTCCTTCCTCCCGTGCCTTCGACAGGACGGCGCCCTCGGGCACCGGCCCTGTCGTGGCGAACCGCCCGGCGCCACGAGCAGCCTGCGCGCCAGCGCCACGATCCCGCGCTTCCCCGACCGCCCGTCGCGGGCGCTGACGTACCCGCGGAACCACCCCGACAGCGCGCTGTCCGGCTGGTGGCGGAGCCAGCGCCAGGCCATCTGCACGAGGTGCTTTCGCAGCATCGGGCTGCCGGCCTTGCCGGTGCCCTGGTCATGGTCCACGGCGCCGCTCGCCCACGGCACCGGCGCCAGCCCGGCCATGCCCGCCAGCTCGCGCCGGTTGCGCAGGTCCCGGTACAGGAGCTCCGCGCCCGGCAGCAGCGCGTCGTTCGGCCCGATCCCCCGCAGCCGGACCAGAACCGCAGCGTGGCGGGCATGCGCCGGCACGGCGGCCTCCGCGCCACCGTCCTCGGGGACGTCACGCGCCTCCCGCGCCGCCGCCTTCTCGGCCTCCACCGTCCGCAGCTCGGCCACGCCCGGCTCCAGGCGGCCGGGGATGCCCGCCACCTCCGCCAGGAGCCCCGGCGGCAGCGCCGTGCCGTAGCCCGTCACCGTCCCGGCGAGCCGGTCCCGGAACCCCGCCTTCGCCGGATCCCCGGGCGGCACGCCGTGCAGCCGCAGAAGCCCCGCGACCGCGCTCGCCAGCCGCAGCCGCTCCTTCACGAGCCGCTCGCGCCTGCGCAGGAGACGCTTCGCGTCCTCCTCGGCGACCGTCGGCACCCGCACCGGCGACATCGCGTCCCGGTCGCCGCCGTCCCGGGCCACGGGCGCGCGGACCGTCTTCCCCGCGTCGATCCTGTCCGTCTTCGCCTTCTTCCTGCGCCGGACCACCTCGAGGCTCGCCGGGTCGCAGACCACCACCTCCAGGTCCTCGCCCTCGAGCCGTCCTGCCAGCCGGAACCTCTCGTACCCTGCCTCGCAGACCGGCATCACGCGGACGTCGCCGCCGGAGACGGCGGCGGCCCGCGCCCGCGCCTGCCCCAGCTTCGCCAGCAGGCCGTCCGCGTCCAGAGCGGCGCCAGCCTGTGCAGGCCTGTCCGCGACGCGTCCGCCGGATCGCCCGCCGCGAGGATCCAGCTCGTGCCGCCCGCTTCCAGCGCCGCATGCACCGTGGCAGTCTCCCCGTCGGAGGGGGTGCTTGAGCCGATCATCTCTCTCCTTTCGATCGGCAAGGGGTGCCGCCTGTCGGCCCCCTTGCCACCAGATGTTGATGCCCTGACGTCTCCTGGAACGAATCGCCCCCAAGGGCAATTCCCGATCAGGCTCATGGCATCTGGTCTGCTGCGATCCGCCCTGCCTGCGCGCCACCCGCCGCTCGCGGCGGCGCTACCGCTTCGACTGGTCCGAGGCCGACCATGCGGCGTTCCCGGACCGGCTGAAGGCGCTCCCCTGCAGGGCGATGGCGTCGGGACATCCCTCGGCGCTCTACGACGAGGCGCTGTCCGGCTGGCGGCGGCTGGAGATGCAGATGATGACGCACGGCGTCGTCCGCACCGAGGTCGTCTGGTTCAACTTCGCGCCCGACCGGGTGCACTGGGCCAGCTGCGCCGGGCGGAACTTCACCGACCGCCAGCGCATCAGGCGCAAGGCTGCCAACTGGGGCCGGATGTACAAGGCAATGCCGCCCGGCGAGCGGCTGGCGGTGCTCGCCGCCGTCATGGCCGCCGAGGCGGACATGACATGAGCGGCATCGGACCGGCTGGCGGCGGCGATCCGGCCCCGGACGTCCTCAAGCTCTGGCTCGAGCCCTTCCGGGCGCTTTTCACCGCTCCGACCCGGACTCTCGCCCTGACCCTGGTCATGGGCGCCCTGCCGGCACCGGGAAAGCGAACGGTGACGTCCTGCCTGCGCATGACCGGACGGGCCATGGCCGCCAGCTTCGGCTGCCATCACCAGGTCCTCAACCGCGCCCGCTGGACCCCGCGCAAGGTCTCCCGGCGGCTGATCCTGCTCCTGACCGGGCAACTGCTCGACAGGGACGGGCCGGTCATCATCGGACTCGACGACACCATCGAGCGGCGATGGGGCCCGCGCATCAGCGCACGCGGCATCTGCCGCGACCCCGTCCGCTCCAGCCGCGGTCACTTCGTCAAGGTCAGCGGTCTGCGCCGGCTCAGCTTCATGCTGCTGACGCCGCTGCCCTGGCTGCCCGGAATCAAGGCCCTGCCGTTCCTGACGCTGCCGGCGCCGTCGGAAAGGCGGGCGGAAAGACAGGGACTTCGGCACAAGCCGCTGACCGAACGAGCGCGCCAGGCCATGCTGCTGATCCTCAGATGGCTGCCGGACCGCTCCGCAATCCTCGTCGGCGACAGCAGCTTCGGAACCCATGAACTCGCCCACGCCGTCAGCGGCAAGGCAACGCTGATCAGCCGGCTGCGGCTCGATGCCAGCCTGTTCGCGCCGCCGGAGCCGCGCAAGACCGGCGACAAGGGGCGGCCGCCAATCAAGGGAAAGCCTTTGCCCAAGCTCCGCACGCGCCTCGACGACCCCGACGCCGCCTGGACCCCGACCGCGGTCGGGAACTGGTACGGGGGCAAGAAAAACAGGACACTCGAGATCCTCTCCGGAACAGCGCTCTGGCACCGCTCCGGCACGCCGCCCAAATCCATCCGCCGGGTGCTGGTCAGGGACCCGGACGGCGAGCGCGAGCCGCAGGCCTTCTTCAGCACCGACCCCGGCATCGAACCCGAGAAGATCATCAGCATCTTCGTGCGCCGCTGGCAGATCGAGGTCACATTCCAGGAAGCCCGCGCCCATCTCGGCGTGGAAACCCAGCGCCAATGGTCCGACCTCGCCATCGAAAGAACCACTCCTGCCCTGCTCGGCCTCTACAGCCTCGTCTGCCTGTGGGCCGGCGGCATCCTCGCCAGAAGCCCGCATCCCTTCAAGGCCGCATGGTATGAAAAGACCCTCTTCACCTTCTCCGACGCCATCGCCGCCGTCCGCACCGAGATCTGGCTCGACTGCATTTTCCAACGCTCCCCGCCAAACCCGGAGCGACAGGAAATTCCACCGCCCGAGACCGCCAGAAGCCTCGTCTGCGGTCTCGCAGACGAAAACGACCTGCCCACGGTGCCAACAGGCAAAGTGAAACGCATGATCGAGACGCTATGCTATGCCGCATAAATGAACAAAGTCGAGCTTAGGGGCTGACCTGAAAGCCATGTTTGCACCATAATGCTCTTTGGGCGCCGTTCGGGAATTCCCGGCAATGCGCGAAGCTTGGTGCCCGGGGGCGGAATCGAACCACCGACACGAGGATTTTCAGTCCACTGCTCTACCCCTGAGCTACCCGGGCACGGATGCGGCGCCTGACGCTCGGTCAGGTCGGTGCCTTCTAGGGCCTGCGCCGGCGCCTGTCCAGTGCGTCGCGCCCGGAATCTACTGCCGTGCCTCCCCGTCCCGGGGAAGGCCGACGCCCTCGAACCCTTCCGGCAGGTCCTCGTCGCAGGGAACGGAATAGGAGCCGCTGAGCCAGCGCCACAGATCCAGGTCCGCGCAACGCTTCGAGCAGAACGGGGCATGCCCAGTCTCGGGGGTTTTCCGGCAGATGGGGCAGCTCACGCCATGGCCTCGCTCAAGGGAAGGCGCTCGCGCTTGCGCAGGCACTCCAGATGGCCGAGAGGCGTCCATCCAACAAGCGTCGTGTCAACCGGACAGGCGCGAAAGGCCGATCTGGCCGCGTCTTCGACGCGGCGACGGTCGCGCCGTGCCAGCGGAGCAGGGTCGATCACGACCTGACCGCCCAGGCCGCGCAGCCGAAGCGCGCGCGGCAGGGCGCGAAGGGCCGCGAGATTCGCTCTGAGCCCCGCCGCGGCCGAACCGTTACCGCCGGAATTCACGTCCACCGCGACGAGGGCGCGGGTGGGCTCGACGACTAGGGAGCCCTCGCCCAGCACGACCTGCGAAGGCCGCGCCGCATCGATCATCTCGTCCACGCCGAGCCGCGCAAAGCTTCCCGTCAGGCCGTCAAGGACGTCTGGCCGCGGCCAGTCCCGAAGCGCCAATTCCCGTGCCGAGGGACCGTCGAGAAGCCGCGCAGGCTTGCCGGAACGGGACATGCTCAAGACACTTGCGGCGATATCAGCCAGACAGGAGATCTCCTTCAGCATGTCCGCGTCGTCGGCCGCATCGGCCGCGGTTCGCAGGACAAGGCCGGTGCCTTTCGCAAGCTCGACTCCGTCAAGAAACTCTCGAAGCGCCGCCCTGCGCCCGCCATCAATGATCGCCCTCGAGACGTTTCGCCCCGGCACGCCCGGAGTCAGAATCGCATGACGGCCCTTGAAGAGAACCCTGAGCGTCGCAGGAGGGGCCTTTTCGCGCTCGGCAAAGGCCGTAACCTGAGCGAGCACGGTTTCTCCCTGCGCAACTCCCCTTGCCTGCCGGAGAAACAACGACCCGTCGGGCGTCTCGAGAATCATGCCCCCCTGCCCCTTCATGGGTCGCCCCGCCTTCGCGCGATAGACGGCACCCGGCCGGATTCGGCCGGGCGGCGGGTCAACCAGAAGGTCGTCCAGTTCCCCGTCAACCATCCTGGCCGCCGCCTGGCGGCCAGCGATCCGGTCCATTGCAATGACGCTGCCCTTCACGACCGCTTCAATACCGGGATTCCGGACGCCGCCAGCAATCTTGACGTCTCGTGAACCGGCAATCCCATGATCGCGCTGTAAGATCCCGCGATCCACGGAATGAACGCGCCCGCAGGGCCTTGTATCGCGTAGGCGCCCGCCTTCCCCCGCCAGTCCCCGGTGTCAAGATACCCTGCAAGTTCGCTCCCGCACAAACGCTGCATCCTCACCGTGCTGACGACATCGCGCATCGCCAGGCCGTCGTCGGACAGGACGGCGACCGCGGTGTGAACCTTGTGACGCCGGCCGGAAAGCAAGCGCAGGAAGCGCTCTGCCTCGCAGCGGTCCAGCGGCTTGCCAAGGATGCGTCTTCCGACCGCCACGACGGTATCGGCCGCCAGCACGACCTCGCCGTCCAGCCGGGTGACAGACTCCGCTTTTTCCTCCGTCACGCGCAGGCAATAGGCACGCGGCAGTTCTCCCGCTCTCGGGATCTCGTCAACGTCCGCGGGGCGCACGTCCTGCGGCGTGACGCCAAGCTGGGCGAGCAATGCAAGCCGTCTGGGCGAAGCCGACCCGAGAACGAGACGTGGGCGCGAGGCACTCACTTGAAACGATAGTTGATCCGGCCCTTCGACAGGTCGTAAGGCGTCATTTCCACCTGCACCCGGTCGCCTGCAAGAACCCGGATTCGGTTCTTGCGCATCTTGCCCGCCGTATGCGCGATGATCTCATGGCCATTCTCAAGCTCGACCCGGAAAGTCGCGTTGGGCAGAAGCTCCTTGACGACACCGGGAAATTCGAGCAGTTCCTCCTTGGCCATGCTTCCTCCTGTCCTGGCTGCCTGATCGTCAGGCGCGGCGACTATGTGTGGTGGCCGGGCGCGAATCAAGCCCCAATTCGCATCAGCACCTGAACAGCAACTGTCATGCGGCCGTGCCCGCAGGCGGGCCGAAGCGCTCGAGAATCCGCGTCCTGATCTGATCGCGCGCCTCGCGATAGCCCTTGAGCTTCTCGTCCCTCGTCTCGCCCAGCCCGGTGGGATCCAGCACGGGCCAGTACTCGACCTCGAGATGAAAGTAGCGGGTCAGCTCCAGAGCCCTTCTCTGCGAGGCCGGACTCAGTGCGACGACAAGGTCGAATGCTGCAAGGTCGTCGCCCCACTCCTGCATTTCGTCGAAGCTCCGCGAGCGATGGCGGGCAAGCTCGATGCCGATTTCCTCGCATGCCGCGATCGAGAACCCGTCAATCTCCATGTCGTTGTGGACGCCCGCGGACTGCACGTAGATCGCCTGGCCGTAGAACTTCTTCATCATTCCCTCGGCCATGGGCGAGCGAACCGCATTGTGATCGCAGCAGAACAGGACCGAGCCGGGATGGTCCGCCACCGGGTCAGGCTCCGAAATGGAGGACGCAGATCAGGGTGAACAGGCGGCGCGCCGTGTCGACGTCAAGCTCGACCTTGCCGTCAAGGCGCTCCTCGAGAATTCGGGCACCCTCGTTGTGGATCCCGCGTCTTGCCATGTCGATGGCCTCGATCCGGCCCGGAGGAAGGCGCTTCACCGCATCGAAATAGCTCTCGCAGATCTGGTAGTAGTCCTTCACGACCTGACGAAACGGTCCCAGCGAAAGGCGGAACTCTGCGGCAGGCCTGTTCGATTCCGTGCGAACGTCGAAGACGAGAAGCCTGTCGTAGATGGAAAGCTGAAGCCGATAGGGGCCCGCCGGCGCCTCGCGCGCGTCCGTCGCCGTGATCGCGAACGAGTTTTCCTCCAGCAGATCGAAGATCGCCACGCGACGCTCCTTCTCGATCTCCGGCGTTGGAGGCGGAAGCGCGCTGTCATCGATCTCTATGTGAACGATCCGTGACATCGTGGCCGAGATACGGCAAGCGCCGGCTTTTTCAACAGCAAACAGGCCAGAGCAATCGCATCAGGAGTTTCAGGAGACTTTGAGTCAAGAACAAATAACGAACGGCATGATGCATGCCGCTGACATTCAAGGCCGGATTTGGAAATGCCTGGAAGGATCCGGACACGCCCCGCTTTCGGGTGTAGTTCAGATTTTGACTCCGGCGGTTCTTTTACGCCATCCATGCGGCGTGCCGTGCAAGTGCAGGGCAAGCCGGCCGGCGGCGCGCGTTGAGGCAAGATACAGGAGCGAGAGCCATGGCAAGGGACGCAGGGAACAAGGGGCGCCGCCATCCGGACGCGGCGGATTGTCCGGAGGGCCTTCCTGGGGACGAGGCGGCGGCGCATCCGCCGCTGGTCCGCAGGCACGCGGGCGGCCACACGCGATGCTGGATCGAGGGGGGCGAGATGCGCAGCCGCGACGTCGCGGGGGACGGCACGCCGGAGGCGCTGCCGGGGCGGTCCCGTCGGAGTTCGGTCCGCTGCCGCCGCGGCTGGCGGCGGGCCCGGGCTCGGGGGTTCCGGACCCGGACGGCGGCGGGCGGGCGCTCCGGGACGCCTCGCCGGGCGGCGGCGCGGCGGGGCCTGCACGACGCGGGCGGGCCCGTCGTCGTCTCCGACGGGGCGGACTGGATCCCGAACGCCTGCGAGGAGCTCTTCGGGGGCCGGAAGGCCGCCTTCGTGCTCGACATGTGGCATTCCCTTGAATGCGCGTCGGACGCGGTGAAGGCGATCCTGCCGCCGGGGCGGAACGGGACCGGCGGTTCGCGGAGGCGAGGCGGGCGCCAGGCCGCCTCGCGGCTGCGCCCGCCGGTCTTGAGGACCTCGCGCCCGCGCGCGACGCGGATGGCCTGGCGGCGCCCGTGAAGCGCGGACCAGCCGTCCCGTTGAGCCCCGGACAGATCGACCGCCGCGCAGCGGCGGCGCCCGGGGCGTCCGTGGCCCCTTGTCGACGGTCTCGTGCCAGGGCGCGCCGGTGAAGCCGGTCGCCCCGGGACCGTCGCGGACGGTCGTCTGGCTGTCCCTGCCGCGGTGACGACATGGTCGGCCTGGCGTCCGGGATGTCCTCCCGGCCCGTCGCCTCGGCGGCGGCGTCAGCAAGTGCATGCATGAAGATCTCCCCGGGCCGGCCGTGACGGCGGAAGCGCGCGGCGCCGCCGGACCCGCGCGCGAAGCCGCGCGTCAGCCCCGGCGAGCGCCGGTTCGACGCGCGGCAGCCGGCGCCCGTGAACCGCGGGACGTCGACGAACGTCTCCGCAAGCAGGGCCGGGGCAGCCGTGCGCGGCCTCGACGTCGGCGGACAGCCGGCGCAGGCCGGGGCGCGGGATGACGAAGCGGGCGTTGCTGCAGGCCGGGTGCAGGCGCCGGAACCGCCGGTCCGGCGACCGCCCGGTCCAGCGGTCCCGCGCGGCCGGCCTGGACGCGCCCGGCTGCCGGCCGGGTCCCCCCGTGCAGCGCGGCCCGGGCAGCAGGCCCTTGCCGACGATGCCGTGGAACCGCAGGCAGCGGCGCTCCGCGGCCAGGCGGTCCCGGAGCCGGTGCCCGCCGCGGGTCGGGCGCACCGTGACCGCGCGCAGGTCGACGGACGACTCCGGCGTCGGAAGAGCCGCCATGGCCGGCACGCTGCAACGTCAGGAACGGAATCGCCGGCCCCGGAATCACGGCGCGCCGGTCACTGGACGGACAATAAAATCGCCCTGCCCCGCTTTCGACGGGTCTGGAGCCTGCCCGCAAGGCAGGCTATCATCCTGCGCAGTGCCGCGCGCACGCCGGCCGGGAGGACGCCATGGCGGAAGCCGCCTTCAACACCATCGCCGAGGTCCAGCGCCTTCGCGCCGCGGGCTTCGAGCAGACGCAGGCCGAGGCCATCACGCTCTCGATCCATGCCGGCGTCACCGGCGGGGTCGCGACAAAGGCCGACATCGAGACGCTCAGGACCGCGACGAAGGCCGACATCGACAAGCTCGGCGCCGCGACGAAGGCCGGCATCGACAAGCTCGGCGCCGCGACGAAGGCCGACGTCGCGGCCCTGGACGCCAAGATCGACGGCGTCAAGGAGACGCTCGAGGCGAAGGTCGAGAAGCAGGGCGAGGCGCTTCGCCGCGAGATCGCGGACGGCCGCGCCGAGATCGCCAGGGGCCAGCTGGGCCAGCTGCGCTGGACGGTCGGCTCCGTGATCGCGCTCGGCGCGCTCCTGACCGGCCTGATCACGCTCGGCTGACCCCCCCCCCCCCGGCCATGCGTCCGGGCGCACCCCTCCTGAAACGATCCGGACGCGTCATGGCAGCCCCTGCCCTCGAGGCCGTTCGGCGCGACGATCTCCTTTCGGGGACACACACTGGCCCAAAGCTCGGTCCGCGATATGCGACAGCCGTCGCTCCCTCCCACATGCGCATGCCGACCCGCTGGCGGTCCAGTTGCTCAGGCGGAAGCGGAATTGCCTGTACGGGCGCGGAACGCCGAAAGGTCGGCGGGTTCGGAATCCCGTGCGGCTCCAGCGCTATCCGTTCAGTTGGTCGAGCCTGATGCGGACGCTCAGCCCGTGCGCCTGAAGCCGCTCGCTTTCCGCAAGCGCAACTGCCGCAGGACCAATTTTCCGAAGCGCATCGGGGGTCATCTGCGCCAGCGTCGTGCGTTTCATGAAATCGAGCACCGTGAGACCGGACGAAAACCGTGTCGTGCGCCCGGTCGGCAGGACATGGTTCGGCCCCCCCACGTAGTCGCCGACCGCCTCGGGCGTCCAAGCGCCCAGGAAGATCGCTCCCGCGTTCCTTATGTTCGGGACCAGTGACCCGGGGTCGCTGACGCAGAGCTCCAGATGCTCCGGAGCCATGTCATCCGCCAGAGCCGCCGCTTCGCCCAGATCCCGCACCAGGATGACGGCACCGTTCCGTTCCCAGCTCGCGGCCGCGATGTCACGCCTGTCGAGCGACTTCAGGTTTTCCTCGATCGAGACGGCCACGAGCTCGGCCAGTGTCGGATCGGTCGTGACAAGCATGGCCTGCGCGCTTTCGTCATGCTCCGCCTGGCTCAGCAGGTCGAGCGCGATCCAGTCCGGGTCGCCTGACTTGTCGGCAATGACCAGGATTTCGGAAGGGCCTGCGATCATGTCGATTCCGACCTGCCCGAACACCTGCCGCTTTGCCGCGGCAACGTAGGCGTTGCCGGGGCCCGTGATCTTGTCGACCGGCACGACGGTTTCCGTCCCGTAGGCAAGGGCGGCAACCGCCTGGGCACCGCCCAGCCTGTGAACCGTGCCGATGCCGGAAAGCCTTGCGGCCAGAAGGACCAGCGGGCTGATCTCGCCGTGCGGCGCCGGCACCGTCATGACGAGGCGCTCGACTCCGGCAACCTGCGCAGGAATGGCGTTCATCAGGACCGATGACGGATAGCTCGCCTGTCCGCCCGGCACATAGAGTCCCGCCGACTTCACGGGCGTCCAGCGCCAGCCGAGCGTGGCGCCGACCTCGTCGGTCCAGAGCGCGTCGTCCGGCCGCTGCCGCTCGTGATACGCACGGATGCGCGACGCGGCGAGCTGCAGCGCCTCGCGCTCGCGCGAACCGATCCCTGAGATCGCGCGTTCGACCTCTTCTTCGGAAACGGTGAACTCTTCCGGCGTCAGCTCAAGGTGGTCATGTCTTGCGGTGAGCTCCGCCAGGGCCACGTCGCCGCGCGCGCGCACGTCGGCGATGATCTTCGCAACCGCCTGGCTCACTTCCGGCGCGTCCTCGCGTCTCAAGGACACGAGCGCGCGAAACCTGCTCTCGAACTCCGGATCCGTCGTGTCAAGAAAATGCGCCATTGACGACCTCTTCCGACCCATGGCTGCGCGCCGGGGCATTCCGGCCCGGGTCCAGCGTCACTCCGGGTGCCGGGGCGTCCGTCGCGTGGACGCTTCGTAAGCGCACGTGACGTCCTGCAAGGTGACGTTGAGCGCCTCGACCTCGACTTCAACAGCCGCGTCACCTGCAAACGTCAGCACCACGCGACCTGTCCCGTCCGCATCAGGCTCGAACCCGAGCATCAGCAAGGACAGCACGACGTCCCGCGATGCGCCCGGCACCGGCGCCTGGCGCCTGACCCCGACCACGTCCTCCACCGCGAGAACCGCCTGCACGCGCTCCGGCTGCCCGTCCTCCCCCGCCGCCTCCCACCGGAAGCGATTGATCAGGCAGGCAAATCGCCGCCTCCTGCGGTCCCATGCCATCTCGCTCGCCGGCAGTATCGCGTCCTGAGCAAGCGCCGAAACGACCTGCAGGTCCTCGGCGTCATCCGCACGCAGCTTCAGCGAGCGCTCCGAACCTTCCCGCACTCTCGCGCCCTTCGCCATCAATTCCTGATCCTCTCGATCCTGGCGCCCACCGAGCCCAGCTTCTCCTCCACGCGCTCGTAGCCCCGGTCAAGATGGTAGACGCGGCTGACCACGGTCTCGCCTTCGGCGCCGAGGCCCGCCAGGATCAGGGACACCGACGCGCGAAGATCCGTCGCCATGACGGGCGCGCCCCTGAGGCGCTCAACGCCCGTGACAGTCGCGGTTCCGCCCCGCACGTCAATGTCGGCCCCCATTCGAGTCAGTTCCGGCGCATGCATGAACCGGTTTTCGAAGATCGTCTCCTCGAGACTGCTCACGCCGTCCGCAGTGCAAAGCAGGGCCATCATCTGCGCCTGCAGGTCGGTCGGAAACCCCGGATACGTCTCTGTCCTGACGTCGATCGGGCGGATGCGGCCGTCGCCGCGCGCAACCTTGACCCCCCGCCCCGTCTCCTCGACGGACACGCCGGCCTGCCCAAGCCGTTCCGCAATGGCCCGGACGAGATCCATCCGCCCGCCGAGGCACTCCACCTCGCCGCCGCAGATCGCCGGCGCCATCATGTAGGTTCCGAGCTCGATCCGGTCGGCGATCACCTCGTGCGTGGCGCCTCCAAGCTGGCCTGCCCCCTCGATCGCGATGGTCGACGTGCCCGCGCCCTCGATCCGCGCGCCCATCGCCGCAAGGCATTCGGCCAGGTCGACGATCTCGGGCTCGCGTGCCGCGTTCTCGATGACCGTCGCGCCCTTCGCCAGCGTCGCGGCCATCAGGACGTTCTCGGTTGCGCCCACGCTTGCGATCGCGAGCGTCACGTTCGCGCCCTTCAGCCCTTTCGGCGCGGTTGCGTGCAGGTACCCGTCCTTCAGCTCGATGTTCGCACCCAGCGCCTCCAGCGCGGCGACGTGGACATCCATCGGGCGCGCGCCGATCGCGCACCCGCCCGGCAGCGAAACCGTCGCCTGGCCCTCCCGCGCAAGAAGCGGCCCCAGCACCAGGTTCGACGCGCGCATCTTGCGCACGATGTCGTACGCGGCGGTCGTGGAGACCGCCCCGTCCGAGGACAAGGTGATGACCTTGCCGTCCTCGGAGACCTCGACACGCACTCCCAGCGATCGTAGAAGCCGGCCCATCGCATCGATGTCCGACAGGCGCGGCGCGTTCATGAGGACAAGAGGCTCTTCGGTCAGCAATGTCGCCGGCATCAGGGCCAGGCACGAGTTCTTCGCTCCAGCGATCGGAATCCGGCCGTTCAGCCTCAGGCCTCCCGTAACGACTATGGAGTCCATTGTTCTGCCCGGCCCTTGCCCCCGTCCTTCCGCACCCGCGCCTGGGCCTTGCGCTTCTTCAGATTTGCCCTGAGCGCCGCCTTCAGGCGGTCCTGCCGGGCCTCGGCTCGTCCGCGTTCGCTTCCTGCATGTGTCCTTGCGCCCATGCTGGCAGCCTATCCGAGCCGCGAACGGCCGTCCAGATCGGGCTTGCGCGACATGGCGATTGTCACTATCCACACGTCCGTTCGCCGCCCGGCGCTGCCGTAGCTCAGGGGCAGAGCACTCCCTTGGTAAGGGAGAGGTCGAGAGTTCAAATCTCTCCGGCAGCACCACGCCGGCATCGGCGGCAGGGCCGGATCCCTGCAGCGCAGCATCGCGTCGATCCTTGAAATCCGCGGCGCCCGTCGCGCCGCCGAAGGCGGCCACGACTCCGGCGGAGCTTGCCCGGCCGTCCCGCGCCGGGCAAGAGGGCGCGACGAGACCGGAGCGCCATCATGATCCTCTACCCCGCAATAGACCTCAAGGACGGGCTCTGCGTCAGGCTGCTCAAGGGTGACATGAGCAACGCCACGGTATTCAGTGACGACCCGGGCGCGCAGGCCGCGGCATTCGAGGCGGCAGGCGCCGAATGGCTTCATCTCGTCGACCTGAACGGCGCGTTTGCCGGACATCCGGTCAACGCGCCTGCCGTCGAATCAATCCTTCGCGCCGTCTCCATACCCGCCCAGCTTGGCGGCGGCATTCGCGACATGGCGACGATCGAGGACTGGCTCGCGAAAGGGGTCGCCCGGGTCGTGCTCGGGACGGTCGCCGCCGAGAACCCTGATTTCGTCCGCGAGGCGGCGCGGACGTTCCCGGGCAGGATTGCGGTCGGCATCGACGCCCGCGACGGACATGTCGCGACACGCGGCTGGGCGAAGACGACCGAAATGACGGCAACGGATCTCGCAGGAGCCTGCGAGGATGCCGGAATCGCCGCCGTCATCCACACCGACATCGACCGGGACGGGGCAATGGGCGGGCCCAACGTCGACGCGACCGCGGCGCTGGCCCGCAAGGTGGGGGTCCCGGTCATTGCAAGCGGGGGCGTCTCTTCCGAGCACGACCTCATCCGCCTCCGCGACACGGGGGTCATTGCCGGAGCGATCTCGGGACGCGCACTCTATGACGGGGCGATCGACCTGCGCAGGGCGCTGGCGATCCTTGCCGCCTGAACGCGGGCGGCGCGGCAGGATTCCGGGCCGCGGCCAGCGCGACGGCAGCCGGAACAGCGGTGCGCGGTTCATCTCACCCTGAACGGTCCCCGTCCCTGCCGGCGCCCGGATCCGCCTTTCCGATGCCCCGGAACACGGCGCGAAAGGGCAGGACCCACAGGATGCCCAGGGCCAGGTAGATCAGGAGCTCCGCCAAGGCCGGCGGGCGGTCCAGGGCGCCGACGACCGTTGCCGCGACGACAATGTAGGCCGGCAAGCCGAGAAGCAGGATCGCCAGGGACCACCGTCTCCGCGCCTTCCATGACGATGCCATCAGCGCTTCCACGTCAGTCGGCGAAAGGGTCGGTCACGAGGATCGTGTCGTCCCGCTCGGGGCTTGTCGACAGCAGCGCGACGGGACATTCGATCAGCTCCTCGATCCGCCGCACGTACTTCACGGCCGAACCGGGCAGGTCGGCCCAGCTGCGCGCGCCGGCCGTCGAGTCAGGCCATCCCTCCGCGGCCTCGTAGACAGGCGTCACCCTCGCCTGCCTGTCCGCCGCGGTCGGAAGATGATCGAGGAATTCGCCGTCAAGCTCGTAGCCCTTGCAGATCTTCAGCTGCCTGAAGCCGTCCAGCACGTCGAGCTTCGTCAGCGAAATGCCGGAAACGCCGGACGTCGCGCAGGCCTGCCGGACAAGCGCCGCGTCAAACCACCCGCAGCGACGCTTCCGGCCGGTCGTGGTGCCGAACTCGCGGCCGCGTTCCCCGAGACGCCGACCGTCCGCATTCTGGATCTCCGTGGGAAACGGGCCCTCGCCGACCCGGGTCGTGTATGCCTTTGCGATTCCCAAGACAAAGTCCACCGAGCCGGGCCCGATCCCCGTTCCCGTCGCCGCCTGCCCGGCGACGACGTTCGAGGAAGTCACGAAAGGATAGGTTCCGAAATCGATGTCCAGAAGCGCGCCCTGCGCCCCCTCGAACAGGATCCGGTCTCCCCGCTTCCGGCGATCATTCAGGACCTTCCAGACGGGTGCCGCGTACTGGAGCACCTTCGGGGCGATCTCGCGCAGGCCGCCGAGAAGCGCATCGCGATCGACCGGGTCGAGCCCGAGGCCGCGTCTCAGCGCGTCGTGATGCGCCAGCAGGCGGTCCACGCGCTTCTCCAGCGTCGCCGCATCGGCCAGGTCGGCCACGCGCACCGCGCGTCTCCCGACCTTGTCCTCGTACGCCGGACCGATGCCGCGTCCGGTCGTCCCTATCCTTGCGACGCGGTTCTGCCTCTCGCGCGCCCGGTCCAGCTCGCCGTGAAGCG
This sequence comes from Paracoccaceae bacterium, assembly GCA_965221845.1. Classification (GTDB taxonomy): domain Bacteria; phylum Pseudomonadota; class Alphaproteobacteria; order Rhodobacterales; family Rhodobacteraceae; genus JAJEFO01. Next base: position 1,336,597 of record OZ244919.1, read on the forward strand.
GCAGGATCAGGGGGGCGTTTTCCGCTATCATCAAGGTGTCGGGGCCGATCTCGATTCCCTGCCGGCGGACAGTCTCGATCTCGTCGGCCAGATGCCACGGATCAAGGACGACGCCGTTTCCGATGACCGAAAGCTTTCCGCCCCGCACGACGCCGGACGGAAGCGCGTGAAGCTTGTAGACCGCGCCGTCGACGACCAGCGTATGGCCTGCATTGTGCCCGCCCTGAAACCGGCAGATCACGTCTGCGCGCTCGCTCAGCCAGTCGACGATCTTGCCCTTGCCCTCGTCGCCCCACTGCGTGCCTACAACGACCACGTTTGCCACGGGCGCCTCCTCGCCAAGCGTGCGCTCTATAGCGGGACGCCACGCGGCAAGGAAGAGCGAATGCGCGCAGCGTGCGCCTGGCGGCGAGCCCGGGTCTCGCGTCCGCCGCCGGACCTGGCGCAACCGAACCAATACGCGTCGCCAGCGGCCGCGTCGAATGCCCTTGCCGGGATGACGGCGCGCGGCTAGGCAAGCGCAGGTTGCCGCGAGGAAAGCCGGATGCAGGAAGTGCCCGAGTTCCATGACAGGATGCTGTCCTTGGGACTTGCCCGCGTGAGCGAGGCGGCCGCGCTGGCTTCCGCGCGCCAGATCGGGCGCGGCAGCGAAAGGGCCGCCGACCAGGCAGCGGTCGAGGCGATGCGGACGCAGCTCAACCAGCTCGAGATCCGGGGCGTGGTGGTCATCGGCGAAGGCGAGCGCGACGAGGCGCCGATGCTGTACATCGGCGAGAGTGTCGGCACCGGCACAGGCCCCGAGGTGGACATCGCGCTCGATCCGCTCGAAGGCACGACGCTCACGGCAAAGGACATGCCGAACGCCCTGACTGTGATCGCGATGGGTCCGCGCGGAACAATGCTCAACGCCCCGGACACCTACATGGAAAAGCTCGCGGTCGGCCCGGGCATGCCGGACGGCGTCGTCAGCATGGACATGAGTCCGTCCGAACGCGTAACGGCAATTGCCGCTGCAAGGGGCTGTTCCGCCGGGGACATAACGGTCTGCGTCCTGGAACGTCCCCGGCACGAAGACATGATCGCGGACATCCGGACCACGGGAGCCGCCGTGCGCCTGATAACGGACGGGGACGTCGCCGCCGTGATCCATTGCGCCGAGCCGGACACCGGCATTGACATGTACATGGGCGCGGGCGGCGCGCCGGAGGGCGTCCTGGCCGCCGCCGCGCTGAAATGCCTGGGCGGACAGATTCTCGGCAGGCTGCAGTTTCGGAACGATTCGGAGAGGGAGCGCGCCAGGAAGGTCGGCATCGAGGATCTCGACCGCGTGTACTCGAGGGACGACCTGATCCAGGGTGACGTGATCTTCGCGGCAACGGGCGTCACGGACGGCTCGATGCTGCCCGGGATCAGGCGCGAGCCGGGCTGGCTGACCGCCGAGACGATTCTCATGCGCTCGAAGACTGGTTCGATGCGGCGGATGACATATCGCCACCCAGCAGGAGAATGACGGCGCAGGCGCCGGCATCCATTCTCATGCCCGGTCGGACATCCGTCTCCAGCCCCGCCTTGCCCGGAAAGGCCTTGTCCGGAAACCGTACCGCCCCCTCCCGGAATCCAGCCTTTCTCGATGTCGCGGAGTCCCTGACCGGCAGGCGATGGGTCGGCCCGGACGGTGACGCGCTCCGCATGGCGGACGCGCTTGAGCAGGATACAGGGCTGCCTGCCGCCCTCTGCCGCATCCTCGCGGACCGGGGCGTCCCGGCCGGGGACGTGGGGCAGTTCCTTGATCCCAGGCTCCGCGACCTCCTTCCCGATCCCCGGAGCTTCCGCGACGCCGACATCGTTGCCGCGCGGCTGATCCGCGCCATGGCCGACAAGGAACGCGTCGCCGTGTTCGCCGACTATGACGTGGACGGCGGCGCGGCCGCGGCGCTCCTCCTCGACTGGCTCGGGCAGCAGGGACACGGCGCGACCCTTTACGTGCCCGACCGTATCACCGAGGGCTACGGGCCAAACCCGCCGGCCATGCGCAAGCTCGCTGAAGCCCACGATCTCATCGTGTGCGTCGATTGCGGCACCCATTCGCTGGATGCGGTCTCGGCGGCGCGGGGAACGGACGTCCTGATCATGGACCATCATCTCGCGGCCGAGACCCTGCCGGACGCTTTCGGGGTCGTGAACCCGAGCCGTCAGGACGAAAGCGGCGACTTCACGCACCTTTGCGCCGCCGCGGTCACGTTCATCGTCCTTGTCGAGGCGAACCGGCAGCTCCGGGACAGTGGACGCGACGGGCCGGATCTCATGGAGATGCTCGACCTCGTCGCGCTGGCCACGGTCGCTGACGTTGTCCCGCTTCACGGCGTCAACAGGGCGATCGTCCGCCAGGGCCTGCATGTGATGCGCGCGCGCAGGAGGCCTGGGCTCGCCGCGCTCGCGGACGTGGCGCGACTGACCACGCCGCCAGTCGCCTACCATCTTGGCTACGTCATAGGGCCGTGCGTCAATGCCGGTGGCCGCGTCGGACGCGCCGATCTTGGAGCACGGTGCCTGTCGGCACGCGACCCCGACGAAGCCCGGGCGCTGGCGGACCGTCTCGAGCAGCTGAACCGCGAGCGCCGCGAGATCGAGATGCAGGTGCGCGATGCGGCCTTTGCCCAAGCATGCGAACGGGGCCTTGACGGACCCCTGATCTGGGCGGCAGGCGACAACTGGCATCCAGGCGTGGTCGGGATCGTCGCGGCCCGCCTCAAGGAAACGGCACGACGCCCGGCGGTCGTCATCGGGTTCGACGGGCAGTTCGGCAAGGGCTCGGGCCGTTCAATAGCGGGTGTCGATCTCGGCCACGCAGTACAGCGCCTGCAGGCGGACGGGCTGCTCGTGAGGGGCGGCGGCCACAGGATGGCAGCGGGATTCACGATCGACCGGAACAAGCTCCCGGACGCGATGGAGCGTCTCGCGGAACACGTGGCCCGCCAGGGGTCTGCCATCGACAGCGCGAGGGATCTCCGAATTGACTCGGCGCTCATGCCAGCAGCGGCGACAGTCGACCTCGTCGAGGAGATCGAGAGGGCGGGTCCGTTCGGGCAGGGTGCGCGAGCACCGAGATTCGCCTTTCCGGACGTCGTGATTCACCACGCCCGGCAGGTCGGAAACGGACATCTCAAGCTCACCTTCGGCGACGGGCTCGGAGCGCGCGTCGACGCGATCGCGTTCAACGCGTTCTCGGGACCTCTGGGTTCCGCGCTCGCCGGGAAAAGGGGGCAGCGCTTTCATCTGGCCGGTCACATCGAGGTCGATCACTGGGGCGGCCGGCAGTCCGTGCAGCTCCGGCTGCAGGACGCCGCCGAGGCGCACGCCTGATCGCGTTTGCTCGGCCGGGGAAGCCGTGCCGCGCCCGATGGCGCGAATCGGACGACTGCACCTGCCATGACCGCATTGCCGCGCGCGGAATGCGTGCGGCCCTGTCCTTTCGGCAGGACCGTCCTTCTGCCGGGCAGGACAGGGAAGCAGGAGAGGACGATACCGGGCGGGGACCGAGACGGATCGACAGGCACGGAACAGCAGCCGGCGCGCGTCACGGTTCGGCGCCGTGACCGCGCACAGGTCGACGGGCGAATCCGGGGCCGGGAGGGCCCTTATGCGGAACTTCATTTAGGGTTCAAACGGGAATCCCCAACGATTCAAGGACCCGGAGGCGGATTCCGGGGTTTTGAACCTGTCACTTACATGGCAACATCCCTCGGGCGGGGTCGATGTCCAGAAGTTCGAAGGCCCGGCGCTGCGGCTCCGTCGGCGTGGCGAGAAGCGGGAAGGCGTGGTCCGGAGCGCCCGGCAGCGTCACCTCGTTCAGCGTCAGCGTGCCGAGGTCGGCGAGCAGCGTGCGCAGGCTGTGGACCGGAAGCCCGTCGGGCGTGCGCCTGCGCGCCGCCTTGGCCCTGGCGCTCTCCGAGACCCTCGCGGGCTCCACCGGCGAGTTCCGCCGCGCCCGCGCCGCCCCGCGGTCGTCGTCCTCGAAGAGGATCGGCGCGAGGCGGCGGCGCATGTGCCATTCCAGGTGGCAGGCGAGCATGCAGAGGAACACGTGGGCCCGGACATGGTCCTCGGAGTACACGTGCACGGGACGGATCCGCAGGTCGGTCTTCGCGTTCCGGAACGCGCGCTCCACGCCCGCGAGCGACTTGTAGGCGTCGACCGCCGCCTCCGTCCCCATGGCCTCCGCGCCGAGGCTGGTGCGGATGACGTAGATCCCGTCGAGCCTGGCCTCGGCCTCGATCCTGCCGGCGTTGCGCGCCCAGTCCATGCCCGCGTCGCGCACCTCGACGTCGAAGTGCTTCCCGACCCTGCGCCGGTTGGCCTCCCGCCCCAGGGCCCTGAGGGTCCGGTCCCGGTTCGCCGGCCCCGGTTTCCGGCGCGCGGCCGCGGCGGCGATGCCGGCGAGCGTCTCCTCGGTGGCCCTGAGCAGGTCCTCCCGCTTCCGGCGCCTCTCCCCGCGGAGCCGCGGGTTGAGGCAGACCATGAGCCGCTCGCCGGGAAAGTCCGGGCCCGTGACCTCCGCCACCGCGTCGGGGACGAGCGCCTCGGGCACGAGCGGGGCGGGCGCGCCGTCCGGGCCCTCCCTGAGCAGCCTGCGGATGTCCGCGGTCCTCAGGGCCGATATCCAGTCGAGACCCGCCGGCTCCAGGTCCGCACGGATGCGCGCCGTCGTCAGCATGCCCCTGTCGCCGACCAGCGCCACCCGTTCGACGCCGAAGCGCCCGCGGACCCTGTCCACCTGGCCTGGGACGGTGGAGGGATCGGACGCGTTGCCCGCGAACACCTCCACGGCCACCGGGCAGCCGTCCGCTGCGCACAGAAGCCCGTAGGTGACCTGCCGCTTGCCTTTCTTGCCGTCCCTGTTGTGGCCGAACGCCGCGAGCGGGCAGCAGCGCCCCTCCAGGCAGCTCGACGAGACATCGTACAGGATCAGCGTGTTCCCGCCCCTGAGGTGCCGGTTCGCGAGGCTCCGCTCGATCCAGGGCTGGCGTTTCAGCAGCCAGTCGAGCATGGAGAGCATCTCGTTGCCGGTGACGGGGCCGAGCCCCAGCAGGGTCCCGAGGCTCGTCGTCGCCGTCTCCGGATCCAGCGCCCTGGCGGTGGCGAGCTTTGAGGCGGGGTCGACGACCCGCGCCACGACCGCGGCGAGCGCGAGGTCGCGGTTCCGCTCCGCCCTCCGGCCCAGGATCCGCACCAGCCCGAGCCGCCCCATCGTCCCCGGCGCGGCGGCCACGTGCCCGTGGGGCAGCGAGCGGCGGATGGCGACGGCCGCGTCCGGCGACGGGAACGTCACCCCGCCCGCGAGGGCGGCGCGGACGGCGTCGACGAGGGCGGGCGGCATCCTCGACAGGTTGGCGACGGTCCGCCTGCGGATGCGCTTTCCCTCGCGCCAGGCCTCGCGCAGCAGGATGGCGGGCGGGGAGGAACGGTTGGGGATGACGTCGACGCTGAGGGCCACGGGCCGGATCCTTACATGGCAACACGTTTCAGGCCATCATATGGCATGAAAAGGAGATGTCAACACAGAATGCGCGCAGTTACATGGCAACATAAATCCAATGCAAACCCCTGCACTGGCGCGGAAAAGCCCAGCCTTGCCAGAGGTTTGCGCGAAGCGGACGGGAAATTGTCAGGATGAAGTTCCGCTTATGGCAGTCGCGCCGCAACGTCGGGACGGGCCCGCCAGCCCCGAAATCGCGTTCCGACGGCCACCGGACGGGACAGCGGGACGATCCTGCCCGTTGCAGGAAAACTCTTGCTATAGTGGGCCAGATTGCATAGTCAGCGCAGGCGCAGGCCCGTTCGTCTATCGGTTAGGACGCCAGGTTTTCAACCTGGAAAGAGGGGTTCGATTCCCCTACGGGCTACCAAAATACGCATCAAACTACTGAAAAGAGACCCCTTGATCCTGCCGAAGAACCGCTCGATCCGGTTGCGCTCCTTGTACAGGGTGCTGTCAAAGGGCCGGGGGATCTTGCGGCAGGACCGCGAGGGGATGCTGGCCGTCCCGCCCGCCCGTTCGATGCGCCGGACGACGGCATTGGCGTCACAGGCCTTGTCGCCAAGGACCGTGTCACCGGGCGCAAGGCCTGCGAGAAGCTGCCCGGCCTGCGCACGGTCCGAGGCCTGACCCGGGGTCAGGACCAGCGCCTGCACCCTGTCCGTGCCGCTCAGAGCTTGAATAATAATTCAATAATATCAATATTTTACGTGATTCCAGCCGCCTGGCCCCGCGCCACGAGGCAACAACGGCATGAGAGAGCAGAGACATGATGAACGCAGACAGAACGGTGACGGCCGACGCCATGCGGGCGCGGACCGGGGACATGCTGCCGGGCAGGGCGTCCGACCCCGGCGGCACGGCGCGGACAGCCGCCGCTTCATGGAGGCGGTGCCGTGGCGGTTCCGCACGGGGTCGCCGTGGCGCGACCTCCCCGCGCGGTTCGGGAACCGGGACGGCGCCTCCAGGCGGTTCCGGCGCTGGGCGCTTTCCGGGGTTTTCGAGCGCGTTTCCGACGCCCTGTCCGAGGAGTCCGGCCTCGAGTTCGTGTTCGTCGACGGCACGGTGGTCCAGGCGCACCGGAAGGCGTCCGGCGCAAAAGGGGGACCTCGAGCCAGGGGATCGGCCGTTCGAGAGGCGGCCTGACGAGCAAGGTCGTGGCCGTCGTGGACGCCATGGGACATCTCGTGCGGTTCACGATCCTTCCCGGCCAGGCGCACGACCCGAGGGGGTGCCGGGGCTTCTCGACGGCCTGGCGTTCGGGGCCTTCGTCGGTGACAAGGCGTTCGACGCCGACCGGCTCCTGGAGGACCTGGCGGAACGCGGGGCGGAGGCGGCGGTCCCGTCGAGGCGGAGCCGGACGGTGCCGCGGGCGCATGACCGGGAGGTGTACGGGTGGCGGCACCTGGTGGAGAGCCTCTTCGCGAAGACCAGGGAGTTCCGTGCGATCGCGACCCGGTACGACAAGACCGACGCGAGCTTCGCCGCCGGGATCGCCTCGTCGCCGGCGTGGTCGCCGCGACATGACTGTCAACGGGCCCTAATTTGGCAGCGATTCCCGACAGGATTTCCTTTCGTTTGTTGTCATCTGGTTGCACGGCAGCCACGAATTTTCCTGTCACAGACCTTTCCCGCCGAATCGGCCTTGCCGCGGCCAGACAGGCAAAGGCCGAGCAGAAAAATGTCCGGAGATTCCTTTCGCAGGCATCCGTCGATGCCCGGGCCGTGCTTCGCGCCGTGCGTGCATGCTTCGACCGCATCCCCGACCCGACCGTCACGCGCGACTTCAGCCTTCCGGTAGGCCTGACGTCGGGGCTCGCGGTCTTCTCGCCCGGGATCCCGTCGCTTCTGCAGTCCGGCCGGCAGGTGCGGGGCGGCGAGGATCCGGTCCGGGCGCGCAACCTGCGCTCGCTCTTCGGCGTGGGGAAGGCGCCGTCGGACACGCGGATGCGCGAGCGGCGCGACGGGGCCGGCCCCCGCGGCCTCCGCCGCTGCGGTCCGGGAGCGTCCACGCCGCCCTGCAGCGCGGGAAGGTCCTCGAGGGCCGGACGGCGTCCGGCGGGCGTCTCCCGGTCGCGGTGGACGGGACCGGCCGCCGTTCCCCGCGCAAGGCCGTCCGCAGGCGCCGCCCGCGCCAGGACCCGCCGCGACGGGTCGAGGACCTCCTGCCGTCAGGCCCTGGGCGCGGCGACCGTCCGTCCCGACCACGCCGGGGCGTTCCCGCCGGCCCCGGCCCCGGTCCGGAACGAGGACGGCAGGAGGAGGAACGACTGCGAGCCGAACGCCTTGAGGCGGCTCGCCGGGGACCTCCGCCGGGAGCGTCCGCACACGGGAGGGCGGCCGGCGCCGGGGACGGGCCGGCGGCCGGCGGCCCGCACGTCATGCTTCGTGAGCGGAGAAGGGCTTCCGCCCGTCCCGGGCGCGAAGCCGGGCGACCACGGGCCGCCGTCCGGCTGGTTCGATGCCAGCGGGACGAAGGAGACATGGGAGAGGCGCGACGGGAAGACCGGCATCGTGCACCGCTTCGAACGGGACCGCGGCCTGCCGGCCGACGACGCGAACTTCGGCCTGAAGACCGACATGCCCGGATGCGGGGAGACCGGCACGAAAGGGAGGGTCCGGAGGTTCTCGCGGGCCGCCGGCCTCCCGCCCGTCCGGGACGCGGCGTGTCCGTCATGCGGTGCGGCCGCCGCAGGCGGGCGACCGGGAACGAGACGTTCCGGGCACCGGGACGCGGGAGGGCTGCAGCTTCGGGCACGGCTCCGGCCATGGCGGGAACCGCCCATGGGGCGTCTTCATGACGCTCGCCATGCCCGCCTTCCTGATCGACCGGTGCAGCGGCACTGCCGCCCGCCGTTCGGACGGGCGCGGGAACATCAGGAACGCATCCCCTGCCTCCGGGACCGGATGCGGGAACCGGCCGGACCTTCGTCTTCCAGGACTGGAAGACCCTCTGCCGCGCGCTCGCGGGGGAGCCTGGCAAGGAGGACCATGCCGGCCCGTCCGTGCCGGGCCGTGACCGCCCCGGCCACGCCCGGACGGCCCCGATCCCGCCCTTCGCCGGCACCGTCACGATCCCGGGCCGCCGCCCGGCCGCCGGTCGTGCGCACACGGAACCGCCGCCCGCCATGACCGCGCCTTCGCGCACCGACGGTCAGGCTGGCGGGAATTGCTGGGAATTGCTGGCAGAACCTTGACATCAGGACCCGCAGCGATTAACGTCCGCCTTCATGAAACAGGCACGCCATATCGCGCATCCGCGCGCCGATCACGTCGGCCTGCTCCTTTTCCTTAGCCGCCTCTGAGCGTGCCCTTCGGCGCGATCGCTCAGAGGACGCCCTCGCGCCGGGAAACAGACTAGGGCCCGTTGACAGTTGCCTTGCGAATCGCCCGCTTCCATGCCATTTCCTTCCCCGATGACCGCCGGAACGGCGGCACGGGCAGGAAACAGGTGACATCATGAATGCAGACAGGACGGTTCTGACCGACGCCATGTGGGCGCGGATCGAGGACATGCTGCCGGGCAAGAAGTCCGATCCCGGCGGCACGGCGGCGGACAACCGCCTTTTCATGGAGGCGGTGCTCTGGCGGTTCCGCACGGGGTCGCCGTGGCGCGACCTCCCCGCGCGGTTCGGGAACTGGAACAGCGTCTTCAAGCGGTTCCGGCGCTGGGCGCTTTCGGGGGTATTCGAACGCGTTTTCAACGCCTTGTCGGAGGAGTTCGACCTCGAGTGGGTGTTCGTCGACGGCACGGTCGTCCAGGCGCATCAGAAGGCGTCCGGCGCAAAAGGGGGACCTCGAGCCAGGGGATCGGTCGTTCCAGAGGCGGCCTGACGAGCAAGGTCGTGGCCGTCGTGGACGCGCTCGGCTATCTGGTCCGCTTCAGGATCCTTCCCGGCCAGGCGCACGACCTCAAGGGGGTGCCGGGGCTTCTCGACGGCCTGGCGTTCGGGGCCTTCGTCGGCGACAGGGCGTTCGACGCGGACTGGCTGCTGGAGGACCTGGCGGAACGCGGGGCGGAGGCGGTGATCCCGTCGAGGCGGAGCCGGACGGTGCCGCGGGCGCATGACCGGGAGGTGTACGGGTGGCGGCACCTGGTGGAGAGCCTCTTCGCGAAGACCAGGGAGTTCCGTGCGATCGCGACGCGGCACGACAAGACCGACGCGAGCTTTGCCGCCGGGATCCACCTCGTCGCCGGCGTGGTCGCGGCGACATGAGTGTCAACGGGCCCTAGGGAACAGTCTTGCAAACGAGCAAACTGGCGAAAGGATCGCCTCAAGGCCGCCGGAGCGCATGACGGCGCCAGATCCTTCAAGCCGGTGTTCAGGGCGCCGGGAATCCTGGCGAACGGCGCCGGACCCCCGCGACAAGGCAGCAAGCAGCTCAAGGACAGGAAGATGGCTGACAGCGAACACGTACTGATATTCGACACCACGCTGCGGGACGGCGAGCAGAGCCCCGGGGCAACCATGAGCCATGCTGAAAAGCTTGAAATCGCGGAACTTCTTGACAGGATGGGCGTTGATGTCATTGAGGCGGGGTTTCCGATCGCCTCGGAGGGGGACTTCGAGGCCGTGAGCGAAATCTCCGGACGTGCGCAGAACGCGGTGATCTGCGGGCTGGCGCGAGCCAACTTCCAGGACATCGACCGCTGCTGGGAGGCGTTGCGGAAAGCCAGGCGACCCCGAATCCATACATTCATCGGCACGTCCCCGCTGCATCGCGACATTCCAAAGCTCTCGAAGGACGCGATGGCGGAGCGAATCCATGACACCGTGACCCATGCGCGCAATCTCTGCGACAACGTGCAATGGTCGCCGATGGACGCGACGCGAACCGAGTGGGACTATCTCAAGCGCGTCGTCGAAATCGCGATCAGGGCGGGCGCCACGACAATCAACATTCCCGACACGGTCGGCTACACGGCACCCCGCGAGAGCGCAGCGCTGATCAAGCGCCTGCTCGAGGAAGTGCCCGGCGCGGACGAAGTTGTCTTCGCGACCCATTGCCACAATGACCTGGGCATGGCGACGGCGAACGCCCTTGCCGCGGTCGAGGGCGGCGCGCGGCAGATCGAATGCACCATCAACGGCCTGGGGGAGCGGGCCGGCAACACCGCCCTTGAGGAAGTCGTGATGGCCATGCGCGTCCGCAGCGACATCCTGCCGTTCAGGACCGGCGTCGACACCACGAAGCTGATCCATGTCTCGCGGCGCGTGGCGACCGTGTCCGGCTTTGCCGTGCAATACAACAAGGCGATCGTCGGCAAGAACGCGTTCGCCCATGAGAGCGGCATACATCAGGACGGCATGCTGAAGAACGCCGAGACTTTCGAGATCATGCGCCCGGAGGACGTGGGTCTCTCGGAAACCAGCATCGTCATGGGCAAGCATTCCGGCCGCGCGGCACTGAAGTCAAAGCTGAGGGAACTCGGCTTTGATCCCGGCGACAACCAGCTGAGGGACATTTTCGTCCGCTTCAAGGCGCTCGCCGACCGCAAGAAGGAAGTCTTCGCCGACGACCTGATCGCGCTGATGAGGAATCAGGAGATCGGGGACGCGCACGATCGCGTCAAGCTCAGGTTTCTCCGGGTCATCTGCGGAACCGAAGCGCCGCAGTCCGCCGACCTGATTCTTGAAATAGACGGCGAGGAAAAACGGTGCACCGCCCAAGGCGACGGGCCGGTCGACGCGACTTTCAACGCGGTCAGGAAACTCTATCCTCACAAGGCGCGGCTTCAGCTCTATCAAGTGCAGGCGGTGACCGAGGGCACGGACGCCCAGGCAACCGTCAGCGTGCGCATGGAGGAGAGCGGCATCATCGCCACCGGCCAGTCGGCGGACACGGACACCGTCGTGGCGAGCGCAAAGGCCTATGTGAACGCGCTCAGCAGGCTGCTGGTCCGGCAGCGGAAGGCCGGTCCCAATGCGGACGTGAAGCAGATTACGGATTCCGGACTGACGTGATCCGGATTCCCCGCCGGATCGTCCCGTGCCGTTCGGGAAGGGCTTTCCAGACCCTCTGAGGTCGTCCGGCCGCTTGCACGCCGTTCCCGCCCGCTTCCGGTCAGGGTGCAGCCCAATTTTTTTGACTCGGGCCCCCAATGGTCCAACTTGCCTGCAGTTCAAGAGAGTCGGGCAGCCATATTTTCCTGACAAAGTGATGGTGCGGCAGCGCCAGCGAATCATGGCGGTCAAAAAATTGAGATGCACCCTTCCGGTCAGCGATTCCCGACAGGATTTCTTTTCGTTCATTGTCAGTCGGTTGCGCGGCAGCCACGAATTTTCCTGTCGCAGGCCTTTCCCGCCGAATCGGCCTTGCCGCGGCCAGACAGGCAAAGGCCGGGCAGCAGATGTCCGGAGATTCCTTTCGCAGGCATCCGTCGATGCCAGGGCCGTGCTTCGCGCCGTGCGTGCATGCTTCGACCGCATCCCCGACCCGACCGTCACGCGCGACTTCAGCCTTCCGGGAGGACTCTTATGAGCCCCGGTGCTGTCAAGCGCTTTCTTCATGACGTGTCACATCGATCCGTCTCCTTGCGAGGGCGGCTCGGCGCCGCTCGGGGATTCTCCAGGCAGAACGTCGCGGTTCCTCGGCGCGCCCAACACTCAACGGCGCGTCCAGACTCTTGTCCGGTTCGGTCTGCCGGCCTGTGCCGGCCCCGTGACCACGGTGCCCCGTTCGGGCGGTGCGACGTTCCGGGAGGCGGGACCCGTCCGGACGGACGGTGCCGCGGGATGCGGCGAACCATGCCTCCCGCCGGTCACACGCCTTGCCCGGGTTCCCCGGAGGCCCCGTCGGGCCGCCCGGGTGTCTCGGTGTCTCGGTGTTCCGGTCTCCCCCCTCAGGCCTTCGACAGGACGGCGCCCTCGGGCACCAGCCCGGTCGTGGCGAACCGCCCGGCGCCACCAGCAGCTTCCTGGCCAGCGCAACGATCCCGCGCTTCCTCGACCGCCCGTCGCGGGCGACGGCGCAGCGCCCGGACCACTTCGACAGCGCGCTCTGCGGCTGGTGCCGCAGCCAGCGCCAGGCCATCTGCACGAGGTGCTTTCGCAGCATCGGGCTGCCGGCCTTGCCGGTGCCCTGGTCATGGTCGACGGCGCCGCTCGCCCACGGCACCGGCGCCAGCCCGGCCATGCCCGCCAGCTCGCGCCGGTTGCGGAAGTCGCGGCAGAGGAGCTCCGCGCCCGGCAGCAGGGCGTCGTTCGGGCCGATGCCCCGCAGCCTGACCAGCGTCGCCGCGTGGCGGGCGTGCCCCGGGACCTCCGCCGGCGCGGCTCCGGGCGGCGTGTCCGCCTCCCGTGCCGGCCCGGCGGGCGTGGCAGCCTTCGCCGCCCTGGCCGCCTCCCGTGCCGACTTCAGCGTCGCCGCCTTCTCCGCCTCCACCGCCTCCGTCTCCGCGACGCCCGGCTCCAGGCGGCCGGGGATGCCCGCGATCTCCGCCAGGAGCCCCGGCGGCAGCGCCGCGCCATGGCCCGTCCTCATGCCCCCGAGCCGCTCCCGGAACCCGGCCTTCGCCGGATCCCCGGGCGGCACGCCGTGCAGCCGCAAAAGCCCCGCGACCGCGCTCGCCAGCCGCAGCCGCTCCTTCCCGAGCCGCTCCCGGCGCCCCGGCAGCCGCTTCGCGTCCTCCTCCGCGACCGTCGGCACCCGCACCGGCGACATCGCGTCCCGGTCGCCGCCGTCCCGGGCCACGGGCGCCCGCACCGTCTTCCGCGCGTCGATCCTGTCCGTCTTCGCACGTCTCTTCCTGCGCACGACCTCCAGGCTCGCCGGGTCGCAGACCACGACCTCCAGGTCCTCGCCCTCGAGCCGGCGCGCCAGCCGGAACCCCTCGTACCCTGCCTCGCAGACCGGCATCACGCGGACGTCGTCGCCGGAGACGGCGGCGGCCCGCGTCCGTGCCTGCCCCAGCTTCGCGAGCAGGCCCGCGACGTCATGCGGTGCCAGCCTGTGCAGGCCCGTCCGCGACGCGTCCGCCGGATCGCCCGCCGCGAGGATCCAGCTCGTGCCGGCGGCTTCCGGCGCCGCATGCACCGTGGCAGCCTTCCCGCCGAAGGGGGTGCTTGAGTCGATCATCTCTCTCCTTTCAATCGGCAAGGGGTGCCGCCTTTCGGCCCCCTTGCCACCAGATGTTGAAGTCACCACATTCACCTGCACCGAATCACCTCCAGAGGCAAACCCCGGCGCGTCTCATGGCATCTGACGTCGGGGCTCGCGGCCTTCTCGCCCGGGATCCCGTCGCTTCTGCAGTCCGGCCGGCAGGTGCGGGGCGGCGAGGATCCGGTCCGGGCGCGGAGCCTGCGCGCGCTCTTCGGCGTGGGGAAGGCGCCGTCGGACACGCGGATGCGCGAGCGGCTCGACGGGGCCGGCCCCCGCGGCCTCCGCCGCCGCGGTCCGGGAGCGTCCATGCCGCCCTGCGGCGCGGCAAGGCGCGCGCGGGCCGGACGGCGTCCGGCGGGCGTCTCCCGGTCGCGGCGGACGGGACCGGCCGCCGTTCCTCGCGCAAGGCCGACTGCAGGCGCCGCTCGCGTCAGGACCCGCCGCGACGGGTCGAGGACCTCCTGCCGTCAGGCTCCGGGCGCGGCGACCGTCCGTCCCGACCACGTCGAGGCGTTCCCGCTGGCGCCGGAGCCGGTCCGGAACGAGGACGGCAGGAGGAGGAACGACTGCGAGCGGAACGCCTTGAGGCGGCTCGCCGGGGACCTCCGCCGGGAGCGTCCGCACATGAAGGCGGTCGTGCGCACACGGAACTGCCGCCCGCCATGACCGCGCCTTCGCGCACCGACGGTCAGGCTGGCGGGAATTGCTGCCTTCCGGTCATCCAGCCTTGACTCGCATGGCGCCTGTGCCAGTGTGCGTGATCAGGGCGTCGGTGCGCCCGTACCCGAACGCCCTCACGGAGACGGCCTGATGGTCACCCAAGCATGCGGCCCCCGGGCATGACCGGGGAGTCCGGGCGAATCGAAGGCCCGCCCCCGCCGGAACGCGAAACGGTCTCGACATTGCGGGTCGCCTGTGACGGCGGCGGAGGGGCTCTTGGCCATCCGCGCGTCTGGCTTTCGATCGACCCCCGGACGGGGTGGGTCGAATGCAGCTATTGCGACAAACGCTACGTTTATTCAGAAGCCTAGTATCCCAGCCTCATTGAATTGCCGGTTCCATCCCTGCCCGGGACGGGTTACGCTCCCGACCGCAACATTGGACAACAGACCTTCCGGCCACCCTGGGTGGCGTCAGGGGGCATATCAGGGGCGGAACAGGGATGGAACAGGCAGGCAGGAAGATCTACAGGGTGCGGCTCGAGGCGCACGAGCGCACGCGGCTGAAGGACATCGTCGACGGCGGCGGGGGTTCGAAGGAACGGCGCAGGCGGGCGCATGTCCTGCTGCTGGCCGACGAGGGCCGTCCGAACGGCGGCTGGACCGACGCGCGGATCGCGGACGCGCTTGAGGTCAGCGTGGCGACGGCGGAGCGGACGCGCAGGCAGTGCGTCATGGAGGGCCTTGACGCGGCCCTTGACCGCAAGGTCCAGGAGAACCGCAGGAGGCCCCGGCTCGACGGGGAGGGCCAGGCGACGCTGGCGATGCTGGCCTGCTCGGAGCCTCCCGAGGGGCAGGCGCGATGGACCCTGAAGCTGCTGGCCGACCGGCTGGTGGAGCTGGAGGTCGTCGACGGCATCGGCCGGGAGACGGTCCGGCAGGCGCCAGAAAAAACGGCATCAAGCCCTGGCTTAAGGAATGCTGGTGCATCCCGCCGAAGGCGAACGCCGAATTCGTCGCCGCCATGGAGGACGTGCTGAAGACCTACGCCCGCGACTTCGACGACGACACCGTCCTGGTATGCCTCGACGAGACGTCGAAGCAGCAGACGAAGGAGACGCGGACGCCGCTGCCGACCCGCCCCGGGCGGCCGGCGGCATACGACTTCGAGTACGAGCGCAACGGAACGGCCAACCTGTTCATGGTCTACGCCCCACTGGACGCCTGGCGCCATGTGGAGGTCACCGACCGCCGCACGAAGCGGGACTTCGCCGGGGTGCTGAAGGACCTCGCCGACGTCCACTTCCCCGGCAGGAGGATCGTGCTCGTGATGGACAACCTCAACACCCACAGGCTGTCGACGCTCTACGAGGCCTTCGAGCCGGCGGAGGCGTCGCGCCTTGCCGACCGTTTCGAGGTCCACCATACGCCGAAGCACGGCTCCTGGCTCAACATGGCCGAGATCGAGATCAACGTCCTCTCCCGGCAGTGCCTCGACCGCCGGATCCCGGACCGGGGGACGATGGTGCGCGAGGTCGCCGCATGGCAGCGGCACCGCAACGGCTCGGCGCAACCCGTCGACTGGCGGTTCAGGACCGAGGACGCCCGGATCAGGCTGAAGTCCCTATACCCGGCAATTCAATGAGGCTGGGATACTAGCCCTAGCCCCCTGACCGCGAGGGCCGGTCCGGTCCGCGGCCACCGTCGGGGGCCTCTTCGATCACGTTCCTCACACGGCATGGCGGTGGCTGCGAACGCTTCCGCGGCCGGAACCTACAGGTCGGCGTAGACATGCGCCTCGCTCTGGGCGCCGGGGTGGGTCACGGCGCCCAGCCGCGTCGATCCGACGAGCTGCGCATACTTCCAGAGCGCGCCGCTGGCGTAGATCGTTTCCCGCGGCCTGAAGGTGCGGGCGTCGAGCTCCTCGTCGTCAAGGTCCACGCTGAGTTCGCCCTTGAGCGCGTCGATGGTGATCATGTCGCCGTCCCGGAGCTTGCCGATCGCGCCCCCTCGCGCGCTTTCCGGACCGACATGTCCCACGCAGAATCCCCGGGTGGCGCCGGAGAATCGGCCGTCCGTGATCAGCGCGACCTTCTTTCCCACGCCCTGCCCTGACAGCGCAGCGGTCGTCGCCAGCATCTCGCGCATGCCCGGACCGCCGGCAGGACCCTCGTTGCGGATGACGATGACCTCGCCCTCCTTGTAGGTGCGCGCCTTGACCGCCTCGAAGGCGTCCTCTTCGCACTCGAACACCCGAGCGGGACCGGTGAAGACCTGCTCCTCCTCGCTCATCCCGGCGACCTTCACGATCGCGCCCTCCGGGGCGAGGTTGCCCTTCAGCCCCACGACCCCGCCCGTCTTCGTGATCGGATCCCCGACGGGATGGATGACACGACCGTCGGCCTCGCCCTCGATCCTGTCGAGCGCCTCGCCGATGGTTTCGCCCGATGCCGTGACACAGTCCTCGTGGACAAGGCCTGCCTTGCGCAATTCCTTCATCACGACCGGCACGCCGCCGACCTCATGCAGGTCCTTCGCCACGAACCGGCCGCCCGGCTTCAGGTCCACGAAGTAGGGCGTGTCACGGAAGATCTCGCAGACGTCGCCGAGATCGAAGTCGATGCCCGCCTCGTGGGCGATTGCCGGCAGGTGCAGCCCTGCATTGGTGGACCCGCCCGTGCAGGCAACGATGCGTGCCGCGTTTTCAAGACTCTTTCGGGTGACGACGTCCCGGGCGCGAATGTTGCGTTCCAGGAGGTGCATCGCGGCACGGCCGGACGCGGTGGCAAACGCGTCACGGCTCTCGTAGGGGGCGGGCGCGCCCGAGGAGTTCAGCAGCGCAAGACCGATCGCTTCGGAAACGCAGGCCATCGTGTTGGCCGTGAACTGGCCTCCGCAGGCCCCGGCCGACGGGCAGGCGACCCTTTCCAGGGCGCGAAGCTCCTCGTCCGAGCTCTGGCCCGCCTGATGGCTGCCAACCGCCTCGAAGACATCCTGCACGGTCACGTCGCGGCCCTTGAAGCGGCCCGGCATGATCGAGCCGCCGTAAATGAAGACCGAGGGGACGTTCAGGCGCACCATCGCCATCATCATGCCGGGCAGCGACTTGTCGCAGCCGGCCAGCCCGACGAGCGCGTCATAGCAATGCCCCCTCATCGTGAGTTCAACCGTGTCCGCAATGGCCTCGCGGGAGGCAAGCGAGGAACGCATTCCCTCGTGGCCCATCGCAATCCCGTCCGTCACGGTAATCGTGGTGAACTCGCGGGGCGTGCCAAACCCTTCCTTGACGCCTAGCTTGACGGCCTGCGCCTGCCGGCTGAGGGCGATGTTGCAGGGCGCCGCTTCGTTCCAGCAGGTCGCCACGCCAACGAAAGGCTGCGATATCTCCTCTTCCGTGATGCCCATCGCGTAATAGTAGGACCGGTGCGGCGCGCGGGCCGGGCCTTCGGTCACGTGGCGGCTGGGCAGGCCGGACTTGTCGAATCTCTTCTTCAGCATCATGCGCTCCCGGGATTTCGGCGGCTAGAGGCATAGACTCCAGCGCATGGCTCGGCAAGCGGAGACAGCGCGTTTGCAGCAATTCCCGCCAGCCTGACCGTCGGTGCGCGAAGGCGCGGTCATGGCGGGCGGCGGTTCCGTGTGCGCACGACCGGCGGCCGGGCGGCGGCCCGGGATCGTGGCGGTGCTGGCGAAGGGCGGGATCGGGGCCGTCCGGGCGTGGCCGGGGCGGTCACGGCCCGGCACGGACGGGCCGGCATGGTCCTCCTTGCCAGGCTCCCCCGCAAGCGCGCGGCAGGCCAGTCCCGGAAGGCGAAAGCCCGGCCGGTTCCCGCATCCGGTCCCGGAGGCAGGGGATGCGTTCCTGATGTTCCCGCGCCTTCCCGAACGGCGGGCAGCAGTGCCGCTGCACCGGTCGATCAGGAAGGCGGGCATGGCGAGCGTCATGAAGACGCCCCATGGGCGGTTCCCGCCATGGCCGGAGCCGTGCCCGAAGCTGCAGCCCTCCCGCGTCCCGGTGCCCGGAACGTCTCGTTCCCGGTCGCCCGTCTGCGGCGGCCGCACCGCATGACGGACACGCCGCGTCCCGGACGGGCGGGAGGCCGGCGGCCCGCGAGAACCTCCGGACCCTCCCTTTCGTGCCGGTCTCCCCGCATCCGGGCATGTCGGTCTTCAGGCCGAAGTTCGCGTCGTCGGCCGGCAGGCCGCGGTCCCGTTCGAAGCGGTGCACGATGCCGGTCTTCCCGTCGCGCCTCTCCCATGTCTCCTTCGTCCCGCTGGCATCGAACCAGCCGGACGGCGGCCCGTGGTCGCCCGGCTTCGCGCCCGGGACGGGCGGAAGCCCTTCTCCGCTCACGCAGCATGACGTGCGGGCCGCCGGCCGCCGGCCCGTCCCCGGCGCCGGCCGCCCTCCCGTGTGCGGACGCTCCCGGCGGAGGTCCTCCGGGAGCCGCCTCAAGGCGTTCGGCTCGCAGTCGTTCCTCCTCCTGCCGTCCTCGTTCCGGACCGGCTCCGGGGCCGGCGGGAACGCCTCGGCGTGGTCGGGACGGACGGTCGCCGCGCCCAGGGCCTGACGGCAGGAGGTCCTCGACCCGTCGCGGCGGGTCCTGGCGCGAGCGGCGCCTGCAGCCGGCCTTGTGCGAGGAGCGGCGGCCGGTCCCGTCCGCCGCGACCGGGAGACGCCCGCCGGACGCCGTCCGGCCCTCGAGCGCCTTGCCGCGCTGCAGGGCGGCGTGGACGCCCCCGGACCGCAGCGGCGCAGGCCGCGGGGGCCGGCCCCGTCGAGCCGCTCGCGCATCCGCGTGTCCGACGGCGCCTTCCCCACGCCGAAGAGCGCGCGCAGGTTCCGCGCCCGGACCGGGTCCTCGCCGCCCCGCACCTGCCGGCCGGACTGCAGAAGCGACGGGATCCCGGGCGAGAAGACCGCGAGCCCCGACGTCAGGCCTACCGGAAGGCTGAAGTCGCGCGTGACGGTCGGGTCGGGGATGCGGTCGAAGCATGCACGCACGGCGCGAAGCACGGCCCTGGCATCGACGGATGCCTGCGAAAGGAATCTCCGGACATTTTTCTGCTCGGCTTTTGCCTGTTTGACGGCAGCAAAGCCGATTCGGCGGGAAAGGTCTGTGACAGGAAAATTCGTGACGGCCGTGCAACCTGCTGACAATGAACGAAAAGAAATTCTGTCGGGAATCGCTGACCTCCAGAAACGTCGGGAACCGGTTTCCAGGCGCGACTGGAAGCATCGGGGCAAGGCAGTGAGCCCGACATTCCATCCGCAGGCTTGCCGAATTTCACGAGGGTGGTCCGGGCCGTGCACCCGTTCAATCGTCCTGCCGGTGCACGGAGCGGCTCCCCGGGACGGCGCGGCCATGGACGGGGACGGCCGGCGGGCCGGAGAGCCTGGCGCCGGACGCCGCGAGGGCCGCCCCGGGAAGGGGCGCGATGCGCGGGAGACCGGGAAGGCCGGCTGGAGCGGCGGCGCGCCGGTGGAGATGGTCCGCGCCGCGGTCAGGCCCGAGCCGCCGCCGCAGAGATCCTGAAGCGGCTGCCCCGGCGCGTTTGCAATTCCCGTCCTTCCAGCTTACCCGCTTAACCGTGCACAAAATCCGGGCAGGCGCATGAACTGGATATCGAACTACGTCCGACCCAAGATCAACTCGCTGTTTTCCAGACGGGAAACGCCCGAGAACCTCTGGTCGAAATGCCCGGCATGCGGAACGATGCTGTTTCACCGGGAGCTGAAGGAGAACCTTTGCGTCTGCACGAACTGCGACCATCACATGGCGATGTCCGCGCGCGACCGGCTGACCGCGCTCTTCGATCACGGCGTGTTCGCAGAGGTGGACGTCCCGCTGCCCGAACCCGACCCGCTGTCCTTCCGCGACCAGAAAAGATATCCCGACCGCCTGAAGGCCGCGCAGCGCGAGACCGGCGAAAGGGACGCGATGCTCGTTGCCGAAGGCATGATCGAGCGAACGCCGATCGTGGCGGCCTGCCAGGACTTCAGCTTCATGGGCGGCTCGATGGGCATGCATGTCGGCAACGCCGTCATGGCCGCCGCGGGCCGTGCCGTGGAGCTCAAGCGTCCCCTGATCCTCTTCTCGGCCGCCGGCGGCGCCCGCATGCAGGAGGGAATCCTGTCCCTGATGCAGATGCCGCGCACCACGGTCGCAGTCGGGCTCGTGCGCGATGCCGGCCTTCCCTACATCGTCGTTCTGACGAACCCGACGACCGGCGGCGTCACGGCCTCCTATGCCATGCTCGGCGACATACACATTGCGGAGCCCAACGCGCTCATCTGCTTTGCCGGCCCGAGGGTCATCGAGCAGACGATCCGCCAAACGCTTCCCGAGGGGTTCCAGCGCGCAGAGTATCTCCTGGACCATGGCATGCTTGATCGCGTGACGCATCGCCGGGACCTGAAAGGCGAACTGTCACGCATCTCGCGCATGCTTCTCGGCATGCCGCCGCCCGTGAAGGGCGACCTGCCCGCCCCGAGCGGCGCGAGATCGGAAGCGGCGTCCGTGTAGCGGCATGCGCGCGATGCCGGACGCGGGCGGCGAAGCCGCATTGACGCGGTTCAAGTCTTCCGACGCCGTGCTCGAGCGGATGCAGCGCCTGCATCCGAAGGTCATCGACCTGACCCTGGACCGCATGGGCCGGTGCCTGTCTTCGGCCGGGAACCCGCATGCCAGGCTCCCTCCCGTCATCCATGTCGCCGGCACCAACGGCAAGGGCTCGACACAGGCAATGATCCGCGCCGGACTCGAAGCCGAAGGCCTCACGGCCCACGCCTACACGTCGCCGCATCTTGCCCGCTTCCATGAGCGCATCCGCGTCGCCGGCAAGGTCATCGCCGAGCCGGACCTTCTGGCGCTTCTGGAGAGGGTCTACGTGGCCAACGGCGGAGAAACGATCACGTATTTCGAGATCACGACGGTGGCCGCCTTTCTGGCGTTCGCCGAGACCCCCGCTGACTGGACCCTGCTGGAAGTCGGCCTTGGCGGGCGTCACGACGCCACCAACGTGGTGGACGCCCCGGCGCTGACCGTCGTCACCAGCGTTGACCTGGACCACCAGCAGTTTCTGGGAGAGACGATCAGGGAGATCGCCGGCCAGAAGGCCGGCATCGTCAAGCGTGGCACGCCGGTCGTCATCGGGCCTCAGCACGCGGAAGGCCTGGAGGTCATCGAGACGGAGGCCGCGCGCCTTGGCGCGCCGACGATCACGTTCGGACAGCACTGGCATGTCCGTGAGGAGCGTGGCCGAATGGTGTTCGAGGACGAAGCCGGCCTTCTCGACCTGCCCGTTCCCAATCTTCGCGGGCCGCATCAGCTGGCCAATGCCGGCATGGCCATCGCGGCGCTCCGGCATCTGGGCCTGGGCGACGCCGCCGCCCGGGGCGCCGTGTCCGACGCGGACTGGCCGGCCAGGATGCAGAGGCTGAAGACTGGCCCGCTGGTGGAGTCGGCGCCAAGAGCGGAGATCTGGCTCGACGGCGGCCACAATCCTGCCGCCGGCACCGCGCTTGCGGAAACGCTCAAGACCCTGCCGGGACGGCCGACACGCCTCATATGCGGGATGCTGGCGACCAAGGACGTGGCGGGCTACCTCATGCCGATGGCAGCCGTGGCCGGCGGCCTCCATGCCGTGGCGATCCCGGACGAGACCGCAACGCTCTCGGCGGAGGACACCGCCGCAGCGGCGGCGGCGGCGGGCCTGCCGGCAGCCACTGCGCAATCCGTACAGGATGCGCTCGCCGAGATCGTCAGTTTCGAGCCGGCGGCTCGCGTGCTCATCTGCGGCTCGCTCTATCTTGCGGGAGCGGTCTTGAGGGATAACGGATGAGGCCCGCTTTCGCCGCCGCAGCCTGACGGGCCGCGCGCCGCCCTGAGCCGCCAAGGCTTGGCCGCCGCCCGAAGTCCGGGACGCGAGTCACCCACCCTGGCTCAGCGTCACGATCACCTCGTTGCGCCTGAGCCACGGCAGCGTCCAGGGCGGATTGTACCCGGCGATGCGCCAGTCCCCCTCATGCGCGATGCCGCGCGTCCCGAGCCATGCAGCGAGCTCCCTGCGCCAGCGCTCGGCACGCACTGCTCGAAGCCATCCGGGAAAGCGGATGACTGCGACCCGATGCGCCGGCACGTCGCCACGGGAGACGCGCGCGTCGGCAGGCCGTGGCGCCGACGCTGCGGTCATGCCTTCGGGCAGGACGAAAGCGATCGTCCACGCTTCTGAACCGTCATCGAAGCCGCCCTGACCGGCACTCGCCGGCTGCGGCGCGGCAAGAGCCATGGCGCCCGTGCCGGTTTCCTGCGGCCGGACCAGGACCGGCGCGGTCATCTCGATCTCCTCCGAACCGTGATTGGCGCCGCCGATGTAGTCGAACAGCCGGCGGAAGCCCGCGCGCGCGGCGACGTCGAAACGCCCGGGCAACGTCGTCTCGACGACGGAGAAGGCTTCGTATTCGCGAATCTGGACGGCCCCGTCTTCGGCAATGATGACGCTGGCGGGCTCGTCGGCGGCCTTGGCCCCGAGAATCGCGCACCCGCTGACCAGGAACGAAAGGGACGCCATCGCCAGCCAGTCCCCGAATCTTGCCTGCATCTGACAGCCCCCTCTTCCGCCGGGCCGAACGACGCCGTCCGTGCCAAGGATCACGCGCGCGGACTTCGGGCGTCGATGCCCGCCTCCCGACCATCCGGGTCACTTCAACGCGGCCTTACGCGTCCTTACAGCAGGCGGCGCAGATTCCGAAGCCCGGCGCGCCGTTCCGGTCCTCGCGTCTCCGTTCGCCTGCTCCGGCCATCGGCCGACGGGCGTCGCCGCGGCGGTCCTCAGCCCTGTCCGTGCCGCGCAGAAGCCCCTGATCACGTTCTCCCGCTCCTGTGCGGCGCATGCATGTCCGCGCCTGCCGCAACCGCCTTGCCAAGGTCCGTCGGGGCGCGCATGCGCGGCTCGACCAAGCAAGGCGCGGGCCGCGACAGGCGGATTTCCGCCGATTCGCGATCGTCCGCAGGCGGGCCCGGGACAGTGACTCCCCCGGAACCGCGGACAGGCGCGGTCGCCGTCCCCTGCGGGTTCCGGGCCGTCATTCACGAACGCCGCCAGGCCGCCGGGCTGCATGCGGAACCCGGTGCGCAGGATGGCGCAGCGACGGGCAGACCGGGACGAGCCCGCCTCGCCGGAAACGGACATTAAATCATTGATTCAAATATATTAAGATCGGCGCGTTCGACAAACCCGCCCGCCGGACGCGCGGCCGCCTCGCATGTCCGGGGCCTCCGCCTGACCCGGCGTCGGCGACCGGGCCCGGCCCTGCGCCTGCGGCGTCGGTTCCTGCCGCATGGACGGGGCCGACGCGCCGTGCGGCCGCCTCCGAGGGCTGCCGGGCAGCGGGTGCAGGGGCGGCTGGAACCGGGGCCTTCATGCGTCAATCGAAATTGACACTTGAAATGTCAACGCGCTCTGACACACTGACGCCTGTCTGGCTTGCAAGAGGCATGCGGGCGCGCGGGCGCGCACTCCGAGGGTCGCTCCGCGGTTCGACAGTCAACCACTGAGGAGACAGGATATGTCCGATGATCCGGAGAAAGTCTGGCCAACCGGCCTCACGCAGCGCGAAGCGGAGGAGGTGCACAGCTACCTCATCGACGGCACGCGCGTCTTTGGCGCGATCGCGCTTGTTGCACATGTGCTCGTAGCCGTGTCAACGCCATGGCTGGGCTGAAGGGAGAAAAGACATGAACAATGCCAAGATGTGGCTGGTGGTGCCGCCAGCGGTAGGCGTTCCGCTTTTTCTGGGCGCGGTCGCCGTCGGCTCTTTCGCGGTGCATGTCGCCGTGCTGAGCAACACGTCCTGGGTGGACGACTTCCTGCAGGGAAAGCCGCTCGGTTCCGGTGACGAAATGGCGGCGATGCAGGTCCGGGACAAGGATGCCGCGGTGTCGAAGGCGAGCTACGCGCTAGAGCTGGAGGGCGGCGCGCAGGAAATCGTCGTGATCCTGCCCGACGGGACAACGGCGCGGGCGATCATGCAGCCTAAGGCGAATGACGTGCTGGCGGCGAGCCAGCCGCTTCGGAAGCTCGAGTAGGCGCGCCTGACCGGCAGCCTTGCTGCTGCGGGTCAAGTCCATCGGACATGCCCGGCCGCCCCTTCCGGGGGCGGCCGGGCCGGAGACGGCGGACTGTCTGTGACGATGTTCGGCTTTCGAGATCTCGCGCTTCGCAGGCTGGCCCGGCTGGGGCCAAGATACCTTCCCTTTGCCGACGTGGCGACCGAAGAGGTGCCGTTGCAACGGCTCCTGAGGCTGGCGCTGTTCCAGGTCACGGTCGGGATGGCGCTCGTCATGCTGGTCGGAACCCTGAACCGCGTCATGATCGTCGAGCTCTCCGTGCCGGCGACTCTCGTCGCCGGAATGCTCGCGCTTCCCGTCGTCTTTGCGCCGTTGCGGGCTTTCGTCGGCTTCAGGTCCGACACTCACGTCTCGGCTCTGGGCCTGCGCCGCATTCCCTACATCTGGAAGGGCACCCTGTACCAGTTCGGAGGCTTCGCCATAATGCCCTTCGCCCTCCTGGTGCTCTCGGGATACGGCGAGGCCGTCGACGCGCCGCGCTGGATCGGCCTGTCCTCGGCGGCGCTGGCGTTTCTGCTGGTCGGCGCCGGCGTCCACATCGTTCAGACCACCGGCCTTGCGCTGGCCACCGACCTCGTGCCCGAGGAGGACCAGCCGAAGGTCGTGGGCCTGATGTACGTGATGCTGCTGTTCGGCATGGTCGTCTCCGCGCTGGCCTACGGGCTGCTTCTCGAGAGCTACACGCCCGGACGGCTGATCCAGGTCATCCAGGGCTCGGCCGTCCTTACGGTTGCGCTGAACCTCTTCGCGATGTGGAAGCAGGAAGCGCGCAACCGCGAACGCGCGCGGCGGATGGAGGTCGCCAGGCATCCGCCTTTCGTCGCGGCATGGAACGAGCTGATCGCGCGTCCCGGGATGCCGAGACTGCTGGCGATGATCGGCCTGGGAACCCTCGGCTTCGGCATGGCGGACGTGCTGCTTGAGCCGTATGGCGGTCAGGCGCTCGGCCTTTCCGTCGCCGACACGACCCGGCTGACCGCATTGCTGGCGACCGGCACGCTGGCCGGCTTCGCGGTCGCGTGGCGCCTGCTGGACCGAGGCGTTCCGGCGGTCGAGCTGGGAAAGGCCGGAGCGCTGGTCGGCGTGCCGGGCTTCGCCGCCATCGTGCTGTCATCGATGACTCTGGGTCCGGCGCTCTTTCTTGCCGGAACCCTGACGACCGGCGTCGGGGCGGGAATCTTCGGGCATGCAACGCTCACCGCCGCCATCCGCGCGGCGCCCCGGAACCGTGTCGGCCTGTCGCTCGGCGCCTGGGGCGCCGTGCAGGCCACATGCGCGGGAACCGGCATCGCCCTTGCCGGACTCGTCCGGGACGTCCTGGCCGAAGCGCCGTTCCTCGGCGGGCTTGCGCCCGAAACGCCCTATAACGTAGTGTTCACCATGGAAATCGCTTTCCTGATCCTCGCCGTTCTGCTCGCCGTGCAACGGCGTGACAAGGCCAAGACGGAACGCGCAGGCGGAAAGCACAACTCGCTGGAGGTGTCATGACAACGATATTCACGAGGCTGTATGCCAGCCAGGACATTGCCGCAGGCGTCCGGGACCGTCTCTACCGTGCGGGATTCCCGCGCCACATGATGCGCATCGTGACATGCCATGCGAACGGGGAGCCTCATGGCCTGATGTCGCGGATTCGCAAGGCGCGCGTCCCCGCCCGCGAAGCCTCGGTCTACGCGGCGCGCGTGGCCGAGGGCGGCGCCCTGCTGATCGTCACTGCCGGATACAAGCCGCTCGGCGCGGTCAGGATCGGGCGGGAGGCCCTGCGCGGAACGGGCGCGCTGCCTTGCAACGTCGAGGCGGAGGAGTTCAAGGTCGCCAAGCTGCCGGATCATGCGCCGAGCGTGCTGAAGGACCACCCGAGGTTCCTGACCGCGCCGCCCGATCCCGATCACCCGGGCGGGCCCCTGTCCGACCAGCTCGGCTTCTCGATGGTCTCCTCGACGCGACGCATGAACTCGGCCCTTAAGGGCGGAAGGCTCATCTTCCCGTTCCCGGCGCTGACCAGGGGCCGCAATGCCAGATCGGCAATCAAGGGGGGCGGGCACTATTCGCGGGTTTTCTGGCCGATGAAGCTGGTGACCCGCAAGCCGCGCCGAAGGTCGGTCATTCCGGGCGGCGGCCATCCCTTCTCGCACCTTCTGGGCTGGCGCACGACGAGCTAGCCGAAGCCGCGGGAAGGTAGTCGCCCAGTTCCCGCAGGATCCGCGCGGGATCCTCTTCATGCGCAAGGTGGCCAACGCCCTGCAGCCGGCGTGTCTCGCCACGCTTCATCATGCCTGCGGCGCGCGCCGCCACGTCGGGCGGAACCGCCAGGTCACGCTCGCCCGCCAGGAACAGGGCCCGTGCCTCCAGCGCCGGAAGCTCCGGAAGCAACGTCCTGAGCGACCAGCGGGCCATCATGTTCAGCGTTCCGCTGACATGGGTCCGGTCGCGCATGAGACGTGCGTAGAAGTCGAAGCCCTCCTCGTCCAGCACCGATCCCGTTCCCTCGATCAGCTTGCGCGCGCGGGCAGGCGTGGCGCTGGCCGCGAAGACCGTCGCGGTCAGCGGACTGAGCGCGAGCGCGCGCGCGAACAGCGGAAACAGAAGGCCGGCCATGCCCTGGAAGTTGTCAAGGGCGGGATTGATGCCGATCACGGTCCCCGTGCCGGCGACGCGCGACAGCCGGAGCGCGACAGCGGTCCCGGCGGAATGGCTGAGGATCGCCTCGGGGCGCCAGCCCTGGTGCCGCAGCAACGCGGCGATGTCCGCCGCCATTTCCTCCAGTCCGGAGCGGGCGCCGGGCGGGGACTGCGTGAAGCCCTGGCCGGGGAGGTCAAGCGCGATCACATGATGCGCTTCCGACAATGCCGGGATCAGGGCGCGCCACGTGTGCACGCTCGACCCCGAACCCGGCAGAAGCAGGATCAGGGGCCCCTCGCCGCTCTCCTGGACATGCCAGCGGTGCGGGCCGATCGAGATCCGGCGCGACAGCCATGGAAGGCTCCAGGTTGAATGGTCACGTTTCCAGTCCATCGCGAATCGTCCGGTCAAGGGTCTTGCCCAGCATTGCGGCATCAGCCCTTGGCAAAGGCAGGTATTGTCCGGCCAGCGCGCGGGCAAGGTCCGAAAGGGCGGCCTGCGGACGAATGCCCGTGTCGATCACGATGCTCGGCAGTCCCTCCGCCCTGAGACCGCGCGCGACGGCGGTTGCCTGCTCGCGCGCTTTCGCGCGGTTCCCGCTCCCGTCCAGCGCAATGTTCGCGCGCCCGTCGGTCAGCAGCAGCAGCATCGGGGTCAGCCCCTGCCCGCGCGCGTGCAGGGCCAGGTCGCCCGCCGCCCTCAAACCGGCGGCAAGCGGCGTGCCTCCGCCGCCGGGCAAGGCCGTCAGCCGCCGCCTCGCCTGCACGAGCGATCGTGTCGGCGGCAGGAGAAGGTCGGCGCGCTCGCCCCGGAAGGCGACCAGCGCCACATGGTCACGGCTTGCATACGCACGCGACAGCAGCGTTTCGACTGCACCCTTCGCGTCGCCAAGCCGCGCCATCGCCGCCGATCCCGAAGCGTCGACGGCGAAGACCAGCAGCCGGTCGCTGCCTTCCTCGTGCCGCTTGAGCCGGATGTCGGATGGCAGCACCCTGACCGGTCCTTCGCGGCGCCTTAAACCCTGCCACGGCGCGGCCTCCCGAAGCGTCGCCGCCAGATCGACCCGCGCTCCGGCGCACGGACGGCCCGGGCGCGATGGCAGCGGACGCCCGCGGCGGTTGGAACGGCGCCTCCGGCCCGCCCCTGCGCCTCTGGCGCCGTGCGCGCGACCGCCTTGCGCCAGTCCGGCAACCAGGTCCGGCGGCAGGTGGGGACGCACGATCTCGACAAGGATGTCGTCGGGCAGGACCTGCGAATCGGTCCGGTCCGCGCCGGTTTCGGGCGCATCCGGAGGCCGGCCCTCTCCGGGTTTCGGGCCGTCAGGGAGTTCGGGAAGCACGGTGGCGCGGGGCGCGATCACCAGGCTGGCGCCGACCGCGACATCCTCGTCTTCGACCTGCGGCCGCTGGCGAAGCGCCGCGCTCGCTCGCGCAGCCCTGAGCGCGAAATGCGGCGCGCGCATGCTGTCGACGCCAAGGCGCGCCGACAGGAGCACGAGCCGGCGGAGCGCATCTTCGGTCGCGGAAACGCCGCCCAGCCGATCCCGGGCCTCGTCCAGGCGCCGGCTTGCCGGGATGCGCGCCTGCAGCCTGCCGATCCCGTCCAGCGAGACGTGGAAGGCGAGCCGTTCCATCAAGGCGGGCGGCGCGGCTTCGCCGGGCTCGGACCCCTCGTCGAGGAGGATCATCTGCCGCCCCCCTTCCTCAAGGCGCCGCGAAAGCTCGCCGGCCCGGTCCGCGCCGCAGCGTTCGGCCATGACCAGCAGCATGCAGGCTTCGCGGGCCAGCAGCCCGCGGGTTCTCACGATTCGCCCCGCGCTCAGCGTCGCGGCCAGGTCCAGGCCGCCGAACAGCGCCTCTCGCGGCATCGCCGGGTGAACGCGAACCGTCCGGATCTCGCGGTGGAGAAGGTCCAGGAAGGCATCCCTGACCGGGCCCGGCCGGGCGCGCAGCGCAATGCCGCGGAGACCGGCTGGATCGACCGCCAGCAGGCTCAGCGCCAGGCAGGCGTTCGCCCAGGCCCGCTCGCCATGATCCGTCACCCCAGAACCTCTTCGACGGCACGCGCCACGCGTGACGCGGAGCTGCTCTCGTCCAGCGGATCGCGGCGGAGGCGGTGCGACAGGGCGAGAGGCGCAACCCTGCGCACGTGATCGGCGGCGACTTCCGACGCGCCTTCGAATGCGGCAAGCGCGCGGCTTGCCCGCAGCAGCGTCAGCTCGCCTCTCAACCCGTCCGTGCCAAGATGCACGCAAAGCTCGGCGCAGTCGCGAAGCGCCCCCTTCCGCGTCGCGGTTCGCGCGAGACGGTCCCTCGCGACAAGGATCCGGTCACGGATCTCGGCGTCCCTGGCCCTCCACCGGCGAACGAAGCGGGCTGGCGAGCTCTCGAAGCTCTCCCGTCGGCGGACAACCTCGATCCGCTCCTCGACGTCGCGCGGCGAACGCACCTCCACCGACAGCCCGAACCGGTCGAGCAGCTGCGGGCGCAGCTCGCCTTCCTCCGGGTTGCCCGATCCGACCAGCACGAACCTGGCGGCATGCTGGATCGACAGGCCTTCGCGCTCGACGAGGTTGACGCCCGACTGCGCCACGTCGAGCAGGAGATCAACGACATGGTCCTCGAGAAGGTTGACTTCGTCAATGTAGAGATAGCCCCGGTTCGACGCGGCAAGCAGCCCCGGCTGAAAGACCTTCTCGCCGCTCACGAGCGCGCGCTCGATGTCGAGGGCGCCGGTGACCCGGTCCTCGCTGACGCCGAGCGGAAGGTCCACGACAGGCGTCGGACGCCTTTCGGTCTCCCGGCTGTCGAGGCCCGCCCATTCGGGCACGTCGCGCGGCCTTTCGGAATTGACCGGGCAGCCCTTGACCACGGTGATCGGGGGCAGGAGCGCGGCGAGCGCGCGCACTGCCGTGCTCTTTCCCGTTCCCCGATCGCCGAACACCAGCACCCCGCCCAGTTTCGGGTCGACCGCGCTCATCAGCATCGCGCGCTTCATGTCGTCCTGACCGACGATGGCCGAAAAGGGGAACGCCTTGCTCATTTCAGATCGAGCCCCGCGATCGGGCTTTCGCCGTGCCAGCTGCCGCTGTCGCCCAGAATGCGGAACCTCGCGTAGAGCTCCTCCTGGAACCAGTTTCCGTCCCGAACGGCACGGATGGCTCCGGCATGGGGCCCGCCGGGCGCCCGCGCGAAGGCGGCCATCGCTTCCCGGTTCGGCCAGACGGAGAACGTCACCTGCCGCAGGAACGGGAACTCCCCGATCCCGATCTTGAAGGCGACGTTCGGATCGCCGCCGATCACGCGGCTGATGGCCGGCGTGCGCTTCCAGAACCGGAAGACGTGCCTTGGGCGCAAGGTCGCGCGCGTCAGCGCCGCCAGCGGGCCGCCCCGCTCGCAGGACGCCGGAACGAAAGGCGAAACGCCCGACCATGCGCCGCGGGCCGAGACGGGCGCCAGGTATATCGTCCAGTGCTCGGCCGACCGCGCGCGGTAGAGCCGGAAGATGCGCTCCGTCCGCACGCGGGCCCGTGCCACGCGGTGGTCGGGCCAAACGCAGAGAATGGCGAAGACGCCTGAACCGAGCGACGGCGTGAATCCTTCCCCGGTGCCCGATCCGCAGAGCTTCCAGAACTCGAGTCCGGACATGCGCGACAGTTGAAGCCGCGCGGCGCCCATCATCCAGAAGGCCCACGCAAGGGCCGCGAGCCGGTCGAATCTGTAGAGGCTGAGCGATACGGTCTGAATGGGTCGATTCCCCCTTTGCGGCATGGTCACCCTTGCACGTTCTCCTGTCGCGGAGAAGCGGTTTCGCGCTCCGGCACGGAAGGTCTCGGGACCATTCTCGGCGAGCCCGGCCTCGGCGGCGCATGCAGCGCGCGCCCTGCCGGGGCCGTCGCCCCGGGGGCGGCGGGGCGCAGGGCGGCTGTCCCCTTGCCCGCACTGTCCGCGTGCCTGCCGCCGCATCGCGTTCAGGGGCGAGCGGAGCGCCGCCGGCACGCGGGCGGAAGCGGGCAGGCCCCCTCCGCGGGCCGCGGACGAACCTTCTCGAGCGCCTGCCGCCCCGGTCGCCGCAACCGCGCAGCGCTCGCGGGGAAAGGCCGTCCTGCCTGCGAACCGGACATGCCGGCGATCGTTGAGGCGCCGTTCGACGGAACATTGTCAAGCAAGCCTGACAGGTGTAGCGTCAGGGCGAGATGTCCCGATCCGATTCCAGCCTGGCGGCGCTGATCCCTGAGGCCCGCACTCCCCGCGCCATCGTGATCGGTGCAGGCGTCGGCGGGCTTGCGGCGGCCATGCGGCTGGGCGCGAAGGGCTATCGGGTCGTGCTGCTTGACCGGCTGGACGTCCCGGGCGGGCGCGGCTCCGCCATCGAGCGGGACGGGCATCGCTTCGACCTTGGCCCCACGATCGTGACCCTTCCGGACGCCTTTCGCGATCTCTGGTCTGCATGCGGACGCGATTTCGACCGGGACGTCGATCTCCGCCCGGTCGATCCATTCTACGAGATCCGGTGGCCGGACGGCGCCCGCTTCACGGCGTACCGGGACGATGAGAAGATGCGTGCAGAGGTTGCGCGCCTTTCGCCGAACGATGCGCGGGGGTACGAGCGCTTCCTCAAGGACAGCAGGGCGCGCTACGATTTCGGGTTCGAGGATCTGGGGCGACGCCCGATGAACCGGCTGCGGGACCTGCTCGCCGTGCTGCACAGGTTCGCATGGCTGCGCGCAGACCGTTCGGTAGCGGCTCACGCGACGGCCCGTTTCCGCGATCCCAGGCTGCAAATGGCGTTTTCGTTCCACCCGCTGTTCATCGGCGGCGATCCGTTCAACGTGACCTCGATCTACATACTGATCAACCACATCGAACGGCAGTTCGGCATTCACTACCCGATCGGCGGCGTCGCGGCGATAGCGAAGGCGATGGCGCGGGTCATTGAATCGCAGGGCGGCCTGATCAGGTATCGCAGCGAGGCAGACGAGATACTTGTCGACAAGGGCCGCGCACGCGGCGTCCGGCTGGCGACCGGCGAGATCCTGACGGGCGACGTCGTGGTCTCCAATGCCGACAGCGTGCACACGTACAGCCGGCTGCTGCGAAACATCGGCAAGTGGCGATGGACCGAGAGGCGCCTGAGCCGCGCGCGATCGTCCATGGGGCTGTTCATCTGGTATTTCGGAACCAGGGGCACCCGGTCCATGTGGCCGGATGCGGGCCACCACACGATCCTCAGCGGGCCCAGGTACCGGGGCCTGGTAGAGGACATATTCACGAGGGGGCGCCTTGCGGACGACATGAGCCTCTACGTCCATCGCCCGTCCGTGACCGACCCGACGGCGGCGCCGGAGGGCGGCGACACCTTCTACGCCCTCAGCCCCGTGCCGCATCTCGGCTTCGATCGCCCGGTCGATTGGGAGCGTCACGCGGCGCGCTATCGCGACAAGGTCCAGGCCATGCTGGAGGACCGGCTCCTGCCGGGCCTCGGGGCGCATCTGACGGCGTCGGAAGTCTACACGCCGGAGACCTTCCGTGATCGCTATCTCTCCCCGCGCGGATCCGGATTCTCGCTCGAGCCGCGAATTCTTCAGAGCGCCTGGTTTCGTCCGCACAACGTCAGCGAGGAGGTGGAAGGCCTCTATCTCGCGGGCGCGGGCACGCACCCCGGCGCCGGCCTGCCCGGCGTCGTGTCAAGTGCCGAGGCCATGGCCTCGCTCGTTCCGGATCCGGAGGCCGCGGCGTGATTCGCCAGGAAGACCTCGATCATTGCCGGAAAGCGATCCGGCATGGATCGCTGTCCTTTCATGCAGCCTCGCGCCTGCTGCCGGGCGACGTCCGGGATCCCGCGCTGGCCCTCTACGCCTTCTGCCGCGTCGCGGATGACGACGTCGACCTGTCAAGCGAGAAGCGGGCTGCGGTCGCTCTGCTCAGGGAACGCCTGCGGCTTGCCTATGCGGGCAGGCCGCGGAACGCGCCCGCCGACAGGGCCTTCACGGCCACGATAGAGATGTTCGAGATGCCGCGCGCCCTGCCCGAGGCGCTTCTTGAGGGCCTCGACTGGGACGCACGGGGGCGTCGGCACAGGACCATGTCCGACCTTGCCGCGTACTCCGCGCGCGTCGCCGGCGCCGTCGGCGTGATGATGTGCGTCCTGATGCGTGTCCGCGACCCCGACACCCTGGCGCGGGCCTGTGACCTGGGCGTCGCGATGCAGCTGACGAACATCGCCCGCGACGTTGGCGAGGACGCCTCCGCAGGCAGGCTCTACCTGCCGCTCGACTGGCTCGAGAAAGCGGGCGTCGACGCCGAAGCGCTTGTTGCCGACCCGCGCCCCACCAAGGCGCTGCGGCATGTGGTCCGCAGCCTGCTTTCCGAGGCGCGCCATCTCTACCTGCGGTCCGAAGCGGGCATTTCCGCGCTGCCCTTCAGGTGCCGGCCCGGCATCTTCGCCGCGCGATACATCTACGCCGGCATCGGCGGCCAGCTCCGCAGGGCCGGCTGCGACCCGATAACGGCGCGCGCGCGCACCTGCGCGTTCAGGAAGGCGGCCCTTCTGGGCCTGTCGGTGGCACGCAGCGCGGCCGGCTCGGCAATGCCCCGCTCGCCGATCATCTACGCATCGCCGCTGCCGGAGGCCGCCTTTCTCGTCGAGGCGGCGGCAGAGAGCCGAGCGCCTTCATGGAGCGATGCCGTCACAGGCGCGCTGGCCCGCCTCGCCGTCGAGGACCGGGGCCGCGCGATGCTGAGGACCGGCGCATGACCTATCTGCTGTTCGCGATCTTCCTCCTCGCATGCGGCGCTGCGGGCGCCACGGGGGGCATGTTCCCGCCGGGGCGCTGGTACGACGGGCTTGAGAAGCCGTCCTGGACGCCGCCGAACTGGCTCTTTCCCGTCGCATGGGCAGCGCTGTACATCTGCATGTCGGCGGCCGCCGCGCGGGTCGCCGCGCTGCCCGGCTCGGGGGTCGCCCTTGCGCTCTGGTCCTTGCAGATCGCCCTGAACACGCTCTGGACGCCCGTGTTCTTCGGACTCGGGCGCATTCGCGCCGGCATGTGGGTCCTGGCAATGCTCTGGCTCTCCGTTGCGGCGTGCGCCGTCGCGCTCTGGCAGGTCGACCCCGTCTCCGGCCTCCTCTTCGTGCCCTATCTGGCATGGGTCAGCGTGGCGGCGGCGCTGAACTATTCGGTGCTCAGGCTCAACCCGGACGCGCCGGCGCCGTAGCGGCCGTTCAGCGCGGGCCGAAGTCCCAGTCGCGTCTTCTGGGAACCCGGCAGGCAATGACAGGCATCAGAAACGGGGACCGAAAGCGCCTGAGGTCCAGCGCCTCGTGAACGCCGACCGTCTCGACCCCCTCGATCCTCGTCCGGACGAGGGCGCGCGCGTAGAACGGGGCATCCAGCATCGACATGACCTGGCGCGGCACATGTCCGGCATCCGCCCGCGTCTCGCGACGGACGGCCCAGAGGCTTCTCGGCAAGCGCACCCGGGGAAGGGGTGCGGAAGCGTCCGCGTCGCCGCCGCGCCCGAACGAGACCGACGCGCCTAGAAGGCTGCCGTCGCGACGATGCGCGTCGTAGTGCACCGTCGCTCCCGCCTCGGTGGGATAGCGGCCCCAGGTCCAGCGGTCGAAGTCCGTCTCCAGCGCGCGCGTGCCGAAATTCGCGTCCATGTAGCCCTGCCCGTCCCACGTCCAGCCAGGCGCGTCCAGGTCGACCCGTATGTCCGCGACCGGCGCGAACGGCCGCCAGAGATGAGCGTCGTCCCCGGTCAGCGCAAGCTCGTGGGGCGTCACGGACGAGGGCGTGACGCTCACCTGGCCTCGGATCCGCCCGAAGCGGGGGGGCGCTCCCCTCTCGTCGACATTGATCGACAGCTGCCCGCCGCGCCATCGCAACGTCGATGGCCCGACCGTGAGTTCGGAAGCGCTCCGCCTCAGCGCCGCGCGGCCCCGGTCGGTCATCGCGAAGCGCCCGCCCGGACCGTATGTGGCCACGTTGATGCAGACGTTGTCTTGCGGATCCGCGCGCCCTGACCAGCGATACCAGGGCGAGAAGACGGAACCGATGAACGCGATGACGGAGACGGCGCGCGTCCGGCTTGCGTCGATCCCGTCAACGTACCACCAGGCGTAGCCGCCGGGCGGAACGTTCAGGTCGAAGCGAGGTCCGCCTTGATCGCCTCGGCCGCGTGCCTCCCGGAGAGCGCCGCCATCGGCAGGCCCGCTCCGGGATGCGTTCCGCCGCCGGCGAGGTACAGCCCCCGGACCACCGTCCGAGCCCGAGGCCGCTTCAGGGAAGCCGTCATGCCGTTCGGGCTTTGCCCGTAGAGCGCGCCGTCCGATCCGGGAAAGAGGGCCTCGAACTCCGTCGGGGTCGTCAGGCTCGGGCCCGCCGGCATCGGCTGAAAGGTCAGGCCCAGTTCCGCGAGCCTGTTGAATGTCACGAGACGGCATGTCTCCTTCTCCTCGATGTCATTCGCAGCCGCCGAAGCAGCGGCCGCGTTCAGGATGATTTCGAAGCGCTCGTCCCCGGACGGCGCGGGAAGGCCTTCGCCCCGGTCCTGGGCGCAGACATAGATCGTGGGATCGAGCGGCATCCTGCCTGCCGCAAGGTCGGCGAACTCCGAACCGGGGTCCGCGGCGAAGAACACGTTGTGATGCAGCAGCTCCTGGCCGGCCGGCCGGGCCGCGAACGCCCAGACGCGAGCCGAATGGCTCCTCGGGGCCAGCCTGGTGATCGCCGCGACGCCGGCCACGGCCTCGCCCAGCAGGCCCTTTGCGAGCGCCCGGGGATCGCCTGCGAAGACGACCGCGTCCGCATCAAGCGGCCCGTCCGCGTCGAGGTCGACGCCGGCAACCCGCCCGCCGTCAACCCTTATGCGCACCGCCCTGGCTCCCAGGCGGAGACGTCCGCCCATGTCGGCGAGAAGCCGCGCCATGGCGTCCGCAAGGCGGTGCATGCCACCGCCGACACGCCAGACCCCCGCTTCCTCAGCCCGCCATACCAGGGAGGTCAGGGCGGGCGACCGGCAGGGCGAGCCGCCCTGATAGGTCGCGTATCGCCCGAAGAGCTGCCGAAGGCGCGGGTCCGTGAACGTACGCGACAGCTTTCGCGCGAGCGTCGCGCCTGGCAGGAGGTCTTGCAGCATGCGGGGCGCCGCGAGCGCCGCGCCGGCAAGGCGCGCCAGGGACGGCTCGCCACTCTGTATCATCGGCGCGTCGAACACCTGGAACAGCTTCTGCGCCTCGGCCGCGAAACGCAGGAACTCCAGGGCGGCGGCGCGTCCGGCGAAGCGCGCGATCGCGCGCGCGCTTTCCTCCCTGTCGTCGAAGAGGTCCAGACGGCTGCCGTCGGGCCAGAAGTGCCGGGCGAGGCACGGTTCGCGAACCAGGCTCAGACGGTCGTCCAGCCGTGCGCCCGCCGCTCGGAACAGGTCCTCGAACACGTGCCTCATGGTCAGCACCGTCGGCCCCGCATCGATCCTGCCGGCGCCTGAGGCAACGGACCGCACTTTCCCGCCCGGCCGGCGGTGCGCGTCCAGCACCGTGAGGCCGTGCCCCTCGGCGCGCAGCCGCAGTGCGGCCGCAAGACCGCCCACCCCGGCCCCGACGACGACGACGTTCAGGCCGGAAGACCTCGTTGAGCCTTGATCTTGCATACCGAATTGTTGCTCATGCAGGCAGGCTGTCCGGGAATCGCGTGACACGGAACGGCCATCGGCCCTTCATTGCGCCGCCGAACCGAAGCAAGCCTGCCAATGCCGGATCCGGAATGAAAGGGGATTCTTCGGCCTGCCCGGGCTGCCGGACCGATCTGGCGCAGCCTTTGCAGCTGCGGCGGGCGTCAGGCTTCCCGTTGGCGCAAGGCGGGCGGGCGATCGCGCGCAAGACGCCTGACAGGATGCGCCGCAAGGGGCCGGCGACCCACGGATCCGTCGGCAAGGGTTCGCTTCGGAGATC
Organism: Paracoccaceae bacterium; assembly: GCA_965221845.1. Lineage (GTDB taxonomy): Bacteria > Pseudomonadota > Alphaproteobacteria > Rhodobacterales > Rhodobacteraceae > JAJEFO01. The sequence continues at coordinate 1,373,604 of OZ244919.1, forward strand.
GGGGCATGACCGTCACTGCGGCCGGGCCGTGGCCTGGTCCCCCTTCCGACCGGCGGCGCGCGCCCCGAGGCATGCGGCCTCGTCCGGAACGGCCGCAGCGAATCACGCAGCGACAGGGTTCGACCGAAGTCGCCGGCAAGTCCGGGTCGCGCCCGCTGACATTCGGTCCGTTCGCTTCGCCTTGCCCGGATCCCAGGCGGCCGCGAGACCACCTTTCATTTGAACGCCAGCAACATGAAAAACGCCGCATGAAGCCGTTCGGAGCGCCTGGCCGGGCGCGGCCGCGATCCTCATCCCGGCAGGCCGATCAGGATGCCAAGGATGGTGGTGGCAATGGCGATCAGGCCGGCGATGGCCAAGAGTTGCTGCTTATCCCGCTTGACGGCATCCGTCTCCCGCTTGGCACCCTCGGCATCGCGCTTCGCCATGTCTTCGGCCAGGCGCGCAATGTCCGTCCGATATTCAGCCTGCATCGTGCTCATGCGTTCCTCCAGGACAGCGACCTGCCGGGCAAGTGCGTGAATGTCCGGCGCGGCGCTCATGCCTCGAACATAGTCATCCGCACGTGCGGGCGTCAACCCGGTGGCTTCATGTGAAGCAATTCCCGCCAGCCTGACCGTCGGTGCGCGAAGGCGCGGTCATGGCGGGCGGCAGTTCCGTGTGCGCACGACTGACGGCCGGGCGGCGCGGAAGCGGCCGGGGCGAAGGGCGTGTCAGGCAGGGGCCGCAGCGCGGACGGCAGGATTCTCCTGACCGGCGCCTTGGAACTCCCGGAATGCGGGAAGCCACGCCGCATAAGGCTGAAAGCCGTCGGAAGCCACGCCTCCGAGGCGCTGCACGGCTTCATCGGCGGGTCCGTCGCGCCGGGTGCGCGGGCCGTCACCGACGGCTGGCCCGGGTGCAGCGGCCTGCCGGGCAGCCCCCGGGACGAAAAGGCGGCCGGCAACCGCCCGGCGCACGAGATCCTGACGTGGGTGCGCCGGGCGTTCCCCGACCCCGGGCGCCGGGCCATGGGCGTTCGTCGCGGCCTGCGGCGCAAGCGCGTCCAGCGGCATCCGGACGGGTTCGTCTTCCGCCGGAACCGGCGCCGCCACCGGCGGGTCCCGTTCGGCGGCCTGCCCGGCACCGGCCCGGGGCTGCCGCCCGCCACGTGCCGCGACATCGTCGGAGGGTGCGCCTGACGCGGCCCGGCCGCACGCACCCGGCGCCCGCGGCCCGACCGCGCACCCGGACGTCCCCGTCATCCCGGAAATTCCCGGCCGCCCGCCGGCTCAAGGCGGCGGGGCGCCCTTCGCGCCGGATCCGCGGATCCGGCTGCGCGGCCGACCCCGCAACATGTTGTGGCACCTTGGGCAAAGGGATAAGCCTTTACTCCCATGATATGCCCGAATTCGTACGTGGCCACAAAAAGCATCTCGGTAAGAATCCGGCGGTTGATGACATCATGATTGCCGATTGGCGTTACTTCAACCACCCCGGCATCCACATCGGCAACGGGCTCGAGGAAATTGCAGCCGTCAAGCAGGCTTGGGAACTCCACTTTGGCAGCGCTAGCTGTTCCGGGAAATGCCTGCAGAATGCAAACTGCCGTTCCTGGGGCACAAACTCGCAGACGTTCCAGTGCAAGCGACCGGCAGCCGCGCTCTTGTCAGACATGGCTCAGGAAATTAGTACGGCCCCGAAGAGCGCAGCGGTGCACGGCGGGACAGGACCACGAGCAATCGAATTTCGAGGTTTGCATAGCTATGCAAACCTTTCTAGATTGCGACACGCGCAGGCAATCGTTCAGGTGACATGTGAAAGACGGCGGAATCCCCAGGAAACGGGTAGGTGCGATCGACAGGGCATTGCAGATGCTCGATGTCCTGACCGAGCGCGTCGAGCCGATGAATGCCTACGAATTGGCGCGCGCGGTGGGGGCGCCTGCCTCGACCGTCTACAAGATCGCCGAGGAGCTGGTCGACCGCGCGATGCTTGTCCGCGACAGGGATGGCATGCTGTGGCTCGGGCCACGCCTTATGCGGTACGGCTTGACCTATCGCGCAAGGATGGATGCGTTTGCCGAAGCCAAGCGGGAAATGGAGCGGCTTTGCGCCGAGATCGGGGAAACGGTTCAGATCTGCGTTCGCGACGAGGACATGATGAGCGTCATAGGAATGGTCCGCGGCAAAGGGCATTTCAACGTTGCGTCAGAGGTCGGGACGCGGGTCCCGCTGAATTGGACGGCATCGGGTCGTCTGCTGCTTGGACATCTGCCGGCCGAGAAGCGGCGTGCGATTTTTGCCCATGCGGCGCGGCCTTCCGAGACCGGACTTGCCGAAACCGACCCGGATCGACTGACTCAAGTGTCGGGTGACGAGTTCAGGGCACGAGTTGCCGTTCAAATGGGTGCATCGGAATATGCAGTAGCCTGCATCGCGTCGCCAATCTGTGACGAACGAGGGGCATGTTTCGCGACGATCTCGATAGTGCTGCCGGAATCGCGCGCACGTGCCGAGTTGCCGCGATTCATCCAGGCTGCGACCAAAGCCGCAAGGAACGTTGACCGCACCGTGTTGCCGCGCTGATGCCTTGCTTCCTGCCGAAGGGCGTCAACGCTTGCTCATCCTGGAAATGCGACTTGATGGAGTCTTCGGAGTTTCGAGCCGGCCCCGGAAATCCTTCATGCAGGAATGCAGAGCTTCGCAACTGTTCTCCGGACCGGCGGTGCCGTATGCAAAATCCAGCAACGGAAACGCAACAGGCGCCAATCACGTCCGACAGCCGCTCCCGAACCATTCTTCCTGAAGGGCTCAATAGATACCGTGCCCGCGCCCACCCCGATCGCGGCCGCCATGTCGTCGCGCGACAGGCCCAGGCCGTGACGCTGCCGCGGGCTTCAGGTTGTTCATGTCGGTTCTCTTCATCGTGCTCACGCATCCTTTCCTTGGTCCGAAGACCGAGGACGCGGTTCCGGAAGAGAGCCTGCAAGCCCGAAATCCGTTCGAGGCCGTGGACGTGCACTGGAATTCGGCGCAGCGCCATGGCGGCCATCGACGAGGGACGGATGGCGTCTTGGGGGTGGCCGCAGCGACATGGATGTCCGTCAAGGGGCCCCTATTCCTCCGCATCGCCCCAGCAAAGGTACCCGTCCGTTCCGCCGTTTCGCGCCGACGCAAGGTCTTCCGGAAGCTGGCCAAGCGCCGCATGGTTCGTCAGCAGCTCGCGAAGCGCGTTCGCCACGACCTCTGCCTGACCTGGCTTGAGATTGCACGGATCAAGCTGGAAGTGACCAAGCTCCACCTCGTGATTGCGAACGATGATCGGGGTCTGCCGACTGGCCAGGGCGAATGCGATGCCAGAGGCGTCCGCTCCCAGGATCCCGGCGTCTATCCTTACCTCCAGGCGGTCAAGCGGGTTGCCGGTGGGGTCGGCCACGGCTCGGGCCGTGACCCCGTTGATTCCTTCCAGCGCGGCGCTCCAAAGGTCCAGTGCCGCTTGTTCCTGCTCCCTGATCCCGGCGTGATCGCGCGTCTCCCAGGCCTCAAGTGCGGTGATCGCGCCGGCAATGCTCTCCTTGCCGACCTTCATGCCCCGGCCAATGCCGATGTTCTGCAGGTAGGCGGCGCGCACCAGATCGCGCCGACCCGCAACGATGCCGGATGTCGGGCCGCCAAGGAACTTGTGGCCTGAATAAATGACCAGATCCGCGCCATCGGCCAGGAATCCGCGCAGGTCGTATTCCGACGCCGCATCCACGATCACCGGCACGTCCGCTTCGCGGGCGATCTCGGCAAAGCGCTTGAGCGGAACCTGTCCGTAATGGACCACATGATGCGAAACGACGTAGAGTGCGGAAGAGACTTCCGGCACCATGGCCTTTCGGAGCGAATGGTCGCTGCAAAGCGTCGACTGACCGGCAGGCAGAACTTCGGCGCCAGCCAGTTCGACCGATTGGGACACTGGCGCGCCATAGTGGCAGAGATGACCCAGCTGAACCGCGACCCTGGACCTTGGGCCGGGATTGCAAGGCAATCCCTCGGCGCGGCCGGGATCCATGCCGGTCATGCATCCCGCTACGGTCAGGCTTATCCCCGCCGAGGCGGACGCCGTGATGAACCCGGCCTCCGCGCCGGTCAGCCGTCCGATCACCTGGCTCGCACGGGACTGCAGTTCATGCATGTTGACGAAATGGCCCATCATCGCGGCAGTGGCCTCGCGGACGGCACGAGACGCAATGGAGGCCCCGAGGCCGGTCATCGTGCCGGACACGTTGATTACAGGAGTCAGCCCAAAGGGTGGCCTGTCGGTCATTGCCATGTCTCCAGTGAGAAGATCCCTTCGATCTCCACGGTTATCTGATTGGGCAGCGACCCCACCCCGAATGCGGAGCGCGCATGAACGCCCCTGTGACCGAACACCTCCGCGAGCAGCGTGGATGCCCCGTCGATCACGTAGGGATGCTCCTCGAATTCGGGCGTCGCGTTCACAAGGCCGAGGAGCTTGATCACGCCCGTGACCGCGTCGAGCGTCCCGAGACTGGATCTGAGCGCGGCAAGCATGTTGATCGCCACGAGTCTGGCATGCTCGCGGGCCGTCTCGGCATCAATGTCGCATCCGACCTTTCCGCGCAGCAGCGTGCCGTCGGCCGTCAACGAACCCTGCCCCGACACATACGCCAGATCGGCATGCAATCGGACATTGCAGAAGGCGCCTATGGGTGAAGGCGGCCCGCTGGGAACCTTGACTCCCAGCTGGACAAGTTTGGCTTCCGGGGTCTGGACTTCAGTCATTGGCATCGAATTTCCTGCAGTATACGTGACGGGCCGCACCGGCACGACGAGGGGCCGGGGCCTCTGCGGCGCAGAGGCTGTCGCCCAGCGGGCAACGCGTGCGGAACACGCAGCCGGTGGGCGGGTCGAGCGGGCTCGGAATGTCGCCGGTCAGAATCATGCGATCGCGGGCCGCCGCCGGATCCGGCAACGGCACCGCCGAAAGCAGCGCCTGCGTGTACGGGTGGCCCGGACTGGAATAGAGCGGGCGCGCGGGTCCGATTTCGGCGATCCGGCCCAGATACATCACGACGATCTGGTCGCAGAGGTATTCCACGACCGAAAGGTCATGGGCGATGAACAGCATCGTCAGTTTCCGACGCTCGCGCAGCTCCAGGAGGAGATTCAGGACCTGCGCCTGGATCGAGACGTCAAGCGCGGAGACGCTTTCGTCCGCGACGACGAACTCGGGCTCCAGCGCCAGTGCACGGGCGATGCCGATGCGTTGCCGCTGGCCGCCCGAGAACTCATGCGGAAACCGGAGCATTGCGTCTGGCGAAAGGCCGACCTCTTCGAGCAGCTCGGCGACCTTCTCCTTCCGTTCGGCAGACGTGCCAATGCCGTGAGCCCTCAGTCCCTCGGCGACAATGGGTCCCACTTTCAGGCGCGGGTTGAGCGAAGAGACCGGATCCTGAAAGATGATCTGCATGCGTTTGCGCGCTGCACGCATCGCCCTGGCGTCGAGTGCGTTCAGGTCGGCGCCGTCAAATATCGTCTGCCCCTCGCTGGGCTCGATCAGTCTCAGCAGCGCGCGGCCAAGGGTGGTCTTGCCCGACCCGCTTTCGCCCACGAGCCCGGTGATCGAGCCTCTCGGAATGTCGAAGCTGACGTTGCTGACCGCGTGAACCGTGCCGCGCGACGTGTGGAACCGCTTTGACAGATTGCGGATCCGCACGAGAGCGTCCCCGGTGACAGCTTCAGCCACGGGACGCTCCGACAGGGTTGACGCAGGCGACGCGATGGCTGTCGGCGATCTCGCGAAGGGCCACCGGCGAAGTGCAGGCATCTTCCGCCCGCGCGCATCTTGGGGCGAAGGCGCACCCGCTCGGCATGGCATGCAGCGACGGAACCGTGCCGGGGATGGGGACCAGGCGCTCCCGTCCGGCCCCACGGGCCGGGCCGGGTATCGAGGCCAGCAGCCCGGACGTATATGGGTGCCTGGTGGCGGAAAAGAGCGTCCGGGCGTCCGCCTGCTCGACGATCGCGCCGGCATACATCACCGCCACGTCATCGGCCATCTCGGCAACGACGCCCATGTCATGCGTGATGAACAGGATCGACATGCCCAGATCCTCCTGCAGTCGCCGCATGAGGTCGAGAATCTGCGCCTGGATGGTCACGTCAAGCGCCGTCGTGGGCTCGTCGGCAATCAGCAGCGCCGGGTTGCATACCAACGCGACTGCGATCATCACGCGCTGCCGCATGCCGCCGGACAGTTCGTGGGGATAGGCGTTCAACCGGGTCGCGGCGGCAGGGATCTCGACCAGTTCCAGCATCTCGTGAACGCGTCTCTTCCGTGCAGCCGCATCCAGGTCGGTATGAAGGATCAGCATCTCGCCGATCTGGTCGCCGATCGGGAAAAGCGGATTGAGGGACGACATCGGCTCCTGAAAGATCATGGCGATCTCGGCACCGCGCAATCCGCGCATCGCGTCCTGCCCGGCGCTCTCGATCCGCACCTGCAAGCCGCTGCGGGTCCAGTACGTGATTGAGCCGCCCGAAACGGACCCGTTGCGGGGCAGCAGGCCCATGACGGCGAGTGCAGACACCGACTTCCCCGAGCCGCTTTCGCCCACGAGCGCCAGAGTGCGTCCCCTCTGCAGGGAAAACCTCACATCCCGCAGTGCGGTCAGCGACGACCCGCGCGAGCGAAACTCGACCTCCAGGCCGCGCACGTCGAGAACGGTCTCGTTCATGCGCCTCTCCGCGACGCGGTTTCTGCCGAAGAGCCAAGAATGGTCATGCGAGGTTCGAAGACCTTGGTGATCGCGGCCGTCGCCCCCCTGCTGTCCGCGGCCACCAAATCGCTGTCGACAAGGTCGAACAGGGTCAGGTCCGCCCGCTCCCCCGGCACAAGCCCGTCGCGCGCGCCCAGTCCAAGGACCGACCGAGGGCGCTCGGTCACTCCGGCAACCACCTCTTCAAAGGGCAGGCCCATGGCCAGCAGCTTGGTCATCGTCGTGGCCAGGTCGTGCACCGGCCCTTCGATGTTCCGCCTGTGCAGGTCGGTTGAAATCGAATACGGCAGCAGGCCGTCAGCGATCGCCCTGCGTGCGGTTTCAAAGCAGAACGATGCCTCTCCATGACCAACGTCCATCAAGACGCCCTCGCCGGCCAGACGCTTGGCCAGCGCAAACAGCGCCGGAGTGTCAGAGATCGATCCCGCCCGCTTCCCGTTGAAGCAATGCGTGACGATGTCGCCTGGACCGAGGATGTCGAAGACCTCGTCAATCATTGGCAGTGGCTCGCCGACATGCACCATGAGCGGCAGGTTCAGGATCTGGGCCACGCGCTTCGCGATTCTTGCCGGACCGATCCCCCAGGCGCCCGTGATCACGCCGGACGCGCGAACCTTTATGCCGCAGATGACGTCCGCATTCGCTTCGGCGACTTCAAGCGTCCGGTCCACGTCGACGAATCTGAGATCGATCAGTTCAGGCACCCTGTTGCAGGCGACAAGCCCGATGGACCCGATGTTGAGAAAGGCCCTGACCGTTTCGGCCTGCCGTTCGATCACGTATTCCCGAAGCCCGTGAAACGTCGCCTCGCCCGCCGAGCCGGCATCCGCCATGGCGGTCACGCCTGTCCGGCGGCCCGCTTCGGACGCGCGAACGGATATGTCCGTTCCACCATGCCAGACATGTACATGCAGGTCGCACCACCCGGGTGACAGAAAGGCGCCGTCCGCATCGATCACGTCGGCCCGAGGGCGGGGCGTTTCCGTGATCAGTCCGTTCCCGTCTATGTGGATTTCCGACGGAACGGCATCAAATCCCACAGGACGGAAATTCCTCAGCGTGACGGTCATGTCAAATGTCCTTTGCCAGGCGAGGGTCAAGCGCGTCACGCAACCCGTCCCCCATCAGTTGAAGTGCCAGAACCGAGACCGAGATGGCCAGCCCCGGGAAGAGAATGAGAAACATGGCCTGGTCGAGATACTGCCGGCCCTCGTTGACCATCGTGCCCCAGGTCGGGGTCGATGGATCTATGCCGACGCCAAGAAAGCTCAGCCCCGCCTCGGCCAGCATGGCATAGGCAAATATGAAGGTCGCCTGGACGATGATCGGCGAAATGATGTTGGGCAGTACATGGCGCACCATGACCGACGGGGTCGACACGCCCAGCGCGGCTGCAGCCTCGACGAAGGGAAGCTCTCGAATGACAAGCGTCGAGGCTCGGACGATTCGGGCAATTCGCGGCGCATAGACGATCGACAGCGCGATGATCACGTTGACGGCGGACCCGCCGAGGATCGATACCAGCGCAATGGCCAGCAAGATGTCGGGAAACGCCATCATGGCATCGACAAGACGCGACAGCGGCCCGTCAAGCCGATGGAAGAAGCCGGCGCAAAGGCCGATCGCTATTCCGGCAAGGGAAGAGAGGACCGCAACGCCCAGCCCGACGCCGAGCGAGACACGGCCGGCGTACAGAAGTCGTGACGCGACATCCCTGCCGAATGCATCGGCGCCAAGCCAGTACGTCACGCCGGGCTCGGTCAGCCGCGCACGGACGCTCATCTTCGCAGGATCGCCCGGAGCCACCCAGGGCGCGAAGACGCAAAGAAGGGCAACGGCTGAAAGGACGATCGTCGCAAGAAGAACGGCCCGCCGCGAAAAGAGCAGGTCGAGAAACCTTGCCTCCATGGGCGCGGAGGACGCCCGCGCCATCAGTACTTCACCCGCTTGTCGACCAGCAGGTATGCAAGGTCGGTCAGCAGGTTTATGAGCACGTACAGCGAGGCCACCACGATCAGCGTTCCCTGGATGACGGGATAATCCCGGCGCAAGACGGCGCTGACGACGAGATTGCCCATTCCCGGGATGTTGAACACGCGCTCGGTCACCACGGCGCCAGACACCAGCAACGCAAAGGTGAGCCCGATCACCGTGATGATCGGAATCGCGGCATTCTTCAGCGCATGGCGCAGCACGACACGCGCTTCGCCCATGCCCTTGGCACGTGCGGTTCGGATATAGTCCTCGCCCAGGATGTCCAGCATCGACGCGCGGGTGAAGCGCAGGATGAGGGCGGAATTGACGATGCCGAGCACCATTGACGGCAAGAGAAGGTGCCGCATCCGCTCCCAGAAATGCGCATCCGGCCCGCCGTAGCCGGATGCCGGGAACCAGCCGAGATCGGTCGCCAGGTATCGTTGAAGCATGAGCCCGGTCCAGAAGCTTGGCACCGATGCGGCCAGCATGGCCGTGCTGATGGAGGCCTGGTCAAGGAACGATCCACGGCGATAGGCTGCATAGTTTCCGATCGGGACGGCGATGACCAACGCTATCGCAAGCGAAAAGAGGGAAAGGAAGACTGTCGGTTCCGCGCGGCCCAGCAGCACCTGGGTTACCGGCTGCTTGAAGAAGATCGACGTCCCCAGGTCGCCGCGGGCTGCATTTCCAAGAAACTTGAGGTACTGGACGGCTATCGGCTGGTCGAGCCCGAGCTGCTGGCGCAGTTCGGCGGCATCCTCGGCTGTCGCCTCGGGCCCAAGCATCAGTGCGGCCGGGTCACCCGGGGCGAGGCGGACAATGAAGAAGGCGATCGTCAGGACAAGGAATATGACGACGGCCATCCCCATGAGCCGACGTGCCAGGTAGCTGCGCATGAGGGTTTCCGTGGCTTCGCGGGGGTCGGTCAGGCCGACCCCCGGAATTGCGCGTCAGTTCACCTGCGCGTTCCAGAAGAACGGCCAGGGCGTCGCGGTGACGCCTTCAAGCCCCTTCGCCCCGCCCATCAGCGCGTTGAAGCCGCCGATCTTGATGAATCCGACGTCCTCGAACACCTGGTTCTGCAGCTGCGCAAACAGATCCCGTCGCGTCTCAGGATCCGTTTCCGTCGTGAACGCGGCCAGAATCGCGTCCTTCTCCGGGTTTGACCAGCCCAGGCGGGACGTTCTTGAATAAAGGCTGGTCAGGGCGGGTTCGGGCAGAAACGGGGAGTGGGTGATGTAGATGTCCCAGAGCGCCGGATCATTGCGGCGCTGGCCCAGGGTGGCCCAGTCAACCACGTCCATCTGGACCTCGAACCCTGCCGCCTCAAGCGCTGCCTTGGCGACTTCGGCCATCTTGAAGTGAAACTCGTACTGGCGCGACGTCAGGATCCTGAGCGGAGTCCCGTCATAGCCGACGCCCTGCAGCAGCTCCGCCGCCCTTGCCTGATCGTTCTGGTTGAACATGTCGGTTCCGGCGTCGCTTCTCCACACCCAGCCCTCGGGGTACATCGGCCCGTCGACGATGAAGAAGCTGTCGTCGCCAAAGGCGGCGAACAGCATGTCGTCGATCGGCAGGGCGGCCTGCAGCGCCTGACGCTTGGTCCTGTCAGTCAGGAGGCCGTCCTTGTGGTTGATCGCGAAGATAGGCCAGCCGAACGGCTTCAGCAGGATCGGGTCGGCCGTGTCGGAGGCCTCCAGGCGCGCAAGGCTCTCGGCGGGCAGCCCGTCTGCGAAAACCACTTCGCCGGCCAGAAGGCTTTCCACCCGCGTATTCGGATCAGGGACGGGCACGAACCGGATCTCGTCCGGCACTTGGCGACGCGCGCCGGCCGCGCCGTCCGAAGGCTCGCTGCGCGAAGAGTAGCCGTCGAAGCGCACCAGCTGCAGATACTGGTCCGGCACGTGCTCGGCGATCATGTAGGGACCGGTCCCGACAATCGTGTCGATCGCGTCACCGATGATTTCCTCGGGATAGACCGCGGCGGCGGAGTTCGAGAACGCCAGCAGCGACAGGAGCGGCGAATACGGCTCGTTCATCGCTATCGTGACTTCGTGGCTGCCGGTGGCCTCGACGCCGGCGACCCTGTCAGCCACGCCCTTTCCGCGCGGGGAAACCTCCAGCCAGCGATTGAGGGATGCGACCACGTCATTTGCATCCATCGTCGAACCGTCATGGAAGGTGACGCCTTCGCGAATGCCGATCGTGTAGGTTTTCCCGTCCCCGGAAATCTTCGGCAGGTCGGTCGCCAGGAGCGGCGCGACGTTCCAGCTCGAGTCAAACGTATACAGCGTTTCCACGAAATGCTGCGTCACGATCGAGACGACATCCTTGGTGGACATCATCGGGTCGAAGGTATCGGCCTCGCCGATGATGGCAACGTCAATCGTCTCCGCATGTGCGGGCGCAAGCACGACTGCACCTGTCAGCAATGCGCCGAAGAGAGACCTCTTCGCAGGGGCTATCGTCATAGATAACATCAGGACCTCCACAGTTGTGTAATTTAGTGTCCAGATATGTTAGTCTCTTTCCCAGGCGCGTTCAACGGAAAATTTCGATGCAGATCGAACATGCCAGAAACATTGAGATCCTGCTGGGGAAACGGGGCCGCATCGCGCCTTCAGGCGCTGGCGGGAGAGCTTCGAGAGAAACCCTCGCGGCGGCGTCCGGCCGGGGCGGCCCTCCGGCCACCCGTGGACCTCGGCAGGCCCGCCCCTGACCCCTTCGAGACGCCTGCGCTCCCCGTCCGGAAGACCGGTCTCCCGCCTTGCCGGCCCGCGGGCCGCATGACCGCGGCAGGGAGCACGGCATCACGCTTCAGGGAATCCCTCGTTTCGAACCAGCCGCTGGCAATCCCGCTCCCCCGCTTGAATCGCGGCGGCGTCACGCGGCCCCCGCAAGTCATGCGCACAAGCCCCGGCAGCTTGCAGGCATCCGGCGCCTTGCCGCCTTCGGGACTGTGTCCATGGACCTGCATGGCTTCGCGCACCCACGGTCGCGCGCGCCGCTGCGGGCACGGCACGCCGGTCCGGGCTCCCGCATCGGCGGGATCCCGGCGCGCGCCTACTCGTAGACCGGCGCCCCGCTGTTCCGAAGCTCCGGCCAGTCAGCGATGACGTTCTCGCCCTGAAGCGGCTTCTGATAGCCCTTGTGGCAGGTCTTGCACCCGACTTTTGGCGCATCCGCGTGAAGCGGGCCCAGCCTTTCCTCAGGCAGCAGGTCCGCAAGCGGAACGAGGAACTCGGTGTTGAGCTCCCGGACCATCGCGATTCCAAGGCTCGCGACGCCCCATTGCGGCGTCACCTCCGAACCCTCGTAGAACGCCCGGCTGCTGTGGCAGAACACGCAGTTCACGCCAAGCGAGTTGGCGAAGTGGTTCATCAGCGCATAGGTGCGCTCGGCATCCTGTATGCTGGGCACGTCACGGCCCGGGACGCCCGGCACCCGGCTCTCGAGGTCGTGCACCCCGATCGTCTCGTAGTCGGCCAGGTATTTCTCCAGCGCGTCGGACGGCAGGGACGTCGACTGGCTGACCGGCGTCGCCAGGTTCTGGTTTGCGGACCAGCCGGCAGTTGCGTTCGTGACGGGCGCGACCTGATGCCAGATCCCGCTCGGCACAGGCTCTCCCCTGTGGCAGGTGAAGCAGGTGACGCCGACCTCGTTGCTGGCGCTGACGTGATCGCCCCAGAACTCGTTGATGTTCCGGGTCATCTCTATCATGCGCCGGGAGACGGCCTTCGTGTACAGCGAGTCGTCGCCGTACGTCTCGACATCGCCTTCGCCGTGACAGTACGCGCAGCCCTCGTCCGGCGACACCCACAGCGTGATGGCGTTCATCAGGCGAAGGAAATTGTCCTCGGTCAGGTCCCCCAGGACCGGGACGTTCTCATATATGTCCCTGGCAAGCGCCTCGCCGTCTTCCGGAACGAACGGCTCGTCCGCAAAGAGCTCCGCGACATCCGGATCGGGCGTGGACGCTTCGCTGACGAATTCGGTGAGAGACATTCCCGTGCCGCGCGGCCCGGTCTGCATGCTGTCCGTCGCGAAGGGCTGTCCCAGCAAGACAAGCGCGGCCACGCCGGCCAGGCACGCGCCCAGAAAGCCGACGACGATGACGGGCCCGTAGAGGTCGGTGGGATTCCTCGCGTTCCACTCGCTGAGCCACCCGGGCAGACGAAACCACTTCTCGAACATTGGATCTATTCCTTTCCGATAAAGGCTTCGTACGACCCATAGCTTTCGTATCCGTAGCTGCCGTCATACGTGGGAGCGAAATGATGTTCCTGCGCCCAGATGAACCAGTTGTCGACGACCGTGCCGGTCAGCAGGATGCCGATTCCGCCCGTGAGCGGCGTCAGCACCGCGAACCACCAGGCCCATCGGTGAATGCCCTCCATCGTGGCGTTGAAGCCCATCGTCCAGCGCCAGAAGAGCGCCGCCCTTTCGCTCGCCGTTCCGCGGTCGACGATCTGCTCCAGCTCCCGGTCGCCGCCATAGCGGGCCACGGAGAGAATCGTGCCGCCATGCATCGCGAAGAGAAGCGCGGATCCGTAGAGAAAGACGATCGAGAGGCAGTGGAACGGGTTGTAGTAGAGGTTGCCGTACCTGATCGAGAACGCCGTCGTCCAGTCAAGGTGGGGGAAGATGCCGTAGGGCACGGCCTCGCTCCATGATCCCATCAGTATCGGCCGGAAGAGGCCGAGGACAAGGAACAGCCAGATCGCCGAACCGAAAGCCCAGAAGACATGCTTGCCCATCTTCTGCTCGGCGGCCAGCTGCCAGGAGCGGTACCACCATGCCATGACCGAAAACAGCAGGAAGAAGCTGGCGATCAGGTACCAGCCGCCGTCGTTCAGCGGCGGCATGCGCAGGCCGTATTCCGGGCTCGGCGGCTCAAGCGCCAGCCAGAAGAGCTGACGGATGAATTCCGGCACCGACCAGCCGACCTGCGCCAGCATGTTCAGTCCGATGATGTTCAGCCAGAGCAGGCCGCTTGCCAGCGAGACGACCCCCGCCATTCCGAGATTGACCGGGCCGATCTGCGCGTTGCCCAGCCAGCCCAGCAGGGACCGGAATCCCGCACGCTTCGTCCGGTCGCGGCTGAGGGTCCCGTAGTCGTCCGTGCCCGTCTCGGCCGGCCCGCGGACCTGCACCTGGGTGAAGATGTTCTGGTATTCCGTGATCATGGCCTACACCCCCGCCTGTCCGCCCCAGATCGGGAGCTCCAGCCACCAGTTCCACCACTCGGGCCAGCCGCGGGTCCAGACAGGCCCCGAGATGATTATGCACACGGCGGAGAAGAACACCGCGTTTATCGCGAGCAGGAATCCCAGCCGGTGAATGCCGAGGGGGCCGATCGAATAGCCGATGAAGTCCCGGAAGAACGTGTCCTCGTGATCCGGCGTCTTCATCTCCTCGCCCTTCTCCGGGTTCGCGGCCGACAGTATCAGCCCGCCGTGAAGGGCAAGCGCCAGGCACGTCGTGAAGAACAGCGTGACCGCCAGCATGTGCGCAGGGTTGTAGTGGAAGTGCAGGTAGGCGTAGCCGGTGTTGGACACCCAGTCGAGGTGGCTGAATATGCCGTACGGGAATCCGTGCCCCCACGCCCCCATCAGGAGCGGCCGGAATATGACCAGCGTCACGTATGCCAGGATCGCGAAGCTGAATGCGAACGGCACGTGATAGCCTATGCCGAGCTTTCGGCAGATCTCGACCTCGCGAAGGGCCCAGCTGCAGAAGGCGATCGTGGCGCAAACCGTGATGATCTGCCACAGCCCGCCTTCGTTGAGCGGCGCCGCCGACAGCCCGTAGGCGAGATCGGGGGGCGCGATGTTGACCAGCCAGGGGTTCCAGGTTCCCTGCTGCGCAGCGCCGTAGAAGATCAGGACCGTTCCCAGAAGCCCGAAGAAGGCCGTCGTCACCCCGAAGAAGCCGACATAGAACGGGCCGATCCAGAAGTCGAAGAGATCCCCGCCGATCAGCGTCCCTCCGCGGACCCGGTATTTCCTTTCGAAACTGAGCAATGCCATGGTGCCTATCCCGCTGCTGGCGGCTTCGCCGGCCGGTGCATGGCCGCGCGCGCTTTCTTCGGTTGCCGCGGGCGGCCGCCGGGCCGCCCGCAGTTGTCGAGCCTGGTTTCCGTGGTCACTCCGATGCGGCGATGCGAGATTCCGCGGCGTTCTCGAACCAGTTCAATCCGTTCGAGAGCACCACAAGGTGAATCAGCACCGCCAGAAGGAAAAGGAAGACGCCCTGTGCAACGAACACACGGCGCGGATCGAAGATGAGCCAGATCTTGTAGAATCGTGCCATCTCAGCCTCCCTAGAACCACGGCGCCCAGAAGTAGGTGGCAATGTGCGCCACCAGCGCGATCAGGCTGAACAGCGTCAAGCCGCTCAGGTAGACCGCGTGCAACTCCTGGGCCTGCTCATCGTTTAGACCTGTAAAGGACAGGTCGTCGTCATCAGCCATCAACTTTCCTCCGAAAGGTCCATGCTGATCCGCGACACCCTCGCGGCAGGGTCCGGGACGGAAGCCGTCCCGGTTCCTGTCGTCCCGTGGGGACGGACAGTTCGGCCACGGCTTTCGTCAAGCCGAGAATATTATTGGCGTGACCCGCTCCGCCTCCGCCCAGGCCTGGGCGAGCGGGCCGCGCGCGCCTGACGGGCGCGCGCGCGTCACGGCAGCCAGCCAGCGGCAGATCTTGAACGGGATCGCCAGCAGGAAAATGAACGCGAAATAGATGTGGAACTCGACGCTCCGGTGCCGTCGCGCACCGCAGCTTCGCGTTCTCGAGACCGTGCCTTCCATCTGTCCGTCCTCCTTCGCAGGTCAGTTGTCTCTTCGCCCGCTTCCCGCGGAATCGAGCGCCGCCACGGTTTCCAGGGCGACCCGCTCGTCGCCGTGGGAGAGCGCGGCCCTCTCGGCGGCGTCGCGAAGCGCCTTTGCGGCGGATATGCGCGTCAGGACCGGATGCGTGGCGACAATCCGGTCAAGCTCCGCCTGCGCGGCCGGATCCCAGGGCATGCTGCGCTTCAGCCGTGACGGCGTCGCGTCAGCAGCGTCCATGTCGCTTGCGAGCGGCAGCACGTGAAAGAGCGCGTCGAAAAGGCCGTTGCACACCTCCTGCAACAGGTAGGTCGCGCCCGAATAGCCCATCATGGGCGTTCCGGTGGCGCGCCGGATCGCGGCGCCCGGGAAGGATGCGGGAATGAACGCGGGCTGCGGCCCATGAGCGCCCTTCATCTCGGCGAGATAGATCTTTTCGTTGATGCTGCCGAGGACGATGAGCGGACGGCTCTCCCGCAACAGGGCCCGCACCTGCCCGTTGTCGGTCTTCGCGCCTGCGGTTCGCGCGACCGCGAACGCGCAAGGCAGCCCGAGGTCGTTCTCCAGGAAGTGGCGGATGCCGCGCGCGTAGGTCTCGCTGGCGACGACCGCGAACGACGCGGTCGCGAAGAAGTCCTGGGTCACCGACCGCCACAGGTCCCACAGCGGCTTGACCGTGCTGTGCCTTTCGCGCTCGATGAACGGCTCCGGATCGAGGTCCAGAAGCTCTCCCAGCGCCCGAAGGAACCTCGTCGTGCTGTCGAGGCCCAGCGGGGCCTGAAGGTAAGGCTTGCCCAGCAGCTCCGCGAGGCCGCGCCCGAACTCGCGGTACATGCAGACGTTCACGTCCGCGTTCACGAGGCCGCGCATGTCCGCCAGGTGCGCGCCAAGCGGCATGACGAGGTTCACCTCCGCCCCGATGCCCTCGACCAGGCGGCGGATTTCGGCCAGGTCGGAGGGCATGTTGAAAGTCCCGTACATCGGGCCGAGAATGTTGACCCGCGGCCTGGCGCCCGGCTCGCGCCGGGCCTCCCGCGGCATCCGGCCCTTGGTCATGCCGAATTCGGTGAAGACCCACGTCATCGCCCTGTCGGCGGCCTCCCACTGGTCCTCGTCAATGGTCCTCGGCAGGAACCTCCTTATGCCGGTGCCTTCGGGCGTGACCCCGCCGCCGATCATCTCGGCGATCGAGCCGGTGACGACCACGGCCGGCAGGGCGGGGTCCAGCGTGTCCCAGGCCCGTTTCATCGACCCTTCCGTGCCGTCGCGACCGAGCTCCTCCTCGCCGAGGCCGGTCACGACTGTCGGCAGCTCGTGGGGTGGCAGCGCGTCGGTGTAGTGAAGAACGGACGTGACCGGCAGGTTCTCGCAGCCGACAGGCCCGTCGATCACCACCTGCAGGCCCTTGACGGCGCAGAAGCAGTACACCGCGCCCCAGTAACCGCCCGCCCGATCATGGTCCAGGACAAGCATCAGGTGATCCGCTCCGCTTCCCTCGCGCGCGCGGCGCGGTCGAGCTTCTTCCGGTGCAGGGCCCGGAAGTCCGGCCTCAGGTTCGGCGCGCCCTCCCAGATGCCCGAGCTGTCGTCACTGCCAACGCCCGAAAAGAAGTCGCGCATCCGGTCCATGCGCTCCTTTCCGGCAATGGCGGAGTTGACCACCTCGACCAGGCTCCCGGCGCCGGCGGGGCCCATCAGCGGCCGGGCCGAGATCAGGTTGGTGAAATACAGCGCGGGCACTCCCAGCTCCTTCGCCTTCTGGACCACCGGGGTCGTCCCTATGGCAAGGCTCGGGCGCACCGCCTCCATGGCCGCGCAGTCGTCTTCCAGCGACACGCGGAACCCGACCTGCGCGCCCCTGGCCGCGAGCCACTCGGCGTCGGCCGCGTTCCAGGGCGTCCTGGGGCAGGCCGTGCCCACGTACGGCACGCGCGCGCCGCACTCGACCAGGAGGCGCGCGAAGAGAAGCTCGCTGCCTTCGTAGCCCGAGACCGTGACGGTTCCGTCGATCCGGGTCCGCGACAGCGCCTCGGCGATCACGGGGAGGAACGCGTTCTGGGACGCGGCGACCCGTTCCGGAGACAGCCCGAACGCCTCGCCGACCGCCGCAAGCCAGGCCGCAGTCCCGTCGCGGCCGACGGGCGCGGAACCGACGACGGCGCGCCCGCTTGCCTCGAACTCCCGGATTGCCGAGGTGTAGAAGGGATGCGTCGCGGCCACCGCGCCGCAGTCGAACGCCGCGTACAGCTCGCGCCATTCCCGGCACGGCACCACGGGGCCGGCCGCCAGTCCCATGGGCGCAAGCATCTGGCCGATCATCACGGGGTCGGCGGGAAACATCTCGCCCAGCAGGGTGACGGTGGGCAGGTCGGAGACGCCGGCCTCGGGCCGGGCGACGGGTCCCGCCTCGATCTCGCGGCGCGCGTAGTTCAGCATGGCGCCGGCGAGGACGTCCTTTGCCTCTGCGTGGGTCGGCACGCCGAAGCCCGGCACGTCGATGCCGACGATCCGAACCCCGTTTATCTCGTCCGGAAGGAGCCTGAGCGGCACGCCCGACGCCGTCGGCACGCAAAGGTTCGTGACGACGATCGCATCGTATCTGTCGGGATCCGCCAGGTCGTGGATGCTGTCCCGTATGTCCTCGAAGAGCTTCCCGGTCACGAGGGTCTCGGAATTGAACGGCACGTAGCCCACGGAACGCCGCGCGCCGTAGAAGTGGCTGACGAAGGTCAGGCCGTAGACGCAGCAGGCCGAACCGGAGAGCACGGTCGCGACACGCCTCATGCGCAGCCCCACGCGCAGCGAGCCGAAAGCCGGACACATGGACTGCGGCTTGTCATGCGGCCCCGCGGGATAGTCGGCGGCGAAACGGTCGAGAAGCTCCGACTGGCCCGCCCGGGCGGCCGCAAGCCTCATCGTGGAGTCCGCGTGGCAGCCGGCGGCCGCGCCGCCCAAGGCCGGTTCCGGCGCCTCCGCGCGCGCTTCGCCGCGGATCACCTGCGCTTCGGCCGCATCGTCATACGTGACTTCACCATTCCCGCGCTTCACGTCAAACCTCGTCGTAGATCACTTCCAGGCTTTGCCTTGGCGTGGCGTTCTTGCCGCGCATGTCCCGTTCGGTCGCCGGCTCGAGCACGATGCCCGCACCCGTCTGATCGCTGTCGAAAAGCTCCAGAAGCGCGTCCTGGCCCAGTGCCTGCGGCTGGAGCGGCACGGAGTCCGCCACGTTGCTCCCCAATTCGGCGAACAGGGGCCCCCAAGGCCCGTCCCGGGTGCCGACGATCTGGTAGTTCGCCGACTTCTTCCGAAGGTCCTCGTCCGCCGGGATCGAGGCCAGGACCGGAATGTCGACCGCCCCGGCGAAGGCCTGCGCCTCGCCCGAACCGTCGTCCTTGTTGATGACCAGGCCCGCGACCCCGACATTGCCGCCAAGCTTGCGGAAGTACTCGACGGCGGAGCAGACGTTGTTGGCCACGTAAAGCGACTGCAGGTCGTTCGAACCCACCAGGATCACCTTCTGCGCCATGTCGCGGGCGATCGGGAGGCCGAAGCCCCCGCAGACCACGTCGCCGAGAAAGTCCAGGAGCACGAAGTCGAAGTCCCAGTCATGGAATCCGAGCTTTTCGAGAAGCTCGAAGCCGTGAATGATGCCACGGCCACCGCATCCGCGCCCGACTTCCGGACCGCCCAGCTCCATCGCGAAAACGCCGTTGCGCTTGAAGCAGACGTCGCCGATCCGGACTTCCTCGCCAGCCAGCTTCTTCTGCGTCGACGTCTCGATGATCGTGGGGCACGCCTTGCCGCCGAACAGGAGGCTGGTCGTGTCCGACTTCGGGTCGCAGCCGATCAGCAGGACGCGCCTTCCCTGTTCCGCCATCATGTGGCTGAGGTTCGCCAGCGTGAAGGACTTGCCGATTCCGCCCTTGCCGTAGATCGCGATGATCTGGGTTTTCCTGGTCGCCTCGCCCGTCGGCACCGCAGGCGCAGGCTCGGCGGCCTCCTCGCGAAGGCGTTCGCCGTATTGCCCGAGCTCCGGGACCTGGTCCTTCATTGCATGCCCTTCCAGTTCAGGACCATCTTCAGGCATTCCGGATCCTCGAAAGCCCCGGGATAGGCACGCTGCGCGTCCGCGGCCGGGCTTTCGTGCGTGACCAGGCCGCCGAGGGACAGGTCTCCGGCCTCGACCATGGCGCGGGTCGCGGCCATGTCTTCCGGAGTCCACTCCGCCGCAACGCGGATCCGGACCTCCTTCATGAAGGCCGGCGGGTAGGAAAAGCGGAGCGGCTCGGAATAGAATCCGGAGAGGACGATCTCCCCGCCGCGCGCGATCCGTCCGATCAGGTCGTTGAGGATCCCGCCGTTCCCGCTGGCGTCGTATATCGATCCGTAGTCGCGGCGCGGATCGTCGTCCGGGTGGCGGACCTCGTAGCCGGCCGTGCCGCGCCGCCGTTCGGAAGCGGTCTCCCAAACCGTCGGAGGGGGGCGGCCCGCGGCGATCGTCATCCGCGCGAGCAGCCGGCCCAGGACGCCGTGGCCCACGACCAGTTCCGGGAAGCGCCCGTCCGGAGCGGCCATGGCGTGCCGCGCGGTGGCGGCAAGCGCCAGGAGCGTGCCTTCGGCTCCCGTCTCCCCGTCGACGCGGGTCACGCGATCCGCCGGCACGACGACGCGTTTCGCGGATGCGCCGAAAAGTCCATGCGCCCCCGTGAAGCAGCTTGCGCCGGGCACGAAGACCCGCTCCCCCGCCCGGCAGCCCGTCCGGCATCCCGCCTCCACGATCTCGCCGACGGCTTCGTAGCCCGGCACCAGCGGATAGCCCATCCCGGGAAAGTCCGGCATCGTGCCGTTCCAGAAGAGCCTTTCGGTGCCCGTGGAGATTCCGGAGTGGCTGATCTCCACGACGAGATCTCCCGCGCCGGGCGCGACAAGGTCCAGGGCGTTGAGCGAAAGCGACTTCGGTCCCTCGACAAGAACAGCCACCGTGTCCAAAGCAGAACCTCCCTTTTGGCCGCGCCACTCGCCTTGATCCGACGTGACCGACTGGTGTCAATCTAGACTGACGGCAAACGCTGTCAACAAGAATTTACGGTTTGGGCGCATGTCGCGAATCGGCCCGCAGGGCGGGGCTTGCGCCCATGTCGGCGGACATGCCCGCCCCTCGGGATGCGAGGCCGGCGAGTGCGGGCCCGTCCGGCAGGGGCATCCGGCCCCGGCCCTGCAGCGGCACGGAAGGTCAGCGGGGCCTGACGGCGGTCAGGACGGACGTGACGTAGGGCCGGGGCGGCCGCGGGAGCGCGACGCTGCCGAAGCCCGCCCTCCGGACCAGGCGCGCGAGGGCCTTCGCCGACCGCGTGCGTCCGCTGCGCATGGCCAGGGTGTAGAACGCGAAATAGACGTCCGTGACCGGATCGGGCCTGTCGCCGCCCGACATCGGCTCTGAAACGATGAGCCGCCCGCCGCGCGGCAACGCGGCGAAGCAGGCGCCCAGAATTCTGGAGACGTCTTCCTCGTCGTGGTCGTACAGCACCCGGACCAGGGATATCGCATCCGCGCCCCGCGGCAGCGGGCCGTCGAGGAACGATCCCGCATGGATCGCGATCCGCCGGGCCAGGCCGGCCGCCTCGATGCGTTCGCGCGCGAACTCTCCGACGGCGGCCAGATCGAACAGGGAGAGTTCGACATCCGGCTTCGCGCGCGCCACTTCCATCAGGAACGCGCCTGTCCCGCCGCCGACATCCATCAGCTTCCTGACGCCATCGAGACCGGCCGCCCGCAAGGTGTCCGCAGCCACCAGCTTCTGGGTCTCGGCCATGAGCCTCGAATAGGCCTCCACCGCCCGGGGCTGCATGGCGCCGCCCCCGCCGCGCAAGTACGGCCAGGCGCCGGCCACCTCGGTGTCCGCATCGCCCCGCAGGAGCGAGACGGGATCCGCCATGTCGCGGTAGAACGCCGCGTGATGGAGTATCATCGCTTCCAGTCCGGGCACGCCGCAAAGGGCCGCGCCCCTTCTCGCCAGCGCGAATCTCCCGTCGCGTCGCCTCTTGAGGATGCCGATCGCCGCTCCCGCCTGCAGGAGGAGGCCAAGCCTTTCGGCGGGAACGCCCGCCCGCCCGGAAAGCTCCTCCGCGCCGGCGGGCCCGGCCATCAGCGTGCGGGGGAGATCGAGCGACACCAGGGCGAAGAGCGCCTGCGAGCGCACGAATCCCTGAACGACGTCGAAGAGGCCCGCGCCGTCGCGGGCGGCCAGGTGCGAAAGGCCCGGAGTCCGGCTGGCGAGCCGCTGAAAGCCCGGGCGCGCGGCCAGGCGCGCGATCCATCCGGACGGCCGCAGGCGCCAGGCGCGCCGCTGCGCCCTCACAGGCCGCGCGCGCTCGCGCGCGCGGCCGGGCTGGGCGACAGGCGGCGCGCCTCCGCATCCATCATGTCGGCGAGCATGGCCTGGCCGGGGCACGGGGGTATGCAGGCCCTGGCCCCGGAAAGGATGTCGTCCAGGCGCGCCATCGCGCCTGCGGCGCCAAGCTGCGCCACGGCGTTGGGGCGGCCCATGCGCTCGTCCTGGCCCGGCGGCTTCCCTGTCGTCCCGGCGTCCATGAAGCCGTCGCGCAGGTCGTCGGCCACCTGGAACGCCTCGCCGATCCTGTCGCCGAGCTCGAGCCAGGGCTCCGGGCTCTGCCCGGCGGCGATCGCCCCCATCTGCGTCGCGGCGACGAAAAGGGCGCCGGTCTTCGTGCGGTGATAGGCGCCGAGATCGATCTCGCCCTCGCTCTCCCAGCCTTGCCCGGCGCAGATCCCGTCCGGCATCCCGCTCTTCTGCGCGAGCGTCAGGACCAGCGACGCGGCCCTGGAGGAGTCCAGAGGCGCGATCCTGGCGACCGTCTCGAAGGCCGCCATGATCAGGCTGTCGCCGGCAAGCACCGCCAGCGGCTCCGAAAAGGCCCGGTGGACCGAGAGCTTCCCGCGCCGGATCCCGGCGTCGTCGAAGCACGGCAGGTCGTCATGAACGAGGCTCGCGCAGTGAATCAGCTCCAGCGCGGCCGCCGCGGCGTCGGAAATCCGGGGCCTGTCGTCTCCGCAGGCCATCGCGACCGACAGCAGGATCGTGGGGCGGACGCGCGCGCCGCCCGGGCGCGTCGCGTAGTCCAGCGCCGCGGAAAGCCGCCCCGGCGCGGCTTCCGCCCGCGCGATTCTCAACGAGGCGTCGATGGATCTCTCGATCCGCCTGCGGATCTCCGCGTCGATGCTCATGTGCCCGGCCTTCATCCCGACCCAACGCCAGCGCGAGGTCCTGTTCCGGCATGCCGGACCGCCAGCCTCCCGCAAGGCCGTCCGGGCCGTTCCCGAGGCGCCGGCAGGCCCGCCTCTGCCGGCCCGGACCAGGCGCCGTCCTTGCGGCATGCCGGCGGCGAGCGCGATGCAGCGATGCCGCGAGACGGCCGGATGTCCCCGCGCGTCCCGGTATCAGATGTCAGGAAGCGTGTTCAAGGGGGCATGTCCCGATCACGGCAACTCCCGGGCGGCCGCGGCGGCGGAGGCGTTGCGCAATGATCGCAAGGGATCCGCAGGCGCCGGCGACGGGCCGCTCCCTCTCCCTTCCGGCCGTCGTTTCCGGAAGCGCGCGCCTCATGGCATGCGCCGTGATCGCCGATGCGTTGCGCAACCCGTCGACCGGGCAGAAGCCGGTCGGCGAGGCGGTCGCGGCAGAAAATTCTTCTTGGCATCCTCTTGATCGCGTGATTCCCTTCCGCGGGAAAACGCGTCGCGGGGCCGCGGCGCTGCGGGAAGGCGCGGCGCTCCAGACGGCACGTTCGACGGGGAGGAACAGCCCCCGAGCTTGAGACGGCGTTCCATTTGAAGGCCCGGACCCGAGGGGGGAGGGAGGCGGAAACGTGACCAAGAAGCTGCTGCGCGCGCTGGCCGGCGAACGGGCCGGCGTTCCGCCTGTCTGGATGATGCGCCAGGCAGGGCGCCACCTGCCAGAGTATCGGGAAACGCGCGCCCGGGCCGGGGACTTCCTCGCGCTCTGCTACACGCCCGAGCTTGCCGCCGAAGTGACGCTTCAGCCGATTCGTCGCTACGGCCTTGATGCGGCGATCCTGTTTGCGGACATCCTCCTTGTCCCGGACGCCCTCGGCCTGGAAGTCCGGTTTGTCGAAGGCTGCGGCCCGCGACTCTCGACCGTGACCACGCGCGCGGACCTGGAAGCCCTGGCGCGTCCCGACGCCATCCACGGGAATCTCGCGCCGGTCTACGACACGCTCCGCATCGTCTCCCGCGAGCTGCCGACGGAAACCGCGCTCATCGGCTTCGCCGGCGCTCCGTGGACGGTCGCAACCTACGTGATCGCCGGCAAGGGAACGCCCGCACAGGGCCCCGCCCACGCGCTCAAGGCGGAACGGCCCGCCTTGTTCAAAGCCCTGATCGAGCGCCTGACCGACGCCACGATCACATATCTTTCCGCCCAGATCGAGGCGGGCGCAGAAGTCGTCAAGCTGTTCGACAGCTGGGCCGGATCGCTCGCGGGCGAGGACTTCGACAGATATGCGGTCGAACCCGCCCGCCGGATAGTCGCCGCCCTGAAATCCCGTCATCCGGACACGCCGGTCATCGCGTTCCCGCGCGAGGCAGGCAAGCGCTACGAGGGATTTGCCCGGCGCACGGGCGCGGACTGCGTGGCCCTCGACACCTCGGTCGATCCCGTCTGGGCGGCGCGCCACGTCCAGAGGGACGGCCCGGTCCAGGGCAACCTCGCGCCGCGTCACCTGGTTTCGGGAGGAGACGACCTCGTTCGCGAGACCCGCGCGATCCTGGAGGCCTTCCGGGCAGGCCCGCATGTCTTCAATCTCGGCCATGGCATCACGCCGGACGCGGATCCGGACAATGTCCTTCTCATGATGGACACGATCCGCAGCGGCGCGTGAATCCGCCCAGCCTGCCCCGCACGGCCGCGGCGGCTGCGCCTGCAGGCCCGCAACCTCAGGCAGGACGGGGCGCGGCCGGCCTTCCGGAAGTCTTGCCGCGCAAGGGCGGCCGGGCGCCTCGGCTCACTCGGCCGTCAGCAACGGCGGCTTCTTCCGCGAAGACAGCCGCCTGGTCTTGCGCTCGATCCTGAGGTCCAGCTCGCCGCCCTTGACGCCGACCTTGACGATTCCGCCCTTGGCAAGCATGCCGAACAACAGTTCCTCGGCCAGCGGCTTCTTGATCTCCTCCTGGATGACCCGCGCAAGCGGCCGGGCGCCCATCTTGTCGTCATAGCCCTTGTTCGCCAGCCATTCGGCGGCCCGCCGCGTCAGCTCGATGTGGACGCCGCGGTCCATCAGCTGCGCCTCGAGCTGGAGGACGAACTTCTCGACGACCTGCAAGATGACCTCCGGCGGCAAGGGCGCGAAGGAAATCACGGCGTCAAGCCGGTTCCGGAACTCTGGCGCGAACATGCGATCGATCGCCTCCGTGTCCTCGCCTTCGCGACGGTGCCGGCCGAAACCGACCGCCGCCCGGGCCATTTCCGAGGCGCCGGCGTTCGAGGTCATGATCAGAACGACGTTCCGGAAATTCACGGCCCGGCCGTTGTGATCCGTCAGCCTGCCGTGATCCATCACCTGGAGCAGGACGTTGAACACGTCCGGATGCGCCTTCTCGAGCTCGTCCAGAAGCAGCACGCAGTGAGGATGCTGGTCGACGCCGTCGGTCAGCAGCCCGCCCTGGTCGAAGCCGACATAGCCCGGCGGGGCGCCTATCAGCCGGCTGACGGCATGCTTTTCCATGTATTCCGACATGTCGAAGCGAAGCAGTTCGACGCCCATCACGTCCGCGAGCTGGCGCGCCACCTCCGTCTTGCCGACTCCCGTCGGGCCCGCGAACAGGTAGTTTCCTATCGGCTTGTCCTGTTCGCGGAGCCCGGCGCGGCTGAGCTTGATCGCCGCGGCGAGGGCCTCGATTGCGCGCTCCTGCCCGAACACCACGCGCTTCAGTGACGCTTCGAGATCCTTCAGGACCGTGACATCGTCCTTGGACACGCTCTTCGGCGGAATTCTCGCGATCTTGGCGACCACGGCCTCGATCTGGGAAACGCCGATCGTCTTCCGGCGCTTCTTGGCCTCCACCAGGCGCTGCGCGGCGCCGGCCTCGTCGATCACGTCGATGGCCTTGTCCGGGAGCCTCCGGTCATTGATGTAGCGTGCCGACAGCTCGACCGCCGACCTCACGGCATCTTCGGTGTACCTGACCGAATGGTGATCCTCGAAATACGGCTTGAGCCCGAGAAGGATCTGCACGGAGTCGTCGACCGACGGCTCGACCACGTCGATCTTCTGGAAGCGCCTGGAAAGCGCGCGGTCCTTCTCGAAATGCTGGCGGTATTCCTTGTACGTGGTGGATCCCATGCACCGGAGCCGGCCGCCCTGCAAGGCGGGCTTCAGCAGGTTGGACGCGTCCATGGCGCCGCCCGACGTCGCGCCCGCGCCGATCACGGCATGTATCTCGTCGATGAACAGTATGGCGTCCGGATGGTCCTCGAGCTCCTTCACGACGGACTTCAGCCGCTCCTCGAAGTCCCCCCGATAGCGCGTGCCCGCGAGCAGGGCGCCCATGTCAAGCGAGTATATCGTGGCGCCATGCAGCACGTCCGGCGTGGTCCTCTCGACGATCTTCTTGGCGAGGCCTTCGGCGATCGCCGTCTTGCCGACCCCCGGGTCGCCGACCAGCAGGGGATTGTTCTTCCGGCGCCGGCACAGCACCTGGACGCAGCGCTCCGCCTCGTTCTCCCGCCCGATCAGCGGATCAACGTCGCCGTTGGTCGCCTTCGCGTTCAGGTCGACGCAGAATTTCGCGAGCGCCGATTCCTTCTTGTCATGGTCTTCGGCATGCCGCACGCCGTGGTCTTCCTCGACCTCGCTTGCGCCCGTCACCGACCGCGTCTCGCCGAAGGCCGGATCCTTGGCCACGCCATGGGCGATGAAGTTCACCGCGTCATAGCGCGTCATGTCCTGGGCCTGCAGGAAGTAGGTCGCGTTCGATTCACGCTCCGCGAACATCGCCACGAGCACGTTGGCCCCGGTCACCTCGGTCCGGCCGCTTGACTGCACATGGATGGCGGCGCGCTGAATCACCCGCTGGAATGCTGCGGTCGGCACGGCCTCCGACCCGTCGATCCCCGTGACAAGCGACGAGAGCTCGTCCTCGATGAACTGCTTCAAGGCCCTTTGCAGTTCATCAAGGTCGACGGAGCACGCCTTCATCACCCTTGCGGCGTCAGGTTCGTCGATCAGGGCCAGAAGCAGATGCTCGAGCGTGGCGAGCTCATGGCGGCGGGAGTTGGCGATGGCCAGCGCGGCATGAATCGCGCCTTCCAGCGTATTCGAGAAACTTGGCACGCGCAGGCGCTCCCCCGCTCGGTTCCCGGCATGGCGGCCGGTCGCCCTTTCGCGCTCCGGCCGAATGCCGTCAGCATTCTTCCATAAGTCCCGGGCTTCAAGCGTTTTTTCTTTGCGCGACATCACATTTTCCTGTGGAGACGGCGTTTGCCTTTGGATTCAAGGCGTTTCCGGAAGCCCGTGCCATGACGCCCGCAGAGGCGCTCGCGGCCCGTGCCGCCGCCGCCGCCTTTCGAAACCTTCTCCGCCTCTCGCGCCTTCGCCTCGCCCCGCGGATTCTCGCGGTCGGCCATGTCGAGCCGGAGGCCGACCAGCTTCGCGAAGGCCCCGATGATCGCCTCACGCGATCCGGGAATCCAGGATGGCCTGTCAGGCCCTTTCGCGCACCGTCCCGGTTCCACGGCCGGGTCAAGGCCTCCGCGCGGCTTCATCGGTTCCCGCACCGCGTTTCCGATGACGTTCCCGTTCTCGATGATCGCACGCGAAGGCGCGCCGGCGCGACGCACGGCCGGCCGAGGGCCGGACCGGCTCTTCCGCCCGCGGACCACGCGAAGAAGCGCGGCACGCGTCAGGCCGCCGTCCGCGGCGTCCGGGCGCAGGGCTGCCGGTCGGCTCGTTCGATGCGGCGGAACAGGCATGAACGCCGCCGAGGAAGCGTCGAATGTCGCGGTTTCCGGAATCCGTGCCGTCATCGGCATTGCCGGACGGAGCGCAAGGGACCATGTCTTGTTCATGAATGCAGTCTGAGGCGGGAGGGGCCGAGGCCGCCGTGAGCCAGCTTTCCCTGTTCGAACGTGCCCGGTTCGCCGAAACCGCCGACGCCTTCGTCGACCAGGTTGCCGGGTTCGACCGGTTCGGCCAAGGCACCGTGGTCGAGACGGCGGACGGCGTGCCCTACCTGACAAACGAGTTCTGGACCGCAGGGCAGCGTCAATCGCATTCGATTCACGAGATTTCGTACCGGGCCTGCTTCAAGGCGCAGTTGCCCGAGTTCTTCATTGCCCGGCTCACGAAGCCGGGCGACATCGTGTTCGACCCCTTCATGGGCCGCGGCACGACGCCCGTCCAGGCCGCGCTGATGCGGCGACAGGCGTTCGGCAATGACGTCAGCCCGCTGTCGGTCCTTCTCGCGCGGCCAAGGCTGCGTCCAGTCTCGCTGCAAGAGGTCGATGCGGCGCTCGAGTCCGTCGACTGGTCGCATGGCGAGGTCGGGCGCAGCGACCTTCTCGCGTTCTATCACCCAGCGACGCTCAGGCAGATGGAAGCGCTGCGTCTCTGGATCGCAAGGCGCGCGCCTCTGGACTCTGATGACGTCGACCCCGTGGCCGACTGGATTCGCATGGTGGCGATCAGCCGGCTTTCCGGGCATTCCTCCGGATTCCTTTCGGGCCGCTCGATGCCTCCCAACCAGGCCGTGTCGGTCAAGGCGCAGCTGAGGATCAACGAGAGGCTGGGCGTCTCTCCGCCAGAGCGCGACGTCGCGGCGGCGATTCGCAAGAAGTCGAGGTCCCTGCTGAGGGACGGCTGTGCGCCCGGCCATGTACGCTCGAGCCTGCATGCCGGGGCTGCATGGGACGTGCCTGGCATACCCGACGGCGTGGTCAGGCTGATCGTCACGTCGCCTCCGTTTCTCGACATTGTGCAGTATGCCGCCGACAACTGGCTGCGCTGCTGGTTTGCGGGCATTGACCCGAACGCAGTCGCGGTCGACATGCATCGCACGGAAGACGCCTGGACGGAGATGGTGCATCGAGTCCTGCTCGAGCAAGCCCGCATGCTGTGTCCGGGAGGCTATGTCGCGTTCGAGGTCGGCGAGGTTCGCAGCGGTCGGGTGCTGCTCGAACGGCTGGTCTGGCGTGCCGCCGATGGCCTTCCGTTCGAACGTCTCGGCGTCATGGTGAATGACCAGGCGTTCACGAAAACGGCAAACTGCTGGGGCGTGGCAAACGGATCGAGGGGCACCAATACGAACAGGATCGTCTTGCTGCAGCGCCGCTAGGCGCAACTCCAGAGCCGTCGGCCTCCGCGAGGCGCCGGCACGGTGCATGCAACGGAGCCGCCATGACGGAGCGCATCCGGCGAGACGGGCGTGCCTATCCGTGCGAAACCTCGCCCGAAAGCGAATTGCTGCCAGACGCATTTATGCGCACCGGGAGGATCTCGCCGACGGCCGCCCGGCCATCGGCTACGTGAACCGCGTGCAGGTACTCCGACTTGCCGACAACCTGCCCGGGCAGGCGTCCCGGCCTTTCGAACAGGACGCTGACGGTGCGATCGACCATGGATTCCTGGGCGGCGCGTTGCTGCCGGCCCAGAACCGCCTGCAATCTCTGCAAGCGCTCGTCCTTGACCGCATCGCCGATGTCGTTCAGCTCCGCAGCAGGCGTGCCGGCACGTGGCGAATACTTGAAGCTGTATGCCTGGCCGTACCCCACCTCTTCCACCAGGGCCAACGTGTCCTTGAAGTCCGACTCGGTTTCGCCGGGAAAGCCGACGATGAAGTCGCCCGAAAGGAGAATGTCCGGCCGCTTCGCGCGAATGCGCTCGATGACCCTCACGTACTGTTCCGCGGTGTGCCTGCGATTCATCGCCTTGAGCACCGCGTCAGAGCCCGACTGCACAGGCAGATGCAGATACGGCATCAGCTTCGCGATCTCGCCGAACGCCGCGATCAGGGAGTCGCTCATGTCCGATGGATGGCTCGTCGTGAAACGAATGCGTGCCAGCGCGTCGATTCCGGCCAGTTCGCGTATCAGCCCGGCCAGGCCGTCCCCATGTCCGCGATAGGCGTTCACGTTCTGGCCCAGGAGGGTGATTTCGCGCACGCCCCTTGCAACGAGCTCGCGCGCCTCCGCGATGACGCGACCCGCCGGGCGACTGGCTTCCGCGCCGCGCGTGTAGGGCACGACGCAAAAGGCGCAGAACCTGTCGCAGCCTTCCTGAACGGTCAGGAACGCCGTCGGTCCCCTCGCCCCCTCCGGCCGCCCGGGAAGACGGTCGAACTTGTCCTCCTTCGGGAAGTCCGTGGCGACGGCCCTTTCTCCAGCCCGGATCTTCCTCTCCAGCTCTGGAAGAACGTGGTAGCTCTGGGGACCGACGACCATGTCCACGATTGGCTGGCGCGCAAATATCTCGGCTCCTTCGGCCTGGGCCACGCATCCCGTCACCCCGATCCTCAGGCCGGGCCTCGCGTCCTTCAGCGGACGGAGCCGACCAAGCTCGGAATACATCTTTTCGGTGGCCTTCTCCCGGATGTGGCACGTGTTAAGGAGAATCATGTCAGCGTCCTCTGCGCTTTCCACGGCAACGTAGCCTTCCGTGGCCAGCGCCTCGCCCATGCGCTCGCTGTCATAGACGTTCATCTGGCAGCCATAGGACTTGATGAACAGCTTTCTTCGTGCCGGCACGCAGTCGTCTCCCTTCCCGCCCGCGCGTCCTACCGGGCTTGCCTCGCATTGCCAAGCGCCCTTGCCGCCGGGAAGGCCGCGCCGCAGCCGTCATCTCACGGCCGATGGCATGACGGCGGGCAGGGTTCCGCGAACCTCGGTGCAGGCGCGGAAACCGCCGGGCGTTCTCGGCGAAGCACGAACACGACGGGTTCGGCCTCGGACCGACCCGTGAAATTCCGCGTGAAGGCTTCACGAAGCCCGCCGCCCTCGACTCTCGAGGCGCGGACGCCTGAAATTCGGCGCCAGCCGGCTCCATGCCAGTGCCGCGCCCCTCGTTCGGAGGATTCCATGAGGCCGGCAACGGCTGGAGCCGTGCCCGTCAGAGCATCGCGGGCACGACCAGGTCAGGCGGGCGGTGACCGTCGGCGAACGTCTTGATGTTGACGATCACCGCCTCGCCCATCTCGACCCGCCCCTCGACCGTCGCCGAACCCATGTGTGGAAGGAGCACGACGTTCGGCAGCGCGCGCAGCCGCGGGTTTATCTCGTGCCGATGCTCGAAGACGTCCAGCCCGGCGCCGGCGATCTCGCCGGAACGCAGCATCCTGGTCAGCGCGTTCTCGTCGATGACCTCGCCGCGCGACGTGTTCACGATGACGGCGTCCGGTTTCATGAGCTTGAGACGCCGAGCGTTCATCAAGTGAAACGTTGACGGCGTGTGGGGGCAGTTGATCGACAGGATGTCGACCCGGCTCACCAACTGGTCGATGCTTTCCCGATAGCCCGCATTCAGGCCAGCCTCGGTCTCCCGCCGCAGACGGCGCCGATTGTGGTACTCGACCGGCATGCCGAAGGCCGCGGCGCGGCGTGCGACGGCCTGCCCGATCCGGCCCATGCCGAGGATTCCCAGCCTGCGGCCGGCAAGCCGTCCTCCGAGATGCGCGGTCGGGGCCCAGCCGTGCCACTCGCCCTTCTGCATCATGGACAGGCCTTCCGGGATGCGCCGGGTCACGGCGAGTATCAGCGCCATGGCCATGTCAGCCGTGTCCTCGGTGACCACGCCCGGCGTGTTCGAGACATGTATGCCACGCTGCCGCGCGGTCGCGACGTCGATGTGGTCAACGCCGGCCCCGAAATTCGCGATCAGCTTGAGCCGCTCGCCAGCCTGGGCAAGCAACGGCGCGTCGACCCGGTCCGTCAGCGTCGGCACCAGCACGTCGGCCGATTTCATGGCCGCGGCCAGCGCCTCGCGCGACATGGGGGCATCGTCGGAATTCAGCGAAACGTCGAACAGTTCGGACATGCGGCGCTCGACAGGCTCGGGCAAGCGGCGCGTGACGACAACGGTCAGGCACTTGTCTTGCATGCGAGTGGCGCTCCCGTCTTTCCCCCGTCCCGGATTGCTGACAAGGTGGCAAGGAACCGACACGGACACAAGGGCGCAAGGCGCTTGTACAAGGTGCATGAGGAACGGACCTCGCCGCTTGTGCGACTGGCAGGCGCGGCCTTGCTGTCCCTGGCGCTTGCGGGCCCGGTTCCTGCCGCCGAGCGAGGCAAGGTCACGAACCTCCCGGTTCCGAGATTCGTTTCCCTCAAGGCGGAGGAAGGCAACGCCCGGCGCGGACCGTCGCTCAGCCACCGGATCGACTGGGTTTTCCGAAGGCGCAACATGCCCCTGGAGGTCACCGCGGAATACGGCCACTGGCGCCGCGTCCGGGACCGGGACGGACAGGGCGGCTGGATGCACTACTCGTTGCTGTCGGGCGTGCGCCACGTGATCATCGAGGGCGACCTGGCACCGCTTCGCGCGAAGCCCGCGGCCGATGCGGCGATCAAGGCGTACGCCGAGGCCGGCGTTGTCGCATGGCTTGGCGCCTGCGCGCAGGACTGGTGCAGAATCGGCGCGAACGGCATCGGGGGCTGGGTGAGCAAATGCGAGATATGGGGGGTCGGGCCCGACGAACTGCGAGAATGACGCGCCGGAAGGCGGCCGCTCGACGGGTGGGGCGGAGCCTGTCGCCCTCAAGAGCGGGGAGGTCGGGGGTCGCAGTCGCCGGGGATGCCAGGCCTCCCCGGGCCCGGGCAAGGCCTGCCGGCCAGCCTGGCCAGCGGCCATCGCGGCCGCGAAGACCGCCCGATCGCGGCGACGCGCGCGCGCAGGCCCGCCAGCTTCCATGGATGCCGTCCGGACCTGCGGTTCCGGCACGGATCTCCGCCGTGCCCCCGGGCGGCTGCCAGGAAGCCGGACAGTCCCGACGAATCGGATTGCCGGCCCCTTTGCCGAGACCTATAGCCGCGACATGCCCGCCCACGCCGAAGACCGTCCCCAGATGCGCAAGGAGGCACGCGCGCTTCTGCGGCTCGGCCTGCCGATAGTCGTCTCGCACCTGGTGCAAATGGCCATCGTCACGACCGACATGGTCATGATCGGGTGGTACGACATCCCTTCGCTTGCCGCGCTTTCCCTTTCGGGGGGCATATGGTTCATCGTGTTCATACTTGGCTCGGGCTTCGCCTGGGCGGTGATGCCCATGGTCGCGTCGGCGCTGGTGATCGGCGACGTTCGGGAGGTGCGCCGGGCGACCAGGATGGCGCTGTGGCTGTCGGGCATCTACGGCATCTGCGTCACGCCGCTTTTCACGTTCTTCGAGCCAATCTTCGCCGCCATGGGCCAGGACGACGAGGTCGCTCGCCTTTCCGGACAGTACATGGTCTGGCTCGGCCTGGCCATGGCGCCCGCGCTCCTCGTGACGACCCTGCGAAGCTATCTCTCGGCTCTCGAGCGGCCAAATGTCTTCCTTGCCGTGATCCTCTTCACGTGGGTTCTGAACGTGATCCTGAACTATGCCTTGATTTTCGGCAACCTTGGCGCGCCGGAACTCGGCATCGCGGGTGCGGGCATCGCTTCGCTGATCGGGAATCTCGCGGCGTTCGTGCTGCTGGCCCGCCTCTCGGCCCGCGCATGCCCGGAATACGCGCTCTTCCGCAACATCCACAGGGCGGACCGCGAGTTCCTTCGCCGCGTGTTCCGGCTCGGCTGGCCGATAGGGCTCACCAATTTCGCCGAGACCGGCATGTTCGCGGCCGCGACCCTGATGATGGGATGGGTCGGCACGGTGGCGCTTGCGGCCCACGGAGTGGCGATGCAGATCGCGAGCCTTACCTTCATGATGCATCTCGGGCTGAGCCAGGCGATAACCGTCCGCGCGGGCCGGGCCTGGGGCATGGGCGACAGGAACTTGCTGAGAGTCGCCAGCCAGGCCGCGATGATCCTTTCCCTTGCAGCATCGGCGGCAACGACGGTGATCTTCCTCACCCTGCCCGGATTCCTCGTCGGCCTCTTCGTCGATCCGCTGGATCCCGAAACGCCCGCCATCCTGACCGTCGGCGCATCGCTGCTTGCCGTGGCGGCACTGTTCCAGTTCGTGGACTCGGGGCAGGTCATGGCGCTCGGCATGCTCCGCGGCGTTCAGGACACCCGCGTGCCGATGATCATCGCGGCCACGAGCTACTGGCTTGTCGGCCTTCCTGTCAGCTATTTCCTCGGCTTCACGATCCGGCTGGAAGGCATTGGAATATGGCTTGGGCTCACGGCGGGCCTCGCCTGCGCGTGCCTGGCGATGCAGTTCCGATTCTGGACCCGCCATGCAGGTCGGCCACGGCTCGCGGGTTCGGGCCGGCATGCCCCGCCGGCCCGCGGGCCCGGGAACTGAACGCCGCCGGAAAAGCGGCGCGCCCGCCCCGCATCCCCGGCCGGGGGAAGCCCCGGCCTATCGCCGACGCATCCTTTCAAGCTGCTTCTGGACGGCGGCAAGCTGGGTCCGGATCTCGTCAAG
Organism: Paracoccaceae bacterium; assembly: GCA_965221845.1. Taxonomy (GTDB): domain Bacteria; phylum Pseudomonadota; class Alphaproteobacteria; order Rhodobacterales; family Rhodobacteraceae; genus JAJEFO01. Next base: position 1,407,772 of record OZ244919.1, read on the forward strand.
TTCCTCTGAAGTGCCGCCCTTCCCGGCCTCGCCGCCCGAATCTTTCGGATCGCCGGCCCCGAAAGTGCCGGTCATGGCCCTGACGAAAGCCTCCTGCTGCGCCTTCATCGCCGCGAACCCCGGCATTGCCGGCAGCGGACCCGTCATGCTCTCCATGACCTGCGACTGCCCCTCGCGCAACATCTTGAAGCTGATCGCCAGGAACTGCGGGACAACCGAGTGCGCGTGACTGGCATAGGACCTGACAAGATCCGTCAGCACGTCCATCGGCAGGACGTTCTCGCCACGGCTTTCGTGCTCGGCAATGATCTGCAGGAGATACTGCCTGGTCACGTCATCGCCGCTCTTGAGATCCACGATCTTCACGTCGCGGCCTTCGCGGATGAATCGCGCGATGTCATCCAGCGTCACGTAGTCCGAAGTCTCGGTGTTGTAGAGGCGTCGGCTGGCATATCTCTTGATCTGCAGTTTCCCCGCTGACATGGGAGCCTCCCGGAATTCCGCCGCGTCGCGCAGCTTACGGCCGGACGCCTCGAGATCAAGGCGCTTCTGCGCGGCGCCTACGGGTCCAGGAAGCCCGGGCCGGCTTCCGCAAGCAGCGCCTCGGCGAGCTCGCGGCCGAGCGCGGGACCGTCCTCCGCGGGACCGTCGCGGTTTCCGACATGGGCCTCGCTGCCGTCAGGTCGCAGGATCTCGCCGGTCAGCCGCAGCCTTCCGTCCCTGATCTCCCCGTGTCCCGCGATCGGCGTCCGGCATGATCCGTCGAGACGCGCCAGGAACGCGCGTTCCGCCAGCATTCTCGCCTCGGTCTTCGCGTGCCGGACGGCATCGAGGAGCTGCGCGACGTCGTGGTCGTCCTCCCGCCGCTCAAGGCCGATGATGCCTTGCGTGACCGCAGGCAGCATGTCGTGCACGTCCATCGGCACCGCCCGCACGCTTTCCTCCAGCCCCAGCCGTCTCAGTCCCGCCATCGCGAGCAGCGTGCCCTCCGCCACGCCGTTCTCCAGCTTGCGGAGCCTCGTCTGTACGCTGCCCCGGAACTCGACGACATTGAGGTCAGGACGGCGGTGCAGGGCCTGGGCGCGTCGTCTCAGGCTTGAAGTGCCCAGGGTCGATCCCTCCGGCATGTCGGCCAGGGCGCTGCCGGAAAGGGACACGAACGCGTCCCGGACGTCCTCGCTCCGCAGGCACGCGTCGATCACCAGCCCGTCCGGCTGAACGACCGGAACATCCTTCATCGAATGCACCGCGCAATCGATCCGGCCTTCCAGCAGCGCCTCCTCGATCTCCTTGGTGAACAGGCCCTTGCCGCCGAAGTCGCGCAACGGCCGGTCGGTGACGCGATCCCCCGTCGTCCTGATCGCCACGATCTCGAAGGCATCCGGCTCGAATCCGTGCGCGGCAGCGATGGCGTCGCGCACCTCGCGGGCCTGCGCCAGCGCAAGAGGGGTGCCGCGTGTGCCGATGCGGCACGGACGATCACGATCCGGCGCCTTCATTCGCAGGGATCTAGCCGCCACGGCGAAGAAAGGCAACGGGCGTGCATTGCCCGCGCCGCGCCTGCGAATTACCGCGCCGCGCGATGGCGCAGCCTCCCACGGGCGCCGTTCAAGGCAGGACGCGGCGAACGCGCATGACGATCCGGACGCCGGACGGCCCGGGGTGTCGGACAGTGGCGCTTGAGCCATGCCCGGGCGTCCTCGGCGAAGACGGGCGCTGCGCAAGGCCGGGCATTTCCGGGCGCGGAGCGGGAACGAGGCGTTCGGCAGGATCTGCCGGAGGCGGTCCCGGCCGGGGGCGGCGCAAGGCCCCCGCTCGGCCGCCTTGCGGGCGCGCAGGGCCGGCACGGGCAAGCATCCGGCGCCTCGACTCCGCTCACGGTCAGAAAGCTCCCCTCACCGGTTGCCGCCGGCGCGGCGGCCGGGAATCAAGGGAGTCTCCTGCTGCGCAAGCGCAGCTTCCCGGCCGCGCGCCCTGCACGGGATCCCGCGCGCGTTTTCAGCCGTCGGGTTCTGGGGAGACGGACGCGAGGAAGGCCCAGATGTCTTCGGCGGCCTGTGCGTCGTTGAGCCTGAAGGTCATGCCCGAGCGCGCCTTGGGGTCGTCCAGCCGCTCCCTCAGGAAGGCCCTGGGGTCCTTGACGTAGGCCAGGAAGTCGGCCTCGTTCCAGGCCAGCCCGGCCGCGCCGGCGGCGACGAGGGACGTCTTGTAGCGCCTGAAGCCGGCCTCCGTCCCCGCCGTCCGGCCCGGCAGGCCCCAGAGGTTGGGGCCCGTCCTGCCGCCCTTGACGATGACGGCGCCGCCGCCGTCCACGACGGCGTGGCAGGTCTTGCACTTGCCGAACGCCCGCTCCCCGGCCGCGGGGTCCCCGGCCCACGCCGCCTCCGCCAGCGCGAGCGCCGCCGCCGCCGCGAGCGTCGCGAGCACCCGCCGTTTCGTCGCTGCCATGTCCCTCTTCCTCCCTGCCATGCCGCTCTCCCTTCCTGCCGCGCCCTCCGCGCGCAGGGAGGGTAGCCCTTGCCCCCATGTGCCGGAATGCGGCAGCACGCCGCGCCCGCGCGGGGCTCCTCAGGCCACCGCGTGCGCGAGGGCGCACTGCTTCCAGAGGGCCGTGAGCGCGCCGACCATCCTGTCCACGTCCGCGTCGCTGTGCAGCGGCCCCGGCGTCAGCCGCAGCCGCTCCGTGCCCTTCGGGACCGTCGGGTGGTTGATCGGCTGCAGGTAGATGCCCCACTCGCGCATCAGGTGGTCGCAGATCATCCGGCACTTCACCGCGTCCTTGATCAGCACCGGGATGATGTGGCTGGGGTTGTCCATGTGCGGGATGCCCGCCGCGTCCAGCCCCGCGCGCAGCCGCGCCACCTGGCGCCGCTGCAGGCGCCGCTCCGCCCCGCTCGCCTTGAGGTGCGCCACCGAGGCGCGCGCCGCCGCCGCCAGCGCCGGGGGCAGCGCCGTGGTGAAGATGAAGCCGCTCGCGAAGGAGCGGACGAAGTCGCACAGCGCCGCCGAGCCGGCCACGTAGCCGCCCATGCAGCCGAACGCCTTGCCCAGCGTCCCCTCCACCAGCGTCACCCGGTCCGCAAGGCCCTCCCGCTCCGCGATCCCGCCCCCGCGCGGCCCGTACAGGCCCACCGCGTGGACCTCGTCGAGATACGTCAGCGCCCCGTGCCGCTCCGCCACCTCGACAACCTCCCGCAGCGGGCAGACGTCCCCGTCCATCGAGTACACCGACTCGAACGCCACGATCTTCGTCGCGTTCGCCGGCGCCGCCGCCAGCTTGCGGTCCAGGTCCTCGGGGTCGTTGTGCCGCCAGATCACCTTCGGGCACCGCGCCTGCCGGATGCCCTCGATCATCGAGGCGTGGTTCAGGCCGTCCGAGAACACCACCGCGTCCGGCAGCCGCGCCCCCAGCGTCGACAGCGCCGCCCAGTTCGCCACGTAGCCCGACGTGAACAGCAGCGCCGCCTCCTTGCCGTGAAGGTCCGCGAGCTCCCGCTCCAGAAGCACGTGCTCCCGGCTCGTCCCCGAGATGTTCCGCGTCCCCCCCGCGCCCGCCCCCGCGCGCGCCGCGACCGACGTCAGCGCCCCGACCACCGCAGGGTGCCGGCTCATCCCCAGGTAGTCGTTCGAGCACCACACCGTCACCTCCCGCGGCGTGCCGGGAACGTGGCTCCGCGCTGCCGGCGAAACGCCCCCGAGCCGCTCCAGCTCCGCAAACACCCGGTAGTCCCCGGACCGCCGCAGCGCCTCCAGCGCGCGGTTGAAGTGATGGTCGAAGTTCATGAATCCGCTCCGTAGCAGCTGTCTCTCTTGTCGGCGACCGGCTTGGGAAGCATCCAGCGCCATAGCTTCGCGTCCGGCCATGGAAGGACGAAGAACCAATGCTCGAGCAGGGCGAGCGCGGTAAGGGCCGAAAGGAGCGCGAAGCCCGTCGCCGCTCCCGGCGTGACCGCGTCCATAAGCCTTTCGACCCAAAAGGCAAGCGTGAATGCGAGCGCGGCTGTCGAGACGGGGAACAGCCAGTTCAGCCGCGCCGTTCCGAAATGGCTCGCGAGATGCCCGAGAGGCCGGGTCAGGAACTCCGTGTTCACGTGGGCGACGCCGAGGAACAGGTTCAGCTTGGCCGAGGCCCGCGCGAGGTAGAGCACGAGCAGGGTCCACATGCCGGTCGTGTTCGGCGCGTCCCGGCAAAGCTCGACCGCCACCGCAACGAGAATCGCCAGCGCGATCTCGTGATGCGCGACGGTCCCCCAGGCGCGCCGTAGGCGCTGCCAGACGGTGAGGCCGGGCGGGCATGGCGACTTCACGGGGCCCGTGACCGCGCCGGACAGGAAGGCGAGCTCGCCCCACGCCCAAAGCGCGAGTGCGCCCAGAAAGCCCGCATACGCGCCCTGAACGGTCGTCTGCGCCAGCGAGAGCCACAGGCCCGACATGCCGAGGAAAAGCAGCGGAAGCGCCGCCATGGTCGTCAGGATGCCGGCGCGCTGCCCGCCGCGCTCGGCCAGCCGGACCACCGCGAGGATCGCGCCGGTGGAGATCCACCAGGCCAGGCAGGCTGCCAGAAGGGCTGCAGGAACGGTTGCCATCTGTCAGTAGACCGGCTGAAGCCGCGTGCTTTCGGGCACGCGGTGCCTGTTGGCCGGGATGGCGTAGAGCGTCGCGAAAGCGAGCCCGGCACGCGCCGACGCCAGAAGCTGGCGAAGCCGGCCGCCGATGCCGCCGGCCTGCCTGGCGCTTGCAATGTCTGCATTCGCCCTGTGCAGCCGGTCAAGGCTCCGGCGCCAGCGCGGATGGTCGATGTCGAGCGTGATGGGGAATATCTGCTCGCTGAGCTTCGATGTCTTCGTGAAGACCTCGTGCGCATACCAGCCGGGATCGACCCCCAGCGCCGCGTGGAACGCGGGGCGCTGGTGATCCCTGACATACATGGTGGCGTAGACTGCCGTGAGGAAGAACTTGATCCACAAGACGTTCACGCCGCTCGTGAGCCGCGGGTCCGTCTTCATCAGGAGCGCGAAGGCCTCGCCGTGGTTGAACTCGTCGTTGCACCATTCCCTGAACCACTTGAAGATCGGATGGAACCGGTGCTCGGGATGCGCCTCCAGATGCCGGTAGATCGTGATGTACCGGGCATAGCCGATCTTCTCGGAGAGGTACGTCGCGTAGTAGATGAACTTGGGCCGGAAGTAGGTGTATTTCTTCTTCTGGGTCAGGAATCCGAGATTGACCCTCAGGCCGGCTTCGCGGAGCGCGTCGTTTATGAAGCCGGCATGCCGCGCCTCGTCCCGGGCCATGAGCTGGAAGAGCTGGGTGATGTCCTTGTTCGTGCCGCGGCGCTTCATCTCCTTGTAGAGCACGCAACCCGAGAACTCGGCGGTGCATGACGAGATCAGGAAGTCGATGAACTCCTTCTTCAGCTGCGGATCCATCCCGTCCCAGTCGACATGATCCCAGTCCTCGTTCTTCTTGAAGTGGCCCTTGTTCGGATCGGACAGCATCCGGCCGATCAGCTCGTCCCAGTCCTGGCGCACGCAGGAGACGCTGATCGCGTCCATCTCGTCGAAGTCCGTGGTGTAGAACCGCGGCGTCAGAAGGGTGTTCTGCATCGCGGTCTCGGTCGCCGTCTGCTCGCCGTGGACCCTGTCCTGGGCCTCCTGGATCGCAAGGCCTTCCTCGACGGTCGTTGCGTCGGCCGCGTGTCGGGCATGCACGTTCATAGCTTCACCTCTTCGGAAAAGGAAAACTCGCACAGCTCCATGACCTCCATGTCGCCCGTGAGGCGGGTCCAGAGCCGTTCCAGTTTCGAGGCCCTTGTGATCGTCGCGGTCCTGTCCTCCCGGACGACCTCGCCGAAGGGGGCCATTATCTCGGGACCCTCGACCTGCACCTCGTCCCCCGGATGGACGACCGCGCCGTTGTTGAAGCGGACATGCGCATGAAGGCTGTCGAAGCAATGGGAGACCTCGACCGTGCACGGCGCCTTCTCGACTTCCCTTGTCAGCAACGCCATTTGCGTCAGCCCCCTTCCTGCGAACGGGCCAGCAGCCGCGCAAACGCGTCCGCGTTCCCGGCGCCAAAGCCCATGAGGTCGGCGCGCCATCCGGTTGCGGGGTCGACAATGGCCAGTCGGCCGTTCCCGAGGGCCTGAAGGATGACGGGGCCGTCTTCGGCCACGCGATGCTTGACCCGCTCCCGCAGGATCACGCGGTGGACTCCCGCGACGAAGCCGCCCTCTTCCGGCGAGAGGTCGGCGACATGCGCGCCGGTCGCGTCGCTGACCGTGACGGCGCCGGAGGCGCCGTCGGAGCCCAGCAGCAGCCGGGCCTCGGCGACGACCGGAGAAGCCGGAGGCGCGCTCTCGAGCGGCCGGTCTGTCACTCTCGCGAACGTCGCGATGGCCAGCGTGGCGCAGGCGAGCGCCAGCATCGCGCGAACCAGGATGCGGGGCAGCATCCTGTCCTGATCGGCATGCACGGAGGCAATGACGTGTTCCGGCATCCTCGACACTCCTAGCGGGCCGCCATCGTCGCCACCGGCATCGCTCCCGCGCGGCGCGCGACCTGCGGCGTCGAGATGCGGGCGGTCGCAGCCTCGGCGATCATGTCGGCGACGCGACGGGCGTCCGGAATGCACCGGAGCGCGGGCTTCGCGCGAAGGTGCCAGGGCCGGACATGCGGCCAGAGCGCGAGATAGCTCAGGCGCGCGTCGCCGATCGTCGCGAAGGCGATGGTGCCCGTGCCGTCCTTCCTGAGGTCGAGATCGGCGCTGGCGATCCGGGTGTAGGGCAGGTTGAGCGTGACGGTCAGCGCGGCGCCGATGCGCATGGCGACCCTGCGGTTCGTGAGCGTGTAGACTGTCGCGCGGGCCTGGATGAACGCCGTCAGAAGCAAGAGCGCGCCCACGAGCCCGCCAAGGGCCAGAAAGGGAACCGAGGCGCCGACGGCCTGCATGAAGGGCATCTGGTCGGCGACCGAGAGGAACCGCCAGGCGGCAAGCAGCACGAAGTAGCCCGCGACCCACCAGAACGCGACCGCGGATCTCGTGAGCGCCCACCAGTCGGGGCGGCCCTGCCAGAGGACATGCTCGCCTTCCGGCGGGCGCTCGGGCAGGCCGTTGATCGTCTCCATGTCGAATTCGTCCTGCATCGCCCCCCCCCTCAGATCTGCGGCTCGAAGCGGTGCTTCGAGGCGTAAAGATACCCGCCGCCGAAATAGGCGCAGATGCGTTCCTCCTCGAGCAGCGTTATCCGCTCCGGCGAGGTCGTGACGGGCACGCTGTCGAAATGGTTCGCGTAGATTGACTGGACAAGCGCCTTGCCGAACCAGATCCGCGCCATGCCCATCGGCACGAGGCGCTTGCCGGCGCCGCTGTCGAGATCGACCTCCAGGTACCGCACGAGCTGCTCGGGCTCGTCGATCCACATGTCGGAAACCGTGCCGACCCTCTTCTTGTCGCCCGAAATCACCGGCATCCCCCGCGGGTCGGCTCCCGCCGACACGAAGAAGTCGGGCGCGCTTCTCAGCGGCACGATTTTCGGATGCCCCCTGGCGTCAAGCTCGGGCCAGTCGCGCCGGAGCGCCCAGGAGGCGGGCCCGACGCCGTCCGTCATCGGGTTTCCCGTCGGCTCGAACGGAAAGCCGTTCCCGGCCGCGGTCTTCCGCAGGGCGAGATGCCGGCGCTCGGACTTCTGGCCCGACGGCACGGAAAGCGTTCCGCGCCCGTGCGGCAGAATGAAGCTCTTGTCCTGCGGGACCGGGAAAGGCCCCTGGTTGGCTGCGGTCCTTCCGTCGTCATCCTCGAGCGGGTAGCCCTCGCGCATGTTCTCGCGCTGGAGATGGAAGACGAGCAGGGCGAAGAAGATCCAGAACAGCCAGATCGCGAGACTGGCAAGATCGAAGTTCGCGAAGAAGGCGTTGTGCATGACCGTGTCCTTATCTGACTCTCACGCCGGGAAGTCGGCCAGGCCGATTCCGCCGGATCTGGCGCTGGTCGCCGGGAGGGCCCCTCGCCGGACCAGGGGGCCCAGCGCGACGAGAGTGATGAAGATGAGCGCGATTTCGACGTGATACACGACGGAATAGCCGGTGGCGGGGGAGGCCAGCGCCTCGCCCAGACGGCCTGCCAGGGCCTGGCCCGTGACCGCGTCTCGGAGCGCGCCTCCGATGGCGACCGACACCCCGACGGCCGTGGCCTGCGCGGCGCCCCATGCGCCAAGCGCGAGTCCGCGGCCCGAAAGCCCTCCGGCCGGGAGGGCCATGGCGGCCGTCAGGGTGGCAACGGCGAACAGCCCGCCGCCGAACCCGATCAGCCCGGCGCCGAGGTAGAACAGGGGCGGCGAGTCGAACGGCGCCGAGAAGATCACCGCCGAGAAGGCCACGAGCCCGGCCAGGAGGCCGTTGGCGGCAAGCCGGAAGTGGCAGGCTCCGGCGCCGAGCCTCCTGGCCGCAAGCCAGAATCCGAGCAGCGCGCCACCCGCCCAGACGGCCGTGAGCAGCGTCGTTGCGGACACCGAAAGGCCCAGCACTTCGCCGCCATAGGGCTCCAGAAGCACGTCCTGCATGTTGAAGGCCATGGCGCCGAGGAAGACGGTCACGAGAAGCCGTCCCGCCCGGCCGCCGCCCAGATAGTCCCGCCAGGCATCCGAAAACCGCGGCCGCGGCGCGGACCGTTCCTGCCGGGTCATCGGCTTCACGCGCTCCTGCTTCCAGAGCGCGACGAGGTTCAGCAAGAGGCCCGCCAGCGCGGCGCCCTGGACCACCCGAACCAGCAGAATCGGCTCGAAGTCGCGCAGCAGCCAGCCGACGAGCAGGGCCGAGACGCCCATGCCGGCGAGGAACATCACGTAGAGAAGCGCGACGACGCGCGGGCGCGTCTCCTCCGTCGCGCGGTCGGAGGCGAGGGCGAGGCCGGCGGTCTGGGTCATGTGCAGCCCGAGTCCCGTCATCAGGAAGGCGAGCGCGGCCAGGACTTCGCCTGCGAACGGGACGTCGTGAGCCGGATCGCCGCCCAGGACAAGCAGGGCGAAGGGCATCACCGCGAGCCCGCCCATCTGCCAGAGCGAGCCGAACCACAGGTAGGGAACGCGCTTCCAGCCGATCGCGCTTCGATACGTGTCCGACCGGAATCCCAGAAGCGCGCGGAATGGCGCGATCAGCACGGGCAGCGCGATCATCACGGCAACGATCATCGCCGGCACGCCGAGCTCCACGATCATCACCCGGTTCAGCGTGCCGAGAAGCATCACCGTCGCCATTCCGACGGAGACCTGGAACAGGGAAAGGCGAAGAAGCTCCCCCATCGGCAGCGCGTCGCTGGCCGCGTCGGAGAACGGCATGAACCTGATGCCGAGATCCTTGAGCCTGTGCGCCTGCAGGAAGGTCACGGGCGGTACTCCAGGGCTTCCGAGTGATAGAAGCCGCCGTTCACGCGGCCGACGGTCGCGAGCCTGCCGTCCGCCGCCAGCTGTTCCGAAAGCCGGCGCGCCGACTGCGGAACCATTGCCGGGGATCGCTCGGACCGCGGGAAGAGCTTGCCGACACGCCACATGACCATCAGCAGGGGCGTCCTCGGGGCGACCGAGAAGACGATGTTGCGGCGGGTCCGCCTTCCGAGGCTTTCGAGCGCCGCGAGGATGTCCGCCGAACTGTAGTAGATCAGGCTGTCCATCGCCAGCGCGTGGTCGAAGGCGCCCAGTTCGGCGGAGAGCATGTCGCCGACGACGAACTGCACGCGCGGCGCGAGGCGGCCGGCAAGGCGACGTCGCGCGATCTCGACAAGCGAGGGCGAGATGTCGACGGCCACCACGTCGGCCCCGCGCGCCGCGAGCTCGGCGGTCAGCTGGCCTGCGCCGCAGCCCGCGTCAAGCACCCGCGCGCCGGTCAGGTCGCCGGGCAGGCGCGAGAGCATGAGCTCCCGCATCCGGTTGCGGCCCTGCCGGACGGTTTCCCGGATGGAACCGACAGGCGCGTCGCCGGTCAGGCGCTCCCAGCTGCGAACCGCGGTGCGGTCGAAGTAGGTCTCGACGCGCGAGAGGGTGGCCTCATAGGTCATTCGGGTCTCCCCGGTCCATCAGTCGAATCCCAGAAGCTCGAAGATGTCGCGATCCTCCATCGGCGCGGGCGCCAGCGGTTCGGTGCCGTTCCAGAGGGTCTCGGCAAGACGGACGTACTCGGCGCGGCAGCGCACGATGTCGTCCTCGTCCTCCATCTCGAAGAGCGTCTTCTTCTTCAGCCTCGAACGCCGGATCGCGTCCACGTCGGGCATGTGCGCGATCCGCCTGAACCCGACCGTGCCGCAGTAGCGGTCGACCTCGTCGGTGTCCCTCGAGCGGTTCGCCACGCAGCCGGCCAGCCTCACCTTGTAGTTCGCCGACTTCGCCTGCACCGCCGCGATGATCCGGTTCATCGCGTATATCGAATCGAAGTCGTTGGCGGTGACGATCACGGCGCGGTCGGCATGCTGAAGCGGCGCGGCGAACCCGCCGCAGACCACGTCGCCCAGGACATCGAAGATCACGACGTCGGTGTCCTCCAGCATGTGGTGCTGCTTGAGGAGCTTGACGGTCTGGCCGACGACGTAGCCGCCGCAGCCGGTGCCTGCAGGCGGGCCGCCCGCCTCCACGCACATCACGCCGCCCCAGCCCTTGGTCATGAAGTCCTCCGGGCGCAGCTCCTCTGCGTGGAAGTCGACGTCCTTCAGGATGTCGATGACCGTGGGCTGCAAGTGCCCGGTGAGCGTGAACGTCGAATCGTGCTTCGGATCGCAGCCGATCTGCAGGACCCGCCGGCCCATGCTCGCGAAGGCGGCCGAAAGGTTGGAAGAGGTCGTCGACTTGCCGATCCCGCCCTTTCCGTAGACCGAGAAGACCTTGGCGCCCTCGATCCTCGTCGACGGATCCTGGTGGACCTGCACCGATCCCTCTCCGTCCTGGCCTTTCCGGAAGGCCAGGTCGTCCAGCGGGCTCATGGCGATTCTCCTGTCATTGGGCCGGGACGCCTTCGAGGCGGTCTTCCAGCGTGTCGGCGGCGCTCCTCAGCGCGGCAAGCGTGCCTTCGTCAGGCGTCCAGTAGGCGCGGTCCGAGGCTTCGAGCAGCCGGTTCGCCATCCGCGACGAGGCGACCGGGTTCAGTTCGGCGAGGCGGTCGCGCATCGCCTCGTCCAGCACGAAGGTTTCGGACAGGCGCGTGTAGACCCAGGGCTCGACCGCGCCGGTGGTCGCCGACCAGCCAAGCGTGTTCGACAGATGGGCCTCGATCTGGCGGACGCCTTCGGCGCCGTGGTCCAGAAGCGGCTCGTAGAAGCGCGGGTTGAGGCTGCGCGACCGCGTTTCCAGCGCGATCTGGTCCGCAAGCGTGCGGATCTTCCCCGATCCGCGCGTCTGATCGCTGACATACACGGCCGCGTCCTGCCCGCGGGCGCGCTTCACGGCGCGGCTGATCCCGCCGAGCGTGTCGAAGTAGTGGTCGACCGTCGTCACGCCAAGCTCGACGCTCTCGAGGTTCTGGTAGGCGACCTCGACCGTCTTGAGCGTCTCCTGAAGCAGCTCGGCGCTGCGCACGGCCTTGCCGTCGGTGCCGTAGGCGTAGCACTTCCGCGCCTGGTACGCGTCCGCGAGCTCGTCCTCGTCCCCGAAGGCCGAGCCGTCGACCAGGTGGTTCACGTTCGATCCGTAGGCGCCCTCGGCGTTCGAGAAGACCCGCAGGGCCGCCTGCTGCAGCGTGCTGCCGGTTCTTTCCATGTGGGCAAGCGCATGCGCGCGTATGAAGTTCTGGTGCTCAGGCTCGTCCGCCATTGCCGCCTTCAGGGCGGCATCGGCGAGAAGCCGGGTCTGGAGCGGGAGGAGGTCGCGGAAGATCCCGGAGAGCGTCAGGACCACGTCGACCCGCGGGCGCCCGAGGTCCTCGAGCGGAACGAGGTCCGCGCCCGACAGCCGGCCGAAACTGTCGAACCGGGGCTTCGCGCCGATCAGCGCCAGGGCCTGCCCGATGGGACCGCCGTCCGTCTTGATGTTGTCGCTGCCCCAGAGCACGAGGGCCACGGCCCGCGGCACGCCGGAATGCTTCTCGAGCAGGCGTTCCGCCTGCCGGGCGCCTTCGCGGCAGGCGTGCTCGGTCGGCATGCGGAACGGGTCGAAGGCATGTATGTTGCGGCCCGTCGGCACGATGTCGGGATTGCGAATGAGGTCGCCGCCCGGAACCGGCGCGGTGAAGCGTCCCGAAACCGCTCGCAGAAGGGCCGGGATCTCGGAGTCCGCCTCGAGCGCCGCCGCGACACGGTCCCTGGCCGACCCGTCGGCGGCGTCGACAACGGACAGGTACTGCTCGCGGGTCTCGGCGGGCAAGGCCTCTCCCACGACATGAAGGCCGTCGGGAATCAACGCCTCTTCGGTCTCGAGAAGCTTCAGCCACAGGGCCTCCGCGCCGTGGCCGCCAAGATCGACCGCCTCCGCCTGCTCGGCGATCAGCGCCTCCAGCTCCGCGCGCGCGCCGCCGTCGCCGGGCGGCGTCTCGCGCCACCGCGCCAGGCTGTGCTTGAGCTCGGCGAGGCCCTTGTAGAGCCCCGCGCTGGCGAGGGGCGGCGTCAGGTGGGAGACGGTGACCGCTGCGGTGCGGCGCTTTGCGAGCGTCGCTTCCGACGGGTTGTTGGCGGCGTACAGGTAGACGTTGGGAAGATCGCCGATCAGCCGGTCGGGCCAGCACGAGGCGCCCAGGCCCGCCTGCTTGCCGGGCATGAATTCCAGTGCGCCGTGCATCCCGAAATGCAGGACGGCATCCGCACCGAACGCGTTCCGGATCCAGAGGTAGAACTGGACGAAGGCGTGCGTGGGCGCGAAGCCCCGCTCGAAGAGAAGCCGCATCGGGTCGCCTTCGTAGCCGAAGGCGGGCTGCACGCCGACGAAGACGTTGCCGAACCGATGCCCGAGAACGAAGACGCCCCGCCCGTCGGACTGCGCGCCTCCCGGCGCCGGGCCCCAGGCCTTCTCGACCTCGTCGAGCCAGGGCGTCGTGGCCACGATCTCGTCAGCCGTGACCTCCGCGGCGACGTTGGCCTCCTGCCCGTAGGCGGCGGCGTTGCCCTCGAGCACGAGGCTGCGCAGCTGCGCGACCGTCTCGGGCGGATCGAGGTCGTAGCCTTCGCGCTTGAGCGCGTGCAGCGTGTTGAAGAGCGACCGGAAGACATCGAGGTAGGCCGCCGTTCCCGCGGCGCCGGCATTCGGCGGGAAGCCGAACAGGACGATGGCGAGCCTGCGGTCCCGCGGCACGGACCGGCGGAGCCCGACCTGCCTGAGCACGCGGTCCGCCAGCCGCTCCACGCGCTCGGCCGCCGGCGCCATCGCGCGGCCGCCGCGCGCCCCTTCGCCGTGCCTGCCCGCGAACACGGTCGGCGTGGTCGCGCCGTCAAGCTCCGGCAGGGCGATCAGCATGGTGGTCTCGACCGGGCCGAGCCCCTGCGGCGAGGCCTCCCACTGCGCGATCGTCTGGAACTCGAGCGGATGCGCCGCCACGTAAGGGACGTCCAGCGACTCGAGCACCCTGACCGCCGCGTCGTTGTCGTTGTAGGCGGGGCCCCCGACCAGCGAAAACCCGGTCAGCGACACCAGGGCGTCGATGCGCGCGACCCCGTCGTCGTCCCTGAAGTAGGCGTCGATGGCGGGGCGGGCGTCGAGGCCGCCGGCAAAGGCGGGAACGACGCGCAGCCCGCGCGCCTCCAGCGCCCGTATGACCGCATCGTAGTGCGCCGTGTCCGAGGAGATGACGTAGGAGCGCATCATCACCAGGCCGACGGTGCCAAGGGGCGCCTTCGCGGCCGGCAGGTCGCCTGGATCGGAGGTGATCCGGCCCTTGAGATCCGGGTGATAGAGGCCCGTGTCGGGATAGGATTCGGGCAGGGCGACCCTGGCGCCGCGCCAGTGCCGGTTCCGCGAGTAGCGCGAGATCAGGAGGCGGATCATGCGCTCGACGTTCTCGTCGGAGGACGCCAGCCAGTACTGCATGACCAGGAACCAGGTCCTGAGGTCCTGTGCCTTGCCCGGCACGTATTTCAGGACGAGCGGCAGGCGGCGGAGGAAGCGCATCTTGCGCTTGCCGTCGTCCGTGGACGACTTCGACGCGCCCCTGAGCCGCTTCAGCAGCCTCATCGTGGCCGAGGACGGCGCGCCGAGGTCCAGCCCGCCCAGCCGCGTCGTGTGCACGATCCGGGCGTCCGAGATGATGCCCGCCATCGCGTCGCAGCTCCCGCGCCGGGCGGAAAGGGCCGGCAGGATCGGCGCGACGTGCTCTTCCAGGAAGAGAAGCGACGTCACGATGACGTCGCCGGTCTCGACGGCGCGGACCGCGGCCTGCAGCCTGTCGGGCGCCTCGGCCCATTCGGCGGCGGCGTGGACCGAAACCGACAGCCCGGGGAAATCCCGGGAAAGCCGCCTTGCGGCCCTCTCGATGGGTCCCGCCGCATGGAAGTCGAGCGTGATCACGACCACGCTGTAGCGGGTCTCGCCGCCTGTTATGGTCACGTCATCGCGCAAAATGGGCCTTTGCCTCGAACAGGGTCTCGATCCCGATCTCCTCCAGCCCGTGCTCCGCGGCGAAGCTCTCGGTGTTGCGCCTGGCCTTGCCGCGCACGAAGAACGGCACCTTTCGAAGCTCGCTCTCCGCGTCCGCATGCCAGGGGATCCCCGGGGCGCGGCCCGCCGGCCCGGGCGCGGCGCGCGGGCCGGCGTCGGATGCCGGCGAGGCGCGGCCTTCGCCATGATGCGAGGCCCCGGCGGCGTCATGGAACTCGAAGTCGTCGCGGAACATGTGGAGCAGATGCTCCTCGAGGCCCATCACCAGCGGATGGACCCAGGTGTCGAAGATCACGTTCGCGCCCTCGATTCCCATTTGCGGGCTGTAGCGCGCGGGAAAGTCCTGGACATGGACGGGGGCCGAGATCACGGCGCAGGGGATGCCAAGCCGCTTGCCGATGTGGCGCTCCATCTGGGTGCCCAGGATCAGCTCGGGCGCCAGGTCGGCGATGCGCGCCTCGACCTCGAGATAGTCGTCGGTGACCAGCGCCTCGACGCCGTAGTCGCGGGCAAGGCCGCGGATCATGCGGGCCTGCTCGCGGTTATAGCAACCGAGGCCCGCGACCTCGAATCCCATCTCGTCGCGCGCGATCCGGGCGGCCGCGGCCACGTGCGTGCCGTCGCCGAACAGGAACACCCTCTTGCCGGTGAGGTAGGTGGAATCAACGCTCGACGAATACCACGGCATGCGGAGCCGGTCCGTCGCGAGACGGGGGGCGCCGCCCGTGAGCGCGGCGACCTCGTCGAGGAAGTCCCGGCTTGCCCCGACGCCGATAGGGACCGTTCGCGTGTAGGGCAGGCCGAGCTCGCGCTCCATCCAGCGGCAGGCGCTCTCCCCGGTCTCGGGATACATGAGCACGTTGAAGCGGGCCTGGCCGAGGCGGCGGATGTCGCCAGGCGAGGCGCCCATGGGGGCGACCGCGTTCACGGCGACGTCCATGTCGTCCAGAAGCGCGGTCAGCTCGGTGACGTCGTCGCGGTGGCGGAAGCCGAGCGCTGTCGGCCCGATCAGGTTGCAGGTGGTCCGCGCCGTCCGCGCCGCCGGCCTGGCAAGCGCCCGGACGACCTGGAGGAACGTCTCGTCCGCCCCGAAGTTCTCCTTGCGCTGATAGCTGGGGAGTTCCAGCGGAATGACGGGAATGTCCAGGCCCATGGCCCCGGCCATGCCGCCCGGGTCGTCCTGGATGAGCTCGGCGGTGCACGAGGCGCCGACGATCAGCGCCTCGGGCCTGAACCGCTCCACCGCCGCGCGGCAGGCGGCCCTGAAAAGGTCGGCGGTGTCCGCGCCCAGGTCCCGGGCCTGGAAGGTGGTGTAGGTGACCGGGGGACGGCGCTTGCGGCGCTCGATCATCGTGAAGAGCAGGTCCGCGTAGGAGTCGCCCTGGGGCGCGTGCAGGACGTAGTGCAGGCCCGACATGCCGGTGGCGACGCGCATCGCGCCGACATGGGGCGGCCCCTCGTATGTCCAGACCGAGAGCCTCATTCCGCTGCCATCCGCAGCGCGTCGCGCCGCCGGATCGGGCGCGAGAACAGGCCGGCGAGGTCACCTGCCTGCTCGTAGAAATGGACCGGCGTGAAGACCAGCTCGATGGCCCACTTGGTCGTCAGGCCCTCGGCTTCGAGCGGGTTGGCAAGGCCCAGGCCGCAGACCGTCAGGTCAGGGCGCGCCGCGCGGACCCGGTCCAGCTGCCGCTCGACGTCCTGCCCTTCGGAGAAGACCGGGCCCTCCATGATCATCTCCATGTCCGGGCCCGCGATGTCGCGGTGGACGTAGGGCGTCCCGATCTCCACGGCCGTCATGCCGCATTCGCGTGTCAGGAAGCGGGCGAGAGGGATCTCGAGCTGGCTGTCCGGAAACAGGAACACGGACCGTCCGCGGAGCGCCTCGGCGGCGCTCGCCACCGCGCGGCGGGCGCGATCCCTCGGGGCGGCGGTGACGGACTCGAAGGTCGCGTCGTCCACGCCGAACTCCTGCGCCACGGCACGCAGCCACGCCGTCGTGCCCTGCTCGCCGAACGGAAAGCTGGCGGGCAGGTGGCGTGCGCCGCGCCGGACGAGCGCGGCGTGCGTGTCCGCGAGGAACGGCTGGGCAAGGGCGAAGACCGTGTTGCTGCCAACGGCCAGCGCGTCGCCGGCGCCGGCCGCCGGGAGGACGGCGACCGGGCCCACTCCCATGCGCTCCAGCAGGCCAAGCGCCTGCTGCTGGACCGCGTCCGGAAGCGCGCCGGCCAGGACGAGCTGGCGCTCCTCGGTCGTCGGCAGCCCCTGCACGATGGCCGCGAGGCAGGCGTCCTCGCCCTGCGTGAAGGTGGTCTCGATGCCCGAGCCCGAGAAGTTCGCCACCCGGATGCGCGGCGCGTGCCGCGCCGACAGGCGTTCGGCCGCCTTCTCCAGGTCAAGCCTGATGACCTCCGAAGGGCACGAGCCGACAAGGAACAGCCTGCGTATGTCCGGCCGCCGCGAGAGAAGCTTCTCGACCTCGCGGTCAAGCTCCTCGTGGGCGTCCGCAAGGCCGGCCAGGTCGGATTCCTCGAGGATCAGCGTGCCGAACCTGGGTTCCGCGAAGATCATGACGCCGGCCGCGCTCTGGAGGAGATGCGCGCATGTCCGCGAACCGACGACGAGGAAGAAGGCGTCCTGCATCTTCCGGTGCAGCCAGATGATGGCCGTCAGGCCGCAGAAGACCTCGCGCTGGCCGCGCTCCCTGAGCAGCGGAGCGTCGCGGCATCCGTTGGCGAGGTCCTTCATGGAGCGGCCCCGTGCTGCAGGCGCGCACGGCGGAACTTCAGCAGGAACTGCCCGGCGTTCACCACGTAGAGGAGGTAGGCCGCCAGCGCGAGCAGCATCTGCGCCTCCGGCCCGACGGCGTTTCCGACCAGGGCGAGCAGGTACAGGGTGTGCAGCGCGATCACGGCGAAGCTGAGCATGTCCTCCCAGTAGAACGCGGGCGCGAGCAGGTACTGGCCGAAGACCTCCTTCTCCCAGATCGCGCCGGTGACCATGATCAGGTAGAGGAAGCCCGTCTTGACGACGACCGACCACGTCGCGGCCTCGTATCCCGCGCCGGTGGCGAGGAACCTCAGGACCAGGGCGAGGGACACCGCGAACGCGAGGAACTGCAGCGGGGCAAGCACCCCCTGCACGGCCGTCCAGACCGAGCGGTCGCGCCGCATGCGCTGCTCGGACGTGTAGAGCGCCGTCCCGTCCCCACGGCCTGCGGCCTGCATGCCCAATGGTCCGCCTCCCCGCGCTTGGCTTCGGAAAGCGTAATTTCCGCCGCCGGGATGTGTCAACCTAAACTTACACATCGATCCCGCCTTTTTTTACGCCCGCGCCCCGGCCGCACCGCCCCGGGGAAGGCAAGACAATGAAATGAATGGGAAAATCTGGCCGCTCATGCGGGACGGGCGCGATCCCGGCCATGCTGTCTAATTTCTTTGACATCGGGGCCCGTTTGAAGGAGACTGCCCGCACCAGCATCCCGGGACCGCCCCCCGACTCAGGAGCGGCGGCCCTCCAGCCCTCGAAGGTCGTTGCCATGGCGGTGAAAGTCGGCAAGCCAGAGCCCGGATCCGGGGCCGCGCTGCCCGTCCAAGGCCTCGTGCAGACGGTGCTGGAGACGCTGGGCGGCACGCCGTTCGCGGGCCGCGGGAAGCGGCTCGGCGAAGCGCGCGCGGCGCTCGTCGAGGCCTCGTGCGCCGACGGGGCCTTCTCCAACGAGAGGCTCAGGGATGTCATGGAGTCGCTGGAGGTCAGCGACGCCGAGCTCACGGACGTGTGCATTCCCGACGCCGCCCGGGATCTGGGCGAGAGCTGGGTCAACGACACGATGAGCTTCGCGCAGGTGTCGCGCGCCTCCGCGCGGCTGCACGGCTTCTGCAGGTTCCTGGAGGAGGGGCGGGATGCCGGCGAGGCTCTCGCGGAAGGGTTCTCGATCCTTCTCGTCTCGCTCAGGCGCGAGGACCACGTCATCGGGCCGGCCGTCCTGGCGAGGCAGCTTCGCAGGACCGGCAACACCGTCGCGCTGATGTCGAACTGCACCGTCGACGACCTCGTCGGGCGGCTCGGCGCGGAGCGCTACGACTGCCTGATGATCTCGCTGTCCTCCCTGTCCGGCCTGGAGCGGGTGGCGACGGCCGTCAGGCGCGCCCGGCGGGCCACCGGCCGGCAGCTTCCGATCTTTCTCGGCGGAGCCGTGCTCGAGCACGGCCGCATGCTGCAGAGGAGGACCGGAGCCGATCTTGTCACGAAGGACGTCGCGGTCGCCCTCGACGCCCTGCGCCAACGACGCAACCTTGAAAGGGGGGCGAGCAAATGAGCGATGCCGGCCGCCGCGGCCTGATCCACGGATCCACGCCCAGCTTCGATCCGCAGCGCTTCAACGACCTTCTGGCCGCGGCTTCCGACCTGGCCTTCGTTGTGTCCGCCGAGGGGCTGGTCGAGTCCGTCCTGGCCGGCGGGGACTGCGACGGTCGCGACAGGCTGCGCCGCTGGGTCGGCCGGCCGATGCGGGACTTCCTGACGTCGGAGAGCGTGCCCAAGTACGACGAAGCGGTGAGGACGCTTGGCGAGAAGGGCCATGTGCCGAGGCGCGTCGAGCTCAACCACGCCGACGGCGGCGACTGGCAGTACCCCGTGCGCTATTCCTTCCATGCCGGCGAGCGGGAGGCGACGGTCCTCATGATCGGGCGCGACCTGCGCGCCGTCGCGGAGACGCAGGAGCAGCTCGTTCTCGCCCAGATCGCGCTCGAGGAAGGGTTCGAGCGGCGGCGCGCCTTCGACGCGCGATACCGGCTGCTGATGGCCAACACCAGGGAAGCGCTCGTCTTCCTGTCGCCGGACGGGCGGGTCAGGGACGCGAACGCGGCCGCCGCGGCACTGCTCGGCACGACCGTGGAGTCGCTCGCGGGCGCGCCGCTGGCGAAGCACTTCGAGGGCCCGGGCAGCGGCGACTTCGCGGAGCGGGTGAACACGGTGGCGAACTCGGAGCTCGAATCGGAGATCGCCGTGAAGACGCTGCGGACGCGCGAAACCGTCAGGGTGGTGCCGAAGATCTTCCGGACGGCGGGCGAAAGGCTGGCGTTCTGCCGGATGCTGCCCGCCGCCGCCGCAAGGCCGGAACCGGACCGGCTGGCGCGGAACCTCAGGGAGCTCTTCCTCAAGAGCACGGACGCCATCGTGATCTGCACGCCGAAGGGCGTCATCAAGGACGTGAACGAGGCGTTTCTCGACCTCACGGGCCTGAGCCGCCTGCAGGAGCTCAGGTCGAGAAGCCTCGCCGACTTCCTGCAGAGGGGGCAGGTCGACCTCAAGGTGCTGCTCGACAACACGCTCCGGCTCGGGCGCATGCCCGTCTACTGCACGCGCATGTCGGGCGAGTTCGGATCGAGGCGTTCCGTCGAGATCTCGTCCGTCCATCTCGACGAACAGGACAAGCCGGCGGTCGGCCTCGTCTTCCGGGACGCGGCGCGCGTGGAGGCGATGCGCGGCGCAAGGCAGGCCGCGAGCCAGGGCGACGCGCCGAACCAGAACGTCATCGATCTCGTGGGTTCCGCGACGTTGAAGGAGATCGTCGCCGAAACGAACGACGTCGTCGAGAGGATGTGCATCGGGGCGGCGGTCGAGCTGACCGGCAACAACCGCGCCGCCGCCGCCCAGATGCTGGGGCTGTCGCGGCAGAGCCTCTACGTGAAACTGCGCAAGTGCGGCCTGCTGGAGCGCGACGGATGACCCGGCGTCCCGACCTCGCCCTTGGCCGCGCGCGCTGACACGCGGGGCCTGCCGATGGGCGTGAGCGCGGATCCGCGCGGCAGGGCGCTGCCCGAGCCGGCGGCCGTCCTGGCGCTGGTCAAGCCCGTGACCTGGTTTCCGCCCATGTGGGCCTATCTCTGCGGCGTGGTGTCGGCAGGGGCCTCGCCGGCGGGAAGCTGGCACCTGGTCGTCCTGGGCATGATTCTCGCCGGCCCCGTCGTCTGCGGCATGAGCCAGGCGGCGAATGACTGGTGCGACCGCCACGTCGACGCGATCAACGAGCCGGACCGTCCGGTTCCCTCGGGCCGGGTTCCGGGCCGCTGGGGGCTCTGGATCGCCCTGTTCATGAGCCTGCTCGCGTTTCTCGTCGGCTGGCAGCTCGGGCCATGGGGCTTCGGCGCGACGGCGCTTGGCGTGGCGGCGGCCTGGGCCTACTCGGCCGAGCCGGTGCGCCTGAAGCGCTCGGGCGTGCTGGGCCCGGGGCTCGTCGGCCTGAGCTACGAAAGCCTGCCGTGGTACACCGGCGCGGCGGTCCTGGCGGCCGGCGCGCCGGGCTGGCCCGTCGTGGCGGTCGCGCTGCTGTACGGGATCGGCGCGCACGGAATCATGACCCTCAACGACTTCAAGGCCCTGGAGGGAGACAGGCGGACCGGGGTCGACTCCCTCCCGGTCACGATGGGGCCCGCGCGCGCGGCGCGCCTCGCGTGCGGGATGATGGCGTTCCCGCAGGTCGCGGTCATCGGGCTCCTGCTCTCCTGGGGCCGGCCCTGGCACGCCCTCATGGTGCTCGCGGCGCTGGCCGGCCAGCTCCTGGCGATGAGGGTGCTGGTCCGCGACCCCAGGCGCAAGGCGCCCTGGTACAACGGCACCGGCGTGGTCCTGTACGTGACCGGCATGATGGCGGCGGCTCTCGGCGTCCGCGCCCTGGGCGTCGCGCCATGACGCTTTCCTGGATCTCCATCGTCCGGCTGGGGCTCGTGCAGGCGTGCCTCGGGGCGATCGTGGTCATCGCGACATCGACGCTCAACCGCCTCATGGTGGTGGAGCTGGCGCTGCCTGCCGTGATGCCGGGCCTTCTCGTGGCCCTGCACTACGGCATCCAGGTCTCGCGCCCCCGATGGGGCTTCGCGTCGGACACCGGCGGCAGGCGGACGCGCTGGATCGTCGGCGGGATGCTGGCGCTTGCGGCGGGCGGCATCGGGGCCGCGTCGAGCATCGCGGTCCTTGCCGAGAGCCTCCCGCTCGGGCTGGCCCTGTCGATCGCGTCCTACGCGGTGATCGGGCTCGGGGTCGGGGCCTGCGGAACGTCCCTGCTGGCGCTGCTGGCCACCGCAACGGCCCCCGGCAGGCGGGCGGCGGCGGCGACGATCACCTGGCTCATGATGGTTGCGGGCATAGCGGCCAGCGCGAGCGTCATGGGAGCCCTGCTGGACCCGTACAGCGCGACGCGCATGATCCGGATCGTCGCGGCGACATGCATCGGCGCGTCGCTGCTGACATGTCTCGCCGTTGCGGGCGTCGAGCGCGGCCTGCGCATCGCGCGCGCGCCGGAGCCCATGCGGTTTCTCGAGGGGCTGCGGGAGGTCTGGGCGGAGAGGAGGACGCGCGACTTCACGGTTTTCGTCTTCCTGTCGATGACCGCCTATTTCATGCAGGAGCTGATTCTCGAACCCTATGCCGGCCTTGTCTTCGCGTTCACGCCGGGGCAGTCGACGATGCTGTCGGGCGCCCAGAACGGCGGCGTGTTCCTGGGGATGGTCGCGGTCGGAATCGCCGTCTCCGGCCTGGGTCTCGGCACGTTGAGGGGATGGGTGACCGCCGCATGCATCGGGTCGGCGCTGAGCCTCGCGGCGATCGCGGCGCTTGGCTCCGTCGGACCGGGGGCGCCGCTTGTCCAGGCCGTCGTCCTCCTCGGCTTCTTCAACGGGATGTTCGCCGTCGCGGCCATCGGCGCGATGATGGCGCTGGCCGGCCAGGGCCGGCGTTCCCGGGAAGGCACGCGCATGGGGCTCTGGGGCGCCGGGCAGGCGCTTGCGGCGGGCTTCGGGGGGCTTCTTGGCGCTGCGGCGGCGGACCTGCTGCGTCGCGTCATGGCCGACGCGCCGGCCTTCGGCACGGTCTTCGTCGCCGAGGCCCTGCTCTTTGCCTGCACCGCGTTCATGGCGGCCAGGATCATCGAGGCGCGCGGCGCGCGAAAGAGCGGAATCGTGGCTGGAGAATGACCATGGACTTTGACGTTGTCGTCGTGGGCGGCGGCCCTGCCGGAGCAACCGCCGCCGAGGAGCTGGCGCGAAGCGGGCGCAAGGCCGCCCTGCTGGACCGCGACGGCAGGATCAAGCCCTGCGGCGGCGCGATCCCGCCGCGCGCGATCGCGGATTTCGACATTCCCGACACCCAGC
Source organism: Paracoccaceae bacterium (assembly GCA_965221845.1). GTDB lineage: Bacteria > Pseudomonadota > Alphaproteobacteria > Rhodobacterales > Rhodobacteraceae > JAJEFO01. The sequence goes on from OZ244919.1 coordinate 1,430,482, forward strand.
TGGTGGCGCGGGTCACGACCGCCCGGATGATCTCCCCGAAGGGGCGCAAGGTGGACATCCCGATCGAGAACGGTTTCGTCGGCATGGTGGACCGCGAGCACTTCGACGAATTCCTGCGCGCGCGCGCCGCGGGCGCGGGCGCGGCGCGGCGGACCGGGACCTTCCTCCGGATCGAGCGGACAGGCGGCCGCGCCCGCGTGCACTTCCGCGAGAAGGCGAGCGGCAGGGAGGCCTGCCTGGACGCAAGGCTCGTGATCGCCGCGGACGGCGCGCGTTCGAGGGTGGCGCGGGCAGAGCTGCCGGGCGGCGACGCGATTCCCTACGTGATGGCCTACCACGAGGTCATCAAGGCCCCCGACGGGCCGCGCGGCGACTATCATCCGGATCGCTGCGACGTCGTCTACGACGGGGCGATCAGCCCGGATTTCTACGGCTGGGTCTTTCCGCACGGCGCGTCGGCCAGCGTCGGCATGGGGACGGCCGTGGGCGCCGTCGACCTGAAGAAGGCGACGGCCGACCTGAGGGCGGCCAGCGGCCTTGACGACTGCGAGACCGTTCGGGCGCAGGGGGCGCCGATCCCGCTGAAGCCCCTGTCCCGGTGGGACAACGGACGCGACCTCGTGCTCGCGGGCGACGCCGCGGGCGTCGTGGCGCCCAGCTCGGGCGAGGGCATCTACTACGCGATGGTCGGGGGCCGCGTGGCCGCGACAGCGTGCGCGACCGCGCTCAGGTCGGGGCGCGCGCGCGACCTCCGACTCGCCCGCCGCCTCTTCATGAGCGAGCACAAGACCGTGTTTCGGGTTCTCCGCTCGATGCAGGACGCCTACTACAGGTCGGACACCAGGCGCGAACGTTTCGTTTCGCTCTGCCACGACATCGACGTCCAGCGCCTGACGTTCGAGGCGTACATGAACAAGCGGCTGGTCCGGGCCAGGCCGCTTGCGCATGTCAAGATCGGCATCAAGAACATCGCCCATCTGACAGGCATCGTCCCGCCGGACCACGTTTGAGGCCTGACGCATCCCGGAAGGGGCGGGAAGCGGGCGATGACGGTCGCCGCCGTGTTGCCGGGCCCGGCGGCATCGAGAGGCGTGGCAGGTCCCAGCGCCTCCAGGCGGGCGTTCGGGGCGTCTGCGCCACCGGCTCCCATGCAACGAGATCGAGCCTGCCGGAGGCCGCGCGCACCATTCGCGCGTCACCTCCCGGCAGGCTGCGACCACCACGTCCCCCGCGGCTGGCGCACGGCGCGGGGGCGTGATTCTCGTATGGCGCCTATTTGCGAGACATTCTCAGTTTGAGGATTGCCAGTTCCTCTGGAGCATTTCCCATGCGCGATCGAAGCGATCGGAGAGTGCCGGAGCGCACAGGGTGATGATTGCCTGCCCGCCTGCGTGTCTCCATTTCATTCCCGACCGCTTGAGTCTTTGCGTGATCAGGTTCTTGTTCGTCGGCTCCACGGTTCCGCTTGCGATCATGAGGCCGTCCGCCCTGCATTCCGCGCAGTTCACCCTCTGCCTGTTGTTCCTGTAACAGGTGACCGTTTTGGCGATGTCCGGCGAATGCCGTCTGCGAAGACAGTCAAGCGACCTGATCACGCCGTCGGCCCCGCCCGGTTCGGTCAGCAGCCTTTCGCGCAGGACCCGGCATTTCCGGCCCCCTTCGCCGCTGTCCCTTCCGTACGCGAGGTCGACGGCTTCCTTCAGCCTTTCAGCCGCATGCCAGAAGTCCGTCACCTGTTCCGCCGCCGGGAAGGCTTCGCCGAGGAACCGCCGGTTGTCCTGCGCGCCGTTGGCGATCGTGACGAGCCGGAGGTCGGGACGTTTCGCCTGCAGGCTTGCGACCTCCTCCCTGACCAGCCGCTTCAGGCCCGCCTTCCCGGGCTCGGGCATCCGGCCGTGGCGGATGGTGCGGATGATGTCGCCGGCCGCCGTCGCGCCGGTGACGGTCCCGCAGGAGGCCTCGCGCCACTCCACGGCGCCGGACCCCTGCTTTCCGGCGCTCCTGCCCGCCATGGGGACCATCAGGCCGTCGATCTGGATGGTCGCGACCGAAGCGTCGGCGGGCGGCGCCTCGCCTGCGCGGATCTCCTCGCAGGCGGCATCGGCGATCGCCTCCCGGTTCCGGCCCGCAGCCTCGTAGAGCCTGATCAGGCCCGACACGCCGGGACACATGCCGCCCTGCCTGCGGAAATCCCTCACGCAGTCGCGCGGCGGCAGGAACGACAGCTTGAAGAGCGCGTTCCGCGCGGCGAGAGGGGTCCGGCATCCCTCGATCAGCCCGACCGTCCGGTCGGCCGGGAAGACCGACGGGAAGCCCTTGCGCCGGCATCTTGAGCGCTGGTACTCGACGGGCCCGAACGTCGTCATCACCCGCTTCGTCGAACGGTCCGCGCGGCGGCATCGCCTGCCCTCGTGAACGATCCAGGGATCCTTGCGGTCGAGCGAAAGGAAGGCGGTCCCGAGGATGCTGGCGGACAGCCGGTTGCCGGCGTCGCGGATTGCGATCTCCAGTTCCGGGGAATCGTTGCGCTCCGAATGTTCGCGCACCTTGTCGGGAACCGTCTCCAGGTGTGCCTCACAGGCTTCCGGCAGGACCTCCGAGAACAGGAGCCTGCTCTCTTCCTTGAGGGCTGCAACGTGCCTACCCAGCAGAAACATGCCGCCTGTCCGTGGTGGTGAATGCATGATCCTGTTCAGGAAATCCCGGCCGGAGGCAGCAGGCCGAAGCCGGAAAATGGCACCAAAATCAGCAACAGCTGTCGGAGATTGTGGTCGTAACGAGATCAAAAAGGGAACGTAACTGTTCAGGTTCTATCGGAACTGTTCAGATACAAGATGTTGTCCTGATGCCCCGTCTTTGCGGACATCTGGCATCATGTACGGGGGCCGCATTCAGGACTGACGGACCTGACGGTTGCCGGCGACGGACTTGCATCCCGACAGCCACGACATTTAGCCTTGCGACATGTGTCGAGGACGAATTGTGGTGCTGAACAGTTGCAAGAGAACGTATGATGTACAAACTGCACCATATCAGGATCACGCCCCGGCGCGGCGGCTTGCGATCGATGTCTCGATGCATGCGACGGGCTTCATCGGACCAGCCTCAGGAGTCCGCCGGCCTCGCGGAATCCGGAGAGCCAGGTCGCGCAAGCAGGAGGACCGCTCCGATCCGCCGCGCGGTCTCGGAAAAATGCAGGACCTCATCGGGACGAAGCGGACGGCCGAGAACGTCGCGCTCGCGGTAGGAGAGCCATTTCTTCAGCACTTGATATCCTCCCAGACGGTAGTTCCAGACGGCGGCGGGGACGTTGCGCCAGAAGGCTTCGCCGTTGAGGAAGACGTCGAAGGTTCCGCAGTCGGGGCAATGGAAGGCATCTCCCGTCGTCGCGCGTTCGGCGCGCGAGAACTCGCGTCGCACGGCGCGGCCCTTGCCCGGCATCACGGCGTCGTCACGGCCATGATGTCCCCACGCGGCGGTTACCGCGAAGTCGCCGCCCGCCATGTTGCGGCCGCTCGCGGTGGCGGGCACGGCGATGGCGGCGATCTCCGGGCGCAGGGGCGCAAGCGTCACGCCCGGAACCGGCGTGTCGGGATCAAGCAGCGCGGCGAGTTCGCGACCGCGCGCCGCCGAGTCGGCGAGCGCCGACGCAGCGCCGCCATCCCCGTTCCCGGGCCAGCCGGGAAGCGGAATGCGCGGCCAGCCCGTTCGCAGCGCGCCTGCATTGGCCTCCCGGTAAGCGGGGTCGTGGAGCGTTGCGAGCACATGGTGGAACAGGTCGTCCACGCCGAGGCCCAGCCGCTTCAGGTAGCCCTGCGCGGCTTCCGTCAGATTCGCGCGCGAGGCGCCGCCTCCATTGCCGGCAAGGTCGTCGTCGCGCAAGCGGGCCGGGAAGAAGCTGGACAGGCCGTTGCCGAAATTGTCCGCCAGATGACGGACTGGCGTGCCGCGCGAATAGTCTTCCCTGGCGTCCCGTTCGCGCGCCTCGATCCAGACATTCCCCTCGAATGTCTGCCGCCTGTATTCAGCGCGCTTCTCGTCCAAGAGTTTCGTGTCCTTCTCCCAGTACAGCCAGCGACTGTCGAAGGGCCGGTAAGCATGGCGCACGAACCCGGCCTCGTCCGGCCCTCCGCGTTTCAGAAGCGTTTCGCGCACCGCGCGGGCGGCGAAACGCGCCGTCTCCCTCATTGCCGCCGGATAGCGCCGCTCGATTTCCCCGTGGCCAAGCGCCGGGTCGAAGTAGTCCGCGATACGCGCCTTGAGCCGGTCAAGGTCGGTGTCGACCAGAAAGCCGTTGCGGCTGGTCTTGACGCCCGGGAAGAAGACGGGGAAGAGGTCCGGCAGCGACGGCCAGCCTGACCAGTCCGGGCTCGCCGCCATCCGCACGAAAGGCAGTCCGAGCTGCAGGTCGGGCGTCAGCTCCTCGTACAGCGCTCCGGGCGCGGCTTCGGCGGTCGCGGCAAGCTCGGCACGCTTGGCCCGTCCCCAAAGGTGCCGGAACGACACCCGTCCAGCCGGCCTGTGCGCTTTCCTGCGAACGAGAGTGGCAATGGCCGTGCCGACCTGGATTCCGGCCGGATCGCCCTCGGTGGAGAATATGCTCGGGTCAGGCGTGCCGTCCGGCGCGACCTTGCCGGTCTTGTACCTGTCGCCGTTCAGGCAGTCGATCCGGATCACGTCGAACGCCTCCAGGCAGCGTTCCCGCATTCCCGTGAACGACAGCCCGTCCAGCCAGGAATAGTTCGAGATGAAGCAGACCACGCCCTGCCCGGTCTTCTCGGCTATGCGCCGCTCCGCCATGCGAAAGAAGCGGACATAGAGGTCGTTCAGCCCCTGCCCCTCCGGCCGGCGCACCCGCTTCGTCGCGCGGTAGGCCTCGGACAGCGCCCGTTCCTCCTCCACCGCCATGCCCGCGAACCCGTTGTAGGGCGGGTTGCCAATGACGACCAGGATCGGACGATCCTGCTTCACCCGCTCCGCCCGGTCGCGCTCCTCATCCAGTTCCGGAAAAGGCAGCGGCCTGGTCGCGCGCGGTTCCCACCCGGTCAGCGCATTGGTGAGGAACACCCCGGCGCGCTCGGTTCCGTCCTCGGCAAGCGGGGCGTCGAGGCCCTGCATCGTCAGTCCGACCTGCAGGTGCGCGATGACGAAGGGCGCGGGCATGATCTCGAAGCCGAACACGCGTTCTTTCGCTGCCTGTCTCACCTGCGCACCGGCGAGCGCCCCGAGGCCCTGGCCTTCCAGGTTGGCCGCGATGCGGCGCAGCACTTCGGCCAGGTAGGCCCCCGTGCCGCAACAGGGATCGAGGACGTAGACATTCTCCGCCGCAAGCCCCTCCGGGATGGCGAGATCGGCCTTCAACGCGTGGTCCGCCCTTGCAACCATGTAGCGGACGACCTCCGCCGGCGTGTACCAGACCCCCAGCTGCCTGCGCAGCTCGGGATCGAAGGCTTCCAGGAACGGCTCGTAGAAATAGGGCACCGCTTCGCCTTCGTTGAAGCGCGAGAAGAACGTCTCCCGATCGACCCGTTCCAATGCAGCGGCCGTCCAGTCAAGCACCTCGACCAAACCGAGAGGCTGCAGCCGTCCGGGCTGCGACAGCTGCTGGAACAGCGCGGCCAGCACGGGCGCGCGCAGGTGCCAGACCGCAGTGCGCCAGTCGAACCGGCTGGAAGCGGGCGCGCCGTCGAACAAGGGTCCCGCACCGGTCCGGCGGTCACGCGCCCACAGAACCCACGCGGAGAAGACGCCGTAGAACAGCGTCTGCACCAGCGTCGAACGGAAGAAACGCGCACCTCGGTCGCCCTCGAAGCGGACGCCGAGCGCGTCCTCAAGAGCGGCGCGCACCGTCGCAAGCGCCGGCGCGTCGCCCGCCGCCTCGACCCGCGCGAGGCCGTCGCGCGCATAGGAGGCGAGCAGCCAGGCGAGGTCCTTCGGCTCCGCCAGCGTGGCCCGGTGAGACAGGGCGCGGGCGAGATATTCCCCCAGGCCGGGACCAGCCGCGCGAGCGAATGCGCGGGGCCTTTCCAGCTTGCGCCGAAAGTCCTCCGCGCTGTCCGCAAGCCGGAAGGTCTCCAGCTTCGCCGGGCGGCCCGCCGCGTCCTCGCCCAGCAGCACGAAATCGCGCGTGCTGGTCACAAGCACAAGCCTGTAGCGTGCCCAGTAACGGCTGACCTGGTCGCCCGCCGCCGTCAGCCAGGCATCGTCGTCGGCCGCCTTCGCCTCGACGATGCCACGTTCCGGCATCCGGCCTCCTCGCGGCCTTCCCCGCTGCACCTGGTTCGCCGCGTAGAGGCCGAAGTCGGGATGGCCCGCGCCCTGGTCCGCAAGCTCGCCGACGCAGAACACCTTCGGCCTGAGCGTCGCGCCGACGGCGTTCAGCAGGTTCGCGAGCGGCCCGTAGCCCGACCTCTCCCCGGTCGCGCCGCCGGACGCGCGCACTCGTCCAAGGTCAGTGAAGTACTCCTCAACCGCCGCCAGCAACCTTGCGTTCGTTCTCGCCATCAGTCCCGTTCTGATCAAGCCTCGCCCAGTGTGCAAGCATTCTTGCAGATTGATCAGCAATTCCCGCTAGCGCGACCGCATGGCAACAAGCGGCTTTCCACGGGGGAAGTCATTGGAAACATGCCTTGAACAGGACCCTGCATCGGGCTGGAAATGTGAGGAACCGGCACTGAAAGTCCACGAAAAACCATTTCGCGGCGCCTTGTAACAGTATGATAATAAATAAGATAATTGTCTGCCGGGAATTGCTGCAGATTGATCGCTGGCAGCGCTTGCGCGACGCCGGATCGTGCGCGCAACGCCCGCACGCCGTTCGGCAGCGGTTCGGTCGCGGCGCGCCTGCGCAGCAGGCCCGCAGGCAGCCTGCATGCGAAGCCAGTGACCGGCGGCGCCCCGGCCGACACCCTCCAGCGCCAGCGCCATGTTCGCCGACACGCCCGCCTCGTTCAGCGGGCGCGGCAGCGGGCCGCGCTCGCAGCCGGGACGCGGCGCCGTCCCGGTCACGTTCCAGACCACGCCTTCCATGCCTTCGCGAGTCAGTCCGCCCAGATGCGACGGAGGCGGCATCGGCCCGACGCGTTCGCCTGAAATGCCGTTCATGGCCGGCATTCCCTCCGGTCAGTGACAGCCGATCAGGCGCACGTCCACCGCCTCGCCGTCCTCGAAGCGGAACGCCAAATGCCAGTTGCCGGAGACGCGAACGCTCCGCTGGACCGCAAGGTCGCCTTTCAGCGAATGAAGCCGGGACAGGATGCGCCGCAGCGGTGGCACGAGAGCGGCGGGCAGCCGCGGTGACGCTGATCGCAGCTTGATGCGCGCCGGCAGGCCCAGCCAGGAGGCCGACAGGCGGTTGGGGCTTCATCGGCATGATCCGATTCGCCCTGCGACGGTCGGCAAGTTCCGTCTCCGCGACGCCGCTGGCCGCCGGGGCGGAAGGGTCCTGCGAGGAATTCCCCGCCGCTTCCACTCCGAAGTGCAACATCAGCCAGCGAGGGGCGAAGCCCGAGCGGCGGCGGTCCCTTCACCGGGAGGCGTAGCCAGTCTTCCGGGGCGGTGCAAGCCCTGCCGGGCGCTGTCCGCGGCCCGCCGGACGCAGGGAGGGCGGAGCCCGACCGGAGGACGGCGGGCCGCGGACAGCGCGCATCTCCCCTCGGAGCCGCCCCCGGCGGCCCCGGAAGGCCACCTCAGGGCGGCTGCGCCCGGGTAGGAAGGCCTCGGACGGGGTGAGGTAGCCCAGCGCCTTGCGCGGCCGCGCGTTGAGGCGGTCCTGGACGGCCTGCACCTCTGCGTCCGTCACCTTGCGGAAGTCCGTGCCCTTCGGGAACCACTCCCGCACCAGCCCGTTCACGTGCTCGTTCAGGCCGCGCTCCCAGGAGTGGTACGGGCGCGCGAAGAAGAACCCCGCGCCCAGCGCCTCGGCCACCCTGGCATGGCCCGCGAACTCCTTGCCGTTGTCCGCGGTGACCGTGTGCACGGGGAGAGGGCCCAGCATGCCGGTCATGGCCGAGCCGACCGCGTCCGCCGTCTTCCTCTCGACCCTTTCGAGCAGCGTGTACTTGGACGCCCTGTCCACCAGGGAGACAAGCGCGCCGCCGGTGCCCTTGCCGTTGATTCGTGTCCGCCTCCCGGTCGCCGACCCGTTCCTTCGCCTCCACGACGTCCGGGCGCTCGGAGATGTCCACCCGGCCCGGGATGCGGCCGCGGCCCGCGTGGGCCCCGCCCTTCCAGTTCGGCTTCTTCCCGCGGCGGCGGAGATGCCGCCAGAGACCGCCGCCGGCCTTCCGGTCGGCGTGGATGCGCTCGTAGATCCACTGACGCCCCGCCATCGGCTCGCCCTCCTTGCGGAGGCGCCCGCTGACCTGCTCGGGGCTCCAGCCCTCGGCCAGCCGCTCCTCCGCCATGCGCCACAGCTCCGGCGTCATCTTGCGCGCCACCGACGAGGCCGCGCTGCGGCGCCTGTCCGCCTTGCGCTGGGCTTGCTTGTGGCGGTAGCCGCGCCTGCCGGAGTTGCGCCGCACCTCGCGCCAGACCGTCGTGCGGTCGCGGCCGAGCTGGCGGGCGATCGCCGGGCCGGAAAGCCCGCTTTTCCTCAGGGCGTGGATCTGGCAGCGTTCCGCATAGGTCAGGTGGCGATGGCCCTCGGGCATGACAGTCTCCTTCTCGCAACGAAGGAACTGTCGCCGCCGCCTGGCCGATTCGCAACATCATGTGTCGCCGAACGACCAGGAACACTGCATCAGGTGTTGCACTTCAGAGTGGAACGGGGCCCCGCTTGACGGAACTTCATCCTGACAATTTCCCGTCCGCTTCGCGCAAACCTCTGGCAAGGCTGGGCTTTTCCGCGCCAGTGCAGGGGTTTGCATTGGATTTATGTTGCCATGTAACTGCGCGCATTCTGTGTTGACATCTCCTTTTCATGCCATATGATGGCCTGAAACGTGTTGCCATGTAAGGATCCGGCCCGTGGCCCTCAGCGTCGACGTCATCCCCAACCGTTCCTCCCCGCCCGCCATCCTGCTGCGCGAGGCCTGGCGCGAGGGAAAGCGCATCCGCAGGCGGACCGTCGCCAACCTGTCGAGGATGCCGCCCGCCCTCGTCGACGCCGTCCGCGCCGCCCTCGCGGGCGGGGTGACGTTCCCGTCGCCGGACGCGGCCGTCGCCATCCGCCGCTCGCTGCCCCACGGGCACGTGGCCGCCGCGCCGGGGACGATGGGGCGGCTCGGGCTGGTGCGGATCCTGGGCCGGAGGGCGGAGCGGAACCGCGACCTCGCGCTCGCCGCGGTCGTGGCGCGGGTCGTCGACCCCGCCTCAAAGCTCGCCACCGCCAGGGCGCTGGATCCGGAGACGGCGACGACGAGCCTCGGGACCCTGCTGGGGCTCGGCCCCGTCACCGGCAACGAGATGCTCTCCATGCTCGACTGGCTGCTGAAACGCCAGCCCTGGATCGAGCGGAGCCTCGCGAACCGGCACCTCAGGGGCGGGAACACGCTGATCCTGTACGATGTCTCGTCGAGCTGCCTGGAGGGGCGCTGCTGCCCGCTCGCGGCGTTCGGCCACAACAGGGACGGCAAGAAAGGCAAGCGGCAGGTCACCTACGGGCTTCTGTGCGCAGCGGACGGCTGCCCGGTGGCCGTGGAGGTGTTCGCGGGCAACGCGTCCGATCCCTCCACCGTCCCAGGCCAGGTGGACAGGGTCCGCGGGCGCTTCGGCGTCGAACGGGTGGCGCTGGTCGGCGACAGGGGCATGCTGACGACGGCGCGCATCCGTGCGGACCTGGAGCCGGCGGGTCTCGACTGGATATCGGCCCTGAGGACCGCGGACATCCGCAGGCTGCTCAGGGAGGGCCCGGACGGCGCGCCCGCCCCGCTCGTGCCCGAGGCGCTCGTCCCCGACGCGGTGGCGGAGGTCACGGGCCCGGACTTTCCCGGCGAGCGGCTCATGGTCTGCCTCAACCCGCGGCTCCGCGGGGAGAGGCGCCGGAAGCGGGAGGACCTGCTCAGGGCCACCGAGGAGACGCTCGCCGGCATCGCCGCCGCGGCCGCGCGCCGGAAACCGGGGCCGGCGAACCGGGACCGGACCCTCAGGGCCCTGGGGCGGGAGGCCAACCGGCGCAGGGTCGGGAAGCACTTCGACGTCGAGGTGCGCGACGCGGGCATGGACTGGGCGCGCAACGCCGGCAGGATCGAGGCCGAGGCCAGGCTCGACGGGATCTACGTCATCCGCACCAGCCTCGGCGCGGAGGCCATGGGGACGGAGGCGGCGGTCGACGCCTACAAGTCGCTCGCGGGCGTGGAGCGCGCGTTCCGGAACGCGAAGACCGACCTGCGGATCCGTCCCGTGCACGTGTACTCCGAGGACCATGTCCGGGCCCACGTGTTCCTCTGCATGCTCGCCTGCCACCTGGAATGGCACATGCGCCGCCGCCTCGCGCCGATCCTCTTCGAGGACGACGACCGCGGGGCGGCGCGGGCGCGGCGGAACTCGCCGGTGGAGCCCGCGAGGGTCTCGGAGAGCGCCAGGGCCAAGGCGGCGCGCAGGCGCACGCCCGACGGGCTTCCGGTCCACAGCCTGCGCACGCTGCTCGCCGACCTCGGCACGCTGACGCTGAACGAGGTGACGCTGCCGGGCGCTCCGGACCACGCCTTCCCGCTTCTCGCCACGCCGACGGAGCCGCAGCGCCGGGCCTTCGAACTTCTGGACATCGACCCCGCCCGAGGGATGTTGCCATGTAAGTGACAGGTTCAAAACCCCGGAATCCGCCTCCGGGTCCTTGAATCGTTGGGGATTCCCGTTTGAAACCTAAATGAAGTTCCGGCTAGACTCCCACGTCGATGATGGCCTGCGCCAGCACCGGCACAGTGGCGGAGTTCAGCCCGGCCAGGTTTATCCGGCTGTCTCCAGCCATGTAGATCCCGTGTATTTCGCGCAGTTCCAGCACCTGCTCGGGCGTCGCGCCGATGCGGGAGAACATGCCCCGATGCCGCGTGATGAAGTCGAAGCGCTCCGAGTTCGACCTCATGCGCAGTTCGCCGGCCAGCTGCTCGCGAAGCCCCAGCATGCCGACGCGCATGTCCTCGAGCTCCGTCTGCCAGTCGGCGCGCAGGCCGGGATCGTCGAGAACCGTCTGCACCACCCGCGCTCCGTGATCCGGCGGGAAGGAGAAGTTCTGCCTGTTCAGGTATGCCAGCGTGGCCTGGACCCGGGGCCTCGAAGCCGCATCCGGCGCGACAGCCATCAGGACGCCGGCCCGCTCGCGGTACACGCCGAAGTTCTTCGAGCAGCTCGCCGCGACCAGCATCTCCGGCATCCGCGACGCAAGCAGGCGCGTGCCGAAGGCGTCCTCGTCCAGGCCGTCGCCGAACCCCTGGTAAGCGATGTCCACGAACGGAACGGCGCCCGTCCCGGCCAGGCGCTCCGCCAAGGCTTCCCATTGACCGGCCGTCAGGTCCGCGCCGGTCGGATTGTGGCAGCAGCCGTGCAGCAGCACCACGTCGCCCTTCCCCGCGCCCTCCAGGTCCGCGATCATCCCGTCAAAGTCCACGTCGCGCGTGGCGCTGTCGAAATACCGGTACTCGCGCATCCGGACGCCCATGTGCCTGGCGATCGTGAGGTGGTTCGGCCAGGTCGGCGCGGGCATCCATGCGGTCGCGGCGCGATCCGCTTGCCGCATCAGCTCGATCCCCTGGCGGATCGCGCCGGTGCCGCCGGGCGCGGCCGCAACGGCAACGCGACCCGCGTCAACGCTGCCTTTCAGGAGAAGGTCGCGCATGGCGCCGCAAAAGGCCGGATCGCCGCCGAGGCTGGTGTACGCCTTCGTCTCCTGCGCCTCGACCAGACGGCGCTCCGCCGCCTTGACCGCCCTCATGACCGGCGTCGCGCCTGCCGCGTTCCTGTAGACGCCGACGCCGAGGTCGATCCTGTCGGCCCGCGGATCGTCCCGGAACAGCTGCATGAGCTCGAGAATCCTGTCGGGGGGCTGCGGCGTCAGGTCGGTCAGCATGGCGTGTCCTCAGTCGGGGATCCGCGAGGGATCCCGGTCGCGGGTCAGGCGGCGGACGCGCCTTTCCCTGCGCACCGGCGTGAATCCGCCTTTCTGGTACAGGGCAAGGGCGCGGGGATGGTCGAGCGTGCAGGTGGACACCGTGAGCCTGGCTGCGCCCTTGCGCTCCCATGCCGTCAGCACGGCCGTCTTGAGCAGCCAGCTCCCGAGACCCTTTCCGATGGATTCCGGCACGATCCCGAAATAGGCGAGATCGCAGACTCCCCGGCCCCTGTCCTCAAGCATGAAGAATCCCTGCGGCCAGCCCCTCTCGAACAGGGTGTAGAGGGACATCCTGTCCGCGGAAAGCCACTCCTCGAGCCGCGCGCGCTCCCACGCGTGGATGTCTTCCCACGCATAGTCCCGCCCGACCGCGTCATAGAGCGCCAGGAACCACCAGACCGGCGGATCCTCCGACTTCAGGAGCGCGGCCCCGGAAGAGGCCGGCGGCAGGCGCGGCCAGCCATGGTCCGGGCGCGACGCCATCTCGAGATGGGTGATCGTGCAGGAAACCCGCGCGCCGGCCTTCTGGACGCTCATCCCGTCGCCGCTTCCAGGTCGTCGCGCATGCCCCATTCGGCCCACGAGCCGTCGTAGAGGGCGTGATGCCGGTGTCCGATCCGCTCGAGCCCGAGATTGAGGATCGCGGCCGTCACGCCGGACCCGCAGGTGGTGATGACCGGCCTGGACAGGTCCGCGCCGGCGCCCTCGAACACGGCCCTCAGCTCCGAAACGGGCTTCATCGTGCCGTCCCCGTTGAGCAGCGTCCGGTAATGGACGCAGGTCGAGCCGGGAACATGGCCCGGACGCAGGCCCTCGCGCGGCTCCGGCGCCTCGCCCCGGAACCGTCCGGGCGAACGGGCGTCGAGTATCTCGTGGTCATCCAGCCTGGATGCAGACGCGACCTGCGCGACGTCCTTGACGAACCGGTCCTGGCGACTGGCCGTGACGTGCCTCTCCCGCATGGCCGGCGGAGAACCCTCGACCGGCCGCCCTTCGGCCGCCCATTTGGGGAACCCGCCGTCCAGGACGGCGACGTCCGGCTTGCCCATGAGACGGAACAGCCACCATGCCCGCGCCGCGGAAAACAGCCCCGCACCGTCGTAGACCACGACCTGGTGTCCGTCGCCGACGCCCATCGCGCGCATCCTGCTCACGAACGTCTCCGGCGGCGGCGCCATGTGCGGCAGCGCGGAGCGGCGATCGCTGATTTCGTCGATGTCGAAGAAGCGCGCGCCCGGAACATGGCCCCGTCCGTATTCGGAACGCGCGTCGCGACCGGTGTCCGGCATGTGCCACGAGGCATCGAGGACCCTGATGTCCGGATCGTCGAGGTGCCGGGCCAGCCAGCCTGTCGAGACAAGGGTCCTGGGATCGTCACTCATTGCGGCGGGCTCGCTCACGGTGCCTGCCCGTGCTACGCCGCCGCGCCCTGCATGGCAAGCTCGCTCGCGATTGAGGCGCGCGCACCGCGTCGCTATGGTGAACGCGATCGGGAAGGAAGGGCGGCGGAAACGTGACCGTGCTGGCGAGGTACAGAAGGCTCGAGGCGGAAGGCGTCTGGCGTCGCGACAGGTACCGGGAGCACCGGGACGTCATCGTGTCCGTCGGCAAGACGACCATCACGATCTCGACGCCGAGGGAGGCCGCCCTGACGCACTGGTCGCTGCCGGCGATGGTGCGGGTCAATCCGGGCCGGATGCCGGCCCTCTACTGCCCCGAGGGGGACGCAAGCGAGACCCTCGAACTCGCCGAGGAGAGCTTCGTCGACGCTGTCGAAGAGGTGCTGGAGTCCGTTCGGCGCCGCCGCGGGCGGCCGCGGAGCGTGCGCGGCCTCGCCGCCGTTGCGCTGATGATCGCCGTTCCGGCCGGCGCGGCGCTCTGGCTGCCGGGCGCGGTCGCGCGTCACACCGCGTCGCTGCTGCCGGACGTCGCGCGCGCGTCCATCGGCATGTCGGTCCTTTCGGAAATGGGCAGGATGACGGGACCGCCGTGCGACGCGCCGTCCGGAGTTCGCGCTCTCGAACGCCTCCGGGAACGGCTGTTCGGCGCCGAAGGCGCGCAGATCGCGGTCCTGCCTGACGCGCTGCCCGGGACCGCGCACCTGCCGGGCGGGACGATCCTCGTCGCGCGCACGCTGCTCCGCGGGACGGAAGCGCCCGATGCCCTGGCGGCCCGTGTGCTCGCCGAGGATGTCCGCCGCGTCCGCGAGGATCCGCTCGGCCGGCTGCTGCATGTGGCCGGAACGAGGGCCGTGCTCGTCCTGCTCACCCGGGGCAGGCTGCCCGAGGACGCGGTGGCGCGGATGGCGGAAAGCGTCGTCGCGACCGTCCCGCCGCCCGTGCCGGCGGACGCCCTGGCCGAGCGCGTCGCCGCCGCCGGCGTGGCGCCCGGGACCTTCCCTGACGGCGCCGGGGCCCGGACGGCGGCGTCAGCCGGGGCCGCGCCCGCAGCCCTCCCCGTCCTGGGAGACGGCGACTGGATAGCGCTGCAGGGAATCTGCGAGGGCTGAGCCCGCCGCGCCCCGCAGGCGGAGCTAGCGCGTGCCGTACATGCGGTCTCCGGCGTCGCCGAGTCCCGGAACGATGTAGCCCCTTTCGTCCAGGCGCTCGTCCACTGCCGCTGTCACGACGGGGACGTCCGGATGCGCGGCCTCCATGCGCCGGACGCCTTCGGGCGCGGCCAGCAGGCAGAGGAAGCGGATGTCGGCCGCTCCCGCATCCTTGACGAGGTCGACCGCGGCGACCGAACTGTTCCCCGTCGCAAGCATCGGGTCCACGACGATGACACGCCGCTCCGGCAGCGCGTCAGGCAGCTTGCAGTAGTACCGGACCGGCTCCAGCGTCTCCTTGTCCCGATAGAGCCCCACGAACCCGACCCGTGCCGACGGCACGAGGTCGAGCATGCCGTCGAGAAGGCCGTTGCCGGCGCGCAGGATCGAGACCAGGGCAAGCTTCCGGCCGTCAAGAACGGGCGCCTCCACGAGATCCAGCGGGGTCCGGACACTCCGGGCCGTCAGCGGCAGGTCCCGCGTGACCTCGTAGGCCAGAAGCGTGCTGATTTCGCGAAGAAGCTGTCGGAACAGCCCTGACGGGGTCCCTCCGTCCCTCATGAGCGTCAGCTTGTGCTGGACGAGCGGATGCCCGACCACTGTCAGGTGCTCCGGCATCGTGACACCCCCCTTCATCCTCACAGAAAACTCCTGCCCGGTCCGCGCGCCGGCACGCCGAGATGCGCGGCGACCGATGCAGCCAGGTCGGCAAACCCCACGTGCCCGACCGCGCGCGGGCCGACGCCGTGGCCAATGACAGGGACACGCTCCCTGGTATGGTCGGTTCCGGGCCAGGTCGGGTCGTTGCCATGATCTGCGGCAAGCAGGATCAGGTCCCCGCCCCGAAGCCGTTCCAGCACGCGCGGCAGCTGGGCGTCGAACCACTCCAGCGCGCGCGCATAGCCCGGGACGTCGCGGCGATGGCCATGGACCGAATCGAACTCGACGAAATCCGCGAATGTCAGGCTTCCGTCCCCGGCCTCGCCCGCCAGGCTGACGAGACGCTCCATCAGTTCGGCATCGGTGCCCCTCGCAACGTCATGAACGCCCTGCATGGAGAGAACGTCCCCGATCTTGCCGACGGCATGGACCCGCCCGCCCGCTTCGGCGACCCAGTCGCAAAGCGTCGGGGCAGGCGGCGGAACCGCGAAGTCGCGCCTGTTCGGGGTCCGCTCGAACGCGCCGCCGGAGCCGGCGAAGGGGCGCGCGATCACGCGGCCGACGCGCATCCCGTGCAACAGCGGCGCCAGCGCCTCGCAGAGATCCAGCAGGCGGCCGAGGCCGAAGCGCCCCTCATGCGCGGCAACCTGGAAAACGCTGTCGGCGGAGGTGTAGCAGATCGGCCATCCCGTCCTCATGTGCTCGTCGCCCAGGCGCGCGATGATCTCGGTGCCGGAGGCATGGCAGTTTCCAAGCGTGCGCTCGGCGCCGGCAAGCCGCGCCGCCTCCGCCATGACCGCGGCAGGAAACGCCGGAACGTCGCGCGGGAAGCGGTGCCAGTCCCAGGGCACCGGCACGCCCGCAAGCTCCCAGATGCCCGATGGCGTGTCCTTGCCCCGCGAGACCTCCGTCGCTGCGCCCCACAGGCCTGCCGGGTCGGCCGCAAGCCCCGGCATGTCCGCGCCCGAGGCCAGCCTGACCGCCGCGCCGAGCCCGAGGGCCCCGAGATTCGGCATGTCGAGAGGGCCGGTCCGCCCTTCCTCGGCAAGGCCGGCGGCGCAAGCCTCCGCGACATGGCCAAGCGTGTTCGCCCCGGTGTCCGGGACCGCCCCGTTGCAGTAGGCGTCCGCGTCCGGCGCGCCGCCGGCGCCGACGCCGTCCATCACGACCAGGAAGGCGCGCGGCATCAGCAGACCCGCTCCATGACCATCGGGCCCGGCCCGTCCGCCTCGCCAACGCTCACGGCAGACAGGAATGCGCGTTCCGCGGCGTCCGCAGACGCCTCGTCAGCGGCATGCAGCCTGGCGAGCGGGTCGCCCTTCGACACCTCGGCACCGAGCGGCAGGATGTCCGAGAATCCCACGGAGGGATCTATGCGGTCGCCGGCGCGCATGCGCCCGCCCCCGAGGCGCACGACCGCCATGCCGACCGCGCGCCCGTCAAGCGCCGCGACCTGGCCCGAAGCCGGCGCGGCCACGTCGCGAACGACCCTGGCGCGCGGCAGGCGTTCACTCCATGCTGCGCTGAACTCCGCCGGGCCTCCCTGCGCGGCCAGCATCGCGTCGAACCTGGCCGCCGCCTCGCCCGACCGGAGCGCCTCGCGCAAGCCGGCCCCGGCGGCCTCGGGCGTGTCCGCGGCGCCGGCGAGGACGAGGAGCTCGGAACCGAGCGTGACGGCGAGATCGACCCACCGCGCGCCTGCGGACCCGGTCAGGGCGCGCATCACCTCCGCGACCTCAAGGGCGTTTCCGGCGACGGGCGCGAGCGGCTGGTTCATGTCGGTTATCAGCGCGACCGCCGGGCATCCGGCGCCCCTGGCCGTCCGGACAAGCGCGTTCGCGAGCGCCCGCGCCTCCTCCATCCCGGTCATGAACGCGCCGGATCCGCACTTCACGTCGAGGACCAGCGCGCCCGGCCCAGCCGCAAGCTTCTTCGAGAGGATCGAGGCCACGATGAGGTCGATGCTCGCGACGGTTCCGGTGACGTCGCGCACCGCATAGAGCCGCCTGTCGGCGGGCGCGATCCGGCTGGAGGCGGCGACGATCGCGACGCCGGTCTCGGCGACGATCCGCCGAAACCGGGCCTCGCCGATCTCCGCCGAAACCCCGGGAACCGCCTCGAGCTTGTCCAGGGTGCCGCCCGTGTGCCCGAGGCCCCGGCCGGATACCATCGGGACCGCCACGCCGGCCGCGGCCAGCGCCGGCGCAAGCAGCAGCGACACGCAGTCCCCCAGGCCGCCCGTCGAGTGCTTGTCGACGACCGGCCTGGCGACGTCCCACGCCAGCACGTCGCCGCTGTCGCGCATCGCGAGGGCAAGCGCGACCCGCGCCTCCTCGGAAAGGCCGCGCAGGCAGACAGCCATGGCGAATGCGCCTGCCTGGGCGTCGGTCACCGCCCCGCTGGCAAGGCCGCGCGCAAACCAGTTCAGCTCGTCCGCGGCCGGCTGGCCTCCGTGCCGAAGCCTTTCGATGATCGTGCGCGCATCCATTCAGGCGCCGCCGGCCGGGAACCTTTCGAAGGCCCTGGGCAGCAGTTCGGCCACGTCCGCCGTCAGGCTCCGGCCGCCGACGGTCGCCATCGTCACGGTCGCCGCCGGACCGGCGAACTCGAGCAGCTTCTGCCGGCAGCCGCCGCACGGCGCAACGGGCTCGGGACAGTCCGCGATGACGGCGATCTCGACGAAGCGCGTCTCTCCCGCGGCAACCATCGCCGCGATCGCGGCGGCCTCCGCGCAGACGCCCTCCGGATGGGCGACGTTCTCCACGTTGCAGCCCGCATGCACGCGACCCGAGGCCGAGCGCAGCGCCGCGCCGACCTTGAAGCCGGAATAGGGCGCATAGGCGTTCTCGCGCACGGCCCTGGCCGCCCTGATCAAGTCCATGGAGCGCTCCCGTTTCGGCAAGGGTGGCGCGGCCAGGCAGGGAATGCAATAGTCGGCCATTCTGCCAGGCTGCGGGCCGGCCGGGCGCGTCAGGGAACGCGCCGGCAAGGGGAGGCGGCGAGGTCCCCGCGCCTCGCATGCAGCGACCCGGCCGCACGGGCTTGCCCAATCGCGACCTTCGACGCAGAGTGGCGCCGGCTGGACGCCAGCGCGCCGGGACCCGCCGTCCCGTGCCTGCGCATGGAGACGCCGAGCGACCTGCCTGGAGGCCAAGGGATGCCCGATGACCCGCGCGAGACCGCCAGCCGGCAGGCGGCGCTTGACTACCATGAGATGCCGAAGCCCGGGAAGCTGGAGATCCGCGCCACGAAGCCCCTCGCCAGCGGACGCGACCTCGCGCGCGCCTACAGTCCGGGCGTCGCGGAAGCGTGCCTGGAAATCAGGTCCGATCCCATCAACGCCTTCCGGTTCACCGCGCGCGCCAACCAGGTCGCCGTGGTCACCAACGGATCGGCGGTCCTGGGGCTGGGGAACATCGGCGGGCTCGCGGCCAAGCCGGTGATGGAAGGCAAGGCCGTCCTGTTCAAGAAGTTCGCCGACATCGACTGCTTCGACATCGAGCTGGACGAGAGCGATCCCGAACGTCTTGCCGAGATCGTCTGCGCCCTCGAGCCGACCTTCGGCGCCATCAACCTCGAGGACATCAAGGCGCCGGACTGCTTCGTCGTCGAGCACATATGCAGCGAGCGGATGAACATTCCCGTGTTTCACGACGACCAGCACGGCACCGCGATCGTCGTGGGCGCCGCCGCAACCAATGCGCTCCATGTCGTGGGCAAGGCCTTCGCGGACATCAAGGTGGTGTCGACCGGCGGAGGCGCGGCGGGAATCGCCTGCCTGAACATGCTTCTCAAGCTGGGCGTGAGGCGCGAGAACGTCTGGCTCTGCGACCTCGAGGGGCTGGTGCACGAAGGGCGCGCGACCGGCATGACGCCGCAGAAGGCGGAATTCGCGCAGCGGGGCGGGGCGGCATCGCTGGACGACGTCATCGCCGGCGCGGACCTGTTCCTGGGCCTTTCGGGTCCCGGGGTCCTGTCCGGCGACATGGTCCGCCGGATGTCCGGACCGCCCATCGTCTTCGCGCTGGCCAATCCGGAACCCGAGATCATGCCTGACGAAGTGCGCGAGGCCGCGCCGGACGCGATCATCGCCACCGGCCGCTCGGACGTGCCAAACCAGGTGAACAACGTGCTCTGCTTCCCGTTCATCTTCCGGGGCGCGCTCGACGTCGGCGCGACCACGATCAACGACGAGATGAAGCTGGCCTGCATCGACGGCATCGCCCGCCTTGCGCGCACGACCACGAGCGCCGAGGCGGCGGCGGCCTACAAGGGCGAGGAGCTGACGTTCGGGCGCAACTACCTGATCCCCAAGCCGTTCGACCCGCGCCTGATGCGCGTGGTGGCTTCCGCCGTGGCCCAGGCCGCGATGGACACCGGCGTCGCCACCCGGCCGATCGGGGACATGGACGCCTACCGCCACAGGCTGAACGCGGCCGTCTACAGGTCGACGATGATCATGAGGCCGGTCTTCGAGGCGGCCGCGACCGCGAGCCGGCGCATCGTGTTCACGGAAGGCGAGAACGAGCGCGTGCTGCGCGCCGCGACCGCCATGATCGAGGAGATGTCGGACACCCCCATCCTCATCGGACGCCCGGAGGTCGTGGAACGCCGGATCGAGCGCCTCGGGCTGCCGATCCGGCTGGGCGAGCACTTCGATCTCGTGAACCCGGAGAGCGATCCCCGCTACCGCGACTACTGGACCACCTATCACGCGCTTCTGGAGCGCCGCGGCGTGACCCCGGAGCTTGCCCGGTCGATCATGCGCACCAACACCACGGCCATCGGCGCCGTCATGGTGCACCGGCGGGAAGCCGACAGCATGATCTGCGGCGTCTTCGGGCAGTATCTCTGGCACCTGCGCTACGTGAGCGAGGTTCTCGCGAGGGACGGGCTTCATCCGGCCGGGGCGCTCAGCCTCGTGATTCTCGAGGACGGCCCGCTGTTCGTGGCCGACACGCACGTTCATTCCGAACCCACGCCCCGGCAGATCGCCGAGGTGGTGCTGGGCGCCGCAAGGCATGTGCGCCGGTTCGGCCACGAGCCGAAGATCGCGCTCTGCAGCCACAGCCAGTTCGGGAACCTTGACTGCGGCACCGGCGAGCGGATGCGCCGGGCGATGGAAATCCTTGACGCCGAGCCGCGCGACTTCGAGTACGAGGGCGAGATGCATGCCGACACGGCGCTCGACGTGACGATCCGCGAGCGGATCATGCCGCGTGCACGGTTCGACGGGCCGGCAAACGTGCTCATATTCGCGAATCTCGATGCGGCGTCCGCCGTCCGGAACATTCTCAAGATGAAGGCGGGCGGCCTTGAGGTCGGCCCGATCCTGATGGGCATGGGCAACCGGGCGCATATCGTCACGCCGGCAGTGACGGCGCGCGGCCTCCTGAACACGAGCGCGCTTGCGGGAACGCCAGTCGCGCAGTACGGCTGATCCTGCGGCCGGACGGCTGGACATCCGGCCCGGAATTGCACATGCGCAGGGCGGGCGAGGGCCGGCCGGAAGGAGGGGCGCGATGGGATACAGGGACGTCTACGCGTCGTGGAAGTCCGATCCCGAGGCCTTCTGGCTGGAGGCCGCGGAAGCCATCGACTGGGACCGCAGGCCGACACGTGCGCTGAACGACAGGCGTGCGCCGCTGTACGAGTGGCTGGACGACGGGCTTGTCAACACCTGCTGGAATGCCGTCGACCGGCATGTGGAGGCAGGCCGCGGCGGGCAGGACGCGATAGTGCACGACAGCCCGGTGACCGGCACGAAGTCGCGGATCACGTATGCCGAGCTCCGGGACAGGGTCGCGCGGCTCGCCGGCGCCCTCGCCTCAAGGGGCGTGGCCAAGGGCGACCGGGTCGTCATATACATGCCGATGGTCCCGGAAGCCCTTGTGGCGATGCTGGCCTGCGCCCGGCTCGGCGCCATCCATTCGGTCGTCTTCGGAGGGTTCGCCGCCCACGAGCTTGCCGTCCGGATCGACGATGCCGCGCCGAAAGCCGTCATCGCCGGGTCTTGCGGGATCGAGCCGGGGCGCATCGTCGCGTACAAGCCCCTTCTCGACGCCGCCATCGAGCGCGCGAGGCACAAGCCCGAATTCTGCCTGATCTTCCAGCGCGAACAGGCGCGCGCCGCGCTGATAGCCGGCCGCGACCTTGACTGGGATGACGCGCAGGACGGCGTCGCGCCGGCCGGGTGCGTGCCGGTGGAGGGCAGCCATCCGGCATACATCCTCTACACGTCAGGCACGACGGGCGCGCCGAAAGGCGTCGTCCGCCCGACGGCCGGCCACCTTGTGGCGCTCAGCTGGACCATGAAGAACATATACGACACGGATCCGGGCGACGTGTTCTGGGCGGCTTCCGACGTCGGCTGGGTCGTGGGCCATTCCTACATCTGCTACGCGCCGCTGATCCACGGCAACACGACGGTCGTGTTCGAGGGCAAGCCCGTCGGAACCCCCGATGCCGGCACGTTCTGGCGCGTCATCGAGGAGCACGGCGTGAAGGTCCTCTTCACCGCGCCGACCGCGTTCCGCGCGATCAAGCGCGAAGATCCGAACGGCGCGCTGGTCCGGGACTACGACCTCTCGGGCCTCAGGATCCTGTTTCTCGCGGGCGAACGCGCCGACCCTGACACGGTCGAATGGGCACGCAGGCATCTCGGCGTTCCGGTCATCGACCACTGGTGGCAGACCGAGACCGGGTATTCCATCGCGGCGAACCCGATGGGAATCGAGCCCCTTCCGGTGAAGAGCGGATCGCCGTCCGTCGCCATGCCGGGCTACGACGTGCAGGTCCTCGACGAAGGCGGACGCCCGATGAAGCCGGGCGAGCTCGGCGCGGTCGCGATCAGGCTGCCGCTGCCGCCGGGCACGCTGGCCACCCTCTGGAACGCGGAGGAGCGGTTCAGGAAGAGCTACCTCGAACGGTTCCCCGGATACTACGAGACCGGCGACGCGGGCTTCGTCGACGAGGACGGATACATCTACATCATGGCGCGGACCGACGACGTGATCAACGTTGCGGGCCATCGGCTGTCCACCGGAGGCATGGAGGAGGTGCTCGCGTCCCATCCCGACGTCGCCGAATGCGCCGTCATCGGCGTGGCTGACCGGCTCAAGGGACAGCTGCCGCTGGGGCTCCTCTGCACGAATGCCGGAACGTCCCGGCCGGATGCGGAGATCGTCAGCGAGTGCGTCAGGCTCGTGCGCGACCGGATCGGGCCCGTTGCGGCCTTCCGGCAGGCGGTCGTGGTCGACCGGCTGCCCAAGACCCGCTCGGGCAAGATCCTGCGAGGCGCGATGGCGAAGATGGCGGACGGCGAAGACTTCAGGACGCCGGCGACGATCGACGACCCGGCCATTCTGGACGAGATTCGCGAGGCCCTGGCCGCCCTGGGATATCCCGGGGGCCGGCCGCAGGATCTTGCGCCGCCGGCTTCGCCGGAAGCGTGAGGCCGCGCCCGGCAGCGCCCGGCGCCATCACAGGAACTGCTCCCGGATCAGGCGCTCCTCCAGCCCGTGGCCCGGATCGAAGAGGATCCTGTGGCGAACGTTCGGTTCGCTCCTGACCTCGACGGCCGTCACGTTGCGGACCGGCCGCCCGTCCGCATCGGCCATCACCCGGCGCTTCGCGGGGTCCAGGACGTCGAACCGCACGGTCGCGGTCTTCGGAACCAGCGCGCCGCGCCAGCGCCTCGGCCGGAAGGGCGCCACGGCCGTCAGGGCCAGCACTTCCGAGCCGATGGGCAGGATCGGCCCGTGCGCGGAACAGTTGTAGGCGGTGGAGCCTGCCGGCGTGGACACCAGCGCGCCGTCGCACACGAGCTCGTCCAGACGGGGCCTGCCGTCCACGCCGACCCTCAGGCGCGCGGCCTGAGACCCTTCGCGCAGCAAGGACACCTCGTTGATCGCAAGCGCCTCCTCCACGTCCCCGCCGGCGGTCTCGGCCCGCATGCGAAGCGGGTTGATCACGGCCTCCTCCGCCTCCAGGAGGCGCTGCGGCAGGCCGTCCGTGCGGAACGCGTTCATGAGGAAGCCGACCGTGCCGCGGTGCATCCCGTAGACCGGCTTGTCCAAGGGCTGCACGTCCTTGAGCGTTGCCAGCATGAAGCCGTCGCCGCCGAGGGCAACGACCACGTCCGCCTCGTCCGGCGGCGACTGCCCGAAGCGCCCGGTCAGGCGCGCCAGCGCCTCCTGCGCCGCCCTCGTCTCGCTTGCGCGGAATGAAACCGCCCTTGCCGACCGCATGGTCCCTCCGTCCGTTGGCGGCACGATTGCCCGCGTCTCCCGCGAACTCAAGGCCCCGGATTCGCCAGAGGGCGCCGCATCGCGCCGATTCGCCGGTTTCGGCCCTTTCCGGACCGCGTCAGGCGGTATAGAAGCCCCCGTGCCAGCGAGGGAGTCCCGTCATGAACGTCCAGCATCGCGATTCCGGATTCTTTGCCGAGGCGCTTGACGCCCGCGACCCGGAGGTCTTCGCGGCAATGCGGTCAGAGCTCGGCCGCCAGCGCGACGAGATCGAGCTGATCGCATCGGAGAACATCGTTTCGGCCGCCGTGCTGGAGGCGCAGGGCTCCGTGCTGACGAACAAGTACGCGGAAGGGTATCCCGGCAAGCGATACTACGGGGGCTGCCAGTTCGTCGACGTTGCGGAGACGCTGGCCATCGAGCGCGCCAGGGACCTCTTTGGCGCGGGCTTCGCCAACGTCCAGGCGAATTCCGGCAGCCAGATGAACCAGGCGGTGTTCTTCGCGCTGCTCAGCCCCGGCGACACGTTCATGGGCCTGGACCTGAACTCCGGAGGGCACCTGACCCACGGCTCGCCCGTCAACATGTCGGGCAGGTGGTTCAACGCGGTTTCCTACGGCGTTCGCCGGCAGGACCACCTTCTTGACATGGACGGGGTCCGCGCGCGCGCCCTGAAGCACAGGCCGAAGCTGATCCTTGCCGGCGGCACCGCCTACTCCCGCTCGTGGGACTGGGCGGCCTTCCGGGAAATCGCCGACGAGGTCGGCGCATGGCTCCACGTGGACATGGCCCACATCGCCGGCCTTGTCGCCGGCGGCGTCCACGCCTCGCCGGTGCCGCATGCGCATGTGGTCACTTCGACGACGCACAAGTCGCTGCGCGGCCCTCGCGGCGGCCTGGTCCTGACCAATGACGAGGGAATCGCGCGGAAGATCGATTCGGCCGTATTCCCCGGACTTCAGGGCGGGCCGCTGATGCACGTCATCGCGGCGAAGGCCGTGGCGTTCGGGGAAGCGCTCAGGCCGGAGTTCAAGGCCTATGCGGCGGCGGTCGTCGCGAACGCGCGCGCGATGGCGGACGAGCTGGCGCAGGGAGGGATCGACATCGTTTCGGGCGGCACGGACAACCACCTGATGCTGGCAGACCTGCGCCCCAAGGGAGTGACGGGGAAGGCGGCGGAGGCGGCCCTGGGCCGCGCGCGCATCACGGCGAACAAGAACGGCGTGCCCTTCGATCCGGAAAGGCCCTTCGTGACCAGCGGCATCCGCCTCGGCACTCCGGCGGGAACGACACGCGGGTTCGGCGAGGAGGAGTTCCGCCAGATCGCGCGCTGGATCGTGGAGGTCGTTGACGGGCTGGCCGGCAATGGCGCGGACGGCAATGCCGGCGTCGAGGCCGGCGTGAGGCGCAAGGTGGCCCGGCTCTGCAGCGCTTTCCCGCTCTATCCGTCCCTCTGACGCGCTGCTTGGCGAGACGTCGGAAGCCGGCCGCGCGCGGGAACGCTTCAGGCGAGCGGCCAGCGATGCGGCGGCCCGCTTCCGGCAGGCAGGCCGCAAATGGCTTGACGCCTTGCCGCCGGCAAATTACGGGTGCGGTCCGTCGTGGCGGAGTAGCTCAGTCGGTCAGAGCAGAGGAATCATAATCCTTGTGTCGGGGGTTCGAGTCCCTCCTCCGCTACCATTGTCGGAAACGACGCGCGTCGCCTCCGACATGCAGATTTCGCCCTCGACGCCGATCATGCGGCCGGGCTTGCAGAAGCCGCCGCGGTCCCGGCGGCGGAAACGGGTCCGGACGGCCCGGACTTCGCCGAGCCGCGTCGTGAGCGTCTTCGCCGCCCGGCGGTGACCTCGCGCGGCCGCATGACCGGCGGGCGCAGCTTTGCGTCTTCCGCCGGAATCTCTCACGGACAGCTGGCCGCGTCCGGGCTGCGGCATTCACGCGCCTCGTCGTTCCGTTCCATTCCTGCCTCTTCCGTTCCTTTCGGCCCGCGCAAGGAAAGGCGCCCGCGCTCCCCGGACGCGCGCAATGGAAGGCATCGGAAACGGCTGCGCAATCCCGGCGCGGAACCCGCAATGCGGGCAGCGCCGCCAGCAGCCGCTCAATGCCCGCGCCGCGGGCCGCGCAGGCATTGAGGAAGAGAACGAAGCGGAATCGGGCAGAAAAGGCGGCTTGCACCCCGTGATCCCGTTTCGTTTGCGTTCGACCGAATGCCGCCATATTTCGGCGATTTGGTGACATGGTGGTGACACGGGAAAGCTTCCCGGAGCCAGGGAGGGAAGTAGGATGGCCCTGACAGAGAGGCGGATCCGGGACGCGAAGCCCGGCCAGAAGACCCGGATCGAATGGGACACGACCGTCAGGGGGTTCGGCTTGCGAATCACGCCTGCCGGGTCGAAGGCGTTCGTGATCAGCTACCGGCTGGACGGATCCAAGCGGCTCGCGACCATTGGAAGGCCGTCCGAGACGAGCCTGCGGAACGCCCGCGAGCTGGCGGGCAGGGAACTGGCCGCGGTCAGGCAGGGCGGAAGCGACCCCTTGGCCCGGCGCGATGCCGTCAGGACCATGCCGACCGTCGCCGAAGGCATGGCCACGTTCTTCGAGTCCTACGTGCCGGCCCGCATTGCAGAGGGCCGCATGTGCGTACGGACTGCGAAGGAATACGCCTGGCAATGGAACCGCATTGCCAGGGTGTTCCCCGAATTCGCCGCGTTGCGCATCGAGGCCGTGACGCGGGCCGACATCGAGCATGTCCTGACGGACCGCAAGCCGGTTGACCGGAACCGCAATCTCGCGTTCCTGGCCCGGGTGTTCCGTTTCTTCGAGATGCGCGAATGCCGCCGGCAGAACGACAACCCGTGCCGCCTGATCGAGAAGGCCAGGGAGGAGCCGCGCGACCGGGTGCTGACCCCTGCCGAACTGAAGGCGCTTGCGGGGTCCCTGGCCAACCTGGAAAGCGGAGGCAAGGAGCGTTTCCCCGTTGCCGCGATCCGGTTCCTGGCCATGACAGGCTGGCGCGCCGGCGAGGCGCTGGCCCTGCAATGGGAGCATGTCAGCTTCGAGACCGGCGAGATCGTCCTGCCGGACACCAAGACCGGGCGGCAGGTGCGCAAGGCCGGCGCCGATGCGATGGACCAGATCCATGAACTGCCGCGCCTCGGCGCGAATCCCTTCGTGTTTGCCGGGCGCACCGGCGCCGGGATCGGATACAAGCGGCTTCGGCGGGTGTTCATCAAGGCGTGCGCGGCCGCGGGCATTGCCGACGCCCGGTTGCATGACCTGCGCCGCAGCGTGGCAACCTATGCCGCCGCGTCGGGCCTTCCGGTCACGCTGTTGCGCGACCTGCTGGGCCACAGGACCCTGAACATGGCCGCGCGGTATGCCCGCCGCGCCGACTCGGCGCTGCAGCGAGCGCAGGACGAAAGCGCCGCGCGGATGGCCGCGATGATGGCGGTCGGCCGGGAGCTCAGGCGGAACGCCGCCGGCGGGCAGCGACGCCGCCGGACACGAGGCTGACAGCGAGGCCTGGCGGCGCGGGGGCGCGCTGGTGACATTGTGGTGACACGGGCGGCGGGCCGTCTGCCCGTCCTGCCGGGGCTTTCGTCCAAAATACTGGTTCCACGCCGTTTTTCCCGGATCTTCCGGGAAGGCCCGTCTCCCCGATCCCTGAATGGAAAGCCGTACGGTGGATGAATCGAGGCGAATCGCCATGTACCTGACTGGAGCTTCGACGAGGACCGGAGTTGCATCCGGCCCGGAGAGCGCGACCCTGCCGCAGTGCGTCCTCGACAGCCCGAAGTCGGTCTGCAACACCCGTCCGCGGTCCGGGCCGCTGAGGCGTCAGGGCGCGCCACCAACAGCGCGAACGGCACAACCGCACGATCAGGATGAGCAACAGGCGGCACGCCCGCCGGACCGACGGCTTCAGCAAGACCTTCCGCGGCCACATGGCGATGATGCACCTCTGGATGCTTCACTACAACTTCTGCCGCGCGCGCATGACCCTGAAGACGACGCCCACCGTCGAAGCCGGAATCGACGACGAGGTGCGAGACGTGGCATGGATCTCCGGCCTGATCGAGGCCAATGCCCCGAAGCCGAAGAAGCCCGGCCCTCGGAACAGAAAGCAGACGAAGAGGGGTTGAAACGGGTTGAGAATTCCATACAGAGCTTAGGCCAGCCCACAAGGAAGTGGGCTGGATTTTCAGGGGCTTATATCCAATATTTGACAGAATACAAAATGATGACTTTTCGTCAGATAACAGACACAACATAGTATGGTATATCAACTTATGTATATAAGACCCTTTTTACATACTGACCCTTGAACAGCTAGGAAATCATACATGGCAGGCAGACAGGGAATATTTCCCGAATTTCACTCATACGCCAAGCTTCTGGAGAAGACCAAGCGCGATGTGGAAAAGATTATCCACACAGCTGCGTTGCAGATACCGGGAGAGGACCGACTCGACGACATTGCTCCCTGTCTTAAACGCATCCTGGAAAGGATAACGTATGGATGCCTTGAGCTTCAGATACCGATACACGGGAAGAAGACCTCTACGCGCCGGTGGCAGAAGAGTAAGGCCAGAGATCTGATCAGTAAAGTGGACACAAAATTCTATCCTCATCCCAATTTGGACAGAGGCGGACCGTACATTAAAATCACGTCAGCAGTTCAGGATTCTGACTCACTCACACAGGAGCAATGGCTTACGGCGTGGGACTTCGTTAACCAGATTCAGCATGTACAGAATCCTGCAAGCGAAAGACGCAAGCCTGAACCACAAATGGCGCTGGATGATGCTTTGAAATGGACGCAAAGAGTCATTAACCTGCTTAGGGCCCGTTGACACTCATGTCGCCGCGACCACGCCGGCGACGAGGTGGATCCCGGCGGCAAAGCTCGCGTCGGTCTTGTCGTACCGGGTCGCGATCGCACGGAACTCCTTGATCTTCGCGAAGAAGTTCTCCACCAGGTGCCGCCAGCCGTAGACCTCCCGGTCATGCGCCCGCGACACCGTCCGGCTCCGCTTCGACGGAATCACCGCCTCCGCCCCGCGTTCCGCCAGGTCCTCCAGCAGCCAGTCCGCGTCGAACGCCCTGTCGCCGACGAAGGCCCCGAACGCCAGGCCGTCGAGAAGCCCCGGCACCCCCTTGAGGTCGTGCGCCTGGCCGGGAAGGATCCTGAAGCGGACCAGATAGCCGAGCGCGTCCACGACGGCCACGACCTTGCTCGTCAGGCCGCCTCTGGAACGACCGATCCCCTGGCTCGAGGTCCCCCTTTTGCGCCGGACGCCTTCTGATGCGCCTGGACGACCGTGCCGTCGACGAACACCCACTCGAGGTCGAACTCCTCCGACAAGGCGTCGGAAACACGCTCGAATACCCCCGAAAGCGCCCAGCGCCGGAACCGCTTGAAGACGCTGTTCCAGTTCCCGAACCGCGCGGGGAGGTCGCGCCACGGCGACCCCGTGCGGAACCGCCAGAGCACCGCCTCCATGAAAAGGCGGTTGTCCGCCGCCGTGCCGCCGGGATCGGACTTCTTGCCCGGCAGCATGTCCTCGATCCGCGCCCACATGGCGTCGGTCAGAACCGTCCTGTCTGCATTCATGATGTCACCTGTTTCCTGCCCGTGCCGCCGTTCCGGCGGTCATCGGGGAAGGAAATGGCATGGAAGCGGGCGATTCGCAAGGCAACTGTCAACGGGCCCTAGTCATCATACGGTCATCGCCGTCGATACATCTTTCTTCGCTCACGTAACCATGCATCCTCCGGTAAGCCATGATGCTCAGGTGACGGTAATGAAACGCTCAACGCCATGGTCTGCAGGCCATGAGTTACCGGATGGGAGCTTTGCCAGACTGCAGGTTAAGAACAAGGAAGGTGAATGGCGAGACGTCACAGATCCCGAGGAAGGAGCAGTATCCCTTATGCACCTGCATGGAATGTACACACATCGTGGCTTTTTCAGCCCGCCGTCATGATTACCGCTTGAATTTCCGTGCGGAGGACATTAGACGCCCCAAGAGATGCTCGCGTGGAGTCCCATAACCCCACGCGAGCTGGCATCAAGCACGACACTGGCAAAATTTACAGCAGAAACGGAACCAATAGATCCGGCTGGATCTGTTCCGCGACATTCTTGACGAAGACGAAAGGGCGCAAAGAGACAGAACCATGCGGCTGATGCGCACCACTGCGAAGATGCTCCTCTGGTCCTTCCATTGCCCGCCAGGCGCATGGTCGCGATGGCGCGGCGCCAGTGCCCGGTCCGCAGCCAGTTCGGCCACGGCGCGGGCGAGTTCGCCATCGACGGTTCCGGCAAGGCGGCCCTTGCGCACGCGACGGCAATCCCGCTTGAAGGCAGCGGTCCGCCTAATCGTCCGCATGGAGGTCGGCCATCAGGCCTTCGACGTCGCCGAACGTGACCAGTTCGCCGCGCCGTGCCGCCTCCATGACCGCGACGGTCTCCGCGTTCGGCGCCAAGGGCTCGAAGGGCAGGCGCTTCTCGGCCGCGGTCCGCACCATCATCAGGCGGAAAGCGTCGGAGACGGTAAGGCCGATCGCGTCGAGCACGGCGGCGGCCTCCCGCCTGGTCTTCTCGTCGATGCGGGCGCGGACGATGGTGCGCATGTGTCGATCCTCCAGGCTGGGCCACAATATGGCCCGCCTGCTGACAGATGTCCATGTCTCGGGCCACGCCCATCGGCAAGCCAGACGGCTGCCTTGAGTGAAATTCAGGACAGGTTTCTTGGCATCGAAGGCTTCACGAAGTGCGGGAACGGGCGGGGTCCGGGACCGTCCGTTCCGCGCGGCAGCGCTCGCAGGCCTCGATCCCGCGCGTTCCTCCCTTCGGGCTGACGGCGTGCGGAGCAGGCACGCGAGACGCCACCGGCGGGCAGGGATGTCGCCGGACACGAGGCTGACAGCGCGGCCTGGCGGCGCGGGGGCGCGTTGGTGACATGGTGGTGACACGGGCGGCGGGCCGCCGGGCCGCCCTGCCGGGGGCCTTCTCCAAGGCGCTGTTTTCAAGCCGTTTTTCCCGGCCCTTCCGGGAAGATCCGTCTCCCCGGTCGCTGAATGGAAATCAGGCGGAAGGCGGCCGTGCTGCTCGCCTCGACCGCCCTGGCAGGGTTGCCGCTTGCGGCGTCTGCCCAGGGCGTGACGCTGTCGGGGTCGGCGGAGATGGGCGTGTTCGACGACGACTCGAAGAAGGACGACGGAACGAAGACCGGCGCGCAGTTCCACACCGACATCGACGCGACGATCAAGATGGAGGGCGTGACCGACACCGGGATCACCTTCGGGGCGAACGTCGACATCGACGAGCTGGACCGTGGCGGCAACGCTAAAGGGAATTTGTCGGGAAATCCAGAGTCGTACGACATCACGACCTCCGTGAACGGTGCGACGGACGACGACGCCGACGACGGCGGCGCGACCTTCTACGTCCGAGGGTTCTTCGGCAACGTCGAGATGGGCGACACCGACGGCGGCTATGACTGGGCGATGGAGGAGATCGTCGGCGCGGGCTCGATAAGGGACGACCACGAGCACGGCGGCTTCGACGGCAACTCCGGCCTGGACGGCACGCATGACGGCCAGATACTCCGCTACGACACCGGCGACCTCCTGGGCGACTTCGCGCTCGGACTGTCGTTCGAGCAGGACACCGCGTTTGACGGGATAGGGGACAGGACGGTTGGGACGCTCCCCGGCACGGCTCAAAGGGGCGATAACACTGATAACCCTGCTGATGCGGACAAAGCATTCCAGAAAGACCGTGGCGACATCCTCGGCGTCGGCGGCAAGGGGAGCTTCGCCGTGGGCGGCGCGACCCTTGCGGGAGGCATAGGCTACCAGAAGGACGACTGGTCCGACATCGTGGGCGGCAGCTTCTCGGCCGCGTTCCCGGTCGGGACCGGCAGCCTGAAGCTGGTGGCCAACTACGCCCAGTTCGACAATGACAATGGTACCACTATCCATGGGGATAATAATACTACTCCTCCGGCAACCAGCATTAAAAACCATACTTTCGACGACGTGGAAGCCAAGCACTCCGGGATAGGCGCGACCTACAGCGTCGGGCCGCTCGCGTTCCATGCCAACTACGCCAAGAAGGACGTGGACGGCCCGGACGTGCGGGGTGTAAACAATAACAGTGGTCGGACGTCTGTCAGCGGCAAGACCATCTATGACGTTGACGGCTACGGCCTTGCGGCGACCTACGACCTCGGCGGCGGCGCTTCGATCCAGTTCGGCTACGGCAAGACGGACCGCAGCAACGTCGAAGTATCAGTTGACGGCACGGCAGATGAAAAGAAAGCATTTGCCAACGACACCGACACCTGGTCCTTCGGCCTCAAGATGGCGTTCTGACCAGACATCGAACATGAACACGGGGGCGGCCTTTCATCCGCCCCCTTTTCAGGAGAACGGCACGGACCGAACAAAAGAGCTTGTCGAGGACGCGCTGGCGGCTATCCCGGATCCCCACGAGGACGTGATCGACGAAGTTCTGGGGGTCATCGAGGACAACCACAGCCTGCTTGCAGAATACCAGGATATCAAGACCGAGAAGCCCCTTATCAACCAAAAGGCTTATCCCTTTGACTACGGTACCGCAAGACATTGTGCCGGCGGCCGGTCGCCGGATCCGCTGCGGAATCCGCGTGGCGGCCCGGACGGTGGGGATTCGGGTGGTGCGCGGGTGCGCCCGCCGGTCCGGTGGCGGAATCCGGGCACGGGATCCGGCCGCGTCAGGCGCGTCCCTCGACGATGTCGTGACACGTTGCGGGCGGCAACCCCAGGCCGATGCCGAGGAGGCTGTCGAGCGAGGTCCGCCGGTGGCGGCGCCGGTTCCGGCGGAAGACGAACTCGTCAAGGTACCTCTGGACATGCCTGCGGCGCAGGCCGTGATGCACGCCCATGGCCCGGCGCTTGAGGTTGGAGAACACCCGGCGGACCCAGGTCAGGACCTAGTGGGCCCTGCGGCCGCCGACCGCCCTTTCCTCCCACGGGTTGTCGGGCAGGCCGCTGTACCCGAGCCAGCCGTCGGTGACGACCCGCGCCCCGGGCGCGACCGCTTCCGACACGAACCCGTGCAGCGCCTCGGAGGCGTAGCTTTCCACGGACTTCAGCCGGATGCGGCGCGGCTTTCCGCATTCCGGGAGCTCGACCGCCCCGGCCAGGAGGATCCTGCCGGCGGCGCTGCGGCCCCGGCCGGCGACGCCCTTCGCCGCGCCCTCCCCGCCGTCACCGGCCTCCACACCGCCGTCGCGGCAGCAGGGAACGGACGTCTCGTCGACCTCCGCGATCCCCTGCGAGCCAGGCTCCGGTCCGGGCCGGCCACGGCCCGGCGCGGCCTGTGCAGCAGCAGCCAGGCCGTCCTGCAGCTGCCGATGCCAAGCTGTGTCTGGAGCTGCAGCGCGGAGATGCCGTTGGAATGCGTCGCCACGGTGTGGGCCGCGAGGAACCATGTCCTGAGCGGCAGGTGGCTGCGGTGCATCACCGTTCCCGCCGTCACCGAGGTCTGGCGTCCGCACCCCGCGCACTCGCGGAGGCGGCGCTCCCCCTCGGCTGCCAGCCTTTCGCGCAGCCGCAGGCCGGGCACGCGAAGCCGCCGCCCCGGCGCAGCCTGGCCAGGTGCCTGGCGCAGGCGTCGTCGTCCGGGAAGAGCTCCTCGAACTCCTGGCGGGACATGGGCCGGTCGTGTTTCCATCGCGATGCCATGAAGAGAACACAAGGCGAACGGAACGGATCGTCAACCCCCCGCCGGACACAAAATGTGGACATGCCTTGGTCAAAGGGATAAGCCTTTCAACCAAACTATCGCCCACTACGCAAGAGACAACAACAAAGTGCGTGGCAATAAATAGCCTGCAAAAAGGCGTTCATTGCAAAAGCGAGTTGGCTAAGACATATTCCAAACTTCGTATTGAGACCAGCCCCATGGGGCTGGTCCCGTGTTCATGTTCGACGGCTGACTAGAACGCCATCTTGAGGCCGAGGGACCAGGTAGCATCGGCTTCTGCAGCGCCTTCTTCCTTGGACCGGCCGTAGCCAGCCAAGAGCTTCGCGCCGCCGCCCAGGTCGTAGCCTGCCGAGAGGCCGGTTCCGGTCACGTCCTTCATGGCCATGTGCTTGTAGTCCATCTTGCCGTAGTTGGCACCAAAGGAGAACGGGCCGGTGGCGAAGGACGCGCCAAGGCCGGTATGCGTGGCGTCGGAGAAGATGGCGGTTCCTGCCGACGTCACGTTGCCCCGGACAGGAGCACCCCCGAGGGCCGTTCGAGCTGCGGGGGTCGTGGCCGCAGCATGAGCAGTATCATACGCCTCGATTTCAGCGTCGCCAACGGTCCCCAGCGTGCCGTTCATGCCCTTGGCATTTTCAATCTCCGAAGCACGCACGCCGATGGAAAACCCGCCCATGTCGTACTTGACGGACAATCCAACCTCTGAGGCCTTCGCAGTCTTGAGCGTGGTCTTGTCGGCACTAGTATCCCAGCCTCATTGAATTGCCGGTTCCATCCCTGCCCGGGACGGGTTACGCTCCCGACCGCAACATTGGACAACAGACCTTCCGGCCACCCTGGGTGGCGTCAGGGGGCATATCAGGGGCGGAACAGGGATGGAACAGGCAGGCAGGAAGATCTACAGGGTGCGGCTCGAGGCGCACGAGCGCACGCGGCTGAAGGACATCGTCGACGGCGGCGGGGGTTCGAAGGAACGGCGCAGGCGGGCGCATGTCCTGCTGCTGGCCGACGAGGGCCGTCCGAACGGCGGCTGGACCGACGCGCGGATCGCGGACGCGCTTGAGGTCAGCGTGGCGACGGCGGAGCGGACGCGCAGGCAGTGCGTCATGGAGGGCCTTGACGCGGCCCTTGACCGCAAGGTCCAGGAGAACCGCAGGAGGCCCCGGCTCGACGGGGAGGGCCAGGCGACGCTGGCGATGCTGGCCTGCTCGGAGCCTCCCGAGGGGCAGGCGCGATGGACCCTGAAGCTGCTGGCCGACCGGCTGGTGGAGCTGGAGGTCGTCGACGGCATCGGCCGGGAGACGGTCCGGCAGGCGCCAGAAAAAACGGCATCAAGCCCTGGCTTAAGGAATGCTGGTGCATCCCGCCGAAGGCGAACGCCGAATTCGTCGCCGCCATGGAGGACGTGCTGAAGACCTACGCCCGCGACTTCGACGACGACACCGTCCTGGTATGCCTCGACGAGACGTCGAAGCAGCAGACGAAGGAGACGCGGACGCCGCTGCCGACCCGCCCCGGGCGGCCGGCGGCATACGACTTCGAGTACGAGCGCAACGGAACGGCCAACCTGTTCATGGTCTACGCCCCACTGGACGCCTGGCGCCATGTGGAGGTCACCGACCGCCGCACGAAGCGGGACTTCGCCGGGGTGCTGAAGGACCTCGCCGACGTCCACTTCCCCGGCAGGAGGATCGTGCTCGTGATGGACAACCTCAACACCCACAGGCTGTCGACGCTCTACGAGGCCTTCGAGCCGGCGGAGGCGTCGCGCCTTGCCGACCGTTTCGAGGTCCACCATACGCCGAAGCACGGCTCCTGGCTCAACATGGCCGAGATCGAGATCAACGTCCTCTCCCGGCAGTGCCTCGACCGCCGGATCCCGGACCGGGGGACGATGGTGCGCGAGGTCGCCGCATGGCAGCGGCACCGCAACGGCTCGGCGCAACCCGTCGACTGGCGGTTCAGGACCGAGGACGCCCGGATCAGGCTGAAGTCCCTATACCCGGCAATTCAATGAGGCTGGGATACTAGGTGCTGCCTTGCCAACCTCTCCGCCCCGGTCCCAGGCATGGACGTAGCTCCCGCCCTGCCAGCCAGCGCCGAACGTCAGCTTGCCTGTCGCCATCGGGAGGGCAAAGGTGCCACCGATGGACGTGTTCCTGCCTTCCGGCACTCGGCCGACTTGAGAGACGATCTGACCGTCCCTTACAGCTGCAAATGCTTCTTGCCACTGCGCTTCAGTGTGGGCCGTGCCACCGGTCTCACCAAGACCATTTGCCCTAACAGTGCCACCATCTGTCGCAATTTGCGCGTTTCTGTATTCCGACGCTGTAAGCGTAGTTCCACCCACAGATGCTGACGGGTTGTCCGGCAATCCGGCAAAGCAGTATCTTGTTCCGTCGTAGGCCGGAACGCCGCGCAGGCCCAAGACGTCGCCATCGGCAATAACATCACCGACATCCAATGCTTGCACGGGATCTTCAGATGCATCGCGACTGTCTACCGCAGCAAGGGCTGCGACGTTGTTACCCTGCTTTGCCTCATGGTACACTGCCGCCTTGCCGACAGGATTCGAATAGTTGGCGGGCACGGCCGCTTCTTTCAAGAATCTAGCTTCCTGAGGCACCGGGCCGCAAAGTCCGGTCGTCGCGCCGTCATCGTCCATCTCAAGGGACACGCCAAAGCTGAGCGTGCCGACGCCCACGTCAAAGCCGTGGTCGTAGCGCAGTATCTGGCCGTCATACTTGCCGTCCAGGTGAGAGGCATACCATGCGTCATGCTCCTCGTCGGCCGCGATGGACCCCGGCCCCGTCGGAACCTCGCTGATGGCCCAGTCAAGCGCCCCGTCCGTGTCGCCAAGCGTGATGTTGCCGAACGCGCCCTTGACGTAGACCGACGTGCCGCCGTGCTTCGTGTCGTCGTGCGTCGCGGCACCGCCGCCGATTCCGTCTTCAAGGTCTACGGCGAACCCGAACGTGGTGCCGTCATTGCCCGTGCCTTCGCCCGTGAACGTCACGTTCAGGTCCTGGTGGAACTGAGCGCCCTTGTCCGTTCCGTCGTCGTTCTTGCTGCCGTCGTCGGCAATGCCCATCTCCGCGAAGCCCGACAGCGTCACGCCCTGGGCGAGCGCCGCCATCGGCACCGCTGCAAGGGCGGTCGAGGCAAGCAGCAATGCCGCCTTCCGCCTGATTTCCATTCAGGGAATCCGGGGGCGCATCTCCTCGGAAGGGCCAGAAAACCGGCTTGAAATCAGTGCCTTGGGTCAAGGCCTCCGACAGGACGGGCCGGCGGACGACCGCCCGTGTCACCGCTGTGTCACCACCGCGACCCCGCGCCGGCGGCTCCCCTCCCGCGTTTCCGCCCGCCGCCAGCGCGGCCGTCCGCGCGGCGCTTTGTCCCCCGGCGTGAACTGCGGCAAGATGCGCTGCAGGCACGGCGACGGAGGACGTGACAGAACCGGCCTCTCGGCCTGCTGTGACCCTGTTGGCGGCGCGTCAATGCCGGCTGGCCACGGCCGGACCAAGACGGAGGGTGCGGCAGAGGCCGATGTCACCCGGTCCCTCGCCATCACGATGTCGTTATGAACAGGCGACAATACTGAACGCAATGGACAAGCCTTCGTGTCCGCCCCTTCGCGGCTTCTTCCTCTCCCAGTTCGGTTTGCAAACGCCCTTGCGACGCCGGGATTGCGCCAGACGCGCCAGGAACGACTCCGACATGCGGCTGCCCTGCATGCGCACGGCAGCACGCAGCAACCACCAATGACTCAGCCCGAGCAGGAAGCGCTGCAGCGCGCCCTCGACCGCCATCTTCCACGACATCCTCGCCGACCTGCCGCCCGAGACGCTTGATGACGCCATCGGCCTGCGGACCGCCCGAGCTGGGTCATCGACGGCACGCCGCTTTCGCGCAACGTCTTTATCAATCATCCTGTTTACATGCCTTGAAAACAAGGCATCAAAGCCATCGGGCAAGTCTACGATGTCGACCTCAATCAGTGAGGCGCTGGCAGCGTGATGAATGCTCTCAACATTATCAACTGCAGAAGCAGACTCTTTCAACTTTGCGAGGAAGCCATCAGGCGCATCTCGATTGCGTCCGTCCGCCCTTGGTCTGGTCTCCCGCCGCTCAACTCCTTCGCGATGCTGAACTGGCATGTCGGGTACAGTTCGTGAAGCGGAGATCGTCGTACCTGCGCCTGCGGCCGGTCAGGACCGAATGTCGCCGGCGGCTTCCGCGGTTTCGAGAAAGGCGGGGACACGGCTGTGGTGCTCGATCCATGCCCGGGTCGCCGGAGAGAGCCACCCGGCGACCTCAAGGATCCGCTCGTGGTCCTCGACGAGATCCCGCGCGAATATCGGCTCATGGTGAGCGATCCGGTTGCGCAATGTCCGCAAGGCGTTCAACGGCCGGTGGGCCTGCCGGCGGGTCAGGGGCGCGCGATGCGGAAAGGCGCCGCGCAGAGCCGGGCGCCAGAGTGTCATCTCGTAGTTGGCCCTGCGTCGCGTGGCCACGCGGCCGCCCGGACCAAGCAACGAGACCCAGAATCCGAATGACAGCGCCGCCACGACCCGGTGTGGATCGTCCCGCTGCCGGTCTCGCGCCAAACCGGACCTGGCGCCGGCAATCCGCTCCAGGGCGCCCCCGTCAAGCCCCGCGTGGCCGTTGTCATACCAGGCCGCGCCGTATCGTTCGCCAAGCATGCGGTTCATGGCGTTACGCAGCGCCACCTCCAGGCCCTGCAGCGGACCGTAAAAGGCGGCGCTGACCGCGGTGTTCCAGACATGGAGCCGGACCGCACCTTGCCGGTCATTCCGGGTGGCGTCGAGATAGGTGCCGAGGCGCTCGCGCGAGAGGAAGACCTCGAGATCGTCGAGGATTTCGTCCGTGTAGCAGAAGCCGTTGACGTCCGGTCCCCGGTTTGCCATATTCACCCCGTACACCCCGGACCCGCCTCTGCCACACGGTATGCGCCCGGGGTTCTTGTTTCAATCCGGATCCGCTCATGGGGTGTAGTTCAGATTCCTTGTCATACCAATCCCCCCGTTCCACTCCGAAGTGCAACATCAGCCAGCGAGGGGCGAAGCCCGAGCGGCGGCGGTCCCTTCACCGGGAGGCGTAGCCAGTCTTCCGGGGCGGTGCAAGCCCTGCCGGGCGCTGTCCGCGGCCCGCCGGACGCAGGGAGGGCGGAGCCCGACCGGAGGACGGCGGGCCGCGGACAGCGCGCATCTCCCCTCGGAGCCGCCCCCGGCGGCCCCGGAACGGCCCCCTCAGGGCGGCTGCGCCCGGGCAGGAAGGCCTCGGACGGGGTGAGGCAGCCCAGCGCCTTGCGCGGCCGCGCGTTGAGGCGGTCCTGGACGGCCTGCACCTCTGCGTCCGTCACCTTGCGGAAGTCCGTGCCCTTGGGCAGGTATCCCCGCACGAGGCCGTTGGTGTGCTCGTCCGTGCCGCGCTCCCGGGAGTGGCAATGCCGCGCGAAGAAGAACCCCGCGCCCAGCGCCTCGGCCACCCTGGCATGGCCCGCGAACTCCTTGCCGTTGTCGGCCGTGACCGTGTGCACGGGGAGGGAACCCGGCATGCCGGTCATGGCCGAGCCGACCGCGTCCGCCGTCTTCCTCTCGACCCTTTCGAGCAGCGTGTGCCTGGACGCCCTGTCCACCAGCGACACCAGCGCGCCGCCGGTGCCCTTGCCGTTGATTCGTGTCCGCCTCCCGGTCGCCGACCCGTTCCTTCGCCTCAACCGCCGCCGGACGCTCGGAGATGTCCACCCGGCCCGGGATGCGGCAATGGCATTCGGTTAACGGTTTCCCATGCCGCCAAAGTAGATGCGTGACAAGATTGCGTACAATATACAGACGCCGCTTCCACTCCGAAGTGCAACATCAGCCAGCGAGGGGCGAAGCCCGAGCGGCGGCGGTTCCTTCACCGGGAGGCGTAGCCAGTCTTCCGGGGCGGTGCAAGCCCTGCCGGGCGCTGTCCGCGGCCCGCCGGACGCAGGGAGGGCGGAGCCCGACCGGAGGACGGCGGGCCGCGGACAGCGCGCATCTCCCCTCGGAGCCGCCCCCCGGCGGCACCGGAACGGCCCCCTCAGGGCGGCTGCGCCCGGGCAGGAAGGCCTCGGACGGGGTGAGGCAGCCCAGGGCCTTCCTCGGACGTGCGTCCGTCCGGTCCTGGACGGCCTTCACGGCCTCGTCCGTCACCTTGCGGAAGTCCGTGCCCTTCGGGAACCACTCCCGCGACCTGCCCGTTCACGTGCTCGTCCGTGCCGCGCTCCCGGGAGTGGCAATGCCGCGCGAAGAAGAACCCCGCGCCGAGCGCCTCCGACACCCTGGCATGGCCCGCGAACTCCTTGCCGTTGTCGGCCGTGACCGTGTGCACGGGGAGGAAACCCGGCATGCCGGTCATGGCCGAGCCGACCGCGTCCGCCGTCTTCCTCCCGACCCTTTCGAGCAGCGTGTGCCTGGACGCCCTGTCCACCAGGGAGACAAGCGCGCCGCCGGTGCCCTTGCCGTTGATTCGTGTCCGCCTCCCGGTCGCCGACCCGTTCCTTCGCCTCAACCGCCGCCGGACGCTCGGAGATGTCCGCCCGGCCCGGGATGCGGCCGCGGCCCGCGTGGGCCCCGCCCTTCCGGTTCGGCTTCTTCCCGCGGCGGCGGAGATGCCGCCAGAGATCGCCCCCGGCCTTCCGGTCGGCGTGGATGCGCTCGCAGGTCCACTGCCGGCCCGCCATCGGCTCGCCCTCCAGGCGCATGCGCCCGGCGACCTGCTCCGGGCCCGGCCCTCGGCCAGCCGCTCCTCCGCCATGCGCCACGGCTCCGGCGTCATCTTGCGCGCCACCGACGAGGCCACGCTGCGGCGCGCCTCCGCCTTCCCTTGCGCCTGCCCGTGGCGGCAGCCGCGCCTGCCGGAGTTGCGCCGCACCTCGCGCCAGACCGTGGTGCGGTCGCGGCCGAGCTGGCGAGCGATCGCCGGG
Organism: Paracoccaceae bacterium; assembly: GCA_965221845.1. GTDB lineage: Bacteria > Pseudomonadota > Alphaproteobacteria > Rhodobacterales > Rhodobacteraceae > JAJEFO01. The sequence goes on from OZ244919.1 coordinate 1,470,715, forward strand.
CCGGAAAGCCCGCTTTCCCGGGGCGTGGATCCGGCAGCGTTCCGCATGAGGCCGGTGGCGATGGCCCTGGGGCATGACGGTCTCCTTCTCGCAACGAAGGAACTGTCGCCGCCGCCTGGCCGATTCGCAACATCATGTGTCGTCGAACCGCCCGTGGCGCTACATCACGTGTTGCACTTCAGAGTGGAACGGGGGATGCCATTGCCCGGCCGCCGGGCAGAAAGCCGGTCCCCGCGGCCACGGTCCAGGCCGTCATTGATCCTGCCATGTCGCCGCCGCCTCCCAACCGGAGCCACTGGACCCTCAAGGCCCTGGCCGCAGCGGCTGGGGGCCTGACGGCCGCCACCGTGCGCCGGATCCTGCAGCGCCATGGCCTGCGGCCCCATCAGGTCAGGACCTTCAAGGTCTCGAACGCCCCCCGCTTCGGCGTCAAGGCCCATGATGTCGTCGGACCCTACACGAACCCGCCGGATCATGCCGTCGTGCTCTCGGTTGACGAGAGTGAGCGCGTGAACGCCACCGGCTCGAGTGAGCGCGCGAACCGGATCCGGGCCTTGGGGCGGACACAAAAGCCCCTGCCGCCGGGCACCGGGCCACCCGGACGCATGACTGCAGGCGGAACGGCACCACCACCCTGCTGGCCGCCCTCGATGCCGCGACCGGCAAGGTGGCGGGGCAGATGACGGCCCCGGTCCGAGGACTTCCGTGCCTTCCTCGACCATGTCGCGGAGGGCCTCGATCCTGACGCCGGGGTCCATGTCGTTCTCGACAGCCTCTCGGCCCGCAGGTCGGCCCGTGTCCATGCCTGGCTCGCGGACCATCCCAACTGGACAGTCCACTTCACGCCGACCTCGGCGTCGCGGACGGACGCCGTCGAGGGCTGCTTCTCGAAACTGGCACGCCAGCGGCTGAAGAACGCCATCTTCAATTCCCTTGACGAGTGCATCGCGGCGGTGGAAGCCTGCATCGGGCATCACAACGCCAACGATGCCCGGCCCTTCCGCTGGAGCCGGGACCCGGACGACCTCGTCGCGTCATGGAAGCGCGGGCACCGGCGGCTGCAGGGCATGGAACCTTCTGTATGAAACATAACACTAGCTGGGTTTGCCGAAGGGGCCGTGGCGGAGAGAAAGCGGGCGCGGTCAGCGGAGGATTGAAAAATGGTTCAAGAGGAACTCCGACCCAGTCTGGATGTGCTGCGGGAGGAACATGTCCTCATTCAGGCCTGGAAGAAGACGGCATCCTACATTCGTTACCACAACTGGTACTCGGATACGCTTGGCCTTGACCAGGCCGCCACAGATCTTCCGACCTTCATCGGCAGGATCCGTGCAAGGCTGCAATCGGGTGACCCTTGGCAGACCGAACCCTTGCGGATTGTGCTGGCGCCCAAAAGCCAATCGTGGCGTGTACACAATGACGATTGGAAGCCCGTCAACAAGCAAGGACCTGCGCCGGTTCCGCTACGACCGCTGGCGCATGTCGGTCTGGCCGACCAGGTGGTCGCAACAGCACTCATGCTGTGCTTGGCCAACCGTGTCGAGACGCGCCAAAAGGATCCCAAGCGTCCCTTTCGGTTACTCGAAAGGCTACAAATAGAGGGCAGGAGGGTCGTGGAACCTGTCGTGTCCTTCGGGAACCGCCTCTTTTGCGATGAAAAGGACGGGAAACTCTTTCACCGATGGGGTTCGGCCAAACTGTACCGGGCCTACTATCAAGACTACCAATCGTTCATCTCCCGCGCCGAAGAGGCTGCCGAACGGTTCTTCTCGGACAGGAAACAGCATCTGCATGTCATCCATGCCGACCTTCGCCAGTTCTATGACCGTGTCCGTCCCGCGGCCTTGCACAGGGCCATCGAGAGCATCCCTTGTGACGGGGACCCGGCGTTCGTTTCCTTGGCCAAATCGGTCCTGAATTGGGAATGGGACGCACGAGACAAGACCGATATCGGGATGTACATGCAGCAGTCAGATATCACGGATTTCGGGCACGTCGCCTTGCCACAGGGTCTTGTGGCATCCGGATTCTTTGCCAATGTCATGCTCTTGGATCTCGACGATGCGCTGTGTGAGGCACTTGATACTGAGATTGCTCCGGGATTGGAGTTGGTCGATGGCTGCCGGTACGTCGATGACTTCCGCATCCTGGTCGAGGCAGACCCAAAGCATGACATCCCGGATGATGAAATTCAGGACAAGGTCACGGGATGGCTTGGTGATCTGTTGCAGAAGACGGCCAGCGGCCTCGAGTTGTCCAAAGACAAAACCCAGATCGCCTCCCTGAGCAAGCGGGGACGGCCGTTGGTCCTGCAGAGCGCCAAAATCAAACGCATCCAGCACGCGATTTCCGGGGGGTTCGATGCCCATGGTGGCAAGGACATCCTCGATTCAATCCAGGGCCTGATGCAATCCCAGGAGATGGCTGCCAACCCGGACGAGGAACGCTGGAAATTTTCGCCTCTTCCGGACGTGCGCGACGCAACCGTTGCCCGATTTGGAGCTGGCCGGTTTCGGACCACATTCCGATCTGTCCGGCCGCTTCTCGAGGATGATGCATTCAGCGAGGATTCAAGGGACTCGCAGGATGCCGAAACTCCTACAGTAGGCAACATGGATATCACGCGCCAGAGTCTCGATCGTGATGCTAAGGTCTTCGCACTGGGTCTCATTCGTCGTTGGATCGAGGATCCATCAAACGTCCGCCTCCTGCGTGTCGGACTCGACGTTTGGCCCGATGCGGACCTGTTGGATGAAACTCTCTCGCTGCTTCGGCCGTACACGGGCAAGGGCAAGAAAGATGCCAAAAACCGGGTCGCCTGGTATTGCCTTGCCGAGATCTTTCGGGCGGCCGCCACGGAGACTGGGTTTGTCCAAGATGAGGAATCTCTCCCGTCAGAGCTTGGCCTTGCGGCCTATCGCCAGAGACTTCAGGAGGAGGCGGAGCACTTGGTGGCGTTGGATTCTCGCAGGATTCCCTGGTATCTGAAACAGCAAGCGTTGCTCTTTCTTGCCACCCGGGTCGACCCCACAGCAGAATCAAACCCCCGTATGAGACCGGGGCCGGAAAACCGGCATTACCGCGAACTCATCCAGTTCTTGCGTGGCAAGAAAGTCCCCAAGGAGACCACGAGATTTGTCACCTTGGCTATTCTTGCCCGCCGTACCTTCCTCGATGGGGGTCAGGCCCGGACGCTGATACACCCCAAAACCAGCAGTGGGCGGGCGGCAGAACTGGCCCGACGGGATCCAGCGTTCTTTCTTGAACTTGAGTGGGGAGGTGAGCGGGTTCCGCCGCGGATCCGTGAGGATCTGTGCCGGAATCCCAGACCATCCAAAGATGGCCACCAATCTTTGGCCGCGATTGTACTGGATGCAAGCCCATCGATCCTGCGGAACGAGCTCTCCATACTGAGATTTGCCAAGAAATTTCTGGAGTGTTGGCAGGGAACCACACTCGAGGTGATCACGCCAAACCAGGTCATGCTGAAACTTGATGGCGGCAAGTTCGCAACGATCGAAAGCCTCACCATCATGCCCCCACGCACCGCTGCGTCTGGATCCATGTACGAGGTGCCCACATGGTGCCCGTCCGACCAGCACTGGCGTCTCCAGCTGGGATTCCTGCTTCGGTTCATTCTTGCCCAGCATCCGGATTTTACGAGGCCAGTGCGGCTGCCAAGTTGGAAGGAGAAACCCTCCATCTACCGCCAGCCGGAGAGTCATTGGTATCAGCGTCTTTATGGCTTTCACAACGGACAACCTGCCTTTGGAGACGACTGGACACCCATGACCGAATGGCTGGAAGGGTTTCTTCTGGCATTGTTGCGGTGGCCGGGGTGCTCCCGCTCACCCGAGTTTGAATTTATCAATGAGGGACATGAACCAACGCGGGTAGTACTTCAGGACAGAATTAACAAATTGAAGAGTTTGTTTGGTGAGGCGACAAGGACGTTGATCCTGCCGCTGTGCATCAAACCACCCAAACCCGGTGAAGATGCAAACCAGCCGTTGCGTGCCTGCGTGGTCCAGGCAGCGATTCCAAAAGCAGAAGATTTCGAGGGAAGGTCCGCTGATTTGACACGGGACCTTCTGACCTCTCGTCGTGAGCATCGCAACCACCTGTCGGCAGTTTTGGCCGCCGTGAATCGCATGCTGACACTCCGGAAAACCCACACCCACACTGGGCATCTCGATTGGCTGATCCTTCCCGAGCTCGCCGTCCACCCGAGCGATGTCCGCACCCATCTGATCCCCTTTGCACGCCAGCACAAGGCAATTGTTCTGACCGGATTGACCTATGAACACATCCCACCTGTGCAAGCACTGATCAACTCGGCTCTCTGGATCATTCCACAGTGGTCGAAAGCCACCGGTTGGCAAACCCTGATCCGCCGCCAAGGGAAGCTACATCTTGCCCAACCAGAAAAGGCGATGAGGACTCTCGCTTGTCTTTCTGGACCTCCTGGTGCACTCCGTATCAGGGGATTTCGCCCATGCCAGTGGGTGGTCGACTATCCATGGTCCAGCAATCCTGATGACAAGCCGGTCCGGTTGACCGCGTCTGTCTGCTATGATGCTACGGATCTGGGCCTTGCATCAGACCTCCGAGGGAAGTCCGATGTCTGGGCCATCCCTGCACTGAACAAGGATGTGAAGACATTCGACCAAATGGCCCTGGCCCTTCACTACCACATGTTCCAGCTGATCATCGTTGCCAACAACGGCCAGTACGGCGGCAGCAATGCCTACTGGCCAAAGGATCTTGATTACAAGCGACAGATCTTCCACACGCATGGCCAGCCACAGGTCTCGATATCGTTTCTTGAGATTGCCGATATTGATGGGTTCCTGAACCGCCAAAGATCGGATGACAACATGAGCGGTGGCTGGAAATGTCCTCCGGCAGGTCTTGAGGAATGATCGGATTTCACCCACGAAGATCAACATCCAGATATCGATAATGCCCCCAAAGGCTTATCCCTTTGAGCAAGGCATGTCCACATTTTGTGTCCGACGGGGGTTGACGATCCGTTTTGTTCGCTTTATGTTCCTCCCATGGCATCGCGATGGAAACACGACCGGCCCATGTCCCGCCAGGAGTTCGAGGAGCGCTTCCCGGACGACGGTGCCTGCGCCGGGCACCTGGCCAGGCTGCGCTGGGGCGACGGCTTCGCGTGCCCGGCCTGCGGCTGCACGAAAGGCTGGCAGCTGAAAGGGGAGCGCCGCCTCCACGAGTGCGCGGGGTGCGGACGCCAGACGTCGGTGACGGCGGGCACGGTGATGCACCGCAGCCACCTGCCGCTCAGGACATGGTTCCTCGCGGCCCACATCGTGGCGACGCATTCCAACGGCATCTCCGCGCTGCAGCTCCAGGCGCAGCCTGGCATCGGGAGCTGCAAAAGCGCCTGGCTGCTGCTGCACAGGCTGCGCCGTGCCATGGTCGACCCGGGCCGGAGCCTCCTGCAGGGGATCGCGGAGGTGGACGAGACATCCGTGCCCTGCCGCGACGGCGGCGGCGCGGAAACGGACGGGGCGAAGGGCGTCGCCGGCAGGGGCCGCAGCGCCGATGGCAGGATCCTTCTGGCCGGTGCCGTGGAGCTGTCGGAGGACGGGGCGCCGCGCCGCATCCGGCTGGAGGCCATCGGGGACTATGGATCCGGCGCGCTCCGCGGCTTCATCTCCGGGGCCGTCGCGCCGGGCGCGTGGGTGGTCACCGACGGATGGAGCGGCTACGCCGGCCTGCCCGGCAACCCGCGGGAGCGCAGGGTGGTCGGCGGCCGAAGGGCCCACGAGGTCCTGGCCTGGGTCCACCGGGTCTTCTCGAACCTGAAGCGCTGGGCCATGGGCGTGCATCACGGCCTGCGGCGGGAAGCATTTCCAGCGCTGCCTCGACGAGTTCGTGTTCCGCTGGAACCGGCGGCGCCACAGGCGGACGTCCCTCGACAGCCTGCTCGGCATCGGGCTGGGGCTGCCGCCCGCCACCTGCCGCGACCTCATCGACGGACACGCCTGACGCGGACGGATCCCGCCACGGGACCGGCGGGCGCACCCGCGCACCACCCGAATCACCACATTCCCGCACCGTCCGGGCCGCCGCGCGGTGCCGCCGGCGTGGATTCCGTCGGGGATCCGGGGATCCCGCGACCGGCCGCCGGCACAACATCTTGCGGCGCCGGAGTCAAAGGGATAAGCCTTTGCCCCCAATTTGCTCTCCTGAATGTCCGGTAAGTCCGGTTAACGGACATTTCGGGATTTGAATGTGCCATCAGAATCAAACGCTAAGATCACCTTGGAACCGGTCCCCACATCCCTTGCGGACCTGCCACTGCCGACCAATCCGGCGACCCTCGTCCTCGACCCGCGCGTGGCCGCGGCAATTTACGCAAGCAAGGCCGAGACCACCCGCCGGGTCTATGGGGCCGCGTGGCGCCAATGGGCGGCGTGGTGCGTCGAGTCCGGCAATGAGACCCTGCCGCCCGATCCCGAGGCCGTCGCCAGCCATCTCGCCGCCCGCGCCGAGGCAGGACGCTCCATCGTCTCATTGCGCCTCACCGTCGCCGCCCTGCAGTTCGTCCAGGACACGGTGCAGAGCGGGTCGGGGTCCCGCGTGCGCCTGTCGGCCGATCCGCTGGTCGCCGCCACCCTCAGGGGACTGGCCCGCAAGACGGCCGACCGGACTGTCGGTCAGGCCAAGCCCCTCGATCCCGAGGCCGTCGCCACCATCCGCGGATCCCTCAAGGAAGACACTCGTCCGCGGGCCATCCGCGATCTCGCGCTGATCAGTCTGCTCGCCTGTACCGGCCTGCGCCGCTCGGAAGTGGTCCGGATGGTCTGGCAGGATCTGCACCTCCAGACCGATGGGACAGGGCGCTTGATCATCCACCGCTCCAAGACCGACCAGACGGGGGAGGGGGCCGTCATTGCCGTCACCAAAGGGGCCATGGACGATCTCCTGCGTTGGTACGAGACCCAGGACCCGCCCGACAATGCCCAGCCGGTCTTCGATGTCTGCAAGCGCCAGATCAGTCGCATTGTGGCCCAGCGTGCCGCGGCCGCCGGCCTCGGGGAAGGTTACAGCGGCCATTCGGGCCGGGTAGGGCTGGCGCTGACCATGACCCGCAATCAGGCGCCACCGGCGGCCGTGCAGCGTCAGGGCCGCTGGAAGACCACCCGCATGATCGGACGCTACACCCGCAATGAGAGCGCGGAAGAGGCGCTGCGGTATCTGTGAGGGGAGGGCCATTATGCCCGAGTCGGCAGCAGAGATGGCACGACAGTATGGCCTTGATGGCAAGGCCTTCCGTCGGGCCTTGCGGGCCGAAGGTTTTTCATGGCATCGTCTGGGCGAATGCTGGGACCCACCCGAGGGCAGTCCCGAATATCAGGAGATGCTGTGGGTGGCTGAGAGACTTGCCGGAGACAGGCCGAGAAGGACCGCTGTGCGTGTGAAAACCCCGATGCAACAGATCAACCGAATGCAGTATGAGGAAAACATTTTGCCAAACTCGTGGAGTCTTCCGAGCTCACCTGATGGTATTTCCGTTCGTTTTTTTCTGCTACCGCGATAGCGTTCGGCTTCACCAGCAAACGATACGCCCGGCCATCATCATCCCGTATCCAGAAGTCTTGGCTTACCGTGCCGTCAAAACTCTTCCGTCCCGCCATGTCTTTTCCTCCTGTGCGTGTTGAAGAAAAGGGGCGGCCCGTGAGCCGCCCCCGCGTTCGCGTCCCGGTCAGAACGCCATCTTGAGGCCGAAGGACCAGGAACACTGCATCAGGTGTTGCACTTCAGAGTGGAACGGGGGTGTTCTGGTCCGGGCCGTCCAGGTCCTGCTTGCCGTAGTTGGCATGGAGCGAGAACGGACCTGTGGCGTAGGTCACGCCGATGCCGGTGTAGACGGTTTCGATGTCGTCATGGTCCGCAAACGTCTCTGCGTTTGCCAGAGTCCAATTCGTTCCCGTCAAGCGAGCGTCCGCAGCTGTCCGCGTGGTGGTGCCCATGTCGTCATCCATGCGGGAGTAGTTGACCACGAACGCAAGGCTTCCGGTCGGCAGCGGGACGGTGGCCGACGCGCTGGCCCCCACGATGTCCGCATTGTCGTTCTTCTGGTAGCCGACGCCGATGCCGTAGTTCTCCATGAAGGTTGCCGAAACGCCGACGCCCAGAACGTCGCCGCTGTTCTTTTTGGGGCAGACAGTGCCGCCCGTGCAACCGATCTTGCCTATTGCGGCAGCGGCCCCGGTTGCCTTGTCTTGATACAGGGTTTCCTGCTCGAACGAGGCGAAGGCCGTGACGTTCGGGATCAGGCTTCCCGTGCTGTAGGTCAGGATCTGGCCTTTATAGGGGTCATTTTCGGCCGGCGCTCCGGCCGTTCTGGCCGTGCCGTCCAGCCCGCCGTTGCCGGTGCGCCCGCCGTGCTCATGGTTGTCGGCGATCGACGCCCCGCCGCCTTCGATCTCGGCCAGGGCCGCATCGAACGCGCCGTCCGTGTCGCCGAGCGTGACCGAGCCGAACGCCCCGCTGACGCTGACCGCGACCCCGGCGTGACCGCCGTTGTCGCCGTCCTGGCCGAGCTTCGAGGCTTCGTCCAGGTCGACCGCCGCCTTCCAGGTGACGCCGCCGTCCGTCTGGCCCGTGGCCGTGAACGTGACATCGATGTCCTGGAAGAATTCGGCGCCGATCTTGCCCTTGGCCTTGTTGTCATCGTGATATTTGCCGTGGTCGGCAACGCCCATCTCCGCGAAGCCCGACAGCGTCACGCCCTGGGCAGACGCCGCAAGCGGCAACCCTGCCAAGGCGGTCGAGGCGAGCAGCACGGCCGCCTTCCGCCTGATTTCCATTCAGCGATTGGCGGCCGGACCTCCCCGCAGGGGCCGGAAAACCGGCGCGGAAACAGCGGCCTGCGCGAAGGCCCAGGACGGGGCGGGCCGCCCGTGTCGCCGCCATGTCGCCGGGGCGGAGCCGCGGCGCCGCCGACGTCCCGGCCCGCGACAAGGACATGCCTCATGGTCATCGCGGACCGGCTGCCACCGGGAAGCCGCGGCGCGACCGGCAGGGGGAACGTCTTCGACCGCACACCGGCTCGCGCATGAATGCAGGTCATGGGGCGCGCGTCATTGATGCCGATTTCGCGCCGTCCCGCGCAGGAGAAGGCCGATGCGGCGGACGTTCACGGAGGGGTGCGGTTCATCAGGCGACCGGCTTCAGGTGCGGCCGTGGAACCGCATTCTCACCTCATCCCGCCATGGAATATGGACGGCCCTGGCCGTTGTCCTGACACGGCAGGGCAAGGTTGCCTGTCAGCTGCAGAGACACCGTCTGGTCGCTTACGTCGAACCCTGCGGCGGCATCCTCGATCCTGCTCTCGGAAAGATCTCCGTTCATGAAGCTGGCCAGGTGCGCGATCGGACACAGGAGCTCGGCCACAGATGCAGGCTGGCATTTCTGCCTGGACGTCCTTGCATTCGTTGAGGCAAGCGATGCGTTGCCGTCTCGCACGATGGAGTCGGCGCAGCCGCCAGTCAGCCGGGTCCGCTCGAACCTTCTTGCCACGGGATGGCGTTTCTGCGGCACGAACCGGAAACGGCGAGCGTCGATGCGGCCGGCGACGGCAGCCGGGTGGCGAAGGCGCCATCACGATGAAGCCGCCCACATGGCCAACGGACAGACCGATACAAGGACCTTGCCACGGCCGCCTGCCGAGCAGACGCCGATGTTCTCGGTCAGGCACACCCTGTCAAGCATGATCCGGAGGTTGGCAGTCGCATGACCAAGAGCTGGATCAGCATCGCGCCCGGCATGCCAGTCGATATCGAAGCGGAGCTCTTTCACTGCCCGCTTGCCCTTGCATGGAAGCTATGCCGAATTCGGCATGCCGCCAGAAATCGATGACGGCGTCCCTGAAGGCGTCGCCAAGCGCCGGCAAATGGCCATGACAGCTTCCTTCGCGATCACGCCGGGCTTCCAGAACCTCGCCGTCGCCGTTGACCGCCCAGACCTGCCTGGGCCGCTTTCCTGCAAGCCTGTCGCTGACTGCGCCACGCCTCAATCCTTCACGGAGCAGCTCCAGGGCGTCGCCCTCGCGAAGGATGCCGGCGCTGTCGCACGCCTGCATTCGCCCCGGCGATGCACCGGATGCAATGACGGCCGGGATCACTCCCGGTGCCTGTCCAGCACCGGAGCCGATGACTCGCCCTTGACCGCCTCGTCCCGCTTGCGGAGCACCTCCAGGCCACCGGGATCCCGTTCCAGCAGCAGCAGCGCGCTGGTGACGGCGCCGCTCACAAGGACATCGCCGCTCTCGTATTTCTGGAACGCGTTCGGGCCACCGCCGACCAGCCGTCCCGCGGCCTTCTGCGTAAGCCCGAGCCGCCTGCGGATTCGCTTGACCGCCTGCGGGGCGAGGCGACCCTCGACCTTCGCCCTGAGCGCGGTGAGCGCCCTGTCGGAAACCTTCATGTCGGATCCGTCGTGAATGCTCTCCCCGCTCGCGTCACAGTACCAGCCCGGCATGTCAACGGTGACCGATTCACCCTTGTAGGCGATCGTCATGGGACGTGTGCCGCGACGCATCGGCGCCCCGGTTTCCGGGCAGACAGGACTATCCATTCTCATTCTCCTTGAAGGACAGCAGAAGGAACCCGTTGACGGCATCGGCCGTGAACTTCACGTAGAGCGGACCCGCTTCCGAGGGGACGTGGTAGACGTCCTGCCAGACGCGGTGGTCCGCACGGGACGTCATGGACTTGCGGAAGTCGCGCCTCTCCATGGACTGCAAGACGCCGACGATTCCCTCGCGCCCGAATCCCAGCGCTGCGGCGGTGCGGATGGCGGTTCCCGTCGCCCTGAGACGCCGGGGCGTGCTGAATGACGACTTGATGGCATCAAGTTCATGGGTCGGCCTCCTCTTTTCTGTCATGGGATTCATGTAGAACCATTATGGTGCTTCTTCAAGCGGAAGCCGGCCGGTGTTCCTGGCGCTGCATTTCCGGAGCGTGGTCGGGCGCTCCTGAGAGCTTGACCTGGAATGTGGACGGCCTCGCCGGATGTGGCATCTCCGTGTCAGTTTTCACCCAGACAGGGAGGCTCTTCGACAAGGAGGGTTCCATGTCGCAAGCCAGGCTCAACGGCAGTGTCAGGACGCTGGTCGACACCATGTATGCAGAACAGCTTCCGGAACGGGAAGTGAACATGGGCAAGATGGCCGAAGAGCGTCAAGCGACCTGATGAGCATGATGAACGTTCGGGGCGCATCCGCTCCATTGCGGAAAAGGAGGATTCAGTCATGCAAGACCTGTTTGCCGTCATCCTGACATGAGGTCAGGACGAGGGCGCGGGACGACTCAGAGGCTGAATCATAAGTCAATGATATCATTATGTTATTTGTTTCCAGCCGCTTGGCGCCGCGCCATCCGCCGGACCAGGAACCGGCACGCCGCGAGCCGCACCCGGGCCAGCGCGCTCGCCAGCGTCCGCTCCACGTCCTTCGGCCCGGGCGCCGGCACCACGACAGCCACGCGAAGGTCCGCTCCACCACCCAGCGGCGGCACGGCACCGTGAAGTCCCTGGTTTCCTTGGGCCGCTGCACGATCTCGATGACCGGCCCGAGGCCGTGCCGCGCCAGCGCGGCCCCGGGCTTCGGCCCCGCGCAGCCGCCGTCCGCCCGCAGCTTCCGCACCTGCGGCGCCTTCCCGGCATCGCCAGGATCACGGCCGGCGCCCCGTCCCGGTCCTGCACGTCCGCCTCGTGCACCCGCACCGCGATCGGGAACCCCTCGACGTCCACCGCCAGGTGGCGCTTCCGGCCCCGGCCTTCCTGCCGGCGTCGTACCCGCAGGGCCCGCCCGTCTCCGTCGTCTCGCCGACTGGCTGCCGGTCGCGGCCGCCGTCGGTGCCGGGGAACGTCCCGCCTGCGCGCGGGCCAGCGTGCGCAGCGCGTCCAGCATGCGCTCGAAGACGCCGCCGTCGCGCCAGGCGTAGAAGTGGTCCTGGATGGTCGTAAAGGGCGAAATCTGGAGTACACCCGAGCCTCTTGCAAAACTCCGCGGTCGAGCGGGTTTCTCCCTGAAAACGGGCATTTTCTTGACTGGCTGGCCTGGATATGGAGCCGTCTCTCCGGCATGAAAGGGGTGCGTAAACCACTACATGCAGGGAGACGGCCCCATGTCCGTGGGAAAGTTCGCATCAGACGCCTGGCACCATATTCAAGGGGAACTTTTCCCGTTCCTCGCCGAGGAGGTCGGCCCGCTGGGGGAGACGCACCGCAGGTTCGTCGCCGTGCTGGACCTCGCGCCGGTGGAGCGGCATCTCCGTTACGGCCACCGCGGCGTCGGGCACCCTCCCGCCGATCGCAACGCGCTGGCGCGGGCCTTCGTTGCGAAGGCGGTGTGGGACCTTCCGACCACGGCCGCCCTGACCGACAGGCTCAGGCACGACCCGACGCTGCGCCGCCTGTGCGGCTGGTGCCGGGTGTCAGGGATCCCGAGCGAGTCGACGTTCTCCCGCGCCTTCGCGTGGTTCGCCGAGACGCGGCTTCCCGAGCGGATGCACGGGGCTTTGGTCAGGGCCGCGTACGAGGGATCGGTCGTCGGGCACATATCCCGGGACTCCACGGCGATCGTGGGACGGGAGCGGCCGGCGCCCAAGCCCAAGCCGGCGCCGGCGCCGAAACGGAAGCCGGGCCGCCCGCGCAGGGGCGAGGAGCCGGTCAGGGAGCCGACCCGGCTGGAGCGGCAGCTGAAGGGCGGCATGTCCACGGCGGAGATGGTCGGGGAACTGCCGAGGGCCTGCGACGTGGGCACCAGGCGCAACGCGAAGGGATGCAGGGAGAGCTGGCGCGGCTGCAAGCTGCATGTCGACGCGGCGGACGGGGACGTCCCGGTGAGCTGCATCCTCACCTCGGCGTCGCTCCACGACAGCCAGGCGGCGATCCCGCTCGCCCGGATGACCGCGGAGCGGGTCGACCACTGCCATGAGCTCATGGACGCCGCCTGCGACTCCCGGGAGATCGGCGCCCACGCCCGCATGGCGGGGCGGGTGGCGACAATCGACGCCAACCCCCGGCGGGACGCGGGGCTGAAGGCGCGCCTCGCCGGGGAGGCGCTCGCCCAGCGCAGGGCGGGCCACGTCCGCCACGACCGCGTGCGCTGCAGGCAGCGCTCCAGCGTGGAGAGGGTGAACTCCGCCCTCAAGGACTCGTACGGAGGACGCCATGTCCGGGTTCGCGGGAACCTCAAGGTTGCCTGCCACCTGTTCTTTGGCGTGCTCGCCCTGACGGTCGACCGGCTGATGCGGCTCATCGTCTGAACACCCCGCCAGCGGCAGCGCCGGACGCCGCCGACGCCGCCCCGGGAACGGGACGGCGCGCCTGCCCGTGCGCGGAGAGCGCCCGCCGGGCGACGGAATGCGACATTCCGCCACACCCCGGCGCGCCGGGACGCCCCGGAAGCCCGCCGCGCCCGTGACCGGCGCCACGGCGGACGCCGGGGGCTGGAAAAGGCCGCCGGAATCGCGATAATTGTTGCAAGAGGCTCCACCCGTCCTGCGATAAATCGTTGAAGATGTGCCGGGGATCCCGTATCCTGCGCTGCAGCCGAAGGTCGGCGAAAGGAGCCTGTGCGACATGCCGGCACGCGAGACGCCTTGCCCCGCAAGGACGGGCCCGAGCCTCGCCAGCGCCTGGCGCGAGCGCCTGAAGCGCCTGGGCGAGAGATGCAACGTCGGCGCGGCCACCGTCGCGCGGGCCAGCATCGGGCGCGGCCTGCCGCTCCGGGCCGACGCCATGCGCAAGGCCGTGCAGGCGGCCGGAAGCCGGGGCGGAAGGGGCGCATCGTTCGACACGCTGAGCGCCGCCCGCGACATGGAGGCCGCCGGGCTGGACCACAAGGCGGCCGAGGCCGTCGCCGGGGCGATCCGCAGGGGCCCGGGCGAGCCTGCGGCCAGGGACGATCCCGCGGCCGTGCCGGCGGCGGCGTTCCGGCCATGAACGCGGCCTTCGACACCCATGCCGCCGTGAAGCGCCTGGCAGGGGCGGGCTTCACCGAGACGCAGGCCGAGGCGTTGAGCGACACGGTTCACCGGGCCGTCACCGGCGGGGTGGCAACCAAGGCCGACCTGGCGGGCCTGGAGACCCGCATCGAGGCGCGCCTCTCCGGGGTCGAGGCGCGCATCTCCCGGATCGAGACCGACCTCACGTGGATCAAGAGGATCGGCGCCCTGATCGTCGCGCTCCTGGCCGTTCCGGTCTTGCGCGACATCCTGACGGCGCTGCCGCTGTGACCCGCGCCGCGCCAGGCGGCCCGGCCACGCTTGCCTGCATCGTCCCCTGGCGGCTGGACGGGGAGTCCGGGTGGGCCATGAACTTCGGGGATCACCCGGGCCGCCTTGCGGGAGAAGCCGGATCCGGCCCGGAGTTGGCCGGGGCGGCGGATGCGCATGGCTTCGGGACATGGGCGACGCGCCGGACGCTCGCGAACTCGCCCGGCAGGTCGCCGTCCCGGAGGAACGCATGAACACGATGCAGGCAGACCTTTCGGCCACCCTTGAACGCTTCCGGGCCGACATGGCCGCGCACCGGGAGGACGCGGCGAAGCGCGACAAGGACAGCCAGCGCCGGACCGTCGGGTTCGGCATTGCGCAGGTCGTCCCGACCATCGCCGTACTCGCGGCCGGCTTCGCGTTCCTCGGCATCCTGATCGGCCTGCCCGCCTGACGGAAGCCGCCTGAACCGCCCGATCCGGCGGCGCCGCGCCGCCCCGGCGACATGGCGGCGACACGGGCGGCCCGCGCCGTCCGGGGCCGTCGCGCAGGCCCCTGTTTCCGCGCCGGTTTTCCGGCCCCTCCGGGGAGGTCCGGCCGCCAATCGCTGAATGGAAATCAGGCGGAAGGCGGCCGTGCTGCTCGCCTCGACCGCCCTGGCCCTGCCGGGCGCGGCGCTCGCGCAGGGCGTGACGCTGTCGGGCTTCGCCGAGATGGGCGTGTTCGACGACGACTCGAAGAAGGGCGACGGAACGAAGACCGGCGCGCAGTTCCAGACCGGCGCGCAGTTCCACACCGACATCGACGCGACGATCAAGATGGAGGGCGTGACCGACACCGGGATCACCTTCGGGGCGAACGTCGACATCGACGAGCTGGACCGTGGCGGCAACGCTAAAGGGAATTTGTCGGGAAATCCAGAGTCGTACGACATCACGACCTCCGTGAACGGTGCGACGGACGACGACGCCGACGACGGCGGCGCGACCTTCTACGTCCGAGGGTTCTTCGGCAACGTCGAGATGGGCGACACCGACGGCGGCTATGACTGGGCGATGGAGGAGATCGTCGGCGCGGGCTCGATAAGGGACGACCACGAGCACGGCGGCTTCGACGGCAACTCCGGCCTGGACGGCACGCATGACGGCCAGATACTCCGCTACGACACCGGCGACCTCCTGGGCGACTTCGCGCTCGGACTGTCGTTCGAGCAGGACACCGCGTTTGACGGGATAGGGGACAGGACGGTTGGGACGCTCCCCGGCACGGCTCAAAGGGGCGATAACACTGATAACCCTGCTGATGCGGACAAAGCATTCCAGAAAGACCGTGGCGACATCCTCGGCGTCGGCGGCAAGGGGAGCTTCGCCGTGGGCGGCGCGACCCTTGCGGGAGGCATAGGCTACCAGAAGGACGACTGGTCCGACATCGTGGGCGGCAGCTTCTCGGCCGCGTTCCCGGTCGGGACCGGCAGCCTGAAGCTGGTGGCCAACTACGCCCAGTTCGACAACGACAACGGCACCACCATCAACGCGCCCGCTGCCGCGGATGTTCTGGCTAACGCTACCGAGATAATTGCCGCGAATAAGCGATTGGCCACATTCGACGACACGGAAGCCAAGCATTCCGGCATCGGCGCGACCTACAGCGTCGGGCCGCTCGCGTTCCATGCCAACTACGCCAAGAAGGACGTGGACGGGGAACCGGTTGTCCTGACCCCCGCGACAGGCAGTGCCACGGTGAGCGGCTCAACGGCCTATGACGTTGACGGCTACGGCCTGGCTGCGACCTACGACCTGGGCGGCGGCGCGTCCCTCCAGTTCGGCTACGGCAAGACCGACTATGCAGTCGATCCCTTCCCGCCCGTCCGCGCCGCTGGTCGAGCAGGGGGCGGCCTGAAGGCCGCCCCCGTGCTCTTGGTCATGTTCGATGGCTGGTCAGAAGGCCATCTTGAGGCCGAGGGACCACCGGGAGGCCTTCGGCAGCTTGGCGTCTTCATCGTCAGGGTCAGTGGCGTCAGTATCGCTCTGCCCCCATCCGGCGAGGATCTGGGCACCGCCGCCGAGGTCGTAGCCTGCGGAGAGCCCGACCCCGGTGTAGTCGTCGAACGCGGCATCCTTGTAGTCCATGCTGCCCCAGTTCGCGCCGAACGAGAACGGCCCCGTGGTGACGGACGCGCCGACGGCAATGTGCTGCGCGTCGGTGAACGCCGTGCGGCCCTCCATACGGTCGGTCTCAATACTTGCTGATCCTATAGGATCGATTATTTTGCTTTCCGCATTGTCGATCTGCGACCCGCTGACACCAATCGCGAACATGTCGGTCTTGTAGCCGACGGAAAGCGCGACCTCCGACTGCTTGCGCTGCACGTACTTAGTTTGAACGATTTTGGGGCCGTTGCGGGCTGGCACCTCGTCAGCCGTGGTGTCCTCATTGTGCTTGTCGCCCAGGTCCCACTCGCCGATCTTCTGTCCGCCCTGGTATCCGAGGCCGAGGCTCACGCTGCCGCCGCCGGCAGGGATCGCCATGGTCAGGCCGGCGGCCACTATCGCGTCATCCGAATCCACGCCGGGATCATAGAGGCTTACATCTGGAGGATTGTTACTATCACTGGCCTTATTGACCATTCCGGCGCACTTGCGGGCATTGGTGCCGGTGTTGGCGTCGTCGTCGGACAGGTCCTCAGTTTGGAGCTTCTTACTGCCACCGTAGCACTTCGCCATGCTCTTCGTGTCGTCCAGCTCGGCGGACACGGCGAACGCGATCGTGCCGAACCCGACAGGGAAGCTGGTCGAGTTGTAGCGCAGGATCTGGCCGTCGTTGCCGCCGTCCAGCCCGTCGGTGCGCCAGGCGCGGTGCTCCTGGGCGTCGTCGATGGACCCCGGACCGCTCGGAACCTCCCCGGCGACCGCCCAGTCAAGAGCGCCGTCGGTGTCGCCAAGCGCGACCCTTCCGAACGGGCCTTCGACGTAGACCTCGACGTTGGCCTCGGACTTGTTGCCCTTGCCTGGCTTGTCTTCGACGGTGGACCCCGCGCCGAGAGCGCCAGCCTCGTCAAGATCGACGGCCGTGCCGAACGTGATTCCCTGGTCCGTGACGCCCGTCATCGTGAAGGTCACGTCGACGTCCGTGTGGAACTGCGACTTGATCTTGTGGTCGTTGTAGTCAATGCCGGCGTCGGTTGCCGACTTGGCGCCCTTGCCGCCCTTCACGCCCATCTCGGCGAAGCCCGACAGCGTCACGCCCTGCGCGAGCGCCGCGCCCGGCAGGGCCAGGGCGGTCGAGGCGAGCAGCACGGCCGCCTTCCGCCTGATTTCCATTCAGGGTATCGAGGGGCCCGGCCGCCCCGGAGGGGCCGGAATAACGGCTTGAAATCAGCACCTTGGGTCAAGGGCCCCGACAGGACGGGCAAGCGGACGACCGCCCGTGTCACCGCTGTGTCACCTCGGCAGCCACGCGCCGCCGCCGGACCGCGCTGTCAGTCTCCTGTCCGGCGGCGTCCTTGCCCGCCAGCCGTGTTCCGCTTGAGCTCCCGACCGACCGCCACATCATCGCGGCCATCCTTTGTTCCTCCCCGGCTCCGGGACGCGTCCCTGTGGGGTGCGGCCTAACTTTGTTGGTGAGGCGACGACGGCCTGGCTCGCCAGCCAGTCGAGAACGTCGGGCAGTCTTTGCTGCATGGCGTTGCAAGGCCATCGTGCGCGTCTGCGAATCGCGGTCGCCAACAAAGTTGGGCTGCACCCCGCGTCCCCGTGTCACCACCATGTCACCAAATCGCCGAAAAGGACCGGCCCGGCTGCGACGGTCCCGAACCCGCCTCTCCGTCCAGCAGCTCGCGCTCATGGGCGAGGATCCGTGTCGCAGGCATCCGTTGATCCGGTTGAATTCGAGTCGACTGCGCAACTGGAAGCCGCTAAGCCGGGCATGAGGATTGGACAGGACGGGCAGATTGCAGTTCCACCGGGCGTCCCGCTGCGCAGCTCCTGAAGCCGGAAAGCTCGCTCACGAGCCGCTGACCGGAAAGGTGCGGTCGGCATGAAGATCGCAGCCATCCTCGATAACGCCGACAGCGGCCGCATGGCTTTTCCCGAATTCCGGCATGGCCGCGCCTGCGGAAGCGGCCAGGAGCGGAGCCCGTTCGACTCCCTCCGTCGCAGACATCCCGTCGGCGAGATTCTGGAATGGCCCGCCGGTGTCTGCGAAACAGCCCGTCGCGGTGTCGTGAAACTCCTGCTCGACGGCCGGCAGCGCATGACGGCTCCCCGTGCCGTCGAACGTGCCAGGCTGCCGAAGCTCTTCGACGGCTACGCGCAAGCTTGCCCCCGCTCGCCTTTCCATCCGGAAAGCGAGGCCCTTTCGCTCATCCATTCGCCACGGATGGAGAACGATCCCCCTCCGGGACGGCGCCACGGAACTGATGCGAGAGTGCGCGAGCGGCACAGGCAGCCTGATTTCCGCCCTGTCGGCGTTTCCCGACACCGCTCCGAAAGCCGACGACTGTGCCGGACAGCTCGCCAGACATCTCGGCATCGCCGGAATTGACCTGCGTGTCGAAGTGGTAACCGGTTCGGATAAGAGCGTTTCAGGAATGGACAGCGCCTCGAACATGTCCGGCCTGTCCAGACGACATCCGTTGCCAAAGCCTCAGCTCCGCGTGGGCCGTTCGGTCAATTGCGCCGGGCTGTCCGCATGAATCTCGACACGCGCTATCCCGCCGTATCGGACCTGCGGCTGCGCGCACGCCGGCGCGTGCCGCACTTCGTGTTCGAGTATCTCGACAGCTCCACCGGCGACGAGGACCAGACCAGGCGCAATCGGTGCGCGCTCCGGGACATCCGCTTCTGGCCTGCCGTGCTGGAAGGGTCGCTAGAATGCGACCTGTCCACCGAGTTTCTTGGCCGCGGCTATCCCCTGCCCTTCGGATGCGCCCCTGTTGGAATGTCGGGCATCATGTGGCCAGGGGCGGAAAGGATCCTCTCCGCGGCCTGCGCCGAGGCCGGAATTCCCTATGTCATGTCGCATGTCGCGACCGTGAAGCCGGAAACCCTGGCTCCGGCCATCGGCGACCAGGGCTGGTTCCAGATGTACATGCCGGGCCGAAAGGACTTTCGCGCCGACATGCTGCGTCGCGTGAAGAATTCCGGATTCCACACGCTGGTCCTGACGGTGGACGTCCCGGTTGACAGCCGACGCGAGCGCCAGCGGCGCGCCAATCTCACGATCCCGCCCAAGGTCACGGCAGGCATGGTGCTCTCGATGCTGCTTCATCCCGCATGGGCGCTCGGGACGCTGAGAGAGGGCGTTCCGAGCCTCAAGTTCTGCGAGGACTATGCCGACCGGTCGGACAGCTACAGTTCGGTTGCCCATGCCGGACACGTCATCAGGGGCGAACCGGCCTGGAAAGACGTCGCGGAGATTCGCGCGCTCTGGACCGGCCCGTTCCTCGTCAAGGGCATCCAGAGGCCAGACGACGCGAAACGCCTTGTCGAGATGGGCGTCGATGGCATCTGGGTCTCGAACCACTCGGGACGCCAGTTCGACGGCGGTCCTGCTTCCATCGAATGCTTGCCCGCAATCCGCGACGCCGTCCCGGAGACGCCGATCGCTTTCGACAGCGGCGTCATGGGCGGCCTCGACATCCTTCGCGCCCTCGCCATCGGGGCGAACTTCGTCATGCTGGGCCGCGCGTTCCACTACGCGGTCGGAGCACTCGGCCGGAAAGGGCCGCCGCACCTGATCCATGTCCTGTCGGACGACATGGTCGCGAACATGGGGCAGATGGGCGCGAGGCGGCTCTCCGACCTTGCAGGTCGCGTCATCCCGTCCTCGATGCCGTGCCCTTGAGGCCCACCCCTGACGCTCATGCGCGCACGCGCCCGGTCCGCCGCACGATTCATGTTTCCGGGCCGTCCGAGCACTGTCGCGCGCCAATCCAAGATTGCCCGCGCCGCCCGCTGCGGATAACACGTGCCGCACGTGCAGGACAGGAACAAGCGATGGCCGAGATCAAGAAGATCCTGATCGCCAACCGCGGCGAAATCGCCATCCGCGTCATGCGGGCCGCAAACGAGCTCGGCAAGCGCACCGTCGCAGTCTTCGCGGAGGAGGACAAGCTGTCGCTTCACAGGTTCAAGGCTGACGAGGCATATCGCGTCGGGCGAGGGCTCGGCCCGGTTGCGGCCTATCTTTCGATCAGCGAGGTCATTCGGGTCGCGCGGGAGAGCGGCGCCGACGCGGTTCATCCGGGATACGGGCTGCTCTCGGAGAACCCCGCACTGGTCGACGCCTGCAACGAGGCCGGCATCACCTTCATAGGGCCGAGAGCCGAGACCATGCGCGCCCTCGGCGACAAGGCGAGCGCGCGCAAGGTCGCGATAGAGGCCGGCGTGCCGGTCATCCCCGCATCGGACGTCCTCGGCAGCGACATGAGGCTCGTGCGCAAGCAGGCCGAAGCGATCGGCTATCCGATGATGCTCAAGGCGTCCTGGGGCGGAGGCGGACGCGGCATGCGCCCGATCATGTCGCCGGACGAGCTCGAGGAGAAGATCCTTGAAGGGCGTCGCGAGGCGGAAACGGCCTTCGGGAACGGCGAGGGCTATCTCGAAAGGATGATCCCGCGGGCGCGCCATGTCGAGGTGCAGGTCCTCGGCGACAGCCGCGGCAGCATCTACCACCTCTGGGAGCGCGACTGCTCCGTGCAGCGCCGGAACCAGAAGGTGGTCGAGCGCGCGCCCGCGCCCTATCTCTCGGACGCGCAGCGCGAAAGGCTTGCAGGCCTTGGCAGGAAAATCGCCGAAAAGGTGGGTTACGAATGCGCGGGAACCGTGGAGTTCCTGATGGACATGGAGTCCGGGGAATTCCACTTCATCGAGGTCAACCCGCGCATCCAGGTCGAGCACACGGTAACCGAGGAGGTGACCGGAATCGACATCGTCCAGGCCCAGATCCTGGTCGCCGAGGGAAAGGGGCTGGCTGAGGCGACGGGCATGGCGTCGCAATGCGATGTCGCCCTCAACGGCCACGCCATCCAGTGCCGGATCACGACGGAAGACCCGGCCAACAACTTCATTCCGGACTACGGGCGCATCACGGCCTACCGCGGGGCGAACGGAATGGGGATCCGGCTCGACGGCGGCACGGCCTATTCGGGGGCGGTCATCACGCGCCATTACGATTCGCTTCTTGAGAAGGTCACGGCCTGGGCGCCAACCCCGGGGGCCGCGATCGCCCGCATGGACCGTGCCCTGCGCGAATTCCGGATCCGCGGCGTGTCCACCAACGTCGCCTTTGTCGAGAACCTGCTGAAGCATCCGACGTTCCTCGGCAACGAGTATCACACGCGTTTCATCGACGAGACGCCCGATCTCTTCGACTTCAAGCCGCGGCGCGACCGGGCAACCCGGCTCCTGACCTATCTCGCGGACGTGACCGTCAACGGCCACCCCGAGACGCGAGACCGGCCCAGGCCGCCTGCAAGCCTGCCCGAACCGGTGCCCCCAGCGCCCGGAACCCGCGAGCCGGCCCCGGGCACGCGCGACCTTCTGGAGAGGGAAGGCGCCGAGGCCGTTGCACGCTGGATGCTGGAGCAGGAGCGTGTCCTGGTCACGGACACCACCATGCGAGACGGACCGCAGTCCCTCCTCGCCACCCGGATGCGCTCGATCGACATGATCAACGCCGCGCCGGCCTACGCGGCAAGCCTCCCTGGCCTGTTCAGCGTCGAATGCTGGGGCGGCGCAACTTTCGACGTGGCGTACAGGTTCCTGCAGGAATGCCCCTGGCAGCGCCTGCGCGACCTCCGCGCGGCGATGCCTAACATCCTGACCCAGATGCTGTTCCGAGGTTCCAACGGCGTCGGCTACGCGAACTATCCCGACAACGTGGTCAGGTTCTTCGTTCAGCGCGCTGCCCGCAATGGCGTCGATCTCTTCCGGGTCTTCGATCCCCTGAACTGGATCGAGAACATGCGGGTCTCGATGGACGCGGTCCTGGACACCGGCAGGATCCTCGAAGCCGCGATCTGCTACACGGGAGACATTCACGATCCGGACCGCGCCAAGTACGACCTCAAGTACTACGTCTCGACGGCCAGGGAACTGGAGAAGGCCGGCACGCACGTCCTTGGCATCAAGGACATGGCGGGCCTGGTGAAGCCAGCCGCCGCCCGGGCGCTGGTCAAGGCGCTCAAGGAGGAAGTCGGGCTGCCCGTCCACTTCCACACGCACGACACCGCCGGAATAGCCTGCGCCTCGATCCTTGCCGCGTCCGAGGCCGGAGTCGATGCCGTGGACTGCGCCATGGACGCGCTTTCCGGCAACACGTCGCAGGCCACGCTAGGCACAGTGGTCGAGGCGCTCAGGGGATCGGAGCGCGACACGCTGCTCGACATCGCCGCGATTCGGGAGATTTCGAACTACTGGGAAGCCGTGCGCGGTCACTACACGGCATTCGAGTCCGGCCTTCAGGCCCCCGCGTCCGAGGTCTACCTGCACGAGATGCCGGGCGGCCAGTTCACGAACCTGAAAGCCCAGGCGCGCGCGCTCGGACTGGAGGAGCGCTGGCACGAGGTTGCCCAGGCGTATGCCGACGTGAACAGTATGTTCGGCGACATCGTGAAGGTGACGCCCACGTCGAAGGTCGTGGGGGACATGGCCCTGATGATGGTGAGCCAGGGTCTCGGCGTCGAGGAAGTGCTCGATCCGGAACTGGAGGTCGCCTTCCCGGAAAGCGTTGTCGGCATGATGCGCGGGGACATCGGGCAGCCCCCGGGCGGCTGGCCCAGACACATTCAGGCGAAGGTCCTCAAGGATGAGGAGCCGGTTTCGACACGGCCCGGCACGCGACTGGCGCCCGTGAACCTTGAAGAAGTGCGGCGGGAAATCAACGACAGGTTCGAACGGGAATTCAACGATGAGGACCTTTGCGGCTATCTCATGTATCCCAAGGTCTTTGCAGACTACACCGAGCGACACGACATCTACGGTCCGGTCCGCACGCTTCCGACGCACGCGTTCTTCTACGGCATGGGGCCCGGCGAGGAAATCTCCGTTGAAATCGATCCGGGGGTGACGCTTGAGATCCAGCTCCAGGCCGTGGCGGACACCAGCGACGAGGGCATTGCCAAGGTGTTCTTCGAACTGAACGGACAGCCGCGGACCGTGCGCATCGCCGACCGCTCGGCGAAGGGCGTGGCGGCGGCGCGCGTCAAGGCCGACCCGTCCAACGCGGGCCATGTCGGCGCGCCCATGCCCGGCATCGTCGCATCGGTCGCAGTGCAGGACGGAGCCAGGGTAAGGCAGGGCGACCTGATGCTGACCATCGAGGCGATGAAGATGGAAACCGGGATCCACGCCGACCGCGATTCCGTGATCAAGGCGGTGCATGTGACGCCCGGCACCCAGATTGGCGCCAAGGATCTGCTTGTGGAACTGGAGGGATAGCGCCGATCGGAGCGCCTCGCCCGTCCGTTGCGGTTCGCGGCATGCAAGCCGAAGCCAGAGTCTCCCTGCCGCATTGCGACTTGGCAAGATCGCATTGCGGTTTCCGGTTGCAGAAGCCATCCGGCGCCACTACTCTGGTTCTACAATGCGGAGTGCGGGCGTAGCTCAGGGGTAGAGCATTACCTTGCCAAGGTAAGGGTCGTGAGTTCGAATCTCATCGCCCGCTCCAGACAGGCCGGGATTCACGACCAGCGCTTGGTCAAGCGCTGCGCTCTTGAGTGAAGCGGGAGTACCGTCACGTTCGCGCCCGAAATCGGACCGCCGCATGGGACCAGGCAAACATGCGCCCGACGCCCGCACTTTCTGCATGACAGTCGTCCGGCCTGTGCCTGACTTGCTTCTCGACCGGCGCTGTGCCGTGTCGAAGCCGCTACGGGACTGCGGCACCTGCCTTCCAGAGGCCGACTCCCTCCGCGAAGTCGGGAAACTCGCCTCGGAACCGCCTCCGTGTGTCGATCAAGAAAATGGGACGGACTCCTCTGCATGCTGCGGCTTGAGCGCCTTTTGAGCCCCGCTCCTGTCAAGCCTTTTCCGCATGACGTGTCACATCGATCCGTCTGCTTTCGAGGGCGGCGTCGGCGCCGACCCGGGGAACGCTCCAGGCAGAACGCCCTTTCCTGGGAGCGCCCGACGGCGCGTCTGGACTCCGGTTCGGCTGGCCGACGGACACCGGCCCCGTGACCCGCGGCGCCCTGGCGCCCTGTTCGGACTGCGCGACGTTCCGGCGAGGCTGGAGCCTGAGAGGCTGAATCATAAGTCGTTTATGTCATTATGCGGTTTGGTTCCAACAGCTTGCGCCCCGTGCCCAGGCCAACGAGCTCGCCAGCGTCCGCTCGAAGTCCTTCGCCAGGCGCCGGCAGCGCGACATCCACGCGAAGGTGCGCTCCACCACCCGGCGGCGGCACGGCACCGTGAAGCCCATGGTTCCCTTGGGCCCCTGCACGATCTCGATGACGGGTCCGAGGCCGTGCTCCGCCAGCGCGGCCTCGGGCTTCGGCCCGGCGCGGCTGCACGCCCCGCCTGCGCGCGGGCCAAGGCCCGCAGCTCATCTCCCGGACGGTTCGGCAAACGAGTGCGTCTGGCGAAAGCGCTCTTCGCCTGCCTACCACTCGGCAGAGACGTACTGGGTCTCTTGGAACTCCAGCATGCCCTCTTTCCCCCCTTCACGGCCCAGGCCCGACTGCTTGAAGCCGCCGAATGGCGCCGCAGGATCGGACACAAGGCCGCGGTTCAGTCCGATCATGCCGAACTCAAGCCGTTCGGCGAGCCCCATTCCTCGCCGCATGTCCCTCGTGTAAAGGTATGCGACGAGGCCGTACTCGGTGCCGTTCGCGCGACGGATGGCCTCGTCCTCGTCCCGAAAAGTCTGAATCGCTGCAACCGGGCCGAAGATCTCGTCACGAAGGCACTCAGCATCGTCGGGGACGTCGGTCAGCACGGTCGGCGGGTAGTAAAAGCCGGGACCATCGGGACGGATGCCGCCGAGCCTGATCCCCGCGCCCTTGGCCACAGCGTCATTCACGAGGCGATCAACCTTGTCACGCGTCTCGGCATTGACGAGGGGCCCGACATCGACTCCGTCCTCAAGGCCGTTGCCCATCCTCAGCGCGGCCATCCTGGCCGTGTAGCGTTCCACGAATGCGCCCGCGACCTCGTCGTGAACGTAGATGCGGTTGGCAGCCGTGCAGGCCTCGCCGATGTTGCGCATCTTCGCGACCATCAGCCCTTCCGTGGCGGCTTCCAGATCAGCATCCTTGCAGACGATGAACGGCGCGTTGCCGCCAAGCTCCATCGCCGGATTGACGACACCGTCAGCAGCCGCGTGCAGGACCCTGCGCCCGACCTCGGTCGATCCGGTGAACGACACGACCCGCACCCGGGGGTCGGCCAGCATTGCGCCCACGACCGCCCCGGAAGATCGCGAGGGCAGCACGTTGACGACTCCGGCGGGCACTCCCGCCTCTTCGAGGACTTGCACGAGGGCAAGCATCGTCAGAGGGGTCTCCGATGCCGGTTTCACGACAACAGGGCAGCCTGCCGCCAGGGCGGGACCGATCTTTCGCGCTCCCATGGCGGCCGGATAGTTCCACGGCGTCACCAGAACGGCTATGCCCGCCGGCTTCTGGTGGACGACGATGCGGGCACCTGTGGCGGGCGCCATGCCGACATACCCCGCAGGCCGGACCGCCTCCTCGGCGTACCAGCGAAAGAACTCGGCGGCGTACCGCGCCTCGCCTGTCGCGTCCACTCCGGCCTTGCCGTTCTCGAGCGTGATCAGGCGCGCGATGTCGTCAGTCCGCTCAATGAGAAGTTCGTAGGTGCGGCGGAGCACTTCGCCTCGCGCGCGCGGGCTTCTGGCACGCCAGTCGGCAAAGGCCGCATCGGCGGCATTGAGACAGGCCATGGCGTCATCGACGGTTCCTGACGCGACGGTGGCAAGGACGGTTTCGTCGGCAGGGTTCAAGACGTCGAAACTGCCCCCGTCGGAAGCGGCACGCCATTGGCCGTTAATGTAGAGCCTGTTCGGCATTTCAGTCATTTGCAGTCCTCTTCAGGGGTGGGCAGGAAGCTTCAGCCATTTGAAGGAATGCGCGGAGGTTCCCCGGAGCCATGCCCTCAGCCATTTTCTCAATGCCTCGTTCGTTCGCGCAGGCTGCCCCAAGGTCGGCAAGCGCCCTGCGCCTGCGACAATGACCTGCCTGGATCCGGGGATCGCGTCGTGCATGAATTCGTGCCGCTCGACAGGGCAGAGTCGGTCATCCCGCCCGCACGATACAAGGGATGGCCTCGCGACGCCACGCAGTGTCCCGCTTTGGTCCTCCGGCCGGGACCAGACCGCGCCCAAATGCTCCTTGAAGACCTCCGGCCCGAAGGCTTCCGACATCTCCATGCAGAGCTCCAGCCCGGGCCTCCGGGCAGAACGGCACGTTCCGTCTTCGCTGGCCCATGGTCGCACGCTCAGGCACTGATCCAGCTTCCGTCCCCCGGGTCGAACAGATGCAGGCACTTTCGGTTCAGCGAGATCCCGGCCATGCAGTCCTGTTCCTTGCGCAGGCACCTGTCGCCCTTCGCGATACGGCAAAATGAATGCCCGTTCAAGAAGGCCGAGGACGCTCATCCGACATGGCCTTTCCGCGTTGCGGCCCAGCAGATTCGCGCCCGCCGCGGACACAGGCGCGGTTCGTCGCGGTCGGGATTCTGTGGCTCCCGCGCATCTTGCGAACTGCTGGCGGCCCGCGGCCATGCCCGTGCAGGCGCTCTCGCCGACAGTGAAGGGCTCGATGCCGCCAAGTCCCGTAACGGCTTGGCCACATTGGCAGCAACCGCATGCAAGGCCCTTCGCCCAACCTTGGCCACAGCTACTGACAACTGCCCATGCGACCGGCCGGCATGCGCACGTTCCTGCAGAGGCCTGGTCGGGGGCGACCTTTGCTACAGTAGCTGGAGCAAGGGATTCTCGATGCGCGCGGCAATGTCCTCCAGAAAGGCGGCGGCATCGGAAAGTGCAAGCCGAGATTCCGCGAAAGCGAGCGTCAGGCCGTATCCCGTCGCGCCACTCGCCACGCACAACGTCAAGCCAGCGCCTGCCGGCGTGTAGCGGTGGATCCGAGTGCCGCAGAGGTCGACCAGCGTCAGGACCGGGCTTTCCCGTTCGCCGGCGCCCCACCTGTCAGGATTGGCGAAGATCTCAAGGCTTCCGTCGAGACCCCTTGTCGCCACCGACACCGAAGAGGCATCAAACGTGGCGCGCCAGGCACCTGCTGCGAACGCGGCGAGAAGCCTGGTCCTGCGGGCCGTGCCGGACCGCTCCAGAAGCTCGTCGAAGGCAGCCGGGTCGACGACCGCCGACAGCGAAGAACGCCCGTCGACCGCACTGGCCGCGTCCAGATCCGCCACGCGGATCGGTTCGGCAACGCCCTGCGCGCGGAACAGGTGCAGGTCGATTCCCCGCTCGGCCGCCAGCCTGCGCGCCTTGGGAGATGCGAGCACCCGGCCGGGGGCGACAGATTTCGACACTGCACGTTGCGCAGGGGCAGGTGTCTCTCGCCTCTCAGGCTCAGTTTCATGCCGCGGCGCGACCTCCGCGCCCGCCGCCTGCATCCGCTCGGCAACGGGCACGCCAGTGGCAGCCTCTTCCACATCGCCCTCGCCTTCGACGATCATGGCGATGAGATCGCCTACAGGCACGACGTCGCCTTCAGCCGCCTTCACGCCGCTCATATATCCGTCTGCCGCGGCTTCGACCTCCATGGTGGCCTTGTCGGTCTCGACCTCGAAAATCGGGTCCCCGACCTTGACCGGATCGCCGTTGCCCTTGAGCCAGGCAACGATGACGCCCGCGTCCTGGACCATGCCAAGCTGAGGCATCCTCACTTCATGGGGCATGCACCGGAACTCCCCTGACGATCGCACGGGCATTGGCAGCCACGCCTTCGGGCGTCGGCACGGTCAAGTCCTCGAGCACCGGGCTGAAAGGCACCGGCACGTCCATCGCTCCCATCCTGACAACCGGCGCATCAAGATGATAGAACGCCTTCTCGGCGATGCGCGCAGCGATTTCCCCCGTCACCCCGAAGTTCTGGTGCCCCTCGTCGACCACGATGGCGCGCGATGTCTTGCGAACCGATCCCAGTATCGTCTCTTCATCCAATGGCACGAGGGTTCGCGGATCGATCACTTCCGCGCCAATGCCGTCGCCCTCGAGGATCTCGGCAGCCCTTTCGCAGACCTGTCTCATGGACGAAATCCCGATCAGTGTGACTTCGGATCCCTCTCGCAGGATCGCCGCCTCGCCAAGGGGAAGCAGGTACTCCTCTTCCGGCACCGGAGCCTTGTCCTGGTACATCAGCTTGTCTTCGAAGATCACGACCGGATTTTCGTCTCGGATCGCCGATTTCAGAAGCCCCTTCGCCTCGTAGGCCGAAGAGGGCATCGCCAGCTTCAGCCCGGGGACATGCGCCACCAATGCGTGGAGCGACTGTGAATGCTGCGCGGCCGAACGCCGGGTGGCCCCAAGGTTGGTCCGCAGCACCAGAGGGACGTTCAGCTTGCCTCCTGACATATAGTGGGTCTTCGCGGCCTGGTTGCAAAGCTGGTCCATGACCAGATACAGGAAGTCTCCGAACATCAGGTCGACGATCGGGCGCGACCCCGTCATGGCCGCACCGACGGCAATGCCCATGAAGCCAGGCTCGGAGATGGGCGTGTCGATGACGCGTTCGGTCCCGAATTCCTCCGCGAGACCGGAAAGCACCTTGAAGGGCGTGCCTGCCTCGGCGACGTCCTCGCCGATGAGCAGCACGGTCACGTCGCGCCGCATCTCCTCGGCAATGGCCTCGTTCACGGCCTGCGACAAAGTGATTTCGCGCGTCATGCAGGCTCCCCGGACATGTAGGGCAAGGCGTGCTCGACGTCCTTGAAGACGTGCATGTCGACCTCGATCTCGTCCGGATAGGGCGCAGCCAGCGCATATTCCACCGCGGCTGCCGTTTCCTCTCCAATTTCGCTGTCGATTGCGGCCAGTTCATCCTCGGTGGCGACGCCCTCGGATCGCAGCCACCTGCCGAAGTTGACGATCGGGTCGCGTTCGGCCTTCCAGCGGACCTCTTCCTCCTTCGAGCGATAGTATTCGCGATTGATGTCGCCCACATGGTGCCCGTGATAGCGGTAGGTTTCGAGCTCGATGAAGAACGGGCCTTCGCCCCTGCGGCACCGTTCGACCAGTTCCGTGGCGCGCTTGTTGACGGCCAGCACGTCCTGGCCGTCGGCCTGGTGCGCCTCGATCCCGAATGCCTCTGCCCGCGCGGCCAGCGAGCCGGCCACCACCTCGTCCGTCGCCGTGTATTCGGAATACCCGTTGTTCTCGCAGGCATAGATGACCGGCAGCTTCCAAAGCGCCGCCATGTTCATGACCTCGTACCACAGGCCTTGGGCGGTCGCGCCGTCGCCAAAGAAGCAGACCGTCACGTAGCTCCTTCCAAACCGCTTGGCCGAAAGCGCCGCACCGGTGGCGATGCCGGCCGACCCGCCAACAATGGCATTGGCGCCAAGGTTGCCATGGGCCTGGTCGGCGATGTGCATGGAGCCACCCTTGCCCCGGCAATAGCCTTCCTCCTTGCCCAGGAGCTCGCAGAACATCAGCTTGAGCTCGGCCCCCTTCGCCAGGCAATGCCCGTGGCCACGATGAGTCGAGGTGATGCGGTCTTCATCCGTCAACGCCTCGCAAATTCCCACCGCCACCGCCTCCTGACCGGAATACATGTGCGTCAGCCCGGGCATCCGCGCATCGAGGTACAGCCGGTTGGCGCTGTCCTCGAACGCCCGGATCCGCGCCATCTGGCGGTACATCCTGAGATATGCTTCGGAATTCGCCTTCTTGTTGCGTGGCATCGTCGGATCTCACGATTTCCGGGCCATGGATCGGGGGTCGGTCAATAGCGGTTGGATATCGGCAGTTCTTCCGCCGGAAAGAGCGAGATCACCTCGCAGCCCGTGTCCGTGACGACGACTTCCTCCTCGATCCGGGCTGCAGAGAAGCCGTCTGCCGCCGGGCAGTAGGTCTCCAGCGCGAACACCATGCCCGTCTGGATCTCCATGGGATTGTCCAGGCTGACCGCTCGGGAAATGATCGGACGCTCGTGCAGCGCGAGGCCCAGACCGTGCCCGAACTGAAGGCCGAACGCTGAAAGCTCGTCAGGAAAGCCGTAGTCCTGCGCCGCCGGCCAGAGTTTCGCCACATTGTCGGTGGTCACGCCCGGCTTGATCGCGCCGATCGCGAGATCCAGCCATTCGCGGGCCTTCGTGTAGGCGTCATGCTGCACCGGCGTCGCCCTGCCGATGTTGAACGTCCGGTAGTAGCAGGTCCGGTATCCCTGGTAGGATTGCAGGATGTCGAAGAACGCCTGGTCGCCAGGGCGGAAATAGCGGTCGGTGAAATTGTGCGGGTGCGGGTTGCAGCGTTCGCCGCTGATCGCGTTGATCGCCTCGACGTCGTCCGAGCCCATCTCGTAGAGCATCTTGTTGGACAGTGCCACGATGTCGTTCTCGCGAACGCCTGGCTTCAGTTCCTCGTAGATCATGTGGTAGACGCCGTCGACCATGCTGGCGGCCTGCGTCAAGAGCTGGATCTCGTCCCAGTTCTTGATCTCGCGCGCGCCCAGCATGACTTGCTGACCATCCACGACCTTGAGCCCGGCCTCCTGCAGCGCGTGGAACATCGCCGTTTCGGCATAGTCGACCCCGACGGGCATGTCGGCCATGCCTGCATCGCGGACGAGGCCGGCGATCTCCTCGGCGTAGTGCTTCATCAGCCCGAAGGACGGCGGGATCGTTCCGCGCATGCCGACGACGCCGGCGCGGCAATGATCCGGCTCGAGCCAGTCGGAGTGCTTCCGGTGGTGCACCGCGGCTGAGCCGAAATCCCAGACATAGGGCGAGTCGTCCCCAGTCAGAAGCGCGAAGCGGCACATCTTGTCCCGTTCCCATTCTCCGATCTTGGTGCCTGAAACGTAGCGGATGTTGTTGACGTCGAAGAGCAGGAGCGTCCCGCAGTCCGAGGACTTGAGCGCTTCGCGGGTTCTGCTGAGGCGGTAGCGGCGCAGGCGGTCATGGTCGACGCGGCGCTCGAAGTCGACCGACGTGTGGCCCCAGGCCGGCAGGCGGCCTTCCCAGTTCCAGTTCGGCAGGAGATCCTGCGGAGACAGGACATTGGGCTTCAGCGCTGCGTTGTGCATGTTCATTTCGGCATCCTCTCATGTGGCGGCCCTTGCCAGGCCGCTTGCGTTCCGGCCGGCTTCTGGCCCCGACCTAGACAGTCGGGAGCGGGAAACAGCAAGAAACTTGACCGATTCGGACATTTCCTGGTTCGCCCCGTGCGTTCGGCCGCATGATCGTCCATGCACCCGATGACGTGCGACGCCGGGAGCCAGCCCTGTCTCGCCGACGGCGCCCGCCATGCCTCAGCCCCTGCTCACAAGCACGGCACCTGCCAGCACCAGGGCAATGCCCAGGACGCGCGGTCCGGATATCTCGCGCACGGTCAGTCCGAAAGATCCGTAGTGGTCGGCAACCGTGGATCCGATCAGTTGCCCGGCGACGATGCATACGAAGAACGCCAAGGCACCCGTCATCGGAGCGATGATCACGCCGGATCCGACAAATACAGCCCCCGCCACGCCGCCCAGATAGGCCCACCATGGCACGGCAGCGATCGTCGCCGGAGCGACTCGCCCGAAGCCGGCGACGAGAAGAGCGACAAGGCTGCAGAGGAACGCCACCAGTATCGAAATGGACGTCGCTGCAAGCGCGCTGCCGACATGCCGCGCAACGATCGCGTTCAGCGGCGGCTGGATCGTGATCATGGCGCCGGCCGCCACGGCGGCAAGCATGTACGCAAGCAGCTGCATCCTACGCGACCCTCTCGTCCCCTGGACGCGCCCGCACGGCCAGGTGGGGATACTTCTCCGTCAGCAAGGACCCGTGATAGTACGTCCTGCCGAATGGTCCGGTCCCCTTGATCAGGTCCAGCCATGCCGGAACGGCCGGAATGTCATCCCAGACCGACCCGAGATTGATGTCATCCATCCGGACGATAACCGGCATTACGGCAATGTCCGCCAGGCTGACAGCGTTACCCATGATCCAGGGTCCGCCGCTTTCCTCAATCCATTGGCCCAGGCGCTCCACGCCACGGCGAAGCCGCCCCAATGCTTCGTCCATGTCACCCTGAGGGAAACCGGTCCGGCCCATGCGCATCAGGAACTCGCGGCGCAGCGGCTTGCTGTCGCACAGCGCCTGGAACTCCTCTTCCGACATCGACTGGAAATGCGGCAGGAACGCGAGATTGTAGGACGGAACCCGCACCGCAGGTGTCGGCACTTCGTCGACGAAGCGCATCATGGCCCGAAGCCGGGCAACGTCCCCGGGATCCTCGGGGCGCATCGGCGCAACTTCGTGGAAGACGTCCTCAAGGTATTCAAGGATAACCGCGCTGTCGATGACCGGCACGCCGTCATGGACCAGCGCAGGCACGACGCCATTGGGGTTGAGTGCAAGGTACTCGGGCTTCAGCTGGTCACCTGCGAAGAGGTCGAGCTTGCGCTCCTCG
Source organism: Paracoccaceae bacterium (assembly GCA_965221845.1). Taxonomy (GTDB): domain Bacteria; phylum Pseudomonadota; class Alphaproteobacteria; order Rhodobacterales; family Rhodobacteraceae; genus JAJEFO01. The sequence continues at coordinate 1,503,579 of OZ244919.1, forward strand.
AAAGCGATCCCCTTTGCATGAAGCGCGTACCGGACGCGCTGGCTGCAGGTTGATTGGGGCGCGTTGTAGAGGACGAACTCGGCCATTTCAGTCCCAGTTCAAAAAGCGTGGCAGCTTCCGATGCCTTGCGAGCGTGCCTACGATGCCGAGCGGAAAGAACATCAGGCAGAGCATCATGACCAGTCCGGTCGCCAGGATGTTGATCTCGGAAGCGCCAAGCGTCGCCACGAAGAACTCGTTGAAGGCCACGATCAGCACCGCGCCGATGACGGGGCCGGCAATCGTCCCCTTCCCGCCCAGGATGCACATCAGCACCATGTTCACGCTGACGAGGATGATCAGGAAGATGTTCGGTCGGATGTAGGTGAGATATTCGCCCCAGACCGCGCCCGCCATGCCCACGAAGAATGCCGAGATCGCGAATGCCAGGACCTTGTAGAACCTTGTGTCAATGCCGGCGCTTTCGCTCTTGATCTCGTCCTTCGAGATCGCTCTCAGCCCCAGGCCGAACTTGGAGTGCTTGATTCGGTACGAGGCCCAGACCGCAAACGCCGCCATCACGACGAATGCATAGTAGTAAGGCAGTTTCGCCCACTCCGCCGGCAGGCTGTTGGCCTTCAGCGCCACGCCGGCCGCACCGCCGACGAACTCCCAGTTCTCGAGGAGGATCCGGAAGATCATGACCAGCGCCAGGGAGGAAATGATGAATGACGGTCCCCGAACGCGCAACGTGATCAGGCCGATGAGATAGCCGAACGCCCCGGCGACGAGTCCCGCGACCGGCGCAAGGATGATCGTGGATATGTCGAGCCGGGCGAAGGCCATCCCCGCAGAGTAGCCGCCGATTGCAAAGAACACGTTGTGGCCGAGCGAAATGTAGCCGGCGAACCCGCCGAGAACGTTCCAGCCCGACGCCATCACCACGTAGGACGCCGTGAAGAGGACCAAGTGCAACAGGTAGTTGTAGTTTCCGACGAACTGCAAGGCCGGCAATGCCAGCAGCACGGCCATGACGGCGGCCGGGAACCACGTTGTGCGCGTCTTGTCCGCCGCCTGCGCCAAGGTCTCGTTGTAGGCGCGGCGCTGCTCGATGATCTCTTCGGTGTCGACGGCGACGGTCGGCATCACGCGAGCTCCGGTCTTTCGCCAAAGAGGCCCTGCGGTCGCACCATGAGCCCGACGAAGAGCGCCACGAAGAAAGTGAGGGTCGACCACGTCGCGCCGAAGAAGAACCCGACATAGGCCGCGATCACCGACAGGATGAAGGACGCCAGGACTGTCCCGAGAATAGAGCCCATTCCGCCCAGGACGACAAGCGACATGAGAATCGCGATCCATTCCCAGTGCTTTGACGGGAAGAAGGAAAAGACGAAGCTGACAAGGGCGCCGGCGGCTCCCGCAAGTCCGATGCCGATGGCAAAGCTCACAAGGCCCACGAAGTTCACGTTTACGCCCAGGAGCTCGGCGGCGTCACGGTTCTGGGTCGTCGCCCGGATGGCGTTTCCGAACGCGGAGCGCTTGAGGAAGAGAGCCAGTGCGGAGATGATCGCCAGCGAGACGGCGCCGGCATAGAGCTGGCCCTTCGGAATGAAGACGTCCCCGATGAAGAAGGCATCCGTCGCATAGCCGGGCGAGGTTATGCGCTGGGTGTTCGTGAAGGCCGCACCGAGCGCCCCCTCGACGACCATCGCCAAGGCGAATGTCAGGAGCACCGTCATCTCGGAGTATTTCGCCGACCGCGCCTCGCGCTCGAACACGAGCCTGTAGAGCAGGACGCCGGTCGCCGCCAGGATGACCAGCGCAACGGGCAGCGCGACCATGGGATCCGCCCCGCCGAGCCGGAAGGCCCAGTACGCCACGTAGGCGCCCATCATGATGAGCGAGGGATGCGCGAGATTCACGATCCGCATCACGCCAAACACCAGGGAGAGGCCCGACCCCATCAACGCGTAGATTCCGCCAAGCGCGAGGCCCAGCACCAGGATCTGAACCATGTCCACCATGATCATGCCGCCTTCTTGCCGCCGAGGTAGAGTTCCTGGATCCTGGGATCTTTAAGGATGTCCTGGCCTGGCCCTTCGAAGAGCGTCCGCCCCAGATCGAGCACGATGCCCCAGTCGGCATTCTCGAGCCCCATCAGCGCGTTCTGCTCCACGAGCAGGACCGTGATGCCATCTGCCGTCATGGCCTGCATGATTCCAAAGACCTCGGCCACGATCTTCGGCGCGAGCCCGAGGGACGGTTCGTCGAGCATCACGATTTCGGGCTTCAGTATCATCGTCCGCGCCATGGAGAGCGTCTGCTGCTGCCCGCCTGACATCGTGCCCGCACGCTGGTCCCGGCGCTCCCCCAGAATCGGGAAGCGCTCCTCGAGCTCGTCGATCCTGCGCTCGAGCTGCACCTTGTCGCGCATTGAATGCCCGCCCATGCGGAGGTTTTCCCGCACCGTCATCTTCGGGAACAGCGCCCGCTCCTGAGGCACGAAGCAGATCCCCTTCCTGAGGACCTGGTCAGGGCGAAGGCCCTTGAGGCTCTCGCCCTTGAACCTGACGTCGCCCTCTCGGATCCTGAGCATTCCCACGATGGCCTTGAGGAGCGTGGACTTTCCGGCTCCGTTGGGACCGATGATGCAATGCACCTTGCCCGGACGCACCCTGATCGACGCGCCGTCCAGTATCGCCGGCCCGTCTCCGTATCCCGCGACGACGTTCGTGACTTCGAGAAGGTCGCTCATGCCGCCTGCTCCTTTGCGCTGCCCAGGTAGGCTTCAAGGACCCCGGGGTCGTTGCGCACCTCGTCGGGCGAGCCGTCCGCGATTACGCGTCCCTGGGCCATGACGACAACGTGGTGCGACAGGCGCATGATGAGTTCCATGTTGTGTTCGACGATCAGGACCGTCAGCCCCTTCTCGTTCAATTCGCGAATGTGCCCGATGATCTTTTCCAGCAGGGTCGGGTTCACGCCGCCTGCAGGCTCGTCAAGCAATATGATCTTCGGGTCGCTCATGAGCAGGGCCGCGAGATCCATGAGCTTCTTCTGGCCGTAGCTCAGGTTCGCGCCGTCCTCGCATGCGAGGCGCGTGATCCCGAGGAACTCCATGATCCCCATCGCCTTGTCGATCTCCTGCGGGTTCATCGCCGGCTTTAGCAGGTCCCGCCAGCTCTCCAGCCTCGACTGGCAAATGACATTCTCCAGCACCGTCATGTCACCGAGGTTCCGCGAGATCTGGAAGGTCCGGCCAAGGCCTCGCGCAGTGATCTTGTGGGGCCGAAGCCGGTCAATCCGCTCGCCGTCCAGCCAGACCTCGCCACAGGTCGGAGTCATCGTGCGGCTGATGCAGTTGAACGCTGTCGTCTTGCCGGCGCCGTTCGGACCGATCAGGGCGGTGATGCTCCCCTTGTCGACGCTGAACGAGCAGTCGTCGACAGCCCTTATCCCGCCGAAGTGCTTGCTGAGGCTCCGGATGTCCAGCATCTGATTTCCCTCGCCTGGCTGCGGCCGGGCGCATGGCATGCGCCCGGCCGCCTGCCCTCACCAGCCCTCTTTCGGGTGGGTGAGAGGCGCGGTCTCGAACTCGTTCGTCGGGTAGACGAACTGGAGCTCGCCGCCGTTCCACTGCGCAAGCAAGAACGGCTTGCTGACCGGAAGACCGACCGAATCCCAGCTGAACGCGCCCAGGATCGTGCGGACGGGATCGCTGGGCGTCCGGGCTGCCAGCCACTCGCCCATCTTGCCGTTGTCGGCTTCGCCGGCGCCGCGAACCGCCTGTTCGATTCCCTGGCAGACCGCGAAGGGAATCGCGGAATCCTCGTCAGGGGCGCTTCCGTTGCGCTTGGCGAATTCGGCCACGAACTCTTCGTTGCCGAAGGGTTCGCCGGCGAGTTCGCCCGCATACGGCGCGTCAGGATGCCACGAGGTGTGCACGAGAACCGCCTCTGACGCCTCCCGGGTGCCTTCGTAGAATTCGAACTGCGTGCCCTGGCTGTAGTAGACCATCTTCGGCTCGGCCCGAACGGTCTTCAGCGCGCGCGTCAGCTGCACCGCTTCCTCTGCGCTTGCGGTCAACCCAATGACCAGCTCCGCCCCAGAACGCTTGATGGAGTTGGCGAGATTGATCCAGTCGTTGAAGCCCTCTTCCGGCCACTTTTCGGAGTAGACGACCTCGATTCCGGCCCCTGCCAGGTAGCCTGGCGCAAGATCGGCGACCTCGCCGCCCGTCGCCGGGTCCATGACCTTGTGACCGAGAAAGCCTGCCTCGACCGCGTTCGCGAAGAAATCGTCCGCGGACACGACGGCAGCGGTCCTGGGGCGATCAGCGTCATCAATCAAGTCGTGCATGAGACCTTGCAGCGACGCTCCGACATACTCCGCCGCATTGGGCTGGAAGTAGTACAGGTTCTGGTGGCCTTGCGTGTAGATCCGCAGGGCGCCGCCGGCGGGAATCGGGTGCACGAACCCGTTCTTGGCGAGGATGTTGGCGACCGGAAAGGTCAGGCGCGAGGAAAAGGTGCCGAAGACCGCGTCGACGCGGTCGACGTTTATGAAGCGCTCGTACTGCGCGATCGCGGTCGCCGGGTCGGACCGGTTGTCCGACATGATCAGCTCGACCTGCTCGCCGTTGATCCCCCCGCGTTCGTTGATCATGTCAACGCAAAGACGGTAGCCCTGCTCGTGCTTCGCGCCAGCGATCGAGAACGCGCCGGTCAGCGGCAGCGACGTGCCAATCTTGATTTCGGCCACGGCAGTCGACGCGACCACGGCCGCAGAAGCCGCGCCCGCCAGCAATTTTCCCAGTTCCATTCGGTCTTCCTCCCTTTCATGTCTGTCGTTGCAGGCATCGCACGCGTCCGATGCCAAGTCGGGTTCGCCCGTCACTCAGCGGCCTGGGGCAATTCCAGTCCGGTGGGACAGGGGCTGTCTTCGCTCTCGAGCGCGAGGCCGGCGGCCAGCGCGACGGTCTCGAGAAGCGCAGAGAAATCCTCGTCGAGATAGGCCGCCGGATCCTCCTTGAGCGCCGCCGCGCCGAAATGGGCTTGCAACGCTTCCCGGGCCGCCGCCGTCACGGGCATCGGCACGTCCAGTTCGCGCCCGGACGCCAGTCCCAGGTCGAGATCCTTGCGCAGGAGCGCCGGGGTGAAGGTCGTCGTCCAGTCCAGGTTGACGAAGGCGTTGGTCTTGTAGCGCGTGAATATCGACCCCATGACCGAGTTGTTCATGAAGTCGAGGAACGCCCGGCGCGGCACGCCGGCCTTCTGCGCGAGGATGGTGATTTCAGCGAGGTTCTGGGTCACCACGCCCAGCATCAGGTTGTGCGCGATCTTGCAGAACCGCGCCAGCTCGCCCTCGCCGACATAGGAGACGCCGTTGGCCGCAATGGTCCCGATGATGTCTTCGACCCTCTCGAATGCCGCCCTCGGACCGGACGCGACGGCGCTCAGCTTGCCCGCCTTCACGCACTTCCCGTTCCCGCTTACGGGCGAGCAAACCAGCTCCGCGCCCCTTTCGGAAAGGCGCGAACGTATCCCTGCCGACTGGTCGACACCGATCGATGAGCAATCGAGGAAAATCCCCGGAACACCGTCGCCGGAGAGCACGCCGCTTTCGCCGAAGCAAAGCGCCTCGACGTCCTTGCCCGTCGAGACCATGGTTGCGAGCACGTCGACGCGGGCCAGCGCCGCCGGGCTGTCGACAAGCGCGGCGCCCTTCTCCGCCAAGGGTTCTGCCTTCGAGCGCGTTCGGTTCCAGATCTTGACGTCATAGCCGGCATTCACCAGCCGCTCCGCCATGGGGAAGCCCATGCGTCCCATGCCGATCCAGCCAATGGTTGGTCTTGTCATCCTGATCTCCCGTTAGGCAACCATCACGCCGGCATTGCCAGCGTCTCGGATCCAGACCATTCCGATCCGGACCCCTGCATCCTTGATCAGGTTGAAGGCCGGGCATCGCGCCTCTGTTTCCTCAACCACGTCCTTCAGCCGCGCCTCGCTTTCCCGGGTGCGCACGCACGCCTCGACCTTCACCGTCTGAAAATGAGGCACGCCCCCGCGCATTCCGGAACGTCCGCGGATGTCGATCGTGAAAGCCGCTTCGAATTCAATGCCTTCGCACTCGAAGCCCATCTCGCTGGCCGTGCGGCCGAACGTGACCGCCTCGCACCCGCACAGCGATGCAAGAACACCGGCAAGCGGGGTGGGGCCCTTGTCGGATCCGCCGTGCGCGGCAGGCTCGTCAAAGGTGAGCTCGCCCGCGCCTCCGAAGCGCACGACAGTGGCAAGCGACCCGTCGTCGGATGCCGGCAGGGCCTTGCGGCGGATGACCGGCTTCGAACGACCTTCCCTGTCGACGACCCTTGCCATTCAACGGATCCGTGTCAGCCCGTGTTGCGCTTGGGGAGATCAATGATCTTCGCAAACGTTTGCACGGCAATAACGCTGCCATTGTCATCAGTCAAGAAATTTTGCGCAACCGTTTGCACGCCGTCGGGACTCCGGTATGCTCCCCAGAAGCGCAACGGGCAGGAACATGCAGAAAGGCGTTACGATCAAGGATGTTGCAAGAGAGGTCGGCGTTCATGTCGCAACGGTCTCTCGGGCGCTGTCGCCGGACGCGCGCGCTCTGCTTTCAGCGGAGGTCGTGGCGAAGATCCGCAAGACGGCCGATGCCATGGGATACCGGCCGAATCGCGTCGCCGCCGGGCTCAGGACCCGTCGCACCATGACAGTGGGAGTCATGATCCCGGACATCACCAACACCCTGTTCCCGCCGATCGTGCGCGGAATGGAAAGCGCGCTGGATCCCGCCGGATACGCCTCGATCCTGGTTAACACGGACAATGACCCGGATCGCGAGGCGCGCCTGTTCGACGTGCTGATGCAGCGAGGCGTGGACGGGATCATCAATGCCGCGGTAACCCATGTGGATCCGCACCTGGTGCGGGTCTCCGAGGACGTTCCCGTTGTCACGGCGAACCGGATGGCGGAGGGCTCCGGGATCCCGACGGTGATCAATGATGACGCGGGCGGCATCCGGATGATGCTGCAAAGACTCCACGATGCCGGACACCGGGACATCTGCCACATCGCAGGGCCTGAGAACCTGTCGACCGGCATTCAGCGGCGAGAGGCGTTTGAGACAGCGGCAAGAGGCCTCGGCCTCGGCCTGCCGGTCGCCGCCACAATCGTTGCCGAGCGCTACAACGAGGGCGAAGGCAGTCGATGTGCCCTGTCCGCCCTGGAGAATTTCCCGGACATGACCGCCCTGCTCTGCGCCAACGACCGCCTGGCGATCGGTGCCATCGATGCAATCGCGTCGCTGGGGCTGAAATGCCCGGAGGACATCTCGGTGACCGGGTTCAATGACATCCCCTTTCTCGACCTGATTCCGCCGGGGCTCACCACCGTGCAGATCCTGCAGTTCGATGTCGGGCGCATTGCGGCGGAAATCCTTCTGAAGCGCATGACCGAACCTGATGCACGCGTGCCTGGAACGACGATCATGCCGGTGTCGATCATCGATCGGAACAGCATTGCGCCTCCGAGACCCGGCCGCAGCCGAATGATGCACGCCGGCGGGCGGCAACGCCGCAGGAGGCAAGGGTGAGCGGATGGCACAGCCGGGCGCCAGAGCGATCATGGCTGCTCAGGAACACTTCATGCGCTGCGCCTGCGGAGCATTTCGCCACCGCCGTTCATGGACAGCCCGGGCCTCGAGGGCATGATGATCCATGGGATGGGTCGCCGCGGCGACATGATCGACGGCAAGGCCTGCCGGCCGGCATTCGCCTGCGCGGAGAAGCCGGACGTTCCGATCCATCTCCACCGTGCCCGGCGCGGCAAGCCATGGCCGGCCGCCACGCGCCTTGCGACATGCCGCACCCGATTTCACGCGCGCCGCGCGGGGCTTCGGAGTGGTGTGGCCGGAACCCAAGCCGGCCGGTCCCCTCGGGCGCTCCTGGCCGTCATCCGGACCTCAAGGTCATCGTTCCCGGCCACCTGGGCGGGGCTCTGCCATTCCGGATGCCATGGATCGACGGGCATTTCAGCCCGCCAGAAAGCCCGGGACGCCTTGCACGGCGAGGCGCCCGGGCTACTGCATGATCGTTCCGCCGTCGATCATGATGAGCTGGCCGGTCATGTAGTCGCTTTCGTCTGAACAAAGGAACGCGGCCGTGCCTTTCACGTCTTCCGGCGTCGAGAGCTTCTTCATCAGGATCATGGTTTCGGCGAGGTGGTCCATCGCCTGACCCTCTTCCTCGAACATGCCGATCTCAACGAGATCCTTGTCAAGCTGCTCCCAGAGCTCGGTCCTCACGACGCCCGGGCCATAGCCGTTGACGGTGATCTTGTGCTCCCAGAGCGCCTTGGCGCCGCCGATGATCATGGCCAGAACGGCGTATTTCGAGCAGCAGTAGGGAATGACATCCAGAAACGCCGTCCGCGACACGATGGAGCCGACCGGAATGATCTTGTACGGATGATCGTCCATCGGACCCTGGGCGATCATCTGCCGGGCCGTCTCCTGCATGCCGAGAAGCACGCCCTTGGCGTTGATGTTCATTATCATGTCCCAGTTGTCCTCGTCGATGTCCATGAACATGCGGGGCTTGTTAACGCCGGCATTGAGCAGGGCGACATTGACCGACCCGAAGGACTCGACGGTCCTTGCGACGGCCGCAGCGTTGTCTTCGCGGCGGGTGACGTCCATCTTGACGGCCTCCGCCCGGCCATTGCCTGCGGAATTGATTCGTTCCGCCACTGCCTGGACGCCCTCGAAATTGATGTCGCCGACACAGACATTCGCGCCTTGCTGCGCGAAAAACTCCGCGTTTGCGGCCCCCATGCCTTGCGCGGCACCCGTTATGAGGATGTTCTTTCCGGCGAGTCTTTGCGTATCCATCTTGCGCCCTCCCAAGGCACTTCCCTTCGGCAACGTGCAGGAAGGTATCGAGATGAAGACGTCGTCCGGAGTCGTAATTTATCCGATTCAGATTGATTTAGTCCAAAATGGATAAAATTCCGGGATACTGCGTCCGCTTGGTTTGACAGGCTTTCCCGCGACGAACAAGGACTCGTCTACATTCCTGAACGGAGGACGCAATGACATATTCGGGGAAGATGATACGCAACGCGATGGCCTGTGCCATGGCCCTGGGCGCCACGGCGGCCGCCTCGCTGGCGCAGGACAATCCGTCGATCATCTCGTTCAACGGCCCTGCCGGCGAGGCCTATATCGGCCGGTTCATCAAGGGCATCAAGGATACCGCCGAGCTCAAGGGCTTTGACATCCAGGTCTTTGAAAACCAGTTCAACCAGGCCGAGCAGGACCAGCAGGTTCAGCAGGTTCTGGCTGCCGGCGTCTTGCCGGACGTCTTCATCTGGTGGCCGTCCGACGCCGTCGCGGGCCTCGGGTCGCTGCGTGCGCTTGCCAGGACGGACATCCCGGTCCTCAAGATCAACCAGCTTCCCAACGAGCAGGACAAGCAGTACATATTCGGCTACGCTGGCCCCGACGACCGCCTGCGCGCCCGGAACGCCGGCTACATGATGCGCGAGGCTGCGGCCGCCAAGAAGGCGGCCGGCGGCGAGGGCTTCAACGTCCTGGTGCTGAGCTACCCGCACAGCTATGGCGGCTATGGCCTGTCGATCAACGCATTCAAGGAAGCGATCGCCGGATCCGACCTCAGCATCATCGGAGACGTCGATGAAGGCTTCGGCCAGGCCAACGGCTACAAGGGCGCCGCAAAGGCGATAGCGGCGCTGCGCGACGAAGGCATCCACTTCGTCTACGGCATGGACGACGCGATCCTCACCGGCGGCATCAAGGCGCTTGAGGAGGCCGGCTACACCATGGGTGAAGACGTGATCGCGGTTGGCACCGTATGCAATGGCGACAAGCAGTTGATAGAAGAGGGCAAGCAGTTCGGCACGACGCTTCAGTCACCGCTGCACGAAGGCCAGCTCGCAATCAAGATGGTCGAGGAGTATCTCGAAACCGGAGAGCTGGAGAACTACATCAACTTCACGCCCAACCCGGCCGTGACGGCGACCAACATCGAAACAGTCGCACTGCGCGGGTATGACGGCAAGCTCTATGGCATTGACGAGCTTTGCTCGGGTGCCTGGGGCGGCTAGGCCCGCGCGACAAGCAGGGCGCCCCGGCCACGGGCGCCCGCTTTCCGGTGCGAACAGGTGCCCGGCTGGCCGGCTGGATTGGAAAGGGGATGATGGCGGACCAGACGCTGCTTCGGCTCACGAACGTCAGCCGCGGCTATGGCGCCATTCAGGCGCTGAAAGGCGCGAACTTCGAAATCGGGCGTGGCGAAGTCATGGGGCTGGTTGGCGAAAACGGCGCCGGAAAGTCCACGTTGGTCAAGATCATCGGCGGGTTCGACACAGCCTTCAATGGCGAGTATTTCTACGACGGCGGAGTCCGCCGCTTCAGCGGCCCGGCCGCCGCCGAGCATGCCGGCATCTCCATTGCACAGCAGGAACTGAGCCTCATCCCGACGATGTGCGTGGCCGAGAACATGTTCCTGGCGGGTGACGGCGTCCCGCAGATCGCCTCCAAAGGCGTTCTCGCGAAAATGGCAAGGCCCTTTCTGGAAGAGGTGGGGCTTGGGCATGTCAACCCGATGCGCGCCACGAACCGCCTGTCCGTCGGCGAACAGCATCTGGTCGAGGTTGCGCGCCTGATTGCGCACAACCCGCAGGTCCTGATCCTTGACGAGCCCACGGCGGCACTTGGCGAGACGGATTCCATCCGCATACTGAACATGGTCAGGCGCCTGAAGGGCCGCGGAAAGTCGGTGATTTACGTCAGCCACCGCATGGACGAGATCTTCAAGGTTTGCGACCGGATCACGGTGCTGCGGGACGGCGAAAGCCAGGCCCCCCGTGCAGCGACGGAAATGGATGTCGGGACTCTCGTTGAATCCATGCTGGGATTCGAGCTTGGGGACATGTACCCGGCGCGCAGGCCGATCTCCCGTGGCACCCCGGTCCTGAAGGTGCGGGATCTCTGGCCGGACGGCATCCTCGACCCCATCAGCTTCGACGTCCATCCCGGGGAAATCCTGGGCCTTGCGGGGCAGCTTGGGTCGGGGACCTCTGAAATCGTCGGAGCCATGGCCGGAGCCACGATGTCGCGCGGCGGGACGTTGCACTACGATGGGGAGGAATTCCTGCCTTCGCGCCCAAGGGATGCCATCCGGCGCCGCATCGCCTATTGTTCCGAAGATCGCAAGCGAGACGGGCTCTTCCTTGGCCGCCCGATCATGGAGAACCTCTCGGCGCCATCGCTTGAAACGATCTCGATCAAGGGATTCCTGGACGGCGCGAAAGAGCGGGCCTCGACCGCAAGGAATGCCGTCAAGTTCACCATAGACCCAAAACGCCTGCGGCAGGAGGCCGGGGTGCTGTCAGGCGGAAACCAGCAGAAGGTCGCGCTCGGAAAATGGCTGTCGGTCTCGCCCAGGGTGATTCTCGTCAACGAGCCCACGCGGGGCGTGGACGTCGGCGCGCGCGCCGAGATTTACCGGATTCTCCGCGATCTCGCGGACCAGGGCGCCGCCATCGTCGTGGCCTCGACCGACATCCAGGAAATTGCCAACCTGCCGGATCGGGTCCTCACCTTCCACCGCGGGATCCAGGTCGGCGAGTTGAAGCTGGACGAGATGACCTCTGCCAGCATTCTGGAACAGATCACCGACCCTTTCGGCGATGCGGGCATTCCGGTGGCGGAGAGAGAGAGCAATGACCGGCGCATCCGCGATTCCAGTTGACGGCCTCAGCTTCATCCGGCGAATCGGGAGGGACCATTCGCCGCTGGTGATCGCAATTGTCGGCCTCTTCCTCTCGGTGTTCGTGGCCGGAGCGATCCTTACCGACGACTTCCTCACGTGGTTCAACGTAAAGACGATCATCCGGGACGCCGCGCTGGTCGGGATCATGGCCATCGGGCTGACTTTCGTGACCCTCAGCGGCAACTTCTTCCTGTTGTCGATGAAGGAAATCGCGGCACTTTCCATCATCTGCTTCGCGACGCTCATGGGTGCGGACTGGAACCAATGGGGTCCGGCCGACGGTGATCCGACGGCACTCGCCCTGATGACGACGTTCATTGTTGCCATCGCGGCCACGTTGATCGTCGCGACCGTCGCGGGCGCGCTGCAGGGTGCGCTCATCGGGCTGGGCGGCAACCCGATCGTTGTCACGCTCGGGGCGGCGGGCCTGTTCTTCGGGATCGGGTCCTGGTGGTCGGACAACCTTGTCGTCAGCTACCGCCGTCCGCATGGAGCCGAATGGCTGGGGACCGGGTCATTCATCGGCGACATCCCGAACATCACCGTGGCCTTCATCATCATCGCGGTCGCGGCGGAGCTGACGCTGCGCTGCACCGCATTCGGCCGTCAGGTGTATCTGGTGGGAGCCAGCCGGGCGGCTGGCCGAGCTACGGGCCACGAGAACTTCGGCATGGCGATCAAGTGCTGCATCATTGCCAGCCTTTGCGCAGCCTTCGTCGCAGTGGCGTTCTCGGGCCAGGTCTCTTCGGCGCATGTGAACTACTTCTCCTCCGAGTTCGGCTCGTCCGGCGACATGACCATCATGGTCATTGCCATTGTCATGGTCGGCGGCAACTCGATAATGGGCGGCTATGGTTCGACGCTGCGCACGTCGCTCGGCGCGATCTTCATTTCAAGCATAGACAACATGATGGTCCTGAACGGCTTCAACTCAGGTGCGCGGGTGCTTGCCGTGGGCCTGATGATCGTATTCTCGATCATCGTCTTCGCCATTGTCCGACGCGGCAGCCGGGCCGTGGAATAGGAGGAAGCAATGGAACGCATCAAGGATTCAGTCACGGAAAATCCCGACCTGAGCTTTGCAGTGCTGCTGGCTGTCGGCGTTTTCGCCTTCTTCGCGATCACGGAGCCGCTGTTCTTCACGCATCGCACGGGATTCGCGATCATGGAACGGTTTGCCGTTCTTGGCCTGGTGGGGCTGGCATTGACGCTTTGCATCATTGCAGGCGAAATCGACCTTTCCATTGGCTCCAACGCCGCACTCGCCGCCGTGATTACGGTGCGGTTCACGGACGACTGGGGCGCCGTGAGCGCACTCCTCGTGGCATTGGCGATCTCCACCGCCATCGGCGCAATTCAGGGGTATTTCATAGCATACCTGAGAATTCGCGCAATCGTCCTGACGGTTGGCACACTGATGCTGTTGCGCGGTGTCGCACTCTTCGCGGCCGAGGAGAAAACCGTCATGTTGACGGATTTCCGCATCCCCGACTTCATCACGACCAAGATGCTTGTCTACTTTTCGCCCGCCTCGCTTCTGGTAATCGTGATGTTCGTCCTCGTAGGATTGTTCATGACCTTCACGCGCTTCGGTCGCGAGATCTATGCCATCGGCGGCGCGCGAAAGGAGGCCTTGGCGTCGGGCATCTCGCTGCAGCGCCCGATGATCATCGTCTTTGCAGTCTCGGGCTTCTGTGCAGGGCTGGGCGGAGTCATCATCGGCTTGCGTTCCGGCACGGCACAGGCCCTTGGACTTCAATACCTCCTGCTGGCCGGAACGGTGGCCGCCTTCATCGGCGGCGTGTCGATCCTTGGCGGGAAGGGCGGTGTCATCGGTGCGGCCATCGGAACGCTGACGGTCAACTTCCTGAACACCGGGCTGGTGTTCAACGTGACTCCCGCCTTCATGGTTCAGCTGTATCTCGGAATCCTTCTTCTGGTCGTCATCATGTTCCAGACCGTCAGCCGCGTCTTTGACGAAAGGCAAAGGCGAAGCCAGCTCCTCAGCGACGTTGACCGACGACGAACCATCCTGGCCGACAAGATTGCCGGACTTCGACGGCCTTCCGGATAGTCGCGACGGAACTGGAAGATCGTCCATATTGGACATAGTCTGGCCCGGGACCTTGCCGGGAGGGGCTGGAACGTGCCGGGACTGCCAGATGCGCCGCGATGGGTCATGAACCTTCGACGAAGACAGCCGAGAGCCCGGCCGGAAGGTCCGTTTGAAAGCGGCGACGTTCCACACGCCAAAGGGATTTCAGGCCGCCGCTTCCACTCCGAAGTGCAACATCAGCCAGCGAGGGGCGAAGCCCGAGCGGCGGCGGTCCCTTCACCGGGAGGCGTAGCCAGTCTTCCGGGGCGGTGCAAGCCCTGCCGGGCGCTGTCCGCGGCCCGCCGGACGCAGGGAGGGCGGAGCCCGACCGGAGGACGGCGGGCCGCGGACAGCGCGCATCTCCCCTCGGAGCCGCCCCCGGCGGCCCCGGAAGGCCACCTCAGGGCGGCTGCGCCTGGTGGAAGGCCTCGGACGGGGTGAGGTAGCCCAGCGCCTTGCGCGGCCGCGCGTTGAGGCGGTCCTGGACGGCCTGCACCTCTGCGTCCGTCACCTTGCGGAAGTCCGTGCCCTTCGGGAACCACTCCCGCACCAGCCCGTTCACGTGCTCGTTCAGGCCGCGCTCCCAGGAGTGGTACGGGCGCGCGAAGAAGAACCCCGCGCCCAGCGCCTCGGCCACCCTGGCATGGCCCGCGAACTCCTTGCCGTTGTCCGCGGTGACCGTGTGCACGGGGAGAGGGCCCAGCATGCCGGTCATGGCCGAGCCGACCGCGTCCGCCGTCTTCCTCTCGACCCTTTCGAGCAGCGTGTGCCTGGACGCCCTGTCCACCAGGGAGACAAGCGCGCCGCTGTGGCCCTTGCCAACGATGGTGTCGGCCTCCCAGTCGCCGACCCGTTCCTTCGCCTCCACGACGTCCGGGCGCTCGGAGATGTCCACCCGGCCCGGGATGCGGCCGCGGCCCGCGTGGGCCCCGCCCTTCCAGTTCGGCTTCTTCCCGCGGCGGCGGAGATGCCGCCAGAGACCGCCGCCGGCCTTCCGGTCGGCGTGGATGCGCTCGCAGGTCCACTGACGCCCCGCCATCGGCTCGCCCTCCTTGCGGAGGCGCCCGCTGACCTGCTCGGGGCTCCAGCCCTCGGCCAGCCGCTCCTCCGCCATGCGCCACAGCTCCGGCGTCATCTTGCGCGCCACCGACGAGGCCGCGCTGCGGCGCCTGTCCGCCTTGCGCTGGGCCTGCTTGTGGCGGTAGCCGCGCCTGCCGGAGTTGCGCCGCACCTCGCGCCAGACCGTCGTGCGGTCGCGGCCGAGCTGGCGGGCGATCGCCGGGCCGGAAAGCCCGCTTTTCCTCAGGGCGTGGATCTGGCAGCGTTCCGCATAGGTCAGGTGGCGATGGCCCTCGGGCATGACGGTCTCCTTCTCGCAACGAAGGAACTGTCGCCGCCGCCTGGCCGATTCGCAACATCATGTGTCGCCGAACGACCAGGAACACTGCATCAGGTGTTGCACTTCAGAGTGGAACGGGGGGGCGAAGAATTCACGCTTTTCCTGGATTTTGTCGACGCGCTTGCGGAGGAAGCCGATCAGGTGCTGAGTCTCAGGCGCGGCTATGACGAAACACGCATCTTCACCACGCTTCTTCGAAATCACCTGCAGGGAAGGCTGACCACGAAAAGCAATCTGGCGGGCGCAAGCGGGCTGGGCTACGGCACTGCGATCAGGGCCATAAACTCGATCGAGGAACGCGGCCTCCTGATCCGTCGGCCGAGAACAGTGACCGGCAAGAGCTTTTCGCTGCACCCGTCCGACAAGCTGATCTTCGAATGGCAGGAGTATGCGCGCCGGGTGCGCGGTGCGATCAGCTTGACCCTCGGCGCGGGAGCGGCCGGGAAAGACAGCATCGCCGACTATTTCTTCGGCTCTTCCTATGGCGACAACCAGACGATCCCGCCGCTCACACCCATGCAATCGAGGCTGGGCCTGCGGGGTGACCTTCGCGTTCTTGTGCATGCCGACCCCACGTTCATGGCAATGAACGTTCTCAAGAGACAGTTTGAGGGCCTGTTTGGTGTCGGAATCAACAGCCGCGCCTTGTCCATTGACCGGTTGCGCCAGGAGATTCTGGCAAACGCAGCGCAAAAGGCGTCCCGCTACGACATCTTGGCCTGCGACCTGCCGTGGTTCGGCGAACTTGCCGAAAAGAAAGCGCTTCTCCCGATCGACGATCTCATGGACGAGAGCAAGGTCGACGTCGGCGACTTCCATGGGGTGGCGCTCGCTTCCGCACGGCATGGCGGCGTTCAGTACGGACTTCCCGTCCAGACAACGCCCGAGCTGCTGTGCGTCAGGCGAGACCTGTGCGACGCGGCCGGGGTCGGCGCACCACTCACAATCTCCGAAACGCTGAAGACGGCGCGCGCCCTGCACGACCGGGCGCATGGACGGTCAGGAATCGCCTGGAATGCCGCACGCGGGACGCCTCTTGGGCACACCTTCATGTTTGTCATGGGCGCCATGGGGCGGCCGTTGTTGAATTTGGCGAGGGTCGGTGATGACTTCGATGCAGAGCGGCCCCAAGGCGAGGACCTCAGGCCGATGCTGCAATCCGACGAGGCCATTGACGCTGCGGAGTACCTCCGTGAACTTCTGGACTTCTCGCCGGCCTCGATTCTGTCGATGTCCTGGTACGAACGCGCCCGCGCCTACGCGGACGGCGAGGTCGCGATGACGTATTGCGCCACGCTTCTGGCGCCGCTCTTCGAGCTAAACCCGGAATCGCCCGCATATGGCGTCACCGACTATCTGCCCCATCCGCATGGGCCTGGCGGCAAGCCAATCGCGCCTGTCGGCGGCTACGCCCTTGCGATCCCGTCCAACATTGCGCCCGATCGCATTGATGCAGCCTGGAAAGCGCTTCAATCCTTCACCTCGCCGCAGTCCATCAAGCTCTACATCGAAAATGGCAGCCTCGTGACGCCCCGCTTCAGCGTCAGCCTGGACCCAAACGTGCGCAGGGTGTCGCCCGTCATTTCGATCGTCGACGGCATGGCACGATCCGGGGTCTTGCAATACTGGCCTCGCCCGCCCGTTGCAGAGATATCCGACCTGATCGAAATTACGGGAACCGAGCTGCATGACATGCTGAAGGGCGCAAAGAGAATCGATACGGCCTTGATGAACGCACAGAACCGCGCCGATGCCCTGATGCGTGCACGCGGGCACTATGGCTAAACGGACGGCAGGCGGTTGCGCGGGATTCCTCGGCCTTGTCCGTCCAACGGCCGGGAACAGATCGCGCGTGCGCCGCCCTTTCAGCGAGGCACGCGCTTTCCGGGCCCGCGAAGGTGTTGATCAGGCGACGCCGGCTTCATTCGCGATGCACTGGATCGCGCGAAACCCCTCGAAGCGGGGACTGCCCTCGTACAGCCTCCGGGCTTCGCCCGCACCTGAATGGCTGTCGCGGAACTGCCTGCTGCGGGTCCAGCCGTTGAAGTGGTCCTCGGTCTTCCAGACGGTGTGCGAAGCGTAGAGAATCCTTCCGTCCTCCTCGGATCCCTTCAGCATGTGAAACGCGACGAATCCCGGCAGCTCGTGCAGCCTGCTGTCGCGCGAGAGCCATCGTTCCTCGAACTCCGCGGCGTTTTCCCGCGGCACGACGAAGCGGTTCATTGCGATGTACATCCGGACTCTCCTCAGTTGCTGCCGAAGGCGGCACATGGATCCTCGCGCTCGGCTTCGGGGACGATGCGAATCTCGTCATAGGGCGCATCGTCGCGGGCTTCGGCGAAGGCGATGGCGTATGCGTTCACCTCCGGCGCGGCGCGCGCGATCAATGCAGGCACCCCCCAGTCGGTCCTGGCGTGGCCATTGCCCGTGATCAGGGCCACGGGGGGACCGTGAGCATCCAGAGCCTTCAGCACGGCATGGGCGAAGCGGGCGTCGCGGAACCTCTGCACGTCAACCATGCCGCTCATGAGCTCCCGGGGCAATGACCGGCAATGAGCTTCGAACTGCCGCCGCTCCCGTGCCGCCTGCTCGTCCTCAGGCAATTCCAGGTCCAGGCCGAAACGCGCGGCATCCGCGCCGAAGACGGCAGCAGGCCCTTGGGAAAGGATCGCGCGGATCGTGCCGCGGCCGTCGGCGGCGCCAACGATCCGGGCATCGCCGACCGCGTCGAAGATCGGGGCGTAGAGCGCGTATTCCAGCCAGCCGGACGCCGCCCAAGCCTCGGGAATGGCCCGGCGGTCGGCGTCGGCCAGCGCCGCTTCCGCCGGGGACAGCATCTCGAAAACCACGGCCCTCGGGCGAAGGGCCTTCAGGGCCTCTGCCTGCAGCACATGGACATGGAAGTTGTCATGGACCTCGCCCAGGATGACGACCTCGGTTCCCGGGGGCGCATCTGCATGTGCGGCGCAGGACCCGACGGCGAGTGCCAGGATCAGGCGCTTCATGACAGCTCCCGTTGCAGGCCGGCGGCAGTCAGCGCGTGCCGCGAGAGGCATCATGCCCGGCGAACTGCACCCATGCGGCGTTTCGCCTGGAAGACCTGACGCAGGCATCGACGAACGCCACGCCCGCAAGACCGTCATGAACATCCGGATACATCACTTCCCGCGGGACGGACGCGCCGCTCCGGGCAGCCCGTATCGCGATCGCGGCCTCGGCGTAGATGTTCGCAAAGCCTTCAAGATAGCCTTCGGGGTGTCCTGGAGGAATGCGCGAGACCCGCGCCGCCTCGGGCCCCGTGCCGGCTCCGTTGCGACTCAGCAGCCGCCTGGGCTCTCCCAGCGGCGCGCTCCAGAGACGGTTCGGGTTCTCCTGCGCCCATTCGATCCCGCCCTTGGCGCCGAACACCCTCAGGCGCAAGCCGTTTTCGTTGCCCGGCGCAACCTGGCTGCACCAGAGCATGCCGCGCGCGCCGCCCTCGAATCGCAGAAGGACATGCCCGTTGTCATCCAGGCGCCGGCCTTCGACGAAGGAATGAAGATCCGCCGAGAGGGCCTCGAGCTTCAGCATGGTCACGAACTGGACAAGATTGAATGCGTGGGTTCCTATGTCCCCGGTCGAGCCGCCCGCCCCGCTCCGAGCCGGATCGGTGCGCCAGCCCGCCTGCTTGTGGCCGCTTGATTCCAGATCCGCGCTCAGCCAGTCCTGCGCGTACTCGACCTGCACCACGCGGATGTCTCCGAGCTCGCCGCGTTCGACCATGGCACGGGCCTGCCGCACCATCGGATAGCCGGTGTAGTTGTGGGTCAGGATGAACCGCACGCCCGCCCTGTCGGCAAGCCTCGCCAGCTTCCTCGCGTCCTGCAGCGTCGAGGTCAGCGGCTTGTCGCAAATGACGTGAATCCCCCGCTTGAGGAATTCGCGCGCGGCCGGATAGTGCATGTGATTCGGCGTGACGATCGCGACCGCCTCGATTCCGGCCTTGAGACGGGCTTCCCGCCGTGCCATCGAGAGGAAGTCGTCGTAGACCCGATTGCGGTCAAGACCGAGATCGGCGCCAGATGCCCTGCTCTTCCCGGCGCTGGAACTGAAGCAGCCAGCCACCAGTTCGTAGCTGTCGTCGATCCGGCTGGCGATCCGGTGCACCGCGCCGATGAAGGCGTCGCGCCCGCCGCCGACCATGCCAAGCCGGATCCGCCGGGAACCGGTTTCCGAAGTTCCGTCCATCGGCATGTTCCTCTCCCTGTCATGAACGCTCCTGCACGGGAAGTTAGCGCACGGAATCCGGAACTGCGTCAATCGGATTCATGGCTCCCGGACGCGACCGGCCAGCACCGACGTCCGCAAGCGCGGCGCGCATCACCGTCCGCGCCCAGCCGCACGGGATGTCGCCCGCCGCCACTCGGGCTCCGGCCCGCGGCGCGGGATTGCGTTCCGGTCCTGCGCCGTCTATCGCCGGGCCATGCCGCGATACGCGCTGAAAATCGAGTATGACGGGCGCTCGTTTTCCGGCTGGCAGCGGCAGGCGACAGCGCCGTCGGTTCAGCAAGCCGTCGAACGCGCAATTGCGCAGATCGAACCGGGCTCCCCGCCCGTGACGGCCGCAGGACGGACGGACGCCGGCGTTCACGCATTCGGTCAGGTCGCCCACTGCGACACGGCTCAGGGCTGGGATCCGTTCCGACTGTCCGAGGCCCTGAATCACCACCTGAAGCCGCATCCGGTCGCCATCCTGGCATGCAGGCAGGTCGGGGATGGCTGGCATGCCCGACACTCCGCTGTCGAACGGCGCTATGTCTACCGCATCGTCATCCGCCGGGCGCCGCTGGTGCATCACGCCGGGAAGGCGTGGCGCACGACCCGCTCCCTGGACGTGGACGCCATGCGCGAAGGGGCGAAGCATCTCGTTGGCCAGCACGACTTCACGACTTTCCGCTCGGCCATGTGCCAGGCGAAAAGCCCGGTGAGGACCTTGGGCGGGATCGGCTTCGAGACACGCCCCTGCCCGGGCGGACTGGAAGTGCGCGCGACCTTCCGGGCCCGGAGCTTCCTGCACAGCCAGGTCCGCTCGATGATCGGGACCCTTGAGCGCGTGGGGGCCGGAGCATGGGCAGGCGATGACGTCAAGGCGGCGCTTGAATCAAGGGACCGCGCCGCCTGCGGTCCGGTGGCGCCGCCCGACGGCCTCTATCTTGAACGTGTCTCCCATGACCCGGCGGTCTTCTGAAGCGACTTCAAGGAGGCATCGCTTCCGTCCCGGGGCCGGCAATCGATCAAGCCAGCATCGCATTGCAAGGACGCCCGGCCGGCAGCGAGAGCCGTCGGCGCTCAGGACTGGGGCTGCGCGATCAGCAAACGGTCAAAGAGGTCCGCATGGCGCGGCTACGAGCCGGCAATGTCGCCATGAGGCCACGCTGGCCGACGATCGAGGCAGCCGGCAGCCCTCGCGCATCGGGTCGCCCACGATCCGGATTGAAGCCGCACTGCCAGATGCAGGCCCCGTGAGGCACGGCCTTGCCCACCGGCCCGGTCGGGATCAG
This sequence comes from Paracoccaceae bacterium, assembly GCA_965221845.1. Taxonomy (GTDB): domain Bacteria; phylum Pseudomonadota; class Alphaproteobacteria; order Rhodobacterales; family Rhodobacteraceae; genus JAJEFO01. The sequence continues at coordinate 1,524,413 of OZ244919.1, forward strand.
TCCCACTTCGCGACGGGCGGAAGGCTCATCAGCACCGCATTCGCGTCATGGCCGGTTTCCAGGCCGAACCTCGTGCCACGGTCATAGACGAGATTGTACTCGACATAGAGGCCGCGATGCCGAAGCTGCGCGTCCCTTTCGCCTTCGGACCACTCGGTCAGGCGGCGACGCTCGACGATCGGCAGATATGCCTTGAGAAAGGCACGGCCCACGTCCTGGGTGAAGGCGAGGTCCGCCTCCCAGTCGCCCGTGTTCCAGTCGTCGAAGAAGATTCCGCCGACGCCCCTCGGCCTGCCACGGTGCTTCACGAAGAAGTACTCGTCCGCCCAGGCCTTCAGGCGCGGATGGATGTCGGCGCCGTGCGGGTCGCAATGGGCCTTCAGAACGGCATGGAAACACTCCGTGTCATCCTCGTTCTCGATGCAGGGATTCAGGTCGGACCCCCCTCCGAACCACCAGGCGCCGGGCGTCCAGAACATGCGCGTGTTCATGTGAACGGACGGCACGTGGGGGTTCTGCATGTGCGCGACGAGCGAAACGCCCGATGCCCAGAAACGCGGATCCGCATCCATTCCCGGCACGCCGCGCGCCGCCATGGACGCCTGCGCACGCGCGCCCAAGGTTCCGTAGACGGTGGAGACGTTGACGCCGACCTTCTCGAAGACCCGTCCCCCGCGCATCACGCTCATGATCCCGCCGCCCGCGTCAGGCCCTTCATCCGATGCACGCCTTGTCCGGGTGATCTCGAACCGGCCCGCCGAACGATCCGAGTTCGGGCCTTTCACGTGAGCGTCCTCGACGCCCTCGAAGGCGGCCACGATCTCGTCGCGCAGGCTCCTGAACCAGGAACCGGCACGGCCCTTCCTTTCCTCAAGGCATTCCGTCATCGGCATCCCCGATCCCTGCCAGAGCGAAGCAGGCGCGGTTCCGGTAAAGCACCTCTCGCGCGCATTGGCCAGCATCCGCATGCGGCATGGGGAGCGTCGCCGGCGCCGACGGCAGGCCCCGAAGGCAGGCGGGCGCCGCCTCATGCCGCCTTGTCCTGAACGGTTTCGCTGCCTATAGGACGCTTCGTGACCCGAAAGGCGTTCATGTTCGAATCATGCGCCTCGCGCCCTGAGAGGCGAACTGCCGTGCGCAACCCGCCGAGACTCCGCCGTCTCCCTTCCATCCATCCTTCAAGGACGCTGACCGATGTGTGCCGACACGCCTGACTACAAGGACACGCTGCATCTTCCCGACACGAAATTCCCGATGCGCGCCGGGTTGCCGGAGCGCGAGCCAGGCTGGCTGGAAAGATGGGAGAGCATCGGTGTCTACGACCGGCTACGCGGCAAGCCGGGGCGCGAGCCGTTCACGCTTCACGACGGCCCTCCCTACGCGAACGGGCATCTGCACATCGGTCACGCGCTGAACAAGATCCTGAAGGACATGGTGGTCCGCTCGCAGCAGATGATGGGCAAGGATGCGCGCTACGTGCCGGGCTGGGACTGCCACGGCCTCCCTATCGAGTGGAAGGTCGAGGAACGGTACCGCAAGAGCGGCCGGGACAAGGACGCGGTCGACGTGGTCGAGTTCCGGCAGGAATGCCGCCGCTTCGCCGAAGGCTGGATCGACATCCAGCGGGACGAGTTCAAGCGCCTCGGCGTGACCGGCAACTGGACCGATCCCTACCTGACCATGGCGTGCCACGCCGAACGCGTCATCGCCGGGGAATTCCAGAGATTCCTGATGAACGGCACGCTCTACAGGGGGTCCAAGCCGGTGATGTGGTCGCCCGTGGAGAAGACGGCGCTGGCCGAGGCGGAGGTCGAGTACCATGACCACGACAGCCATACCGTCTGGGTGAAGTTCCCCGTCCTGGCCCTTGATCGCCGCGCGGCCGCCGCGGACGGCGACCCGGGGCCGTGGCAGGCTTCGGGCGATGACGGCGACCTGCGCGCGTCGCGCCTGGAAAGCGCAAAGGTCGTCATCTGGACGACCACGCCATGGACCATTCCGCAGAACCGTGCCGTCTGCTTCGGTCCTGGCATCAGCTACGGTCTCTACGAGGTCACGGGACGGCCCGAGGAGTGCTGGGCGAGGACCGGGGACCTGTATCTCATTGCCGACGACCTGGCCGAGGCGACGCTTTCGCAGGCGCGTCTCGAGACCTCGATGTACCGGCGCCTCATGGATGTCAGCGCCGCGGAACTTGGCGCGATCACCTGCGCGCACCCCTTCCGGGGCCATGCCGGCAACGGGGAGTGGGACTTTGACGTCCCGCTCCTGAGCAGCGACCACGTGACGGCCGACGCCGGAACGGGATTCGTGCACACCGCACCGTCCCATGGCGACGACGACTACCAGATCGGGCTGAGGCACGGCCTGCCTATGACATACAACGTGATGCCAGACGGCTCGTTCCGCGAGGATCTACCGTTCTTCGGCGGGGCCGTCATCGTCAAGCCGGACGGAAAGGAGGGCGACGCGAACAGGCGCGTCATCGACAAGCTCGCCGAGACGGGCGCGCTGATGGCGCGCGGCCGCCTTACGCACAGCTACCCGCACTCGTGGCGATCGAAGGCGCCGCTCATCTTCCGCAACACGCCACAATGGTTCGCGGCCATCGACCGCCCCGTTGGCGACGGGCAGGACGCGCATGGCAGGACGATTCGGGAGCGCGCGCTGAGGGAGATCGACAACGTCAAATGGACGCCGCCTTCCGGCCGCAACCGCCTTCATTCAATGATGAAGGACCGTCCCGACTGGGTTCTCTCGCGCCAGCGCGCCTGGGGCGTGCCGCTGACCTGTTTCGTCAGGAGTGGCGCCAAGCCGGACGACCCCGACTTCCTGCTGCGCAACGAGGCCGTCAACGCCCGCATCCTCGACGCATTCGGCAAGGAAGGCGCGGATTCCTGGTACAAGCCCGGCGCCAAGGAACGCTTTCTCGGCAACGATGCCAGCGCGGACGATTACGAGCAGGTCTTCGACATCCTCGACGTCTGGTTCGACTCCGGATCAACCCACGCCTTCGCGCTTCGCGACCGTCCCGACGGCACGGAGGACGGCGTCGCCGACCTTTACCTCGAGGGGACAGACCAGCATCGAGGCTGGTTCCACTCGTCCTTGCTGCAGAGCTGCGGCACGCAAGGGCGGGCGCCCTATCGCGGCGTGCTCACCCATGGCTTCACGCTTGACGAGCGGGGCAACAAGATGTCCAAGTCTCTCGGCAACACGATCCTGCCAGACGAGGTGGTCAGGCAGTACGGAGCCGACATCCTGCGCCTCTGGGTCGCCCAGACCGACTACACCGGCGACCAGCGCATCGGGCCGGAGATCCTGAAAGGCGTCGCTGACAGCTACCGGCGCCTCAGGAACACGATGCGCTTCCTGCTCGGCAATCTTGCGGAATTCTCGGAGGAGGAGCGCGTCGCGCCTGGCGGCATGCCGGAACTCGAGACGTGGATCCTGCATCGCATGGCAGAGATCGACCGCGCGCTGCGCGCGCGATACGCGGCATACGATTTCCAGGGCGTCTTCCGGACTGTCTTCGAATTCGCGACCTCAGATCTCTCGTCATTCTACTTCGACATCCGGAAGGACGTGCTCTACTGCGACGCCCATGACAGCCCGGCCCGCAGGGCGGCACGGACAGCGCTTGACCTGCTGTTCCACCGGCTGACGACCTGGCTTGCACCCATTCTCGTCTTCACGGCCGAGGAATCCTGGCTGGAGAGATTCCCGGGCGAGGACTCCTCCGTGCATCTCGTCGACATTCCCGCGACCCCGAAGGACTGGCTGAACGAGCCGCTTGCCGAGAAATGGGCCGGCATCCGCCAGGTTCGCCGGGTCGTGACGGCCGCGCTCGAAATCCAGCGCCGCGAGAAGCGGATTGGCGCCTCGCTCGAAGCCGCGCCCGTCGTCTTCGTCGAGGACCCAGGCTTGCGCGACGCGCTTGACACCGTGGATCTTGCGGATGTCTGCATCACGTCATCCATTTCCATAACGGGAGATCCCGCACCGGCGGAGGCCTTCCGGCTGCCCGAGGCGCCTGGCGTCGCCGTGCTCTTCGACAAGGCCGGGGGAAGCAAATGCCAGCGCTGCTGGAAGATCCTGCCCGACGTGGGCACGCACGCACATCCGGGAACCTGCGCCCGTTGCAATGCCGTGCTTGGATGAGCCCGAACGCACCTGAGCGGGCCCTTCGCGGACTGGCACATGCCAGCCTGGGATGCAGGAGCCGGATGGGGCCGTCGACCCTGACAGACGAAAACCGCGCGATCACGCGTCTGGCCCCTGACGCTTGGGGCGGAACGCCGGCCCGCCCTCTGCTTTGACGGCCATCTGGCCGCGTTCGACCTGCCGCTGGCTCCCGGAGCGTCGCCAAGGCGGCGTCAGTTCCTCGATGCGTTGCGCGAGATCCCCTGCGGGGAGAGGGCAAAGGCACCTGGCATCTCCGTCCAGGCCGCGGGCCAATCCCGCGGCGCAGTTCCGATTGCAGTCCTGATTCCATGCCACCGCGTCACTGGCGCCGGCAGCCTTGGCGGTCTCTCGGCGCCGGAAGGAATCGAGAGGAGGGTCGCGCCCCTGAAGCCTGAAGGGGCGGCTTCGCTCCTGCCTTGATCATCGTCGTCTGCCTGGGGTCGCGGCGGTCCGCCCTGGGCAATCCATAGGCGATCTCGCAATGGTCGCCCTTGTCTGCCGCGATCGATGTGCCCGACCACTCCCGGTCCTGCAGGACAGCCAGGCGTCCCCGCAAGGATCGACAGGTTCTCGCCGGGACCGGCCCAGAACAGGTCCGAACCGCCGGCTCCGCGCCGCGCGACCCCGGAGGATTCGTGCCAGCGCGGCTCCCCGGAGTTCTCCGCGGCGCCTCGATGCGCTGATGTCGCCGCGACGTGACGCACGCTCGTCTTTCGGCATTGCCTGCAATGAGATGCGACAACCGGACGCGGCGGTCCGCGCACCACGTGGGCAACCTGCCCGCAAAGGCAGGACCCTCTGTGAACTTCCGGCATTCAGGCCTCCTTTCAGGCGCCCGCTGCCGGCCAAACATGCCGGCGAAGGTGCCGGGCACAGATTTCCATGCCGGGCGGATCCGGCCAGTTGAAGGGGTGCCGGTGAGCGGCAAGCCCGCTCGTCGCGACCGCCGATGATGCAATGCCGCTCCACATCCGGGCCAAGACATGGTATCCTGGACGGGAGGCAGGAAGCAGGACGGGCGCCGAGCAAGGTGAGCGGGCCGGACAGGAAGCGACGGAAACGTGCCGCCGGACGACGTCGAGCGGCACGGCCAGGCGCGAAGCGGCGGGCAGGAGCGGATCTGGGCAGGCTCCTTCTGGTCGCTCCGGCAGCCTGGCTGCTGCGAGCGCTTGCGCGGATCGCCTGGCGCATTGGCTGGCGCGCGTCCCTGCTTGCGGCAATCGCCCTTGCGTCCGCGGTTCTGATTTACGCGACCACGCTTCCGCCCCTGCAGGACATCCTGGACGCGCGTTCCCGCGGATCGGTCACGCTCCTTGACCGCGACGGCGCCGTCTTCGCGTGGCGGGGCGAACAGTTCGGCGGCGCGATCACGCCGGAGAGCGTTTCGCCGCATCTCAGGAACGCGGTCATCGCCACGGAGGACAAACGCTACTACCGTCACTTCGGCGTGTCGCCCCTGGGCATCGCCGGCGCGATCCGAATCAACCTCCAGGAAGGCCGCGGCCCTTTCCGGGGCCACGGCGGCTCGACGATCACGCAGCAGGCCGCGAAGCTGCTCTGCATCGGCAACCGCTACCGGCCCGAGACAGGCATGTCCGAGGCCGAATTCGAAGCCGACTGCCGCCGCACGACGATTGGCCGCAAGGTCCGGGAGGCCGTCTATGCACTCGCGATGGAAGTCCGCTACTCCAAGGACGAGATCCTCACCATCTACCTGAACCGGGCCTATCTGGGAGCGGGAACGCGCGGATTCGAGGCCGCGGCGCAGCGCTATTTCGGCATCTCGGCACGGCATGTCGGGCCGGCGGAAGCGGCCATGCTCGCGGGCCTCCTCAAGGCTCCCAGCCGCTATGCGCCGACCGCCAACCTGCAGCGAAGCAGGAACCGCGCGGCGACGATCATCCGGCTGATGGAGGAGCAGGGCTACCTCTCCGCCAGCGAGGCCGCGCAAGCCCGCGCGCGCCCTGCCCGGCTGTCGGCGGCCGCGGCCGCCCGGGCCGGCGGCTACTTTGCGGACTGGGTCATGGATCTTGGCCCGCAGTTCCTGACCCGGAACACGACAGAGGATGTCGTCGTCCGCACCACGCTCGACCGGGACATTCAGGCGGCCGCGGACAAGGCGCTGCAGCTCGTCTTCGACACCAAGGTCCGGGAAGGCTCGAAGGCGCAGGCCGCCATCGTCGTCATGAGCATCGACGGCGCCGTCCGCGCCATGGTGGGCGGCCGAAAGGTCAAGGGCGTCGCGGGCCAGTTCAACCGGGCGGTGCAGGCGAAGCGGCAAACCGGGTCGGCCTTCAAGCCGTTCGTCTACGGTGCGGCGATGGACCTCGGCCTGAGGCCGGACGTCAGGGTCCGGGACGAGCCGCTCTGCCTTGACGTGCGCGGTTCCGGAAAGTGGTGCCCGGAAAACTATTCCCGCGAGCACAGGGGCGTCGTCACGCTTGAAGAGGCTCTGGCCGAGTCGCTGAACATTCCGGCCGTCAAGGTGTACGAGCGCGTCGGTCGCGACGCGGTCGTGCGCGTCGCGTCAGGATTCGGGATTGATGCGGGTGCGGCGGCCGGGCCGGCAATGGCGCTCGGCGCAGCCGAATCGACCCTTCTTGACATGACCGGCGCCTATGCGGGAATCCTGAACGGCGGCTCCTCAGTGAGGCCTTACGGTCTCCTTGACCTCCGCATCAAGGGCGATGACGCGCCTCTCCTCGAGCAGGCCGACGGAGCGAGCGAGCGCGTGATCAGCGAACAGGCCGCCCGCCAGCTCGTCTACATGATGAGCCGCGTCATCGAGACCGGCACCGGCACGCGCGCGCGCCTTCCCGATCGCCCTGCCGCCGGCAAGACCGGCACGACGCAGGCGGCGAGGGACGCATGGTTCATCGGCTTCACGGCGGACTACGTCGCCGGAGTCTGGATGGGCTATGACGACAACACCCCGCTCACCGGCGTGACCGGAGGCGGCCTGCCTGCCGAGATATGGAGGGAAACGATGATTGGCGTCCATGAAGGCCTGCCGGCCGGAAGCCTTCCGGTGCCGGACCGGCGCGCCGTTGCAAGCGCCGCGCCCGGACGGCAGGCGCCGGGCCCGACGCCGCAAGGCAACCTTGCCGAACGCATGATCATCGGCATACTGAACGGGATCCTCGGAAGGTAGCGGGGCGGCGCTTCGGCCGGCGCCGCGACATGCCCGCGTCGGCGCGGCCGCCCTTGCCGGAGCGTCATCCGAAACGGCGGCTATGGCACCGCGCCCAGGAACTGCCGGACAAGACCGGCATCCTTGACGCCCGGAGCGCTCTCCACGCCCGAAGACACGTCGACCTGCCGCGCGCCGGTCAAGGCAACCGCCTCAGCCACGTTTTCGTGGGTGAGGCCGCCCGCCAGCACCCATGGGGCGCTCCAGCGACGACCCGCGATGAGGGTCCAGTCGAACGGAAGCCCGTTGCCGCCGGGCAGCCTGCCGTCCCTCGGCGGACGGGCGTCGACCAGGATCTGGTCCGCTGCCGCCTCGTAGGGGCTCACTCTCTCGACGTCTTCGGCGTCCGAAATGCCGATCGCCTTCATGACAGGCAAGCCTGCGCGGTCCCGCACCTCGCGGACGCGGCGGGGTGGTTCCGATCCGTGAAGCTGCAGCATGTCCAGCGGGACCTCTTTGGTGAGGGCGTCGAGGAACGCGTCATCGGCATCCACCGTCAAGGCGACCTTGGCGACGCCGGGCGGCACGTCAACGGCCAGCGCCCGCGCTGCGGAAAGCCCGATGTTCCGCGGCGACGGCGGAAAGAACACGAACCCGACATACGCGGCGCCGGATTCTACCGCCGCCGACAGGGCGTCCGCTGTCGACAGCCCGCAGATCTTCACGCGCGTCGCGGACTTCATGGGGCGAGTCTACCGCCTGCGTCAGCGGCCCTCAAGAATTTCGATGACATCGTCTTCCGGTTCGCGACGGTTCCCGCCCCTGCCGAATTTCCGCTCAAGCCTTTGCCGCTCCTTGCGTTCGCCGGCGGCCGTGGCGCGGTGCTTGTGCTCGCGCAACCATTCCCACAGGAAACCGAGCGTCAGTCCCGTCACGCCGGCGGCAAGGAGAACGACGAAGGTCGGCAGTGTGACCTCCCAGTCGAATCCGACAAGGCGCGAGACTTCGGCAGGCAGCAGGCGCACGCTGAGAGGTCCGCGATTCGCCAGCGCGACCGTGATCAGGACGGCTGCAAGCGCCATCAGGAAAACGAGCCGGACGACGCGCATCACGCCCGTCCGTTCAGGCGGTCCCTCAGCAGCTTTCCGGTCTTGAAGAAAGGCACATGCTTTTCGTCGACGCTGACGCTCTCGCCGGTCCTGGGGTTGCGTCCGACGCGGGATTCCCGCTTCCTCACGGAAAACGCGCCGAAACCCCTGAGTTCCACCCGGTCGCCCCGCGACATCGCGCCGATGATTGATTCAAAAATGGTGCTGACGATACGTTCGACATCCCTATGGTACAGATGGGGGTTCTCGTCGGCGATCTTCTGCACCAGTTCTGATCGTGTCATCTTCGTCCCTATGCGCATTGCGGCCGGTCCCGGGAACCGCGACCACGGCAGACTATAGACAGAATGGCTGCACTGCGAAACATCCAGATGGCCCCGCCTGGCCGCAAATTGCGGAATCCCGCCGCCTGTTCCGGCGATTTCGGCGTGAAACCGGTCAGGCCAGGTCGCGACCGGCCTCTCCGCGGACGGACGCGGCGCGACCCGCTGCGGGCGCGATTCGCGGCGTGCCGGGCCGTCGCCGTCCGGGACGCAGTCTTGATTCAAGGCTTCGCGAGCGAGGCGATTCGGTCTACAAGGGCGGCCACGCCCGGCCGTTCGGCGACCGGGCGACCATGAGGGCGCCGGTCGGGGCGCAGGCAGCGCCTGCACCGGAAGCCGCCAACTCCAGCCGGGGACGCCAATGGCCTACGACTACGACGACCAGAACATCTTCGCGAAAATCCTGCGCGGCGAGATTCCCAGCATGACGGTCGAGGAAACCGAGCATACGCTGGCCTTCAAGGACATCGCGCCCCAGGCGCCGCATCACGTCATCGTCATACCCAAGGGCCGGTACGTGAACGCGGACCACTTCGCCGCAGAGGCGAGCAATGACGAGGTCGCCGACTTCTGGCGCGCGCTCGGCCGCGTCTGCCGCGAGATCGGCGTGACGCCCGATCACGGCGCCGGCTACCGGCTGATTGCGAATTCCGGCCCGGACAGCGGACAGGAAGTCCCGCACTTTCACATGCACGTGCTTGCCGGCCGACCCCTTGGCCCGATGCTGAATTCCTGAACGGCCGCAATTGCCGCCTTTCCGCCACGTCCTCCCCCGACGCGACGGGGCGCGCGAGGCAGCGACGCCGGCCGGGCTCCGCGAAAGCGTCCTTGCGGCATGAATCGCGCCGCGCCCGGAGCGCATGGGCCGGGCCCGGGCAGGGAGCCGCCCCTGCGCGCCCTTCCGCCTGGCCGTGCGACGGCAGGCGCGCCCGGAGAATGCGGGAAACGCGATTCCCCCATGGTCAGGCAAGTGCCGGCGCCAGCCTCATCGCCACGCCTATGTCACCTTCGACCTTCAGCCTTCCGGACACGACGGCGGCCGTCGGATCCAGCGCGCCCTGAAGGATGTCACGGAACGTGCCGGCATCGGCCGTCAGAGTCACGCCCGCCTCGCCATCACCGGCCCGTGCGCCGCCATCGTCCAGCAGGATCGATCCCTCGTCCTCGATGACGAACTTCGCCGTGCCGTCAAACCCCCCTTCGAGCCTGGAGTTCAGCATCGTGACCGCCTCGCTGACCATGTCGCTCATCTGTCCTTGCCTCACTTCAACGTGTCTGGGCTCGAATCCGTCCGCCAGCGGGTTAGGATGGATGCATGCGCACTCCACGCTCGCACCTCAACCCCCTGTTCGCGGCGGCCGTCGCGGCTTGCCTCCTGCTGCCTTTCCCGACCCTTGCGGACGACGCGGAGCTTGATTCGCTCTTCGCGGGCCTGCAAGGCGCAAGCCCGGAAGCCACCCGGCGGATCGAAAGGCGGATTAACCAGATCTGGTCACGGTCGGGCTCGCAGGCAATGGATCTGCTTCTGGAGCGCGGACGCAAGGCACATGCGGAGGGCGACTTCCGGCTGGCGATCGAGCACTTCTCGGCACTGGTGGACCACGCGCCCGGCTTTGCCGAGGGATACAACGCCCGGGCCACGGTGTTCTTTCAGGTCGGCCGGTTCGGCCAGTCGCTGTCAGACATACAGGAGACCCTGAGGCTCAACCCCAGGCACTTCGGCGCGATGAGCGGTCTTGCGGCCATTCTTGAGGAAGTCGGGCGCCCGGAGCATGCCCTCGAGGCGTTGCGCGCCGTGAAGGGGCTGATCCCCAACCGCGAGGGGCTGTCAGACGCCATCATGCGCCTTGAAAGAAAGGTCGAGGGCGAATCAATCTAGCGGTTCATTTTATGCAGATGCATGTTCTTCCTGCAGCCTCCGGTGGCCCCGCTTCCACGACGCGACGAGGTCGTCGGGGTCCCGGCTCCAGCGGAAGGGCCGGGCGTCGTGGTCGTCGTGGTGTCAATGCATCCCTCGACAGCCGCGATGCTCGCGTCGAGGGAGTTGAAGACGGCGTTCTTCAGCCGCTGCCGGGACGGTTTCGAGAAGAGCCCCTCCACCGCGTCCGTCCCGGCCGCCGGCATGAAGTGGGAGGGACAGTCGGGATGGTCCTTGAGCCAGGCATGGACCCGGACGGACTTGCGGGCCGAGGTTGCCGAGGGTGGCATGGACCGCGGCATCCGGCCGCGCCCACTGGGCGTTGTCGCCATTGCGGGCTCCGCACAGGCACGACGTGATCTTCGCACGGTCGGCCCGCGACGATCGGAGCCAGCTTCATTCCCTCCAAGGATGCCGCCTGTCCGTGGCCGGATCACGGGCAGGCCGGAACAGGCCCGGCAGGCGGCGGCACCGCTCGTCGTCAGACGGCCCGGGCGGAGCGGACGACCTCCACGGCACCGCCGCCTTCCGCGGCGGCCATGATGGCGTCAATGACTTCGATGTTGCGAAGTCCGTCCTCGAACGTGACCAAAGGCGCCGCACCGGAAAGGACGACGTCGAGGAAATGCTCGAACTGGCGCTCCATCGGGTCCTCATGCGCCACGGCGATCCGTTCCCGCCTGATCGGCGACCACCAGCCCTCCGGCCCGGCATGCGTCCACAAGGTGAGATCGGGAACCGAAAGGGCGCCGGTCGTCCCGGCGACCTGGTAGCAGGACTGGTCCGTCCGAGGGTAGACCGGGTTTTCGCCGGCGGTCATCTCCCAGCTCCAGGGGGCCGACGTCGCGTCGCAGACCGAGGCAGTGCCAAGCGCTCCGGAGGCGAACTCGAAGATCATTGCGCCTGTGTCCTCGACCTCAAGGCCGCGCGCATGGTGCGCGCTCCTTGCCTGGACTGACGTAATCGGCCCGCAGAAGTGCTGCAGCAGGTCGATGTCATGAATCAGGTTGATGCGGATCGGTCCGCCCCCGGCCCTCGCGCGCCATTCGGAATTGAAGTAGCCATCGTGCTTGTTAAGCCAGAACATGGCGTTGACGGCGACCACGCGACCGATGCGACCGCCCGCGATGACGTCGCGCGCCGCTTCGGCAACGGGCGAATGGCGGCGATGGTGGCCGACGAGCGCCGGCACGCCCGTCTCCCCGGCCGCCTGCACGAGCGATCTCGCCCCGGCGACGCCGTCGGCCAGCGGCTTTTCGACCAGAACGGGGACGCCGGCCTTCAGGCAGGCCGTGGCGAGCGGCTGATGCAGGTGATTCGGCGTGGCGACGATCACGCCGTCCGGACGCCCTGACCGCAAGTACCCGGCCAGGTCCGGATGCCAGTCCGCGCCATGCCTCTCGGCGATGCGGGACGTTTCCGGGTCAGGGTCGATGACGGCGTCAAGCCGGGCGGCCCTGGACACCGTCTCGACATGCCCTCGTCCGGCCAGGCCGGCTCCGGCCACCGCGATCCGGGTCTCGGTTCTTTGCGCCAAGGCCGTTCTCCGCCTGCCGGGACTCCCGCCCGGCCGGCTCGTGTTGAAGTCCGCGGCTTGACGACATGCAAGTCCGGATGCATCCCGGCCGACGTCACGCGCATCCGCAGCGCCCGTCACGGAGACGCAGAGACGGGACGGAGGCCCGGGCGCGCGCGCAGAATCACCGGTTCGGCAGGAGAGTGACCGCGCTGCGCGACGGGTGCACCGCGCCATCGCCATAGAGACACGCTGAAAGCCCGTCAGGCCTGGCAGTGACCTACTCTCCCACGCCTTGAGACGCAGTACCATCGGCGCTGCAGCACTTAACGGCCGAGTTCGGGATGGGATCGGGTGTTTTGCATGCGCTATGACCACCAAGCCAGAGGGGCTTTCAGCATCCAAGTCAGGGGGCATGCTCCTGATCGAACCAGTCCGCTTCTGGATCAAATCAAGCCTGTCGGGCAATTAGTACCGGTCAGCTGAGCGCATTGCTGCGCTTGCACATCCGGCCTATCGACGTGCTGGTCTTGCACGGCCCTCGGGGATACCTTGTTTCGAGGGGGGCTTCCCGCTTAGATGCCTTCAGCGGTTATCCTTTCCGATCATAGCTACCCTGCACTGCGGCTGGCGCCACAACAGGTCCACCAGTGGATCGTTCACCCCGGTCCTCTCGTACTAGGGGCAACTCCTCTCAAGTATCCTGCACCCACGGCAGATAGGGACCGAACTGTCTCACGACGTTCTAAACCCAGCTCACGTACCTCTTTAAACGGCGAACAGCCGTACCCTTGGGACCTGCTTCAGCCCCAGGATGAGATGAGCCGACATCGAGGTGCCAAACGGTGCCGTCGATATGGACTCTTGGGCACCATCAGCCTGTTATCCCCGGCGTACCTTTTATCCGTTGAGCGATGGCCCTTCCACGCGGGACCACCGGATCACTATGGCCGTCTTTCGACTCTGCTCGACCTGTCAGTCTCGCAGTCAGGCTGGCTTCTGCCATTGCACTCAACGAGCGATTTCCGACCGCTCTGAGCCAACCTTCGCACGCCTCCGTTACTCTTTGGGAGGCGACCGCCCCAGTCAAACTACCCGCCACAGAGGGTCCCGGATCCGGATGACGGACCGCGGTTAGACATCAAGCAGGCGAAGGGTGGTATCTCAAGGGCGGCTCCACGGAGACTGGCGTCCCCGCTTCAAAGCCCACCACCTATCCTGCACATCGCATGCCTGATGCCAGTCTGAAGCTGTAGTAAAGGTGCACGGGGTCTTTCCGTCTAACCGCGGGAAGCCTGCATCTTGACAGGCAGTTCAATTTCGCTGAGTCGATGTTGGAGACAGCGGGGAAGTCGTTACGCCATTCGTGCAGGTCGGAACTTACCCGACAAGGAATTTCGCTACCTTAGGACCGTTATAGTTACGGCCGCCGTTTACCTGGGCTTCAATTCGGGGCTTGCACCCCTCCTTTTAACCTTCAGGCACCGGGCAGGCGTCAGACCCTATACGTCGTCTTGCGACTTCGCAGAGCCCTGTGTTTTTAGTAAACAGTCGCCACCCCCTGGTTTGTGCCCCCGGCCAGTGGTTGCCCACCGACCGGGCCTCCTTCTCGCGAACTTACGGAGGCATTTTGCCGAGTTCCTTCAACATCGTTCTCTCAAGCGCCTCGGTATTCTCTACCAGTCCACCTGTGTCGGTTTGGGGTACGGTCTGATGGAGGGCTATTTCCGGGAACCGCCAGGCCGCCGGCCCAATCCGATAAGGGCCGACCACTTCCGCGATCCGTCACATCCTCCTGGCCCAGGAATGTTAACCTGGTTCCCATCGACTACGCCTTTCGGCCTCGCCTTAGGGGCCGGCTCACCCTGCTCAGATTAGCTTTAAGCAGGAACCCTTGGACTTTCGGCGACAGGGTCTCTCACCCTGTTTGTCGCTACTCATGTCATCATTCTCGCTAGTGATCTCTCCACCGGATGGCTCGCGCCCCGGCTTCACCGAAGACCCGCTCCCTCCAATCCGGGCGAACCCGGCAAGGAGGAAATGAGCCATGTCACACTACGCTCCGCTACCGCAGCTTGCGCTGCCCTAAGCTTCGGCTCGTGGCTTGAGCCCCGTTACATCTTCGCCGCAGGACAACTTGATTAGACCAGTGAGCTGTTACGCTATCTTTAAAGGATGGCTGCTTCTAAGCCAACCTCCTGGTTGTCTTGGTCGTCCCACATGCTTTCCCACTTAGCCACGAATTGGGGGCCTTAGCTGTAGGTCAGGGTTGTTTCCCTCTCCACGACGGACGTTAGCACCCGCCGTGTGTCTGCCGACCAGTACTCCCCGGTATTCGGAGTTTGGTTAGGATCAGTAAGCCTGTGGGGCCCCGTTACCCATCCAGTGCTCTACCCCCGGGGGTATTCAGTCGACGCTCTACCTAAATAGATTTCGCGGAGAACCAGCTATCTCCGAGTTTGATTGGCCTTTCACCCCTAGGCACAGCTCATCCCGATCTTTTTCAACAGATGTGGGTTCGGCCCTTCAGCAAGTGTTACCTTGCCTTCAGCCTGGCCATGCCTAGATCACTCGGTTTCGGGTCTGGTCCCGCGAACTCGTTCGCCCTATTAAGACTCGCTTTCGCTGCGCCTTCACCTAACGGCTTAAGCTTGCTCGCAAGACCAAGTCGATGACCCATTATACAAAAGGTACGCCGTCAGGACTCGAGGTCCCTCCGACTGCTTGTAGGCATCCGGTTTCAGGTACTGTTTCACTCCCCTCGTCGGGGTGCTTTTCACCTTTCCCTCACGGTACTGGTTCGCTATCGGTCAGCAAGGAGTACTTAGCCTTCGAGGGTGGTCCCCCGATCTTCAGACAGGATTTCACGTGTCCCGCCCTACTTGATGCGTCCCTTCATGCTTCCCATACGGGACTGTCACCCGCTACGGTCAAGCTTTCCAGCTTGTTCTGGTCACATTCAAGGCTCGGCTGGTCCCCGTTCGCTCGCCACTACTAGGGGAGTGTCTGTTGATTTCCTTTCCTCCGGGTACTTAGATGTTTCAGTTCCCCGGGTTCGCTCTAAAAACCCTATGTGTTCAGGTCTTCAGTACCTGTTCCAGCCTGCTATCGAGAACCGGGGGCTCTCAATAGCGAACTGTCAGGTGGGTTGCCCCATTCGGAAATCCCGGGATCAATGCCTATTCTCGGCTCCCCCAGGCTTATCGCAGAGTATCACGTCCTTCATCGCCTCTTGCTGCCAAGGCATTCACCAAACGCCCTTTTCGCGCTTGACTTGATCCAGAAGAAGACAGGCTTCTTCCGACGACCGCCGCCCGGAGGCGGAGGCCTGGATCAAGAGCATGCTATCCCGCCTGCCCGGACGAACGCCCGGACAGGCTTCGCCGCCTCTGGCGAGGCGGCGTGGT